>NZ_SCRP01000038.1 GCF_004298475.1 Paraburkholderia sp. | reverse complement strand
TCCACTACTACAACCACGAGCGCATCAAGCTCAAACTAAAAGGCCTGAGCCCCGTGCAGTACAGGACTCAGGCCTTGCCCACCTAGCTATTTAACCGTCCAACTTCGTGGGGTCAGTTCACTGAAGCGATTCAGGCGGGTTTTTTCATGCCCGCGCGTGATGCGCGCACGGTGATAGGCGATCGGTGCTGCGCTCAGCTGAATACGTAGTTCGTCATCGCGAGCGCGCGCTGGTAGGTGCCGAGCGACTGGATGCCGAGCGTGTAATCGTCGTCGGCGGCGCCGAGCGCCGTGAAGACCGGCAGCAGGTGCTCGTCGGTCGGGTGCATGAGCGGTGCATGCGGTGCGCGGCGGCGATAGTCGAGCAGGGCGTCGATATCGCGGGCGGCGAGATGCGCTTCGAACCAGTCCGTGAATTCGGCGACGCGCGGATCGGCATCTTCCGGGCGAGCGGAAAAATCCGCTTCGCGCAGGTTGTGCGTGATCTGGCCCGATCCGATCACCATCACGCCTTCGTCGCGCAATACGCGCAGCGCGCGGCCGATGGCGAAGTGATGGGCGGCGTCGGCGCGCGGCTGGATCGACAACTGGGCGACCGGCATATCGGCTTTCGGGAACATCAGCAGCATCGGCACCCATGCGCCGTGGTCGAGGCCGTGCGCCTCCTCGTCGACCGCCACGCCGTGCGCGCGCAGCAGCGCCGCGGCGCGCTGAGCGGTCACGGGCGCGCCCGGCGCCGGATATTCGATCTCATAGAGCGCGCGCGGAAAGCCGTAGAAATCGTGGATCGTTTCGGGCTGCGTCGCGGTGCTGACGGCCGGTTGCAGCGTGCACCAGTGTGCGGACAGCATCAGTATCGATTCGGGGCGCGGGAGATCCGCGGACAGTGCGGCGAACGCGCCCGAAGGCAGCGACGGGTCGATGGGCAGCGTAGGCGCGCCGTGCGACAGGAAAACGGTGGGCAGGCGGGAAGCGGTGGTCATGATCGCGGGCCGCGGCGAGGCGGCGGTAAAGGTTCTATGCCGATCAATATAAATGCGCGCCGTTGCGAATTAAACGTGCCTAAAGAGAATTGATCGTCTACCCGTTGTTGATAATCGACGGGAGTGACAGTGGGTGTGACAGTGGGTGCGGCAGCGGGCGCGAAGCGATGGAAGGCGGGCGGGGCCGCGTCAGTCCGCGCTGTCGCCGAGCCCTTGCCATACGGGCGAGAGCGTGGTGCCGAGCCCGAACAGGTCGAGTACGCGCGCGACGGTCTGATCGACCATTTCGTCGATGGAGGCCGGCTTGTTGTAGAACGCGGGCAGCGGCGGAAAAATGATGCCGCCCATTTCGGTCACCGCCGTCATGTTGCGCAGGTGCGCGAGGTTGAACGGCGTTTCGCGCACGAGCAGCACGAGGCGGCGACGCTCCTTGAGCGTGACGTCGGCTGCGCGGGCGATCAGGTTGTCCGAGAGTCCGTGTGCGATGCTCGCGAGCGTTTTCATCGAGCACGGCGCGACGATCATGCCGTCGGTCGCGAACGAGCCGGACGCAATGCTCGCACCGACGTCCCGCACCGAATGCACGACGTCCGCGCGGGCGTGGAGGTCGTCCTTCGCGAGCTGCAGTTCGTGCTGGATGTTGAGCCAGCCGGCGGAGGAAATCAGCAGATGGGTTTCGACGCCGCCCAGGTCGCGCAGCTTGTCGAGGATGCGCACGCCGTAGATCGCGCCGGTTGCGCCGGTGATCGCGACGATCAGTCTGCGCGGAGCGGCTTGTGGGGCGGCTTGGCGAGCAATGCGGGGAGCGTTCACGAACGGGCGGGGCGCGTCTGAAGAAGCAACAAGCGAACCGGGAAGCGGCGCGCGAGGCCGGGACGGCCGGCGGAGGGCCGCCGTCCCCGAGGCGCTTAGGCCTGGGCGAAGAGCTGCTGCAGTTCGCCCTTTTCGTACATCTCCATCATGATGTCCGCGCCGCCGATGAATTCGCCCTTCACGTAGAGCTGGGGAATGGTCGGCCAGTTCGAGAAATCCTTGATGCCCTGGCGGATTTCGTCGTCGTCGAGGACGTTGACGGTCTTGAACTTGTCGAGGCCGCAGGCGTTGAGGATTTGCACCGCGCGGCCCGAGAAGCCGCACATCGGGAATTGTGCGTTGCCCTTCATGAAGAGGACGACGGTGTTTTCATCGACGATCTGCTTGATGCGTTGTTGGGTGTCCATGACTGACCTTGCAATGTTTGGATGCGGAACAGGTTGAAATGATAGCGGATTTCGCCGTTGCCAGCGGGCGTCCGACCGCGTCCTGTAGGGGCAATCGGGCGGTTCGCGGCGCTTGTGCGTCGTGCTTGCGCTGTGCCTGCGTCGTGCTTTTCAGTCCGGCAGGCGCGCGCCGCTGATGCGCTCGATGCCCGCGAGGTCCTTGTGCGAGCGTGCATCGGCGAAACCCTGCGCCGACAGTAGCGCACGCACAGCCGACGCCTGGTCGTAGCCGTGCTCGACCCACAGCACGCCGCCGGGCGTGAGACGCGCGGGCGCCCCCGCGACAATCGCGCGCAGGGCGGTCAGGCCATCGGCTTCGTCGGTGAGCGCGCCGCGCGGCTCGAAGCGCAGGTCGCCCTCGTCGAGATGCGGATCGCCGCTCGCGATGTACGGCGGATTGCTGACGATGACCTCGAAGCGCAGCGACGGATCGAGCGTGTCGTACCAGCTGCCCGCGACAAACACGAGTTCGCCGCCCGGCCGCTTTGCGTCGAGCAGGCGCTGCGCGTTGCGCTTCGCGACGGCGAGCGCGGCCGCCGAGCGGTCGACGGTCCAGATGCGCGCGTCGGGCCGCGCCGAGGCGATTGCCACGGCGATTGCGCCGCTGCCGGTGCCGAGATCGAGCACGCGCGGCGCGATGAGGCCGTCGAGGGCCGCGAGCGCCGTTTCGACGAGAAGCTCGGTTTCCGGGCGCGGAATCAGCACATCGGGCGTGACGTCGAAATCGAGGCCGTAGAATTCGCGCCTGCCGATGAGTTGCGCGACCGGTTCCCCCTGCGCGCGACGCGCTTCGAGCGCGCGATACGCGAGAACCTGCGCGCTATCGAGCGTTTCGTCGCCACGCGTGATGAGTTCGGTGCGGCGCCAGCCGAGCACGTGCATGAGCAGCACGCGCGCTTCCAGCGCGGGGAGCGGCGAGGCGCGCAGCAGAGCGTCGGCGGTGACGGCGTTCGGGTTCACGTATGCGGATGCGGATGTGGATGTGGGTGCAGATGAGACCTGCGTCAGTCGGCGTCGCCGAGCGAGGCGAGCTGCTCGGCCTGATGCTCGGAGACGAGTGCGCCGATCAGTTCGTCGAGATCGCCGTCCATGATCGATTCGAGCCGATACAGCGTGAGGTTGATGCGGTGATCGGTGAGGCGCCCTTGCGGGAAGTTGTACGTGCGGATGCGCTCCGAGCGGTCGCCCGAGCCGACGAGGCTCTTGCGCGTCGCCGCTTCCTTCGCGTGCTGCTCCTGGCGCTGCTTGTCGTTGATGCGCGCGGCGAGCACCTTGAGCGCGCGGTCCTTGTTCTTGTGCTGCGAGCGGTCGTCCTGGCACTCGACGACGATGCCGGTCGGAAGGTGCGTCACGCGCACCGCCGAATCGGTCTTGTTGATGTGCTGGCCGCCTGCGCCCGAGGCGCGGAAGGTGTCGATGCGCAGATCGGCGGGATTGATCTCGACTTCGCCGATCTCGTCGGCTTCGGGCATCACCGCGACCGTGCACGCCGACGTGTGGATGCGGCCCTGCGTTTCCGTCGCCGGCACGCGTTGCACGCGGTGCCCGCCCGACTCGAACTTGAGCTTCGAATACGCGGCCTCGCCCGCGATCCGCACGATCACTTCCTTGTAGCCGCCGAGGTCCGATTCGCTCGCCGACATCATCTCCGTCTGCCAGCGGTTGCGCTCCGCGTAGCGCAGGTACATGCGCAGCAGGTCGCCCGCGAACAGCGCCGATTCGTCGCCGCCCGTGCCCGCGCGGATTTCGAGGAATACGTTGCGCTCGTCGTTGGGGTCCTTCGGCAGCAGCATCTTCTGCAGATCCATCTGCAGCTGCACCATGCGGTCGCGCGCGCTTTTCACCTCTTCTTCGGCGAATTCGCGCATCGAAACGTCCGCGAGCAGGTCCTTCGCGGCCAGTTCGTCGTCCTTGGCCTGGCGCCATTGCGCATAGTGCGCGACCACCGGCTCCAGTTCCGCGTGCTCGCGCGTGAGCTTGCGGTACTGGTCGCGGTTCGACGTCACATCGGGACGGCTCAAAAGATCGTTCAGCTCGGCCAGACGCGTAGTCAGCTGGTCGAGCTTCAATTGCATGCTCGTTTTCATCGGGCGGCTCGGAGTTGTCTCCGGAAAGTCGTGCGAGGGGAAATGGAAGAGCGGGCTGTAAGCCCGGTCGCGGCGCGTGGGGAACGCGCCGCCTGGCGGATCGCGCCGCTAACGGTCCGAAGAACCGGACGATTCAGACGTGGTGTTCGCCGCGCAAGAGGCGGCAGGCGCGGCCTGGGTGTCGCGTGCTTCACGACCCGGCTGGCTCGCCTGGCCGGATTGGCCGGATTGGCCGTGCCGGTAGAAACCGCTCATCAGTTCGATGAGCGAGTCGCGGTCTTCGCCGTTCGCGTTGTTGAGCGCGTGCGTTGGACCGTGGATCAGCTTGTTCGTGAGCGACTGCGAAAGCGCTTCGAGCACCGCCGCCGGATCGTCGCCGCGTGCGAGCAGCTTGCGTGCGCGCTCGAGTTCGGCGCGGCGCAGCGCATCGGCCTGGGTGTGCATGTGACGGATGACCGGCACGATGCTGCGTGCGTCGAGCCACTGCATGAAATTGGCGACGCGCGTCTCGATGATCGTCTCGGCCTGTGCGACGGCGGCCTGGCGCGAGGCATTGCCTTCGCGCACGATCGTGCCGAGGTCGTCGACGGTGTAGAGGAACACGTCTTCGAGCTTGCCGACTTCGGGTTCGATGTCGCGCGGCACGGCGAGGTCGACCATGAAGATCGGACGGTGGCGACGCGCCTTGACGGCGCGTTCGACCGCGCCGAGGCCGATGATCGGCAGCGTGGACGCCGTGCACGACACGATGATGTCGAACTCGTGCATGCGCGCGGGCAGATCGGAGAGCGGCATCGAGTTGCCGCCGAAGCGTTCGGCGACGTAGTGGCCGCGCTCGGCCGTGCGGTTCGCCACGACGAGTTCGCGCGGCTGGTGCGCGGCGAAGTGCGCGGCGCATAGCTCGATCATTTCGCCCGCGCCGATGAACAGCACGCGCTGGCTCGAAATTTTCTCGAAGATACGCTGTGCGAGGCGAACGGCGGCGGCGGCCATCGAAACCGATTGCGCGCCGATTTCCGTCGTGCCGCGCACTTCCTTCGCGACGGCGAAGGTGCGCTGGAACAACTGGTTCAGATACGTGCCCAGTGCGCCGGCCTCGGTGGCGGTGCGCACGGCAGTCTTCATCTGGCCGAGGATCTGCGTCTCGCCGAGCACCATGGAATCGAGCCCCGACGCCACGCGGAACGCATGGCGCACCGCTTCGGACTGCGGCAGTGCGTAGACGTGCGGTGCGAGATCTTCTGCGCGGATGCCGTGGTACTGCGAAAGCCAGTGGATGGCGGCGTCGCGTGAAGCGGTGTCGTCGCTGGCGCAGTAGAGCTCCGTGCGATTGCACGTGGAGAGAATGGCTGCCTCAGGCGCGCTGATCGCGCGGCGGCCCGACCACGCTTCCTTGAACAGAGCGAGCGCGGGCTTGATCTGTTCGAGCGGAAACGACACGCGTTCGCGCAAGGCGACAGGCGCAGTGTGGTGATTGATTCCGATCGTTAGAAGCTGCATACCATGGAGCGAGAATTTGGTCGTCATTATAGCTTTTCCTCGCATTCTGTAAGGGTAGCAGCGCGAACCGTGATTTCCCGGCCTGGCGGCGGCCGTCCTTCGGGTTGGCAGATCATTTTATCCGTTGATAATCAGGTAGTTACGGCGCATTGAGAACTCGAACGGAGTGGGCCGCGCACCTGTAATGTACACGTTTTAATTCGCGCGGCTGAACGTCGCGGAGCGCAAATTCCGGCGATTCTGATGATTTATATGCGGTTGTACCCGGCAAAACGGGGTGCGATTCTCCTGCGTCCAGGGACAGGTCCTCGCGTACCAGTCAAACCGGCAATCGCATAGCAGACATTCCGCGGCTAACTGCGGCGGCCGGCTGCGCGGCAATCCGGCCGCGCTTGCCTTGCGCTATCCCGCCCCCTACACTCATCCGCTACGCGGGAAGCGCCGAGCTGACCGGTTCCCGGCCAAAACCAGGCCAAAACCGGCCAAAACCAGCCAATGCTTTAGAGACATGTCAGTCCGCACGATGCGACGGCCCAATCCGCCTGATCCGTACTTTCCGACTTTCGCGAGGACCCGCCACTGATGGGCTGGCCCGGCATTGTCGTCATCGGCGTCGTGGTCGGCGCAGCAGGGTGGTGGCTGCATCCGATGCGCGCGCGGGCACACGGCTGCTTCGCGCTGGCCGTCATGGCAGGCGTGCTGGGCGCCGGGTTCGCACGCGTCGCCGGGCGCGTCACCGGGCTCTTCCATGACGGCGAACTGCTCGAATGGCCGGTATGCACGGCGTCGGCGCTGGTTTTCGTGGCTGTGGCCGTCGCGCTGCGCGTGCGCCGCTGAATGCCGCTCTTTTGCTCACAGTGACCGGCAGCCATCCCGCCGCAGTCACGAATAATTTCTTCTCGCAGGTGAAATCATGAACGCCCGACTCCCCGAAAACTCCACCATCCCCGAGCGGATCGCCGCGCTGCGCGCCGCCATGACGCGTGCGGGCGTCGATGCGGCGCTTGTCCCGTCCGCCGATCCGCATCTTTCCGAATACCTGCCGCCGCGCTGGCAGGGCCGCCAATGGCTCTCGGGCTTCACGGGCTCCGTGGGCACGCTGGTCGTGACGAAGGACTTCGCGGGCGTCTGGGTCGACAGCCGCTACTGGGTGCAGGCCGAGAATCAGCTTGCGGGCACCGGCGTCGAGCTGATGAAGATGACGGGCGGCCAGCAGACCACGCCGCATGTCGAATGGCTCGCGCAGAACCTGCAGGCGGGCGGCACGGTCGCGGTGGATGGCGCCGTGCTCGGCGTCGCCCCGGCGCGCGTGCTGTCCGACGCGCTCGGCGCACGCGGCGTGACGCTGCGCACCGATCTCGATCTGCTCGATGAAGTGTGGCCCGCGCGTCCCACGCTGCCCGTCGGGCCGGTCTACGAGCACACCGCGCCGCACGCCGACGCGGGCCGTGCCGGCAAGCTCGGCCAGGTGCGCCGCGCGATGCAGGAAAAGGGCGCGCAGTGGCATTTCATTTCCACGCTCGACGATCTTGCCTGGATCTTCAACCTGCGCGGCGCCGATGTGACCTACAACCCGGTATTCGTCGCGCATGCGCTGATCGGGCCGGATCGCGCGACGCTCTTCGTCGCCGAGGGCAAGGTGCCCGACGCACTCGCGCAATCGCTCGCGCGCGAGGACGTGCACCTCGCGCCGTATGCGCAGGCCGCGTCGGCGCTTGCCGCGCTGCCCGCAGGCGCGACGCTGCTCGTCGATCCGCGGCGCGTGACGTTCGGTTTGCTGCAGGCGGTGCCGTCGGCGGTGAAGCTCGTCGAATCGATCAATCCGAGCACCTTCTTCAAGTCGCGCAAGACATCCGTCGAAGCCGAACACGTGCGCGCGACGATGGAGCAGGACGGCGCGGCGCTCGCCGAATTCTTCGCGTGGTTCGAACAGGCGCTCGGCCACGAAACCATCACCGAACTCACCATCGACGAAAAGCTCACCGCCGAGCGTGCACGCCGGCCGGGCTACGTTTCACCGTCGTTCGGGACGATTGCGGGCTTCAACGCCAACGGCGCGATGCCGCATTACCGCGCCACGCCCGAATCGCACAGCGTGATCGAAGGAAACGGCCTCCTGCTGATCGACTCGGGCGGCCAGTATCTCGACGGCACGACCGACATCACGCGCGTCGTGCCCATCGGCACGCCGAGCGCGGAGCAAAAACGCGACTTCACGATTGTCCTCAAGGGCACGATGGCGTTGTCGCGCGCACAGTTTCCGCGCGGCGTCCGCTCGCCGATGCTCGACGCCATCGCGCGCGCGCCGATCTGGGAGGCGGGCGCGGACTACGGCCACGGCACCGGGCACGGCGTCGGCTATTTCCTGAACGTTCACGAGGGCCCGCAGGTGATCTCGCACTACGCGAGCCCCGAGCCGTGGACCGCGATGGAAGAGGGCATGATCACGTCGATCGAACCGGGTCTCTACCGGCCGGGCAAGTGGGGCGTGCGCATCGAAAACCTCGTGCTGAATCAGGCGGCGCAAAAGACCGAATTCGGCGACTTCCTGAAGTTCGAGACGCTCACGCTCTGCCCGATCGACACGCGCTGCATCGATTTGACGCTGTTGCGCGACGACGAGCGCGCGTGGCTCAACGCGTATCACGAGACGGTGCGGCGGCGCGTGTCGCCGCATGTCTCGGGCGCGGCGCTCGCGTGGCTCGAAGCGCGCACGCAACCGATCTGACGCGGACGGCGGCGATGGCGATCAAGGCAGTGGTGTTCGACTTTGGCGGCGTGCTGGTGGACTGGAGCCCGGAATATCTGTATCGCAAGCTGATTCCCGACGACGCCGAGCGGCGCTGGTTCTTCACGCACGTTTGCACGATGGACTGGGTGATCCGCCAGGACGGCGGTCAGCCGATTGCCGAGGGCACGGCGGACCTCGTCGCGAAGTTTCCGGCGTACGAGCCGCTGATCCGCGCGTTCTACGCGCGCTGGCCGGAGATGATCGGCGGGCTGCTCGAAGGCGGCGTGGCGACGTTCGACCGGCTGGAGGCGGCGGGCGTGCCGCTTTTCGGCCTGACGAACTGGTCGGCGGAGACGTTTCCGTGGGCGTGGGAGCGTTACGACGTGCTGCGGCGCTGCCGCGATATCGTCGTGTCGGGGCGCGTGAAACTCGTGAAGCCCGATCCGGCGATCTTTCACGAGATGTTCCGCCGCATCGAGGCGCAACTGCCGGGCATTGCGCCCGCAGAACTCGTCTTCATCGACGATAACCGCCACAACGCCGAAGCCGCCACGGCGCTTGGCTGGCACGGCGTGCATCACACGAGCGACGCCGCGACCGATGCGCGCCTGCGCGATCTGGGCCTGCCCGGTTGAGCTTCGCCTGACCCGCACCGCGAACCGTGCGGCAAGCGGTAGCGAGCGGTGCCAAGCGCGGGCAGGCTCGCGAGCCGCACGTCGATGCGACCGGGGAAAATCCGATGAAACGGTGCGTCCGCCGCCTGCGCGGCAGCGGACGCCTTCGCACTTAGCGGCTGATCGGCTTGTAGCGCAGACGCTTCGGACGCGCGGCTTCCTCGCCGAGGCGCTTGATCTTGTCGGCCTCGTACTCGTGGTAGTTGCCGTCGAAGAACGTGACCTGCGAGTCGCCTTCGAACGCGAGGATGTGCGTGGCGATACGGTCGAGGAACCAGCGATCGTGCGAGATCACCATCACCGAACCCGCGAATTCCAGCAGCGCGTCTTCGAGCGCGCGCAGCGTTTCGACGTCGAGGTCGTTCGACGGCTCGTCGAGCAGCAGCACGTTGCCGCCCGCGATCAGCGTCTTCGCGAGATGCAGACGGCCGCGCTCGCCGCCCGACAGGTTGCCGACCACCTTCTGCTGATCCGAACCCTTGAAGTTGAAGCGGCCGATATAGGCCCGCGACGGCGTTTCGTACTTGCCCACGGCGAGGATGTCCGCGCCGCCCGAGATTTCCTCGAACACGGTTTTGCTGCCGTCGAGCGCGTCGCGGCTCTGGTCCACGTACGCGAGCTTGACGGTCGGACCTTCCACGATCTCGCCCGAATCCGGCTGCTCCTTGCCGGTGAGCATGCGAAAGAGCGTCGATTTGCCCGCGCCGTTCGGCCCGATGATGCCGACGATCGCACCCGCCGGAATCTTGAAGCTCAGGTTGTCGATGAGCAGGCGGTCGCCGTACGACTTGCTGACGTTCTTGAACTCGATGACCTCATTGCCGAGACGCTCGCCGGCCGGAATGAAAATTTCCTGCGTTTCGTTGCGCTTCTGGTATTCCTGGCTCGACAGTTCCTCGAAGCGCGCGATACGCGCCTTCGACTTCGCCTGACGGCCCTTCGGATTCTGGCGCACCCACTCCAGCTCCTTCTTGATCGCCTTCTGGCGCGCCGATTCGCTCGATTCTTCCTGCTTCAGGCGCTCTTCCTTCTGGTCGAGCCAGCTCGAGTAATTGCCCTTCCACGGAATGCCGTGGCCGCGGTCGAGTTCGAGAATCCACTCGGCGGCGTTGTCGAGGAAGTAGCGGTCGTGGGTCACGGCGACGACGGTGCCCGGGAAGCGCGTGAGGAACTGTTCGAGCCACTCGACCGATTCGGCGTCGAGGTGGTTGGTCGGTTCGTCGAGCAGCAGCATGTCGGGCTTTTCGAGCAGCAGCTTGCACAGCGCGACGCGGCGCTTCTCGCCGCCCGACAGGTTGGCGATCTTCGCGTCCCACGACGGCAGGCGCAGCGCGTCGGCGGCCACTTCGAGCTGCTGCTCGGGGCTGCCGCCGTCCGACGACGACAGAATCGCCTCGTATTTCGCCTGTTCGGCGGCGAGGGCGTCGAAGTCGGCATCGGGTTCCGCGTAGGCCGCGTAGATTTCGTCGAGCTTCTTCTGCGCCTGGAATACGTCGCCGAGACCGTCTTCGACCGCTTCGCGCACGGTCTTTTCCGGATCGAGCTGCGGCTCCTGGGGCAGATAGCCGATGTTGAGATTGGGCATCGGCGTGGCTTCGCCTTCGATGTCCTTGTCGACGCCGGCCATGATCTTGATGAGCGTCGACTTGCCCGAGCCGTTCAGGCCGAGCACGCCGATCTTCGCGCCCGGGAAGAACGACAGCGAGATGTCTTTCAGGATCTGGCGCTTGGGCGGCACGATTTTGCCGACCCGGTTCATGGTGAAGACGTATTGGGCCATGAGAATTCTTTTGGAAACGGGGAAAAATGGAGCGGGACGCTCGCGCGTTACTCAAGCCTTATTCAGACCTTGAGCGGCGAAACGTCCCGGCAAAGCTCTACCGTATCAAGAGGCGAGCGACAGGCTCGCCCGGCGCATAGTCGGGTTTTGATACGGATTCGACGGCGCGACGGAATGTCGATGAATCTGTCAGCGAAGTCGTTGGCGGCTATTATCGCATCCCGGCTCGACCGTCTTCCCGGCAGGGCGCGTGTAACGAACGGCTGATTGTGATTCGTTCGGATAGTGTGTCGAAAAGTCGAACGGGCAGCGAAAGCAATCGATGAAGAATGAGTTTATTGACGATTGTTTCGCTGGTGAGTGTTCAATGCCGGTTGTCGTCGGCGCAGTGCTTCACATTCCGCCTCACACCGCTTTCACCATCGAATGGAAGAGCTGGAGAAGTTCGTCGAACTGCGTAACGAGCTCGAAACACACGAGAAACGCGAGCATCGATGCCGGCCCGGGAAAGCGCATCGCCCAGCGCAGAGCGGGCGATGCGGTGCGTTTGCGGACCGGATCGCGCGTCATGACGTAGGTGATCGCCACACCGATGGCTGCGCCCGCAATCAAATCGGTCGGGTAGTGAAAGCCGAGATACGCGCGCGGCAAACAGATGAATAGCACCGTGTACAGAATCGCAATCATGCCGATTCGCCGCCAGATAAGGAAAATCCCCATCGAAATCGCGATCCACAGCATTGCGTGATCGCTCGGAAACGAACTCCAGCTGCTTAGCGTGGCTTCGCGCAGCGACTCGGAGGCGAAATGCAGATGCAGGTCCGGGTTATAGATGGGCCGCACGCGAAAGGGCAGAAAATGTGCCAGCAAGCGCCCCACTGCGAGCGCGATCAGACCGCTCGCCACCGTGGCAATCGTCATTTCACGCTGCCACTCGCGTTTCGCGCCTGGCTCGAACCAGATCCACCACAACAGCGGGATCAGCAGAAAACCCTTGAATGTATAGAGTCCCGCAATCACCCGGATCGTGTGATTGAGCAGCGGGGCGAGATGGATTTGTGTGAGGAATCCCAGAATGACGGTATCAAAGCTGGTCATTTGTTGTGAGCCATTCCGATGATTTGATTCATGAGAGAGGCGGACGAGAATGCCAATCCGGGCCGCGTTTGATCGTAGGGTTCAAATCAGCACGCATGAGTAAAGAATCGAAAGCAAGTGTAAATAGCGCGTGCGTCCGCCCGGTTAGGGGCGGAACGTTACGACTATGCGCTTGGGGAAGTGGCCTTTCGATGGCGTAAACGTTGGTCACACATCGTTTCGTTTTCAAACGAGGTGTGGGGGATGCGTGGGTGGGGAGAAAACGGTCGGGATCGGACGTTTACTCGAACCACAACGCCAATATGCGGATGATGGCTTCGCCCCAACAACGGATTTTCGGCCGCCGGGAATACCCCGTTACATCGTGAAGCGGCTGGAGTGGCTGGAGTGGCTGGAGTGGCTGTACTGATCGTGAGCCGACGGGTGCTGACGCACATACACACCTGTTTTGTGGCTGTTAGCTGTCGACTTATGCCGCAACGGTTGTTCGCCGCTGGAAACGGATTGTGTCGTAGGGGAGAAACGACTCATGAAGCACCCACTTGTCATCGGACTCGCACTGCTCCTTGTGGCGTGTGGAACGGCGAGAACCGTGGTACTGGAGCCGGCCAGGAATCATGACCGATTTTCGGGGGTCGAACTCGTCGAAAGCGAGGCAACGGTGACGGTGCCGCCTGAAGTAACCGCGAAAATGCGATCAGTCATCGAAAAAGGGCTGTATGAGAATGGCGCCTTCACGCGTGGAAAAGACTTGCGAATCGTCTACACAATTGTTTCCAACAATCCTGGGAATCAGTTTCAACGCTGGTTGTTAGGCGGTATTGGCAATGCTGGGGAAGGTTCACTCGTCGTCATGGTGCGCTACCTCGATACGACCGATACCGAGTTGGCCAAGACCGAGGTCGAAGGGAAGATTGGTAGCGGTTTCTTCGGCGGATCATACGAAGAAGCTGTCACGAAGGCAGGCGAGGATATCGTCAAATATACGATCCAGAACTTCGGTTCGCATTGATGCCTGCTTCTGCAGGCTGTTGAATCTCCTCTCGGAATAGCCCTTGCCAGCCGTCTCTTCCTCCCGGGAATTCCGCGAAGAACCATAAAAAAGCCCGCGAATGAACTGCACCCCAAAAGTTGGACGCCGATCCAGCCTTTGGGGTGTTTTTCATGACGAAGTACGATGAGCGGTTCAAACAGAAGCTGGTCGACAGGCACCTGCGTGATGGGGTTGGCC
>NZ_SCRP01000037.1 GCF_004298475.1 Paraburkholderia sp. | reverse complement strand
AATCGCGGTTCAATCGCGGTTCAATCGCGCGTTGGTTGCGGGTGGGTCGCGGGTCGATTACTGCTTCGGCTGGGCCGCCGGTGCGGCGTCGGCCGGATGCGTGAAGGTCAGGCGGTCACCGTTGTCGAGGATCAACAGCAGCGCTTGTGGCGCGTCCATTTGCATGCCGCTGCGCGCGATGCGGCTGAGGGCGTCGAGGTAGGCGCCCTCGACGTCGCCGCCTGTGCCGATGCACGCCATGCGCGTGCCCGCGAGCGTACCGAACGACAAGAGACCGTTTTTGAGCGCATAGGCGCCCGCGTAGCGGTTGCAGCCCGAGAAGCCGCTGGCGTGGCGCTGGCCGGTCGCCGTCGACAGTTCGAGCGTGATCGGGTTCGCTGCCGCTGCGGCGGCTGACGTGGCGGGTGCGGCGGGTGCAGCGGCCGTCGAGGCGCTCACGCCGGGCAGCGTACGCAGCGTGCCGTTAGCCTCCTTCCATTCGGTGAGCTGCCATTTCGTGTTGTCGAGCAACTGCGTGGCGGCGGGGATGAACGGATCCGACGGCGGCGCGGAAGCGTCCGTGTGCACGGGCATCTTGCACGCAGCCAGCATCAGCGCGAGTGCGAACGGCGCCGCGCGCGATGCGATCAGGCGCAGGGTAGGGTGCCCGTGCGGGCGCGTGCTCAGGCGAAATGACATCGCTTCGGTCCTGGTAATCGGCGAAGGCGTAAGCGTAACGCAGTAGCGGCCATGCGCGCGAGCCAAACGTCGAGGCAGGCCGAAGCACGTTGAAGCATGCTGAAGCGCACGCGCAGGTCAGCGCCTGCGTGCCACGGCGGTGCGCTCTCTGCTGCGGCGCCGCCTGGGCTGCGTGTTAACATCGGCGCTCGCTCGTATGGAGCAGCACCATCGTTATTCTGGAGACATCATGCAGATCGGCACCCGCATCGGCACGCCGCTGTCAGCCTCGGCCACGCGCGTCATGCTGCTTGGCGCTGGCGAGCTCGGCAAGGAAGTGATCATCGCGCTGCAGCGCCTGGGCGTCGAAGTGATCGCCGTCGACCGCTACGAGAACGCGCCGGGCCATCAGGTCGCGCATCGCGCGCATGTCGTCGACATGACCGATCCGCAGGCGCTGCGCGCGGTGATCGACGCGGAGCGCCCGCATCTCGTCGTGCCCGAGATCGAGGCCATCGCCACCGAAGCGCTCGCAGCCGTCGAAGCCGCCGGTGTCGCCGAGGTGATCCCGACCGCGCGCGCCGCGCAGCTCACGATGAACCGCGAGGGCATCCGCTGCCTCGCCGCCGAGGAACTCGGCATTGCCACGTCGCCGTACGCCTTCGCCGATTCGCTCGAACAACTGAAGGCGGGCATCGCGAATATCGGCTACCCGTGCGTCGTGAAGCCGGTGATGTCGTCGTCGGGCAAGGGGCAGTCGGTATTGCGCAGCGACGCCGACGTCGAAGCCGCCTGGCTGTACGCGCTCGCGGGCGGGCGCGTGAACTACGGCCGGGTGATCGTCGAGGGTTTCGTCAAATTCGATTACGAGATCACCCTGCTGACCGTGCGCGCCATCGATCCGGCGAGCGGGCAGGTCGAGACGTATTTCTGCGATCCGATCGGCCACTTGCAGGTGGACGGCGACTACGTCGAATCGTGGCAGCCGCAGCCGATGAGCCCGAAGGCGCTCGAACGCTCGCGCGAGATCGCGCACAAGGTGACCGAGGCGCTCGGCGGGCGCGGGATTTTCGGCGTCGAGCTGTTCGTGCGCGGCGATGAAGTGTGGTTCTCGGAAGTGAGTCCGCGTCCGCACGACACCGGGCTCGTCACGCTCGCGTCGCAGCGTTTTTCGGAGTTCGAACTGCACGCGCGCGCGATCCTCGGCTTGCCCGTCGATACGACGGCACGCGGTCCGGGTGCGTCGGCCGTTATCTACGGCGGGCGCGAGGAGCGCGGGATCGCGTTCGAAGGCGTTGCGGCGGCGCTTGCGGTGCCGGGTTCGGATCTGCGTCTGTTCGGCAAGCCGGAGAGCTTCGTGAAGCGCCGCATGGGCGTTGCGCTCGCGACCGGCGCCGATATCGAGGAAGCGCGCGCCCGTGCCCGCGCAGTGGCAGCGGCGGTGCAGCCGGTGTCGGGCAGCGTGGCGGAGTGAGCCCGGGGCTGATTGGCTGACTGCGTGACTTAATGAGCTTAATGAGCGACTGACTGCGCGACTGACCGAGCGTCGCAAAGCTGCTCAGGGCGCTGCGCTCGGAGTGACGCGCAGCGCATGTTCGCCAGCAGGGCGCGGCGAGTCGCGCACAGGCCGCGCCGTGCTGCATCGCACCGAGCTGAGCCGAGCCGCATAGCGTCGGCGGGGCTGAAGATCGTGCCGGTCGTGGGCCATGCCCGCGCCGCGCGACCGAAGCCTGCGCTGACATCATCGATCCCTGACGTGCCGCCCCGTAAGCGGCGCACGTCGTCACTCACGGAGAAACCCATGCAGAACAAACGGATTGCGGGTTGGGCGTTTCGCGCAGCAAGCCTCGCGCTGGCCTGCGGCGCAATGGCGCAAGCGCAGGCTGCGCCGCTGAACGTTCCTGAGATCCAGACGCAGGCCCGCCACGCGTTCAGCTACACCTGCGCGAACGGCAGGACCTTCAAGGTCGCCTATATCAACACGAAAAACGGCCAGAGCTTTGCGGTGGTGCCGGTGGAGGGACAGCGTCTGCTGCTGGTCGAAACCATTGCGGCGTCGGGCGTGAAATATCAGGCTGGCCGCTATACCTGGTGGACGAAAGGCCCGCGCGCCGATCTCTACGACGCCTCGGCTGGCGAAAATGCGCCGCCCATTCTCGCCGGTTGCGCGACGATCATGCGCTGAAGTCAGGCCGATTCGTCAGACCGATTAGTCAGACCGGCTCGGCAGACTCGCCTCGCGAGCGACGATTTTCCGTCATGTTGGGCCGGTAATATGCGGCACGGCTGCGCGGAGGATTCGGGCGGCGCTGTGCGAACCCGAGGACCTGCGGGCTCGCGCAGGCGCTCGCGCGCAGAAGCCCGGGCGCGCTGCCATCAGGATTTATGCCAGGGTGCTACAATACCGCGCTTTCGGCGAGGTGCGCCGGCCGCATCAGGCCGCCGTGGCTGCCGGATGAGAGCCGGGGTTGGCGCGCGCAGGGTATACAGCCGTAGTGCGCGCATCCCAGCCTCCGAGCCGGACTGCCGGTGCGGAAGCGTTACCCCGGCTGTACGCCGGTGACCTTTGCCAGGCGTACTCCTTGCGGCCCGCCGGGCCGCGAGTTGCGACTGTGTCCCACGACTGCGCCCCGCGACTTCGTCCCGCGATTTCGTCCTGATGAGGCGCCCGGCCGTGAGTACCGGCCTTTATAGCGAAGCCACCATGTCCGACACCGACGTCAAGCCCACCACTGCGACCTTCGACCAGTTTGGCCTTGCACCCCAAATCCTGAAGGCAATCGAGCAGCAGGGCTACACGACGCCTACGCCGATCCAGGCGCAGGCGATCCCCGTCGTCCTCGCAGGCCGCGACGTGATGGGCGCCGCGCAGACCGGCACCGGCAAGACCGCGAGCTTCTCGCTGCCGATCATCCAGCGTCTGCTGCCCGGCGCGAACACGAGCGCCTCGCCCGCGCGCCATCCCGTGCGCGCGCTGATCCTCACCCCCACACGCGAACTGGCCGACCAGGTTGCCGCGAACGTGCGCTCGTACGCCGGGCACACGCAGTTGCGCAGCGCGGTGGTGTTCGGCGGCGTCGACATGAATCCGCAGTCCGACGAGCTTCGCCGCGGCGTCGAAATCCTGATCGCGACGCCGGGCCGCCTGCTCGACCACGTCCAGCAAAAGACCACGAACCTCGGCCAGGTGCAGATGCTCGTCCTCGACGAAGCCGACCGCATGCTCGACATGGGCTTCCTGCCGGACCTGCAGCGCATCCTGAATCTGCTGCCGAAGGAGCGTCAGACGCTGCTCTTTTCGGCGACGTTCTCGCCGGAAATCAAGAAGCTCGCCGCCACGTATCTGCGCACGCCGCAGACCATCGAAGTCGCGCGCAGCAATTCGACGGCCACGAACGTCACGCAGATCGTCTTCGAAGTCGCCGAGGGCGACAAGACCGGCGCGGTCGTTCAACTGATCCGCGAGCGCGGCCTGAAACAGGTCATCGTGTTCTGCAACAGCAAGATCGGCGCGAGCCGTCTTGCGCGCCAGATCGAGAAGCAGGGCATCGTCGCCGCGGCGATTCACGGCGACCGCTCGCAAAGCGAGCGCATGCAGGCGCTCGACGCCTTCAAGCGCGGCGACATCGAAGCGCTCGTGGTGACCGACGTGGCCGCGCGCGGCCTCGACATCGCGGAACTGCCCGCCGTCATCAACTTCGACCTGCCGTTCAATGCCGAAGACTACGTGCACCGCATCGGCCGCACGGGCCGCGCCGGTGCGTCGGGCGACGCGCTCTCGCTGTGCAGCGCGAACGAGAAGAAGCAGCTGGTCGACATCGAGAAGCTCATCAAGCGCTCGCTGCCCGTCGAGCGTCTCACGGTCGATACGCCGGTCGCGCATCACGACGGCGGCAGCCGCCCGCGCCACGAGCGCGGCGAACGTGGCGAGCGCCCGACGCACGGCCATCGCCGCACGACGTCGTACGAGCGGCCGCATCATCGCGCGCAGCCCGTCGACGACTTCTTCCTGAAGCCCTATGAGCCGTCGCCGGTGGCGCGCAAGGCCGCCGAGGATCTCTCCGCGTCGAACAACGGCGCGCCGCAAAAGCCGCAGTCGAAGCAGCCGCTCGCCGCGCTGCTGGGCGGGCTCGGCGCGTCGTGGCGCAACAAGCCTTCGTCGTCGTCGAACTGATTTTTTTCGGCTGATCAACACACCGACAAACGGCGTGTCCGGCGTGATGCCTGACGCGCCGTTTCGTTTTTGCGCGCCCTGATCTGCCGCTGGCGCCGCTCGCGTCGCTGCGTTCAGGCGGCCGGCAATTGCGCGAGCCTGCGCCGCCAGGCGTCGATGGCGTCGGCCTGGAATGCTTCGAGCGACGTTGACGCCGGGTCGCGCAGCGCGAGCCCCAGATGCCGGGAAGCCGCGATGAGCGCATCGAGCGGGCGCTCGGGATCGAGCGCCTGCGCGCCGGTCTGCTTCGACAGCTTTTCGCCTTCCTCATTCGTCACGACCGGGACGTGCAGGTAAGCGGGCGTCGGCACGCCAAGGCAGCGTTGCAGCCAGATCTGGCGCGCCGTCGAATCGAGCAGGTCCGCGCCGCGCACGACGTGCGTGATGCCCTGCTCGGCGTCGTCGACCACCACCGCAAGCTGGTACGCCCACTGCCCGTCCGCGCGCAGCAGCACGAAGTCGCCCACTTCGGTCGCAAGATTCTGCGACTGCGAACCTTGCCAGCGATCGTCGAAGCGGATCACGGCTGCGTGCGCGGGCGCGTCCGCATGTTTGTCCGTATGTTTGTCCGTATGTTTGTCCGTATGTGTGTCCGTATGTGTGTCCGCGTGTGCGTCCGGGTGTGCGTAATCCGGCACGCGCAGGCGCCAGGCGCGCGCGGGCTTGCCGTGCAGGCCGCTGCGGCAGGTGCCGGGGTAGATCAGCGTGGTGTTGCGCTGATGCGCGTGCAGTTGCGAATCGGCGATTTCCTTGCGCGTGCAGCCGCACGGATAGGCGTGGCCCGCCGCGACCAGTGCGTCGAGCGCCGCGCGATAGCGCTCGATCCGCGCGCTTTGCCAGACGGGCGGTTCGTCGGCGTGAAAGCCGAAGCGTTCGAGCGTCGCGAGGATGTCGAGGTCGGTGCCGGGCACGGTGCGCGGGCCGTCGATGTCCTCGACGCGCACGAGCCACGCGCCGCCGTGCGCGCGCGCGTCGAGCCAGCTCGCGAGCGCCGAGACGAGCGAGCCGAAATGGAGCGGGCCGGTCGGCGAGGGCGCGAAGCGTCCGCGATAGGGCAGAGGGCCGGACGGTGCCGCGCGGCGGGTGTCAGTCACGCTCGTGCGGGCTCAGGCGCTCTTGTGGGCTTGCACTGGCCTGCGCCGAAGCGCCAGCGTCGTCTTCGCGCGCCGGATGGCAGGCGGGGCAGGTCTCGCCCTCGACATAGAGCGGCGACGCCAGCCCGGCGGGCGTCACGGCCGCGCCGCACGAGCGGCACTGCACGGTGGGGGACGGCGCGAGTTGCGGATCGAGCGCGCTGCGCTGGTCGAACACGAAGCAGTCGCCGCGATAATGCGCGCCGCCCACTTCCTCGAAGTACTTGAGAATGCCGCCTTCGAGCTGATAGACGTGTTCGATGCCCACTTCCTTCATGTGGATCGCGGCCTTCTCGCAGCGGATGCCGTCCGTGCAGAACGACACGACGGTCTTGCCTTCGAGATCGGCCCGGTTCGCCTCGATTACGCCGGGGAATTCGCTGAACTTGCCGATGCGGTAGTCGAGCGCCTGATCGAATGTGCCCACGTCGACTTCGAAAGCGTTGCGCGTGTCGAGCATGACGACCGGGCGGCCCTCGTCGTCGTGGCCGCGATCGAGCCAGGCCTTGAGCGTGACCGGTGAGACGGATGGCGCGCGGCCTGCTTCGGGGCGGATCGCGGGCTTCTTCATCGTGATGATCTCGCGCTTCAGACGCACGAGCATGCGCTTGAACGGGCGCGTTTCCGAGAAGCTTTCCTTGAACTGCAGCGTCGCGAACTTGCCTTCGAAGAGCGGATCGTGCCGGATGTAGTCGATGAAGGCGCGCACGGCGGTTTCGTCGCCGGCGACGAACAGATTGATGCCCTCCGGCGCGAGCAGGATCGTGCCCCGCAAATCGAGCGACTGACAGCGTTCGAGCACAAGCGGACGCCATTCGGCGAGTTTGTCGAGTGTCGCGAACTGGTAGGCGGAGAGATTGAGGATGCGCATGGGGGAAAACCGGAGAGACTTGCCCGCGGCGTCCGGCTTTGGGAGGTAGACCGGGCGGCGGGCGCAATTCGGCATTATCTCTCAACCCTGCTTCGCGACGTGGCGCCCGGTCCAGGTCCGGCCAGGTTCAGCCAGGTTCAGCCGGCTTTGCCCGCGGGCCTGGGAGGGCTTGTCCAGACGGCCAACGCCGCCCGGGCGGTCCGAATTCGCGCGAGGCTGGAGTTACAATGGCGCCCATGTCAGATCCCCGCTTCGTTCATCTTCGCATCCACTCCGAATTTTCGATTGCCGACGGCATCGTGCGCCTCGACGACCTCGTCAAGGCGGCGGCGAAAGACGGCCAGGGGGCGCTCGCGCTTACCGACCTCGCCAACGCATTCGGCCTCGTTCGTTTCTACAAGGAAGCCCGCGGCAAAGGGATCAAACCCATTGCCGGCTGCGACGTCTGGGTCATGAATCCGGACGACCGCGACAAGCCTTCGCGTCTCTTGCTGCTCGTGAAGGACAAGCGCGGTTACCTGAACCTCTGCGAATTGCTGTCGAAGGCGTGGCTCACGAACCAGCACCGCGGCCGCGCGGAAATCGATGTTGCATGGCTCGAAGGGGGCCTCGGGGAGGGGCTGCTCGCGCTCTCGGGCGCGCAACAGGGCGATGTCGGCCTCGCGCTCGCGGCGGGCAACACCGAAAGCGCGAAGCGTCACGCACAGCGCTGGGCGAAGCTGTTCCCGAACGGCTTCTATATCGAACTGCAACGCTGCGGCCAGCCGGGCGGCGAACCGTATGTCCAGCAGGCGGTCGCGCTGGCGGCGGACCTGAACCTGCCGGTGGTCGCCACGCATCCGATGCAGTTCATGCAGGCCGAGGAATACACCGCGCACGAAGCGCGCGTGTGCATCTCGGAGGGCGACATCCTCGCGAATCCGCGCCGCCAGAAGCGCTTCACGACGCTGCAGCGCTTCCAGTCGCAAGAGGAAATGGCGGCGCTCTTCGCCGATATTCCGTCGGCGGTGGCGAACACGGTCGAAATCGCGAAGCGCTGCAATCTCACGCTCGAACTCGGCAAGCCGAAGCTGCCGCTCTTCCCGACGCCGGACGGCCTCTCGCTCGACGACTACCTCGTGCAGCTCTCGAAAGAGGGGCTCGAAAAGCGCCTCGTGCAGTTGTACCCGGACGAAGCGGAGCGTGAGCAGGAGCGCGCGCGTTACTACGAGCGTCTGGAATTCGAGTGCGGAACCATCGTCAAGATGGGCTTCCCCGGCTACTTCCTGATCGTCGCGGACTTCATCAACTGGGCGAAGAACAACGGCGTGCCGGTCGGGCCGGGCCGCGGCTCGGGCGCGGGCTCGCTCGTCGCGTACGCGCTCGGCATCACCGACCTCGATCCGCTGCGCTACAACCTGCTGTTCGAGCGTTTCCTGAATCCGGAACGCGTGTCGATGCCCGACTTCGACATCGACTTCTGCCAGCACGGCCGCGACCGCGTGATCCAGTACGTGAAGGAGAAGTACGGCGCGGACGCCGTGTCCCAGATCGCGACGTTCGGCACCATGGCCGCGAAGGCGGCCGTGCGCGACATCGGCCGCGTGCTCGACCTCGGCTACAACTTCACGGACGGCGTGGCGAAGCTCATCCCGTTCAAGCCCGGCAAGCACGTCACCATCGCCGATGCGATGAAGGAAGAGCCGCTCCTGCAGGAGCGCTACGACAACGAAGACGAAGTGCACCAGCTGCTCGACCTCGCGCAGCTCGTGGAGGGCCTCACGCGCAACGTCGGCATGCACGCGGGCGGCGTGCTGATCGCGCCGGGCAAGCTCACGGACTTCTGCCCGCTCTACACGCAGGGCGACGAAAGCGGCGTCGTGAGCCAGTACGACAAGGACGACGTGGAAGCCGTCGGCCTCGTGAAGTTCGACTTTCTGGGCCTCACGACGCTGACGATCCTCGACTGGGCCGAGCGCTATATCCGCAGGCTCGACCCATCGAAGAAAGACTGGTCGCTCGCGCAGGTGCCGCTCGACGACGCGCCGTCGTTCCAGATCCTCAAGAAGGCGAACACGGTCGCGGTGTTCCAGCTGGAAAGCCGCGGCATGCAGGGCATGCTGAAAGACGCCCAGCCCGACCGTTTCGAGGACATCATCGCGCTCGTGGCGCTGTACCGGCCGGGCCCGATGGACCTGATCCCGAGCTTCTGCGCGCGCAAGCACGGCCGCGAAGTGGTGGAATATCCCGATCCGCGCGTCGAACCCGTCCTGAAAGAGACCTACGGCATCATGGTCTACCAGGAGCAGGTGATGCAGATGGCGCAGATCATCGGCGGCTACTCGCTGGGCGGCGCCGACTTGCTGCGCCGTGCAATGGGCAAGAAAAAGCCCGAGGAGATGGCGGAGCATCGCGAGATTTTCGCCGAGGGCGCGGCGACGAACGGGCTCACGCGCGAGAAGTCCGACGAGATCTTCGACCTGATGGAGAAGTTCGCGGGCTACGGCTTCAACAAGTCGCACGCGGCCGCCTACGCGCTGCTGGCGTACTACACCGCATGGCTCAAGGCGCACCATCCGGCGGAATTCATGGCGGCCAACATGTCGCTCGCCATGGACGACACCGACAAGGTGAAGATCCTCTTCGAGGACTGCATCGCGAACGGCATGAAGGTGCTGCCGCCCGACGTCAATGCGTCGGCGTACCGCTTCGAGCCGGTCGCCGATTTCGATCCCGCGGTCGCTGGCGCGCGCTCGCGCACGATCCGCTACGGCCTTGGGGCAATCAAGGGCAGCGGCCAGAACGCCATCGAAGAAATTTTACGTGCGCGTGAAGAAGGCGGACTCTTCAAGGATCTGTTCGACTTCTGCGAGCGTATCGACCGGCGCGTCGTGAACCGCCGCACGATCGAAGCGATGATCCGCGCGGGCGCGTTCGACGCCCTCCACGCGAATCGCGCGCAACTGCTCGCGTCCGTGCCGCTCGCGATGGAAGCCGCCGACCAGGCGAGCGCCAACGCCATGCAGGCGGGCCTCTTCGACATGGGCGATGCGCCGCTGGCCGCGCACGAACTCATCGACGAACCGGCCTGGCCGGAAAAACGCAAGCTTCAGGAAGAGAAGGGGGCGCTCGGCTTCTATCTCTCCGGGCACCTGTTCGACGCCTACAAGGACGAAGTGCGCCGCTTCGTGCGCCAGAAGATCGGCGAGCTGAAGGAAGGGCGCGACAAGCTCATCGCGGGCGTGATCGCGTCGCTGCGCACGCAGATGACCCAGCGCGGGAAGATGCTGATCGCGCTGCTCGACGACGGCTCCGGCCAGTGCGAAGTGACGGTCTTCAACGAGCAGTACGAAGCGCACAAGGCGCTTTTCAAGGAAGACGAATTGCTGGTCGTGCAGGGCGGCGCGCGCAACGACGCCTTCACGGGCGGCATCCGCTTCACCGTGGACACGGTGATGGATCTGGAGCGCGCGCGCAGCCGTTATGCCCAGGCCGTGAAGCTGCAGGTGAACGGCAATGCCGACGTGCATGCGCTGCGCGCCGTGCTGGAGGCGCATCGCGCGAAGCCCGACGACACGCTACCCGCGCCCGCCGAGCCCGCGCGCACTCGCGGCGGCCGCGAGGGTGGCGGCTACGGCCGTGATCGCGAGCGCAGCCACGCGGTGATTCCGAACGGGCTTGCGGTGCAGATCGCCTATCGCAACGAACGCGCGGAAGGCGAGGTCCGGCTGGGCGACGCATGGCGCGTCAAACCCACCGACGACCTGCTCGCGGCGCTGCGCAGCGAACTGGCCGGCAGCGCTATCGAGATCGTGTACTGACTGGCTTGGGCCCGCAGCAGCGTTTCGGTCGGATCATGTGGCGACTTGCCATGCACCGGGGCAAGCCGTCTACAGCGGCAGTTCCGCCAGGCCGCGCGCGGCGCGCACCGTGCCGTCCGCGATGCGCGCCTTGACGCGCTCATAGTTGGAGCTTTCCTGCGTACGCGGCTGCTCCCGGTGCCACAGGTGGAATATCTCCGTGGCGTATGCGCCGAGCTTGCGGTGCACGTTGCAGTTGGCGAGCCGGATCACGAGATCGGCATCCTCGTGCCCCCAGCCGACGAAGCTGGCGTCGAAACCGTTCACGCGCTCCAGATCGCAGCGCCACGCGCTCATGTTGCAACTCTTGATGCCGCGCCATTTGAACTGGTCGATGTCGCGCCATGGGTGGTCCGGCAGCTTGATGAAGAGCGGCGCGATCTTGTTGACATGGCCGCCCATGCGCTGCCGTGCCCAGAAGCCGATGCCTTCGTCCGGCAACGAGAGCTTCTGGCCGATGACCTGTTGCGTCAGCGTTTCGTCGAGCAGAATCCGGCTGCCTGTGACGACGACGCGCTCGGTGGCGAGTCGACGGTGTCGCTGTACGAAGTCGTGCTGTGGAACGCAATCGCCATCCAGAAAGATCACGTAGTCGCCACGGGACTTCGCAATCCCTTTGTTGCGAATCTCGGCGGCGCGGAACCCGTCGTCTTCCTGCCAGACGTGTTCGATGCGTACCGTGCTGGCCTGGGCGCAGCGTACAACGGTCTCGCGCGTCGAGTCGGTTGAACCGTCGTCGGCGACGATGATTTCGTAGTTCGTGTCGGTCTGCGCGGTGCAGGCGGTCAGTACGCGCTCAAGTGCGTCGGGACGGTTATAAGTGCTGACGACCACGGAAATCAGCATGTCGCGTGGCCCGTTCATCGGCCACTCGCGCGGTCACCGGGGGCGGCAGCGGCTGGCTGTTTCGTATCGAGCAGCATCAGCTTCAGGTAACGGTAGTAGGTGCCTTCGGCGTTGGAAATCGCGAGCACGAGGCCCATCTTGCCGTCAAGGAACCCGCGCTGGATGATCCAGGTGCGCACGAAGGTCCAGAACCCGTGCATCAGTGCTTTGCCGAGACTGCCGCGCTTGCCGCGCACCGCGCCCTGCGTTGCGCCATAGGTCGAATAGCTGTCGATCTTGCCGAGCACGTCGGAGAAGTCGCGAAAGCTGTAGTGAAGCAATGGTTCGCGAAGCGCGGCGATACGCGAATCGGGCGAGTAGAGCACGCGTTCATGAACGAGATCGTTCGAGAAGCGGGCGGCGTCGCGACGAAAGAGCCGCGTCACATAATCGGGCGACCAGCCGGAGTGGCGTATCCACTGTCCGCAGTAGTTCGAGCGGCGGGGCAACTGGAACAGGTCGGCGGCATTCGCTTTCACGCTCGCCAGAATTTCATCGCGCAGCGCCGTGGGAACGCGTTCGTCGGCATCGAGCGAGAGAATCCAGGGTCCGCGCGCCGTTTCGAGCGCGCGCTGTTTCTGCGGCCCGAAGCCGGGCCAGTCGGTTTCGACGACCGTGGCGCCGAACTCGCGGCAGATTGCCTGGGTGCCGTCCGTGCTGCCCGAGTCGAGCACGACGATTTCGTCGACCCAGCCCTGGACTGATGCAAGACACGCCCGAATATCGTGTGCTTCGTTCTTGACGATGACGATGACACTGATCGCATCGGGTTTGGCGATGTCACTCATCGGCGCTGGCTTGCGAAGGCTTGAAAAAGGGGCTGAATACCGCTGGATACAGCTGGATATCCGCCGGATACCGCGCTGGATACCGATCAGAGCCGGTTCCGGCGTTGTAAGTGGTTCATCGGCGCACGTCCATGCCGCCGATGAAACGAGGCAGTATATACAAAAATTTGCGCCAGTACACCGTGCGCGGGTGGCAGGTGACGGCGCTCATGCGGACTGCACGTCAAGGCGCGCGGACATCGCCCGGGAGAACCAGTTCATCGCCGCATTGGCCGAGCGTTTACAATGGCGTACTTGTTTGCCCGCCTGCGGGCGGAACGCTTCATCCGCATTTTTTCGAGGGCATTTTGGGCGGGAAATCAACCCTGAGCAAGCCGGTCGGTTCCGGCACGAAGTCGTCGCCGGTGGAGATCGGGCGCCGGCTGTGGCCGTATCTGAAGCCCCTTGTCTGGGTGCTTGTCGCCGGCGTGGTGTCGATGGCCGTGGTGGCGGCCACCGAGGCCGGCATTCCCGCGCTGCTCAAGCCGTTGCTCGATCACGGCTTTGGCACGCGGGGCGATCCGAAGGCGAAGTGGCTGGTGCCGGTTGCGGTCATCGGGCTGTCGCTCATACGCGGCGTTGCGCAATATGCATCCGGCTATCTGCTGCAGTACGTGTCGAACCGCGTGCTGCTCGCGCTGCGGCTCAAGATGTTCGAGCGGATGATTCACGCAAGCGTCGGGTTCTTCCAGCGCGAAACCGCGAGTACGGTGATCAACGCGATCGTCTTCGAAGTCAACCAGATTCTGGGCGTGCTGCTCGGCGTGCTGGTCACGCTCGTGCGCGATTCGCTGACAGTGGTGTTCCTGCTCGGTTACCTGTTTTACCTGAACTGGCGGCTCACGCTGATCGTCGCGGTGCTGTTGCCGGGCATCGGCTGGCTCGTCAGCAAGATCAACCGGCGTCTGCGGCGTCTGAACCGCGAGCATCAGTCGCTGACGAACGAGCTGTCTTATATCGTCGAGGAGACCGTCGGCGGCCACAAGGTGATCAAGGTTCACAATGGCGAGCAGTACGAAAAGGATCGCTTCGGCGCGATGAGCCGCCGGTTGCGCGGCTACCAGATGCGCATGACGGTCTCGGGCGGGCTCGCGCAGCCACTCACGCAGTTCCTTGCGTCGATCGCGCTGGCGGTCGTCATCACCATTGCGGTCGTGCAGGCGTCGAATGACCAGACGACGGTCGGCGGGTTTGTCGCGTTCGTCACGGCGATGCTGCTCGTGATCTCGCCGCTCAAGCACCTGATCGACGTGAACCAGCCGCTGCAGCGCGGGATGACCGCGGCCGAGCTGATTTTCGGGCTGATCGACGAACCGCCGGAGCCGGCTGGCGGCGGCATGCCGCTTGAGCGCGCGCGCGGCGAGGTGGAGTTCCGCGATGTTTCGTTCGCCTATGGCGCGAGCCATCGCGCGACGCTTGACCATGTGTCGTTCCGGGTGAAGCCTGGCGAGATGGTGGCGCTCGCAGGCCCGTCGGGCAGTGGCAAAACGACGCTCGTGAATCTGTTGCCGCGCTTTTTCGACCCGACCGGCGGCGAGGTGCTCGTCGACGGCGTGCCGATTACCGACTACGACGTGCATGCGCTGCGCCGACAGTTCGCGATGGTGAGCCAGGACGTGGTGCTGTTCAACGATACGGTCGCAAACAACGTCGCCTATGGTGAAACGGCGAACCGCGAGCGTGTGCAGCGTGCACTGCGTGCCGCGAACCTGTGGGAAACGGTTTCGGCGCTTCCTGACGGCATGGACACGTTGATTGGCGACAACGGCATGAAATTCTCGGGCGGGCAGCGTCAGCGCCTCGCCATTGCCCGCGCGATCTACAAGGACGCGCCGATCCTGATCCTCGACGAAGCGACGTCGGCGCTCGATTCGGAATCGGAGCGCCATGTGCAGGCGGCGCTTGAAACGCTGATGCAGGGGCGCACGACGCTCGTGATCGCACACCGTCTATCGACGATCGAGCGCGCGGATCGCATCCTCGTGATGGATGGCGGCCACATCGTCGAATCCGGCTCGCACCAGCAGTTGCTTGAGAATGGCGGGCTGTACGCGCACCTGCACCGGATCCAGTATCAGCAAAGCGCGGCTTGATGTGACAGTGGCGGTGATTGTGACGCTGCGGCGCGTGAAGCTGCACACGCTGCAGCGGTGATCTGGCGAGCGCCGCTGGCGCTATCGGGTGCGGGCGAGGATGCGTGGCTGTGAGCCGCGGATTGAGTCTGGGTTTGAGCCCGGGGTTGACCCCGGGTTTGACCCGCTAGTCGGCGCAGGAAAGCGAAGGCTGACGAGTGGCCAGTTGCTGGAGTACGGCGTCCATGATCTGCGCAGGCTCGATGGTGTCGACGTTGCCGCTGCCTTGCAGGCCGATGGAGTGGCATGCCTCGGTCAATCGCAGATAGGGCGGTTCGCGGTGCGAGAACAGCGAAACGCTTGGCGTGGACGTGCTATGCGCGACGTGCATGAGTCCGCCATCGGCGCCGACAAACAGTGCGGCGTGCGCGACGATCTCCCGTGCCTGCAGGAACGCCAGCTTGCCGGTGAGCGAACGGATCGCCACGTTGCCCGGCGCGCGCGCGCACAGATTCTGCGCGATTTCCGTGCCGTTATCCGAGCCGAGCACGACAAGTTCCTTAGGTATGCGAGCGTCGTCGCAGCGGCTCAGCATGTCGACGAATTCCGGCCAGCGGTGGTACGTCCGGTTGGGGTCCACGCCGCCCGCGGCGAGTGCGATGAACGGTTGCGCAGGAAGCAGCGGGCGCACCGAGTCGCGCGTCGCGTCGCAGCTGGACAGATAGGGCTTGCTGATCGAAGCCAGTTCGTCGACGTCGTAGCCGAGCGAGAAGACGTCGTTCACGCCCGCATAGCTAAAGCATGTCTGATTGCGATCGGGTCCGTTGAAGTACTGGTACAGGCACGCATGGGGCAGTTTGCGAAAGTAGCGCGCCTTCAGGCGGATCGACTGCAGGTTGTATTCGGACAGCAGTATCGCGTCGTACAGGTTCGCGTCGACTTCGAGCGGATCGCCATATACCCTGCCGAATATGTCGTCTTCCCTGAAAAGCGGAACCTGCGATGGCAATGTGAGGAGGTCGAGGCGAACCCCCGTGTTTTTGAGCAGCGCGCGGCCCGCCATGTCCATCGTTGCGTCGCCGAAGTTCCGCTTGGCGTAAATCCACAGCACGCGCTGCGAGCCGTCGAGATGCGGCCGTTCGTGTCGAAGCTGCCGGCGCGCGCCCAACAGCATCCTCTTGTGCAGATACTTCTTCGCAATCTTGATGCGACTGTTGCCGTTGAGAAATACGTCTGGTTCGTGCGGCACACCCGCATACGGGATGTTGACGGACCTGGCGACGGCGTTGTCCAGCCAGTTGGCAGGCGCAAACCATGAAGTGCTCGGGCGGGGCTGCTGAAACACGGGCCTTGTCCTAATTCTTGTCCACGGGTGGACGCCGAGTCTAACATGGCGGCGGCTCTTGCCCGGAGGCTGGGGCGGTATCAGCCGACGGAGCGGCTTATGCCGCTCCCGTAAAATTTACAATTGGTTTGAGCAACTCATGTGTGAGTACAATGTCAGGCTTCTCATCTGGTTTGACACGCGTAAATATTGTGCTGTGGTCAAGTGTCGTTACCGATAATAGAAAATCATAATGCCGACATCCGTTAAAACTGACAAACGACAGACGGTGCACGGTGACTGGTTGATTGCGCTTTTTCTGCTGACATTTCCGTCTGTGGCAATGCTTCTGAATGGCGGCGCGAGCGCCATGTCGATCATTGCGTCGGCTCTTTCGCTTGCTGTGTTGTGCTGGCCGCGTTCCGGTGCACCCTATGGTTACGCACGCCCCAGGCGTCTTGGGCTGGCCGTCTGTGTCGCGCTGGCCGGGCCGCTTGTCGCAGTGATGCTGAGCACGCGCCTGCACGGCCACGTGTCCCTCCGGTACTGGGATTCTCCGTCGCGGTTTCTTCTCGCCGTTCCGCTCTTTCTCGCCCTGCGACGCGCGCCGCAGCGGGTCTTCGCGTGGGCGGATCTGTCCTTTACGCTTGGCGTGCTGTCGACCCTGGTGATCATCCTGTTCATGTCACGCGACTGGGGCGACGGCCGGGTTAGCAGCAAATTTCTCAATCCGATTCATTTCGGGGACATCGCGCTTGCGTTTGCCGTGCTGTCGGCGCTTTCGCTGAACTGGTGGCGCAAGGACACGGTGCTTTTACGCGTACTCAAGATCGCAGGTCTTTTTGCAGGCCTCGCGGTTTCGTTGTTGACCGGCTCGCGCGGCGGATGGGCCGCGATTCCGCCCATCGCCGTGCTGATTCTGTGGGAGCGCGGCCGCGGCAAGTCCTTGCGCTGGAACGTGCTGGCGCCCCTTGCCGTTGTGGCGCTGCTTGCGCTCGTCTACGGCCTGTCCGGTTCGGTGCGCGAGCGCATCGACATGGTGTCGTCCGATTTAGCGCAGTACACGCATGGGGAACGCGACACGGCGGTTGGAATCCGGCTGCAGCTCTACGACGTGGCATTCACGCTGATTCGCCAGCATCCGGTGCTGGGCCTCGGCGGCGAGGGCTTTCGCGATGCGATGCCCGGGCTTGTCCGGCAAGGTGCGCTTACGCCGCTTGCGGCGCAATTCGGCATTGGTGAGACACACAACCAGTTGCTGGCCTATACGGTCAATTTCGGCATCGTGGGCGGCATTGCACTGCTCGGCATCTATGTCGTACCCGCACTCTTTTTCGCTAGCCGTTTGAGGGCGGCATCGGGCACGGTGCGCCGTACGGCGCTCATGGGACTTTCGTTCGTCCTGATGTTTCTTGTTTTTGGCTTGACGGTAGAGACTTTCGACCTGAAAGGCACGGTGGCTTTCTATGCGACCGTGGTCGCCGTGCTGCTGGCGATCACCGATCGCGCCGACGCCGTGTCAGCCGCTTAATCATTAGAATCGACATGTTCAGCATCCTGATTCCGACCTGGAATAATCTGCCGTATCTGAAACTGTGCATCGACAGTATCCGGTGCCACTCTGCGTACGAGCATGAAATTCTCGTGCACGTCAACGACGGCAGCGACGGCACGCTCGAATGGGTCCGCGAGCAGGGTATTCGACACACCTGGAGCAAGGGCAACGTTGGCGTATGCATCGCGGTCAACGACGTCGCACGCCTTGCATCCCGCGAGTGGCTTCTGTACATGAACGACGACATGTATTGCACGCCGGGGTGGGACACCGCGTTTGTCGAAGCGCTGCGCGGGCTCGGGAATACGCCGGCCTATCTCGCATCCACGATGATCGAGCCGACCGATACCGGCAACGCGCTCGTGACGGTCGCGCACTTCGGCACCGGCCCCGCCGATTTCGATGAGGCGCGATTGCTGGACTTTGCAGCGAACATGGACACGGTTGACCGGGATGGCGTCGCATTGCAGCCGACGCTGGTGAGTCGCGAACTCTGGCTGCGGGTCGGCGGCTACAGCATCGAATTCGGGCCGGGCATGAGCAGCGATGACGACCTCCTGATCAAGCTGTGGCTCGTCGGCTGCCGGGTATTCCGCTCGGTTGGCGCGAGCCGCGTCTATCACTTCGGTTGCCGCACGACGGGGCGTATTCGTCGCAATCGCGGCAGCCGCGAGTTCCTGATGAAGTGGGGGATTTCGCAGCGCGATTTCAGGCACAACTATCTTGGCCAGACCGGTAACCCGGCAGCCGGAACACTTCCGAACGTGCCGCGTCCCGGTTTCATGAGCCGCCTGAAGCGGGTTCTCTATGCGTTCGGGCTCTATCCGACCGAGGACCTCGAAGCCTGGGAGCCGAACCTGCCGGCGCAACTGCAGCATACCGCTGCCTTGATGGACCGCGACGTGTCTCGCCCGTAATACCGAACGTTGTTGACGCGACGGCCTTGCGGCAAATGCGCACCAATACGCATACAAATACGCATGCAAATCGTACGATAAATCGAACGAGCTGCGCTTTAGCTTTATGTAGAAGTGAGGCCGGTGGATTCTTTCGATACCTGGAACGGTATTTTAGAAGAATAGAGGTTAACCCTTACTCTCGATCCTCCTAGACTGTGTACGTCGGTCACATGCATACATCGTTGCATGCAGGCCAGACCAAACTAAATGGAGGATATACCGTGAAGTCCCTGATTCAAGCCGTTGCCGTTGCCGCCGCACTCGTTGTTCCCGTCGCTTCGTTCGCCCAGTCGCACTCGACCATTACGCGTGAGCAGGTTCGCGCGGAACTCGTGCAACTCGAGCAGGTGGGCTACCACGTCGGTGACGGCGACAACACCAACTATCCGGAGGCGATCCAGGCCGCTGAAGCACGCGTGGCCGCGCTGAACGGCAAGACCGGAGTTGGCGGCACGGCTGATGGCACGTCGCAAGCCGGTGGCCCGTCGAAGGTGTCGGTGCAAGACTGGAACGCGATGTACAACCACTGAGCACGCCGCTTTCCGTTGAGGGCGCCGCGACGCGGACTGTGAGCCGCCGCGCCGCTCAGCGAAGTGTGCTGCCGTCGTGGTTTGCGTTATCGGCGCTGTCGTCGTTATCGCCGCTCTCTGCGCGGGTCTCGCGCAATTGATCGAGCAGCGTTTGCGCCTGCATGACCGTGTCGCCGCGCACAGGATGGAACGCAAAACGCGGCGCCGCTTCCAGTTTTGCGAAGTTGCGCCGGGTGCTGCGCGTATAGGCCGGATCGTAGTGCTCGGCGACGAGCGCCTCGGTCAGCGTCATGCGATCGTCGGCGTCGAGCAGACGGCACCACGTCTCGATGCGCTCATGTCCATGCAGCGGCACAAGCTTCAGCAGTTGCTCCCGGAAGTAGTCGCGGTCGCCGAGCAGGTGGCCGTATTCCTCCAGCAGCAGCGCGACGCGCTCGTCGCGCGCGACCTCCACCACGACGCATGGCGCCGCGCGCATCGTGTCGATGAGCGCGACCGGCACCGTGATGGTCCCGATGCGCCGGCTTTCCGCTTCGACGAACACCGGCCGCTCCGTATCGAGCGCGTGCAGCGCCTGAACCAGCGCCGTATCGAACGACTTCTGCGACGGCTGCCCGCGTTCGGGCAGCGCGCCGAGCAGCGAGCCGCGATGCGCCGCGAGTGCTTCTAGATCGAGCGTCTGCGCGCCGGCTTCTGCGAGCGCCTGCAACAGGCGCGTCTTGCCGCTGCCCGTGGGGCCTGCGAGCACGATATAGCGGTAGTTCGCGGGCAGGGCGCCGAGCGCCTCGACCACGGACTGCCGGTACGTCTTGTAGCCGCCTTCGAGCTGGCGTGCGCGCCAGCCGATCATGTTGAACATCGTCGTCATCGACCCGGAGCGCTTGCCGCCGCGCCAGCAGTAGATGAGCGGGCGCCAGCTGCGCGGCCGTTCGGCGAACAGCGTGTCGAGATGCGTGGCGATGTTGCGCGCGGCAATCGCCGCGCCAACACGCGCCGCTTCGAACGGCGACTGCTTGTACAGCGTGCCGACGATCACGCGTTCTTCATTGCTCATCACCGGCGCATTGATTGCGCCGGGAATGTGGTCTTCCGCGTATTCGAGCGGCGTTCTGACGTCGATGATTTCGTCGAATTCGCCGATCTGTCCGATGGTGACGCGCTGCTGGTTCAACTGCTGTGCTCCGTGTTGCTGCGTTACATCAGCACGATATCGTACTGTTCCTGGCTCAGGTTCGACTCGACCTGAAGCGACACCGGCTTGCCGATGAAGTCGATCAGCATCGCGAGATGCTGCGACTCTTCTTCGAGAAAGAGGTCGATCACCTGCTGCGACGCCACCACGCGGAATTCGCGCGGATTGAACTGGCGCGACTCGCGCAGGATCTCGCGCAGCACGTCGTAGCAGACCGTGCGCGCGGTCTTCACCTGGCCCTTGCCGAGGCACGTGGGGCACGGCTCGCACAGCACGTGTGCGAGCGATTCGCGCGTGCGCTTGCGCGTCATCTCGACGAGCCCCAGCTGCGAGAAACCGTTCACGGTCACGCGCGTGCGGTCGCGCGAGAGCGCCTTCTTCAGTTCGCCGAGCACCTGTTCGCGATGCTCGACGTTTTCCATGTCGATGAAGTCGATGATGATCACGCCGCCGAGATTGCGCAGGCGCAACTGGCGGGCGATCGTGTGCGCCGCTTCGAGGTTGGTCTTGAAGATCGTGTCGTCGAAGTTGCGCGCGCCCACGTAGCCGCCGGTGTTCACGTCGATCGTCGTCATCGCCTCGGTCTGGTCGATCACGAGGTAGCCGCCCGACTTGAGATCGACGCGCCGTGACAGCGCGCGCTGGATTTCGGCCTCGATGTTGTAGAGGTCGAAGAGCGGGCGCTCGCCCGCGTAGTGATGCAGCTTCGGCGACACAGCCGGCGTGAACTCCACCGCGAATTCCATGAGCTTCTGGAAGGTCTCGCGCGAATCGACCTGCACGCGCGTCGTCTCTTCGTTCACGAAGTCGCGCAGCACGCGCTGTGAGAGATTCAGGTCCTGATAGAGCAGGCTCGTGGCGGGCAGGCGCTGCGCCTGCGCGAGAATCGTCGTCCAGGTCTTGCGCAGATACGCGACGTCGGCGGCGAGTTCTTCGCTCGATGCGTCTTCGGCAATCGTGCGCACGATGTAGCCGCCTTTCTCGTCGGCGGGCAGCACGGCCGTGAGGCGCGCGCGCACCGCTTCGCGCTCGGCTTCGCTTTCGATCTTCTGCGAAATGCCGATATGCGGCTCCTGCGGCAGATAGACGAGCGTGCGCCCCGCGATGCTGACCTGCGTCGAAAGGCGCGCGCCCTTCGTGCCGATCGGATCCTTCACGACCTGCACCATGAGCGTCTGGCCTTCGAAGACGGTTTTCTCGATGGGCTGATGCGTCACGCTCTGATGCGTTTCACCGGCGATGCGCGGCTGCCAGATGTCGGCGACGTGGAGGAATGCGGCGCGTTCGAGGCCGATGTCGATGAATGCCGACTGCATGCCCGGCAGCACGCGCACGACGCGGCCGAGATAGACATTGCCGACGCGCCCGCGCGAGAGCGTGCGCTCGACGTGAAGCTCCTGCACTGCGCCCTGCTGGACGAGCGCGACGCGCGTCTCCTGAGGCGTGACATTAATCAGGATTTCTTCGTTCATGGTGTTGTTTTAAAAGTCGATGCGCGCCGCACGCAGGAGGGCGGCTGTTTCGAATAATGGCAAACCCATGATACCCGAATAGGATCCGTCGATTCGCTCGACGAATTCGGCTGCACGGCCCTGAATGCCGTATGCGCCGGCCTTGCCGAACGGCTCGCCGCTCGCGACGTAGCGCGCAATTGCCGCGGGCAGCGCGGCGGCGAAGCGCACATGCGAGTGCGAAAGCGCGACGGGCAGACACACGCCTGCCGCATCGACGACCGCCACCGCGGTGAGCACCTCGTGGTCGCGTCCGGCGAGGCGTTCGAGCATCGCGTAGGCGTCGGCGGCGTCGTGCGGCTTGCCGAGGATATGGCCGTCGATCGAGACCGTGGTGTCGGCGGTGAGGATCGGCGCGAACGGATGCGCGCCCGCGACGAGCCGCGCGCGCGCCGCATCGGCTTTGGCCGCGCAGACGCGCGTGACGTAGTCGGCGGCGCGCTCGCCGGGCAGCGCGGCTTCGAGCGCTTCGGCGTCCTCGTCGGGGCGCGGCAGCAGCAGTTCGAAGCGCACGCCGAGCTGCTGCAGCAACTCCTGGCGGCGCGGGCTCTGCGAGGCGAGATAAACGTACGGATAAGTCACGGAGGAGGCCATCTGAGCGTCTCGGACGTGGCGGATAGTCGGGTCAGTCGGATCAATCGGGTCAGTCGGATCAGGAAAAACGGCGCGCGCAGCGCCCGCTTGCACGTGGATCATGCGAATCATGCGGATTGCGCAAATCGTGCGGATTTGCGCGGATCAAACGCGATGATAGGGGTGATTCTGCGTAATGGTCCAGGCGCGGTACAACTGCTCGGCGAGCAGCACGCGCACCATCGCGTGGGGCAGCGTGAGGCTCGACACGCGCAACAGCAGATCGGCGCGCGACTTCAGTTGCGGGTCGAGCCCGTCCGCGCCGCCGATCAGGAACGCCACGTCGCGCCCGTCCTGCTGCCACAGCGGCAGCGCCTGCGCGAGCTGCATCGTGGTCCAGTCCTTGCCGCGCTCGTCGAGGGCGACGAGGCGCGCGTTCTTCGGCAGCGTCGCTTCGATGCGCGTGCGCTCGGCGGCCATCACGCTCTCGGCGCTGCGGCTCGATGAGCGCTGCTCGGGCTTCACCTCGCGCAACTCGATGCGCAACTCGGGCGGCATGCGCTTCGTGTATTCCTCGAACCCCTCGGCGATCCAGTCCGGCATCTTGTGGCCGACAGCGACGATATGCAGCTTCATCGGATCAGCGTGCGTGCGGCGCTCACTTCGCGGCGCTGCGGCGCGCGGGGCTCTTGCGCGCGGGTGCGGCGGCGTGCTTTGCGGCAGCGGGTTTTGCCGTGGTCTTCCGGGCAGCGGCAGGCTTGGCAGCGGTTTTCGCCGCGGGCTGCTTCACAGCCTGCTTCACAACCTGCTTCACAGCCCTCTTCACAGCCGGCTTTTTCGCGGCGACGGGCGCTGCGTGGCCGATCTCGTCCTCGTCTTCGTCGTCCATCGGCTCGCTCGGCCGCGCACCCGAGAAACCGCTGGTGTTCGCGAGCTTGAGGTGCACGGGCTTGTCGCCCCAGATTTCTTCGAGGTTGTAGTACTGACGCAGCGCCGGTTGAAGGATATGGACGACCGCGTCGCCGCAATCCACGAGCACCCATTCGCCGATGTCCTCGCCTTCCGTGCTGATGATGTCGCCGCCCGCTTCCTTGACCTTCTCGCGCACGCTGTTGGCGAGCGCCTTGGTCTGGCGGTTCGATGTGCCGCTCGCGACGATCACACGGTCGAAGAGTTCGGTCAGGTGGGTGGTGTTGAACACCTTGATGTCCTGTGCCTTGACGTCTTCGAGGCCGTCGACGATAGCGCGTTGCAGTTTGCGGATGTCCATATTTACTCGTGGTACAGATGATGTTGAAGAATATAGTCCCACACGGGCGCGGGAATGGAGGCGGTGGGCGTCGCGATGCCGGGCGCGCCGGTGTCGTGCGCGGCGCGGCGCGCGCGGATCTGGCGGCGGATTTCGGTGGCCGACACATCGTACGCGAGCGCCTCGTCGATCATGACGCAGCCGTGCGGCGTCGCGGCGAGCGCGGCGGGCGCGGCGCGCCGTGCTTCGACCTCGGCGGCGACGGCTGGCGGCACCGATGCGAAATCGAAGCCCGGACGGCTCGCCACGCCGACGTGCGCGAGGGCGAACAGTTCGCGCCAGAAGTGCCAGGTGTCGAGATGCAGCAGCTGATCGGCGCCCATCAGCAGCGTGAGCGAAGCGTCGCTGCCGTGGTGCGCGCGCCAGCGGCGCAGCGTCTCGACGGTGTACGTGGGGCCGTGGTGCTCGATCTCGTCGGTATCGACGCGAACCGTCACACCCGGCAGCACAAGCGACGCGGCGGCCGCTCGGGTCATTGCGAGCCGGTGCTCGGCGGCGCTCACCTCGGGCTTCTGCCAGGGCTGGCCGGCCGGCAGCAGGACCAGTTCCGTGAGGCCGAGCAGCCCGGCGAAACGCCGTGCGAGCGCGAGATGGCCCTCGTGGATCGGATCGAAGGTGCCGCCGAGCAGGCCAATGCGGCGCGCGAGCGGACGAGGCGAATCGACTGGCGTCACGGCGTCAGATCCAGTCGCGCACGGGCAGGAAATCGGTGTAGAGACGCGCTTCCGGCGAACCGGGCTGGGGCCGCCAGTCGTAGCGCCAGGTCGCGCTGGGCGGCATCGACATCAGGATCGACTCGGTGCGCCCGCCGCTTTGCAGACCGAAATGCGTGCCGCGGTCGAGGACCAGGTTGAATTCGACGTAGCGGCCGCGCCGGTAGGCCTGGAATTCGCGTTCGGCTGGTCCGTACGGCGTCGCGCGGCGCTTTTCGATGATCGGCAGATACGCCTTGAGAAAGCCCTCGCCGACGCTCTTCACCATCGCGAACGCCTGGTCGAAGCCGCCTTCGGCGTAGTCGTCGAAGAAGATCCCGCCGATGCCGCGCGCTTCGTTGCGGTGCTTCAGGAAGAAGTATTCGTCGCACCAGCGTTTGAAGCGCGGGTAGAGGTCAGGGCCCCATGGCGCGAGCGAGTCGCGGCAGACGCGATGGAAATGCTGCGCGTCTTCCTCGAAGCCGTAGTAAGGCGTGAGATCCATACCGCCGCCGAACCAGAAGACGGGCGCTTCGCCCGCCCTGGTCGCGAGCAGCATGCGCACGTTCATGTGCGCGGTCGGGCAGTACGGATTGCGCGGGTGCAGGACGAGCGAAACGCCCATCGCCTCGAAGCCGCGGCCGTCGAGCGCGTTGCGCGCGGCGGTGGCCGAGGGCGGCAGGGCGTCGCCCGAGACGTCCGAGAAACCGATGCCCGCACGCTCGAAGAACTGGCCGTCTTCGAGGATGCGCGTGCAGCCGCCGCCGCGCAGTTTCTCGCCTGCGGCGCGCTGCCAGCGGTCGGTGGCCATCGGCGTGCCGTCGAAGCTGCCGAGCGCGTCGGCGATCTGCGTCTGCAAGCCGGACAGCCAGGCGCGCACGGCGGCGCTGTCGGGAGTCGTGCGCTCGTCGGGCGCGCCGGTGCTGATTGAGTCGGTCGTCATCGTTATGTGCTGGCTTGATGTGCTGGCTTATTGTGTTAACGGCGGGGTGAACGGCGCGCCGAACAGCTTTGGCGGGCGTGATGGCGTGGTTCGGTGGCCGGTGTCGGGCCGCTGGAGCACGGATGAGCGCACGGCACGGCTGACAGCGGCAGTGTAGCGCCGTTCTCGCAGACGACGGCGCGCAACCAGGCTGGATGCGCGGCGCGTTCGCGCTGTCGCGCGAGCCTCGCGCCTTGCGGCAACGGGGTTCTGGCCCGGTTTGCGCGTATTGCACCGCACCGTCGGCCGTTGCGCGGCGGTTCGCTCGGGTCAGGTTCGGTTCGCGCCGGTTCGTACATGCACCGGAGAGCGGCACCGTCGCCTGCGCCTGGCCAATATTTCGTAAAGCCCAGCGTCGAAACCCGGCGGTCCGATCACGCCGCCGTCTCGCGAGACGGCGGCGGCGGCGTGGCGCTTACTGCTTGCGGCCGGCGGCGCGATAGCCGATGTCGTGGCGATACTGCATGCCGTCGAACGAGATGCGGTTCACGGTCTCGTACGCCACCGATTGCGCGCTGCGCACCGAATCCGCGAGGCCGACCACGCACAGCACGCGGCCGCCCGACGTGAGGAGCTTGCCGTCGACGAGCTGCGTGCCCGCGTGGAAAGTCACGGAATTGTCGGTTTCGGCGGGGATGTCGCTGATGCGGTCGCCCTTGCGCGGCGTGTCCGGGTAGTTGTGCGCGGCGAGCACGACGCCGAGCGCCGTGCGGCGGTCCCATTCCAGCTCGACCTGGTCGAGCGTGCCCGCAATCGCGTGCTCGACGACCTTCGAGAAGTCGCCCTTCAGGCGCGCCATGATCGGCTGCGTTTCGGGGTCGCCCATGCGGCAGTTGAATTCGAGCGTCTTCGGGTTGCCCTGCGCGTCGATCATGAGCCCGGCGTAGAGGAAGCCCGTGAAGCGGATGCCTTCCTTCTCCATGCCCGCGACGGTCGGCAGGATGATTTCGCGCATCACGCGCGCATGCAGTTGCGGCGTGACGATGGGCGCGGGCGAGTAGGCGCCCATGCCGCCCGTGTTCGGGCCCTGGTCGCCGTCTTGCAGGCGCTTGTGGTCCTGGCTCGATGCGAGCGGCAGCACGTGCTTGCCGTCCACCATGACGATGAAGCTCGCTTCTTCGCCCGCGAGGAATTCCTCGATCACGACGCGTGCGCCGGCGTCGCCGAGCCGGTTGTCGGCCAGCATCATGTCGATGGCCTGATGCGCCTCTTCCAGCGACATCGCGACGACCACGCCCTTGCCCGCGGCGAGACCGTCGGCCTTGATGACGATGGGCGCGCCGTGCGTGTCGATGTAGGCGTGCGCGGCAGCCGCATCGGAGAAGGTCTCGTAGGCGGCGGTGGGGATGCCGTGGCGCTTCATGAACGCCTTGGCGAAATCCTTCGAGCTTTCGAGCTGCGCGGCTTCCTTCGTCGGGCCGAAGACCTTCAGACCGCGCGAGCGGAACACGTTGACGATGCCGGCTGCGAGCGGCGCTTCGGGACCGACCACGGTCAGCGCGACCTGTTCGCGCTCGGCGAAGTCGGCGAGTTCGTGGATGTCCGTGATGTCGACGTTGGCGAGCCGCTCGTCCTGCGCGGTGCCGCCGTTGCCCGGTGCGACGTAGACGAGCTGCACGCGCGGCGCCTGGGCGAGCTTCCACGCCAGCGCATGTTCGCGGCCGCCAGAACCGACGACGAGTAACTTCATTTGAATCCCCGAAAGACCAGAAAACAGTGAGGCCGGCGCGTGGGCGCCGGCCGTGGTATCACACGCGGTATCACACTGACGTGGCGCTGCCGCCCCGGCAGGGCGCAGCCTGCGTCATTCTTCAGCGATCGAAGCGTTGGTGTACACGTCCTGGACATCGTCCAGGTTTTCCAGCGCGTCGAGCAGTTTTTGCATCTTCACCGCGTCGTCGCCCGTGAACTCGACTTCCGACTGCGGCTTCATCGTGACTTCGGCCACTTCCGCCTTGAAGCCCGCAGCTTCGAGCGCGGCCTTCACCTTCGGAAAATCGAACGGCGGGCAGACCACTTCGATGCTGCCGTCTTCGTTCGTCACGACGTCGTCGGCGCCCGCTTCGAGCGCGGCGTCCATGAGCTTGTCCTCGGGCGTGCCCGGCGCGAACACGAACTGGCCGACGTGATCGAACATGAATGCCACCGAACCGTCCGTGCCCATGTTGCCGCCGAACTTCGAGAACGCGTGGCGCACTTCCGCGACGGTGCGGGTGCGGTTGTCGGTCATCGTGTCGACGATGACGGCCGCGCCGCCGATGCCGTAGCCTTCGTAGCGGATTTCCTCGTAGTTCGCGCCATCGACGCCGCCGACGCCGCGCTGGATGGCGCGGTTGATGTTGTCCTTGGGCATGTTGGCGTCGTACGCCTTGTCGACCGCCAGGCGCAGGCGCGGGTTGGAGTCGATATCGCCGCCGCCCATGCGCGCCGCCACCTGGATTTCCTTGATGAGCCGCGTCCAGATCTTGCCGCGCTTCGCGTCAGTAGCGGCTTTCTTGTGCTTGATGTTGGCCCATTTCGAATGACCCGCCATACCTTTCTCCGTCGCATGCGCCAGCGCGGGCGCGTGCATTGTGCAATCTGCAGTTGTCGATGCGTGTTCGCGGGCGAGGCTGCGCAGTGCCGCCGGTGCGGCGCGTGGCCGGTACGCCCATGACTGGTTTGTCCGCCCGAAACGCGGTGCGCTCGCGAGCCAGGCTCCGTTTTGCGCCTGGCTGTGCTTCGTTGCGCACGGCTGCGGCGCGTATCCGGTTCGCGCGGGCCGCATGCGCGGGGTGGGCGCGCCGGACGCCACGTTCAGGTGGATCCGAATTTTATCACGGCGGCGTCATCGATCCGCGGCCCCCATGGCAGCGTGCAGGGCGCTCTTTGCGGCCCATTTGCGCGGGCGATTTGCCCGGGTGATGTGTGCGGATGTTTTGGCCGCTCCGGCTCACTTCGGCCCGCGTCGGTCCGCTTTGCGGCTGCCCGGCGCGACTGAGAGACGCGACCGAGAGGCGCGGCGCCGGGCAAAACCGCTCGCGGGGAACGCGCTGCCGTCGTCAGTTCTTCGTGCCGAAGAGCCGGTCGCCCGCGTCGCCGAGGCCCGGGATGATATAGGCGTGGTCGTTCAGATGCGAGTCGAGCGAGGCGACGTAGAGCTTCACGTCCGGATGCGCGCGCTGGAATACCTCGACGCCTTCCGGCGCCGCCACCAGCGCGAGGAACGAGATGCGCTCGCCCGTCACGCCGCGGCGCTTGAGCACGTCGACTGCGTGCGCCGCCGAGTAGCCGGTCGCGACCATCGGGTCGCACAGGATGAACGTCCGGTCTTCGAGGTCGGGCAGACGCACGAGATATTCGACCGGGCGATGGTCGTCGGCGCGATAGACGCCAATATGGCCCACACGCGCCGACGGGATCAGTTCCAGCAGTCCGTCCGACATGCCGACGCCCGCGCGCAGCACCGGCACGATCGCGAGCTTCTTGCCCGCGATCACGGGTGCGTCGACGTCGACGAGCGGCGTCGTGACGCGGCGTGTCGTGACCGGCAGGTCGCGCGTGATTTCATAGCCCATCAGCAGCGTGATTTCGCGCAGCAGTTCGCGGAACGTCCGGGTGGACGTGTCCTTGTCGCGCATGTGGGTGAGCTTGTGCTGGATCAGCGGGTGATCGAGGATGAAGAGGTTGGGAAAACGGCTGTCCTGTTTCATGGCGGGGCGCGCAAGGCTGCAAGAGGAATCGGGGAACCCGGGAATCCGGGAAAGCGCGTTGCCGCCGTGCGCGGCAGGCGGCCGAAGAGATGGCCGGCGCGGCTCGCGCAGCGCACTGGCCGCGCTACAGCGTGGAGTATACGGGATATGCCCGTGCTCCGGCGTGCCTGCGCCGGTCCCGGCTGGCGTGCGTCAAAGCCCGCGATGTCGCGCCAGGGCAGGCGCGGCGGGCGCGATTCTTCTAGAATCCGTAACAAGGCGGGGGCGGCTGCTGCAAGCGGCATGCAACCGTCGAGCAGCCTTCAAGCAATCAACGCTAAATCAACCCACCCGCGCGGCATGCAGGCAAGCGGCAGGCCAGCGGCACGCAAGCACGAAAGGACCGGATCACGATGGACATGGGCATCGCAGGACGTAGCGCGCTGGTGTGCGCGGCAAGCAAGGGCCTCGGCCGCGGCTGCGCCGAGGCGCTCGCCGCCGAGGGCGTCAACGTCACGATCGTTGCGCGCACCGCAGCGACGCTCGAGGAAACCGCCGCGCAGATCCGCGCGAATACGGGCGTCGAGGTGAAAACCGTCGCGTGCGACATCACCACCGCCGAAGGCCGCGCCGCCGCGCTCGCCGTCTGCGGGCAACCGGATATCCTCGTCAACAACGCGGGCGGGCCGCCGCCTGGCGACTTCCGCTCGTACACGCACGAGGCATGGACCGCCGCGCTCGAAGCGAACATGCTCACGCCGATCGCGCTGATCCAGGCCACCGTCGACGGCATGATCGCACGCGGTTTCGGACGCATCGTCAACATCACGAGTTCGTCGGTAAAAGCGCCGATCGACGTGCTCGGCCTCTCGAACGGCGCGCGCTCGGGGCTCACGGGCTTCGTCGCGGGCGTCGCGCGCCAGGTCGCGGCCACGGGCGTCACGATCAACAATCTGCTGCCGGGCGCGTTCGATACCGACCGCATCCAGGCCACGCTCGTCGCCCAGTCGCGCGCGAGCGGACGCCCGGTCGATGAAGTGCGCGAGCGCCGCCTCGCGTCGATTCCGGCGCGCCGTTTCGGCACGTCCGACGAGTTCGGCCGCGCCTGCGCGTTCCTGTGCAGCGTCCACGCGGGCTATATCACGGGACAAAACTGGCTGATCGACGGCGGCGCTTTCCCGGGCACCTACTGAGCGGGCACCTACTGAGTCGTAATTTCCGGCGTACCTTGACCACCTGAAACGAAGGAGCACCGAAGTCATGGCAACTCGCGTCGCGCTGATCGCGCACGACCACAAGAAAGACGACATCGTCAAACTGGCCGGCGAATTCGCCGATACGCTGCGTCACTGCGAGCTCATCGCGACGGGCACGACCGGTTCGCGCATCGAGGCCGCGCACGGGCTGAACGTCGAGCGCATGCTCTCCGGCCCGCACGGCGGCGATCTGCAGATCGGTGCGCAGCTTGCCGAGGGCCGCGTCGACATGGTGATTTTCCTGCGCGACCCGATGACGCCGCAGCCGCACGAACCGGACATCAACGCACTCGTGCGCGCGTGCGACGTGCACAACGTGCCGTGCGCAACGAATATCGCGACGGCGCGCATGATTCTCGACGCGCTCAAGGTGCGTGTTTCGGGCGCGGCCTGAGCGGCCCGCAGCGCACCGAAGCGCACCGAAGCGCCGCCATCAAGCTGCGGCGCGATCAACACAACAAGGAGACACGATGAGCAAGGCAATCCGAATCGAGCAGACCGGCGGCCCCGAAGTCATGAAGTGGGTGGATGTCGACGTGGGCGAGCCGGGCGAGGGCCAGGTGCGGCTCAGGCAGACTGCGTGCGGGCTCAACTATATCGACGTGTATTTCCGCACCGGTCTTTATCCGCAGCCGCTGCCCGCCGGGCTCGGCATGGAGGCGGCCGGCGTGGTGTCGGCGCTCGGCCCCGGCGTGACGGACCTCAAGGTGGGCGACCGCGTCGCGTACGTGGCGCGGCCGCCGGGCGCGTATGCCGAGGAGCGCGTGCTGCGCGCCGATCAGCTGATCCGCCTGCCCGATGCGATCAGCGACGAGGCCGCGGCATCGATCATGCTTCAGGGCCTCACCGCGCAATATCTGCTGCGCCGCACGTATCCCGTGAAGGCGGGCGACACGATCCTGATCCAGGCCGCCGCAGGCGGCGTCGGACTGTTTGTGTGCCAGTGGGCGAAGGCGCTCGGCGCGACGGTGATCGGCACCGTGAGTTCCGACGAGAAGGCGCAGATCGCGAAAGCGCACGGCTGCGATTACCCGATCGTGTACACGCGCGAGGATTTCGCCACGCGCGTGCGCGACATTACGCAAGGCGCGGGCGTGCCGGTGGTGTACGACTCGATCGGCAAGGACACGTTTGCAAAGTCGCTCGACTGTCTCGCGCCGCTCGGTCTCTTCGTGAGCTTCGGCAATGCGTCGGGTCCGCTGCCGCCGATCGATTCGTCCGAATTCGCCGGACGCGGCTCGCTCTTCTTCACGCGCCCGACGCTCTTCACCTATATGGCCAAACGCGCCGACTACGAGCGCATGGCCGCCGAACTCTTCGATGTCGTCGCTTCGGGCAAGGTGAAGACGTCGATCAACCAGCGCTATGCGCTCAAGGACGTCGCGCAGGTGCACGCCGATCTCGAAGCGCGCCGCACCACCGGCTCGACCATCCTCATTCCCTGATCGCCCCCGCCGCGGGTGTCTTTCACGGTAAAGGCGCGCAAGCCTCGCTTGCGCGCCTTTTTTCATGCGCTCGCCGCGTGCGTGTTTACGCGTTTTTTACGGGCATCCCGCGACCTTTAATCCGTTCTTGACGCGCAAACCCGTACTGTTCTCCATCTGAAATCGGTCAATGGAGAACACGACAATGGACGTGCTGTGCATCGGGGGGCTGGCGGTGTTCGCGGGGCTCACCTACGCGTTGCTCGCCGGCTGCGAGAAGCTCATGCAGTACGGGCGCGGCGAGCGGGGAGCCCGCTCATGACCTGGGTCCTGTGGCTGTCGGGTACGGCAACGCTGTTGCTGTTCGGCTATCTCATCTACGCGCTCCTGCGCGCGGAGGATATCGAATGAACGCCAGCAACTTGCTGCAGACCGGCATTTTCCTCGTCGTCCTGCTCGCGCTCGCCGTGCCGGTCGCGGGCTATATCACGCGGGTCCTCGACGGACGCTCGCGCGTCGTGCGCCTGTTCGCGCCGCTCGAAAATCTGCTCTATCGCATCGCGGGCGTCGATCCGCAAGCGGAGATGAACTGGAAGCGCTACGCGCTCGCCACGATCGCGTTCAACGTGCTCGGCGCGGTGTTTCTTTACGTGCTGCTGCGCATCCAGGGCTGGCTGCCGGGCAATCCGCAGCGGTTCGGCCCGATGACCGTGGACGGCGCGTTCAACACGGCTGTGAGCTTCGTCACCAACACGAACTGGCAGGACTACACGCCCGAGCAGACCGTGAGCTACCTCACGCAGATGCTCGGTCTCACCGTGCAGAACTTCCTTTCGGCGGCGACGGGCATCGTGGTCGTGATCGCGCTGATCCGCGGTTTTGCCCGCCACTCGATGCAGACCATCGGCAACTTCTGGGTCGATCTCACGCGTACCACGCTCTACGTGCTCGTGCCGATGGCGGCGGTCATCGCCGCGCTCCTGATGAGCCAGGGCATGATCCAGAACTTCAAGGCGTATCAGGACGTGCCGGTGCTTCAAACCACCACGTACGCGGCGCCGAAGCTCGACGCGCAGGGCACTCCCGTGAAGGACGCGCAGGGTAACGCCGTCACGGTCGATACGAAGGTCGCCACGCAGACCATCGCCATGGGCCCGGCCGCTTCGCAGGTCGCGATCAAGATGCTCGGCACCAACGGCGGCGGCTTCTTCAACGCGAACTCGGCGCATCCGTACGAAAACCCGACGCCGTTCTCGAACGTCGTCGAGATGTTGGCCATCCTGATCATTCCGGCGGCGCTCTGTCTCGTGTTCGGCAACGTCGTGGGCGACCGGCGCCAGGGCATCGCGGTGCTCGCCGTCATGACGATTGCCTTCGTGCTGGCCGTGGGCGTCGAACTCGGTGCGGAACAGGCGGGCAATCCGCTCTTCACGTCGCTCAACGTCGATCAGCACGCGAGCCTGCTGCAGGCGGGCGGCAACATGGAAGGCAAGGAGACGCGCTTTGGCATCGCGCAGACCAGCATCTTCGTGGTCGCGACCACCGCTGCGTCGTGCGGCGCCGTGAATGCGATGCATGACTCGCTCACGCCGCTCGGCGGCCTGGTTCCGATGCTCTTCATCCAGCTCGGCGAAGTGATCTTCGGCGGCGTCGGCTCGGGGCTCTACGGCATGCTCGTGTTCGCGCTGCTCGCGGTGTTCGTCGCGGGGCTGATGATTGGCCGCACGCCCGAATACGTCGGCAAGAAGATCGAGTCGTTCGAGATGAAGATGGTCTCGATCGTCGTGCTGCTCACGCCGATGCTCGTGCTGCTCGGCACTTCGATTGCCGTGCTCGCCGACGCGGGCAAGGCGGGCATCGCCAATCCGGGCACGCATGGCTTCTCGGAGATTCTCTATGCGTTCAGCTCGGCGGCGAACAACAACGGCAGCGCCTTCGCGGGCCTCACGGTGAATACGCCGTTCTATAACTGGATGCTCGCCATCGCCATGTGGTTCGGCCGCTTCGGCACCATCGTGCCGGTGCTCGCCATCGCGGGCTCGCTCGCCAGCAAGAAGCGTCTCGCCGAAACCGGCGGCACGCTGCCCACGCACGGACCGCTCTTCGTCGTGCTGCTGCTCGGCACCGTGCTGCTCGTCGGCGCGCTGACCTACGTGCCCGCGCTCGCCCTCGGCCCCGGCGTCGAGCATCTGATCATGATGGGCGTGCATTGAACAGGACTTCACCAACATGAATCAACATAGTGCTACACGGTCCATGTTCGATCCGGCGCTGCTGCGCCCGGCCATCGTGGACTCGTTCAAAAAACTCACGCCGCGCACCCAGCTTCGCAACCCGGTGATGTTCTGCGTGTACGTCGGCAGCGTGCTGACAACGATCCTGTGGATCGCCGCGCTCAACGGCCAGGCCGAGGCGCCGCAGGGCTTCATTCTCGCCATCGCGCTGTGGCTGTGGTTCACGGTCCTCTTCGCGAACTTCGCCGAAGCGCTCGCGGAAGGGCGCTCGAAGGCGCAGGCCGCGTCGCTGCGCCAGGCCAAGCGCGACGTCATGGCGAAGAAGCTCAACGAGCCGCATCCGAAAGCGCCGATCCGCATCATGACCGCGACCGATCTGCGTCGCGGCGACGTGGTGCTCGTGGAAACGGGCGATACGATCCCGGCCGACGGCGAAGTGATCGAAGGCGTCGCCTCGGTGGACGAATCGGCCATTACCGGCGAATCCGCGCCGGTGATCCGCGAGTCGGGCGGCGATTTTTCTTCGGTGACGGGCGGCACGCGCGTGCTCTCCGACTGGATCGTCGTGCGCGTCACGGCGAACCCCGGCGAAGCGTTCCTCGACCGCATGATCGCGATGGTCGAAGGCGCGAAGCGCAAGAAGACGCCGAACGAGATCGCGCTCACGATCCTGCTCGTTGCGCTCACAATCGTCCTGCTGCTCGCGACGGCGACGCTGCTGCCGTTCTCGATGTTCTCGGTCGAAGCGACGAAGGCGGGCCACGTCGTCACGATCACCGCGCTCGTCGCACTGCTCGTGTGCCTGATTCCGACCACCATCGGCGGGCTGCTTTCGGCGATTGGCGTGGCGGGCATGAGCCGCATGATGCAGGCCAACGTGATCGCCACGTCGGGCCGCGCCGTGGAAGCCGCGGGCGACGTGGACGTGCTGCTGCTCGACAAGACCGGCACGATCACGCTCGGCAATCGCCAGGCGTCGGCGTTCATTGCCGCTCCGGGCGTGACCGAAGAAACCCTCGCGGATGCGGCGCAACTCGCCTCGCTCGCCGACGAAACGCCGGAAGGCCGCAGTATCGTCGTGCTCGCGAAGCAGCGCTTCAATATTCGCCAGCGCGACATGGGCACGCTCCATCCGGTGTTTCTCTCGTTCAGCGCGCAAACGCGCATGAGCGGCGTGGATCTGCATCCCAACGGGACGGCCGCAGGTACGCCGGGCCGCGAGATCCGCAAGGGCGCGGCCGATGCGCTCAAGCACTACGTCGACTCCCACGGCGGGCGCTTCCCGGCTGAAGTCGATACGGCTGTGGACGACGTCGCGCGTCGCGGCAGCACGCCGCTCGTCGTCGCGCATCGCCCGCAGGATGGCGCGGCGCAGGTGCTCGGCGTGATCGAACTGAAGGACGTGGTGAAGGGCGGCATCAAGGAGCGCTTCGCCGAACTGCGCAAGATGGGCATCAAGACCGTGATGGTCACGGGCGACAACCGGCTGACGGCGGCGGCCATTGCAGCCGAAGCGGGCGTGGACGACTTCCTCGCGCAGGCAACGCCCGAGACGAAGCTCGCGACGATCCGCGAACACCAGGCGCAGGGCAAGCTCGTGGCGATGACCGGCGACGGCACGAACGACGCTCCGGCGCTCGCGCAGGCCGACGTCGCGGTGGCGATGAACACGGGCACCCAGGCCGCGAAGGAAGCGGGCAACATGGTCGACCTCGATTCGAACCCGACGAAGCTCATCGAGATCGTCGAGATCGGCAAGCAGATGCTCATGACGCGCGGCTCGCTCACGACGTTCTCGATTGCCAACGACCTCGCGAAGTACTTCGCGATCATCCCGGCGGCGTTCGCGACCACGTATCCGCAGCTGAACGCGCTCAACGTGATGCATCTCGCGACGCCGGCTTCGGCGATTCTCTCGGCGGTGATCTTCAACGCGCTCATCATCGTGCTGCTGATTCCGCTCGCGCTGAAGGGCGTGAAGTACCGGCCGCTCGGCGCCGCGATCCTGTTGCGCCGCAATCTGCTGATCTACGGCCTGGGCGGGATTCTCGTGCCGTTCGTCGGGATCAAGCTGATCGACATGGTGCTCGCCGCGTTCGGCTGGGTCTGATCCGCACGCGCTTGTTTATGAGCTATTCGATGAACATTCGGGAAAGAACATGAAATCGCTGTTTCGTCCGCTGATCGTGATCTTCGCCGTGCTGACGGCGATCACGGGTCTCGCGTATCCGGCCGTGATGACGGCATTCGGCCAGGCGGCGTTTCACCGCGCGGCCAACGGCAGCCTGATCGTTGCCGACGGCAAGGTGGCCGGGTCCGAGCTGATCGGCCAGCAGTTCGACGCGCCGCAGTACTTCTGGGGCCGCCTCTCGGCCACGTCGCCGAATCCGTACAACGCGACGGGTTCCGGCGGCTCGAACCTCGGCCCGACCAACCCGGCGCTCGCCGACGAGGTCAAAGGCCGCATCGCCGCGCTCAAGGCTGCGGGCAGCGATGTTTCCAGGCCGATCCCGGCGGACCTCGTGACGTCGTCGGCAAGCGGCCTCGATCCCGAGATTTCCCCGGCTGCGGCGGCGTATCAGGTGGAGCGCGTCGCGCGCGCGCGCCACCTGAACCCGGTTGACGTGCAGGCGCTCGTGGACCGCTATACGAAGGGGCGCCAGTTCGGGGTGTTCGGCGAGCCGCGCGTGAACGTGCTCGAGCTGAACCTCGCGCTCAACGGCAAAGCAGCCAGTTGAGCCGTGCAACGAACCGGAGCGCACGCCGCGCGCTTCACGCTGGGTGCGGTTTGCCATTTTTGTGGCGCGGTGCGACGATCAGCATCATGTCTCGCAGTGCTGAAGCATTGAAAGCTGCATCAAGCGCGGCATCGAAAGCGGCTGCATCGAAAGCGCCTGCGGCGCCCATCACGGAGACCCGGTCCGCATGAACCGCCCCGATCCCGACGAACTGCTCGACCGCCTCCAGCGCGACGAGGAAAAACGCCGCCGCGGCAAGCTGAAGGTTTTCTTCGGCGCCTCGGCGGGCGTCGGCAAGACCTACGCGATGCTGCAGGCCGCGCGCCGCCGCGCGGAGGAGGGCATCGACGTCGTCGTCGGCATTGTCGAGACGCACGGGCGCAGCGAGACCGCCGCGCTCATCGACGGCTTCGACGTGCTGCCGCGCGCGCAGATCGCCTGGCGCGGCCGCCAGATCGCCGAGTTCGACCTCGACGCCGCGCTCGCGCGCAAGCCGCAACTGATCCTCGTCGACGAACTCGCGCACTCGAACGTGCCCGGCGCACGTCACCTCAAGCGCTGGCAGGACGTCTACGAACTGCTCGACGCGGGCATCGATTGCTACACGACCGTCAACGTCCAGCACCTCGAAAGCCTCAATGACGTGGTCGGGCAGATCACGGGCATCCGCGTCCGGGAGACGGTGCCCGACCGCGTGTTCGACCACGCCGACGAAGTGACGCTCGTCGATCTGCCTGCCGAAGAGCTGCTCGACCGCATGCGCGACGGCAAGGTGTACATGCCCGCGCAGGCCGAGCGCGCGGTGCGCAACTTCTTTCGCAAGGGCAACCTGATCGCGCTGCGCGAACTGGCGCTGCGCCGCACCGCCGACCGCGTCGACGCGCAGATGCGCGAGTACCGCGCCGACCGCTCGATCCAGCACGTCTGGCAGGCGCGCGAGCGGCTGCTCGTGTGCATCGGGCCCGGTCCCGAGGCGAGCGCGCTCGTGCGCGCGGCGGCGCGGCTCGCGACGAGCCTGAAGGCCGACTGGATCGCGGTCTACGTCGAAACGCCGAAACTCCAGCGCCTGCCCGATGCGATTCGCGAACGCACGCTCGGCGCGCTGAAACTCGCCGCCGAGATGGGCGCGGAGACCGCAACGCTCGCGGGCGAGGACGCAGCGACGACGCTCGCGGGCTACGCCCGTCTGCGCAACGTGTCGAAGCTCGTTGCGGGCGGCTCGTTGCGGACGGGCGTTTCACGCTGGCTGCGCCGGCCGTTCGGCGAGCGGCTCGCCGAAAAGGCGGGCGACGTCGATCTCACGCTCGTACGCGCCATGGCGGGCGAGGCGGGCACTACGGGCACTACGGGCACCACCGCGCGCGAGTCGCAGGGCGAGGGCGCCGCGGCGCGCGCCGCCAACGCCTGGCGCGACGCGACGGCGGCAAAGAGCGGCCACCGCTCGCCGCCGCGCGCCTATGCGGCGGCGCTCGTGATCTGTGCGTGCGTCACGCTGGTCGCGAGCCAGTTGATCGATCGCATCGACCTCACCAATCTCGTCATGCTGTATCTGCTCGGCGTGATCTTCACGGCGACCAGACTCGGCCGCGGCCCCGGCGTGTTGCTCTCGTTCGCGAGCGTCGCGGCGTTCGACTTCTTCTTCGTGCCGCCGCGCATGTCGCTCTCCGTGACCGATACGCAGTACCTGCTGACCTTCGTCGGCATGCTGCTCACGTCGCTCGTCATCAGCCACCTCACGTCGAGCCTGCGCCGCGAAGCGAGTGTCGCGCAGCGGCGTGAGCAGCGCACGGGCGCGATGTATGCGATGGCGCGCGAACTGGCTGCGGCGCTCACGACCGAGCAGATCGTGGCGATCGGCCTGCGCCACGTGAGCGAGGTGTTCGGCGCGCGTGTCGCGATTTTGCTGCCGGACAGCGCGGACAAGGTGCAGCAGAAGATCGAGGAGCCCGATCCGCAGATCATGCTCGACGCGGCGCAGCTCGATCTCGACGTGGGCCAGTGGGTCTACGACCAGCAAAAACCCGCTGGCCGCGGCACCGACACGCTGCCCGGGGCGGCTGCGCGCTATCAGCCGCTCAAGGCGCCGATGCGCACGCGCGGCGTGCTCGCCGTCGTCACGCGCGATGCGCGCCAGTTGCAGGTGCCCGAGCAGCAGCGCATGTTCGATGCGTTCGCCGCGCAGATCGCGCTTGCGCTGGAGCGCGTGCACTACGTCGATATCGCACGCGACGCGCTCGTCAACATGGAGTCGGAGCGGCTGCGCAATTCGCTCCTGTCGGCCATCTCGCACGATCTGCGCACGCCGCTGACGGCAATCGTCGGGTTCTCGTCGATGCTCGCGCAAAAGCCGGTGCCCGGCGCGCCTGCGGATGCGCGTTCGGAGGAACTGATCGAGGCGATCCACGACGAGGCGCTGCGCATGACCGGCATCGTCACGAACCTGCTCGACATGGCGCGGCTGCAGGCCGGCAGCCTCAAGCTGAACCGCCAGTGGACGCTGCTCGAAGAGACGGTGGGCGCGGCGCTCGCGGCGTGCCGGCGCGTGCTGGCGCACCATCCGGTGCAGGTGGCGCTCGAAGCCGGGCTGCCGCTCCTGCAGCTCGACGCCGTGCTGATGGAGCGGCTCTTCTCGAATCTGCTCGAAAACGCCGCGAAATACACGCCGCCCGACACGCCGCTCGCCATCGGCGCGCGCCGCGTGGAGATGGGCGGCCAGCCGTGCGTGCGCGTGACGATCGACGACAGCGGGCCGGGCCTGCCGCCCGGCATGGGCGAGCGCGTCTTCGAGAAATTCACGCGCGGCGAGAAGGAATCGGCGAAGCCGGGCATCGGCCTGGGGCTCGCGATCTGCCGGGCGATTGTCGAGGCGCACGGCGGTACAATCGGCGCCGCGAATCGGCTCGATGCCGAAGGCCGCGTGCAAGGCGCATCGTTCTGGTTCGCGCTGCCGGTGGAGTCGCCGCCGCCGCTGCCTGATGGCGTCGATGAAGGTGTCGAGACCGGCGTCGCCGCCGATGTCGCCGATGAAGAAGCGGCGGCGCAAGCCGAGGGGCTCGCCGAGGCGGCGCGGATCGCGGATGAAGGCGCGTCCGCCTCGCCATCCGTCGTGCCGTCCGCAGGGCCCGCAGCGCCCGTGCCGCAGCGGGCCGCGCCCGCGCCGTCCGATCCGAACCCAAGCGTGAACCCAGGCGCGAAACCAGCCGATTCGAAACCGTCCCATGAGTGATCCGAGCGTCGCCGTTGTTCTGATCGAAGACGAAAAGCAGATTCGCCGCTTCGTGCGTGTGTCGCTGGAGGGCGAGGGGTTCGTCGTCCACGACGCCGAGACCGGCAAGCAGGGCCTCGTCGAAGCGGCCACGCGCAAGCCCGATCTCGTGATCGTCGACCTCGGCCTGCCCGACAGCGACGGCCTCGACGTGATCCGCGAGCTACGCGGCTGGAGCGATCTGCCGGTCATCGTGCTGTCGGCGCGCACGCAGGAGAGCGAGAAGGTTGCCGCGCTCGACGCCGGTGCGGACGACTACCTCACGAAGCCGTTCGGCGTCTCCGAACTGCTCGCACGGATTCGCGCGCATCTGCGGCGGCGCAATCGCGGCGGCGCGAACGAAGCGCCGCAGGTGAGCTTCGGCCCCGTGACGGTCGATCTCGGCCTGCGCACGGTCACGCGCGCCGGCGCGCCGGTCCATCTCACGCCCATCGAATACCGGCTGCTCGCCACGCTCGTGCGCGATGCGGGCCGCGTGCTCACGCACCGGCAATTGCTGCGCGAAGTGTGGGGGCCGTCGCACGTGGAGAGCAGCCACTATCTGCGGATCTACATGGCGCATCTGCGCCAGAAACTCGAACGCGACCCCGCGCAGCCCGAGCATATCGTCACCGAGACCGGCGTCGGCTACCGGCTCGTGGGCGTGCAATGACAGACGAAAGCGCTGTGCCGCAACGCGCGTGTCTATAATGAAGCGGTCATATCGCGAATTCTGAAACCCGTATCGCTTCGTATCCTGCCGTACCCTGAAACGCGCCGATGACGTTCCGGTGATGCGGCGAGCGCTGGCGCCCGAGGGGCCAGGCAGCGCCGCGGTACCGGGAGGCGCAGTACTTGCCCAGGCGGTGAGCCGGTGTGCGGCCAACGCCGCTGCGAGGAGGCAGCCATGCTGGAACCACTTTCGCTGGCAGCGGGACTTTCGTGGGGCAGCGGGTTGCGCCTCTATCTCACCGTGCTCATGGCGGGCGTCATGCAGCGCTTCGGCCTGATCCATCTGCCCGACACCCTTTCGATGCTCGCTTCGCCCTGGGTGATCGGCGTCGCCGCCGCGCTTACCCTGCTCGAATTCCTCGCCGACAAGATTCCCGCGTTCGATTCGCTCTGGGACGCGGTTCATACCTTCATCCGCATTCCGGCCGGCGCCGTCCTCGCAGCGGGCGCGATGGGGCACGCCGATCCGGCCGTCCTCACGATTGCCGCGCTCGCGGGCGGCACGCTCGCAGGCACCGCACATCTCGCCAAGGCCGGTACGCGCGCGCTCATTAATCTGTCGCCGGAGCCGGTTTCGAACGTCGTCACGTCGAGCGCCGAGGACGGCATGACGTTCGTCGGCGTGCTGATGGCCTTCTTCGTCCCGATCCTGTTCCTCGTGATGCTGGTGGCGTTCCTGTCCGTGGCCGCCTGGGCGCTGCCGCGGCTGTGGCGCGGCGTGCAGGGCGGTTTTCGCGGCATGGCCATGCATATGGTCTCGCGCCTGTCCTTGCGGAGCCACCACGATTGAGCGGCGCCGCGCGTTCTTCACCTATCGATAAGCAGCCCGCCCAAGCCAAGAGTGGCTACGGCGGCAACAGCGGCGGCAACGGCGGCGGCAACAGCCTGCCGCCGCCTGAGGCGCGCAGGCCGCGCGCCACTCCCGGCGGTTTCGATCTCGTGCGGCTCGCCGCACGCATGACGGCGCGCGACTGGCGCGCGGGCGAACTGACGATGCTGCTCGTGGCGCTCGCGCTGGCCGTCGCGGCGCTCGCGAGCGTGGCGTTCCTCGCCGACCGTCTCGAGCGCGGCCTCGAACGCGATGCGCGGCGCATGATCGCCGCCGATTTCATCGTCCGCGCCGATCATCCCGTCGATCCGATGTTCGCGCACGAAGCACGCTCGCTCGCGCTTGCTACGGCGAACACGGTGATCTTCCCGAGCATGGTCGGCGCCGCCGGCGCGAACGGGCAGCCGCTCACGCGGCTGGCGGCCATCAAGGCGGTGTCCGAGGGCTATCCGCTGCGCGGCGCACTGCGTATTGCGGCTGCACCCGCGTCCTCGCCCGGCGCACCCGATCGCGAGGCGCGGGGCATTCCGCCGCCCGGTACGGTCTGGGTCGACGGCGAACTGATGGATGCGCTCAAGCTCCACGTCGGCAGCGTCGTGAACGTGGGCGCGAGCCGCTTCACGGTGGGCGCCGTCATCACACGCGAACTTGACCGCGGCTTTTCGTTCGTCAACTTCTCGCCGCGCCTGATGATGCGCGCCGACGAAATCGCCGCCACCGGCCTCATCACCTACGGCAGCCGCGTGACGTACCGGCTGCTCGTCGCGGGCGCCGATCCCGCCGTCGCGCAGTTCGCCGCGTGGGCGCATGCGCGCGTCGACGACGGCCAGATGCGCGGCGTCGCCCTCGAATCGCTGCACGACGGCCAGCCGCAGGTGCGCGAGACGCTCGACCGCGCGCGCCACTTCCTCACGCTCGTTTCGCTGCTGACCGCGCTGCTCGCAGCCGTCGCAATCGCGATGGCCGCGCACCGCTACACGCGCCGTCATCTCGACAGTTGCGCGGCCATGCGCTGCCTCGGTGCGAGCCAGCGCACGCTGCGCTCGCTTTTCATCCTCGAATTCGCGGGGCTCGGACTCGCGGGCGGCGTGGTCGGCGTCGTGCTCGGTTATGCAGGCCATCTCGCGCTGCTGGCGTGGCTCGGCAATCTCATCAACGTCGTGCTGCCGCGTCCCGGCCCGCTGCCCGCGCTCGAAGGCATCGCGGCGGGGCTCGTGCTGCTGCTCGGTTTCGCGTTGCCGCCGCTCTTGCCGCTCACGCACGTGTCGCCCGTGCGCGTGCTGCGGCGCGAGTGGGGCGAGGCGAGCCGCACGGCATGGGCCGCGTACGGCGTCGGCATCGCGCTGTTCGCCGGACTGCTGATCATCGCGGCGGGCGAGCTGAAGCTCGGCGGCATCGTCGCGGGCGGCTTCGCGCTCGGGCTCGTCGTATTCGCAGGCATCGCGCGGCTCGCGCTCTGGGCGGCGGCGCGCGTGTCGCGCAGCGGGCGTTTCGGTGCGCTGGTGCGCGCGGGCGTCGGCTGGCGCTATGCGCTGGCGTCGCTGGAGCGCCGTCCCGGCGCGAGCGCGCTGCAGATCACAGCGCTCGCCATCGGCCTCATGTGCCTGCTGCTGATCGCGATGACGCGCAACGATCTGGTGGAAGGCTGGCGCAAATCGACGCCGCCCGATGCGCCGAACGAATTTCTCATCGACATCCAGCCCGACCAGCACGATGCCGTGGCCGCGTGGCTGCGCTCGCACGGCATCGCGGATGTCGAACTGGCCCCGATGGTGCGAGGCCGGCTGCTTTCGATCAACGGCAAGCCGGTGAATCCCGAGGACTACAAGAGCGCGGACGCGCGGCGGCTCGTCGACCGCGAATTCAACCTCTCGTACACGACGCAGCTGCCCGGCGACAACCGCATCACCGCGGGTACGTGGTACGGCGACACGGCCACGCCGCAGCTTTCGATCGAAGCGGGGCTGGCGAAGCTGATCGGCGTGAAGCCCGGCGACGTGCTCAAGTTCGACGTGACCGGCCTCGAAGTGAGCGCGCCGGTCACGAGCGTGCGCAAGCTCGACTGGGGTTCGTTCAAGGTGAACTTCTTCGTGCTGATGCCGCCCGCGCTGCTGCGCGATTTCCCGGCCACCTACATCACGAGCTTCCATCTGGCCGATACGCAGCGCAGCGTGGTGGACGGCCTCGTGGCGGAGTATCCGAACGTGACGGCAGTCGATATCGCGCCGATTCTCGCGCAGATCCAGCACGTGCTCGAACAGGTGATCGGCGCTGTGCAGTTCCTGTTTTTGTTCACGCTGGCGGCGGGCGTGCTGGTGCTTTATGCGGCGCTCGCGGGCACGCGCGACGAGCGCATGCGCGAATCCGCGCTGCTGCGCGCGCTGGGCGCGTCGCACCGGCAGGTGCGCGCGGTGCAGGTGGCCGAGTTCGTCGCCGTGGGCGCGCTGGCCGGGCTCATGGCGGCCATCGGCGCGCAGGCGGTGGGCTCGGTGCTCGCGACGTACGTGTTCAACTTCTATCTGCCGTTCGATCCGTGGCTCCTGCCGGCGGGCATTGCGGCGGGCGTGGCGTGCGCGGGCGTCGGCGGCTGGATCAGCCTGCGGCACGTGCTGGTGCGGCCCGCGCTGCAGTCGCTGCGCGACGCCTGACGCGAGCGCACAGCAATGCCGAAACGCCGAAACGCCGAAACGCCGAAACGCCGAAACGCCGAAAGGCGGACTGGACGAAAGCCGCACTGGCTATCGGACCGGTACAGTCCGGTTCACGAGGCGCGCAGGCTGGCTGTCCGGATGCGCCGCACGCCGCCCATAATGGCGGTTCGACACGATCAGGAGGAGAGACTCGGCATGACGACTACCCGGGCATTGTTTCGCGAGGACGCTTATCTGACGCACTGCGACGCGACGATCGTCGCGGTGGGCGAGGACGGCGTGCGGCTCGACCAGACGGTGTTCTATCCGCTCGGCGGCGGCCAGGCGGGTGACACGGGTGCGCTGGTGCTGGCGGATGGCACGCGCGTCGAGATTGCCGACACGCGCAAGGCGAAGTTCGAAGGCGCCACGCCCGACGACGCGCTGCACGTGCCCGCGCCGGGCCAGGAGGCGCTGCTCGCGCGTCTGCGCACGGGCGAGCCGGTGCGGGCCGAAATCGACTGGGAGCGGCGTTACCGTCATATGCGGCTTCATACGGCGAGCCACCTGATGTGCGCGGTGCTGCCTTATGCCGTCGACGGTTGCAGCATCACGGCCGACTACGCGCGCCTCGACTTCGCGACGGTCGAGCCGATCGAGCGCGACATGATCGAGACGCGGCTCGCCGAACTGGTGACGGGCGCGCATGCGGTCGCGACCGAATGGATCACCGACGAAGAAATGGCCGCGCGCCCCGAACTCGTGCGCACGATGAGCGTGAAGCCGCCGGTGGGCCTGGGCCGCGTGCGGCTGTTGCGCATCGAGAACGTGGATTTGCAGCCGTGCGGCGGCACGCATGTGCGCAACACGGCGGAGATCGGTGCGCTCGCGGTGGCGAAGCTCGAAAAGAAGAGCGCGCGCACGCGCCGTCTCGTGCTGGCGCTCGCATGATGGCCGCCATGCCTGAAGCACTGAACGCTCGGGACGTGCTGGATTTCTGGTTCGGCGAGCCCGGTTCGCCGGAATACGGCACGGCGCGCAAGATGTGGTTCCGCAAGGACGACGCGTTCGATGCGCAATTGCGCGAGCGCTTTGGCGCGCTGCTCGATGCGGCGTGCGCGGGCGAACTCGACGCCTGGGGCGCAAGCACCGAAGGCGCGTTGGCCCTCGTGATCGTGCTGGACCAGTTCTCGCGCAACTGCTATCGCGGCACGCCGCGGGCGTTTGCCGCCGATGAACACGCGCTCGCACTCGCGCGCCGGCTCGTGGCGAGTGGTGCGGACCGCACGCTGCCGACGGTCTTTCATCGCGTTTTCGCGTATCTGCCGTTCGAGCATGCGGAATCGATGGAGGCGCAGCGCGACTCGCTGCGGCTGTTCGGCGAGCTGGCTCCGGATCCGGATGGGGAAGGGTATTACGACTACGCCGTGCGGCACGCCGACGTCATTGCCCGCTTCGGGCGCTTTCCGCATCGCAATGCGGTGCTCGGACGCGCGTCGAGCGACGCCGAACTCGCGTTCCTGCGCGAGCCGGGTTCGTCGTTCTAGCGTCGTTCTGGCCTCGGGCGATTGCGGCGTGCTTCGGTCGCGCTTCGGTCAATTCGGGGCGGCTCAGCGCCCGCCGCTCACGTCGAGGAGCGCGCCCGTCACGTACGACGCGGCATCGCTCAACAGCCACACAATCGCTTCGGCCACCTCGTCGGCGCCGCCCGGACGCCCGAGCGGCGTCTGCACGCCGAGCACGGCGGCGCGCTCGGGGCGTCCGCCGCTCGCGTGAATGTCGGTGTCGATGAGACCCGGGCGCACGGCGTTCACGCGCACGCCCTGCGGGCCCAGTTCTTTCGCGAGGCCGACCGTCATCGTGTCGACTGCGCCCTTGGACGATGCGTAATCGATGTACTCGTTGGGCGACCCGAGCCGCGCCGCCGCCGACGACACGTTCACAATCGCGCCGCCGTCGCCGCCACGGTCCTTCGACATGCGCCGCGCCGCTTCGCGCGCGCACAGAAACGCGCCGTAGACGTTCACGTCGAACATGCGCGCGAGGCGCTCGGCGCTCATGTCGGCGAGCGGCGACGAAGGCGCGACGATGCCTGCGTTGTTGACGAGCGCGTCGATGCGCCCGTAGGCGCTTTCGAGCGTGTCGAACATCGCGATCACATCGGCTTCGTTCGACACGTCGCCGCGCAGCACGCGCGCATGGCCGCCTGCACGTCCGACTTCCGCCGCGGTTTCGTGTGCGGCGGGCTCGTTGTGCTGATAGTTGACGCCGACGGTCCAGCCGCGCGCGCCGAGCAGCCGCGCGGTTGCCCGGCCAATGCCGCGGCTCGCGCCAGTGATCAGGACGACCTTGCTCATCAGCGTTTCTCCGTGGGAGGTTCGAAAATCAGACGTTTTCGCGCATGTCGGCCCACTTGTCCGCGGCGGGCGCGTGGTAGTGGCGCACCTTCGCGATCAGCGCGGCCGGATCGGTGTCGATCTGGAGCAGGTCGAGGTAGGTCTGCCGCATGAAGCCTTCGCTCACGGTGTGATTGAGCAGCGCGATGAGCGGATCGTAGAAGCCGTCGATGTTGAGTATGCCGACCGGCTTGTGGTGATAGCCGAGCTGCGCCCACGTGTAGACCTCGAACAGCTCTTCGAGCGTGCCCACGCCGCCCGGAAGCGCAACGAACGCATCGGACAGATCGGCCATCATTTTCTTGCGCTGATGCATGTCGTGCACGACATGCAGCTCGGAGAGACCTTCGTGGCCGACTTCCTTGTTCAGCAGCAATTCGGGGATCACGCCGATCGCGCGGCCGCCTTCGGCCATCACGGTGTCGGCGATCACGCCCATCAGCCCCACCTTGCCGCCGCCATAGACGAGCCCGAGGTTCGCCGCGACGAGCGCGCGGCCGAACGCCTTCGCGGCTGCGGCGTAGACGGGGTTCACGCCGAACGATGAACCGCAATAGACGCAAACTGCTTTCATTCGCTTATGTCCTTGTTTTCGTCTGATTTTTCGTCGGCTTTTTCGTCAACCTCGGCGCCCGTGCCGGCAGCGCCTTCGCGCGGCGGCAGGTAGTCGTAGAACTCGCGCTTGGGCAGCTTGCCCGATACGAGGTCGTCGAAGAGCTGGCGCGCGCGTCCGCGCAGATACGGCGCCATCAGCGAGACGATCTGCACGCTCACCTGGTGCAGCTCGTCTCGAATCGCGCCCTGGTCGTTGTACTTGCGCGGGTTCATCACGAACTGGTACGAGAGCCAGTACGTGGCGATCACGCCGATGTTGGTCGCGGTCACGGCGATCTCGGCGGGCGTCGCCACCATTTCGCCGTCTTCCACGAGCTGCTCGCAGAACTGCTTCGCGAAGTGCACCTTGTGGCTGATGATCTGCTTGAAGTGCATCTCCAGCGTGCGGTTGCGCGCGAGCAGATCGTTCAGGTCGCGGTAGAGAAACCGGTAGCGCCACGTGAAATCGACCATGTACTGCAGGTAGGCCCACATTTCGTCGATGGTGGCGCGATGGTCGTCGGGGAAGCGCAGACGACGGCCGATCTCCTGCTCGAACTGGCTGAAGATGCTGTTGATGATGTCGTCTTTGTTGCGGAAGTGGTAGTACAGGTTGCCTGGACTGATTTCCATTTCCTCGGCAATCGTCGTCGTCGTGACGTTCGGTTCGCCGATTTCGTTGAACAGCTTGAGCGACAACTCGAGAATCCGCTCGCGCGTACGGCGGGGGGGTTTGGCTTCCATGTCGTCCGGCCTTGTGGGTGCCGGGCTTGCGCGCTGCCGTTGGTTTGCCGCTGCGTCGATTGCCCGGACTCGGTTGGTCTTTGTATCATAAGACTGTCCGGGGATTATAAACCGGTGATCTGGACGGCACGGGCAACGCCAGCGGCCCGCGGCTTGACGCGGGCCCGGGTGTGTTGCGCCCGGGGGAAGGCGGAACTTACAGCGAGCCGAGCCAGCGCAGGAGCGGCGGGCCGAAAAGCGGCACGAGGATCAGCCCCCACGTCATCACGCAGACCGCGAGCGCCACGGTGACGGCTGCGCTGCCGAGGTCCTTGGCGCGCCGCGAAAGCTCGTTGCGCTCGAGCCCGATGCGGTCGATGGCGTTTTCGATACTCGAATTGATCAGCTCGACGATCAACACCAGCATGACCGACCCGAGCAGCAGCACGCGCGCCACCGGCTCCACGGGCACGACGATGCCGATCGGCAGGAGAATGGCTGCGAGCGTCAGTTCCTGACGAAATGCGCTTTCCTCGCGGATCGCCACGCGAAAGCCCTCGATCGAGTTCTTGAGCGCATGCCAGGCGCGCGTGATGCCGCGATTGCCCTTGTACGGATTGAACGGGGGCGCAAGCGGATCGTCGGGGCCGAGCGGTTCGCGGGGCTCGTGCGGATCGGCGGGTTCGGCCGCGTCGTGGTACGAGAGCGGCGGCTCGGGCGTGTCGTCCAGCGGCGTCGCAATGCGGCGCTCCGGCGCCGTGAAGGCCGATGGCGGGGCAGAGTGGGAGGGTGAGGGTGAGCGTAGAGGCATGGCGAGGCGGGTAGGTGCATCGCTATCGTACGCTTCGTACGCTGACCGGGGCGCCGTAACGAGCGAGTCCGCCTCACGCGGGCCCGCTGCGGCGGCAGACGGCGAACCGCTGCGGGTCGCGTGGGCCGCCTGCGGCGCACCGGCAGGCCGGGCTTTCTCGTTGTCGTCGGTCGGCATGCGCACGGTCGAAGCTCCGGTCGTCGCTAAACGTAGCGAAAGATCGCTAAAGGCCGGGGCCGCTCAGGCCGTGGCGCTCGATTCGTGCATCGTCGCAGGCGCACGCGGCTTCAGGTGCGACGCGAACTGCTCGGATGCCGCGCGCCAGGAGAAGCGCTCCGCCCACTCGCGCGCCGTCGCGCGGTCGATCTTGAGCGCTTCGATGCAGGCTTCGTGCAGATCCTCGTTCATCGCGCCCGCCTGGCCCGTGCCGAGCACGTCGATGGGACCCGTGACCGGATACGCGGCAACCGGCGTGCCGCACGCGAGCGCTTCGAGCAGCACGAGGCCGAAGGTGTCGGTGCGGCTCGGGAACACGAATACGTCGGCGGCGGCGTAGACCTTCGCCAGCTCGGGCTGGCTCAGCACGCCGAGGTAGTTCGCCTGCGGATAGCGCGACTTCAGTTCGGCCAGTGCGGGGCCCTCGCCGCAGACCCATTTCGAGCCCGGCAGGTCGAGCTTCAGAAACGCCTCGACGTTTTTTTCCACCGCGACGCGGCCCACGTAAAGGAAGATCGGCCGCGCGGTGTTCAGGACCTTCGATTCCATCGGCTGGAAGATGTCGAGATCGACGCCGCGCGTCCACAGCACGACGTTCGTGAAGCCGAATTGTTCGAGGTCCGACTTGACGACGGGCGTCGGCGCCATCACCGCGAGCGAGCGCTTGTGGAACCAGTGCAGGAAGCGATACGTCGCCGCAAGCGGAATGCCGAAGCGCGCCTGCACGTATTCGGGAAAGCGCGTGTGATAGGCCGTCGTGAACGGCAGGTTGTGCTCGATCGCGTAGGCGCGCGCGCCGAGGCCGAGCGGGCCTTCGGTCGCGATATGCAGCGCGTCGGGGCCGAACGCGTCGATGCGCGAGCGCAGATGACGCTTCGGAAACAGCGAAAGGCGGATCTCGGGATAGGTCGGGCACGGGATCGTGCGGAATTCGAGCGGCGTGAGCAGATCGACCTGATGGCCGAGCGCAGTCAGCTCGCGCGTCGTGTTCTTCAGGGTCCTTACCACGCCGTTGACCTGCGGCTCCCATGCATCGGTCACGATCATTACTTTCATTGGTCGTCGGCCTTCGAAATGTCGGTTGGTGTCGTCCGTCGCGGGCGATGCCCGCGTTATGCGCGCTCAGGCGCTCACGCGCGCCTTGCGTGTCGAGCGCTGCGCCTGCGGCGCCTGCATGACGGTCCAGTAGATGATGCGCAATTCGCCCTCGAAGGTTTCGACGAGCGCCGAGAGGCTCTCCACCCAGTCGCCGTCGTTGCAGTACAGCATGCCGTCGATGTCGCGGATCTCGGCCTTGTGGATATGGCCGCACACCACGCCGTCGCAGCCGCGGCGGCGCGCTTCGTCGGTCATCACGCGCTCGAACGACGAGATGAAGTTCACCGCGTTTTTCACCTGGTGCTTGAGGTACTGCGAGAGCGACCAGTACTGAAAGCCGAGCCGCGAGCGGATCCGGTTGAACCAGCGGTTCAGCACGAGGATCACCGTGTACGCCGAGTCGCCGAGATAGGCGAGCCACTTCGCATGCTGGATCACGCCGTCGAAGAGATCGCCGTGCACGACCCACATGCGCTTGCCCCCGAGCGTCGTGTGAAAGGCTTCCTCGCGCACCTGGATGTCGCCGAACGAGAGGTCGCAGAACTGGCGCGCCGCTTCGTCGTGATTGCCGGGGACGTACACGACATGCGTGCCCTTGCGCGCCTTGCGCAGCACCTTCTGCACGACGTCGTTGTGCGCCTGCGGCCAGTACCAGCCTTTCTTGAGCTGCCAGCCGTCGATGATGTCGCCGACGAGGTACAGGTAGTCCGAATCGTTATGGCGCAGGAAATCCAGCAGATAGTTGGCCTGGCAACCACTTGAGCCGAGGTGAATATCGGAGAGCCAGATGGTGCGGTAGCGATGCGGGGCGGGATGATCGTCGTCGTGGGAGCCGGGCGATGCGGAATCGTTCAGGGGCAGCGGCGGTGGCGGGGAGAACGAACCGTCGGCGGGGCCGGGGTGGAACGCGGCGGGGTCGGTAGCCGTTCCGGTGGTCTGCCGGAAGAGTGTGGTCGCGGACGTGTTTGAGGCCATGGCTCACGCGGCGGGTTGTAATGGGTGCATTGCGCCATGCAGGCGTGACCGTGCCATGACAGTCATGAGAACGGCGTGTTACGCCGTCCGTGGCTGTGGTGTGGTTGCGACGAAAGATTTGCGTGCTGGCTTGCGCGCGCCGTCGCGGCGCGGCGTTTTTGATGCGCGCTACGGCCTCTCAGGCGTTTGCAGCCTTTGCAGCCTTTGCCTTTGCAGCCTTTGCAGCCGTGGCGGTGGGGCGTTTAGCGCGGCACCGCCACGACGCACGTACCGGCGATGCGGTCGTGCGGGAGCTGCCGGCCGGGGATGAAGCGGGCGCTTGCAACCCAGAGCACGAACCACACGGCGACGAGCACGAGCGTGTGCGGAACCGTGAAATGGAAAATCGTGTGCAGCGCGAGCGGCGGCAGGAACCAGAGCCACGCGGCGAAATACCGCACCGTGGCGCGCGACAGTGACGGCGGTTTCCCGTTCGGGCCGATCACGCGGATGCGCCATGTTTTCATCGGCAGCGTCTGGCCGCCGCTGTGCCAGAAGCCGACGAAGTACACGCCCGCGACAATCGTGATCCACGCCGACATCAGGTTGTGGTACGTGAATCCGTTGCGTGCGTGCAAGACGAGGCTGAATGCGAGCGCGGCGAGAAAGATCACGCCGAAGAGCAGCACGGACTCGTAGACGAGCGCGGCAAGGCGCCGGCGGATCGTGGCGGGCTGCGGTGCGGAGGGGGCGCTCTGTGGCGCGGCGGCGGGAGCGCGTGTGTTCACGTGTACGTCGGTAAGGAAGCGGAAGGCCGTAAGGATAACCGCGAACGCCGCCGATGCGGCATAAGCCGTTTGTCGCGGCGTTTGTCCCAGGACGGGGCCGCTCAGGAGCCCTTGAACGCCGCAGGTGCTTCGGCGGGTGAAACCGGGGTCGGCGTCACGGGAACGACGCTGGCGGCGGGCGCTGCGCCCGCGGTTGCCGCCGTGCCCGCCGTCGCGGACGCCGGCGTGTTCATCGCGCCGGATGCGCCGTGGGCCGCGGATGCGGCAGCCGGGCGGGACGCGGGGAGCGCCGTCGATGGATGCGTCAAGCGGCGTTCGCGCTCGACGAGGCGCTCGATGCCGCGAATTTCGCTCTTGCCGCCCGAGGGCGGCGCGCTCACGACCGTGCGGCGCTTGCGCTCGCTCGCGGCGAGGCGCGCTTTCTGGTCAGGGGGAAGCTTCTGATAGTCCTTCCATGCACGCTGGCGAGCCTGCGCGGGCAGCGCTTTGGAGACTTGATAATTTTCGCGCGCGACACGGCGCTGCTCGGGCGTCATCTCGACCCATTCGGCCATGTGCGCGTGCAGGTGTTCTTGCGCTTCTGGCGACATCTTGGGGTAACGCGCGGCGATCTTCAGCCATTTGCGTCGACGCTCGTCACTGAAATGGTCCCATTCGTTCGCGAACGGCGCGAGCGCGACGTGCTGCGCGTCCGAAAGGTTCGCCCACGCGAGCCGGTCGCTCGGGCCGGGCAGCGGCGCAAACGCCGTGGCGATCGACGTTTCGACGGAAGGGGTGCTGGCCGGTGCGCTCTGGACGGCGCTGGTTGCGTGTCCAGGGTGAAAACGCGGGTAGGTCGCCGCATAAGACACCAGTACCGCGATGACCGATCCAGCTACTACGGCGAGGCCGCGCTTGTAACTCACCCCGCGAGCCTCCCGGTCAGTGAGAACGCGACAGATACGCGTTGAAACCGTGATCGAGATACGCCGTGAGCGGCAGGTCGTCGCTCAGCATGGCGGCATCGATATCGGCCAGTTCGGCCGTACGTTGCTGATCCTCGAAATACGCGATGGCGAAGAGCCCGGCGACGAGCGCCGCGAGCGGCCATGCGAGCGCGAAGCGTGCGAGCCGCGAACGGCGGCGCGGCGCGGCAAAGTCGGCCGGCACGCCGGCAGGCGCCAAAGCCGGGGCGCGCACGAACTCCAGCTCAGGCTTTTTGCGCGCGAGCGCGGCCTGGCGGGCGACGGCGAGCCGGTCGGCAGTGGAAACGGGCAGGCTGGCCGCGCTCTCGTCGAGCGCGCGGCGCAGCTCCCGCACGAACTCTGATTCTTTGTTGTCGAGAGCGGAACTCATAGGGTGATTCCTTTCGCCTTGAGCGCTTGTGCCAGCGTGTGCGTGGCCCGCGAGCAGTGCGTTTTCACGCTGCCTTCGGAGCAGCCCATGGCGGCGGCGGTTTCGGCGACATCCATATCTTCCCAGTAACGCATCAGAAACGCTTCCCGTTGACGCGCCGGTAATTTTTGGACTTCTTCGTCGATCAGGTTCAGGACCTGTTCCCGCTCGAGCTGCTGCTCGCTGCTTTCGGCGCCGGCAGATCCCTGCGCCACCTCGATGGTTTCGAGCGGGTCGAAATCCTCGTCTTCCGCGTTGCCGAGCGACGAGAACAGGCTCACCCACGTATTGCGTACTTTCTGCCGCCGGAAATAATCGTGCGTTGTGTTTTGAAGGATGCGCTGAAAAAGCAGGGGCAGCTCGGCCGCGGGCCGGTCGCCATATTTTTCGGCGAGCTTGATCATCGCGTCCTGCACGATGTCGAGCGCGGCGTCGTCGTCTCGCACGGCGTAGACCGTCTGCTTGAACGCGCGTCTTTCGATGCCCGCCAGGAAGTCGGCGAGTTCCTTGTCTGATGCCATCCGTTGCAGAGCGCCGCCACCAGCGTACGCGTAACCGTTCGAAAAATGTCGTAAAAACTCGCGGATGCTAGCAAATTTTTGCCTCCCCCGGGTAATGGATCGCTCGGCCGGGCTGTCCTCGGGCTGTCCTGTTCTGCCCCCGCGCGGCGCGACTGGGGGCTCGGCGCGCCCGCCCGCGGCCGCATGCGAGCGCGTTTTACAGCCCGTTTTACGGCGTGTTTTCCAGCCCGTTTTCCAGCATGTACCCGCATGTACACATCGGCGCCAAGATTTGCTTGACCGGTTGCGTGCGAATCGCTATCTTCGACGGTTCGCGATATATAAGTGACTCTGTCTCAATTCAGATGTGGCCCATGAGGCTCATTTGTCAACTGGACGCGCCGCTTGAACCCGAGCCACAAGCCCGGCGGAGAGCACCCGATCAATTTTTTGCCGAAAATTCGAAAGGTGAATGATGAATATTCCCAGCGCGGAATTCTCCACGTCGATTCCCCCCAGCTCTGCTGAATCCGACCCCGAAGGCCAAAATGGCCGCTCCATTGGCGCAACCGTGCTGATGAAGGCGCTCGCCGACGAGCAGGTCGAATTCATCTGGGGCTACCCCGGCGGCTCCGTACTTTACGTCTACGACGAGCTGTACAAGCAGGACAAGATCCAGCACATCCTCGTGCGCCACGAACAGGCTGCCGTGCATGCTGCCGACGGCTACGCCCGTTCGAGCGGCAAGGTCGGCGTGTGTCTCGTGACCTCCGGCCCCGGCGTTACCAACGCGGTGACCGGCATCGCGACGGCGTACATGGATTCGATTCCGCTGGTCGTCATCAGCGGGCAGGTGCCCACTGCCGCGATCGGTCAGGACGCCTTCCAGGAGTGCGACACGGTGGGCATCACGCGTCCCTGCGTGAAGCACAACTTCCTCGTGAAGGACGTGCGCGACCTCGCGGCGACCGTCAAGAAAGCCTTCTACATTGCGCGCACCGGCCGTCCCGGTCCCGTGCTGATCGACATTCCGAAGGACGTGTCGAAGGCTCCGTGCGCCTATGAGCCGCTCAAGAGCATTTCGCTGCGCTCTTACAACCCGGTCACCAAGGGCCACTCGGGGCAGATCCGCAAGGCGGTCTCGCTGCTCTTGTCGGCCAGGCGTCCGTACATCTACACCGGCGGCGGCATCATCCTCGCCGACGCGGCGCGCGAGCTGAACCAGTTCGCCGACCTGCTCGGCTACCCGGTGACGAACACGCTGATGGGGCTCGGCGGCTATCGCGCGAGCGATCGCAAGTTCCTCGGCATGCTCGGCATGCACGGCACGTACGAAGCCAACATGGCGATGCAGCACTGCGACGTGCTGATCGCAATCGGCGCACGCTTCGACGACCGCGTGATCGGCAACCCCGCACACTTCACCTCGCGTCCGCGCAAGATCATTCACATCGACATCGATCCTTCGTCGATTTCGAAGCGCGTGAAGGTCGACATCCCCATCGTCGGCGACGTGAAGGAAGTGCTCAAGGAACTCATCGAGCAGCTTCAGCACGCCGAGCACGGCCCCGACACCGAGGCGCTCGCAGCCTGGTGGAAGGACATCGAAGGCTGGCGCGAGAAGAATTGCCTGAAGTTCGAGCGCGGCACGGAGATCATCAAGCCGCAGTACGTCGTCGAAAAACTGTGGGAGTTGACGGGCGGCAATGCGTTCGTCTGCTCGGACGTCGGCCAGCATCAGATGTGGGCCGCGCAGTTCTACCGCTTCAACCAGCCGCGCCGCTGGATCAATTCGGGCGGCCTCGGCACGATGGGCTTCGGCCTGCCGGCGGCGATGGGCGTGAAGATGGCGCATCCGGACGAGGACGTCGTCTGTATCACGGGCGAAGGCTCGATCCAGATGTGCATTCAGGAACTGTCGACCTGCAAGCAGTACGACACGCCCGTGAAGATCGTCTCGCTCAACAACCGCTACCTCGGCATGGTTCGCCAGTGGCAGCAGATCGAATACGACAAGCGCTATTCGCATTCGTACATGGATGCGCTGCCCGACTTCGTGAAGCTCGCCGAAGCGTACGGCCACGTGGGCATCCGCGTCGACAAGACCGCCGATGTGGAACCCGCGCTCAAGGAAGCACTGCGACTGAAGGACCGCACCGTGTTCCTCGATTTCCAGACCGACCCTTCCGAAAACGTGTGGCCGATGGTTCAGCCCGGCAAGGGCATTACCGACATGCTGCTCGGTTCGGAAGAGCTGTAACGGTCGTTGAACGGCGCCGCTCCCACTTCGCGCGGCGCGCGTCTCCACAAAGGGCGCGCGAATTCGCGGGGGCAGGGCGGCCGCCACGCTCAAACTGGATAAATCGCGGAACACATCATGAGACACATTATTTCCGTTTTGCTGGAAAACGAGCCGGGCGCGCTGTCGCGCGTGGTCGGCCTCTTCTCCGCACGCGGCTACAACATCGAAACCTTGACCGTGGCGCCGACCGAAGACCGGTCGCTGTCACGCATGACCATCGTTTCCATTGGCTCTGACGACGTGATCGAACAGATCACGAAGCATCTGAACCGCCTGATCGAGGTGGTGAAAGTGGTCGACCTGACCGAGGGCGCCCACATCGAGCGTGAGCTGATGCTGATCAAGGTTCGGGCGGTCGGCAAGGAACGCGAGGAGATGAAGCGGATGGCGGATATCTTCCGCGGCCGCATCATCGACGTTACCGAAAAGACTTACACGATCGAACTGACGGGGGCGAGCGAGAAGCTCGACGCGTTCATCGAGGCGCTCGACGCCACGGCGATTCTCGAAACCGTCCGCACGGGCAGCTCGGGCATCGGGCGCGGCGAGCGCATTCTGAAAGTGTGACGCCCGGCAGCATGCGTCGATCAGGTTCGACGATCGACCGCCGGAACCCGGCCGGGCGCGGCGCTTGACGAAAGAAACAAGCGCGCGCCCGGCGCAGCCAACCGCTGCTTGCCGGAGCTTACCGAGGCTTACGTATAGCAGTACCGGAGCAGTACCGGAACTCTCCATTTTTTGCATATCGCCAGGGAACAGACATGAAAGTTTTTTACGACAAGGACGCCGACCTCTCCCTCATCAAGGGCAAGCAGGTCACCATCATCGGTTACGGTTCGCAGGGCCACGCGCACGCGCTGAACCTGAAGGACAGCGGCGTGAATGTCACCGTCGGCCTGCGCCGCGGCGGTGCGTCGTGGAGCAAGGCTGAGACCGCCGGCCTCACGGTCAAGGAAGTCGCCGAAGCCGTCAAGAACGCCGACGTCGTGATGATGCTGCTGCCGGACGAGCAGATCGCCGACGTCTATGCAAAGGAAGTCCACGCCAACCTGAAGCAAGGCGCCGCGCTCGCGTTCGCGCACGGCTTCAACGTCCACTACGGCCAGGTGATCCCGCGCGCCGATCTCGACGTCATCATGATCGCGCCGAAGGCCCCCGGCCACACGGTTCGCGGCACCTACTCGCAAGGCGGCGGCGTTCCGCATCTGATCGCCGTCCACCAGGACAAGTCGGGCGCAGCGCGTGACATCGCGCTGTCGTACGCTGCGGCAAACGGCGGCGGCCGTGCCGGCATCATCGAAACGAACTTCCGCGAAGAGACCGAAACCGACCTGTTCGGCGAGCAGGCCGTGCTGTGCGGCGGTACGGTCGACCTGATCAAGGCCGGCTTCGAAACGCTGGTCGAAGCGGGCTACGCGCCGGAAATGGCGTACTTCGAGTGCCTGCACGAGCTCAAGCTGATCGTCGACCTGATCTACGAAGGCGGCATCGCGAACATGAACTACTCGATCTCGAACAACGCCGAGTACGGCGAGTACGTGACGGGTCCGCGCGTCATCACCGCCGAAACGAAGAAGGTCATGAAGGAAGTCCTGAAGGACATCCAGACCGGCGAATACGCGAAGAGCTTCATCCTCGAAAACAAGGCCGGCGCGCCGACGCTGCAGTCGCGCCGCCGCCTTGGCGCCGAGCACCAGATCGAAACGGTCGGTGCGAAGCTGCGCGCGATGATGCCGTGGATCGCGAAGAACAAGCTCGTCGACCAGTCGAAGAACTAAGCGCATTCGCTGCTCGCTTGCAGCTTATTTGCCGCTCCAGCGGCGCGTGCGGAAGGGCATTCATGCCGCCGCCGCGCCGCGGCAAGCATCAACAAAAGCCGCCCGGTGGGGATGAACCCCGGGCGGCTTTTGCTATCCTACGGTTTTCGAAAAAACACCGAAGCCAATATGAATTACCCTCATCCGATCATCGCCCGCGAAGGCTGGCCGTTCATCGCCATTGCGGCCGTCGTGGTGCTCTTGATCCAGGCAGTCGCAGGGTTCGGCCTCGCGTGGCCGTTCTGGCTGATCCTCATCTTCGTCGTCCAGTTCTTCCGCGATCCGCCGCGGCCCATTCCGCAGCAGGCCAATGCCGTCCTGTGTCCCGCCGATGGCCGCATCGTCGCCGTCGAGACCGCGCACGATCCGTATGCAAACCGTGAAGCGCTGAAGATCAGCGTGTTCATGAACGTCTTCAACGTCCATTCGCAACGCTCGCCGGTGGACGGCGCCGTCGCCAAGGTCGAGTACTTCCCGGGCGCGTATCTGAACGCCGCAATCGACAAGGCCTCCACCGAGAACGAACGCAATGCCGTCGTCCTCACGATGGCCGACGGCACGGTGGTGACTTCCGTGCAGATCGCCGGTCTCATCGCGCGCCGCATTCTGTGCTACGTGCGTTCGGGCGAGCCGCTCACGCGCGGCCAGCGCTACGGCTTCATCCGCTTTGGCTCGCGCGTCGACGTGTACCTGCCGCTGGGCAGCCGCCCGCGCGTATCGATCGGCGAGAAGGTGTCTGCCTCGTCGACGATCCTCGCCGAACTACAAACACAATCGGCTTAAGGAGGGGTGCGATGGCCGGATTCAAATCGCGTCGTCCCCGCAATAGCGCCGGCTCGCCGCTGCCGCGGCCGTTTCGCCGTAACAAGGCTGTGCAGGAGCCGGTCGGCCTCGCCGCGACCCGCCGCGCCGCGCGCCAGCAGTTCCTCAGGAAGCGCGGCATTTATCTGCTGCCCAACGCATTCACGACTGCCGCGCTGTTCTGCGGCTTCTTCGCCGTCGTGCAGGCGATGAACGTGCGTTTCGAGGTCGCGGCCATCGCGATCTTCGTGGCGATGGTGCTCGACGGCATGGATGGCCGCGTCGCGCGCATGACGCACTCGCAGAGCGCATTCGGCGAGCAGTTCGACAGCCTCTCGGACATGGTTTCGTTCGGCGTCGCGCCCGCACTCGTCATGTACGAGTGGGTGCTCAAGGATCTCGGGCGCTGGGGCTGGCTCGCGGCGTTCGTCTACTGCTCGGGCGCCGCGCTGCGGCTCGCACGTTTCAATACGAACATCGGCGTGGTCGACAAGCGCTACTTCCAGGGCTTGCCGAGCCCGGCGGCGGCGGCGCTGATCGCGGGCTTCGTGTGGCTCGCCACCGACAACCGTGTGCCCGTCAAGCTCTCGTGGCTGCCGTGGGTCGCGTTCGTGCTGACCATCTATGCGGGCGTGACCATGGTGTCGAACGCGCCGTTTTACAGCGGCAAGGCGCTCGACGTGCGCCACCGCGTGCCGTTCGCCGCGATCCTGCTCGTCGTCATGGCGTTCGTGCTCGTATCGTCCGATCCGCCGCTCATGCTGTTCGGCCTGTTCGTGCTTTACGGCCTTTCCGGATATGTGTTCTGGGCCTACCAGGCGATGCGCGGCCGCAACAACCCCGCACGCTCGTCACCGCGCGAGCGCTAGCCGCCAGGCGGTACGCGGGCAACCGCGCCGCCCGCCGTGATTGCCGGGGCCGCTTCCATGCGGCCCCATTCTTTTGGCCTGCACGTAGCCTGTATGTGTTGCGTGTTGTGCGGTTTTGCGCGGTGTTCCGTGGCGCCGCGCGGCCTCGACGGCGCAAGCTAACGGACGCCCCGCGCTGCGGGGCGCCGCCAATTGCGCTATCGACGGAATCCCGCTATAGTCGCCGGCATGGTAACGATCCAGTTCCCCCTCTTTTCTCTTCAAGCCGGTGCGCCGCTACGTGCACTAGCGCTAGCGCGCCTGCCGCGCTGATCCCGCTCGCCCTCCGTCCGCTTCGTTCATTGTCAGCGTCGCCAACGGTGGCGCGAACACCCGAATTCCGTTTGTAGACACTGAACAAGTTCCCTCTGGAGACACGAAATGGCAGCAGACAAGCTCATCATCTTCGATACGACGTTGCGCGACGGCGAGCAGTCGCCCGGTGCGTCGATGACGAAGGAAGAGAAAATCCGCATCGCGAAGCAACTCGAGCGCATGAAGGTCGACGTGATCGAAGCGGGTTTCGCCGCCAGTTCGAACGGCGACTTCGACGCGATCCACACGATTGCCGGCCTGGTGAAGGACAGCACGGTCTGCTCGCTCGCCCGTGCGAACGACAAGGACATCCAGCGCGCCGCCGATGCGCTCAAGCCCGCCGATCACTTCCGCATCCACACGTTCATCGCCACTTCGCCGCTGCATATGGAGAAGAAGCTGCGCATGTCGCCGGAGCAGGTGCTGGAGCAGGCGAAGCTTGCCGTGCGCTTCGCGCGCAAGTTCACCAACGACGTGGAGTTCTCGCCGGAAGACGGCAGCCGCTCGGACATGGATTTCCTGTGCCGGGTGCTGGAAGCCGTCATCAACGAAGGCGCGACCACGATCAACATCGCCGATACGGTCGGCTACGGCGTGCCCGAGCTGTACGGCAACCTCGTGAAGACGCTGCGCGAGCGCATTCCGAACTCCGACAAGGCGGTGTTCTCGGTGCACTGTCACAACGACCTTGGCATGGCGGTGGCGAATTCGCTGGCCGGCGTGCACACGGGCGGCGCGCGCCAGGTCGAGTGCACGATCAACGGTCTTGGCGAGCGGGCGGGCAATACGTCGCTCGAAGAAATCGTGATGGCCGTGAAGACCCGCAAGGACTACTTCGGCCTCGACCTCGGCATCGACACCACGCAGATCGTGCCGGCATCGAAGCTCGTCTCGCAGATCACCGGTTTCGTTGTGCAGCCGAACAAGGCGGTGGTCGGCGCGAACGCATTTGCGCACGCGTCGGGCATCCACCAGGACGGCGTCCTCAAGGCGCGCGATACCTACGAAATCATGCGCGCGGAAGACGTGGGCTGGAGCGCGAACAAGATCGTGCTCGGCAAGCTCTCGGGCCGCAACGCGTTCAAGCAGCGTCTGCAGGAGCTGGGCATCCAGCTCGACAGCGAAGGCGAACTGAATCAGGCGTTCGCGCGCTTCAAGGAACTCGCCGACCGCAAGGCAGAAATCTTCGACGAAGACATCATCGCGATCGTCACCGAAGAGTCGGCGCAAGCGCACGAGAAGGAGCACTACAAGTTCATCTCGCTGGCGCAGCACTCCGAGACGGGCGAGCGCCCGCACGCGCGCGTCGTGTTCTCGGCCGACGGCAAGGAAGTTACGGGCGAAGCCGCGGGCAACGGCCCGGTGGACGCCACGCTGAACGCCATCGAAACCGAAGTGGGCAGCGGCTCGGAACTGCTGCTCTACTCGGTGAACGCAATCACGACCGGCACGCAGGCACAGGGCGAAGTGACGGTGCGTCTGTCGAAGGCTGGGCGCATCGTGAACGGCGTCGGCACCGATCCGGACATCGTCGCCGCTTCGGCGAAGGCGTATATCGCGGCGCTGAACAAGCTGTACTCGTCGGAGAGCGACAAGCTCAATCCGCAGCGTTCGTAAGCGGCAGGCTCCACAACGTAAAACCCCCGCGCTCGCAGGAGCGCGGGGGTTTTGTCTTTGTGCTGTCTGTGCTGTCTGTCCTGCCGTTCGACGCGCTGCGGTTCAGAACAGGTTGCGGCGGTCCGGGTCGTGCAGCGGATCGGGCGTCTTTTGCGTGAGGCGCAGGATGCCGTTGTCGTCGAAGTAGAAACTGTACAGCATGTACCAGACGCCGACGTCCAGATAGCGATAGGTCCACACTTCACGCTTCATCAACGGGAAATACGAGGTCTCCACCGGGCGGCCGAAGTTCACGAGCACGTCGGTGCGCGTCCACTTGCCGATCTCGGCGCGGTAGAACTCGTTATCGTCCAGCACCTGGCGCACGTCGACGACCTTGCCGTGGCTGTCGATATCGGCGGCGACGGTGGTTTCGCCCATCGGCTGGGTGGGCCACATCAGGCGCTTGCCGCCGTCGGGCAGGTCGTAGGTTTCGCGCGGCGGGCCGAAGCGCGCGATCACGGCCTGGGCGTCGTCGCCCGTGTGGAACTGCGTCCACGGCTGCGCGCAGCCGGCGAGCGCGAGCGCGCCGAGGGCGGCAGCCAGTGCGCGTCGTGCGCCGCGTGACAGTGAAGATGCGAGGGCAGTGGCAAGAGAACGGTTGAGCATGGAGTTCGCCGACGGCAATGTCCCGACGACCGCAGTAATTGTCGAGCCGATATTTTGACATGCAATGCGCAGCGTGCGACGGGCGTCCAGCGGACTTGCCGCGGCGGCGCTTGCCGCCCTATGATCCGCGCTTCGGATCATCGAGCACCGACGAGAACGAGAGGAAGAGGGCATGAGAGCACGACCATCACGAAGCGCGCGAAGATCGGGCCGTGCGGCAGCCCTGCTGGGGCCGCTGGCCTTTGGCCTCGCGATGGCCGCGGGCGCAGCGGCGCAGGCGATACAGCCGACGCAGCCGATGCAGGCCGGCAATGCGCCGGGCAGCCAGCCGACGCTCGCGCCTGTGCGGCTCGCGTTGATCGAGGGCATGTCCGGCCCGTTCGCCGACGCGGGCGCCGCAGTGGAGCGCAATCTGCGTTTCGGTGTCGAGCGCGTGAACGCGCACGGCGGCGTCGTGCTGCGCGATGGGCGTCATCCGCTCGAACTCGTCGTGCTCGACAGCAAGGGCAGCACCGAGACGGCGCTGATGCAGCTGCGCGCCGCCGCCGATCGCCATATCGGCTTCATCCTGCAGGGCAATAGCTCGGCGGTGGCGGCCGCGCTCGTGAAGGCGATCGATCGTCAGAATGCGCGCGCTCCCGACAATCGCGCGCTGTTTCTCAACTACTCCGCCGTCGATCCCGCGCTCACCGGCGCGGACTGCAGCTTCTGGCACTTCCGCTTCGACGCCCATGCGGGCATGCGCGTGGACGCGCTTGCGGATGTGATTGCCGCCGATCAGTCGGTCAAGAAGGTTTACCTGCTGAATCAGGACTACAGCTTCGGCCACGACGTGAGCGCGCTCGCACGTGCGGCACTCGCGAAGCAGCGCCCCGATATCGCCGTGGTCGGCGACGAATTCCACCCGGTTGGCCGCGTGAAGGATTTTGCGCCGTACGTCTCGAAGATTCGCGCATCGGGCGCGGATGCCGTGATCACCGGCAACTGGGGCAGCGACCTCGCATTGCTCGTCAAGGCTGCGCGAGAGCAGGGCCTCGACACGAAGTTCTACACGTTCTATGGCAACAGCCTCGGCGCACCGGCGGCGCTGGGCAAGGCGGGCGTGAAGCGCGTAATCGCCGTCGCCGAGTGGCATCCGAACGCGGGCGGCGCGGCGTCCGACGCCTGGTACGCGGCATTCCGTGCGCGCTATCGGGCGCCGCAGGACGACTATCCTGTGCTGCGCATGGTCATGCTCGTCGAGATGCTCGGGCAGGCGCTGACGAACGCGGGTTCCGCCGATCCGGCCGCGGTGGCGAAAGCGCTGGAGGGCATGCGCTTCACGGGCGACGAAAGCAGCTTTCATCCGATGTGGATGCGCGCCGACGACCATCAGGTGATTCAGCCCCTTTACGTGATGCAGATGGACAAGGCGGGCACGCCGGGCGTGCGCTTCGACAACGAGGGCTCGGGATACGGTTTTCGCACCGTGCTCGCGCTGCCGCCGCAGCGCACCGTGCCGACAATGACGTGCCGCATGAAGCGGCCCTGAGCGCTGCCTCTGGCTCTATACCTGGCTCGGCGCGAGCGAGCGCCCGCCGCGCCGGGTTCCCCCCGAATCCCCCGCCCAGGGCGCTGCGTTCGCGACGAACCGGGCTTGTGCTACAATGCGCGCTTCGTCGTAACCCACGGCACGGCCTTTCTTCCGTGACCGCCCGTTAGTTTTAAAGGAAAAGCAAAATGTCCGTAGCAGATATCAAGAAGTCCGACATCGTCGCGCAATTCGCGCGCGGCACTGGCGACACGGGTTCCCCCGAAGTTCAGGTTGCACTCCTGACGTCGCGTATCAACGAACTGACCTCGCACTTCAAGTCGCACGCGAAGGATCACCACAGCCGCCGCGGTCTGCTGCGCATGGTGAGCCGCCGCCGCAAGCTGCTCGACTACCTGAAGGGCAAGGACGCTGACCGTTACCGCTCGCTGATCGAGAAGCTGGGTCTGCGCAAGTAACCGGAAGTTCTTCCAGCACGATGCCTGTGTCAGTTTCGCTGATGCAGGCATTTTGTTTTTGAACGGTACGCTTCGCATCAGGCGTACCGTTGAGCAGCACAATGCAGTGCAGGCCGTCATAGCTGTAAAAGCCGTAATAGCAGTATCAGCGGGACCGGACCACGGAGCAGAGCTTTGTGTCATTCCATCAGATCGCGTGTCGGTGCGCCGTCATGCGCGATTCGCTGGAATGGCATAACCACACCTCTTCTTGCGCGGCGCCGGTCCGTGTATTGCCGTGTCGCACGCCTACGGCGCGCCACGCAGCATAACAATGTGTAAGGAGTGACCAGACATGACCATGTTCAATAAAGTCGTGAAAGAGTTCAAATGGGGCCAGCATAATGTTCGCCTCGAAACGGGTGAAATCGCCCGTCAGGCAGGCGGCGCCGTCATCGTCGACGTCGAAGATACCGTCGTGCTCGCCACCGTCGTCGGCGCGAAGACCGCCAAGCCCGGCCAGGATTTCTTCCCGCTGACCGTCGACTACATCGAAAAGACCTATTCGGCCGGCAAGATCCCCGGCGGCTTCTTCCGCCGCGAAGGCCGTCCGTCCGAAGGCGAGACGCTGATCTCGCGCCTGATCGACCGTCCGCTGCGCCCGCTCTTCCCGGAAGGCTTCTACAACGAAGTGCAGGTTGTCATCCACGTGCTGTCGATCAACCCGGAAATCCCGGCTGACATCCCCGCGCTGATCGGCGCGTCGGCAGCGCTGGCCGTCTCGGGTCTGCCGTTCAACGGCCCGGTCGGCGCGGCTCGCGTCGGCTACCTCAACAACGAATACGTGCTGAACCCGACGCGCGCGCAGATCAAGGAATCGAGCCTCGACCTCGTCGTGGCCGGTACGGAGCGCGCAGTGCTGATGGTGGAATCGGAAGCGGAACAGCTGCCGGAAGACGTGATGCTCGGCGCCGTGGTGTTCGGCCACGAGCAGATGCAGACCGCCATCGACGCGATCCACGAACTCGTGCGTGACGGCGGCAAGCCCGAATGGGACTGGCAGCCGGCGCCGAAGGACGAAGCGCTGATCGCCCGCATCACCGACATCGCCTACAACGAACTGCTCGCCGCCTATCAACTGCGCGACAAGCAGCAGCGCTCGGCGAAGCTGAAGGAAGTCTACGCAGCCACGTCGGCCAGGCTCGAAGAAGAAGCCGCAGCAGCGGGCACGACGGCCGCCGACAAGGCGAGCGTCGGCAACGTGCTGTTCGACCTCGAAGCGAAGATCGTCCGCTCGCAGATCCTGAACGGCGAGCCGCGCATCGACGGCCGCGACACGCGCACGGTGCGCCCGATCGAGATCCGCACGGGCGTTCTGCCGCGCACGCACGGCTCGGCGCTCTTCACGCGTGGCGAAACGCAGGCGCTCGTCGTCGCGACGCTCGGCACCAAGGGCGATGAGCAGATCATCGACGCGCTCGAAGGCGAGTACCGCGACCGCTTCATGCTCCACTACAACATGCCCCCGTTCGCGACCGGCGAAACGGGCCGCGTCGGTTCGCCGAAGCGTCGTGAAATCGGCCACGGCCGTCTCGCGAAGCGCGCGCTCGTCGCGTGCCTGCCGAGCGCCGAAGAGTTCGGCTACTCGATCCGCGTCGTCTCGGAAATCACCGAGTCCAACGGTTCGTCGTCGATGGCATCGGTGTGCGGCGGCTGCCTCGCGCTGATGGACGCCGGCGTGCCGATGAAGGCGCACGTCGCGGGCATCGCGATGGGCCTGATTCTCGAAGGCAACAAGTTCGCGGTGCTGACCGATATTCTCGGCGACGAAGATCACCTCGGCGACATGGACTTCAAGGTGGCCGGTACGTCGGAAGGCGTGACGGCGCTGCAGATGGACATCAAGATCCAGGGCATCACCAAGGAAATCATGCAGGTCGCGCTCGCGCAGGCGAAGGAAGGCCGCATGCACATCCTCGGCAAGATGACCGAGGCCGTTTCGGGCGCGAACACGGAACTGTCGGCGTTCGCACCGCGCATGATCACCATCAAGATCAACCCGGAGAAGATCCGCGACGTGATCGGCAAGGGTGGTTCGGTGATCCGCGCGCTGACGGAAGAAACCGGCACGACGATCGACATCTCCGACGACGGCGTCGTGACCATCGCGAGCACGTCGAGCGAAGGCATGGCCGAAGCGAAGAAGCGCATCGAGAACATCACGGCCGAAATCGAAGTAGGCCAGGTGTACGAGGGTCCGGTCCTCAAGCTGCTGGACTTCGGCGCGATCGTGAACCTGCTGCCGGGCAAGGATGGCCTGCTGCACATCTCCGAGATCGCCAACGAGCGCATCAAGGACATCAACGACTATCTGAAGGAAGGCCAGATCGTGAAGGTCAAGGTCATCCAGACGGACGAGAAGGGCCGCGTGCGCCTGTCGGCCAAGGCGCTGCTGAACGAGGCGGCCAATGGCGGCGGTGCGCCGCAGGGCGAGCCGCAGCAGTAACGCGGCAGCCTGAAACGGCCGGCGGCGCAGCATGCGCACCGGCCGTTTTTTCTGATGGGTTGCCTGGAGTGGTGCCTGGATGGCCTTGCGCATGCATCGCGTGCGCAGCACCATCCGGACAAACGGAGACGAGATATGAACGCAGTCGAGATCACCGAATTCGGTGCGCCGGACGTACTCAAGCTGAGCGAGCGCGCAATGCCCGAACCGAAAGCGGGTGAAGTGCTCATCAAGGTCGCGGCGTCGGGTGTGAACCGGCCGGACGTGTTCCAGCGCAAGGGCGCGTATGCGCCGCCGCCGGGCATTTCGGATCTGCCGGGGCTGGAAGTCGCGGGTGAGATCGTCGGCGGCACGATCGACGAGAAGAACAACCCGTTTGGCCTGAAGATGGGTGATCGCGTATGTGCGCTGATCGCGGGCGGCGGCTATGCCGAATATGCAGCGGCGCCGCTCGGCCAGTGCCTGCCGGTCCCGGCGGGGCTCTCCGATATCGAGGCCGCTTCGTTGCCCGAAACGTTCTTCACCGTGTGGAGCAACGTGTTCCAGCGCGGCCAGCTCGGTGCGGGCGAGGGCGGCGAGAACGAGACGCTGCTCGTGCAGGGCGGTTCGAGCGGCATCGGCGTGACGGCGATCCAGATGGCGCACGCGCTCGGCTATCGCGTGTTCGCGACCGCGGGCTCCGACGACAAGTGCCGCGCCTGTGAGCAACTGGGTGCGGAACGCGCGATCAACTATCGCAGCGAAGATTTCGTCGAAGTCGTGAAGGCGCTCACGCAAAATCGCGGCGTCGACGTGATCCTCGATATGGTGGGCGGCGGCTATGTGCCACGCGAACTTTCCGCGCTCGCGGACGGCGGTCGCGTCGTGCTGATCGCGACGCTTGGCGGATCGAAGGCCGAAGTCAACGTGCACGAGATTCTGCGGCGACGCCTCACGATCACGGGTTCGACGCTGCGTGCGCGGCCGGTTGAGTTCAAGGCGAACATCGCGCGGGAGCTGAAGGAGCGCGTGTGGCCGCTGCTCGAAGCGGGCAGCATCAAGCCGGTCGTGTTCCGCGTGTTCCCTGCGGAGCAGGCCGCGCAGGCGCATGCGCTGATGGAAAGCAGCGAGCACGTCGGCAAGATCGTGCTCGATTGGGGTCGAAAGGCTTGAGCCGGGCGCGCGAATCATTCCTCGCGGTTTGACCCGCTTCCGCTTGACGAAGTAAAATTGTGCGTTTTGCGTCCGCTTTTAACGGCAACCGAAACAATGTCGAATCAACGATCCAAGCTTGTAGTCGGTAACTGGAAGATGCACGGCCGTCTCGCGGCCAACGCAGCGCTTTTGCAGGGCGTCGCACGCGGCGCGCAGGCATTGCCGCGCGGCGTGGGTATTGGCGTGTGCGTGCCGCATCCGTATCTTGCGCAGGCGCAGGCGCTGCTTGGCGGAAGCCGGGTCGCCTGGGGCGCGCAGGATGTCTCGGCGCACGAGCAGGGCGCATTTACCGGCGAAGTTGCGGCGGGCATGATCGCCGATTTCGAGGCTGCGTATGCGATCGTTGGGCACTCGGAGCGGCGCGCTTATCATGGCGAAAGTTCCGAGCTCGTTGCGGCGAAGGCGCAGCGCGTGCTGGCGGCAGGGCTTACGCCCATCGTTTGCGTGGGCGAGACGCTCGAAGAGCGCGAATCCGGCGCGACCGAGCGCGTAGTCGGCGCGCAACTCGATGCGGTGCTCGCCGTGCTGTCGGTTGAAGAAGCGGCGCGCATCGTCGTGGCTTACGAACCCGTTTGGGCTATCGGCACCGGCAAGAGCGCAAGCTCGGAGCAGGCGCAGCAGGTTCACGCGTTCTTGCGTGCGCGTCTTGCCGCGAAGGGCGCACAGGCTGCTAACGTGCCGCTGCTCTATGGCGGCAGCGTGAAGCCGGAGAATGCGGCGGAGCTGTTCCGTCAAGCCGATATCGACGGCGGCCTGATTGGCGGCGCGTCGTTGAAGGAAGGGGATTTTCTCGCGATTTGCGCGGCCGCTGGAGCGGGCGCGGATGTCGTGGGCTAAGAGCCCGCGCGTGCCCTTGTCAGGGGCGTGCAGGCTTCGTATGCGTGTGTCTTGGGGTGCTCAGGTAACCGAGGCGCGTGCTCAACAAGGACTCAGGTGGGTGTCATGCTGTATTTGAAAACGTTGGTGATCGTCATTCAGCTTCTGTCGGCGCTCGGGGTGGTCGGCCTCGTGTTGCTGCAGCACGGCAAAGGCGCGGATATGGGCGCGGCTTTCGGCAGTGGCGCATCGGGCAGCCTGTTCGGCGCGAGCGGCTCGGCGAACTTCCTTTCGCGTACGACCGCGGTGCTTGCGACAGTATTTTTTGTTTCAACTCTTGCATTAACTTACATCGGCTCGTATCATGCCAAACCTTCGGCTGGCGTGCTTGGTGCTTCGGCTCCTGCCCCGGTTGTAGCTTCGGCTCCGGTCGTTTCGGCACCTGTCGCTGCTTCGCCTGCGACGGCTGTTTCCCCGGCTGCTGCTGCAGCTTCGGCAGCAAATGCGACGCCGAATCATGGCAGTGAAGTGCCGAAATAAATTGTTTGAAAAAATTCGAAAAACTTGTTTTGTGCGTTGAACAAATCTCGAAAACAAGTTAGAATTTAAGTCTTGAAGCGATTCGCGGGTATAAATAAGATTGTTCTCCCGGATTGCATGTAGTGCCGACGTGGTGAAATTGGTAGACACGCTATCTTGAGGGGGTAGTGGCGAAAGCTGTGCGAGTTCGAGTCTCGCCGTCGGCACCAACAATGTCATCTAAAAATACCAGCCGCTTGCTTCGCTCCGGCTGGTATTTTTTTTGTCGCCTGTTCCGTGTTTGTTTTTAGTTTGCAGCGCCAGGTACGTGTACGTGTAGTGATGCCCGCAGCGCGAAGCGCGCCTGCGGAACCCTGAACTAACCGATAGAGGAAAGCCTTGAACCTCGCAGCCTATTTCCCCGTCCTGTTGTTCCTCCTGGTGGGTATCGGTCTGGGCATAGCGCTGGTCACCATCGGCAAGATCCTCGGTCCCAATCGGCCAGATAGCGAAAAGAATTCGCCGTACGAGTGCGGCTTCGAAGCCTTCGAAGATGCGCGCATGAAGTTCGACGTACGCTACTACCTGGTCGCCATTCTCTTCATCATCTTCGATCTCGAAACCGCGTTTCTGTTTCCGTGGGGCGTTGCCCTGCGCGATATCGGCTGGCCCGGTTTTATTTCGATGATGGTGTTTCTGCTCGAATTCCTGCTGGGCTTTGCCTACATCTGGAAGAAAGGCGGTCTTGACTGGGAATGATGGGTTAATCGCCGGATAGCATGGGTGGCCGGGATGGTCGTCCGTCTGGAGTGGAAAGCACATGAGTATCGAAGGGGTGTTGAAGGAGGGGTTTGTCACCACGACGGCTGACAAACTGATCAACTGGACGCGTACGGGCTCGCTGTGGCCGATGACGTTCGGTCTTGCGTGTTGCGCGGTGGAGATGATGCAGGCGGGTGCTTCCCGCTATGACCTCGACCGCTTCGGGGTGGTGTTCCGCCCGAGTCCGCGCCAGTCCGACGTGATGATCGTTGCCGGCACGCTGTGCAACAAGATGGCGCCGGCGCTGCGCAAGGTCTACGACCAGATGGCCGAGCCGCGTTGGGTGATCTCGATGGGTTCGTGCGCCAATGGTGGCGGCTATTACCACTATTCGTACTCGGTCGTGCGCGGCTGTGATCGCGTCGTGCCGGTCGACGTGTACGTGCCGGGCTGCCCGCCCACTGCCGAAGCCCTGATCTACGGGATCATCCAGTTGCAGGCGAAGATCCGCCGCACCAATACCATCGCCCGTCAATAAAGGCGCGAGCCTCCCCACAATATGGCAAGCAAACTCGAGACCCTGAAAGCGAACCTCGAAGCGGCCCTTGGTGCGCGCATCGTTAGCCTCACCGAGGCGCTCGGCGAGTTGACCCTCGTCGTCAAGGCAGCCGATTCTCTGTACGTCGCAAAGCAATTGCGGGACAATCGCGCGCTGTGTTTTGAGCAGCTCGTCGACCTGTGCGGCGTGGACTATCAGACCTACGGCGACGGCGCCTGGGAAGGTCAGCGTTTCGCCGCTGTGACGCATCTGCTCTCCGTGACGAACAACTGGCGTCTGCGTCTGCGCGTGTTTGCGCCGGACGACGACATGCCGATCGTGCCGTCGCTCGTCGAGATCTGGAATTCGGCGAACTGGTACGAGCGTGAAGCGTTCGATCTGTATGGCATCGTGTTCGAAGGCCATCCGGATCTGCGCCGGATTCTCACCGATTACGGTTTCATCGGCCATCCGTTCCGCAAGGACTTCCCGGTTTCCGGTTACGTCGAAATGCGTTACGACCCGGAGCAAAAGCGCGTGGTCTATCAGCCGGTGACCATCGAGCCGCGGGAAATCACGCCGCGTGTGATCCGCGAGGATCAGTACGGCGGTCTGAAGAAACACTAAGAGGGTCGCATGTCAGAGATCAAGAACTACACGCTCAACTTCGGCCCGCAGCACCCGGCGGCGCACGGTGTGCTGCGCCTCGTGCTCGAGCTCGATGGCGAAGTGATCCAGCGCGCCGATCCGCATATCGGCCTCCTGCATCGCGCCACCGAAAAGCTCGCCGAAAACAAGACGTTCATCCAGTCGGTGCCGTACATGGATCGTCTCGACTACGTGTCGATGATGGTCAACGAGCACGGCTACGTCCTCGCGATCGAAAAGCTGCTCGGCATCGAAGTGCCGGTGCGCGCGCAGTACATCCGTGTTCTGTTCGACGAAATTACCCGCGTGCTGAACCACCTGATGTGGATCGGCTCGCACGGGCTCGACGTCGGCGCCATGGCGGTCTTCCTCTACGCGTTCCGCGAGCGCGAAGACCTGATGGACGTCTACGAGGCGGTCTCGGGCGCGCGCATGCACGCTGCCTACTACCGTCCGGGCGGCGTCTATCGCGACCTGCCCGACACGATGCCGAAATTCAAGGCGTCGAAGATCCGCAACGAGCGCGCAATCGCGAAGCTCAACGAAGCCCGCGAGGGTTCGGTGCTCGACTTCATCGACGACTTCTTCACGCGCTTCCCGGTTTGCGTCGACGAGTACGAAACGCTCCTGACCGACAACCGCATCTGGAAGCAGCGTCTCGTCGGCATCGGCGTCGTGAGCCCCGAGCGTGCACTGCAGCTCGGCCTGACGGGCGCGATGCTGCGCGGTTCGGGCATCGAGTGGGATCTGCGCAAGAAGCAGCCGTACGAAGTCTACGACCGGATGGATTTCGACATTCCGGTTGGCGTGAACGGCGACTGCTACGACCGCTATCTCGTGCGTGTCGAAGAGATGCGCCAATCCACGCGTATCGCGAAACAATGCATTGAGTGGCTGCGCAAGAATCCTGGCCCTGTGATGATTGACAATTACAAGGTCGCGCCGCCCTCGCGCGTGAACATGAAGTCGAACATGGAAGAGCTGATTCACCACTTCAAGCTCTTTACGGAAGGCTTCCATGTGCCCGAAGGCGAAGCATACGCCGCCGTCGAGCATCCGAAGGGCGAGTTCGGCATCTATCTGGTGTCGGACGGCGCAAACAAGCCGTATCGTCTGAAAATCCGCGCACCGGGCTATGCCCACCTCTCGTCACTCGACGAGATGGCGCGCGGCCACATGATTGCCGACGCGGTGACGATCATCGGTACACAGGACATCGTGTTCGGCGAGATCGATCGCTAAGTCTGCAACATCTGGCGCGCCCCCGATGGCTCGGGTGCGCGCCGCGCAACATGCCGGGAACGCCACGTCTGTCGCCGCACGCAGTCATGCAGCATGCGCGGCAGGTTTTCGTTCGGTAGGAATTGAAAGAGTCGTGTCTGAAAATGATCTCAGCTGAAGGCCTGAAAGAAATCGATCGCGCGTTGACGAAGTATCCCGCCGATAAGAAGCAGTCTGCCGTGATGGCGGCACTGGCCGTGGCTCAGGAAGAGCATGGCTGGCTGTCGCCCGAACTCATGCAGTTCGTCGCCGACTACCTTGGCATGCCGCCGGTCGCGGTCCAGGAAGTCGCTACGTTCTACACGATGTTCGAAACGAAACCGGTAGGCAAGCACAAGATCACGCTCTGCACGAACCTGCCGTGCCAGCTCGGCCCGGACGGCGGTTCAGAAAGCGCTGCCGAGTATCTGCAGCAGAAGCTCGGTATCGGTTTCGGCGAAACCACGCCCGACGGCATGTTCACCCTGAAAGAGGGCGAATGCATGGGCGCGTGCGGCGACGCACCGGTGATGCTCGTGAACAACCATCGCATGTGCAGCTTCATGAGCCGCGAGAAGATCGACCAGCTGCTCGAGGAACTTTCGAAATGACCTCACTGCACGACCGTCACATCAAACCGCTGATTCTCGCCGGCCTGAACGGCGACAACTGGCATCTCGAAGACTACGTCGCGCGCGGCGGCTACAAGCAGCTGCGCCGTATTCTCGAAGAAAAAATCCCCCCCGAGCAGGTGATCGCCGACGTCAAGGCGTCGGGTCTGCGCGGCCGCGGCGGCGCGGGCTTCCCGACCGGCCTGAAGTGGAGCTTCATGCCGCGTCAGTTCCCGGGCCAGAAGTATCTCGTCTGCAACTCGGACGAGGGCGAACCCGGCACGTTCAAGGATCGCGACATCCTGCGCTGGAACCCGCACTCGGTGATCGAGGGCATGGCCATCGGCGCGTACGCGATGGGCATCACCGTCGGCTACAACTACATCCACGGTGAGATCTTCGAGGTCTATCGCCGCTTCGAGGCTGCGCTGGAAGAAGCGCGCCAGGCGGGCTACCTCGGCGACAACATCCTCGGCACGGACTTCACGTTCCAGCTGCACGCGCACCACGGTTATGGCGCGTACATCTGCGGCGAAGAAACCGCGCTGCTCGAATCGATCGAAGGCAAGAAGGGCCAGCCGCGCTTCAAGCCGCCGTTCCCGGCGAGCTTCGGCATCTACGGCAAGCCCACCACGATCAACAACACCGAGACGTTCGCCGCGGTGCCGTTCCTGCTGGCCATCGGCCCGCAGGCCTACATGGAACTCGGCAAGCCGAACAACGGCGGCACGAAGATTTTCTCGATCGGCGGCGACATTGCGCGTCCGGGCAACTACGAAGTTCCGCTCGGCACGCCGTTCGCAACGCTTATGGAACTCGCCGGCGGCGTGCGCGACGGCAAGAAGCTCAAGGCCGTGATTCCGGGCGGTTCGTCGTCGCCGGTCATTCCGGGCGATCTGATGATGCAGACCGATCTGGACTATGACTCGATCGCGAAGGCGGGCTCGATGCTGGGCTCGGGCGCGGTCATCGTCATGGACGAAACGCGCTGCATGGTGCGCTCGCTCATGCGTCTGTCGTACTTCTATTTCGAAGAGTCGTGCGGCCAGTGCACGCCTTGCCGCGAAGGCACGGGCTGGCTGTATCGCGTCGTGAAGCGCATCGAGCACGGCCAGGGCCGCCAGGAAGATCTGGATCTGCTGAATTCGGTCGCCGGCAACATCATGGGCCGCACGATCTGCGCGCTCGGCGATGCGGCGGCAATGCCGGTGCGCGGCATGCTCAAGCACTACTGGGACGAATTCGAATATCACGTGCAACACAAGCGTTGCCTCGTCGGCGGAACGGCCGGCTCGCATACGGCATCGGAGACGGTGACCGCCTGAGGGCGAAACGAAGGGGCGGCGCGTCGGGCGCGTACCGCGCAGGACGAAGCAACGGGGTAGACCGCCGTGAATCATCGAGCGGTAACAGGTTAGGGACGATTAACCATCATGGTTGAACTTGAAATAGACGGCAAGAAGGTGGAGGTGCCCGAGGGCAGCATGGTGATCCAGGCTGCGCAGCGCGTGGACACCTATATTCCGCACTTCTGCTATCACAAGAAGCTGTCGATCGCGGCCAACTGCCGGATGTGTCTTGTCGAAGTCGAGAAGATGCCGAAGGCCGTGCCCGCATGCGCGACGCCGGTATCCCAGGGCATGATCGTGCATACGACGTCCGAGAAGGCCGTGGCGGCACAGCAGTCCGTGATGGAGTTCCTGCTGATCAACCACCCGCTGGATTGCCCGATCTGCGATCAGGGCGGCGAGTGCCAACTGCAGGATCTCGCGGTGGGCTACGGCAAGTCGGCTTCGCGCTACAGCGAAGAAAAGCGCGTGGTGTTCCACAAGAATGTCGGCCCGCTCATCTCGATGGAAGAGATGACGCGCTGCATTCACTGCACGCGCTGCGTGCGCTTCGGCGAAGAAATCGCCGGCGTGATGGAACTCGGCATGCTCGGCCGCGGTGAACACTCGGAAATCACGTCGTTCGTCGGCAAGACGGTCGACTCGGAACTCTCGGGCAACATGATCGACCTGTGCCCGGTCGGCGCGCTCACGAGCAAGCCGTTCCGCTTCAGCGCCCGCTCGTGGGAACTGTCGCGCCGCAAGTCGGTGAGCCCGCACGATTCGACCGGTGCGAACGTCGTCGTGCAGGTGAAGAACAACCGCGTGATGCGCGTGCTGTCGTACGAGAACGAAGCCATCAACGAATGCTGGATCTCGGACAAGGACCGCTTCTCGTACGAAGCCCTGAATAGCGAAGAGCGTCTGACCCGCCCGATGATCAAGCAGGGCGGCCAGTGGATCGAAACCGACTGGCAGGCTGCGCTCGAATATGTCGTGAAGGGCATCAAGGGCATTCGCGAAGAGCATGGCGAAAACGCCATCGCCGCACTCGCAAGCCCGCACAGCACGACCGAAGAACTCTATCTGCTCAAGCAGTTCGCGGATGCGATCGGCACGCCGAACGTCGACTTCCGTCTGCGCCAGAGCGACTTCTCCGCACCGCTGAACGGCACGCCGTGGCTCGGCACGAAGATCGCCGATCTGTCCTACGCGGACGCTGCGTTCGTGGTCGGCTCGTTCCTGCGCCGCGATCACGCGCTGTTCGCCGCGCGTCTGCGTCAGGCCGCGAAGGGCGGCGCGAAGATCACGCTGCTGCAGGCCACGGGCGACAACTCGCTGATCGCCAGCGCGAAGCGCATCGTTGCTGCGCCGTCGGCATGGTTCGACGAACTCGCAGGCGTGGCGGTCGCGGCCGCCGAAGCGAAGGGCGTTGCGGCGCCGGAAGCCTTCGCGGGCGTGCAGGCAAGCGACGCCGCGAAGCAGGTTGCGGCCTCGCTCGCAAGCGGCGAACGCCGTTTCGTGCTGCTCGGCAACGCGGTCGTCCAGCATCCCGATTTCTCGCGTCTGCACGCTGCAGCGCAATTCATTGCCGATACGACCGGCGCGAAGCTCGGCTTCCTCACGGAAGCGGGCAACACGGTCGGCGCGCACCTCGTGGGCGCGCTCCCCGGCAACGGCGGTCTCAACGCTCGCGAAGCGTTCGAGCAGCCGCGCAAGGGTTATCTGCTCCTGAACGTCGAGCCGGAATTCGACACGGCCAACCCGGCCGCGGCGCGTGCAGCGCTCGGCCAGGCTGAAATGGTCGTGGTGTTCTCGCCGTTCAAGACCGGTCTCGAGTACGCAGACGTGCTGCTGCCGATCGCGCCGTACACCGAAACCTCGGGTACGTTCGTGAACGCCGAAGGCACGGTGCAGAGCTTCAACGGCGTCGTGCGCCCGCTCGGCGAAACGCGCCCGGCGTGGAAGGTGCTGCGCGTGCTGGGCACGCTGCTCGGCGCGCATGGCTTCGAATACGAAACGGCCGAAGAAGTGCGCGCCAAGGCGCTCGGCGACGGCAACTTCGAGCAGCGTCTGTCGAACAAGACCGGCGCGCAACTCGCGAAGGGTGCGGCGTCCCGTGCCGCTGCGGGCAGCTTCGAACGCCTCGCCGATGTACCGATCTACCACGCCGACTCGCTCGTGCGCCGCGCCGATGCGCTGCAACTCACGGCGGCGGCCCGCGTGGCGAATGCGGTCGGCCTGCCGGCAGCGCTCTTCGATCAGCTGGGCCTGAAGGAAGGCGACGCGGTACGCGTGCGCCAGGGCGAGCTGTCCGTGAGCGCGCCTGCAACGCGCGACGCGAATCTAGCGCCGACGGTGGTGCGCGTGTCGGCGGCGACGCCGGTGGGTGCGCAGCTCGGCAGCCTGTTCGGTGAACTGCTGGTGGAGAAGGCCTAAATGAGCTTGTTCGATACGATCAATGCAGGCGGCAGCCAGCTGCTCGGCGTGGCGTGGCCCACCGTGTGGGCGCTGGTGCGCATTCTCGTCGTCGCAGTGGTGATCCTGTTGTGCGTCGCGTACCTGATCCTCTGGGAGCGCAAGCTCATCGGCTGGATGCACGTGCGTCTCGGTCCGAACCGCGTCGGCCCCGCAGGTCTCCTGCAGCCGATTGCCGACGTGCTGAAGCTGCTGCTCAAGGAAGTGATTCAGCCGGCGCAGGCGAGCCGCTGGATTTACATGATCGCACCGATCATGGTGGTTGTGCCGGCGTTCGCGATCTGGGCGGTGATCCCGTTCCAGGCAGGCGCGGTGCTCGGCAACATCAACGCCGGTCTGCTCTACGTGATGGCGATCTCATCGGTCGGCGTGTACGGCGTGATTCTCGCGGGCTGGGCCTCGAACTCGAAGTACGCGTTCCTCGGCGCGATGCGCGCCGCGGCACAGATGGTGTCGTACGAAATCGCGATGGGTTTCGCGCTCGTCATCGTGCTGATGGTGTCGGGCAGCCTGAATCTCTCGGACATCGTCCAGGGCCAGATGCGCGGCATGTTCGCGAACTGGGGCATCACGTTCCTCTCGTGGAACTGGCTGCCGCTGCTGCCGATGTTCGTCATCTACTTCATCTCGGGCATTGCCGAAACGAACCGCCACCCGTTCGACGTGGTGGAAGGCGAATCGGAAATCGTTGCGGGTCACATGATCGACTACTCGGGGATGGGCTTCGCGCTGTTCTTCCTCGCCGAGTACATCAACATGATCGTGATCTCGGCGCTGGCTTCGGTGCTGTTCCTCGGTGGCTGGAGCGCGCCGTTCGGCTTCCTCGATTTCATCCCGGGCATCTTCTGGCTCGTGCTGAAAGTCTTCCTCCTGCTGTCGATGTTCATCTGGGCCCGCGCGACGTTCCCGCGTTATCGCTATGACCAGATCATGCGTCTCGGCTGGAAGGTGTTTATTCCCGTGTCTCTCGTGTGGCTCATCGTGGTTGGCTTCTGGTACATGTCGCCGCTGAGCATCTGGAAATAAAGGGCGGACGAGACCATGAACGCTATCCAAAACTTCTTCAAGACGTTCTTCCTGACCGAGCTGATCCAGGGGCTCGCGCTGACCGGCCGTTATGCGTTCAAGCGCAAGTTCACGGTGCAGTTCCCGGAAGAAAAGACCCAGATGTCGCCGCGTTTTCGCGGGCTGCATGCGCTGCGCCGCTACGAAAACGGCGAAGAGCGCTGCATCGCGTGCAAGCTGTGCGAGGCCGTGTGCCCCGCACTCGCAATCACGATCGAATCGGAAGTGCGCGAGGACAACACGCGCCGCACGACGCGCTACGACATCGACCTGACCAAGTGCATCTTCTGCGGCTTCTGCGAAGAGAGCTGCCCGGTCGACTCGATCGTCGAAACGCACATTCTCGAGTATCACGGCGAGAAGCGCGGCGATCTGTATTTCACGAAGGACATGCTGCTGGCAGTCGGCGATCGTTACGAAGCACAGATCGCAGCAAACAAGGCAGCGGATGCACCGTACCGTTGATATTCAGTTTGACGCTGCATCGGCCCGCGGTCGGGCCGGACAGCGGGACACGCTTGTGCCCTCGGGCTGCGTGTCGCCGCACCTTGACCGCCGCGGCGCGGCGCACTCTGGTCTGGCCGCCAGTTTGCACCGCGCACTCCGCCTCACGATGGCCTCAACGATGAACCAGTAATCATGGAATTCACGACCGTCTTGTTCTACATCTTCGCGCTGCTGCTGACGCTGTCGGCGCTGAAGGTGATCACGTCGCGCAACCCCGTCGCGTCGGCGCTTTTCCTCGTTCTCGCGTTTTTCAACGCGGCTGCGATCTGGATGCTGCTGGAGGCGGAATTCCTCGCGATCCTGCTGGTGCTCGTCTACGTAGGCGCCGTGATGGTGCTGTTCCTGTTCGTGGTGATGATGCTGGACATCAACATCGACGTACTGAACCGCGACATCAAACGCTTCGTGCCGGTGGCGACCGTGGTGGGCGCGATCATCGTGATCGAAACCGCGCTGATCCTCTGGCACGGCTACGGCGCGACGACCACGCCGGTGCCCGATACGTCGGCCGCCGCAGCGTCGGCGCTGTCGAACGCGCATCTGATCGGCAAGATCATTTACACCGATTACATCTTCGCCTTCGAAGTGGCTGGCCTCGTGCTGCTGGTCGCTATCGTCGCGGCAATTGCGCTGACAGCGCGTGAGCCGAAGGACGCGAAGCGCCAAAACGTTTCGAAGCAGGTCCGCGTGCGTCGCGAGGACCGCGTGCGTCTCGTGAAGATGCCCGCCGCGAAGGAACTTCCGCAAGAGCCTGTCGCGAACGAAAACGCGGCCGGCAGCAACAGCTGATCGCGCTGGAGAGACCTTATGTTGACCCTTGCCCACTATCTCGTCCTCGGCGCGATCCTGTTTGCGATCTCGATCGTCGGCATTTTTCTCAACCGCCGCAACGTCATCATCATTCTGATGGCGATTGAGCTGATGCTTCTGGCGGTGAACACGAATTTCGTTGCGTTCTCACATTACCTCGGTGATGTGCACGGACAGATTTTCGTGTTCTTCGTACTGACCGTTGCAGCTGCGGAAGCTGCGATTGGTCTGGCTATTCTCGTGACCTTGTTCCGTAGTCTCGACACGATCAACGTCGAGGATCTCGATCAGCTCAAAGGTTAAGGCAGGCTGTAATGGCAACGACACTCAACGAAAATCTGTTGCTGGCGATTCCACTCGCACCGCTCGCCGGTTCGATGATTGCCGGTCTGTTTGGCAAAGCGGTCGGGCGCGCCGGTGCGCACACGGTCACCATTCTCGGCGTCGCGATTGCATTCGTGCTCTCGTGCATCACGTTCTTCGACGTGCTGGGCGGCGCGAGCTTTCACGCCACCATCTACGAATGGATGTCGGTGGGCAGCCTGAAGTTCGAAGTCGGCTTCCTCGTCGACTCGCTCACGGCGCTCATGATGTGCGTGGTGACCTTCGTGTCGCTGATGGTGCACATCTACACGATCGGCTACATGGCGGAAGAAGAGGGCTACCAGCGCTTCTTCTCGTACATCGCGCTCTTCACCTTCTCGATGTTGATGCTCGTGATGAGCAACAACTTCCTGCAGCTGTTCTTCGGCTGGGAAGCGGTGGGCCTCGTGTCTTACCTGCTGATCGGCTTCTACTTCAAGCGTGAAAGCGCGATCTACGCGAACATGAAGGCGTTCCTCGTGAACCGCGTGGGCGACTTCGGCTTTCTGCTCGGCATCGGCCTGCTGCTCGCGTACGGCGGCTCGCTGAACTACGCCGAAGTGTTCACGAAGGGCCACGATATCGCCGCGATGACGTTCCCGGGCACCTCCTGGAACATGATGACGGTCGCGTGTATCTGCCTCTTCATCGGCGCGATGGGTAAGTCGGCCCAGTTCCCGCTGCACGTGTGGCTGCCCGATTCGATGGAAGGCCCGACGCCGATCTCCGCGCTGATCCACGCCGCCACCATGGTGACGGCCGGTATCTTCATGGTCGCGCGCATGTCGCCGCTGTTCGAACTCTCCGAAGCTGCGCTGTCGTTCATCGTCGTGATCGGCGCGATCACCGCGCTCTTCATGGGCTTCCTCGGCATCGTCCAGAACGACATCAAGCGCGTGGTCGCGTACTCGACGCTCTCGCAGCTCGGCTACATGACGGTCGCGCTCGGCGTTTCGGCGTACCCGGTTGCGATCTTCCACCTGATGACGCACGCGTTCTTCAAGGCGCTGCTGTTCCTCGGCGCCGGCTCGGTCATCATGGGCATGCACCACGATCAGGACATGCGCAACATGGGCGGTCTGCGCAAGTACATGCCGATCACCTGGATCACGTCGCTCATCGGTTCGCTCGCGCTGATCGGCACGCCGTTCTTCGCGGGCTTCTACTCGAAAGATTCGATCATCGACGCAGTGAAGGTCTCGCACCTCGCAGGCTCGGGCTTCGCGTACTTCGCAGTGGTCGCCAGCGTGTTCGTGACGGCGCTGTACTCGTTCCGTATGTACTTCCTCGTGTTCCATGGCGAAGAGCGCTTCCGCCATCCGAAGCACCCCGAGTCGCCGATGGGCGCGGAAGCGGCCTCGCACGAGCATGACCACCACGACAACCACGGCCATCACCATGTGCACGTGCCGCACGAGTCGCCGTGGGTGGTCTGGGTGCCGCTCGTCCTGCTCGCGATTCCTTCGGTGATCGCCGGCGCATGGGCCATCGAGCCGCTGCTGTACGGCAGCTACTTCCAGCATGGCGTCGCGTTCGACAAGGTGATTTTCATCGGCCAGAACCATGCGGGTCTTGCCGAAATGGCTGAAGAATTCCAGGGCTGGGTCGCCATGGGCGCGCATGCGTTCTCGGGCGTGCCGGTCTGGCTTGCACTCGCAGGCATCGTGGTCGCGTGGTTCTTCTACATGAAGCGCCCGGATCTGCCGGCTGTGGTGCAACGCACATTCGCGCCGGTCCACAAGCTGCTCGCGAATGCGTATTACCTCGACAAGATCAACGAAGTCGTGTTCGCTCGCGGCGCGCTGGCGATCGGTCGTGGTTTGTGGAAAGAAGGCGACGTGGTCGTGATCGACGGCGTCGTGAACGGGAGTGCGAAGTTCATCGGATGGTTTGCGTCGGTTATCCGTTTCCTGCAATCCGGCTACATCTACCATTACGCGTTTGCGATGATCGTGGGTATGCTCGGGCTCCTGACCCTGTTTGTAACGCTCGGCGGCAAGTGAGGCGAGGAAAACTGCATGCACGCTTATCCGATTCTTAGTATCGCAATCTGGCTGCCGATCGTTTTCGGTGGCCTGGTTCTGGCAGTGGGTTCCGACCGGAACCCGGGCACGGCCCGCTGGCTCGCGCTCATCGGCTCCTTGCTCAGCTTTCTCGTCACGATTCCGCTGATTTCGGGATTCGACGCGAGCACGGCCGACCTCCAGTTCGCTGAAAAGGCCTCCTGGATCGATCGATTCAATATTACGTATCACCTCGGCGTCGACGGCATTTCGATGTGGTTCGTCGTGCTGACCGCGGTCATCACCGTCATCGTGGTGGTGGCGGGCTGGCAGGTCATCACGAAGAACGTTGCGCAGTACATGGCCGCGTTCCTGATCCTGTCGGGGCTGATGGTCGGCGTCTTCAGCGCTGCCGACGGCATGCTGTTCTACGTGTTCTTCGAAGCGACCCTGATCCCGATGTACATCATCATCGGCGTGTGGGGCGGTCAGAACCGCGTCTACGCAGCCTTCAAGTTCTTCCTGTACACGCTGGCCGGCTCGCTGCTGATGCTGATCGCGCTGCTGTACCTGTACCGCGAAACCGGCACGTTCGATCTCGCGACGTGGCAGGCAGCGAAGATCGCGATGACGCCGCAGATCCTGCTATTCATCGCATTCTTCTTCGCGTTCGCGGTGAAGGTGCCGATGTGGCCGGTCCACACGTGGCTGCCGGACGCCCACGTCGAGGCGCCCACGGGCGGTTCCGTCGTGCTGGCCGCGATCATGCTGAAGCTCGGCGCGTACGGTTTCCTGCGCTTCTCGCTGCCGATCGCGCCTGACGCGAGCCACTATCTCGCGCCGGTCATCATTACGCTGTCGCTGATCGCCGTGATCTACATCGGTCTCGTCGCGATGGTGCAGGCCGACATGAAGAAGCTGGTTGCATACTCATCGATCGCGCACATGGGTTTCGTCACGCTCGGCTTCTTTATGTTCGGCGAGTCGAGCAAGCTCGCGATGGAAGGCGGCATCGTCCAGATGATCTCGCACGGCTTCGTTTCGGGCGCCATGTTCCTTTGTATCGGTGTGCTGTACGACCGCATGCATACGCGCCAGATCGCCGATTACGGCGGCGTGGTCAACACGATGCCGAAGTTCGCGGCATTCGCGATGCTGTTCGCCATGGCCAACTGCGGCCTGCCGGGAACCTCGGGTTTCGTCGGCGAATTCATGGTGATTCTCGCGGCTGTGAAGTACAACTTCTGGATCGGGTTCGGCGCTGCGTTCACGCTGATTCTCGGTGCGGCCTATACGTTGTGGATGTACAAGCGTGTGTACTTCGGTGCGGTCGCGAACGACCACGTGCGCGAACTGAAGGACATCAGCTGCCGTGAGTATCTGGTACTGGGTGTGCTTGCACTGATGACGCTTTTCATGGGCCTCTACCCGAAGCCCTTTACCGATGTGATGCACGTTTCCGTGGATAACCTCCTCTCCCATGTTGCAGTGTCGAAACTGCCGCTGTCACAGTAACGTCGAGCGGAGGACATAAAGATCATGCCAAACGCCCCTATGAACGCACTGCTTCCCGACGCGCTGGTGATGACCGCCATCATCGTCGCGTGGCTCAACGACACGTTGACGGGCCGAGCGGGCCGCAAGACGACCTACTTCATCTCGCTGCTGTCCACGCTGGTGGGCGGCCTGTGGTTCGCGGTGAACGCGTTCGATCCGCACGTGTATTACTACTTCTCGCGCATGTACGTGGTCGACCCGTTCGCCAGCGCGATGAAGGCAGCCGTGACGCTCGGCTTTGCCGTGACGATCGTCTACTCGCGCAAGTACCTGGAAGACCGCGACATGTTCAAGGGCGAGTTCTTCCTGCTCGGCCTGTTCTCGCTGCTTGGCCAGATCGTCATGATCTCGGGCAACAACTTCCTCACGCTGTATCTCGGCCTCGAACTGATGTCGCTGTCGCTCTACGCGGTGATCGCACTGCGCGGCGGCCAGACGCAGTCGAACGAAGCGGCGATGAAGTACTACGTCCTCGGCGCACTGGCTTCCGGCTTCCTGCTGTACGGCATTTCGATGATCTACGGCGCGACCGGTTCGCTCGAACTGAACGACGTGTTCAAGGCCATCGCATCGGGCCATATCAACGACGTCGTGCTGCTGTTCGGCGTGGTGTTCATCGTGGCGGGCGTGGCGTTCAAGATGGGCGCGGTGCCGTTCCACATGTGGGTGCCCGACGTCTATCAAGGCGCGCCCACGGCGATGACGCTGCTGACCGGCGGCGGCCCGAAGGTTGCGGCTTTCGCCTGGGGCGTGCGTTTTCTCGTGATGGGTCTCCTGCCGCTCGCCGTCGACTGGCAGCAAATGCTGATCATCCTCGCGGCGCTCTCGATGATCGTCGGCAACATCACCGGTATCGTTCAGCGCAACATCAAGCGCATGCTCGCGTACTCGGCGATCTCGAACATGGGCTTCGTGCTGCTCGGCCTGCTGGCCGGCATCGTGGACGGCAAGGCGACGGGCGCTGCCAACGCGTACAGCTCGGCGATGTTCTACAGCATCATCTATCTGCTGACGACGCTTGGCGCGTTCGGTGTCGTGATGCTGCTCGCACGCCGCAACTTCGAAGCCGATACGCTCGACGACTTCAAGGGCCTCAATCAGCGTAGCCCGGTGTTCGCGTTCGTGATGATGGTGATGATGTTCTCGCTCGCCGGCATTCCGCCGACGGTCGGCTTCTACGCCAAGCTCGCGGTGCTCCAGGCAACGATCAATGCAGGCCTGACGTGGCTCGCCGTGCTTGCGGTGATCACCTCGCTGTTCGGCGCGTTCTACTACCTGCGTGTCGTCAAGCTGATGTACTTCGACGCACCGCAGGATACGTCGCCGATCGAAAGCGATGCGGGCAACCGCATGCTGCTCGCGCTCAACGGCGTGGCCGTGCTCGCGCTCGGCATCGTTCCGGGTCCGCTGATGACGCTCTGCCTGCAGGCCGTCACGCATACGCTGCAACTGTAATGTCTGCTGCCGGCTGGTTTGTCGTCCTGTTGGCGCTGGTCGGCGCCAACCTGCCGTTCGCCAACCAGCGGTTGTTCGGCGTTGTGCCGCTGCGCGCAAAGAAGAAGAGCGTGTGGCTGCGCATCGCCGAATTGATCGTTTTGTATTTCGTGGTCGGTGCGTTCGGCTTCCTGCTGGAGGCGCGCGCCGGCAACCGGTTTGCGCAGGGCTGGCAGTTCTACGCCATCACGTTCAGTCTGTTCGTGGTGTTCGCGTTCCCCGGCTTCACCTGGCAGTATCTCGTCAAACGCCGTTCGGCGTAGCTCGGGCTTCGAGCTTCTCAGGCGCTCGCCTCGCGTTTGCCGTCACGCGAGCGCCCATCAATCCGCAACCACGCGGCATCCCAGAGGTTGAACATGGCTGCTGAACATCTGAAACACGACCGGGCACTCGCCGAGACGTGCGTCGAAAGCACGACCCTCTACGCGGGCAACTTCCTCACGCTCAAGCGCGATACGGTGGAATTGCCCGACGGCAAGCACGCAACGCGCGAGTTCGTGCTGCATCCCGGCGCGGTGATGGTGATCCCGTTGTTCGACGATGGCCGCGTGCTGATGGAGCGCCAGTATCGCTATCCGCTGTCGCGCGTGATGACCGAGTTTCCTGCTGGCAAGCTCGATCCTCAGGAAGGCGCGCTCGCGTGTGCGAAGCGCGAATTGCGCGAGGAGACGGGGTACACGGCGCGCGAGTACGTCTACCTGACGCGTATTCATCCGGTCATTTCGTACTCGACGGAATTCATCGATATCTATCTCGCGCGCGGCCTGATCGCCGGTGAAGCCAATCTCGACGAAGGCGAATTCCTCGAAACCTTCACGACGACGCTGCCCGAATTGCTCGAATGGGTGCGCAACGGTCAGATCACCGATGTGAAGACGATCATCGGCACCTTCTGGCTCGAGAAGGCGCTCGGCGGTCACTGGCCGCTCGGCGAGGCGGAGAAGGGCTGAATCCACGCTGTCAGGCGTGGGCATTGATCGACGGCGGCCCGCAAGGCCGCCGTTGGCGTTTGTTGGCGCTCAACGCGTGCGATCAGCGGCGCGCGCCGCACGGCGCTACAATCGTGCACCCGCCCGATTCCAGGTAGATTCCAGGTAGACTTCGGGCAGATTCCGTGAAGACGGAAAATTTCTGAACGACCGTTCACAAATCTGAATTTTGCGCTACACTCGCTGCTAAGCCCCGATTCCCCATGAAGGTCCTTGATTTACAGTGCCCAGACGGCCATCGGTTCGAAGGCTGGTTTGCCTCCGCTGACGACTTCGAGTCGCAGCGTGCGCGCAAGCTGGTCGAATGTCCGATGTGCGGCGCTACCGAGGTGAGCCGCCTGCCATCGGCGCCCCGGCTGAATCTGTCCGGTGCGACCGAGGCGAGCGCTAAACCTGCCGGGAAACAAGACGCACAGTGGCAAGGATTGGCGTTGCGTGCACTGCGCGAGGTCCTGGAAAAGACGGAGAACGTGGGCGACCGTTTCGCCGAGGAGGCGCGGCGCATGCATTACAACGAAGCGCCGTCGCGCAACATCCGCGGAGTTGCTACCGCGGAGGATGCGCAAGCTCTTGTCGAAGAAGGCATCGATGTGATGCCGCTGCCGGTTCCGGCTGCGCTGAAGGGCTCGCTGCAGTAACCATGCGGGTCTTCGCCGCGCCGGAATGGGCCGCGGCGAGGAGACACTGCGCATGGATCTCGATTACTCCCCCGCCGACGACGCATTTCGCGCCGACATCCGCGCGTGGCTTGAGGCCAATCTGCCTCAGACGCTGCGCGACAAGGTACTCAACCACAAACGCCTGAGCCGCGACGACATCGTCAGCTGGCACCGGCTGCTCGGCCAGAAGGGCTGGTCGGCGCCGGCGTGGCCCGTCGAATGGGGCGGCCCGGGCTGGACCGAAGTGCAGCGCCACATCTGGGACGCCGAATGCGGGCGCATCGGTGCGCCGATCGTGCTGCCGTTCGGCGTGTCGATGGTCGCGCCCGTGCTCATGAAGTACGGCAACGAAGCGCAGATGCGTTACTACTTGCCGCGTATCCTCGCGGGCACCGACTGGTGGTGCCAGGGCTATTCCGAGCCGGGCTCGGGTTCCGATCTTGCGTCGCTGCGCACGCGCGCCGTACGGGTCAAGGACGATTCCGGCGAACACTATGTCGTGAACGGCCAGAAGACCTGGACCACGCTCGGCCAGCACGCCGACATGATGTTCTGCCTCGTGCGCACCGATCCCGCCGCAAAGAAGCAGGAGGGCATCTCGTTCCTGCTCATCGACATGAAGACGCCGGGCATCACCGTGCGCCCGATCATCACGCTCGACGAAGACCACGAAGTCAACGAAGTGTTCTTCGAAGACGTGAAGGTGCCGGTCGAGAATCTCGTCGGCGAGGAGAACCGCGGCTGGACCTACGCGAAGTATCTACTCGGCCATGAGCGTACCGGTATCGCGCGCGTGGGCGCATCGAACCGCGAACTGGCATTCCTCAAGAGCGTCGCGCTCAAGCAGAAGAAGAACGGCAAACCGCTCTTGCACGATCCGGTATTTGCGGCGCGCGTGGCTGCTGTCGAAATCGAATTGATGGCGCTCGAAGTGACTGCCGAGCGCGTGATCGCTAGTAGTGGCAACGGCGGCGGCAATGGCCGTGGTCCGGGTCCTGAAGCGTCGATGCTCAAGATCAAGGGCACCGAAATCCAGCAGGCGCTGACCGAGCTGATGCTCGATGCGGTCGGCCCGCTGGCCGCGCCGTTCGATCCGGCGTTCCTCGAGGGCAAGCACCTGCACGCCGCAGGCGGCGACGACGACGCGGCTCCGCTCGCGGCGTACTACTTCAACTACCGCAAGACGTCGATTTACGGCGGGTCGAATGAAATCCAGAAGAACATCATCGCGCAGATGATTCTGGGGATCTGAGGAGCGGCGCAATGGACTTCAATTTCACCGAAGAGCAACAGCAACTGTCCGACGCGCTGCGTCGCTATCTCGACAAGAACTATGGCTTCGAAGCGCGCCAGGCGATCGTGAAGACGCCCGAGGGCGTTTCCGCCGTTCACTGGAACGCGTTCGTCGAACTCGGCCTCACTGCGCTGCCCGTGCCGTCGGCGCAGGGCGGCTTCGACGGCACGCCGTTCGACATGCTGGCCGTCATGCAGCAGCTTGGCCGTGCGCTCGTTGTCGAGCCGTACTGGGCGACGGCGGTCGGCGTCGAAGCGCTCCGGCTTGCGGGGGATACGCACGCCGACAATGCAAAGCTGCTCGAACGCGTGGCCGCAGGCGAAGTGCGCCTCGCGGTGGCTTTCCACGAACCCGATGCGCGCTACGATCTGTTCTTGCTCGCCACCACGGCGAAGGAAACGGGCGATGGCTACTCGCTCACGGGCACAAAGTCGGTCGTGCAGCACGGCGCGCAAGCGGACTACTGGATCGTCCCGGCGCGCCTTGCGGGCGAGGTTGCGCTGTTCGTCGTCGCGCGCGGCGCGAACGGTGTCGATGTGGGCGACTACCGCACGATCGATGGCCAGCGGGCCGCGACGCTCAAGTTCACCGATGCGCACGCGCGCCGGCTGGGCGGCGAGTCCGTTGGAGCGGCGACGTGGGAGCGCATTGCCGATTACGCGACCTTCCTGCTGTGCGCCGAAGCGCTCGGCGCGATTGACGCGCTCACGAGCGCGACTGTCGAATACACGAAGACGCGCCAGCAGTTCGGCGTGCCGATCGCGCGCTTCCAGGCGCTGCAGCACCGCATGGCCGACATGCTGATTCACGCCGAGCAGGCCCGTTCGATCACGTACCTCGCCGCCGCGCGCTACAGTAGCGAGTCGCCCGACGAGCGCCGCCGCGCGATTTCCGCCGCGAAAGTGCGCGTGGGGCAGGCGGCGCGTTACGTCGGCCAGCAGGCCGTGCAATTGCATGGCGGCATGGGCGTCACCAACGAGGTCGCGGCGGCTCACCTGTTCAAGCGCCTCGCGATCATCGAAACGACGCTCGGCGACGTCGATCATCATCTGGAGCGCTTCACCGCGCTGCCGGGCTTCGCACAAGCGGCCGCATAAGCGGCTGCATGAGCGCGGCCACATCGAGGAAAGCAACGATGACTGTGAGTTACGAAGATCTCGAAGTCGGCAGGTCGTACACGGTCGGCTCGCATACGTTCACGCGCGAGGAGATCGTGCATTTTGCCGAGCAGTTCGATCCGCAGCCGTTCCATCTGAACGAGGCAGCCGCCGAGGCGTCGATGTTCGGCGGACTTGTCGCGAGCGGCTGGCATACGTGCTCGGTCATGATGGGCATGCTCGTGCGCAACTTCCTGGGCGATTCGACCTCGATGGGCTCGCCCGGCGTCGATGAGATCCGCTGGCTCAAGCCGACGCGCGTCGGCGACACGCTCACCATGACGAACACCATCGTCAGCAAGCGCGTGTCGTCGAGCAAGCCCGATCGCGGCATCGTCGAAACGCGTTGGGACGGCGTCAACCAGCACGGCGAAACCATCGTCACGGTGCGCTCGAAGGCCCTGTTCGGGCTGCGGCATCCGGGGAGCGCGTCATGAGCGAAAGCGGCATGGTTCAGATTGCCGACGTGGCGACGCTGCGCGCGCTCGCGGGCGGCACGCCGTTCGTGAGCGGCTGGATCGAGGTGGGTGAGCCGCAGGTGCTCGACTTTGCCGACGCCACCGGCGATCACCAGTGGATTCACGTCGATGCAGAGCGTGCGCGCCGCGAGTCGCCGTTCGGCGGGCCGGTCGCGCACGGTTTTCTCACGCTTTCGCTGATGCCGACGCTGCTCGCGCAGACTGTGAAGATCCATCAGCGCATGGGGGTGAACTACGGGCTCAATCGCGTGCGCTTCACGTCGCCTGTGCCGGTCGGATCGAAGGTGCGCGCGCGCTTTGGCGTGAAGGAAGCGGAAGATGCCGCCGACGGCAGCGCGCAGGTGACGTGGAATGCGACCATCGAGTGCGAGGGCAGCGAACGGCCCGCGTGCGTCGCCGAGTTCATTACACGGCACTACTTCTGATCTTCTGATCGCGTTCGCCTGTGCATCGGCACAGGCGTGCATCGGAACATCATCGAACCGAAGGGGCGTGCGGCACGCGTTGCCGGACGCCCCTTTTTTATGCGTATTTCGTGTGGTTTTCTGTGCGCTCAGTGTTTTGCGTACTGCGTCGCGCCGAACAGGATTTCGCGCTCCTTGTCACCGGTTATCGGCTTGCGCGCGGCAGCGAGTACCTCAACGCCACGCTTGACCGCAGGCCGCTCCGCGATCGTCTCGTGCCAGCGCTTCACGTTCGGCAGGCTGTCGAGATCGATGCCCTGGTTCTGCCACGAACGCGTCCACGGAAATGCGGCGATGTCGGCGATGGTGTACTCGTCGCCGGCGAGATACCCGGTCTTCCCGAGCTGCGTTTCCATGACGTTGTAGAGCCGCTTCGCTTCGTTCGTATAGCGATTGACGGCGTACTGAATCTTTTCGGGCGCATAGATGCGGAAATGGTGCGCCTGGCCGAGCATCGGCCCGAGTCCGCCCATCTGGAACATGGTCCACTGCAGCACGTCGTAGCGCGCGGCGAGGTCGTCGGGCATGAACTGGCCGGTTTTTGCCGCCAGATAAATCAGGATCGCGCCCGATTCGAAGAGCGAAAACGGCTTGCCGTCGGCACGGACCGGGCCTTCGGAATCGACGATGGCGGGAATCTTGTTGTTCGGGCTGATGGCGAGAAAGTCGGACTTGAACTGGTCGCCTGCGCCGATATCGACCGGATGAACGCGGTATTCGAGGCCGGTTTCCTCGAGCATGATATGCACTTTGTGGCCGTTCGGCGTGGCCCAGCTATAGACGTCGATCATTGTGTCTCCATGGCACGGTGGACGGGGAACGCCGCGGCCCGGCCGCAGCGCCTCAACTCGCGCAGATTAGAGCACAGTTCGATGAGGGACGCAGGGCGTGAGCATGCGTCTCTCCCGCAGACACGGACTTACGGCCTGGAAGCCGCGGTGAGTTCCTTGTAGCGCCCGTATTCGAGCTTGGCGATGGCGTTGCGGTGAACTTCGTCGGGGCCGTCGGCGAAGCGCAGCGTGCGAGCCGACGCATACGCATAGGCGAGCGGAAAGTCGCCGCTCACGCCCGCGCCGCCGTGCACCTGGATCGCCCAGTCGAGCACCTGGCAGGCCACGTTCGGCGCGACTACCTTGATCATCGCGATCTCGCCGCGCGCGCCCTTGTTGCCGACGGTATCCATCATGTACGCGGCCTTGAGCGTGAGCAGGCGCGCCTGCTCGATCATGCAGCGCGCTTCGGCGATGCGTTCCTGCGTGACCGTCTGCGCCGAGATCGGCTTGCCGAACGCCACGCGCGTGAGGGCGCGTTTGGTCATGTATTCGAGCGCGCGTTCGGCGACGCCGATAAGGCGCATGCAGTGGTGAATGCGGCCCGGCCCGAGCCGCCCCTGGGCGATCTCGAAGCCGCGCCCTTCGCCGAGCAGGACGTTCGACGCGGGCACGCGCACGTTCTTGAGCGTGATCTCCATGTGGCCGTGCGGTGCGTCGTCGTAGCCGAACACCGTGAGCGGGCGTTGCACCGTGATGCCCTCGGCGTTGGCGGGCACGAGGATCATCGACTGCTGCGCGTGGCGCGGTGCGTCGGGATCGGTCTTGCCCATGACGATGTAGACCGCGCAGCGCGGATCGCCCGCGCCCGAGGACCACCACTTCTTGCCGTTGATCACGTAGTCGTCGCCGTCACGCGTGATGCGCGTCTGGATATTGGTCGCATCCGACGAGGCGACATCGGGCTCCGTCATCAGGAATGCCGAGCGGATCTGGCCGTCGAGCAGAGGTTGAAGCCACTGGCGCTTGTGCTCCCCGGTGCCGTAGCGTTCGATGGTTTCCATGTTGCCGGTGTCCGGCGCGCTGCAGTTGAACACTTCGGGTGCCCAGTGCACGCGGCCCATGATCTCGCACAGCGGGGCGTATTCGAGGTTCGTGAGGCCCGCGCCGCGAGTGGACTCGGGCAGGAACAGGTTCCACAAGCCTGCCTCGCGCGCCTTGAGCTTCAGTTTTTCGACGATCTCCGTGGGCACCCATGCGTTGCCGTTCGCGCGATTGCGCGCGACTTCCTCATGGAAGAGGTGCTCGTTCGGGTAAATGTGTTCGTCGAAAAACGCGAGCAACTTCTCGCGCAGCGCCTGCACTTTCGGTGTGTAATCGAAGTTCATCTATAACCTCGCCGGGAAAATAGCTGTCGTGCGGAAAATGTTTCAGCGGACCTTCAGCGGATTCTTGGTGGACCCTCAGCGGACTTTCTGCGCGTAACGCCACGCAAGCTCGGCCATGGGCCGTGCGCGAGCGCCTGCGTCGACGGCCTGGGCGCTGGCCGCTGTGCCGTCCACGACGCGCTTCATGATGCCCTGCAGGATCGCGGCGATGCGGAACATGTTGTACGCGAGATAGAAATTCCAGTCGCCGCGAATCTCAAGGCCGGTGCGCGCGCAATAGCGCTCGACGTAGTGCTGCTCGTCGGGTATGCCGAGCGCGGCCCAGTCGAGTCCGCCGATGCCGCGGAACTGTGCCGGGTCGACGTGCCAGGCCATGCAGTGATACGAGAAGTCGGCGAGCGGATCGCCGAGCGTCGATAGCTCCCAGTCGAGTACCGCGAGCACGCGCGGCTCGGTCGGATGGAAGATGAGATTGTCGAGGCGATAGTCGCCGTGCACGACCGAGACGCGCGCGCCCGCGTTGTCGGGCACGTGCTGCGGCAGCCATTCGATCAGGCGATTCATCGCGTCGATCGGCTCGGTTTCCGACGCCTGATACTGGCGGCTCCAGCGATCGATCTGACGCGCGAAATAATTGCCGCGCTTGCCGTAGTCGGCGAGGCCGATCGCTTCGGGCGACACGTTATGCAGCGCTGCGATCACGCGGTTCATTTCGTCGTAGATTGCAGCACGTTCTTCGCGCGACATGCCGGGCAGCGACTGGTCCCACATCACGCGGCCCTCGACGAATTCCATCACGTAGAACGCGCGGCCAATCACCGCTTCGTCCTCGCATAGCGCGAGCATCCTGGCGACGGGGACATCGGTCGCGCCGAGCGCATCCATCACGCGGTATTCGCGTTCGATCGCGTGCGCCGACGGCAGCAGCTTCGCTTTCGGGCCCGGCTTGGCGCGCATCACGTAAGTGCGCTGCGGCGTGACGAGCTTGAACGTCGGGTTCGACTGGCCGCCCGCGAACTGCTCGACCGTGAGCGGGCCGGCGAACCCATCGACGTGCGCTGCGAGCCAGGCGGCGAGCGCTTCGATGTCGAAGCGCTGCCGTTCTGCCACGGGACGCGTGCCCTCGAACGCCGAATAATCGCTCGGGGCCGGGTTCTGCTTCGGGGTGTCTCCATCCGGGCTGGCTTGCGCCATATTTGTGTCCCCCTCTGGTTTATGGATGCCGCGCGCTAGGTGCGCGGGCGAAAGCGCAGGAATTGCGCGTAAAGCATTTCCATGGTCGTGTTGCGCGTTTCGTGATGCAGCGGCGACGGCGGCGAATAGTTGAGTGCGCGCACAATCCAGTCGCCGTTTGCCGTGCCGACGTCGAGCGCGTTGATGCAGCCCGTGGCCTGCGCCAGATGGCCGAAGAACGTGCGCCCGCCTGCAGTGATTGCGTGCGAGAGGATCGCGCGGTTCACGCCGCCGTGCAGCACGAGCAACGCGGTGTCCCACGACGGATCGGCGCGCAGCGCGGCGAGCGCGGGCAGCACGCGGTCGAGCAGTTCGCCGATGGTTTCGCCGCCGAGAAAGCGCGTGTCTTCGGGGACGACGCCATCGAACGCGCGCAGGAATGCGTTCTCCACTTCGCCGGGCGGAATCGAAGCGAGGCGGCTGCCGCGAATCTCTTCCCACGCGGGTTGCATTTCGAGTTCGATCTGCTGGCCGGTTTCCGCGAGCACATGCCGTGCCGTTTCGACGGTACGTCGCAGGCCGCTCACGATTACACGGTCGAAGCGCAGCGCCTGCGAGGCGAACACGCGGCCTGCCGCCTTCGCCTGTGCGCGGCCGTTCTCGTTGAGCGGCACGGTATCGGGATCGATGGCGCGGCCCGAATCGTCGAAGTAGGTGACATCACCGTGGCGCATCAGAAAGATGCGGCGGCGCGCGGGCATCTGGAAATGGCTCATCTACTTGTAGACCGGTGAACGTTTTTCGAGGAACGCGGTGATGCCTTCGAGCCCGTCGCGATGATGCAGCGAGGCGACGAAATTTTCGCGTTCGGCGATCAGGTGATCGGCGAGCGGCTGCGTGTCGGCGACATTGACCAGGCCTTTGATCCGCGCGGCCGAATTCGGCGAGACAGCGGCGAGATCGTCGGCCCAGGCGAGCGCGGCGTCGAGCGCCGTGTGCGATTTGACGAGGCGGTTGACGACGCCGAGTTCGGCAAGCCGTGCGGCGCCGATTGGCTTGCCTTCGAGCATCAGTTCGGTGGCGAGCGCACGGGGCAGCGCGCGGGAGAGAAACCATGAGCCGCCGCCGTCGGGCGTGAGGCCCACGCGCGAGTACGACATGACGAATTTGGCGTCCTCGGCGGCGACCAGCAGGTCGGCGGCGAGCGCGAGCGAGAAGCCTGCGCCTGCTGCAGCGCCTTCGACCGCGGCGATCACGGGCTTGCTCGACTGGCGCATCGCGTTGACCCACTCGGCGAGCATGTCGATGCTCGCGGCCTGCACCGATGGATCCTTCGCGCGGTTTTCCAGCAGGCGATTGAGGTTGCCGCCCGCGCAAAAGAAGTTGTCGGCGCCGGTCAGCACGATCGCGCGCAACGACGCGTCGCGCTCGGCGGCGTCGAGCGCTTCGATGGCGGCGGCGTACATGTCGGGATGGAGCGCGTTGCGCGCGCCGGGGTTCGACAGCGTGAGGACGAGCGACGATTCATGCCCTTGCGGCCGGCTGCTGCGGAGTTCGGCACTCATGCGCGGACCTCGTCGGGTGTGTTGCGCAGTTCGTCGCGCGCGACGGCTGCGGCGGCTACGATGCCGGTTGTCTCAATGTAGAAATAATGGGAAGTCATTGGAAACTTCACTCCATGGGTGTCCTAGAATAGCACGATCGTACATTTATATTGCAACAGATTTCGGCGCTGTCCGCAGCAGCGCTGTATTCAAGGAGAGGTGAGGATGATCAAGCTGCACGGTTTCGCGCTGTCGAACTACTTCAACAAGGTCAAGCTCGTGCTGCTCGAGTACGGCATCGCCTTCGAGGAGGTGATCGACAAGCTGCCGCTCGACGAGGCGCAGCGCGCGCATTCGCCCGCGGGCAAGGTGCCGTTCATCGAAACGGAAAACGGCTTTCTGTGCGAATCGGAAGTGATTGTCGAGTATCTGAACGCGCGCTTTCCCGAGCACCGCATTTTCGCGGCCGATCCGTGGCAGGCCGCCAAGGAGCGCGAACTCATCACGTTCGTCGAAACCCATCTGGAACTCGAAGCGCGCGAACTCTACGTCGAGGCGTTTTTCGGCGGCACGGTGAGCGACGAGGTCAAGGCGACGGCGCAAAAGCGCCTGCGCCGCTATATCGCTGCCTTCAAGCGGCTCGCGAAGTTCGCGCCGTATGTGGCGGGCGAGCAGTTCAGCGTGGCCGATGCGGCGACCTTCGTGAGCCTGCCGCTCGTCGCGACGGCGACGCAGAAGGTGTATGGCGTCGATCTCGTGGCAGAGGCGGGGATCGACTGGAAGGCGTACCTGAAGCTGATCGGCGAGCGGCCCTCGGCGCAGCGCGTGAACGCCGATCGCAAGGCGTATATCGAGGCCGACGCGTAAGCGGCGATCGTGCGGCGGCGCTTGCAACATGCGCAACATGCGCAACATGCGCAGCATGCCGCCGCGCTCCGCTGCGGCCTCGCGCGATGATCGGGAACGCAGGGTCGTTCGCGGATGCATCGCGCCGGCTTCGTCAGAGTCGCGCGAGACGTTCGAGCGCGGTGGCGAGCGTGCTTTCGCGCTTCGCGAAACAGAAGCGCACGACGCCTGATTCATGCGGCTCGTGATAGAACGCCGAGACCGGAATCGCGGCCACGCCGATCTCGGTCGTGAGCCACTTCGAGAACCCGGCTTCGGGCAGGTCGCTGATCGCCGAATAATCGACGCACTGAAAATAGGTGCCTTCGCACGGCAGCAGCTTGAAGCGCGTGTTCGCGAGGCCCGCGCGGAAGAAGTCGCGCTTCTTCTGATAGAACGCCGGCAGATCGAGATACGGCTTCGGGTCGCGCAGATAGTGCGCGAGACCGAATTGCATCGGCGTGTTCACGGTGAACACGTTGAACTGATGCACCTTGCGGAATTCGGCCGTGAGCGGCGCGGGCGCGGCGACGTAGCCCACTTTCCAGCCTGTCACGTGATACGTCTTGCCGAAGCTCGACACGATGAAGCTGCGGGCCGCCAGTTCCGGATAGCGCGCGACGCTCTCGTGCGGCGCGCCGTCGTAGACCATGTGCTCGTAGACCTCGTCGGAGAGGATCAGCACGTTGGTGCCGCGCACGATCGCTTCGAGCTGGCGCATGTCCTCGGCGCGCCACACCGTACCCGTCGGGTTGTGCGGCGTGTTGATGAGGATGAGGCGCGTCTTCGGCGTGATCGCGGCGGCGAGCCGGTCGAACGGAATCGCGTACTCGGGTGCTTCCAGCGTGACGAAGACGGGCTTGCCGCCCGCGAGTTCGATGGACGGCAGATAGCTGTCGTAGGTCGGCTCGACGACGATCACCTCATCGCCCGGATGGACCGCGCACAGGATCGCGGTCAGCAGCGCCTGGGTCGCGCCCGCCGTCACCGTGATCTCGGTGTTCGCGTCGTAGCGGCGGCCGTAGACGTGCGCGATCTTGTCGGCGATTGCCTCACGCAGCGCGGGCACGCCGGCCATCGGCGGATACTGGTTGTGGCCGTCGCGCATGGCCTGCGCGACGGCATCGACGATGCGCGCGTCGCAGTCGAAGTCGGGAAAGCCCTGGCCCAGATTCACGGCGCCTTTTTCTGCGGCGAGCGCGCTCATCACGGAGAAGATCGTCGTGCCGACGTTGGGCAGGCGCGACGGAAATGAGGGCGTGAGCGTGGACGAAGATTCGTGCGGCAAATGCGGTGCGTTCATGGCGCGCTCAGACGGTGGACGTTCAATCGGGAAAGCCTGATTGTAGGCATATGCAGGCAAATCCGCGCGTTACCGCGTGTTCCTTCCCGCGTGATTGCCGTGCGCGAGGCGCATCAGGCGCAGGCGGATTGCGCGGCAGCGAGCCCGGTTTCGTCGATGAACGCGCCCGGAGTCGCGACGCGAAAGCCGAAGTCGCGCGCCATGCGCTTCGCGAGCTTGAGCACGGCGCGATCCTTCGAGACGAGCCATGCTGCGCCGCTTGCGCGCGCGAGTTCGAGGAACTTCTGGTCGTCGCGGTCGCGGCACAGCGGCAAGGGCCGTGCGTCGTCGGGCAGGGCGGGCGGGACGATCAGGTCGGCGAGGCGGGACACGCTGGCGAGCGCATCGGCCTTTTCGACGCCGCGTTGGGCGAGGTGCGGGTAGTCCAGCACATGCGTGAGTTCGGCGAGGCAGCGCGCGTCGATCAATGCGCGCAGCGCGCCGCTTTCGAGCGCGGCGCGGATCGGGCGCGTGTGCGGATCGTCGAACACGAGGATGTCGAGCCACACGTTCGAATCAAGCACCACGGACAGTGCGGCGGAGGAGGGCTGGGGCTGAAAACCGGTCATTCGTGACATTCGCTACAATCGGGCTTTCGCCTTGAACATCGGCACTGCGTGCCTGCAAGCCTCTATGATAATCGTTCTGTCGCCAGCTAAATCGCTCGACTACGACACGCCGGCGCACATCGAAACCCACACGATCCCCGCTTTTGTCGAAGACGCAGCCGAATTGATCGACGGCCTGCGCCGTTTGTCGCCCCAGCAGATCGGCTCGCTCATGAGCATCTCCGATCAACTCGCGCGCCTGAATTTCCAGCGCTACGCCGACTGGTCGAAAGAGTTCAGCGAGGCCAACGCGAAGCAGGCCGTGCTCGCGTTCAATGGCGACGTCTACGAGGGTTTCGACGCCGGATCGCTCTCCGCCACTGATCTCGACTACGCGCAGCAGCACGTGCGCGTGCTCTCGGGCCTCTATGGCGTGCTGCGTCCGCTCGACCTGCTGCAACCGTATCGCCTCGAAATGGGCACGCGCTTCGAGAATGCGCGCGGCAAGGATCTCTATGCGTTCTGGGGCGAGCGCATTACGCATGCGCTCAACGCACAACTCGAACACAACGCCAAGAGCGCGCGCGTGATCGTGAACTGCGCATCGAACGAATATTTCAGGGCGGTCAAGCCGAAGCAGCTCGCCGCGCCCGTGATCACACCGGTCTTCGAGGACTGGAAGGGCGGCCGGTACAAGATCATCAGCTTCCACGCGAAGCGCGCGCGCGGCCTGATGGCGCGTTTTGCGGTCGAGCACCGCATCGCCGAGCCGCAAGGGCTCAAGGGCTTCGACGCCGAAGGTTACACGTTCGTTGCGGAGGCATCGAACGATTCGACTTACGTATTTCGCCGGCGCATTGCCGAATAAGCGAGGAAAACAGCCATGACGCTTTCCATTACCAGCCAGTTCGACGCGGGCGCGATTGAAGTTCTGTCGTGCGAGCGCGCCGACGATATCCGCCTGCGTGTGCGCACCGACAATCAGTCCGAGTTCGCACAATGGTTCTACTTCCGGCTTTCGGGCGCGCGTGGCGAGCGTTGCGTGATGACGTTCGAGAACGCGGCGGCCTGCGCGTTTGCGGAAGGCTGGCGCGGCTACCAGGCCGCGGCGAGCTACGACCGCGTGAACTGGTTCCGCGTGCCGACTTCATACGACGGCCAGAAGCTTACGATCGATCACACGCCGGATTTCGACGGCATCTACTACGCGTATTTCGAGCCTTATAGCGAGGAGCGTCACGCCGAGTTTCTCGGCGCGCTGCAGCAACTGCCGCATACGACGCTCACCGAACTCGGCCAGACTGTCGAGGGCCGGCCGATGTCGCTGCTCACGCTCGGCACGGCGGGCGATACGACGCCGGATGGCAAGCCGAAGAAGACGGTCTGGATCATCGCGCGCCAGCATCCGGGCGAGTCGATGGCGGAATGGTTCGTCGAAGGGCTCGTGAAGCGTCTTGCGGGCTGGGGCGACTGGGCGGGCGATCCGGTCGCGCGCAGACTCTACGACCGTGCGGTGTTCCACATCGTCCCGAACATGAATCCGGACGGCAGCGTGCGCGGCAACCTGCGCACCAACGCCGCAGGCGCGAACCTGAACCGCGAATGGATGGAGCCGGACGCGCAGCGCAGCCCTGAGGTGCTGGTGGTGCGCGAGGCGATCGAAGCGACGGGCGTCGATCTCTTCTTCGACATCCACGGCGACGAAACGCTGCCTTATGTGTTCGTGGCAGGCTCGGAGATGCTGCCGGGCTTCACCGAGCAGCAGCGCGTCGAGCAAAAGGCTTTTATCGAAGCATTCAAGATCGCAAGCCCCGATTTTCAGGATCAGCATGGCTACGAGTCGAGCCGCTATCGCGAGGATGCACTGAAGCTCGCGTCGAAGTACATCGGCCACCAATACGGATGCCTGTCGCTGACGCTGGAGATGCCGTTCAAGGACAACGCCAACCTGCCGGACGAGCGAGTCGGCTGGAATGGCGAGCGCAGCGCCGCGCTCGGCGCCGCGATGCTGCAGGCCATCCTGCATCACGTGGAGACGTTCGCGTAAGCGCGTACGCGCGCAAGACAAAGGGGAAGCGGTGCAAACCGCTTCCCCTTTTTTGTGGCTCGGCGCCGATGCGGCGTGTCAGGCCCCGGCCGATTTGTTTTTCGTCGACCTGGCTTTCCTCGAGCCGCTTTTGGCGCTGTTCGTTGCCGCAGACTTGTGGCTCGATTTTTTCGAAACACCCTTCTTCGAACCCTTGTGGGTCGACTTCTTCGCCCCGTGCTTGCCCTTGCCGTGCGAGCTGCCGTGCGCACGCGCGGGCGGCACCGGGTCGTTCCAGCTGAACGCGAGCATCTGGTTGCCGACGTAGCCGCAACGGAATTTCAGATCGTACGGCTCGTGATTGCTGTTCTGCGGAATGCCGACGCCCTCGACGGTCACGATCGTATCGACCTTGACGCGCTGCTTGCCGTTGTCGAACGAGTCGTTCCAAGGCGTGACGTTCGAATGGGCGCTGTCGAACGAGGTGGGCGGAAATTCGACGTGATCGAGCGCTGTTGATGTGCTGGCGACGAAATGGCCGTGCGCGGCGCAGTCGGCGACCAGCGGATCGGCGTGCATCTGGTTGACGAAGGTGTTGACGAGGTCGTTGTGCTGATCGAGCTGATCGGCACGGGCTGGCTGCGCGAAGGCGAACACGAGGCTCGCGGTGCACGCAGCAAGCCGGCCGGCTGTGACCAGCAGCCGGTGGGATGCAGAGTTGCGGTCCATCTTGGTGTAGGAGTGCGGTGTGACGTGAGACACGGTAAGAGCCTGCAACGTGCCGGGGAGTTCAATCCTGAAATAATTTTTCTGGCCTCTGACTCGCTGGCTTGCCGCGAGTGGCACGGATCGCCCCGCTACGACTCTCGGCCGCGCGAGTTCTGTCAGCGCAGCATTTTAGCGCAGGTGGACAGCGATTCCGTGGAGCGGACCCTCAAGTGCGCGGGCCACCCAGTCGATAGCGGCGCACGTCGTAGGTCGTGACCCATGTGGGCCGATAGACGGCGATAAGCGCGGTCGCCATCCCGGTAAACCATGCTTCGCCGGATGCCAGCAGAAATACGCTGAAGGCGTAGCTTGCCGGCACGACGAGCATCGAGCCGCCAGTAAGTGCGATATGGGTGCCGAGTGCCAGATAGGCGGTGATCGAAACGGCAATGGCGGGCGAAATGAAGCCCTGGCCGACGATGAACATGAGGAGGTTGCGCGGCAGCCAGGCCGTGCACGCGCGCTGCAGCAGCGCGGAGATGGCGACCGGGACGGCGCCGAACAGAAGGAACGTCAGCGCGACGCCGTCCCAGGGTGTATCGAAGACGAGCGCCGCGAGTGCGACAACTACGGCCATGGCGACGAGCGCGAGGCCCCAGTCGAAGAGCGTCACGACGAGCGTGGCGCCGATCAGGTGCAGCACGGTGCCGTCTTCGAGCCAGGCGTTGCTGGCCCACAGTACGGCCACGGCCACGATGATCGCAAGCCACACGTGCTGCAGCGTCGCATCCTGAAGCCGCTTGAACGGGTTGTTCCACAACGCGAGCGCGAGCACGCCGAGGGCGACAACCCACCCAACGACTACGAACCATAACGGCAGCGGCGTATATAGGAACCCCATGTCTCAATATTACTCGTTGGATGGCGAAACGTGTGCATGGGGTGTGGCGGGCGGGTCCTCCTCGGCGTTTGCGTTGCCGGCGGATGCCTCGGCGCACTGTGCGAGACCGGATGTGCCCCACGGGCAGCCGGGTTCTGCGGCTATTGGTAGCGCGGGTAGCGCTTCGACGCTGTCGCCTGCCAGCAACGGATAGCGGAACGGCTCTGCCTCGCGCGGCCGCAGCGGCACCACGCCGTGCTGCCCGTGCACGGGCTTCGGCGCCGGCTCGCCCTGGGCGCGCAACACCTCCAGCTGATTCGACAGCAGGCCGTTGTAGATCGCGACGGCCGCAGCGCGGTTGGGTGCGCCGAGTTGCTGGAAGATGCTCGTCAGATGGATCTTGACCGTACCTTCGCTGATGCCGAGTGCGCGGGCGATCATCTTGTTCGTGCTGCCCATGTGGACGCAGCGGAGGATTTGCTCCTGACGGGGCGACAGGCGCACGAAAGCGCGCCGGCCGCGCGCCAGTGTGTCGCTCTTGCCCGGATGCCGCGGTGGGGGTGGTGAGTGCGGTGAGGGCGGCGAGGGCCACGGCTCGCGAAGCACGTCGGCGGGCAGGTGATCGCCGCCTAGCAGGATGAGTTCGAGCAGCTTGACGATGAGGATCGAGTCGGTGGTGCGCCGGATAATGCCGCGCGCGCCTTCGTCCAGCAGCGCCTGCACGCCCGAGGGCGGCTCCGCGCTATCCACGAGCACGGCGATGGGCAGGGTACGGTGGTGGTTCGCAAAATTCTTCAGTTCGCCGGCGCGGATGCCGTGATGCCAGTCGATCACGAACAGATTCGGGGTGAAGCGTTGCATCACGCGTTCGGCGCTGCGCCAGTCGGGAGCGTCGTTGAAGCGCGCGCGCCGATCGATCTGTCTTAGCAGCGCCTTGAGTCCTTCGCGCCTTTCGGCGTCCGGATTGAATACTGCGAACCGCATGAAATACCCTCCTGTGACTGACGACCTCTCGAATGGATGCGTGGCGCGCACGTTGTACTCGCCTGCGGAATTGGACCAACAGCGCCATGATGACAAAAAGCTTGCATCGCGTGGACTGTCCAGAAGGTGTAAGACTTACCGCTCAAAAAAAGTCCCGCGCGAAGGCGGGACTGGGTAGGAATCTGACGCGAGACTCAGTGGAAGTGCGGCTGGACGGGCTCGGAATCTTCCGGCATTTCGGCATGCACGATTTCGCCGAGCGGATCTGCATAGAGCGGCACGCCGCAATCATCGCAATACTCCGGCTCGAAACGGCCGGCGTGACGGCGGATTTCGGTGATGCCCGACTCCTTGAGCAGCGCGACGATCTCTTCGAGAGGACCGTTGCCGCCGTTTTCTTCGGTCGGTTCTTCGTCGATGTCCGCGTCGCCATTCTCGCGGCCATACAGCGGCCAGACGACTCCGTAGAGAACATCGTTGCTGCCGCGCCGTGTGAAGCCGATGCGGTATTCGTCGACGCGCCGCTCGCCGAAGCCCGCAACGACGGCGCGCAGGTCCTGCGCGGAGGCGCCGGTGGTGTCGACCAGATAACGGACGGCGGTGCGGATCGTATGTGGGCGCACGCGTTCGTCGGCATCGCGGCAGGCCGAGTAGTACGCGTCAGGCAGCAGGCACTCGAATTCGCAGCCGGGCATCACGACCGCGAGATTGGCGCCGCCCTGCGTCGCCCATTGTTCGAGGCACTGGCTGCGCTCGATGCGCGAGCCATGCTCCTCCTCTTGCCAGCGAAAGAGCGGCTCGCCGACGGGCGCTGCCACGACGGTGAGCAGGAAGCGCGGATCGGCGAGGATGGGCGACGTTTCGGGCAATTCGCCCGAGCTGATCTTCACGGCGCTGCCGCTCAGGGCAGCTTGCGTGAGTTGCTGTGCGAGACGCCAGGTTTCGACGTGATGGCGCGGCAACTGATCGATGCTGTACAGGTAGGGGGCCATCGCGACGCGCGTACCGCTTGCGAGCACGTGCGCCTGCAGGTGCGTGCGCAGGGCGTCGGCATTGTCGGCCTTCAGCGGGCCTGCGGGGATGACATAGCGTGTCCAGGCAAGCACCGGCGCGGCGACGAGCAGCGCCTCATATTGCGTACCGTCGTGTTCGACGACGAACGATTCGCTGTGTGTTTCGGCCATGTCGGCGAGCGCGCCGTATGCATCCGGATGATTTTGCTGCAGGTGATCGAGCGCGGCGTCGAGGGTCGTTTGATTGCCGTTGCGCACGACCTTCGCTAGCAGCGTGTCGAGCCTGGCTTCCCAGAAGCGGTCTTCGGTGCGGCTGCCCGAGGCGAACAGGGCGAGCGACAGGCCGACAAGTTTGTCGGCGTCCGGAGGGAGGCGTTTGGCGATTCGCGAGCGCATAAATCTATGTATTGGAATGCAGAGAGCCTCATATTCTAGACTGTTCCGTGCGCGGCATTGGGTTGTGCTGCGGCAAAGGCGAAGCTGCGCGGTTACGGGAAGCCGGTAGAAAATTTTTCTACGCGCCCCCTTGCGCGATGGGGGTGGTGGGGGGTAAGATTCGCCCCCTTCGCAGTACGGACGTGATGAAACAGGCGTCCGGACGGTGAAGGCCGCCGCAGAAACGGGCGGCGCGGAGTCAGCGGCTTTCGAGCAGTGATGCAAAAA
>NZ_SCRP01000036.1 GCF_004298475.1 Paraburkholderia sp. | reverse complement strand
TTACATGTTCGGATAGTTCGGCCCGCCGCCGCCTTCGGGCGTGACCCACACGATGTTCTGCGTCGGGTCCTTGATGTCGCAGGTCTTGCAGTGCACGCAGTTCTGCGCGTTGATCTGCAGACGGTCGCTGCCGTCTTCGTTCTTCACGAACTCATAGACCGCAGCCGGGCAGAAACGCGCCTCCGGGCCCGCATAGATGCGCAGGTTCACGTTCACCGGCACGCTCGCATCCTTCAGCGTCAGGTGCGCGGGCTGGTTTTCCTCGTGGTTCGTATTGGAGATGAACACCGAGGACAGACGGTCGAACGTGAGCTTGCCATCGGGCTTCGGATACTCGATCGGCTTGCACTGCGACGCGGGCTTCAGCATCTCGTTGTCGCGATGCTGGTGATGCAGCGTCCAGGGCACCTTGCCGCCGAAGAGTTTCTGCTCGATGCCCACCATCAGCGTGCCGAAATACAGGCCCTTGGCCATCCACTGCTTGAAGTTGCGCGCCTTGTACAGTTCCTCGTGCAGCCACGACTGCCTGAACGCTTCGGGATAGGCCGTGAGTTCGTCGTGCTGGCGGCCTGCCTGCACGGCTTCGAACGCGGCCTCGGCGGCCAGCATGCCGGTCTTGATCGCCGCATGGCTGCCCTTGATACGCGAGGCGTTCAGGAAGCCCGCATCGTCGCCCACCAGCGCGCCGCCCGGGAACGTGAGCTTCGGCAGCGACATCAGGCCGCCCGCCGTGAGTGCGCGCGCGCCATACGAAACCCGCTTGCCGCCTTCGAGGTACTTGCGGATCTCCGGGTGCGTCTTGTAGCGCTGGAATTCCTCGAACGGCGACAGGTACGGGTTCGTGTACGCGAGGCCGACGACAAAACCGACCATCACCTGGTTGTTGTCGATGTGATAGAGGAACGAGCCGCCATAGGTGTGGGCGTCGAGCGGCCAGCCCGCGGTGTGGACGACGAGACCGGGCTGGTGCTTCGCCGGATCGATTTCCCAGAGTTCCTTGATGCCGATGCCGTAGACCTGCGGATCCGCGTTCTCGCCGAGCTTGAGCTTCTCGGTGAGCTGCCGGGCCAGATGGCCGCGCGCCCCCTCGCAAAAGAGCGTGTACTTCGCGTGCAGTTCCATGCCGAGCTGGAAGCTCCCGGTCGGCTCGCCATCCTTGCCGATGCCCATGTTGCCGGTGGCGACGCCCATCACCGAACCGTCTTCGGCGTAAAGAATTTCGGCCGCCGGAAAGCCCGGGAAGATCTCCACGCCGAGCGCTTCAGCCCTTGTCCCAAGCCAGCGCGTGACGTTCGCGAGGCTGATGACGTAGTTGCCGTGGTTCTTGAAGTTGTCCGGCAGCGCCCAGTTGGGCACCGATTTCGCGCCGGTTTCCGAGAGGAACAGGAAGCGGTCTTCCGTGACCTCGACGGTCACCGGCGCGCCCTGTTCCTTCCAGTCGGGGATCAGTTCGCTGAGCGCGCGCGGGTCCATGACCGCGCCCGAGAGGATATGCGCCCCGATTTCCGAGCCTTTTTCCAGGACGCACACGCCGATCTCGACGCCTTTTTCCTGCGCCAGTTGCTTCAGGCGGATCGC
>NZ_SCRP01000008.1 GCF_004298475.1 Paraburkholderia sp. | reverse complement strand
GCGGATTGCCCGTGTGAAAGTAGGTAATCGTCAGGCTCCTTATCCAGCAAAACCCCGGCCCTCAAAAGCCGGGGTTTTTGCGTTTGTGCCTTCGCTCTGGAACGGGCGGGGCTGCACGGCCGCAGTCAAAGCGAATAGTCCAAACAGAACAGTCAAAACAGCAGCGCACATGAAAAAGCCGTCCCGGAGGACGGCTTTTTCGTATTCAAGCGCGTGACAGATCTACTTCTGTGCAAGAAACTTCGTCGCAAGCTGTACCCAATACGACGAGCCAACCGGCAGCAACTGGTCGTTGAAATCGTAGCTGGCGTTGTGCAACATGCACGGCCCCGCGCCGTGGCCCGCATCGCGATGGCCACCGTCGCCGTTACCCAAAAACGCGTAGCAACCCGGCTTCTCGATCAACATGAACGAGAAATCCTCGGCGCCCATCGTCGGCTCGACGCTGGCGTTCACGCAGTCCTCGCCGACTATCTCGCGCATGACCTCCGCAGCAAACTGCGTTTCCTTCCTGCTGTTCACCGTCGGCGGATAGTTGCGGTAGAAGGTCACCTCAGCCGTGCAATCATAGGCTTCGGCCGTGCTCGCAGCGATCTTGCGCAGTCGCGATTCGATCAGATCGAGCGTATCCGTCGTGAACGTGCGCACGGTCCCGGCCAGCCACGCGTCATTCGGTACGACATTCACCGCGTCGCCGGCGTGAATCTGCGTGATCGACAGCACTGCCGTGTCGAGCGGCTTCTTGTTACGCGTGATGATACTTTGCAGCGCATTTGCGATCTGCACGGCAGTGAATACGGGATCGTGTCCAAAGTGCGGCAGCGCCGCATGTGAACCGACGCCTTTAATGTCGATGCGGAATTCGTTGCTCGATGCCATGATCGGGCCTTCAGTCACGCCGAAGTGACCCTCCGGCATGCCCGGCCAGTTATGGATGCCGAACACGGCGTCGACGGGAAAGCGCTCGAACAACCCATCCTCGATCATCGCTTGCGCCCCGGCGCCGCCCTCTTCGGCAGGCTGGAAGATAAACACCACCGTGCCGTCGAACTGCCCGTGCTTCGCGAGATATCGGGCTGCGCCGAGCAGCATCGCCATATGGCCATCGTGTCCGCACGCGTGCATCTTGCCTTCATTGCGCGAGCGGTGCTCGAACGTATTCAATTCGTGGATCGGCAGCGCGTCCATATCTGCGCGCAGCCCCACCGAGCGCGTGCCGTTGCCTCGTTTGAGAACACCGACGACGCCGGTTTTGCCCAATCCACGATGTACGTCGATTCCCCATCCTGCTAACGTCGATGCAACCAGATCAGAGGTGCTGGTTTCTTCGTAGCGCAGTTCGGGGTGAGCGTGAATCGTTCGTCGGAGGGCCTGGATTTCGCCTTGGGCGGACTGAATTTCCGGGAGCAGTTTCATGGCGGACGGTGCGCGAGCAGGTGAGCACCCGGGATTGAGCCGGGTTTGAATAAAACATTCTACGCCCAACCCCTTTTTTTGCTCCAACGCTTCGGGATCCTCGATCGGTCATAACACCTAAGAGGCGATGAGCCGGATAGCACTCGAATGGCGGCGGCAAGGCGACACTCTGCGCGGCCTGGTCGCTTGTCGCGAGCCGCCGCCATTCGAGTGCTGTATCTAACTTGCTGATTCACAGGGTTAAGCCACAATGCTCCGTGCTACGATCCAGTTTTTAGCACGATCATTCGAAAAATTAAAGGAGACGACGCCGCATGGAAAAAGTCTGGCTGAAATCGTATCCCCCCGGCGTTCCCTCGGAAATCGATCCGAGCCGCTACGCGTCGATCACGGCGCTGCTCGAAGAAAGCTTTAATGCCTTTCGGACGAGGCCCGCTTTTGCATGCATGGGCAAGCAGATCACTTACGGCCAGCTTGACGACCTCTCGCGTCGGCTCGCAGCGTGGTTCCAGTCGCGCGGCATCGTGCGCGGCGCGCGCATCGCCATCATGATGCCGAACGTGCTTCAGTACCCGGTTGCGCTTGCCGCCATCTTGCGCGCGGGCTACGTGGTCGTGAACGTGAATCCGCTCTACACGCCGCGCGAACTCGAACATCAGTTGAAGGACAGCGGTGCCGAAGCGATCGTTATTCTCGAGAATTTTGCGTCGACGCTCGATGCCGTCGTCGCGAGGACGAGCGTCAAGCACATCGTGGTCGCCTCGATGGGCGATCTGCTTGGTGTGAAGGGCTGTCTCGTCAATTTCGTCGTGCGGCGCGTGAAGAAGATGGTGCCCGTGTGGACGCTGCCGGGCCACGTGCGGTTCAACGACGCGATCGGTGCCGGAGCGCGCACACCGTTCCAGCCCGTCGAGCAGTCGGGCGACGACGTCGCGTTTTTGCAGTACACGGGCGGTACGACCGGCGTTTCGAAGGGCGCGACGCTGCTGCATCGCAATCTGATCGCCAACGTGCTGCAATCGGCGGCATGGAGCGAGCCTGCACTCGCCAGGCTGCCGGACAGCGTCCAGGCGGTGACGGTCGCGGCGCTGCCGCTCTATCACGTGTTCGCGTTGACGGTCTGCGGCCTGCTGACGATCCGCACGGGCGGCCTCGCCGTCCTGATCCCGAACCCGCGCGACATTGCGGGCATGATCAAGGAACTCGAGGGCTACTCGATCACGACGTTCCCCGCGGTGAACACGCTCTACAACGCCGTCCTCAATCACCCGGATTTCGGCAAGCTCGATTTTTCGAAACTGCTCGTTGCCAACGGCGGCGGGATGGCGGTGCAGGAAGCCGTGGCGAAGCGCTGGTACGAGAAGACACATGCTCCGATCATCGAGGGCTACGGCCTGTCGGAAACCTCGCCGAGCGTAACCTGCAATCCAACGACAGCGACCGAATACACCGGAACGATCGGTCTGCCGCTTCCCTCGACGGAAATTTCGATCCGCGACGATGTGGGTAACGAATTGCCGATCGGCGAAGCGGGCGAAATCTGCATTCGCGGGCCGCAGGTGATGGCGGGCTACTGGCAGCGCCCGGAGGAGACGGCGACGGTCATGACGCCGGACGGTTTCTTCAAATCGGGCGATGTGGGTCTTATGAACGCGCGCGGCTATGTGAAGCTCGTCGACCGCAAGAAGGACATGATTCTCGTCTCGGGCTTCAACGTTTATCCGAACGAGGTGGAGGACGTCGTCGCGAAGCTGCCCGGCGTATTCGAAGTGGCGGCCGTGGGCGTGCCCGACCAGCATTCCGGCGAGGCGGTGAAGCTTTTCATCGTGAAGAAGGACCCGACGCTCACCGACAAGGACGTGTTCGATTACTGCAAGACGCAGCTCACGGGTTATAAGCGTCCGAAAATTGTCGAGTTCCGCAACGAGCTGCCGAAGAGCAACGTCGGCAAGATATTGCGCCGGGAATTGCGCGACGGCCGCGCTTGAGCGGCGTCGCTCACCGGTAAAGGTTTAGGCCCGCCCGCGAGGGTGGGCCTTTCTTGTTTGTGCTCGGCTAATCTGAAATCTGACGAAGCGCAGCCGCGCCGTCGCAAAGAAAAAAGGCGCCCGAAGGCGCCTTTGAGTTTGCTACAACTCTTCTTCTTCGAACCTGTGTCGGATCCCGAGCTTTTCTGGATTTTCTTCGCTTTATACGCAGAGCCGATTTTTTATTGACGTCGGTCTCTGCGGTCAACTGTGCGAGAGATTGCACGTAATGTAACAAACTCGCCGACCGGTGCAAAATAAAACCGGGTCGCTTCTAAGTACCTGTTTCGTTTACACAACATGGTCTAAAATATGCGCCTGCTATCGGCGCTGCCCCTGATTGACTGCGATCCGGGAGTTCTTGTATTCGCATCCGCACAAGTAGCCGAAAGAAAGCGGTTCGCGGCCTGGCCGCCATTCGAGCAATCAAAGGGAGGTTGGATGACGCTTGACGATTTGATTACCGAATTCGATCGGGGCCTGCGCTCCGTTACGGGCGTTTCCCGCATGACGCGGCCGATGCCCGTACCGCACGCCCAGTCTTCGGAGGGCGAAGCCACCAAAGCCACCAACGCCATCGAATCAGCCGAAACGATGACGCCCGCCGCCGCGGAACTCACACAGGCCGAGCGTGCGCACGCCGCAGGACTGATGCGTGTGAATCACGTCGGTGAAGTGTGTGCCCAGGCGCTTTATCAGGCGCAGAAGCTGGCCACGCGCTCGTCCACGCTGAAAGCGGCTTTCGAACAGGCCGCGCGCGAGGAAGAGGATCACCTTGCCTGGACAGCGCGCCGCCTGCAGGCGCTCGACGCGCGCCCGAGCCTGCTCAATCCGCTCTGGTATGCGGGTGCGGTGGCGATCGGTCTGGCCGCGGGCCGCTTTGGCGACAAGGTGAGTCTCGGTTTCATGGCCGAAACCGAGCGCCAGGTGGAACACCATCTCGACGGTCACCTGGAAAGCCTGCCGCTCGCCGATCTCGAATCGCGCGCCATCGTCGAGCAGATGCGCACCGACGAGATCGCCCACGCGAAAGCGGCGGCCGATGCAGGCGGTGTCGAACTGCCGTTGCCGGTGCGTGCGCTGATGCGCACCGTGTCGAAAATAATGACGCGTACCGCGTACTACATTTGAGGTTTTGATGCGGAGCGGTGCCCTGTGCCGCTCCGTGTTTTGCACGCGATCCAATCCAGCTCGTCCCGCGCTTTTATTCCCGCCAAATCAAGTCCCGCCTGCGGTTTTCTTCGCGCTTTTCACGTATCACCTTCACAACCTGCGTTAGCTCATTCATTCGTAACGGTTTTTTATTTTTCACCTGACCTTGGGAAATGCCGCTAAGTCATTGTTCTATCGGACAAATTTCGTGAAAAAGCGAGCGGCGTCCCTTGACCCTTGTTGGGCGTTACTCTAAAGTGGGAGACAGTGTGAGAAAGTGTATTTTTGTGTGATTTCCGGGGCCTATTCGGGTAAATTTTTGAATTGAGACGGTTGGCCAGTGCCGCCGTTCGAGGGGGAGCAAATTGTTCCAGGGGGCGTCGGCGCTGACTCTTGATGCGAAAGGACGGATGTCGATTCCGTCGCGCTATCGGGACGCGCTGCAACAACAGGCAGAGGGACGGGTGACGATCACCAAGCACCCGGACGGCTGCCTGTTGCTATTTCCGCGCCCCGAATGGGAAGTGTTCCGCGCGAAGGTCGCCGCCTTGCCGATGGATGCGCACTGGTGGCGCCGGATTTTTCTCGGCAACGCGTCCGATGTCGACGTCGACAGCGCGGGCCGTGTGCTCGTCTCACCCGAATTACGTCTTGCGGCGGGAATGGAAAAGGAAGTCATGCTGCTTGGCATGGGTAGTCATTTTGAGTTGTGGGATGCGCAGACCTACGCGGCCAAGGAGCAGGCCGCGATGGCCCAGGGCATGCCCGACGCCTTGAAGAATTTCACGTTCTGATCGCGGTTTAAACAGCTATGGCATCTGCGATGGGACAGGGACTGCAGCATCGCACGGTGCTGCTCGACGAAGCGGTTGATGCACTCGTCACGCGTGTGGACGGCCTCTATGTGGACGGCACGTTCGGACGCGGCGGGCACAGCCGCGCGATCCTCGGCCGGCTGGCCGACGGCGGGCGCCTGATCGCGTTCGACAAGGATCCGCTCGCGATTGCCGAAGCCGCGACGATCGAGGATCCGCGTTTCGCCATCGTGCACGAGAGTTTTGCTTCGCTGCGCGACGCTCTGGCGTCGCGCGGGGTAGGGCGTGTGTCGGGTGTGCTGCTGGATCTTGGCGTGTCGTCGCCGCAAGTCGACGACCCGCAGCGCGGTTTCAGTTTCCGCGCGGACGGTCCGCTCGACATGCGGATGGACCCGACGCGCGGCGAGTCTGCCGCTGACTGGCTCGCTCGGGCCACGTTGCAGGAACTGACGGAGGTGATTCGAGATTATGGGGAAGAACGGTTTGCTTTTCAGATTGCAAAGGCGCTTGTTGCTCGCCGGGCAGAGTCCGACCGTCTCGGGCCTCTCGTCAGCACGGGCGAGCTTGCCCAAATCGTGGCTAACGTCGTCAAAACACGTGAGAAGGGTAAGGACCCGGCAACCCGCACCTTTCAGGCTATACGGATTCACGTCAATCAAGAGCTTGCGGAGCTGCAAGTCGTTCTAGACGCAGCGTTGTCGTCGCTGGAGCAGGGGGGGCGGCTGGTGGTCATCAGCTTTCATTCGCTCGAAGACCGGATCGTCAAGCGGTTCATGCAGGCGCATGCAAGCGCGCCCGCCGTTGACCGCCGCTTGCCGATCCGCGCGGTCGATCTGCCGAGCCCGCCGCTCAAGCTGCTCGGCCGCGTGTTCGCGAGCGACGCCGAAGTCGCCGCGAACCCGCGCGCACGCTCGGCCGTGATGCGCATTGCGGAGCGCGTCGCGCCATGAACCGCCTGAATATCTTCCTGCTGATCGTCGTGATGGGCTGTGCGTTGTCGGTCGTCAACGCCACCAATCAGCAGCGCCAGATCTTCATCCAGCTGCAGCGTGCGCAGTCGCAGGAGCGCCAGCTGCAGCAGGACTACGCACAACTTCAGTATCAGCAGAGCGCGCTGTCGAGGACATCGCGCATCGAACAGATCGCCACCGATTCACTCAAGATGCAGGCCGTCGCGACCGGACGCACGCAATACCTGACCCTCGCGCCCGGGGCGACTACCGCCTCGGACGCGCCGGTGCCCACGTCGGCGCCGGCCTCCGCCCCGGCCGCTCCTCCCAGCCGTCGCGGAGGCACGCGATGAAAAAGGGCAATAGCCGCAAGAGCGTCGCCTTTTCGTCGAATTCGATCCTGTCCGTGCGCCTGCCGATGTGGCGCTCGAAGCTCGTCGTGTTCCTGCTGTTCATGGCGTTCGTCGCGCTTGCCGCGCGCGCGTTCTGGATTCAGGGCCCGGGCAACGCGTTCTATCAGAAGCAGGGCGAAAGCCGCTATCAGCGCACGGTCGAATTGCCCGCCACGCGCGGCAAGATCCTCGACCGCAACGGGCTCGTCCTCGCGACGAGCCTGCCCGTGCGCGCCATCTGGGCCCTTCCCGAAGACGTGCCCGACGACCTCGGCGCCGACAAGCTCACGCAGCTCGGCCAGTTGCTCGACATGTCGACAACCGATCTGCGCAAGAAGCTCTCCGAGGACAAAAACTTCGTCTACGTGAAGCGCCAGGTGCCGCTCGAAGTCGCCGCCAAAGTGGCGGCGCTCGACATTCCGGGCGTCTATCAGCGCAACGAATACAAGCGCTTCTATCCGGAAGGCGAGGTGACCGCTCACCTGATCGGCTTCACGAACGTCGAGGACGAGGGCCAGGAAGGCGTCGAGCTCAGCAACCAGAAGATTCTCGAGGGCATGCCGGGCATCCGTCACGTGATCAAGGACCGCATGGGCCACGTGGTCGAGGATCTCGACGAGCAGGTCGTGCCGCACGACGGGCAGGACGTGCGGCTGTCGATCGACAGCAAGATCCAGTACATCGCCTGGTCGAACCTGAAGGCCGCCATCGAGAAGTTCAAGGCGAAGGCCGGCGCGGCGATGGTCGTCGACGTGCGCACCGGCGAAGTGCTCGCGCTCGTCAACTTCCCCACCTACAACCCGAACGACCGCTCGCACCTCACGGGCGAGCAGTTGCGCAACCGCATCCTCACCGACGTGTTCGAGCCGGGCTCGATCATGAAGCCGTTCACGGTGTCGCTCGCGCTGGATTTGCACCGCGTCTCGCCGACTACACTGGTGGATACGGGCCCGGGCCACTTCACGCTGGACGGCGCGACCATCACCGACGACGCCGCGTTCGGCGTGCTCACGGTGGGCGGCGTGATCCAGAAGTCGAGCAATATCGGCGCGACCAAGATCGCGATGACGCTCAGGCCCGAAGAAATGTGGGACATGTACACGAGCATCGGACTCGGTCAGGCGCCGAAGGTCGGGTTCCCCGGCGCGGCGGCGGGCCGCCTGCGTCCGTGGAAGAGCTGGCGCCGCATCGAACAGGCGACGATGTCGTACGGTTATGGCCTTTCGGTGTCGCTGTTCCAGCTCGCGCGCGCGTACACGGCGATTGCCCACGACGGCCAGCTCCTGCCGGTCACGATCTTCCGCCACCCGGGCGACGACCAGCCGGTGGCCGGCACGCAGGTGTTCTCGCCGACCACGGCGCGCGAAGTGCGCACGATGCTGGAAAGCGTGGTGTCGACCCAGGGCACGTCGCCGGCTGCCGCCGTGCCGGGCTATCGCGTGGGCGGCAAGTCGGGCACCGCGTACAAGCATGAGGCCCACGGCTACAACAAGTCGAAGTACCGCGCGTCGTTTGTCGGCATGGCGCCGATGCCCAATCCGCGTATCGTCGTCGCCGTGTCGCTCGACGAGCCGACTGCCGGCAGCCACTTCGGCGGCGCGGTGTCGGGTCCGGTGTTCTCGGCGATCGCCGGCGACACGCTGCGCTCGCTGAACGTGCCGCCCGACATGCCCGTCAAGCAGCTTGTCGTCTCCGACGACACAGCACGCGAAACACCTTCGAACCCGCCGGCTTCCGGTGCCGCCGTCGCCGCGTCGGACAAGCGCGCAGTTGCCGCAGCGAATACAGCAGCGAATGTGACAAAGAAACCGGCCGCAACGGCGCGTCGCCTGACCGTCGCCGAGAACGCCAGGAACAGCCCAGGAGTCGTCCGATGAGCGCTACGCGCAACCGGCATCCCGCGCACCAGCAGATCGCGGACGCGCTCGCGTGGCTGCGCGCGCACGCCGCGCCGCAGGCCGCCCTGCACGCCGATACGCGCGGCTTGAAACCGGGCGACGTGTTCGTCGCCTATGCCGTCGAGGGCGCGGACAATCGCGCACACATCGACAACGCGATCGAACGCGGCGCAGCCGCCATTCTTTATCAGCCGGAAGGGTTCGCGGGCCAGCCGGATGCGTCGATGTCGCTCGCGGTGCCGCAGCTCGACATGCTGGCCGGTGACATCGCCAGCGGCTGGTATGGCGACCCGAGCGACGCGATGCTCATGGTCGGCGTGACCGGCACCAACGGCAAGACGTCGTGCAGCCAGTGGGTTGCCTCGGCGCTCACGGCGATCGGCCAGAAGTGCGCGATCGTCGGCACGCTCGGCAGCGGCTTTCCCGGCCAGCTCGTGCATACCGGTTTTACCACGCCCGACGCGCCGCAACTGCAGCGCAGTCTTGCGCAGTTGCGCGAGTCCGGCGCGCACGCGGTGGCGATGGAAGTGTCGTCGCACGCGCTGCATCAGGGCCGCGTGAACGGCACGTCGTTCGACGTCGCGATCTTCACGAATCTCACCCAGGATCACCTCGACTATCACCGCACGTTCGCGGCCTACGAGGCGGCGAAGGCGCGGCTCTTTGCGTGGCCCGGCCTGCGCGCGGCGGTGATCAACGCCGACGACGAGGCAGGCCGCCGCCTGATCGCGTCGACGCGCGGCCACGCGCGCACGATTGCCTATAGCGTCGAGAAACCTGCGGCCGAAGCGCCGGTTGCCGATGCCTCGCTGCGCGCCTCGAACGTGCGCGCGACGGCCACGGGCACGGCGTTCCACCTCGAAACCTCCGACTGGGGCGAAGCCGAAGTCGAAGTCGAGACGCTCGGCCTCTTCAACGTGAGCAATCTGCTCGGCGTGCTCGGCGCGCTGCTCGTGGCGAACGTGCCGCTCGTGGCGGCGCTCGGCGAACTGGCGAAGCTGCAGCCGGTGAACGGCCGCATGGAACGCCTGGGCGGCCGTGTCGATCATGACGAGCCGCTCGTCGTGATCGATTACGCGCACACGCCCGACGCGCTCGAAAAAACGCTCGAGGCGCTGCGCCCGATTGCAGCGGCGCGCGGCGGCCAGCTCGTGTGCATGTTCGGCTGCGGCGGCGACCGCGACGCGACCAAGCGTCCGCTGATGGGCGCGATTGCCGAGCGTCTGGCCGACCAGGTCGTCGTGACGAGCGACAACCCGCGCAGCGAATCGCCTGCCGCGATCATCGACCAGATCGTCGGCGGCATGCGCGATGCCGGGCACGCACGCCGTGTCGAGGACCGCGCGAGCGCGATCCTGCAAGCGGTGCGCGGCGCGGCGCGCGAAGACGTCGTCGTGCTGGCCGGCAAGGGGCACGAGGCGACTCAGGAAATCATGGGCAAGAAGCGTGCGTTCTCCGATCAGGACCACGCGCGGCTTGCTCTCGCTGCCCGTGTCACGCACGGGCGCGGAGGCGGCGAATGACGATGTTTTCCCTGCTCGAAGCGGCAGCGCTGATTCCGGGTGCGAGTGTGCTCGGCGACGAGCACGTCACGTTCGAGCGCGTGTCGACCGACAGCCGCACGGCCGGTCCCGGCGATCTGTTCGTGGCCCTCAAGGGCGAGCGGTTCGACGCGCACGAATTCCTGCCCGAAGTGGCGAACCGCCGCGTGAGCGCGGTGCTGGTGTCGCGCAGTCCCGGCGACTGGCGCATGCCGGCGCTGCGCGTGGACGACACACGCACGGCGCTCGGCGCGCTCGCGCTCGGCTGGCGGCGGCGTTTCGCGCTGCCGCTCGTCGCGGTGACGGGCAGCAACGGCAAGACGACCGTCAAGGAAATGATCGCGTCGATCTTCGCTGCGGCAGTCGGCGAAGACGGTCGTCTCGCGACCGCCGGAAACCTCAATAACGATATCGGCGTGCCGCTCACGCTGCTGCGTTTGTCCGGCGCACATCGCCTCGCCGTCGTGGAACTCGGGATGAACCATCCGGGCGAAACGGAGCTGCTCGCACAGTTCGCGGAACCGACTGTCGCGGTGATCAACAACGCGCAACGCGAACATCAGGAATTCATGGCGACGGTGGAAGCTGTCGCACTCGAACACGCGAGCGTGATTCACGCGTTGAAGCCGGAAGGCGTCGCGGTGTTTCCCGCCGATGACGCGTACGCAGGCCTCTGGCGCATCGCCGCGACCGGCTCGCGGGTGCTCGATTTTGCGCTTCATACCGACGAGCGCGCGGTCGACGCCGCGGTCACAGGTAAATTCGCGGACAAATTCGCAGACAAGCTCGCAGACAAGCTCGCAGACAAACGCGCGTGCAATCGCCTTTCCATCGCCACGCCGGAAGGTCATCTCGAAGTCGAACTGCAGGTGCTCGGCGCGCACAACGCCCACAACGCGCTTGCCGCGACGGCGGCGGCGCTCGCCGCCGGTGTTTCGCTCGATGCGATCCGCCGCGGGCTCGAAGCGTTCGTGCCGGTGAAGGGGCGCTTGCAGGTGAAACATGCGCTGCTCGGGGAACTTGCGGGCGCCACGGTGATCGATGACACCTACAACGCGAACCCGGACTCCGTGCGCGCGGCAATCGACGTGCTCGCGCAGTGCGCCGCACCGCGCGTGCTGGTGCTCGGCGACATGGGCGAAGTCGGCGACGACGGTCCGGCGTTTCACCGCGAGGTGGGCGCCTATGCGAAAGCGCGCGGCATCGACGCGCTTCACACGCTCGGCGACGCCGCGCGCGACAGCTCGGCGGCATTCGGCGCGAATGCGCTGCATGCCGCTGGTGTCGGTGAACTGGTGAATGCGCTCTCGGCGGCCGGTTACGGTTCCGGCGCAACGTTACTCGTGAAAGGCTCGCGCTTCATGCAGATGGAACGCGTGGTGGCGGCACTCACGAATCCGCACAATCCTGCGCCGGATGCCCAATCCGGCGCGCACTGAAATACGAAGGAATCCAAGGCATGCTACTGGCGCTGGCGCAATGGCTGCAGAATGACGCAAGCTTCTTGCGCGTGTTCAGTTATCTGACGTTCCGCGCGGTGATGGCGACCATCACCGCGATGGCGATCGGGCTTTTCTGCGGCCCGTGGGTCATCCGCAAGCTGACCGAGATGAAGGTCGGCCAGGCGGTCCGCACGGACGGTCCGCAGACGCACCTCGTGAAATCGGGCACGCCGACGATGGGCGGCGTGCTGATCCTCATGGGCATTGCGGTATCCACGCTGCTTTGGGGCGATCTCACGAACCGCTTCATCTGGATCGTGATGCTCGTCACGTTCGGCTTCGGCATGATCGGCTGGGTGGACGACTATCGCAAGGTCGTCTACAAGGACCCGCGCGGGATGTCGTCGCGCGAGAAGTATTTCTGGCAGTCGGTGATCGGTCTTTTCGCGGCCGTGTATCTCGCGTTCAGCGTGTCCGAGGCGAACAACGTGCGCGTGTTCGATCTCTTCATGGCGTGGGTCAGAAGCGGCTTTTCGATCGGCCTGCCCGCGCGCGCCGACCTCGTGCTGCCGTTCCTCAAGTCGATCAGCTATCCGCTCGGCGTGTGGGGCTTCATCGCGCTCACGTATTTCGTGATCGTCGGCGCGAGCAACGCCGTCAATCTCACCGATGGCCTCGACGGCCTCGTCATCATGCCGGTCGTGCTCGTCGGCGGATCGCTCGGCGTGTTCGCCTATGTGATGGGCAGCTCGGTGTACTCGAAGTATCTGCTGTTCCCGCACATTCCCGGCGCGGGCGAGTTGATGATCTTCTGCTCGGCGATGGGCGGAGCCGGGCTCGCGTTTCTCTGGTTCAACACGTATCCCGCGCAGGTGTTCATGGGCGACGTGGGCGCACTCGCGCTCGGCGGCGCGCTCGGCACCATCGCCGTGATCGTGCGCCAGGAGATCGTGCTCTTCATCATGGGCGGCATCTTCGTCGCGGAAACGCTCTCCGTGATGCTGCAGGTCACATGGTTCAAGTACACGAAGAAGCGTTTCGGCGAAGGCCGCCGCATCTTCAAGATGGCGCCGCTGCATCACCACTTCGAATTGTCCGGCTGGAAGGAGACGCAGGTTGTCGTGCGTTTCTGGATCATCACGCTGATGCTGTGTCTGTTCGGTCTGTCCACGCTGAAGTTGCGCTGAGTTTGCAGGCTAGGCAAGCAGTCCAACTGGTAAGTCACAAAGGGAATCAAGCGATGTTTGGCGAGAAGTTTCGGGATCGGCAAAAGCCGATGGTGCTCGTGCTGGGGCTCGGCGAATCGGGCCTCGCGATGGCGCGCTGGTGCGCCAGGCACGGTTGCCGCCTGCGCATTGCCGACACGCGCGTCGCGCCGCCCGGCTTGCCCGAACTCGCCGCACGCGGCATCGATGCCGATTTCATCGGCGGGGCGTTCACGACCGCGTTGCTCGACGGCGTCGATCTCGTCGCGATCAGCCCGGGTCTCTCGCCGCTTGCCGCCGATCTCGTGCCGCTGATCGCGGCGGCGCGCGAGCGCGGCATCGACGTTTGGGGCGAACTCGAACTGTTCGCTCAGGCGCTGCGTCATCTCGGCGAGAGCGGCTACACGCCGAAGGTGCTCGCGATCACCGGCACGAACGGCAAGACCACGACGACGAGCCTCACGGGCATGCTCTGCGAGCGCGCGGGCAAGCGCGTCGCGGTCGCGGGCAACATCAGCCCGGCGATGCTCGACAAGCTTGCGGACGCAATCGACAACACCGCGCTGCCCGATGTCTGGGTGCTCGAATTGTCGAGCTTCCAGCTTGAGACATCGCAAACGTTCGCGCCGGACGCGGCCGCCGTCCTCAACATCACGCAGGATCACCTCGACTGGCACGGCGGCATGGATGCCTACGCCGCCGCGAAGGGCCGCATCTTCGGGCCGCAGACCACACGTGTACTCAACCGCGACGACGCGCGCGTGATGGCGCTCGCGCCCGTGGCCGACAGCGCGGCGCGCGCGGTAACGTTCGGCGTCGACGAACCGCAGCGCGACGGCGACTATGGCCTCTCGCGCGAGAACGGCATGCTGTGGCTCGTGCAGGCGTACGACCGCGACGCGACGGACGAGCCGGTTTCCGCGCGCCGCCGCAAGCAGCAGGAAAGCGCGCCCGCGAACCTCGGCCTCAAGCGTCTGATGCCGGCGGACGCGCTGCGCATTCGCGGCCTGCACAACGCGGCGAACGCGCTGGCGGCGCTCGCGCTCACGCGCGCCATCGACCTGCCTGCCGCGCCGCTGCTGCACGGCCTGCGCGACTATCGCGGCGAGCCGCATCGGGTGGAGCTGATCGCGTCGATCGAAGGCATCGACTACGTCGACGACAGCAAGGGCACGAACGTCGGCGCGACGGTCGCCGCGCTCGACGGTCTCGCGCAACGCGCGGTGCTGATCGCGGGCGGCGACGGCAAGGGCCAGGATTTCGAGCCGCTCGCGGCCCCGGTCGCGCGCTGGTGCCGCGCCGTGATGCTGATCGGCCGCGACGCGCCGCAGATTCGCGCCGCGCTGGAGCCGACCGGCATCGTCATCGACGATCACCCGACGCTCGAAGCCGCGACGCGCGCCGCCACGGCGCTCGCGCAACCCGGCGACGTCGTGCTGCTCTCGCCTGCGTGCGCGAGTCTCGACATGTTCAAAAACTATGCCCATCGCGCGGCCGTGTTCCACGACACGGTCGAGGAAATCGCCGCTGAACGGGGGACGATGATATGAGCTGGTCCGAACGGTTCGGTTCGCGATTCCTCGGCGAGCGCGGCGACCAGGGCGGCGCCCTGGGTGGCAAATCAGGTAGCGCCACGGGCGCCGCCGCTGCGCGCGCGAGCGGGCTCGCGAGCGTCGTCAGCGGCGTGCGGCCCGCGCGCTCGCGCATGCTGGACTACGACCACTCGCTCGTGTGGGTCGTGATCGCGCTGCTCGGGCTCGGCGTCGTGATGGTGTATTCGGCATCGATCGCCATGCCCGATTCGCCGAAGTACGCCTCGTATCACGACTACGCGTTCCTCTTGCGCCACCTCATTTCGCTCGTGGTGGCCGCAATCGCGGCGACGATCGCATTCCGCATCCCCGTTTCGACGTGGGACCGCTACGCGCCGAAGCTCTTCATCATCGTGCTCGTCATGCTCGTCGTCGTGCTGATTCCGCACATCGGCAAGGGCGTCAACGGCGCGCGCCGCTGGATTCCGCTCGGCATCACCAACATGCAGCCATCGGAAATCATGAAGCTCGCCGTGACGATCTACGCGGCGAACTACACGGTGCGCAAGCAGGAATACATGCACAGCTTCGCCAAGGGCTTTTTGCCGATGGCGTTCGCGGTCGGCGTCGTCGGCGCGCTGCTGCTGCTCGAACCCGACATGGGCGCGTTCATGGTGATCGCCGCGATAGCGATGGGCGTGCTCTTTCTCGGCGGCGTGAACGGCAAGCTGTTCGGCGGCCTCGTCGCGACGGCGGTCGGTACGTTCTCGCTGCTCGTGTGGGCATCGCCCTGGCGGCGCGAGCGGATCTTCGCGTATCTCGATCCGTGGGACGACCGCTACGCACAGGGCAAGGCCTATCAGCTCACGCACTCGCTGATCGCGTTCGGGCGCGGCGAGTGGTTCGGCGTCGGGCTGGGCGGCAGCGTCGAAAAGCTCAACTATCTGCCCGAAGCGCACACCGACTTCATCCTCGCCGTGATCGGCGAGGAACTCGGTTTTGTCGGCGTGCTGGTCGTGATCCTGCTGTTCTACTGGATCGTGCGCCGCTCGTTCGAGATCGGCCGCCAGGCGCTTGCGCTCGACCGCACGTTCGCGGGGCTCGTCGCGAAGGGCGTCGGCGTGTGGTTCGGCGCGCAGGCGTTCATCAACATGGGCGTGAACCTCGGCCTGCTGCCGACCAAAGGTCTCACGCTGCCGCTCGTGAGCTACGGCGGCTCGGGCATTCTGCTCAACTGCGTCGCCGTCGCGCTGCTGTTGCGCGTGGACTACGAAAATCGCGTGCTGATGCGTGGGGGGAAGGTATGAACCGCACGCTCATGGTGATGGCTGGCGGCACGGGCGGACATGTGTTCCCCGGGCTCGCGGTCGCGCACCGCATGCAGTCGTGGGGCTGGCGCGTCGTGTGGCTCGGCAATCCCGCGGGCATGGAAGCGACGCTCGTGCCGAAGCACGGCATTCCGATGGAATTCGTGCGCTTCGGCGGCGTGCGCGGCAAGGGCATCAAGACCAAGCTGATGCTGCCGCTCAACCTGCTGCGCGCATTCACGCAGAGCCGCGCGGCGCTCGCCCGCGTGAAGCCCGATGTCGTGCTCGGCATGGGCGGCTACATCACGTTCCCCGCGGGTGTGATGAGCGCGCTTTCGGGCGCGCCGCTCGTGCTGCACGAGCAGAACTCGATTGCGGGCCTCGCCAACAAGGTGCTGGCGAAGCTCGCGAAGCGCGTGCTCGTCGCGTTTCCGGGCGCGCTGCCGCACGCCGAGTGGACCGGCAATCCGATCCGCGAGGAACTCGAACACGTCGGCGAGCCGCAGGCGCGCTACGCGGCACGCAGCGGTCCGCTGCGCGTGCTCGTCGTCGGCGGCAGCCTCGGCGCGGCGGCGCTCAACGACGTGGTGCCCCGCGCGCTCGCGCTCATCGCGCGAGACGAGCGTCCGCGCGTCGTGCATCAGGCGGGTGCGAAGCATATCGACGCGTTGAAGGCCAACTACGTCGAAGCGGGCCTGCTCGATCCCGCCGCATCCGATGACGCGGTGCGGCTCGTGCCGTTCATCGACGACATGGCGAGCGCCTATGAGGACGCCGATCTCGTGATCTGCCGCTCGGGCGCGATGACCGTGGCCGAAATCGCGGCGGTGGGCGTTGCGGCGTGCTTCGTGCCGTTCCCGTTCGCCGTGGACGACCATCAGACCACCAACGCCGCATTCCTTGCCGACCAGGGCGCGGCGCGCGTGGTGCAGCAACGCGACCTGACGGCGGAATCGCTCGCCGCCTGGCTGCGGCAACAAACCAGACAATCGCTGGCAGAAATGGCTGGGCGCGCCCGCGCGCTCGCGAAACCCGACGCCGCCGATCAGGTCGCAAGCATTTGCGCGGCCGTGGCCGGTGCCAGTCCGGGAGGAAAGCAATGAAACACATCGTCAAACATATTCATTTCGTCGGCATCGGCGGCGCGGGCATGAGCGGCATTGCCGAAGTGCTCGTCACGCTCGGCTATCAGGTCAGCGGCTCGGACCTCACGCAGAACGCGGTCACCGACCGTCTCGCCGCGCTCGGCGCGCGCATCGCCATCGGCCATGACGCGCAGAACATCGAAGGCGCGAACGCCGTGGTCGTCTCGACGGCAGTGCGCAGCGACAACCCCGAAGTGCTCGCGGCGCGCCATCTGCGCGTGCCGATCGTGCCGCGCGCGGTGATGCTCGCGGAACTCATGCGCCTGAAGCAGGGCATTGCGATTGCCGGCACGCACGGCAAGACCACGACCACGTCGCTCGTCGCGAGCGTGCTCGCCGCGGGCGGACTCGATCCGACCTTCGTGATCGGCGGACGCCTCATCAGCGCCGGCGCGAACGCGCGGCTCGGCACGGGCGACTTCATCGTCGCGGAAGCCGACGAGTCGGACGCCTCGTTCCTCAATCTCCTGCCGGTGATCGAAGTCATCACGAACATCGACGCCGATCACATGGACACCTACGGGCACGACTTCGCGCGCCTGAAGCAGGCGTTCATCGAATTCACGCACCGGCTGCCGTTCTACGGCATTGCGGTGCTCTGCGTCGACGACCCGAACGTGAAGCAGATCCTGCCGTTCGTCTCGAAGCCGATCATCCGTTACGGCTTCGCGCCCGAGGCGCAGGTGCGCGCGGTCAACGTCGTCGCGCGCGACGGCAAGATGTACTTCACGGTGATGCGCGAAGACGCGCCGTCGCTCGACATCGTGTTGAACCTTCCCGGTACGCACAATGTCCAGAACGCATTGGCCGCGATTGCGATTGCGAGCGAACTCGAAGTGAAGGACGCGGACATCCAGCGCGCGCTCGCCGAATTCAACGGCGTGGGCCGCCGCTTCCAGCGCTACGGCGAAATTGCGGTCAACGGCGGCGGCACTTACACGTTGATCGACGATTATGGCCATCACCCGGTGGAGATGACCGCGACCATCGCTGCTGCGCGCGGCGCGTTTCCCGGGCGCCGTCTCGTGCTCGCGTTCCAGCCGCACCGCTATACGCGCACGCGTGACTGCTTCGAAGATTTCGTCAAAGTGCTGTCAACCGTCGACGCGCTCGTGCTGACCGATGTCTACGCCGCGGGCGAAGCGGCGATCGTTGCCGCCGATGGCCGCGCGCTTGCGCGTGCGATCCGCGTGGCAGGCAAGGTCGAGCCGGTGTTCGTCGAAACGGTGGACGAGGTGCCGAACGCGCTTGCCGCAATGGTGCGCGACGGCGATGTGGTGATCACGATGGGCGCGGGGTCGATCGGCAGTGTGCCGGGTCGCGTCGCTGCCAGCGAAGAGAAGGTGTGAGATGAGCGGCATTGATCCCAGGCGGTTCGGCAAGGTGGCGGTATTGCTCGGCGGCGTGTCCGCCGAGCGCGAGGTTTCGCTGAAGTCCGGCCGCCTCGTGTATGAAGCGCTGCGTGGCGCGGGCATCGACGCGCATCTGTTCGACCCGTCCGAGCGGCCGCTTTCGGCGCTCAAGGAAGAGGGCTTCGTGCGCGCGTTCAACGCACTGCACGGCGGCTACGGCGAGAACGGCCAGATCCAGGGCGCGCTCGACTTCGAGGGCATCCGTTACACGGGCACGGGCGTGCTCGGCTCGGCGCTCGGCATGGACAAATTCCGCGCCAAGCTCGTGTGGCAGCAGCTCGGCATTCCGACGCCGCCGTTCGAAACCGTGCTGCGCGACGACGACTACGCGGCGAAGGCGCCGGCCATCGTCGCGAAGCTCGGCCTGCCGCTCTTCGTGAAGCCGGCGTGCGAAGGTTCCAGCGTCGCGGTCATCAAGGTGAAGACCGCCGCCGAACTCGCACCGGCGCTCGAAGAGGCCGCGAAGTTCGACAAGATCGTGCTGGTGGAGAAGAGCATCGAAGGCGGCGGCGAGTACACCGCGTGCATCGCGGGCGATCTCGACTTGCCGCTCATCAAGATCGTGCCCGCGGGCGAGTTCTACGACTACGACGCGAAGTATCTCCTCGACAGCACGCAATACCTGATTCCGTGCGGCGTGGCGCCGGAGGAAGAGGCGCGCCTGAAGAAGCTCGCGCGCCGCGCGTTCGAGGTGCTCGGCTGCTCCGAGTGGGGCCGTGCCGATTTCATGATCGACGGCGCGGGCAACCCGTATTTCCTCGAGGTGAACACGGCGCCGGGCATGACCGATCACTCGCTGCCGCCGAAGGCGGCGCGCGCCATCGGCATCTCGTATCAGGATCTGGTTGTGCAGGTGCTCGCGCTTACGTTGAAGGATTGACGCCACTAATTGACGCCACTAACGGACCTTTACCGACGAATTGAATTAAGCCAACTGACGCAACAATCTCGACATGTGGAATAACGTACGCCAGCTCAACCTCGCCGCCAATGCAATGCACGCGTTTCTCGCGCTCGCATTGCTGGTGGCCGGTGGTTTCTGGCTGGTGCAGCGGCCGAATTTTGCGCTGCGCGAAATCCGCATCGAGGGCGACACCGATCACATCAATGCGCCGACCGTGCGCGCGAGCGTGGTGGGCCGGCTGAAAGGCAACTACTTCACCGTCGATCTCGATGCCGCGCGCCAGGCCTTCGAGCAGATGCCGTGGGTGCGTCACGCGAGCGTGCGCCGCGTGTGGCCGAACGCGCTGGCGGTGAACCTCGAAGAGTACAAGCCGATCGCCACCTGGGGCAGCGATCAGCTCGTGAGCACGGACGGCGAGTTGTTCACCGCGAACCAGGCCGAACTCGACGAGGAACTGCCCGCGTTCGACGGTCCCGAAGGCAGTGCGAAAGAGGTCGTTGCGCGTTACCGCGATTTCGTCAAATGGTTTGCGCCTCTCGGCCTCACCCCGGACGAAGTGACGCTCTCGCCGCGCTACGCATGGACCGTCAAGCTTTCGAACGGCACGCAGGTGGAACTGGGCCGCGAGCGCAACGCGGAAACGCTCGGGGAGCGCTCGCGCCGGCTCATCGCGGCATGGGCAGCGGTCACGCAACGTTGGGGGGAAGACGTCGAGTATGCGGATTTGCGCTATCCGAATGGATTTGCGATTCGAGCGGCCGGCATGCGCTTTATCAGCGACACGGCCCCCGGCAAGAAGTAACAGCACATCACACGCAACGAGCACGCTATGAGTAAAGACTACAAAGATCTGCTGGTCTCCCTCGACATCGGGACGTCGAAGGTGGTGGCCGTCGTCGCCGAATTGAAGGGCGAAGGCCACTACGAGGTGATCGGACTCGGCCAGAGCGAATCGAAGGGGCTCAAGAAGGGCGTCGTGGTGAATATCGAGGCCACGGTGCAGTCCATTCAACGCGCGCTCGAAGAAGCGGAGCTGATGGCGGACTGCAAGATCACGAACGTGTTTACCGGCATCGCGGGCAGCCATATCCGCAGCTTCAATTCGAGCGGGATGGTCGCGATCAAGGAGAAGGAAGTCACGCAGGCGGACGTCGCGCGCGTGATCGAGACCGCGAAGGCGATCAACATCCCGACCGACCAGCAGGTGCTGCACATCCTCACGCAGGAATTCATCATCGACGGCCAGGAGGATGTGCGCGAGCCGATCGGCATGAGCGGCATCCGTCTCGAAGTGAAGGTGCACATCGTCACGGGCGCGGTGAGCGCGGCGCAGAACGTCGTGAAGTGCGTGCGCCGCTGCGGCCTCGAAGTGAACGATCTGATCCTGCAGCCGCTGGCGTCGTCGCTCGCGGTGCTGACCGAGGACGAAAAGGAACTCGGCGTCGTGCTGGTGGACGTGGGCGGCGGCACGACCGACATCGCGATCTTCAGTGAAGGCGCGATTCGCCAGACGGCGGTGATTCCGATCGCGGGCGACCAGGTGACGAGCGACATCGCGATGGCGCTGCGCACGCCGACGCCCGACGCGGAAGACATCAAGGTGAGCTACGGCATCGCGAAGCAGGCGCTGGCCGATCCGGACGAGATGATCGAAGTGCCGGGGCTCGGCGAGCGCGGTCCGCGCACGCTGTCGCGCCAGGCGCTGGCGGCTGTGATCGAGCCGCGCGTGGAAGAGCTTTTCTCGCTCGTGCAGCAGGTGGTGCGCGAGTCGGGTTACGAAGAACTGCTGAGTTCGGGCGTCGTGCTGACGGGCGGCGCCGCGATGATGCCGGGCATGGTCGAACTCGGCGAGGACATTTTCCTCAAGCCGGTGCGCATTGGCGTGCCGGAGTATGCGGGCGGTCTCGCTGACGTCGTGCGCAATCCGCGCTACTCGACGGCGATGGGCCTGCTCGCGGAAGGCCGCTCGCAGCGCATGCGCGGTCGCAAGGTTGCAGTGCAGTCGGGATCGATGGGCCAGGTCTTCACGCGGATGAAGGACTGGTTCCTCGGCAACTTCTGACGACAGGGAACAAGCAGGTAATAAGCAGGGAACAGGCAGGAAACAAGTAATTGGCAGATGAGAATACGCGCCGGTGACGGCGGCCGGCGCGCACAGGAAGGTTGCCCGATCTTCCTGCGGATAACGGCCGAAGAGCGGTATCTCTTTCTTGACGGAGGCAACATGGAATTCCAGATGCTGGAAACGGAAACCAACGGCACCATCATCAAGGTGGTGGGCGTAGGTGGCGCTGGCGGCAATGCCGTGCAGCACATGATCAACCGCGGCGTTCAGGGCGTCGACTTCATCGTGATGAACACGGATGCGCAGGCGCTTTCGCGCTCGCGCGCATCAGCCGTGATCCAGCTCGGCAACACTGGCCTTGGCGCCGGTGCGAAGCCGGAAATGGGCCGCCTGGCGGCTGAAGAAGCACGCGAGCGCATCGCGGACGCACTGCTCGGCGCGCACATGGTGTTCATCACCGCGGGCATGGGCGGCGGCACCGGCACGGGCGCAGCCCCGGTCGTGGCGCAGATCGCCAAGGAAATGGGCATTCTGACTGTTGGCGTCGTGAGCAAGCCGTTCGAGTTCGAAGGCGGCAAGCGTATGCGCGTGGCAGAAGCCGGTGCGCAGCAACTGGAGGATCACGTCGACTCGCTGATTGTCGTGCTCAACGACAAGCTGTTCGACGTGATGGGCGATGACGCCGAGATGGACAAGTGCTTCCAGTGCGCGGACGACGTTCTGAACAACGCAGTGGCCGGTATCGCCGAAATCATCAACGTCGACGGTCTCGTGAACGTCGACTTCGAAGACGTGAAGACGGTGATGGGCGAGCAGGGCAAGGCGATGATGGGCACGGCGACGGTTGCCGGCGTCGATCGCGCGCGCCTCGCAGCCGAACAGGCCGTGGCGAGCCCGCTGCTCGAAGGCGTCGATCTGTCCGGCGCGCGCGGCGTGCTGGTCAACATCACGTCGAGCCGCTCGCTGCGTTTGTCGGAAACGCGCGAAGTGATGAACACCATCAAGAGCTACGCGGCGGAAGACGCCACGGTGATCTTCGGCGCGGTGTACGACGACGCGATGGGCGACGCGCTGCGCGTGACGGTGGTCGCAACGGGTCTTGGCCGCGCGGCGAAGAAGCAGCAGTCGGCGGCGCCGATGACGCTGCTGCGCACCGGCACGGACAACCATCCGGTTCCGGCGATGCAGGCGTACGCACCGCAGTCCTCGGCGGGCGCGACGGCCGATTACGGCGCGCTCGATACGCCGGCTGTGTGGCGCACGTCGCGCGACACCGCGGCTTCGCATGTTCAGGCGCTGCAGGAAAAGGGCGTCGATACGTACGATATCCCGGCGTTCCTGCGCAAGCAGGCGGACTGAGGGCTGGCGTACATGGGACCAGCGTGCGGTGCGGCCAGGCCGGAGTAAGCACGGCGGGATCTGAGTGAGCGATGCGGGATCTGAGTGGGCGCTAAAGCGCCAGCTCCGGTCGAGACGCAGACTTGGGTCGATACGCCAGCTCCGGCCGACGCGCGCGAAGCGTCGCGATGAAAGCCAGCAGGGCCGCGTCCGCGAGGACGATCGGCAGGGATGGTTGCCCGCTTGCGTTTCTGCGAGCAGGGAGGACGGTGTTCCGTCTGACGATTCTGAAAGCCTGGTGGCAGATAATGGCGAGATATCGCGCGTTGAACGCTGGCGCACGTAGGCGAACAACGAGTAGCAGGACGAGTAGTGATCGAACTGGGTGAATCGCTGCCGGACGTGAACCTCCACGAATTCGTCGAGGACATGCACGAAGGCTGCACGCAGGGGCCGAAAAGCCTGAGCGTGCGCGAAGAGGCGGCGGGCAAATGCGTGGTGATCTTCGGATTGCCGCGTGCATTCACGCCCGCGACTTCGGCGAGACAGGTGCTGGGATACGTCGAGTGGGCCGAGGCGATTGCCCCGGCTGGCATCGACGAAATCTGGTACGTGTCGGTTAGCGATGCGTTCGTGACGGGCGCGTGGGGACGCGATCTGCGTACCGCGGGCAAGGTACGCACGATGGGCGACGGCAGTGCAACATTCACCCTGGCGCTTGGTCTGGAGCAGGATTTGTCGGCGCGTGGCATGGGGATTCGTTCCCTGCGCTACGCAATGGTGGTCGACGATGGCGTAGTCAAGACGCTGGATGTCGAAGCACCCGGCAAGTTCGAAGTCAAGGATGTGTCGAACATCCACGCAACGTTGAGGCCCGAATGAGCGCTTCGACCGGCGACACGTTGCCGCAGCGCAACGAGCCGGCGGCGCAAATGTGACGGGCCATTACGTCGCACCAGGCGGGCCGATGACCGAAAACGCCTCCGTTTCGGACATCGGCTCCGCTGTTTCTCCCGCTCGCGTAATAGCGGGAAACAGATTGTCACGCTGGGGGAAACAGCGAAAACCCTATATCTGGAGTATAATTCGCGCTATTAGTTAAAAAGTCCCGATTGGGATTTTCTATGGGCAGGGTTATGTTGAAGCAGCGAACCATTAAATCGATCGTGAAAACGGTCGGCATCGGCCTGCACTCGGGCCGCAAAGTCGACTTGACGCTCCGTCCGGCTGCGCCGGATACGGGCATCGTGTTTTCGCGCGTGGATTTGCCGACTCCGGTGGATATTCCCGCGTCGGCGATGTCGATTGGCGACACGCGTCTCGCGTCGGTGCTGCAAAAAGACGGCGCGCGCGTTTCGACGGTCGAGCACCTGATGTCCGCGTGCGCGGGCCTTGGCATCGACAACCTCTACGTCGACGTGACCGCCGAAGAAATTCCGATCATGGACGGTAGCGCGGCCTCGTTCGTGTTCCTGATCCAGTCGGCCGGGATCGAAGAGCAGAACGCCGCGAAGAAATTCATCAAGGTCAAGAAGCCCGTGGAAATCCGCGAGGGCGACAAGTTTGCGCGCCTCGATCCGTATTTCGGCTTCAGGCTCAAGTTCACGATCGATTTTCGCCATCCGGCTGTCGACAAGACGGGCCAGGCGCTCGAAGTCGATTTCGCCAACACGTCGTATGTGCGCGAAATCGCGCGCGCGCGCACGTTCGGCTTCGCGCATGAGGTCGAAATGATGCGCGAGCTGGGCCTCGCGCGCGGCGGAAGCATGGACAACGCGATTGTGCTCGACGAGTACCGCATCCTGAACAACGACGGCCTGCGCTACGACGACGAATTCGTGAAGCACAAGATGCTCGACGCCATCGGCGATCTTTATGTGGTGGGGCACCCGCTGCTCGCGTCGTACACGGCGTACAAGTCGGGTCACGGCCTGAACAACTTGCTGCTGCGCGAATTGCTCAAGCACGAGGACGCTTACGAGATCGTCACCTTCGACGACATGCACAAGGCGCCGCGCGGCTTCGGCTACGAAGCGCAGACCGCATTCGCCTGAGCGCGAACGCGAACACGTCAGGCGATCAGCGAAAAGGGTGGCATCATGCCGCCCTTTTTCATTTTCAGCGCTTGTTCGAATGGCGCGCCGCCATTTTCGCCAGCGCGATTTGCAGCGGCGAAGGCGGCAATTCCTCGCTGAGCGCCTGCAGCGCCGCCGCGCCGACCGGCGTCATGCGCGCCTGCTTCGGCGGTTTCGCTTCCTTGACCGATTGCGGACGCACGCGGATACGCACGGCGTCGAGCGGCCAGCCGCGCGCCTGCAGGTCGGCCACGAGGCGCGGTTCCAGATGCCGCAGCCGCGCCGCGAGCGCATTATGGGCGGTGAAGAGCGCGAGCTTGCCGTCCTTGATGAAGCCCGGCTCCACGCTGGCCGCGAGGTAATCGGGCAGCAGCGCGTCGAGGTCGCGCTGCATCGCCGCCATCTGCTCGACGCCGGCGCGCAGCGGCGCGAACGCGTCGGTGCGGCTCAGCAGTTCGCCCACGGGCTGGGCGTAGCGCGGCGCAGACGGCCTTGAAAATGGCGAGAAGCGGCTCATGTTGGGAAGAGGACGGGCGCACACGTAAAGTCGCGTGCAATTGCCGCCATTGTAGCTTGCACGGCAAGCGCCCACGCGCCTTCCGGCAGCCTGGACCGGACCTGCCAGCAGGCAGGGCCGCTCAGCCGGGAGGCTTTCCGTGCGGGCATTTGGCGCGTCATCTCGTCTTGCCGCTGACATAAGCGGGCATGAGGGTGCGTGCTAAAATGCCCGATTCGAATCCACCATTTTGGGCTTAAGCCGCCGAGGTCTTTCCGATTCGGGTGCAGCCGCAGGTTTGGCAGGTTGAACGCCGAAAACCACGCACGAATCCCGACCGAAGCCGCGACGCAGACACCGATCCGATGACCACCGGTTTCTTACAGAAAATCTTTGGCAGCCGCAATCAGCGCCTGATCAAGCAATATCAGAAGACGGTCGCGGCGATCAATGCGCTCGAACCGCAGATCGAGCAGTACAGCGACGAGCAACTGCGCGCGAAGACCACTGAGTTCCGCGAGCGCGTGGCGAACGGCGCGTCGCTCGACGAACTGCTGCCGGAGGCTTTCGCGGTCTGCCGCGAGGCCAGCAAGCGCGTGCTCAAGATGCGCCACTTCGACGTCCAGCTGATCGGCGGCATGGTGCTCCATTACGGCAAGATCGCCGAAATGCGCACCGGCGAGGGCAAGACGCTCGTCGCAACGCTCGCTGCCTACCTGAACGCGCTCTCCGGGCGCGGCGTGCACGTCGTGACGGTGAACGACTACCTCGCGCAGCGCGACGCCGAATGGATGGGCCGCCTGTACAACTTCCTGGGCCTGAGCGTCGGCGTCAATCTCTCGCAGATGGACCACGCCATGAAGCAGCAGGCGTACAGCTCGGACATCACGTACGGCACGAACAACGAGTTCGGCTTCGACTACCTGCGCGACAACATGGTCTACGAGACCGAGCAGCGCGTGCAGCGTGCGCTGAACTTCGCCGTCGTCGACGAAGTGGACTCGATCCTCATTGACGAAGCGCGCACGCCGCTCATCATCTCCGGCCAGGCCGAAGATCACACCGAACTCTACGTGCGCATGAATGCGCTGCCGCCGCTGCTCGAGCGCCAGATCGGCGAAGAGAAGGCCGACGGCACGGGCGTCGAAAAGCCGGGCGACTATACGCTCGACGAAAAGGGCCGCCAGGTGTTCCTCACGGAGTCCGGCCACGAGAAGGCCGAGCGCATGCTCTCCGAGTGGGGACTGATCGGCGAGGGCGAAAGCCTTTACGCGCCGCAGAACATCACACTGATGCACCACGTGTACGCGGCCCTGCGCGCGCACACGCTGTTCTTCAAGGACCAGCACTACGTGGTGCAGAACGGCGAAGTCGTCATCGTCGACGAATTCACCGGCCGTCTGATGTCCGGCCGCCGCTGGTCGGATGGCCTGCACCAGGCCGTCGAGGCGAAGGAACACGTGAAGATCCAGAGCGAGAACCAGACGCTCGCCTCGATCACGTTCCAGAACTACTTCCGCATGTACGCGAAGCTGTCGGGCATGACCGGCACCGCCGACACGGAAGCGTACGAATTCAACGAGATCTACGGTCTCGAAACCGTCGTGATCCCGACGAACCGCGTGCCCAAGCGCGCCGACAAGCAGGATCAGATCTACAAGAGCGCAAAAGAGCGTTACGACGCCGTGATCCGCGACATCCGCGAGTGCTACGAGCGCGGCCAGCCGGTGCTCGTCGGCACGACGTCGATCGAGAACTCCGAACTGCTCTCCGACCTGCTCACGAAGGCCGGGCTGCCGCACGAAGTGCTCAACGCCAAGCAGCACGCGCGCGAAGCGGCGATCGTCGCCGAAGCGGGCCGTCCGCAGCGCATCACGATCGCCACGAACATGGCGGGCCGCGGTACCGACATCGTGCTCGGCGGCAATGCCGAAAAGCAGGCGTCGTTCATCGAAGCCGACGAATCGATCGCCGACGACGAAAAGGCGCGCCGCATCCAGCAGCTCAACGACGAATGGCAGACGCTGCACGATCATGTGAAGGCCGCAGGCGGTCTGCACATCATCGGCACCGAGCGCCACGAGTCGCGCCGTATCGACAATCAGCTGCGCGGCCGTGCGGGCCGTCAGGGCGATCCGGGTTCGTCGCGCTTCTATCTGTCGCTCGAAGACCCGCTGCTGCGCATCTTCGCAGGCGACCGCGTGCGCTCCATCATGGACCGCCTGAAGATGCCCGAAGGCGAGGCGATCGAGGCAGGCATCGTCACGCGTTCGATCGAGTCGGCGCAGCGCAAGGTCGAAGCGCGCAACTTCGATATCCGCAAGCAGCTGCTCGAATACGACGACGTGTCGAACGACCAGCGCAAGGTGATCTACCAGCAGCGCAACGAACTGCTCGAAGCGCACGACATCACCGAAACCATCGGCGCGATGCGTCATGGCGTGATGTCGGAACTCGTGCGCGAGTTCGTGCCGGCGGGCAGCATCGAGGAACAGTGGGACGTGCCCGAACTGGAGGAAGTGCTGCGCAACGAATGGCAGCTCGACCTGGCGATTCAGGAGATGATCAACGAGTCGTCGTCGATCGACGCCGACGAGATTCTCGAAGCCGTGGTCGCCGCCGCCGACGAAGCCTACGAGCAGAAGGTCGCGCTCGTCGGACGCGAATCGTTCAGCGCATTCGAGCGCTCGGTCATGCTGCAGACGCTCGACCGCAGCTGGCGCGAACACCTCGCTGCGCTCGACCATCTGCGCCAGGGCATCCATCTGCGCGGCTATGCGCAGAAGAATCCGAAGCAGGAATACAAGCGCGAGGCGTTCGAACTGTTCGCCGCGATGCTCGACGCCGTGAAGAACGAAGTCACGAAGATCGTGATGAACGTGCAGATCCAGTCGCCCGAGCAGCTCGAAGAGGCCGCCGAGCAACTGGACGAGCAGGGCGGCCATCTCGAGAATGTCGAGTTCCGCCACGCCGAATTCGCCGAAGCCGATGCAGTGACGGCGGCGCCTGTTGCGGCCGACGCCGCTGCGGCGATGGTCGGCGCGGCCATGAGCCACGCGCACGCCGCGCCGGACGGCCAGAACATGCCGAAGGTGGGCCGCAACGATCCGTGCCCGTGCGGCAGCGGCAAGAAGTACAAGCAGTGCCACGGCAAGATTGCGTGATGCCGGGCGGCGCGCGCTTGATGTGATGCGCGCCGCCGTCGGCTTTGCGCGGCCCCGCAGTTGGCTCAGCAGTTTGCTCAGCGGTTAGCCCCGCAGTTGATTCCGTGGCCCGGACTTCGTGTCTGGGCCTTGCCTTTTGATTCCCAATGCCGGCCAGGCTGTAAGCGCCTCGGTCGGCATTGCCTTTTCGACAGGTCGCCACCATGGCTGTCAATTTTCCCTCGATCGATCCCGCACAACTTCATCCGGTCGCCGGCGTGACGCTCGGCTGGGCCGAAGCCAACATTCGCAAGCCCAACCGCAAGGACGTGCTGGTGATTTCCGTCGACAAAGGCGCGAGCGTCGCGGGCGTGTTCACGCTGAACCGCTTCTGCGCAGCGCCGGTAACGGTGTGCCGCGAGCATCTCGCGAAGGTGCGTAGCGGCAGCAAGGGAATCCGCGCGCTCGTCATCAACACGGGCAACGCGAATGCGGGCACGGGCGAGCCCGGTCTTGCCGACGCGCGCGCGACCTGCGATGAACTCGCGCGTCTCGCGGGCATCGAGCCCGCGCAGGTGCTGCCGTTCTCGACGGGCGTGATTCTGGAGCCGTTGCCGGTCGACCGCCTGAAGGCCGGCCTGCCTGCCGCGCTCGCGAACCGCAAGGCCGCGAACTGGTACGACGCGGCGCAATCGATCATGACCACCGACACGCTGCCGAAGGCCGCGTCGCGCCAGGTGGTGATCGATGGCCACACGGTCACGCTCACGGGCATCAGCAAGGGCGCGGGCATGATCAAGCCGAACATGGCGACGATGCTCGGCTTCCTCGCATTCGATGCGAACGTGGCGCAGCCGGTGCTCGACGAACTCGTGAAGCACGTCGCGGACCGCTCGTTCAACTGCATCACCATCGACGGCGATACGTCGACGAACGACTCGTTCATGCTGATCGCATCGGGCAAGTCGAGCCTGCCGGCCATCACGTCGACGGACTCGCCCGCCTACGCGGCGCTGCGCGACGCCGTGACCGACGTGGCGCAGACGCTCTCGCAACTGATCGTGCGCGACGGCGAAGGCGCGACGAAGTTCATGACAGTGCAGGTCGAAGGCGGCAAGGACGTCGCCGAATGCCGCCAGATCGCCTACGCGATCGGCCATTCGCCGCTCGTGAAGACGGCTTTCTACGCATCGGATCCCAACCTCGGCCGCATCCTGGCCGCAATCGGCTATGCGGGCGTGACGGATCTCGATGTCGGCAAGATCGACCTGTATCTCGACGACGTGCTCGTCGCGAAGAGCGGCGGGCGCAACCCGGCGTACCGCGAGGAAGACGGCCAGCGCGTCATGAAGAAGAGCGAGATCCTGATCCGCGTGCTGCTCGGCCGCGGCGATGCACAGGCCACGGTCTGGACCTGCGATCTCTCGCACGACTACGTGAGCATCAACGCCGACTACCGCTCCTGATCTGGCGGCTTACGGCTCTTCAGGCTCTTACGCACATGGACAAGCTCGAACAGTTTCTGACCCGCGCCGAAGCATTGATCGGCCGCCTCGAAGCGGTGCTGCCGCCGGCCGCTCCGGTTGTCGACTGGAACGCTGCGGTGGCGTTTCGCTGGCGTAAGCGTCAGGGCCGCGGCTATCTGCAGCCGGTGCCGTCGGTGTCGTCGATCACGCTCGACGACCTGCAGAACATCGACCGCCAGAAAGATCTCATCGAACGCAACACGCGCCAGTTCGTGCAGAAGAAGCCCGCGAACAACGTGCTGCTCACCGGCGCGCGCGGCACGGGCAAGTCTTCGCTGATCAAGGCGTGCCTGAACGCATTCGCGAACGACGGCCTGCGCCTCATCGAAGTCGACAAGGACGATCTGCACGATCTGGGTGACATCGTCGATCTGATCTCGGGGCGCACCGAGCGATTCATCGTGTTCTGCGACGACCTCTCGTTCGAGGAAGGCGAATCCGGCTACAAGGCGCTCAAGGTGGCGCTGGACGGCTCGGTGGCCGCGCAGGGCGACAACGTGCTGATCTACGCGACCTCGAACCGCCGCCACTTGCTGCCCGAGTACATGAGCGAGAACGAGACGTACCGGCATATGCCGGACGGCGAAATCCATCCGGGCGAGGTGATCGAGGAGAAGATCTCGCTGTCCGAGCGCTTCGGCCTGTGGGTGAGCTTCTATCCGTTCAAGCAGGACGACTATCTGACAATCGTCGGCCACTGGCTGCGCCATTTCGGTTGTGGCGACGCCGATGTCGAAGCCGCACGCAGCGACGCGCTCGTCTGGGCGCTGGAGCGCGGCTCGCGCTCGGGCCGCGTCGCGTGGCAGTTCGCGCGCGACTGGTCGGGCAAGAAGGTGCAAGACGCATGAGCGGCGCCAACGGAGCAGGTAAGGCGCAGACGCGTCCGGTGACAGAAGTGGCGGTTGGCGTGATGGTGCAGCCGGACGGCCGCTATCTGCTCGCGCAGCGCCCTGACGGCAAACCCTACGCGGGCTACTGGGAGTTTCCGGGCGGCAAGCTGGAGGCGGGCGAGTCGGTCGAGGCGGCGCTTGCGCGCGAGCTGCACGAGGAACTGGGCATCGACGTGAAGGCGTGCCATCTGTGGCACACGCTCGAACACGATTATCCGCACGCGTACGTGCGCCTCTATTTCTGCAAAGTGACCGAGTGGAGCGGCGAGCCGCACGGACGCGAGGGCCAGGCGTTCGTCTGGCAGTCGCTGCCGGCGAGCGTCGAACCGCTTCTGCCCGCCGCCATTCCCGTGCTGGAATTGCTGGCAGCCGAGTGAGGCGACAAAAAAAGCCGCTGCGTGAATCGCGTAGCGGCTTTTTGCTTTTTGGTGTGTCTGCTTATTGGCCTGCTTGTTGACCTGCTTACTGGCGCGTGTCGGTGGGGGGCGCGTCCTCGGGCGGCGTCTCTTCGTCGTTACCGCCGATGCGGTACTTTTCGGCGGCCCAGGCGCCCAGGTCGATCTGCCTGCAACGTTCGGAGCAGAACGGGCGGAACCGGTTTTCCGGCACCCAGCGGACATCCTTGCCGCAAGTCGGACATTTGACGACGGTGACCATTTGCTTAGCCGGCTGCTGCCGCGTTGGTGAACATGTTGCCGTGACGCGACATCACAGGCTGCACAGCGTGAGCTGGAACGGCACGTCGACATCGACGGCGCGCGGCCGCAGATCGCCATCCTGCACGGTGAAGCGCACCCACAGCATGTACTTGTTGGCGCTCGCTTCCGGGATCATGCGCAAATCCGGTGCCACGCGTACCTGCATCAGCTGATAGGCACGGCCCGCGAGCATCTGCTGGTAGCTGCCCTGCATTGCCATCACCTTCGACGCCTGACCCGATTCGCGCGCGAGACGCAGCACGATCGAAGCCGCGTCGCGCAACGGCAGCAGCGGCATCACCCACTTGGCGATATCTTGACGGCGCTGGTCGGGATGCAATTGTTGCCACGCGTAGTACGACGGCAGGTCGAACTTGCAGGTGCCGCCCGGAATGATCGCGCGGCTGCGGATGCTCGTGAGCCACTCGTTTTCGGAGAGATGCTGGCCGGTCTTGCCCTGCATCTGCGTGAGGCCCGCGAGTGTCTGCTCGATTTCGCCGAGCACGGTTTCGAGCGCGTTCTGTTCGATGCCGGGATTGCCGCGGAACGGTGCGAGCGTCTGACGTTGCCTTTCGAGTTCCTTCATCAGGTCCGACTTGAGGTCGGCGCGGCCTGCGACTTCCGCGATTTCGAAAAGCGTGGTGAGCGCGACGTGGTGTTCCCTCGGATCCTCCTGCGTCAGGAAAAACGTGAAGCGCTCGAACAGGTCTTCGAGGCGCAGCAGCGTACGGATTCGCTCGTTGAAGGGATACTCGTAAAGAATCAAGCGCGCTCGCCTCTGGCGTGGTCGGTGAAGGATTGCAGCACATTCTAATGCCGCAAGACTACGGTCGCAATCGCGGGGGGACCGGGCAGTTGCGCGTAATTTCGGCGGACCACATGTCGATCGCAGCCCGATCACGCGTGGATCGCCGACTTGTCACCGGTTGATCGCCAGCATGACGCGCTCGTGTAGCAACGCTTAAGTACGACGAACGCTTCTTTGCACGCCTGTGGCGGCACGCTTGCCGAGGCTGCTGCAGCTCAGGCGTGCGGGCCTGCTGCCTGTTCCTGTGCAAGCGCGACGTACTCCGCGTGCAGTGCATCCACGTCGCGGCCGAGTGTTTCGAGCGATGCGCCGTCGTTGAGCACGACGTGATCGGCCGCGGCGAGACGCGCCTCGCGCGTGGCCTGGCGCGCGATGATGGCCAGCACCTGCTCGCGCGTAAAGTCGTTGCGGCGTATCACGCGTGCGATCTGTGTCTCGACGCTGCAATCGACGTCGAGGACACGGTCGACGCGCTTCTTCCAGGTACCGGATTCCACGAGAAGCGGCACCACGACGATCACATAGGGCCCGCTCGCGGCGCGCGACGCCCGCTCGGTTTCCGCGCGGATCAGCGGATGCGTAATCGCTTCGAGCCGCTTGCGCGCCGATTCGTCGCTAAAGACCCGCGCGCGCATGCGGGCGCGGTCCATCGAGCCGTCGGGTGCAACGAATTCGGGGCCGAATTGTTCCAGGATCTGTGGCATCGCGGCACCGTGGGGAGCCGTGATCTGATGGGCGATCAGATCGGTGTCGATCACCGGCACGCCGCGTGCCGCAAACAGATCCGCCACAGTCGATTTGCCGCTGCCTATGCCTCCTGTCAGTCCGACTGAGAACATCGATCAGTTCCCCCACACAAAATAAAGCGGCGTGCCTGCGAACAGCGTGACAAACGCGCCCAGGGCAAGATACGGACCGAACGGCAGCGGCTCTTCGAAGCGCATGCGCCCGGTCCATGTGGCTGCGAGTCCGATCACCGCGCCAGCCACGGCGGCGATTGCGACGATCTGGGGCAGCGCGCCCCAGCCGAGCCACGCGCCGAGCGCAGCCAGCAGCTTGAAATCGCCCTGACCCATGCCTTCGATGCCGCGCAGCAGCCGGAACAGCCAGTAGATGCACCAGAGTGCGAGATAGCCTGCGATGGCGCCGATTACCGCAGCGCGCAGGCTGACGAACGTGCCGGACAGATTCACGATCAGTCCGGCCCAGAGCAGCGGCTGCGTGATTTCGTCGTAAAGCATCTGATGCTCGAGATCGATCGCGCTTGCAGCAATCAGCGCCGCGCACAGTGCGAACGCGGCCAGCGCCTTGCCCGAAGGGCCGAACACGGCGAGCGCGAGCAGCGCACACAGCGCGCCCGCGAGTTCGATGAGCGGATAGCGAACGCTCACACGCGCGCGGCAGTGGCTGCAGCGTCCGCGCAGTACGAGCCAGCTCAGCAAGGGAATGTTTTCCCACGCGCGCAGTACGTGGCCGCAGTGCGGGCAGGCGCTGCGCGGAAGCCACAGGTTGTAGCGGCCGGGCAGGCCGTCGTCGGCGAAGTGCTCGCCGGTGGTTTCCACGGCGTCGGCGGAATCAGCGGCAGCGGCATCGGCGCGCCAGGCGCGTTCGAGCATGATCGGCAAGCGATGCACGACCACGTTCAGAAAGCTGCCCACGACGAGCCCCAGCACGATTGCCAGGCAAGCCAGAAGGGCGGGCGGCAACGCACCGAGTGGTCCGTCAGACGCGAACCCGGAAGTGAACAGAATATGAGCGGGCATGGGCAGTATTGGAATCTGGCAGCGATGCTACACCACGTTGCCGAGTTCAATGATAGGAAGATACATCGCGACGACAAGTCCGCCGACGAGCGCGCCGAGCACGACGATCACAAGCGGCTCGCATAAACTCGAAAGCAGCCCGATTTTTTCGTCAACCTGACGGTCGGCGAGCGACGCGACGTCGAGCAGCATCGCGTCGAGCGCCCCCGACTCTTCCGCCACGGCAACCGGCTGGATCACTTCGACAGGAAAGCAGCCCGCAGCGCGCATGGCGGCTGCGAGCCGCTCGCCATGCCGCAGCCGTGTGCTGATGCCCACAGTCGCGTGGTCGAAGTGTGCGTTGCCGCTGGCATGGGTGAGCGAGTCGAACGCGTCGGCGAGCGGCGTGCCTGCGGCGAGTAGCGTGCCGAGCGCCCGGCTCCAGCGCGCCGCGCAGAGTGCGGTGAGCAGTGTGCCCGCGAGCGGCAGTTTCAGCGCGAGGCGACCGAAGGCGATGCGGGCGCGCGCGGAACGTCGCATCGCGCCGCGCGCTGCGAACACGGCTGTTGCGCAGCACGCGGCGACGGGCAGGCTCCAGCGTGCCGCCCCCGCTGACAGCATCAGCACGAACTGCGTGGGCGCCGGCAATGCCGCGCCGAAGCCTTCGAAGATCTGCCTGAACGTTGGGACGACCCAGATGAGCAATGCCGCCGTGATCGCGACCGCGAGCAACAGCACGGCAACCGGATAGGTGAGTGCAGCGCGCACTTTCGCGCGTTGTGCGGCGGCGCGCTCGCGATCGTCGGCGATGCGCGCGAGCACGGCGACCAGCGCGCCCGACGCCTCACCGACCGCCACCAGCTGGCAATACAGTGCGCCGAAACGCTGAGGATGGCGTGCGAGTGAATCGGAAAAGCGCATGCCGGCCGAGATATCGCGCGCGAGCGTGCCGACGATGCGCGGCATGCCCTGCGGTCCCGGTGACTGTGCGAGCAGGTCGAGTGCGGGTGCAAGCGGCAGGCCGGCGTGCAGGAGGCTCGACAACTGGCGTGTGAAACGCGTGATGTCTGCCGGACCGGCGCGTGGGACGGGTGCCTCGCGCTGTCGTGCGAGCGCTGTGATCGTGATGCGTTCGCGCTTGAGCGCGTCGCGCGCGGCAGCGGCGTCGATAGCGATCGACGTGCCGCGCCTCACTGCGCCCGTCGCGTCAATGCCGCGCCAGGCGAACCGCCATTCAGACGGCGCGCGATCCCGATGAGGGCGTGCGGGCGTCATGGCGAATCCGTGGCCGAGAGCGCCTCGGCAAGGCTCGTCGTACCGTCGCGTACGCGTGCCAGTGCGGCTTCGCGCAGCGTCGCCGCGCCGTCCGCGCGCGCCTGCTGGGCAATGACGTGTGCACCTTGCTTCGCGACGATCCGTTCGCGCATCGCAGCCGAGACCGGCATGACCTCATGGATTCCGATGCGCCCGCGATACCCGATGCCGTGGCACGATTCGCAGCCGCATGCTTCGTAAATCGTTTGATCTCCGTCCAGCCCGGCCGCGCGCAACACCGCTGCCGATTCCCGCGCCGGCACGCGGCATTGCGGGCAAAGCCTCCGCACGAGCCGCTGCGCCGTGACGAGCCGCAGCGCGCCCGCAAGGTTATAAGGCTCGACGCCGATATCGATCAGGCGCGCGGCTGCTGCGGGCGCGTCGTTGGTGTGCAGTGTCGAGAGCACGAGGTGGCCGGTCTGCGCGGCTTTCACCGCGACGCTCGCGGTTTCCTCGTCGCGAATCTCGCCGATCATGATCACGTCCGGGTCCTGGCGCAGCAATGCGCGCAGGGCGACGGCAAACGTGAGTCCGGCCTTCTCGCGCACATTGACCTGGTTGATGCCCGCGAGCTGGATCTCCGCGGGATCTTCCACCGAGCACAGATTGCGCGAGTCGTTGTTCAGCATCTGCAGGAAGCAGTACAGCGAGAGCGTCTTGCCGCTGCCGGTCGGCCCCGTCACGAGCACGAGGCCGTGCGGCGCGCGGATCGCATCGGCGACGCTCTGCCGCTGTGCTTCGTCGAGCCCGAGCGCCGCGAGCGTGAGGTTCTCGGGCAACGCTTCGAGCCGCCGCAACACGAGCTTTTCGCCGAACAACGTAGGCAGCGAATTCACGCGATAGTCTTCGGCGGCTTGCGCCGGCAGCGGCGATACGAGCCGCAAGCGGCCGTCGAGCGGAACGCGCCGCTCGGCGATATCCATGCGTGCGAGCACCTTGACGCGTGTGATGAACGCATCGCGTAGATGCCTGGGCGGCCGCGCCACCTCGTGCAGCACGCCATCGATGCGCAGCCGGATACGCCAGCCGTGCTCGAGCGGCTCGACGTGAAGATCGGAGGCGTTGCGGCGTGCCGCAACGCTCAGCATGTCGGTGAGGAGGCGCACGGCAGGAGCGTCGTCGACGCCCGCCGAGGCAGCGGGTGTGGCGAAGCGCGGTGCGGGCACCGCGGGGCGCGGCGCGCCGCCGCTCGCCACGGTCTGAAGAGCCGCGAATACGCGGTTCGATGCCAAACGATAAGGAATGGAAAACATCGGACGGAGCCACCTCGAACAAGGAACGGCTCCATCATCGAACGGCGCACGGCTCGCGCGCCATTCGGCCAGACGGCTAACGGCGCGACAGCAGCTTCTTCGTTTTCTTTTGCGGGTTCGCGCCCGGCTTGAAGAGCTTCACCGTGCGCACGGCCTGATCGTCGCTGCGCAGCACTTCGAGCTTCGCGTCGCCGATCTGCATGCAGACGTCGCCTTCCGGAATCTCTTCGAGTGCTTCGAGGATCAGGCCGTTGAGCGTCTTCGGTCCGTCGGTGGGAAGCGTCAGGTGCAGCCAGCGGTTCAGTTCGCGCAACGGCATGCTGCCGGGCACGATGCATTCGCCGTCCTCGTTCCAGCCGCCGCGGCCTGCGCCGCTCCTCGGCAGCGTCGTCGTGAATTCGCCGATCAGTTCCTCGATGATGTCTTCCGGCGTGACGATGCCTTCCATCTCGCCGTATTCGTTCACGACGAGCGCGATGCGGTGGCGGCTTTCCTGGAAGTACTGAAGCTGCTGGAACACGGGCGTGCCGGTCGGCACGAAGTAGGGATCGGCGAGCAGCTCGCGCAGCGTCTCGCGGTCCACTTGCCGGTTGTGCAGCGCGGACAGCGTCTTGCGCACGTGCAACACGCCAAGCACGCGGTCGATATCGCCCTGATAGACGATCAGCTTGTTGTGATAGCAGGTTTCGAGCTGATGCAGGATGTCTTCGAGCGGCGCTTCGAAGTCGAGCGCCTCGACGCGGCGGCGCGGGATCATCACATCGTCGACGGTGATGTTTTCGAGATCGAACAGGTTCAGCAGGATGCTGCGGTGCTTGGTCGGCATGAAGCTGCCGGATTCGAGCACGATGGTGCGCAGTTCCTCGGTCGAGAGGCGCTGGTCGCGCCCCTGGCTCGTGTTGATGCGCAACAGGCGCAGGACGCCGTTCGCGAACTGGTTCACGAACCACACGACAGGCTTGGTGACGCGCATGAGCGGCGCGATCATGAGGCTCGCGGGCAGGGCGATCTTCTCGGGGAAGGTTGCGCCGACGATCTTCGGCATGATTTCCGCGAACACGATGATCAGGAATGCGACGATACCGGTCGCGATCGACAGGACCAGATTGTCGTGGCCGAACGTGCGCAGCGCGATCGAGGTGGTGAGGACCGGGATGATCGTGTTGAACAGGTTGTTGCCGATCAGGATCACCGTGAGCAGCAGATCGGTGCGGCCGAGCAGGTTTTGCGCGGTCTTCGCGCCGAGCGCGCCGTGGTTGACGAGGTATTTCAGTCGATGACGGTTGAGCGCCATCATCGACGTTTCAGAGATGGAGAAGAAGCTGGAGCCGATGAGCAGGAGTAAGACGGCGCAAACTTGCGCCCATAAAGGAATTTGGTCCACGCGTCGTGAATGTCAGAGTGAGTGAAACGGATGAGATGACTATAGCAGAGGGGGTCTTGCGGTACTGGCGCCGCGATGCAGCCGGCGTTGGGGCGCACACGGAGGCGGGCGGTGCGCGGGGACTAGGCTATCCCGCTTGTAGCCCGCTTCCGTCCGGCTTCTGTCCGGCTTCTGTCCGGCTTCTGTCCGATTGCGCGGCAGGCGCGAAGTGAGTCTTAAGACGTGAGCCTTAAGAAGCAAGCCTTAAAAGCAGGCAAAAAAAAAACCGCACAACATGTGTGCGGTTTTTCGAAATTCTGGTCGGGGTGAGAGGATTCGAACCTCCGGCCTCTACGTCCCGAACGTAGCGCTCTACCAGGCTAAGCTACACCCCGAAATTTCCTGCTACTCAACTAGACTTTACAGCTTGCTTCGTCTTCTTCAAGACTGGCGCGTCGTCGAGTAAGAACATAATTCTAGCAGGCTATCTTTGTAAATGGAAGAGGGGAAGGCCGAAATTGCATCGGCGGCGGCTTGTGCCTCGGCCTTCGCGCACGCGAGCGTGTGATCGAGCGCGCCCGAGCGCGTGATCGCCGTGAAGATTTCATTGAAGCGCGTCGTGCCGCCTTGTTCGATGGCTTCGCGCGCAAGCGCCGATTCCGCTGCCGTGCCGTGCTCGATCAGCCAGATGAGCGGCAGCGTGGGCTTGCCTTCGCGCAGATCGTCGCCGGCGTTCTTCCCCATCGCTTCGGCCGTGCCTGCGTAGTCGAGCCAGTCGTCCATGATCTGGAACGCCGTGCCGATGCGACGGCCGAACTCCGCAGCCGCTTCCTCGGTTCGCGCGTCCGACCCCGACAGCACCGCGCCAAGCTGCGCCGCAGCCTCGAAGAGCTTCGCGGTCTTGTAACGGATCACGCGCATGTAGCGGGACACGTCCACGTCGGCGTCGTGCATGTTCAGGAGCTGGAGCACTTCGCCTTCGGAGATGATCGTCGTGGCTTGCGACAGGATTTCCATCACGCGCATCTTGCCCACGCCCACCATCATTTCGAACGAGCGCGAATACAGATAATCGCCGACCAGCACGCTCGCTGCGTTGCCGAACAGCGCGTTGGCCGTCTGGCGGCCGCGCCGCAGGTCGGATTCGTCGACCACGTCGTCGTGCAGCAGCGTCGCCGTGTGGATGAACTCGACCACGGCGGCGAGTGAGTGCCGGTGCGTGCTGCGGTCGCCGAGCGCGCCAGCCACGAGCAGCAGCAGCGCCGGGCGCAGCCGTTTGCCTCCCGCGCCGATGATGTACTCGGAGATCTGGTTGATCAGCATCACCTCGGACGCCAGGCTTTGCCGGATGACGCGGTTGACCTGCTCCATGTCAGCGGCGATCGGGGCAAGCAGGGTAGTTGCGCTGGGGGTAGGGGTGGCGGTGGACGGCATGATGACGTTTATCGATAGTGCCGCGGATTATAAGGCGAATCGCGCGATTCCCGGACGTTGTCATACGGTCCTGGCCGCTTCTTCATCGCTTGCTCTTCGCTTCCTGGCCGGCTGCCTTGCCGCTTCACCGTCGTTTCCTGGCGCTTTCCAGGCAGTTTCCTGGCGGTTTCCTGGTGGCGAGCAGCGGTCCCGTCAGGCGCCGCCGCCCGGAAAAGGTGCGCCGGGCGGTGCCTGGACGCTTGCGGGCGTTCGGTGTCAAGGAGTTTTGACTGCGCAGCTAACTCCATGTATAATCAGCGGTTTCCAGCGCCAAATGTAGCTTGCAGGTTTGTCAACAAACAGGCTGGAAAGTATTTTTAGAGTGAGGTTCTCAATGTACGCGGTCATAAAAACCGGCGGCAAGCAGTATAAGGTTGCCGTTGGCGAAAAACTTAAAGTAGAACAGATACCGGCAGACATTGACGCAGAAATCACGCTCGACCAGGTTCTCGCAGTGGGCGAAGGCGAATCGATTAAGTTCGGTACGCCGCTGGTCAGTGGGGCTTCCGTCAAGGCTACCGTTGTCTCGCAAGGTCGTCACGCCAAAGTGACCATCTTCAAGATGCGTCGCCGGAAGCACTACCAGAAGCACGGCGGCCACCGCCAGAACTACACCGAACTGCGCATCGACGCGATCAACGCTTAAGTCGACGCAAAGCGCACGAAGGTAAAGGAGCAAACAAATGGCACACAAAAAGGCTGGCGGTTCCTCGCGGAACGGCCGTGACTCAGAGTCGAAACGACTTGGCGTGAAGGTGTTCGGCGGCCAGGCGATCCTCGCAGGCGGCATCATCGTTCGCCAGCGCGGCACCCGCATGCACCCGGGCAACAACGTCGGCATCGGCAAGGACCACACGCTGTACGCGCTGGTTGACGGCCACGTCACGTTCACGACCAAGGGCGCAGCGAATAAGCACATGGTCAACGTCGTCCCGGCAGCGGCCTAAGCTTTTTAGCCCGCTCGCAATCGACGCAAGGAAGGCCCCGCGAAGTTTGCGGGGCCTTTTTGTTTATTGTTGTTTATCGTTTTTTATTGGCCCGGGCCATGCCGGTCTCAGCCGTTCGGCCAGGTTGGTCAAGCGAAGCGGCGCGCGGCAAAATAACGACATCCACGGGACGGAGTAACGCATGAAGTTCATTGACGAAGCGAAGATCGAAGTCATCGCCGGCGATGGGGGCGATGGCAGCGCGTCGATGCGGCGCGAGAAGTTCGTCCCGTTCGGCGGCCCGGACGGCGGCGACGGCGGGCGCGGCGGCAGCGTCTACGCGATTGCAGACCGCAACATCAACACGCTGATCGACTACCGCTATACGAAGAAGCATCTGGCGCGCAACGGCGAGAATGGCCGCGGCGCGGACTGCTATGGCAAGGGCGGCGACGACGTCACTCTACGCATGCCGGTAGGCACGGCCATCACCGATCAGGACACCGGCGAGCTGATCGCCGACCTCACCGAGCACGACCAGCGCGTCATGGTCGCGCAGGGCGGCGCAGGCGGCCTCGGCAATCTGCATTTCAAGTCGTCCACGAACCGCGCGCCGCGCCAGAAGACCGAAGGCAAGCCCGGCGAGCGCCGCATGCTCAAGCTCGAACTCAAGGTGCTGGCGGACGTCGGCCTGCTCGGCATGCCGAACGCGGGCAAGTCCACGTTTATTTCGTCCGTGTCGAACGCGCGGCCGAAAGTGGCGGACTATCCGTTCACGACGCTTGCGCCGAACCTCGGCGTGGTCCGCGTAGGGCCGAGCAAGAGCTTCGTGATCGCCGATATTCCGGGCCTGATCGAAGGCGCGGCGGAAGGCGCGGGCCTCGGTCACCAGTTCCTGCGCCATCTGCAGCGTACCAACCTGCTGCTGCATCTTGTCGACCTCGCGCCGTTCGACGAAGCGGTCGACCCGGTGGCTGAGGCGAAAGCCATCGTCGGCGAACTGCGCAAATACGACGAGTCGCTCTACGAGAAGCCGCGCTGGCTCGTGCTCAACAAACTCGACATGGTGCCCGAAGAGGAGCGTGCCGCGCGCGTGGCCGATTTTGTGAAGCGCTACGAGTGGGACGGCCCCGTGTTCGAGATCTCGGCGCTTACCGGCCAGGGCTGCGAAAATCTCTGCTACGCCGTGTACGACTACGTCTCCGCGCATTCGGATGCGCGCCGTGCCGAGCAAGCTGAAGATCTCGCGTCCGACGTGCGCTTTCGCGACACGCCGCCCGCCGAAGGCGGCGTCGCCCAGCCGCAGGAGTAATACCTCGCCAGTGTCGGCGCGCAGGGCGCGCCGGCGGTCGCATCGTCATCCGTTATTTGGGGAGATCGCGCAGTATGCGTTCCGTCATCGCCGATTCCCGGCGTCTGGTAGTGAAAGTCGGTTCGAGCCTCGTCACGAACGACGGCCGGGGGCTCGATCATGCGGCGATCGGCCGCTGGGCCAAGCAGATCGCGGCGCTGCGTTCGCAGGGCAAGGAAGTTGTGCTGGTCAGCTCGGGCGCGATTGCCGAAGGCATGCAGCGGCTCGGGTGGTCGAAGCGCCCGCGTGAGATCGACGAACTGCAGGCAGCCGCGGCGGTTGGCCAGATGGGGCTCGCCCATGTGTACGAGAGCCGTTTTGCCGAGCATGGCATCCGCACGGCGCAGATCCTGCTCACGCACGCCGACCTCGCCGATCGCGAACGCTATCTGAACGCGCGCTCGACGCTGCTCACGCTGCTGCGTCTCGGCGTCGTGCCGATCATCAACGAGAACGACACGGTCGTTACCGACGAAATCAAGTTCGGCGACAACGACACGCTCGGCGCGCTCGTCGCCAATCTGATCGAAGGCGACGCGCTCATCATCCTGACCGACCAGAGCGGCCTTTACACGGCCGATCCGCGCAAGGATCCGACGGCGACGCTCGTTCAGGAAGCGGACGCGGGCGATCCGGAACTCGAAGCGATGGCGGGCGGCGCCGGATCGAGCATCGGCCGCGGCGGCATGCTGACCAAGATCCTCGCCGCCAGGCGCGCGGCCCACAGCGGCGCGAATACCGTGATCGCGAGTGGCCGCGAGTCCGAGGTGCTCGTGCGTCTTGCTGCGGGCGAGGCGATCGGCACGCAGTTGATCGCACGCACCGCACGCATGGCCGCACGCAAGCAGTGGATGACCGACCACCTTCAGGTGCGCGGGCACGTCGTGATCGACGATGGCGCCGTTCAGAAGCTCACCACCGATGGCAAAAGCTTGCTGCCGATCGGCGTGACCGGCGTGCACGGCGCTTTTGCGCGCGGCGAGGTGATTGCGTGTCTGAACCTTGCGGGCGTCGAGGTCGCGCGCGGACTCACCAACTACAGTAGCGCGGAAGCAAATCTGATCCAGCGTCACGCGAGCAGCGAGATCGAGAGCGTCCTCGGTTACATGCTCGAACCCGAGCTGATCCACCGCGACAATCTCGTGCTCGTCTGACACTTCTCCATACGCGTACCCAGCAAAAAAGCCGCGCCGGCGCAGAGCCGGGGCGGCTTTCGTACTTTAAAACGCAACATCGGAGCGAAGCTTAAGAACGCAACTTAAAACGCAACTTAAACGCAACGTCAGCGAATGAGCGTGGATTGCGTGCGTCCGTAACGCAGGTTCTGGAGGATGACCGCCGCCTTCGCCATGGGCAACTTGTTCTCGCAGAAGTAGTCCTGATAGAGCGAGGCGTGATACGCGTTCAACGAGCCGTTCTCGATGCGCGACCAATCGTTCGCCACGGTTTTGTCCCAGCCGTTGTGATCGGCGTCGAGGCTCGCATAGAGGCGCCATTCGTACGTATCGCAGCGAATGCCTTCGTAGTTCACGTTGCGTGCGCCCGTCGGGCTCGTGATGACGATCGTGTAGCGCACGACGCCGTCCGTGCCGACCGTGAGCGAAGCGGGATCGACGGCGAACTTGAGCGGCGTGTTGTTGGAGACGTCGAACGGCAGCAGCTTCGCATCGGCCTGGGGCAGCGGCGGCAGCGCTTCGAGCTTGTTTTCCTGCCAGTCGCCTTTACGGTCGAGCAGATAGACGAACGCGCTGTCGTCCTTGTTGGTGGGGCCGGAGCTGCCGCAACCGGCCAGCAGGACGCTACTTGCGGCTGCGGCGCACACCGCAGCAAGAGCAATTCGGTTCAAATTGATTTCCCTTCGTAGCAACGTCGCGACGCGCGCGAAGAGCACCGCGACGCAAATGCAAACGGCGACGCGAGTCTGGCTCGCGCCGCCGGTTCTTGTGTCCAGCGCGCCGTCGTCGGCCTGTCAGTCATGCTCGTCCGGCGCAGGCACGATCATACTCTGGCTCGGACTGCAATCGCCTTCGGCCGATGCGCCATCCGGCTCGTGGACGAACTCGGGCTCGGCCTGCACCGCGTTGGCGTGCGCCGACGTGACGACGCGCGGATAGCGCACTTCGTGAGCGTGCAGGCTGGCACGATCCTGCCGCGCCGCTGCGGGGCGCCGCAGGAAGCGCGACAATTCCGTCAACGCGAGTTGATAGACGTCGCGCTTGAACTCGATGACCGCTTCGAGCGGCACCCAGTATTCGTTCCAGCGCCACGCATCGAACTCGGGATGCTCCGTTGCCCGCAGGCAGATATCGCAGTCGCGCCCGACCATGCGCAGCAGAAACCAGATCTGCTTCTGACCGCGATAATGGCCGCGCACTTCGCGCTTGATGAACTTGTCCGGCACCTCATAACGCAACCAGTCGCGCGTGCGACCGACAATCTTGACGTGCTCAGGTAGCAGCCCGGTTTCTTCTTGCAACTCCCGATACATTGCCTGCATGGGGGTCTCACCATATTTGATGCCCCCTTGCGGAAACTGCCAGGAATGTTCGCGAACCCGCTTGCCCCAAAACACCTCGTTATGCGCGTTCAAGAGGATGATGCCGACGTTCGGGCGAAAGCCTTCACGATCCAGCATACAACCACCTTCGAATCCTTTAAAATTGCTTTGATTATAAACAGATAACGGTCCTCACGCACCCGAGCGCCGGAAGATTGGAGCGATTTACTGCGCATTCTCGCAAGAGCGCACAAACGACGCGCGCAATCAAGGTACGAAGGAGCGTTCGCTCGCGAGGTCGGCTCGCGCCCTGTTTAGTGCGCTAGCATGTCGACACCGCGCAGTTCCGGGAATGCCTATACCCGTTTCCCGTTTCACCTTGTTCGGGCGGTCCGCACGGGCCGCCGCTTTTGGAAAATCTGAATGAAAGCCTCCCGTTTCTTTATCGGCACCCTGAAGGAAGCGCCGGCTGACGCCGAGATCGTCAGCCACAAGTTGATGGTTCGCGCGGGCATGATCCGTCGCGTCGCAGGCGGCATCTACAACTATCTGCCGATCGGCCTGCGCTCGATCCGCAAGGTCGAGCAGATCGTGCGCGAGGAAATGAACCGCGCGGGTGCGATCGAACTGCTGATGCCGTCGGTGCAGCCGGCCGAACTGTGGCAGGAATCGGGGCGCTGGGAGCAATACGGACCGGAGCTGCTGCGCTTCAAGGACCGCAAGCAGAGCGATTTCGTGATGGGGCCGACGCACGAGGAAGTCATCACCGACATCGCGCGCAACCAGATCAAGAGCTATCGCCAGATGCCGGTGAACTTCTATCAGGTGCAGACGAAGTTCCGCGACGAAATCCGTCCCCGTTTCGGCGTGATGCGCGGCCGCGAATTCATCATGAAGGACGCGTATTCGTTCGATAAGGACGTCGACGGCCTCAAGGTTTCGTACCAGAAGATGTACGACGCCTACACGCGGATCTTCACGCGTCTGGGCCTTCAGTTCCGCGCCGTGGCGGCCGACAACGGTTCGATCGGCGGCAGCGGCTCGCACGAATTCCACGTGATCGCCGAGACCGGCGAGGACGACATCGCCTATTGCCCGACGTCCGATTTCGCGGCGAACGTCGAAGCCGCCGACGCGCTGCCGCTCATCGCGCAACGCGGTGCGGCAACCGAAGCGCTCACGAAGACCGCGACGCCGAGCGCGCCGAAGTGCGAGCAGGTCGCCGAGCTGCTCGGCATTCCGCTTGAGCGCACGATCAAGTCGATCGTGCTCGCGACGGATAACGACGAAGGCGCCGAACCGACGATCTGGCTGTTGCTCCTGCGCGGCGACCACGATCTGAACGAGATCAAGGCGAGCAAGCTCGAAGGCCTCGCCCATTTCCGCTTCGCGAGCGAAGCCGAGATCGTCGAGTGGTTCGGCACGCCGCCGGGCTACCTCGGCCCGATCGGCACGAAGAAGCCGGTGAAGGTAATCGCCGATTCGACGGTCGCGAACATGAGCGACTTTGTCGTCGGCGCGAACGAAGTGGACTTCCACACGACGGGCGTGAACTGGGGCCGCGATCTGCCGGAGCCGGTCGTCGCCGACATCCGCAACGTGAAGAAGGGCGATCCTTCGCCGGACGGCAAGGGCGTGCTCGACATCTGCCGCGGCATCGAAGTGGGCCACGTGTTCCAGCTCGGCACGAAATACTCCGAAGCGATGAACGCCACGTTCCTCGGCGAAAACGGCAAGCCGCAACCGATGCAGATGGGCTGCTACGGCATCGGCGTCACGCGTATTCTCGGTGCCGCGATCGAACAGAACTTCGACGACAAGGGCATCATCTGGCCGGAATCGATCGCACCGTTCCACGTCGTCGTGTGCCCGATGGGCCTCGACCGCAGCGAACTCGTGCGCGAGCACGCCGAGCGCGTCTACGACGAACTCCTGAAGGCGGGCATCGACGCGATCCTCGACGATCGCGGCGAGCGTCCGGGCGTTATGTTCGCGGACTGGGAACTGATCGGCGTGCCGCATCGCCTCGTGATCGGCGAGCGCGGCCTGAAGGAAGGCAAGATCGAGTACCAGGGCCGCCGCGACACGGAAGCGACGCTGCTGCCGGTCGACGAGGCCGCACAGGCCGTGGCGCAGAAGGTCCGCGCCGCGCTCGCGCGCTAAGCGTCGCGGAGCACGGCAAGCGTGGAGTACAGCTTTCTGTCCGCGACGGTCCTGCTGCTGCTCATCACCGATCCGCTCGGCAACATTCCGCTCTTCATCGGGTGTTTGCACCATGTACCGCCGGCGCGCCGGGCGATCGTGATCCTGAGAGAAGTGGCGATTGCCTTCGTGATCCTGCTCATCTTCATGGTGGCCGGCAACGCCTTCCTGCGGATGATGGGGCTCACGGATACGTCGCTGCGCATCGGCGGCGGCATCGTCCTGTTCCTCATCGCGCTGCGCATGATCTTCCCGCATCCGGGCGGTCCGTTCGGCGGCAGCGACAAGGGCGGCGAGCCGCTTATCGTGCCGCTGGCCATTCCCGCGCTGGCGGGGCCCTCGGCGCTCGCCACCGTGATGCTGCTCACCTCGCAGGCGCCTGGCAAGCTGCTCGAATGGATGGCGGCGCTCACGGTGACGATGGTGGTCTGCGCGGTGGTGCTCGTGCTGGCCGAGCGCATTCAGCTGTGGCTCGGCGAGCGCGTGGTGACGGCGTTTGAACGGCTCATGGGACTCGTGCTGGTGGCGATCTCGGTCGAGATGATCCTCGCGGGGATCAGCAAGTTCGTCCACAGCCTTTGATCGCTCGCGAATGCGCCAACGAAAAAGCCGCCCCCTTCAGGGCGGCTTTTTTACGTCGCGTATTCCGCGCGCGCGGCGGGGCGCATGAATTACCTATGCGTCCGCTTATGTGCTTGCTTATGCGTCTTCAGTCAGCGCGCGGATAGTCGGCAGATTGCGCCAGTATCCCTTGGCGTCCATGCCGCAGCCGAATACGTAGCGATCCGGCACCGGGAAGCCGCAATAGTCGGGATGCAGCGGCTTCGCCTTCGGGATGATCTTCTCGCACAGCACCGCCGAGAGGAATCGCTTCGCACCCATCGCGAGGATGCGGTCGCGGATCGCGGCCATGGTCTCGCCTTCGTCGAGGATGTCGTCGAGCACCAGCACCACGCGATCCTTCACCGATTCGCGCGGCGCCACGCGCCACTGCATTTCGGCGCTGCCCTTGATGGCATTGCGATAGCGCGTGAGGTGGATGTAATCGAATTCGAGCGGGAAGTCGAGGTGGGGCAGCAGCATGCCGGTGAAGACGGCGGCGCCGCCCATCACCGAAAGCACGAGCGGGAAGTCTTCGCTGACTTCGGCGCGGATGGCTTCGGCCATCCGGCCGATCGACTCATCGACCGCTTGCCTGGAAACGATCTCTTCGGAGTGGCGGAATATGTGCAGGGCTTCTTCGCGATTCATGACTCAGGCGGGATCGTAGCTGTAGCTATTCAGTGTGGAAAATAACGCTGGCGCGCGCTACAGCATAAACCCGCGCTTTCCGGCTCGCGCGCCGCATTACGGACGATGGGCCGCCGCGCTGCGCCCGAACGCATCCGGGCGCCGCGCCGGACCCGAAAGATTACCGCATGCCGGGCATCATGCCCTTCATGCCGCGCATCATCTTCTGCAGATTGCCGCCCTTGAGCTTCTTCATCATGGTGCGCATCTGCTCGTACTGGTTCAGCACGCGATTCACTTCCTGGACCTGCACGCCCGCGCCCGCCGCGATGCGGCGCTTGCGGGTTGCCTTGATGAGTTCCGGCTTGGCGCGCTCGGCGGCCGTCATCGAATTGATGATGCCTTCCATGCGGCGCAGCTGCTTTTCGGCGACGCCCATGTCGGCGCCCGCGGCGGCCTGCTGGAACTGTGCTGGCAGCTTGTCCATGAGCGTCGAGAGACCGCCCATTTTCTTCATCTGCGAAAGCTGCGCGCGGAAATCGTTGAGATCGAAGTCGCCGCCTTTCTTGACCTTGTCGGCGAGCTTCTGCGCGGCCTGCACGTCGACGCCGCGCTGCGCTTCCTCGACGAGCGCAAGAATGTCGCCCATGCCGAGAATCCGGTTCGCCATGCGATCCGGATGGAAGACTTCGAGGCCGTCGAGTTTTTCCGCGACGCCGACGAACTTGATCGGCTTGCCCGTGATGTGGCGCACGGAGAGCGCCGCGCCGCCGCGCGAGTCGCCATCGAGCTTGGTGAGCACGACGCCGGTGAGCGGCAGGGCGTCATTGAACGCCTTCGCGGTGTTGACGGCGTCCTGGCCGAGCATCGCATCGACGACGAAGAGCGTTTCTGCGGGATTGAGCGCCGAGTGAAGCGCGGTGATCTCGTTCATCATCGCTTCGTCGATGCCGAGGCGGCCGGCCGTGTCGACGAGCAGCACGTCGTGATAGTGGCGCTTCGCCCAATCGACGGCCGCATTGGCGATGTCGACGGGTTTCTGGTCGGGCTGCGACGGGAAGAACTCGGCGCCGACCTGCTCGGTCACCGTCTTCAACTGCGCGATGGCGGCCGGACGATAGACGTCGCACGAAACGGTGAGCACCTTCTTCCTGTGCTTGTCGCGCAGCAGTTTCGCGAGCTTGCCGACGGTGGTCGTTTTACCGGCGCCCTGCAGGCCGGCCATCAGGATCACGGCGGGCGGCGAGACGGCGAGATTGAGTTCGGCGGCCTTGCCTTCGTAATCGCCGCCGATCACGGCGGTCAGCTCGCGCTGCACCACGCCGACGAGCGCCTGCCCGGGCGACAGGCTGCCGATCACTTCTTCGCCGAGCGCCTTTTCCTTCACCTTGGCGATGAATTCGCGCACGACGGGCAGCGCGACGTCCGCCTCGAGCAGTGCAAGACGCACTTCGCGCAGCATTTCCTGCGTGTTGGCCTCGGTCAGCCGGGCTTCGCCGCGCAGCGTCTTGACGACGCGCGCCATCCGTTGAGTGAGATTGTCGAGCATGGGGAGCGGTGAACAGTGCAGCCCGAGTCACAAGCGCGCGGGTGCAACCGTCGCTGCCTGAGGGGGCTATAGTAAACTTCGAATATGGATATTGTACTGTATGCCCTCACTGCACTCCTCTACGGCGGTTTGTGCACCGCCGACTGGCGCGCGCTGCGCCGCGCAGGCGCGCGCCCGCTCCTCGGCAGCGTGCCGCCGGTGCCGATCACGGCGCCGGTAGACGTCGCCGGCGACGGAGTGCCGCGCACCCGCAGTTTCGGGCCGGTATCGCGTACTTTGCTGTTCATCGCGCTTGCGGCGCACGGCCTGCTGCTGCACACGACGATCTTCCACGACAACGAGATGATCTTCGGCTTCGCGTTCGCGTTGTCGGCGATGCTCTGGCTCGGCGTAGGCATCTACTGGATCGAGAGCTTTTTCTTCCAGCTCGACGGGCTGCGTCTCATGCTGCTGCCGCTCGCCGTGGTGGCGTTGCTTTTGCCCGTTTTGTTCGGTGGCGTGCGCGTGCTTCCATATGCCGCAGCGCCGATGTTCAAGCTGCACTTCGTCATCGCGAACGTCGCCTACGGCCTCTTCGCCATCGCCGCTTTGCACGCCATCCTGATGCTCGCCGTCGAGCGCCGTCTGCACGCGCTGCGCGGCGGCGGCATGCAGCACAACGCGCTGACGCGCGGCGGCGGCTGGCTGTCGAGCTGGATCGAAACGCTGCCGCCGCTCCTCACGATGGAGAAGCTGCTGTTCCGCCTGATCAGCGCAGGCTTTGCACTGCTCACGCTCACGCTCGTCTCGGGCATCGTGTTCAGCGAGCAGTTGATCGACAAACCGCTCTCGCTCGACCACAAGACCGTCTTCGCGATCCTCTCGTGGCTGATGTTCGGCGCGCTGCTCACGGCACGCAAGATTTCGGGCTGGCGCGGCCGCGCCGCGCTGCGCTGGGTGATCGCCTCGTTCGTTGCGTTGCTGCTCGCGTACGTCGGCAGCCGGTTCGTCTTCGAGGTGCTGCTGCACCGTTCCGTTGCCTGAGCGCGTATCGATACGCGCATCGATATCATGAGACAGCTTTTCCTTCTGATTCTGCTGTTCGTCGTCGGACAGTGGTTCGTCAAGTCACTGCGCGGCGCACAGTCGCGTTCCGGCTCGCAAGGGCAACGCACGCCAGGCGCCCAGGGTGGCCAAGGCGCTCAAGGTGGCCAGAGCGGCCAGAGCGGGCGGGGCGCAAGCCGTCCGAATGGCCAGCCGGCGCTGGCTGAACCGATGGTCCGCTGCACCGAATGCGGCGTGCACGCGCCGCGCAGCGAGTCCGTGATGATCGGCTCGCAGTCGTTCTGCAGCGACGAACACGCGCGCGCCTACGCCGCACGCACGGCGAGCCAGGATCGCGCCGCGCGATGAGCGCAGCGTCACCGTTCGAGGCGGACGCGCAGGGCTGGGTGGCCGCCGCGCGCCGCCTGCCGTCGCCGAACTTCGAAGCGCGCCCCGCGGGCGCCGTGCCGACGCTCATCGTCGTGCACAACATCAGCCTGCCGCCCGACACCTTCGGCGGTCCGGAAATCGCCGACCTCTTCCTCAATCGCCTCGACTGCGACGCGCATCCTTACTTCGATCAGCATCTGCGCGGCGTGCGCGTGTCGGCGCACTTCGTGATCCATCGCGATGGCGCGCTCGAACAGTTCGTCTCCTGCGACGCGCGTGCATGGCACGCGGGCGTGTCGAACTTCTTCGGCCGCGAGCGTTGCAACGACTTCTCGATCGGCATCGAACTCGAAGGCAGCGACACGACGGCGTTCGAGCCCGCGCAATACGCGACGCTCGCGGCGCTCGTGAAGGCGCTCGCCGCGCGCTATCCGATCCGTGCGCTCGCCGGTCATTCAGACATTGCACCGGGCCGCAAGACCGATCCCGGGCCGCATTTCGACTGGGCGCGCCTGCAACGCGACACGCAGCTTGCCGACGCGTACTTCCCCTGCTTTCGTCAGCCGGGCGCAACCGATGCGACGCTGTGACTCTGCGTTGCTGGCATAAAAAATCGCTCTGACAGTTGCGTTACCGCAAGGCCCCGGCGCGCCGGAGCGTTTCTGATTGTCAAGAGTTTGCGCTGAAATAAATTGGTTTGATCGAGTCCGAATCTTCACTATACTTGGTGAACGACATTCGCTTTTACACCATATGTTGTGTTGTGATGCGGCGCCCGGCTCCTTGAGCACGGCGCCGCGTGCATTAGCGGCACAGGAAAAAAGAATGATGTGCGGTGTATCCGGCGCAAGCAGGCGCAAGCCGGCGCACCGGCTGTAGTCGGGAAAGAGGGCGCAGCCAATGATCGCGGCATGCACGATGAACACTCGTATCGCGTTTGTCCCATCTGCCTTGCCGCATCCGGCAGCCTCGCCAGGCTGGCTTTCTTTCTCCACCCGATCGACCGCGCACGGGGGCGCGGCATCCGATTTAATCCGCGAAAACGCTTCGCACACTTCCAGGACCAGGAGCTTTGCACATGCAAACGACCGATAACGTCTCGAGCCGGGTAGAAGGCGCGCCTGTTGCGCATACGCCGGGTGGCCAGCCGCAAACCGGCCAGGCGGGCACGTCGCAGTTCGAGGACCACAAGGTGATCCGTCGCAACGGCAGCGTGGTGCCGTTCGAGCCGTCGAAGATCGCGATCGCGATGACCAAGGCATTTCTGGCCGTCAACGGCGGACAGGGCGCGGCCTCGGCACGCGTGCGCGAACTCGTCGAGCAACTCACGCAGAACGTCGTGCGCGCGCTCGTGCGCAGCCGTCCGAATGGCGGCACGTTCCATATCGAAGACATCCAGGATCAGGTCGAACTCGCGCTGATGCGCGGCGGCGAGCACAACGTCGCGCGCGCCTACGTGCTGTATCGCGAGAAGCGCAACCAGGAACGCGGCCACGCGCTCGAAACGCAGGCAGCGGCGGCGCCTGGCCTGAACGTCACCGACAACGGCGTGACGCGTCCGCTCGACATGGGCGCGCTGCGCGCGCTGATCGTCTCGGCATGCGAGCACCTCGGCGACGCAGTGAACCCGGATCCGATCGTCGCGGAAACGGTGAAGAACCTCTACGACGGCGTGCCGATGGCACAGGTCTACGACTCGGCCATCCTCGCTGCACGCACGATGATCGAAAAGGACCCGGCGTACAGCCAGGTCACGGCGCGCATTCTGCTGCACACGATCCGTCGCGAAATTCTCGAAGAGGAAGTGACGCAGGCGCAGATGGCCGAGCGCTACGCCGAATACTTTCCGCAGTTCGTGAAGCGCGGCGCGGAAGCGGGCCTGCTCGACGACAAGCTGCTCCAGTTCGACTTGAAGCGCCTCGCATCGGCGCTCGACGCGAACCGCGATCTGCAGTTCGGCTACCTCGGCCTGCAGACGCTCTACGACCGCTACTTCCTGCACGTCGAAGGCACCCGCATCGAGATGCCCCAGGCATTCTTCATGCGCGTCGCGATGGGCCTGTCGCTCAACGAGATCGACCGCGAAGCGCGCGCGATCGAGTTCTACAACATCCTTTCGTCGTTCGACTTCATGTCGTCGACGCCGACGCTGTTCAACTCGGGCACGCACCGCTCGCAGCTCTCGTCGTGCTACCTGACGACCGTCTCCGACGATCTCGACGGCATCTACGAGGCGCTCAAGGACAACGCGCTGCTTTCGAAGTTTGCTGGCGGCCTCGGCAATGACTGGTCGCGCGTGCGCGCGCTCGGCTCGCACATCAAGGGCACCAACGGCAAGTCGCAGGGCGTGGTGCCGTTCCTGAAGGTGGTCAACGACACGGCGGTCGCCGTGAACCAGGGCGGCAAGCGCAAGGGCGCAGTCTGCGCGTACCTGGAGTCGTGGCACCTCGACATCGAAGAGTTCCTCGAGCTGCGCAAGAACACCGGCGACGACCGCCGCCGCACGCACGACATGAACACGGCGAACTGGATTCCCGATCTGTTCATGAAGCGCGTGATGGAAGGCGGCGACTGGACGCTCTTCTCGCCGTCGTCCTGCCCGGACCTGCACGACAAGTTCGGCGAGGACTTCGAGCGGGCTTACGTCGCTTACGAAGAGAAGGCCGCGCGCGGCGAGATCAAGCTGTACAAGAAAATGCCGGCGGCCCAGCTGTGGCGCAAGATGCTCGGCATGCTGTTCGAAACCGGCCATCCGTGGATCACGTTCAAGGACCCGTGCAACGTGCGCTCCCCGCAGCAGCATGTCGGCGTCGTCCACTCGTCGAACCTGTGCACGGAAATCACGCTCAACACCAACGACAACGAGATCGCGGTCTGCAACCTCGGCTCCGTGAACCTCGTCGCGCACATGGTCGAGCAGGCCGACGGCAGCTACGCGCTCGACCAGGACAAGCTCAAGCGCACGATCAGCGTCGCGATGCGCATGCTCGATAACGTTATCGACATCAACTACTACGCGGTGCCGAAGGCGCGCAACTCGAACCTGAAGCACCGTCCGGTCGGCATGGGCATCATGGGCTTCCAGGACTGTCTGCATCTGCTGCGTACGCCGTATGCATCGCAGGCGGCGGTCGAGTTCGCCGATCAGTCGATGGAAGCGGTCTGCTACTACGCCTACTGGGCGTCGAGCGAGCTGGCCGAAGAGCGCGGCCGCTACTCGACGTATCGCGGCTCGCTGTGGGATCGCGGCATCCTTCCGCAGGACACGCTGAAGCTGCTGGCCGACGCGCGCGGCGGTTACGTCGAAGTCGACACGAGCGAGACGATGGACTGGGCGTCGCTGCGCGCGCGCATCGCAACGCACGGCATGCGCAACTCGAACTGCGTGGCAATCGCGCCGACGGCGACGATCTCGAACATCATCGGCGTCGCGGCCTGTATCGAGCCGACGTTCCAGAACCTCTACGTGAAGTCGAACCTCTCGGGCGAGTTCACGGTGGTCAACGATTACCTGGTGCGCGACCTGAAGGCGCGCGGCCTGTGGGACGAGGTGATGGTCGCCGACCTGAAGTACTTCGACGGCACGCTCTCGCGCATCGACCGCGTTCCGGCCGATCTGCGCGCGATCTACGCGACGGCGTTCGAAGTCGATCCGACGTGGCTCGTCGAAGCGGCGTCGCGCCGCCAGAAGTGGATCGACCAGGCGCAGTCGCTGAACATCTACATGGCGGGCGCGTCGGGCAAGAAGCTCGACGAGGTCTACAAGCTCGCATGGGTGCGCGGTCTGAAGACGACGTACTACCTGCGCACGATGGCGGCGACGCACGTCGAGAAGTCGACGGTGGCGCACGGCGCGCTGAACGCGGTGCCGACGGGCGGCAACAGCGGCGATGGCGGCAACGGCGGCGGCACTGGCGGCAGCGGCGCGGCGGGCTCCGGCGGCGCATTCGGCGGCGCGGGTTTTGGCGGGTCAGGTGGTGGTGCCGACTCGACGCTCCTGCAATCGGCAGCGCCCGAGGCCGACGGTCCCGTGTGCATGATGCGTCCGGGCGATCCGGGCTTCGAAGAGTGCGAAGCCTGCCAGTGATGCACGCTGCAGTGCACCGCGTTTGAAGCGGCACAGCAGCCGTACTAGTAAACAGCAGGCAGCAGTTAACAAGAAAAGGCGAGGAAAAGGCGGCGCGTGCGATGCGCGCCGCCAACAGCCAGGTTCGCGGCGCTCGCATCAACCGCGACCGCACATTTCCCGGCACGCACGCCGCGACTCGCGCAAAGATCGGCGAGAGGGCATCAGGAATCCCTGGAGTTTTCGCCGATGCACGCGGGTTGCTTCATGGGTTGCTTCACGACATGCAGCGACATGCAGCGACGAGCATGCGAAGTCCGCCGGTGAAGCAGTGACCGAGGCATGCAGTGCTCTTGCACGTCGTGCGTCGCGCGCTGCGAACACACGCTCTTTCAAGACTCATTCGACACACGCGAAGGCATTCACTCACGCAGTTATCGCAGCGCTTGCGCGAAGCGATCGACACGATGCGATGACAAAGTGTTGTATGCAGGTCGCACCGTGAATCGAAATCAGAACTTTTCGTGTGCGAGCCCTTTTACCGCTCACGAAAAGATGGTACAAACCGATCTAAATTGATGGTGACATTTATGCTCAACTGGGATGACGAGATCACGGCCGTAAATCCGTCGAGCGGTGCGCAGCAAAACACGATGCGTAACGCCGCGGGCCAGGCTGTCCCGGCTGCCGATGTGCAGTTCGGTCTGCGTTCCACTCCTCAGGCAACCACGGCGGAAAATATTTTCTCCAGCGACTTCGCAGTTCCCCCGCCGCCTCCGGCGCCGGTGTCCTCCGAAGCGCGCGTGAATGTCGCCGACAAGCGCATCATCAACGGTCAGACCGACGTGAACCAGTTGGTCCCGTTCAAGTACAAGTGGGCCTGGGAAAAATATCTGGCGGGCTGCGCGAACCACTGGATGCCGCAGGAAATCAACATGTCCCGCGACATCGCGCTCTGGAAGGACCCGAACGGTCTGTCCGACGACGAGCGACGCATCGTCAAGCGCAACCTCGGCTTCTTCGTGACGGCCGACTCCCTCGCCGCGAACAATATCGTACTGGGCACCTACCGCCACATCACGGCGCCCGAATGCCGCCAGTTCCTGCTGCGCCAGGCGTTCGAAGAGGCGATCCACACGCACGCTTACCAGTACATCGTCGAATCGCTCGGTCTGGACGAGGGCGAGATCTTCAACGCGTACCACGAGGTCAAGTCGATCCGCGACAAGGACGAGTTCCTGATCCCGTTCATTCATACGCTCACGGATCCGTCGTTCAGGACCGGCACGCTCGAAGCCGACCAGAAGCTGCTCAAGTCGCTGATCGTGTTCGCCTGCATCATGGAAGGCCTGTTCTTCTATGTCGGCTTTACCCAGATCCTCGCGCTTGGCCGCCAGAACAAGATGACTGGCGCGGCGGAGCAATATCAGTACATCCTGCGTGACGAGTCGATGCACTGCAACTTCGGCATCGACCTCATCAACCAGATCAAGCTCGAGAACCCGCACCTGTGGACCCCCGCGTTCCGTGCAGAGATCGCTGATCTGTTCAAGCAGGCGGTCGACCTCGAATACCGCTACGCGGAAGACACGATGCCGCGTGGCGTGCTCGGTCTGAACGCGGCGATGTTCAAGGGCTACCTGCGCTTCATCAGCAACCGTCGTTGCCAGCAGATCGGTATCGATCCGCTGTTCCCGAACGAGGAAAACCCGTTCCCGTGGATGAGCGAGATGATCGACCTGAAGAAGGAGCGTAACTTCTTCGAAACACGTGTGATCGAATATCAGACAGGCGGTGCACTGTCCTGGGAGTGAGCGGGACGCACAGCGGATCAAGTCTTTGTGGGGATGCCGGCGGCGCTTGCGCAAGCGCCTCTACCGGCTAGATGATTAGGAGCAGGAACGCCTGATGCAAAGCGTGCCCGGAGCCCTGGCGGCTCACCGATATGACTGGCACTTTGCGAACCCTTCAGAGGGATGGGCAAACTTCCCCCCGGAAAAAGGCGCGGGCCGTGTGGCCGGCGTCTTCAACGAACGTTGGCCGGCGTCGGTATCCGATGCCGGATTGACATGGCGCGCGGTGCCAAAGGGCATCGCGCGCCTTACCGCATTCATTAGCGTAAGCGCGCGGGATCAGCGTACGCCGATGAATAGCCCGCTTCGCAGCGTGCGCCTTGAGAAGCGTTCGCGGGAAGCGGGTTTTGACGAAGGGCGATGTTTGAACTGACTCTCATCTGAACCTGAAGGAGAAGAAAATGGTTACTGCCAAGAAGAAACCGGCGGCCAAGAAGGCTGCAGTGAAGAAAGTCGCAGCGAAGAAAGCCGCACCGGCAAAGAAAGTCGCAGCGAAGAAAGTAGCGGTCAAGAAGGTCGCAGCGAAGAAAGTCGCCGTGAAGAAGGTTGCTGCGAAGAAGGCAGCGCCGGCGAAGAAGGCCGCTGTGAAGAAGGTTGCAGCCAAGAAGGTCGTGGCGAAGAAAGTCGCGGCCAAGAAGGTTGCAGCGAAGAAAGTCGCCGTGAAGAAGATCGCAGCGAAGAAGGCTGCACCGGCGAAGAAGGCCGCAGCGAAGAAAGTTGCAGCGAAGAAAGTCGCCGTAAAGAAGGTTGCGGTGAAGAAGGCTGCACCGGCGAAGAAGGCCGCTGCGAAGAAGGCTGCGCCCGCGAAGAAGGCTGCAGCGAAGAAGGCTGCGCCTGCGAAGAAGGCTGCAGCGAAGAAGGCTGCGCCTGCGAAGAAGGCTGCTGCGAAGACGGCTGCGCCTGCGAAGAAGGTCGCACCGGCAAAGAAGGTCGCGCCGGCAAAGAAGGTCGCTGCAAAGAAGGCACCGGCGAAGAAGGCTGCCGCCAGGAAGGCCGCCGCTGCGCCCGCACCCGCTGCCCCTGCTGCTGCGCAATCGCCCGCTCCCGCAGCAACCGTGAAGACCGCCCTGAACCCGGCCGCAGCATGGCCGTTCCCGACCGGCAGCCGTCCGTAATACGCAGTACCAGGCGAGGCGCGCATCGCGCGCTTCGCGCTTCGGGGCGATTCGAGGCCCGATGCAGATCCCGTCGCAGGGCACGCCCGCGACGGGATTTTTTTCGCCCATTATCGGGGCGAACATCGGGGCGAACATCGGCCCGAACGCCCGTGCGCAGGCATGAAAAAAGGCGCATGCACAGGGGAGCACATGCGCCTGAGGTTCCGCGTGTGGCGAGAGGCGCCTTTCGCGGTACAGGGGAAACCGGTGTCGTTGCTTAGTGCGTGACGCGGGTGACGCCGCCGCTCGAGAGCAGCCGTACACGGTCTCCGGCGTTGAAGACTTCGCCCGTGGCGGTCTGCGTGATCGCACGCAGGTCGCCCGTGTCGAGGCGCACGGTGATCTCCAGGCCGTCGTGCATCGCGAGACCGTTTTCCGCTGCGTTGCCGGCCACCGCGCCCGCAATGCCGCCAATGATGCCCGTGACGATCGAGCCGCGCCCGCCGCCGATCGCACTGCCGGCCACGGCGCCGAGCGCACCGCCGCCGATGGCGCCCAGGCCGCTCGGCTGGCCGTCGTTCGAGCTGATCTTCACGACACGCACGCTTTCGACCGTCGCCATGCGAACCGTGGCCTCGCGCTGCGCTTGCGACGCCGTGTAGACGTTGGCGGAACTGCTGTTATACGCACAGCCCGTAACCGCGAGCGAACCTGCGATCAGGACTGCAACAATTGGACGATTCATTAGATTCATTATTCTGATACCCCGTAGGTCTCAACGGCATTCTCGAAGGTGTTCAAAGGCCCCCGCGCGGGGACCGGGTTCAATTCGGCAGTTCGTAACCGAACGCCTGCTTGAACCGTTCATTGATCTGCGCGCGCGTGGGCGCGTAGGTCTGCGGACCAAGATGTTCGATCTTGAGCGCGCCCATCAGGCTGGCGAGCCGTCCGGCGGTTGCCCAGCCGAGACCGTTCTCGATGCCGTAGAGCAGGCCGCCGCGGAACGCGTCGCCGCAACCGGTCGGATCCAGCACGCGGGCAGCCTGGACCGGAGGAATTTCCTCGACGCCGCCGTCGTGGTAGATCTGCGAACCGTGCTCGCCGCGCGTGACGATCAGCGCATCGACCTTGCCGGCGATTTCTTCGAGCGACCAGCCGGTGCGGTGACTGACCAGGTTGGCTTCGTAGTCGTTGACCGCGACGTAGGTCGCGAGTTCAATCGCGTGCCGCAGCGACGGACCGTCGAAGAGCGGCAGACCCTGGCCCGGATCGAAGATGAACGGCACGCCGGCGGCGGCCATCTGCTCGACGTGCTGGACCATGCCGTCGAAGCCGTCCGGCGCGACGATGCCGAGCTTGATGCCGGGCGCTTCATCGGCGCGGTTCAGGTGCGACTGCATCATCGCGCCCGGATGGAATGCGGTGATCTGGTTGTTCTCGAGGTCGGTCGTGATCATGGCCTGCGCCGACCACGTGTCGGGCAGCACGCGCACGTGCGCTTTCGACAGGCCGAGCGTGTCGAGGCGGTCGAGGTAGGGTTGCGCGTCGGCGCCGCCGAGCGTCGCCATGATGCGCGCATCGCCGCCGAGCAGATGCAGCGAGTAGGCGATGTTGCCCGCGCAGCCGCCGAATTCGCGGCGCATCGTCGGCACGAGGAAGCTCACGTTCAGGATGTGCACCTGTTCGGGCAGGATGTGTTCCCGGAAGCGACCTTCGAAGGTCATGATGTTGTCGTAGGCGAGCGAGCCGCAAATCAGCGTAGCCAAGGCTGGAATTCCTGTAGGGCGTGTGGAGAGAGTTGAGAAAGCCGCGCGCCGCCGCCCTGCGTGTGCAGTGCGCGGCGCGCGGCTGCCAGATTACTTCAGTGCGGCGAGCGCAGCATCGTAGTTCGGTTCGTTCTTGATTTCGGCCACGCGTTCGGCGTAGACGACCTTGTCGTTCGCGTCGATGACGACCACCGCGCGCGCGGTCAGGCCGGTGAGCGGGCCGCTCGTCACATCGACGCCGTACGCCTGGGCGAAATCATGGCCGCGGAAGGTCGAGGCCGTGACGACGTTGTCGATGCCTTCGGTCGTGCAAAAGCGCGCAGCCGCGAACGGCAGATCGCCCGAGATCACGACGACGACCGTATTGTCGAGCTTGCCCGCGGCTTCGTTGAACTTGCGCGTCGACGTGGCGCAGACCGGCGTGTCGAGGCTCGGGACGATGTTGAGCACCTTGCGCTTGCCCGCGAAGTCGGCGAGCGAGACGGGCTTCAGGTCCTTGCCGACGAGCGAGAATGCCGGTGCTTTCTGCCCGGCGGTCGGGAACGGACCTGCGACGTCGATCGGGTTACCACCCAGCGTGACTTGACTCATGATGTGCTCTCCGGAAGTTCATGTAGCAACGAAAGAGGCACCCGGCAGCGCCGGGCGCAGGGAGCGCGCGAGCCGCGCGAGAGCGACTGCGCAGAGGGAACGTGCATCAGGGATAGAAGATCTCGATGCGGAAGTTCGATGCGACGACATTGCCGGTATCGAGCCGCACGATGATCGTCTGCGTGGTGCGAGCGGGCAGGCCCGCCTCGATACGCGTGCCGGGCGCGACGTAATCCTGTGGCCACAGCACGCGGCGCACGACCACGTTGTTCTGACGGTCGAGCAGCGTGAGTTCGATGGCCGGAAACGCGAGCGCCACGTCGAAGTGATTGCGCAGCGGCACCTTCAGTTCGAGATGGTGCGGATCGTCGACCTGGCGCAGATCGGACGGCTCGACCTGCAGGCCGTCGATGTCGCGCGGCGGCAGCACGCGGCAGCCGAGTTGCTCGCACGCCTGCACATAGAACCGCTGCGAGGCGGGCCAATAGACCATCACGGTTTCGCGCATCCACCAGGCAGCCTGAGCGGCGAGCAGCGCGAGCAGGACCAGCGCGAGCAGCGCGCCGACGATGCGCCAGCCCGTGCGGCGCGATTCGCGTGCGGGCGCCTCGCGGGTGACGGCGAACGGTGCGGCGCCTTCATCCGGTGAAAGCGCGCTGAAGCCGGGCTTTGCAGATGCGGAAGCGGCTGCTGCTGAGGCGGCAGCGCCGGGCGGGACAGGATCGGGCGCGCCGGTGTGGGCGGACGATGCTTCGTTCGCCGAAAGGGTCGGTTCGGTGAGATCCGGTGTGACCTGCTGCCAGTGCGCGGCGGCCGAATGTGCCGCTGCAGCCGCTCCTGCGGCTGCAGCTGCTTGTGCAGCACCTGTGTCTGCTGGCGGTTCGGGCGGGAAGTGCGGCTCGGCGGGCGCATGCACGATTGTCGGCGTGACGCTCGGCGTCAGTCCGGACGACGGCAGATGCTCGGCGTTGTAGAGGAAGCGGTCGTCGATATGGCTGTCGGCGCGCTGCGCCCACGGATCCCATCCGGGGGTGGCGAAGTCGGGTGCGCCGGGTGTGCCGGTTGGCTGGCTCGCCGCAGGCGAGCCTTCGGGCGGATGCACAGCGGCGGGCGCGGGCTGCGCTGCGGTCAGGCCCGCAACGACGTCGGCGGCAACGGGTACGGCACTGGCGAAATCGCCGCCCACGGGCACGTCGAACAGGCTGCCCGACGCGTCAAACGTTTCCTGACAGTGGCCGCAGCGCACAAGTCCGCGCCGCACGGCAAGCTGCGCGGGCTGGATTCGGAAGACGGTTTCGCAGAATGGGCAGCGCGTTGCCAGAAGCATGTGGGCTGGGGATCCGGGTAGGCCGTACAGTTGGCGATACCCGCCATTCTACTGGCATTCCGCGGTTAGCCGCGCCGCGTGCCTGCGAGGCACACCCAGCCCTCGTGTTCGCGCCAGACCGAGATATCGATCCACGGCTCGTAGACGCGCGCGACTTCCTCCGCCTGGCGCGCGAGGATGCCGGACAGCGCGAGGCGTCCACCCGGCTTCACGCGCGACGAGAGCATCGACGCCATGAGCTTCAGCGGGTTCGAAAGAATGTTCGCGACGACGATGTCGAATTCGCCCGGCGGGCAGTCGTCGGGCAGGCCGTAGGTGACATCGGCGTGATTGCGCGCGCTGTTCTGGCGTGCCGATTCGACGGCCTGCGGATCGATGTCGATGCCGATCACGGGATTGGCGCCGCACTTCTTCGCAAGAATCGCGAGGATGCCCGAGCCGCAGCCGTAATCGAGCAGCGATGCGCCCGGCTTCACGTTCTGTTCGAGCCACTCCATGCACAGACGCGTGGTGGGATGGCTGCCGGTGCCGAATGCAAGACCCGGATCGAGTTCGAGCACGAGCGCGTCGGGATCGGGCGCATCGTGCCATGACGGCACGACCCAGATGCGCTCGCCGATCTGGATCGGCGCGAACTGCGATTGCGTGAGCCGCACCCAGTCCTGCTCTTCGACTTCGCGCAGCGCGAACTTCGGCGTTTCAGCGAGGCCGATTTCGTTCGCGGCGGCCGCGAGCAGCAGCGCAGGATCCTGATCGTCGCCGATCAGCGCGATCACGCGCGAGTGCTGCCACGCCGTGCGCTCGGGCGTGAGGCCCGGCTCGCCGAAGAGCGGCTGTTCGTCGGGCGTGTCGGCGTCGGCGTCTTCCACCGATACCGACAGCGCGCCGAGTTCGATCAGCGCGTCGGAGAGTGCTTCGGCGCGCTTGCGATCCAGCTCGACGATCAGTTCCCGATAGCTCATGAATTACGCTTCTTCCTTCTGAACCTGCTGGCGCGCGGCCAGACGGTTTTCGAGGTAATGGATGCTCGTGCCGCCCTCGACGAACTTCGCGTCGAGCATCAGTTCGCGGTGCAGCGGGATGTTGGTCTGGATGCCTTCGACCACCATTTCCGACAGCGCGATGCGCATGCGCTGGATCGCCTGCTCGCGCGTCGCGCCGTAGGTGATCAGCTTGCCGATCATCGAATCATAGTTCGGCGGCACGAAATAGCCGTTGTAGGCATGCGAGTCGACGCGCACGCCGGGGCCGCCCGGCATGTGCCACGACGTGAGACGTCCCGGCGACGGCGTGAACTTGAACGGATCTTCGGCGTTGATGCGGCACTCGATTGCGTGGCCCTTCAACTGGATGTCGCGCTGGCGGAACGAGAGCTTCTCGCCTGCGGCGATGCGGATCTGTTCCTGCACGATGTCGATGTCGGTGATCAGCTCGGTGACCGGGTGCTCGACCTGCACGCGCGTATTCATCTCGATGAAGTAGAACTCGCCGTTCTCGTACAGGAATTCGAACGTGCCCGCGCCGAGGTAGCCCATTTTCTTGCAGGCGTCGGCGCAGCGGTCGCCGATGCGGTCGAGCAGGCGGCGCGCGATGCCGGGCGCCGGTGCTTCCTCGATCACCTTCTGGTGGCGGCGCTGCATCGAGCAGTCGCGCTCGCCGAGCCACACGGCGTTGCGAAACGAATCCGAGAGCACCTGGATTTCGATGTGGCGCGGATTCTCGAGGTACTTCTCCATGTAGACCTGCGGATTGCCGAACGCACGGCCCGCTTCCTCGCGCGTCATGTTGACCGCGTTCACGAGCGCCGCTTCCGTGTGCACGACGCGCATGCCGCGTCCGCCGCCGCCGCCCGCGGCCTTGATGATGACCGGATAGCCGACCGCGCGCGCAATCTTGACGATCTCCTTCGGATCGTCGGGCAACGCGCCTTCCGAGCCCGGCACGCACGGCACGCCGGTCTTGATCATCGTCTGCTTCGCGGTGACCTTGTCGCCCATCATGCGGATCGTTTCCGGGCGCGGGCCGATGAACGTGAAGCCCGATTGCTCGACGCGCTCGGCGAAGTCCGCGTTCTCGGAGAGGAAGCCGTAGCCGGGGTGGATCGCTTCGGCGTCGGTGACTTCCGCCGCGCTGATGAGCGCCGGCATGTTGAGGTAGCTGAGGTTCGACGGCGCCGGGCCGATGCAGACAGCCTCGTCGGCGAGCTTGACGTACTTGGCTTCCTTGTCGGCTTCCGAGTAGACGACGACCGTCTTGACGCCGAGTTCGCGGCACGCGCGCTGGATGCGGAGCGCGATTTCGCCACGATTGGCAATGAGGATTTTTTCAAACATGTTGGGTATTCGACTCTTCAATGGGCGCCGCAAGGGGTTCTGGCGGGCCGCCTCAGAGGATCGGCCGCGCGTGCCTCGCGAAGCGAGCGCCCAATACGTGGCTCAGGTGGCGCGGGTGGCACGGGGGCGGCACAGGCAACGCATGCACGAGGCACGGGCGGCGCTGCCGCGCGCGCAGCGCATGGCGTTAAGCGACCACGAAGAGCGGCTGGCCGTATTCGACAGCCTGGCCGTTCTCGACGAGGACTTCCTTGATCACGCCAGCCATGTCCGATTCGATTTCGTTGAGCAGCTTCATCGCTTCGATGATGCACAGCGTCTGACCTTCCTTGACCGTGTCGCCGACCTGGACGAACGGATCGGCGCCCGGCGACGGCGCGCGGTAGAAGGTGCCGACCATCGGCGAGGTCACGACGTGGCCCTGCGGCGCAGCCGGCGCGGCGGCGGGAGCGGCTGCGCCTTCCGCGGCCTGGCCCGGCGCGGCGAGCGGCGCTGCGAACTGCCCGGCGACAGGCGCCGCGTACTGGGCTGCCGGCTGGACGTACACCGGCGGCGCATTTTTGACGATACGCACCTTGCCTTCGCCCTCGGTGACTTCGAGTTCCGAAATGCCCGATTCGGAGACGAGGTCGATCAGAGTCTTCAGCTTACGTAGATCCATGGTGCAGCCCCTTTGAATACGTGTGTGCCGGACGCGCGCGCCGGCACGGGATTAGTGTTGTCTGTCAGAGTGCGTCGGTTATCCGACCCGCGAATCAGGCGCCCTTGGCGGCGGCAAGCCGGTCAAGCGCGAATTCGAGCGCGTACAGGTAACCCTTCCAGCCGAGGCCGCAGATAACGCCTTCGGCCAGGTCGGAGAAATACGAGTGATGCCGGAAGGCTTCGCGGCGATGCACGTTCGACAGGTGAATCTCGACGAACGGTATGCCGACGCCAGCCAGCGCGTCCCGGATCGCTACGCTCGTGTGCGTGTCCGCAGCCGGGTTGATCAGAATGAAATCGGTTTGTTCGGCGCGCGCGGCCTGAATCCGGTCGACGAGCGCCCCTTCGTGATTGCTCTGGAAAGTCGCGAGCTCGACGCCCGCATCCGCGGCTTGTTTGGCGAGTGCCTGATCGATCTGCGGGAGCGTCACGCGCCCGTACACCTCAGGTTCCCGGGTGCCGAGAAGGTTGAGGTTGGGGCCGTGCAGAACCAGCAGTCTCGTCATGGTCGCTTCGTTTTCTGTGGAATTGCGCGAACTTTAGCGCTGATTAGAGAAATTTGTCTAGTTTTCCGAGCGGCTGATATGGCCCCGGGATTGGCCGGCGTCCGACAGCGGCTCTGATCTCCCGCCAAAAGGCATAAAAGACGCGGCAAAAAGTGCCGTACGGTGCCTAATGCCCGGTCAATTGTTCTGACGCGTCAAAGTGCATCGAGCGTGTGACGAAGTTCGTCTGGTTTGATTTGGCCTAATTTTGTCGCGCGTACGGTGCCGTTCGCGTCGATTACGACCGTGTAAGGCAAGCCGCCGACTGAGTTGCCGAACGCGCGTGCGACATCGGCGCCGCCGAATCCGGCCACGTAGACGGGGTAGTCGACCTTCACTTTTTGAAGGAAAGCTTTGACGTTGGTGCTGGAGTCGACGCCGAGGCCGACGAACTGAATGCCCTTCTTCGCGTATTCGCGCTGCATGGCGGACAGCTCCGGCATCTCCGCGACGCACGGTCCGCACCACGAAGCCCAGAAGTTCACGACGATCGGCCGGCCCTTGTAGGCTGCGAGCGACTGGGGCTGGCCGTCGGGCGTGGTGACCGCTGCACTCCACAGCTTGCCGAGCGCCTCCTGCGGGTTCGCCGTCGCCGCCGCATCGGCCGTGGCCGCGCCTGCGTTCGCGCTTCCATCCGAACCGCCGCCGCGTGTCCAGTACCCGGCCAGAATGCCGCCGCCGACAGCCACTGCAACGACTGCGAGTGTGACCAGAATCCGCTTTGAGTTCATCGGTGTGCCTGAAATCCGTAGATCGTGCTGTTAAATGTCGACAATGAAGTTATCGATGAGGCCGACGAGGTCATTGGGCCGGGGTTGTCGCGCCGCTCTCGTCGATCAGCGCCTGGAGCGCCTGGGCGTTCGCGCGCGGCAGACGGCCGCGCGGGTCGGCACGTACGGCGCCGCGCAGATCGTCGGTGTCATAGAGAGCAACATGGATGCCCACAGGTTCCTCATCGCGCGATGCCCGGTACATAAAGCTCAGCGTCTCCACGTAGCCGCGGGCGGCAAAATGGCGCGTCTCGGACACGTCGTATGGCACATTTGCGTTCAGGAGCCAGATGGCGACGTCTTTCGGGTTGTCGCAGAAGATCTGCAGATGGATGTCGGAATGCGCGCCCGCCGTGCCGTTGAGCACGGCGCCCGTGACGAACGGGTTGAACTCGCCGAGCCGGCGCATCCAGTCGAGCGCGATTTCGCGCAGGCGCCGCAGCACCAACGGCTGGCTTTCGCCCTGGAAGAGCGCCTGATATTCGCGGATCTCGTCTTCGATCTGGTCGTTGTCGGGCAGCCAGGCGCTTTCGATGCGTGTATCCCCGGCGACCTGCCGCGCCGCCTTGCGTTTGGCGCTTGCGTAGTCGAGCCCGTCCTCGGCGATCATCCGTGCTGCCGCGATGGCGATTTCCTCGCGCACGCGTTGCGGATCGAAATGTGATCTGCGAACCATCCAGCCATCATACTAGAGAATGCTGCGTGGACCTTGCGCTGTCAGGGAAAGCGGCGCAGTACGCCTCGCGCGCTCGGGTACAATAGCGTCCTTCGTTGTGGCGGTGCCGGGCGAGCCGCGCCGCCGTCTTCGCGTTCCCCATCCAGATAACCCGTTTCCCGACGCCCGCGCGGCGCGACAGGCTTATGCACATCCATATCCTCGGCATCTGCGGCACGTTCATGGGCGGTCTCGCGGTGCTCGCGCGCAGCGCCGGCCACACCGTGACCGGCTGCGACGCGGGGGTTTATCCGCCGATGAGCACCCAGCTCGAGGCGCAGGGCATTCGCCTCATCGAGGGCTACGACGCCAGCCAGATCGATCTGAACCCCGATCTCTACGTGATCGGCAACGTCGTGTCGCGCGGCAATCCGCTCATGGAGGAGATCCTCGACCGCGGGCTGCCGTACACGTCGGGGCCGCAGTGGCTCGGCGACCACGTGCTGCGCGACAAGTGGGTGCTCGCGGTCGCGGGCACGCACGGCAAGACCACGACGACGTCGATGCTCGCGTGGCTGCTCGAAGACGCGGGCCTGAACCCCGGCTTTCTGATCGGCGGGGTGCCGCTGAACTTCGGCGTCTCGGCGCGGCTCACCGATTCGAGCTTCTTCGTGATCGAAGCCGACGAATACGACACCGCGTTTTTCGACAAGCGCTCGAAGTTCGTCCATTACCGCCCGCGCACGGCGGTGCTGAACAATCTCGAATACGATCACGCCGACATTTTTCCCGATCTCGCCGCCATCGAGACGCAGTTCCATCATCTCGTCCGCACGATTCCCGGCATCGGCCGCATCGTCACGAACGGCCGCTCGGATGCGCTTGAGCGCGTGCTCACGCGCGGCGTGTGGAGCGAGGTGGAGCGTTTCGGCGTCGATGGCGGCTGGCAGGCGCTGCCCGCCGAAGACGGCGTTCCCGTCGACGAACGCTTCGCCGTCTATCACCACAGCGAGCGCGCGGGCGTGGTCGGCTGGCAGATCCAGGGCGACCACAACCGCCTGAACGCGCTCGCGGCGATTGCGGCTGCGCGCAGCGTCGGCGTGCCGCCCGCGCAAGCGGCCCAGTCGCTCGCGACGTTCCGCAACGTGAAGCGCCGCATGGAAGTGCGCGGCAGCGTCGATGGCGTGACGATCTACGACGACTTCGCGCACCATCCGACTGCGATCGAGACGACCCTCGCCGGGTTGCGAACCCGCGTGGGACGCGACAACACGCGCATTCTCGCCGTGCTCGAACCGCGCTCGAACACGATGAAGCTCGGCGTGATGAAGGCGCAACTGCCCGCGAGCCTCGCCGACGCCGACCTCGTGTTCGGCTACGGCGCGCCAGCGGGCAAGGACGCGCTCGGCTGGGATCTCGCCGGTGCGCTCGCGCCGCTCGGCGGCAAGGCGCGGGCATTCCACGACCTCGACGCGCTCGTGAAGGCCGTGGTTGCCGCCGCGCGCCCGGGCGACCAGGTGCTCGTCATGAGCAACGGCGGCTTCGGCGGCGTGCATCAGAAGCTGCTCGATGCGCTTTCGGCACGGAGCGCCGCGTGATCGTCTATCTGCATGGCTTTCGTTCGTCGCCGAATTCGTTCAAGGCGAAGCTTCTCGCGGCGCGCCTCGCTGCACTGGGCCGCGCCGACGAATGGTTCTGCCCGATGCTGCCGGTGTCGCCCGCCGAGGCCGTCGCGCTCGCCGGGCGTGAAATCAGTGCGCGCCTGAAGCCGGGCGAGCGCGTGACGCTGATCGGCAGCTCGCTCGGCGGCTATTTCTCGACCTGGCTCGCCGAGCAGCACGGCTGGCGTGCCGCGCTCCTGAACCCGGCGGTGGTGCCCGACCGCGATCTGTCGAAGTATCTCGGCGAGCAGCCGCTCTGGCACGGCGGCGGCAGTATCGTCGTCGAGCCGCGCCATCTGGACGAATTGCGCGCGCTGGCCATCGCGTCGGTGACGCAGCCCGCGCGCTACTATCTGATCGCCGCAACCGGCGACGAAGTGCTCGACTATCGTGAAATGCTCGCCCACTATCCGGGCGTGTCCACGAAGCTGATCGAGGGCAGCGACCACGGCATCAGCGACTTCGCCGACTATGTCGACGACGTGATCGCCTGGTGCGACGCGCCCTGACGCATCTCCCTGTGAAGGCTTCGCGCCGCGCGCGAACGCCTATATGTATACGGCAATACGGCACCGCCCCGGCGTACGACGTACGGCGTGGGCGGTCCATGCAAGTCTGAACGAGAGTATTGAGTGAACGTTTTCTTTGAGGAATCGGGCAGTTTCAAGGCCGGCAGCGTGCTGTCGCGCCAGGGTGATGCATTTCAGGTCGAGTTGCCGGGCGGACGCCGCGCGAAGGTGCGTGCGAAGGACGTGCTGATCGAATTCGAAAAGCCCGCCGCCGGCGAGTTGATGGAGCAGGCGGACGCCGCCGCGCAGGAGATCGACCTCGACTTCCTGTGGGAATGCGCGCCCGCAGACGAGTTCGCCTTTACGGCGCTCGCCGCCGAATACTTCGGCGAAAACCAGAGCGCGGTCGAGCGCGCCGCGCTCGTGCTGTGTCTGCACGGCTCGCCGGTTTATTTCCGCCGCAAGGGCCGCGGCCAGTACCTGCGCGCGCCCGAAGAGCAGCTGAAGATGGCGCTCGCGTCGCTTGAGCGCAAGCGTCAGCAGGCGCTCGTGCAGGCGGGCTACGAAGAGGAACTGAAGGCGGGCAAGCTGCCCGAGGCGCTCAAGGACAAGGCGCTCGGCCTGCTCACGAAGCCGGACAAGAACACCATCGAATACAAGGCGCTCGAAGCGGCGGCGGCTGCGCGCGGGATTTCGATGCCGCGCCTGATGCTCGAATGCGGCGGCATCGCGTCGCCGCGCGCGCTGCACGAGGCGCGCTTCCTCGCGGAATTCTTCCCGCACGGCACGGGCTTCCCGGCCGTCGCCGTGGGCGCGCTGCCCGACGATCTGCCCGAAGCGCACGTCGAGGCGTTTTCCATCGACGACGTGACGACGACCGAAATCGACGACGCGTTCTCGATCGAGCATCTCGCCGATGGCCGCGTGCGCATCGGCATTCACATCGCGGCGCCTGCGCTCGGCATCCAGCGCGGCGACATGGCGGACACGATCGCGCGCACGCGCCTGTCGACCGTCTACATGCCCGGCGACAAGATCACGATGCTGCCCGACGATTTCGTCGATGCGTTCACGCTCAAGGAAGGCGGCGTGCGTCCGGCGCTGTCGCTCTACTGCATCGTGAATCGCGAGACGCAGGACATTGTCGCGACCGAGACGCGCGCCGAGCGCGTGTTCGTGAAGAACAACCTGCGCCACAACACGCTCGACGAACTCGTCACCGAAGAGACGCTCGCGGCCGGCAGCGGCGAGTATCCGCACAAGGACGACATCGCCGTGCTGTGGCCGTTCGCCCAGGCGCTCTTCGAAAAGCGCCAGCAGGCGCGCGCTGGCTACGGCCTGCGCCGCGAAGTGCAGCGCAATACCGACTTCAACTTCTACGTGGACGGCGAGCACGTCACGATCACGCCGCGCCGCCGCGGCTCGCCGCTCGATCTGATCGTCGCGGAACTCGCTATCCTCGCGAATTCGACGTGGGGTGCGTTCCTGCACGATCACGGCGTGCCGGGCATCTATCGCTCGCAGCGCGCGTTCGGCGCGCCGAGCGGCCCGAAGCGCACGCGCATGCAGACGAGCGCGGCGCCGCACGAAGGGCTCGGCGTCGCGCAGTACACGTGGAGCACGTCGCCGCTGCGCCGCTACGTCGACCTCGTGAACCAGTGGCAGTTGCTCGCGTGCGTCGAGCACGGCGTCACCGCGAAGCTCGCTGCGCCGTTCAAGCCTAAGGACGCCGATCTTTTCGCGGTCGTGCAGGGCTTCGACGAGACGTATACGGCCTATGCCGATTATCAGCGCCGCATGGAGTATTTCTGGTGCCTGCGCTGGCTCCAGCAGGAAGACCGCCGCGAATTCGCCGCGACCGTGGTGAAGGACGACCTCGTGCGCTTCGAGGAAGTGCCGCTGATCATGCACGTGCCCGCGCTCGGCGTGCATGCGCGCGGCACGCGCGTGCTGCTCGAAGTGATGTCGATCGACGAGCTGACCATCGAGGCGTCGGTGCGCATGCTGCGCGTGCTCGACGCGCCGGTCGTCACGAGCGGCGCCGAAGCGCAAGAGGAAGAGGGCGAGGACGAAGAGCTGATCGAAGCCGCCGATGCATCGGCGCAAAGCGAAGCCGAAGCGCTGGCCGAGTCGGATGTGTCTGAAGGTGCCGACGAAGCCGCAAACGAAGCCGCTGAAGCCGAAGCTCCGGTCGAGCCGAACGGGCAACAGGCGCAGCAGGCACAACACGCAGCGGAGACCCGCGAATGAGCACAGGCGGCGTACAGGCGGACGCAGGGGGCGGCACACAGGTTGATCGCTATGCCGTGATCGGCAATCCGGTCGCGCACAGCAAGTCGCCCGCCATCCACGCGCAGTTCGCCGCACAGACCGGCGAGCGCATCGAATACGGACGCCTGCTCGCGCCGCTCGACGGTTTCGTCGCGGAAGTCAACGCATTCAAGGCCGCGGGCGGCCGCGGCCTGAACGTGACCGTCCCGTTCAAGCTCGAAGCGCACGCGCTCGCGCACCGGCTCTCGCCGCGCGCGGCGGCGGCGGGCGCGGTCAACACGCTGCGCTTCGACGCCGACGGCATCTACGGCGACAACACCGACGGTTTCGGCCTCGTGCGCGACATCGAAGCGAATCTCGGCGTGGCGATCAAGGGCGCGCGCGTGCTGCTGCTCGGCGCGGGCGGCGCGGCGCGCGGCGTCGTGCTGCCGATGCTCGAACGCGGCCCGCGCGAGATCACCATCGTCAATCGCACGGCTGCGAAGGCGCACGAATTGATCGGCCAGTTCGGCGCGGCGGCCGCCGAGGCTGGCTGCCTCATCAACGGCGGCGGTCCGCGTGCGCTCGATCCGGCGCCCTACGACGTGATCGTCAACGCGACGGCGAGCAGTCTCGACGCCGCGCTGCCCGAATGCGACGAGCGTGCGTTCGGCGCAGGGTCGCTCGCCTACGACATGATGTACGGCGCGCAGCCGACCGTGTTCATGCGCCACGCGCAGGCGCTCGGCGCGCGCGCGGCGGACGGACTCGGCATGCTCGTGGAGCAGGCCGCCGAATCGTTCTACGTCTGGCGCGGCGTGCGTCCCGACGGCGCGCCGGTGCTGGCCGCGTTGCGCGCGCAGCTGGCAGCGCAGGCTTAACGCCACCGCACGCGCAACGGGGACGCGATGCCGAAGCGCAAAGCCGCGAAGCGACCGGGCGTCGTGCGCTGGATGGCGTATGCCGCCGCGGTGTTCGTCATCGCGTGGATTGCGCTGCAGGCGTTCTACTTCGCGCAGATCGCGGCCTGGAATGTCATCGATCCTCGATCGACGGCGTTCATGCGCACCGATGCGGCGCGCCTTGGCGCCGACCGTCCCGATCTCTCGATCCAGCATCGGTGGGTGCCGTACGGCGAGATTTCGCGCAACCTCAAGCGCGCGATCATCGCGTCCGAAGACGCCGACTTCGTCAATAACAGCGGCTACGAAACCGACGCGATCCTGGAGGCGTGGGAAAAGAACAAGCGGCGCGGACACATCGTCAGCGGCGGCTCGACGATCACGCAGCAACTCGCGCGCAACCTGTTCCTGTCGCGCGAGAAAAGCTATATCCGCAAGGGCCAGGAATTCATCATTACGTGGATGCTCGAAACGCTGCTCGACAAGGAGCGCATCTTCGAGATCTATCTGAATTCGGTGGAGTGGGGCAACGGCGTGTATGGCGCTCAGGCGGCGGCGCGTTATTACTTCCGCACGACGGCGGCGAAGCTCACGCCCTGGCAGTCGGCGCGGCTTGCCGTGATGCTGCCGCGCCCCAGGTACTTCGACGCGCATCGCAACGCGCCCTGGCTCGCGCAACGCGCTGCGGTGATTGCGCGGCGCATGGGCGCCGCCGAGCTGCCGCACTGATTGCATGCAGAAAGCGCCCCGAAGGGCGCTTTCTGTATTTCCCGCTTATTTTTTCCGCTTATTTCACGCTACTGCCGCGCGAGCCGCGCGTTGTCCGGCATCGGCATGTTGAAGTTGGTGCGGAACGGATTGATGTCGAGCCCGCCGCGGCGCGTGTAGCGCGCGTAGATCGCGAGCCGGTCCGGTTTGCAGGTGCGCAGGATGTCCACGAACATGCGCTCGACGCATTGCTCGTGAAAGCCCGTGTGATTGCGGTACGAAATGATGTAGCGCAGGAGCCCGGCCTGCTCGATCTGCGGCCCGACGTAGTGGATCTGGACGCTGCCCCAGTCGGGCTGGCCGGTCACGGGGCAGTTCGACTTCAACAGATTCGAGATCAGCGTCTCTTCGACCGGCGCTTCGTTGAACGCGGCGGTGAGCAGCGACGGCTCCGGCTGATAGACCTCGGCTTCGAGATCGAGACGGTCGAGCGAGAGGCCTTCGAATTCCTCGAACTGAATCTTGTGAAAGCCGCCTGGCTGGTCGAGCCGCACCGAAGCCGGTGCGCCGCAGGCTGCCGAAATATCGCGCTTGAGCAAATCGCGCACGGCCTCGGCGGAATCGAGCTTCGTCTGCGCGAACGAACCCAGATAGAGCTTGAACGACTTCGATTCGACGATATTCGGCGAATCGGCGGGGATGAAGAACGTCGCGATTGCGATCTGCGGCTTGCCGCGCGCGTTCAGCCACGAAAGCTCGTAGGCGTTCCAGATATCGGTGCCGAAGAAGGGCAGTTGCTCACCGATGCCGATCGCTTCGCGTGCAAGCGCGCGCGAAATCGGGAACAGCAGTGAGGCGTCGTACTGTTCGGTGTAGGCGGCGGGCTTGCCGAGCGGAGATTGGTCTGGAGTCATGATGCGCTGGTTACAGTTGCTGCGGGGTTGCTACCGGATTTACTACCGGGTTTGCCATATTGGCCACGCCGCTCGCCACGTGCCCGGTCGCGGTAACCGAGTTGGCCGATTCGCAGTGGCGGATCTGGTCGTCGAAGAAAAAATCGGGCTCGAACTCGCGCAGGAACGGGCCTTTGTCGAGTCCGCCGAGGAACATCGCTTCGTCGATTTCGATGTTCCATGCCATCAACGTGCGGATGGCGCGCTCGTGCGCGGGCGCCGAACGCGCGGTGACGAGCGCCGTGCGGATGCGCATCTGCGTGTCTGCACCATCACCATTCGCACTATTCGCGCCCGCAAGCTTTTGCAGGCCGTGCAGCGCTTCGAGCAGCGGCTTGAGCGGGCCTTGCGCAAGCGGCAGTTCGCGGTTGTCGCGCTCGTGGCTCACGAAGGCGCCCAGGCCCTCGCGCTGGAAGATCTGCTCGGCTTCGTCGGAAAAAAGCACGGCATCTCCGTCGAATGCGATGCGAATTTCGTTCGCGTCGCCACGCGCCATTGTCGCCGAATCCGCGGAATCCGTATCGACGCGCGGAAACACGCGCGCGGCAGGAAACCCGGCGGCGAGCGCGTCGCGCACGTCATCCTGGTTCGCGGAAAGAAATAGCGACGCATTGAGCGGCTTCAGGTACGCCCAGGGTGCGCGTCCGCGCGTGAACACGCCGCGCTGGATTTCGAGTGCGTGCTCGCGGCACGAACTGAACGCGCGCAAACCGCTGATCGGATCGCTGCGCGAGAGGATCACCACTTCGACGCGATGCGCGCCGTCGTTGAGCGCAAGCAGCTTGCGGATCGGCGCGAACGCGACGCCGGGCTGCGCGGGCACGTTCAGCCGCGCGCGCTGTAACGCCTCGTAGGCCGCGAGGTCGCCCGCCTCGAAGATGCGGTTTTCCTCCTCGAAATCGAAGAGGGCGCGCGACGAGACGGCGACGACAAGTTTGTCGGAGAGCGAAACGCCCACGTTGGCGGCCCCTTGCACGATTGCGATGATTACGACGATTTCGACGATTACGCGAGAAACAGCCGGTAAGCCGGATTCTGCGTCTCTTCCCAGTGCGGATAGCCGAGCGTCGCGAGAAAGCGCCGGAATTCGGCGTCGTCGGCGCCAGGCACCTGAATGCCCACGAGGATCGAA
>NZ_SCRP01000002.1 GCF_004298475.1 Paraburkholderia sp. | reverse complement strand
CGCGCGCGGGTCCATGACCGCGCCCGAGAGGATATGCGCCCCGATTTCCGAGCCTTTTTCCAGGACGCACACGCCGATCTCGACGCCTTTTTCCTGCGCCAGTTGCTTCAGGCGGATCGCCGCAGACAGACCAGCCGGACCGCCGCCTACGATCACCACGTCGTATTCCATCGACTCGCGCGGGCCGTATTGCTCCAAAAGACTTGCAGGGGTCATCAAAGCTCCTCTTGCCATTAGAATGCTTTTTTCGGGTTCGTATTGTCGGGTAACGTTCCCCGGGCTGCAACCGGACAAATCAATTTCTGCACGATCGTTCTATTCTATGCCAGAATCGTCGTCTTTCTGTTGACGCCGGTTCTGGTGTCTCTTCTTCTTATTTGAACAGGGACCGCAAATGGGCCGCTCGATCAATCTGGAAGGCAAGGTTGCGATGATCACCGGGGCGTCGAGCGGGCTTGGCAAGCGCTTTGCCCGCGTGCTCTCGCAGGCCGGCGCGAAGGTCGTACTGGCGAGCCGGCGCGTCGAGCGGCTCAAGGAGCTGCGCGCCGAGATCGAGGCCGAAGGCGGGGCTGCGCACGTCGTTTCGCTCGACGTGACGGACTACCAGAGCATCCGCTCTGCAGTGGCGCATGCCGAAACCGAGGCGGGCACCATCGACATCCTGGTCAACAATTCCGGCGTCTCGACCACGCAGAAGCTGGCGGACGTGACGCCCGCCGATTTCGAGTACGTGTTCGACACGAACACCCGCGGCGCCTTCTTCGTCGCACAGGAAGTCGCGCGGCGCATGATCATGCGCGGCAACGGCGGCGGCCCGAAGCCGGCGTACCGCATCATCAACATCGCTTCGGTGGCCGGGCTGCGCGTGCTGCCGCAGATCGGTCTGTACGCGATCAGCAAGGCTGCCGTCGTGCACATGACGAAGGCGATGGCCCTCGAATGGGGCCGCTACGGGATCAACGTGAACGCGATCTGCCCGGGCTACATCGACACCGAAATCAACCACCACCACTGGGCGACCGAGCAGGGCCAGAAGCTTATCTCGATGCTGCCGCGTCATCGCGTCGGCACACCCGAAGATCTCGACGGCCTGCTGCTGTTGCTGGCCGCCGACGAGTCCTCCTTCATAAACGGCGCCATCATCACCGCCGACGACGGCTTCGGACTCGCCTGAGCGGCGGGCCAGGGCCGCCGCGCGGCGCCTCGTATCAACGCAAAAAGAAGTGCAATGACTGATTACCACCCCGTTTTTGAAATGACCATGCCGATCCGCTGGGGCGACATGGATGCCTTCGGCCACGTGAACAACACGGTCTATTTCCGCTACATGGAGCAGGTGCGGATTTCCTGGTTCGAGCAGTTGGGCGTGGCCGGCAGCAATGCGCGAGGACAGGGGCCGGTGATCGTCAACGCCTCGATGGAATTTCTGCGGCAGCTACACTATCCGGGCGATGTTCTGTGCACGATGACCGTCGGCCAGCCGGGCCGCAGCAGCTTCGACACCGGGTTCGAGCTGCGCCGCGCCGACGACCCTGAAACGGTCTACGCGCGCGGCAACGCCCGTTGCGTGTGGATCGACTACGCGGCGGGCAAGTCCGTGCCGATTCCCGACACGCTGCGTGCGACGATCGAGCATGCTCCGCTCGTCAAGGCGAGCCGGCCCGGTTGAGCGCGCCGCGGCGCGCTTTCCGTTGCCGCCGCCGCTTTGGTTGCCCCTGCTGTTGCCGCTCCAGGCCGCGTTCGCCGTCGTTATTGCCCGAGCAGCCGCTGCAGCAGCTCGGTCGCGTTGCCGGTGTCGTACTTGCGCATGAGCCGCGCGCGGTAGACGTCCACGGTGCGCGAGCTGATGTCGAGAATCCGGCCGATCTGCTTGCTGGTCTTGCCGGTGACCAGTTGCGCGGCGATTTCGCGCTCGCGCGGCGTCAGTTCGACGGCGACGCGCCGCGTCGCGCTCAGGTCCTCGAACGTCCAGACGCCCGCTGCATGAGGCGCCGCCCGATCGAGCGAGCGGCCGGTCACGTGGCACCAGAAGAGCTCGCCGCCGGCGCGTTTCATAATGCGATCGTCGGCGTAGCTGCCGAGCGCGCTCATGATCGGCGGAATGCGTGTGCCGATGCGCTCGAATTCGTCCTCCGATGGATACAGCACCTGAAAGGACTGGCCAATCAGCGCCTCGCGCGTGCAGCGGAAAATGGCGGCGACCTGGTCGTTGCAGTCTTCGATGATGCGTTCGCGCGATAGCACGAGGCCGATCGGCGCCAGGTGAAAGGCGGTCTGATAGTCGAGCGCGGAGCGGGCAGGCGTGTCGTGCATGGCGGAGATGCGGGTATTGCTTTATGTAGTTTTGCGTATTGTGCCGCAACATGCCGCCAGCGTACGCTTTGCACCCACAGGAAGGCCGATTGGCTGAACGGCCGAGGCGGCTGCCTGACTGCATCGCCACGCGTGCATGGCTAGAATGAAGCCTTCCCGGGACGGGCTCGACGTCCTCGCGCAAGACCGGAACAAACCGGTATCCGGATTTTCATTCGAGGAAAGGACACACTGATGAACAAGGTCTACCCAGGCGCGGCAGCCGCGCTCGAAGGCATCGTCAAGGACGGCCAGACATTCGCGGTCGGCGGTTTCGGGTTGTGCGGCATTCCCGAGGCGCTGATCGGCGCGCTGCGCGACACGGGCGTGAAGGGCATTACCTGCATCAGCAACAATGCGGGCGTGGACGGCTTTGGTCTTGGCCTGCTGCTGCAGACGCGCCAGATCAAGAAAATGATCTCGTCGTACGTGGGCGAGAACAAGGAATTCGAGCGCCAGTATCTCGCGGGCGAGCTCGAGCTTGAATTCACGCCGCAGGGCACGCTGGCCGAGAAGCTGCGTGCAGGTGGCGCGGGCATTCCGGCGTTCTTTACGAACACGGGCTATGGCACGCTGATTGCCGAGGGCAAGGAAACGCGCCAGTTCGGCGACCGGCACTACGTGCTCGAGCACTCGCTGACGGCCGACGTGGCGCTCGTGAAGGCGTGGAAGGCGGACAAGTCGGGCAACCTCGTTTTCCGCCGTACGGCGCGCAACTTCAATCCGATGTGCGCGATGGCGGGCAAGATCACGGTCGTGGAGGTCGAAGAGATCGTCGAGAACGGCGAACTCGATCCGGATGCGGTCCATACGCCGGGTATCTTCGTACAGCGCATCGTGCTCAATGCGCACCCGGAAAAGCGTATCGAACAACGCACCGTGCGCGCTGCGGCACGCGCCTAAGGGAGACCGATCATGGCATGGAATCGTGACGAAATGGCCGCACGCGCGGCGCAGGAACTGCAGGACGGCTTTTACGTGAACCTCGGCATCGGCTTGCCGACGCTCGTGGCCAATCACGTGCCCGAAGGCATGGAAGTCTGGCTGCAGTCGGAAAACGGCCTGCTCGGTATTGGCCCGTTCCCGACCGACGACGAGGTCGACGCGGACATGATCAACGCCGGCAAGCAGACCGTGACGACGCTGCCGGGTTCGTCGATCTTCTCGTCGGCTGACTCGTTTGCGATGATCCGCGGCGGGCACATCAATCTTGCGATCCTCGGCGCGATGCAGGTGAGCGCAAAGGGCGACCTCGCGAACTGGATGATCCCGGGCAAGATGATCAAGGGCATGGGCGGCGCGATGGACCTCGTGGCGGGCGTCAAGCGCGTGGTCGTGCTCATGGAGCACGTCGCGAAGGGCGATCAGCACAAGATTCTCGAAAGCTGCACGCTGCCGCTTACGGGTGTAGGCGTCGTGAACGTCATCATCACCGATCTCGGCGTGATCGAGGTGACCGACGCGGGCCTCGTGGTGACCGAACTGGCGCCGGGCGTGACCGTCGAGGAAATCAGGGCGAAGACGGGCGCGCCGCTCGATGTGAGCGCCATGAGCTGAAAGCTGTAGCGGCTGTATATACACGGACGGCTCGAACATGATCGGGGCGGGCGGGACTTCGGTCTCGCCCGTTTCGTTTTTGGACGTGTCCATTCTCGCGCCTCGGTGAGCGCGTGAAACGTCGGCCGAACGGCATAGGCCGGTTGGCCAGGTCGCGTGCGTGCGCCGCCTTGCTGCGCGGGGCAGTCCGGTGAACCAGCAGGCTCCGGCAAGACCCCGCTGGCATCCCGCGTGTGGCTCTCGTGCGGCGCAAAGCCGATTACAATCGGCCCACAGCCTTCAACGAGGAGTCATTGATGAGCCAGGCGTCCGTTTTGCCGCGACAACACCATGTTCAGTGTCTGAGCCCCTCGGGCCTGCATCGCATCGCGTACACGGAGTGGGGTGACGCAGCCAATCCGCGCGTGCTCGTCTGCGTGCACGGACTCACGCGTTCGAGCCGTGACTTCGACCGGCTCGCCGCCGCGTTGTCGGATATGTACCGCGTCGTTTGCCCCGATGTGGCCGGGCGCGGGTTGTCGTCGTGGCTCGTCGATCCGCGCGGCTACGGCATCGCGCAGTACGTGGCCGACATGGTCACGCTGATCGCACGCACGGGCGTCGAGAGCGTGGACTGGTTCGGCACATCGATGGGCGGTTTGATCGGCATGGCGCTCGCGGGCTTGCCCGACGCGCCGATTGGCCGCATGGTGCTGAACGACGTGGGTCCGCGTATCGAGCCTGTGGCGCTTGCGCGCATCGGCGACTACGTCGGCCGCGACGAGCGATTTCCTTCGCTGCAGGCGGGCATCGATCGCGCGGCGCAGCTCGCTGCCTCGTTCGGGCCGCTCACGGCCGACGACTGGCGCGAGATCAACACGCCGCTGCTGCATGAAGTGGATGGCGGGTGGCGCATGCGCTACGACCCGCGCATCGGCGAGCCGTTCAAAAGCATTACGCCTGAACAGAGTGCACAGGGCGAGCAGTTTATGTGGCGTTCGCTGGCGGCATTCAAGGGGCCGGTGCTCGTTGTGCGTGGCGAACATTCGGACCTGCTGTCGCGTGAGACGGTGGCGAAAATGGTCGCAGCCGGACATGACGTCTCGAGCGTCGAAATCCCGGGCGCGGGCCATGCACCGGCATTTCTGGACGCCGGGCAGATCGCAGTGGCGCAGCGCTTCCTCTGTGCATCGCACGCTGAAGCGTCATAATGTGAAATTGGCCGAAACGGCCTCGGAATCACCTGCAGTCAACCTCTACAGGATTATTTATGGCAGTCATTCGTCACCATGTCGGTCCGCGTCTTTCGGAAACGGCCGTTCACAATGGCACGGTCTATCTCGCCGGCCAGATCGCGGAAGACTCGAAGCAGGACATCACAGGTCAGACGCGAGAAGTCCTCGGCCATATCGATCGCCTGCTTGCCGAAGCGAACAGCGACAAATCGCTGCTGCTTTCCGTGCAGATCTATATCGCAGACATGAAGGATTTTCCCGGCATGAACGCCGTGTGGGATACGTGGGTCGAGCAGGGTGCAACGCCGCCGCGCGCGACCGTCGAGGCGAAGCTCGCGAATCCGGAATGTCTCGTTGAAATCGTCGTGGTGGCGGCGCAGCGTAGTTGAGCATCCGCGCCGCCCTCTACAGTTGTTGGTTCTTTCCTGTTGCATCCCGTCCGGCGTGCCGGCGGGCACCGTCTCATGAGTAGCGATAGCCTTCCATCCGAGCATGCCGTTGCGGCTGTGCTGCCGTCCATCGACGACGCGCTTGCGTTCGTGCGCGAACACGCGGGCGACGCTCGCCTGTCGACAGGCGAGCTTTTGATCGAGCATGCGCAGGGCACTGCAACGCTCGTAGGCGCGCTGAACATCGATCCGCCAGCGGTGCTTGCTGCGGCGCTCTTCAACATCGCGCCGCATCTGGACGATCCTGAAACGATGCTCGAAGCGCGCTTCGGACCGGAAGTGACGAAGCTCGTCTTCGACGTGCGCAAGCTGCTGCGTCTCGGCACCGTGAGCTTGCGCGCGGCACAGAGCGCCGCGACCGGCACCGGGCACGACACGCAGTCCGAGCGCCGCGCGCAGGTCGAATCGCTGCGCAAGATGCTGCTTGCGTTCGCGCAGGATATTCGCGTTGTGCTGATCCGGCTCGCGTCGCGGGTGCAGTCGCTGCGCTACTACGCGGCGGCGAAGATCACGCCCGCGCCGGCGGTGTCGAGCGAGACGCTCGAAATCTACGCGCCGCTTGCAAACCGGCTCGGCATCTGGCAGCTCAAGTGGGAACTCGAAGACCTCGCGTTTCGCTTCGAGGAGCCCGCCACCTACAAGCGCATCGCGAAGCTGCTCGACGAAAAGCGCGTCGAGCGCGAGTCCTATGTCTCCGAAGCGATTGCGCGGTTAAAGCGCGAAATCGCGGCGGCGCAGATCCATGCCGAGGTGAGCGGACGGCCCAAGCATATCTACAGCATCTGGAAGAAGATGCGGGGCAAGGATCTCGATTTTGCGGAGCTTTACGATGTGCGCGCATTCCGCGTCATCGTGCCGGATATCAAGGATTGCTACACGGTGCTCGGCATCGTGCACAACCTCTGGCAACCGGTGCCGAAGGAATTCGACGACTACATTTCGCGCCCCAAGCCCAACGGTTACCGCTCGCTGCATACGGTCGTGATCGGCGACGACGGACGCGCGTTCGAAGTGCAGATCCGTACGCAGGAGATGCACCAGTTCGCCGAGTATGGCGTGGCTGCGCACTGGCGCTACAAGGAAGCCGGTTCGCGCGGCTACGGCGGGCAGTTCAGCGCAAGCGGAAGCTATGACGAGAAGATCGCGTGGCTGCGCCAGCTGCTCGCATGGAAGGACGACGTGGCGGACGGTCGCCAGCCCTGGGAGCAACTGCGCCAGACCACGCTCGACGACGACCATATCTACGTACTGACGCCGCAGGCGCGCGTGATCGCGCTGCCGCTCGGCGCGACGCCCCTCGATTTCGCGTACCACCTGCACAGCGAGCTTGGCCATCGCTGCCGTGGCGCGCGCGTGGACGGCGCGATGGTGCCGCTCAACACGGCGCTGCGTAACGGGCAGACCGTCGAGGTCGTCACGGTGAAGGAGGGTGGCCCGTCGCGCGACTGGCTCAATCTGCAGCTTGGCTATCTGCAGAGCTCGCGCGCGCGGCAAAAAGTGCGTGCGTGGTTCAACGCGATCGATGCGCAGGAGAACATCGCGAACGGCCGGGCGATGGTCGAAAAGACTCTGCAGCGCGAGGGCCGCACATCGGTCAGTCTCGATCAGCTTGCGGTGCGGCTTGGCTTCAAGACGCCCGACGAACTGTTCGCCGTGGTCGGCAAGGAAGAGTTCAGTCTGCGCAGTGTCGAGCAGGCGCTGCACGATGCCCCTGCTGCCGAGCCGCAAGTGGAAACGCCCGAGCAGCTCACGAAGCGCGCGAGCGGAACGAACGTGGCGCATGGGGCGTCGTCGGGCGTGCTCGTGGTTGGCGTCGACGCGCTTCTCACGCAGCTTGCACGCTGCTGCCGCCCGGCGCCTCCGGATGACATCAGCGGTTTCGTCACGCGCGGCAAGGGCATGTCGATTCATCGCAGCGATTGCCCGACGTTCCTGCGCATGGCGCACCGCTCGCCAGAGCGCGTGCTGCAGACCACATGGTCCGCAGACGTGATGGGCGGACGCGGCAAGTCGGTCTATCCGGTGGATATCTCGATCGAGGCCAGCGACCGCCAGGGCCTGCTGCGCGACATTTCGGAAGTGTTCGCACGCGAAAAGATGAACGTGATCGGCGTGAAAACGCAGTCGCGGCGCAACGCGGCGTACATGATGTTTACGGTCGAGGTGTCGAACTCCGCGCAGATCCAGCGGGCGTGCTTGCTGCTCGGCGAGGTGAGCGGCGTAGTGAGAGCGATGCGCAAGGGGTGACGAGGGGCGACGAGCGGTAACAAGCGTTGATCCGCAGCGCGTTCAAGCGGCGTTGTTCCTGCGTCGCAAAAACCGCTTGCCAAGTCTGCAGGCACTTCTTATAATCTTGTTTCTTTAGGCTCGTAGCTCAGCTGGTTAGAGCACCACCTTGACATGGTGGGGGTCGTTGGTTCGAGTCCAATCGAGCCTACCAACGAAATCGAAGCAGCGGCATTGCCGAGGCTTCAGGTGCAGTAAAAGCTGCAGTGGAAACACTCAGCGCCACAAGGCGAACACGGCAAGGCGAATACGGTTATGACACCGCGAACGTTCACCGAAACTACTTCGGAGCGACGCTAGTCGAGGACCTCTTTCGCCTGCTGTATGGATTGAAAAAGTGAATGCGGCCCCTCGAAAGCGGGGCCGCATTTTTTTTGGCCGCGAGATCGTGTGCGGGTCTCTGCGAGCCTCTTTGACGGCGTGCGACTGGCTCAGATCGGGCCGGCCCATTTTGGAGAATGCAATGGTTGCGATACGTCTGCCCGACGGCTCGGTTCGACAGTACGATCATCCCGTGACGGTCGCCGAAGTGGCGGCCTCGATTGGCCCGGGTCTCGCCAAGGCGGCGCTCGGCGGCAAGCTCGATGGCGAACTGGTCGATACGTCAACGCTGATCGATCGTGACGCATCGCTTGCCATCGTCACCGACAAGGACGCAGACGGCCTCGACATCATCCGTCACTCGACGGCGCACCTGCTCGCCTACGCGGTCAAGGATCTGTACCCGGAAGCGCAGGTCACGATCGGGCCGGTCATCGACAGCGGCTTTTACTACGACTTCGCCTACAACCGTCCCTTCACGCCCGAAGATCTCGACAAGATCGAAAAGCGCATGCAGGAAATCGCGAAGAAGGACGAGCCGGTGTCGCGCCGCGTCGTCTCGCGCGGCGAGGCGGTCGATTACTTCTTGAGCATCGGCGAGAAGTACAAGGCCGAGATCATCGACTCGATTCCGGGCGCCGAAGACATCAAGCTGTACTCGCACGGCGGTTTCACGGACCTTTGCCGTGGCCCGCACGTGCCGTTCACGGGCAAGCTGAAGGTCTTCAAGCTTATGAAGGTTGCGGGCGCCTACTGGCGCGGCGACTCGAAGAACGAGCAGCTGCAGCGCATTTACGGCACGGCCTGGGCGAAAAAGGAAGATCAGGACGCCTACCTGCACATGCTCGAAGAGGCCGAGAAGCGCGACCATCGCAAGCTCGGCAAGCAACTCGACCTGTTCCACATGCAGGACGAGTCGCCGGGCATGGTGTTCTGGCACCCGCGGGGCTGGACGCTCTGGCAGCAGGTCGAGCAGTACATGCGCGGCCGCCTGCGCGTTGCCGGCTACGACGAGATCAAGACGCCGATGATCATGGACCGCTCGCTGTGGGAAGCGTCGGGCCACTGGCAGAACTATCGTGAAAACATGTTCACGACGGAATCGGAAAAGCGCGACTACGCGATCAAGCCGATGAACTGCCCGGGCCACGTCCAGGTGTTCAATCACGGCCTGCGCTCGTACCGCGATCTGCCGCTGCGCTACGCCGAATTCGGCTCGTGCCACCGCAACGAGGCATCGGGCGCGCTGCACGGCTTGATGCGCGTGCGCGGCTTCGTCCAGGACGACGCGCACATCTTCTGTACGGAAGATCAGATCATCAGCGAATCCATCGCCTTCAATACGCTCGCGATGAGCATCTACAAGGATTTCGGGTTCGATCATATCGACATCAAGCTGTCGCTGCGCCCGGATTCGCGTGCGGGGTCGGATGAGACGTGGGACCGCGCCGAGCAGGGTCTGCGCGACGCACTGACGGCCTGTGGCCTGAAGTGGGAAGAGCTGGCGGGCGAGGGGGCGTTCTACGGTCCGAAGGTCGAGTACCACATCAAGGACGCGCTTGGCCGGTCGTGGCAGTGCGGCACGCTGCAGCTCGACATGGTGCTGCCGGAGCGCCTTGGCGCCGAGTACGTCGCGGAGGACAACAGCCGCCGCCGACCGATCATGCTGCACCGGGCGATCCTCGGCTCGATGGAGCGTTTCCTCGGTATTCTGATCGAGCACCATGCTGGTGCAATGCCGTCGTGGCTTGCACCAGTCCAGGTCGTGGTGATGAATATCGCGGAAAATCAGGCGGATTATGCCGCCAATCTGACCCAATCGTTGCAAAAACAAGGGGTTAGAGTGCAGGCTGATTTGCGCAACGAGAAAATTAGCTATAAAATACGCGAGCACACGCTTGAGAAGGTCCCGTACCTGCTTGTCGTCGGCGACAAGGAGCGTGAAGCACAGACGGTAGCCGTGCGTGCCCGTGGCGGCGTCGATCTGGGTGTCATGCCCGTCGATGCCTTTTCGGAGCGCCTGCGCGAGGACGTGCAGACGTTCCGGTGAGCCACTCCGGCAGCGCGGCTCGTTTTTTTAATTTTTAGAGGAAACGTAACATCGCTACTGATAAGTCGCATCGCATCAACGGCGAAATTTCTGCGCCCGAGGTGCGTCTCGTCGGAATCGACAATGAGCCGCTCGGCATCGTAAAGCTCGCTGATGCGTTCCGGATGTCGGAACAACAGGACGTCGATCTGGTTGAAATTGCGCCGCAGGCAGTGCCTCCGGTTTGTCGTTTGATGGACTACGGCAAATTCAAGTACCAGGAGGCGAAGAAGCAGCACGAGGCCAAGCTCAAGCAGAAGGTCATCCAGGTCAAGGAAGTCAAATTCCGCCCGGGTACCGACGACGGCGATTACAACGTGAAGCTGCGCAATCTCACCCGCTTCCTCGAAGAGGGTGACAAGACGAAGATCACGTTGCGTTTCCGGGGCCGCGAAATGGCCCACCAGGAAATCGGCATGCGCATGCTCGAACGTCTGCGCCTTGACCTCGACGAGGTGGGCCAGGTCGAGCAGATGCCGAAGATGGAAGGGCGCCAGATGATCATGGTGCTCGCTCCGAAGAAAAAGAAGTAAGTGCGGCAATGAGCACGCGTGGCGCCGCACTGGCGGCGCGGCGGGTGTGAAGTTTTGCGAAGTTTTGAGTAGTACGCCGCGGCGGCGTTCGATGCCGGGGCGCGAAGCAGGTTCCGGAACGGCGCCCGCGCGCCGCACGTTCAGTGCGGTAAACGGGCGTTTTTCCTGAAAGCGGCGGTTAGCAAGATCAGCCAGCTGCCAAAACAAGTGGAGTGGGTTTCGAAGGGCGGTCAGAGGGCAAAGCGCATCGCGCGCGCGAGCCAGCCGCACACCCATGTCCATCAAATAATGGAGTATTCGTCATGCCCAAGATGAAGACCAAGAAGAGCGCTGCAAAGCGCTTCGTGGTGCGTCCGGGTGGTACCGTCAAGCGCGGTCAAGCCTTCAAGCGTCACATCCTGACCAAGAAGACCACCAAGAACAAGCGTCACCTGCGTGGTGCAACGGCCGTTCATGATGCAGATCTGAACTCCGTCCGCGCAATGATGCCGTTCGCGTAATCCTCAACCGACAACTCACAGGAGCTAAACATGCCTCGAGTCAAACGTGGGGTTACCGCACGGGCCCGTCACAAGAAGATCATCAACCTGGCCAAGGGTTACCGCGGCCGTCGCAATAACGTCTATCGCATCGCCAAGCAGGCGGTCATGCGCGCAGGCCAGTACGCCTACCGCGATCGCCGCAACAAGAAGCGTGTGTTCCGCGCACTGTGGATCACGCGTATCAACGCGGCGGTGCGTCAGCACGACATGACCTACAGCGTGTTCATCAACGGCCTGAAGAAGGCGTCGATCGAACTCGACCGCAAGGTTCTGGCCGATATGGCGGTGTTCGACAAGGCTGCATTTGCTGCGATCGTCAAGCAGGTGAAAGCCGCCGTCGCTGCCTGATAGCAGGTATTGCGCAGGTTCGTTGCAGCGAATACTCCGGCCGTTTCGCGGAGCGATGGATTCGCTGCAACAAAAACGGGGCTCCTCACCGAGCCCCGTTTTTGTTGGTAAATACGCTTCTTGCGCCGCTTTTTGCATCGCTTTTTGCATCGTTTCATGCCGTGCCGCTCGCACATTGCAGATCGCAGCGGCATCGCTCAAGACTCAAACACTGACGCTGAAAAGATGGGATCAATGGATCTGGACCAGATTGTCGCCGACGCGCAAAGCGCCTTCACTTCCGCCCCTGACGTCAACACGCTCGAAAACGAGAAAGCCCGTTTTCTCGGCAAGTCGGGAACGCTTACCGAGCTGCTGAAGGGCTTGGGCAAGCTCGATCCCGAGACGCGCAAGACCGAAGGCGCGCGTATCAACGCCGTGAAGCAGCAGGTCGAGGCCGCGCTGAACGCACGCCGCCAGGCGCTTGCCGATGCGCTCCTGAACCAGCGCCTCGCCGCCGAGGCGATCGACGTGACCCTGCCGGGCCGCGGGCAAGGCAAGGGCAGTCTGCATCCGGTGATGCGCACGTGGGAGCGCGTCGAGCAGATTTTCGGCTCCATCGGCTTCGACGTCGCCGACGGTCCGGAAATCGAGACCGACTGGTACAACTTCACGTCGCTCAACAGCCCCGAAAACCATCCGGCACGCTCGATGCAGGACACGTTCTACATCGACGGCAAGGATGCCAAAGGCCTGCCGCTCGTGCTGCGCACCCACACGAGCCCGATGCAGGTGCGCTATGCGCGCACGCACACGCCGCCCATCAAGGTGATCGTGCCGGGCCGCACCTATCGCGTCGACAGCGACGCGACCCACTCGCCGATGTTCAACCAGGTCGAAGGCCTGTGGATCGAGGAGAACATCAGCTTCGCGGATCTGAAGGGCGTCTACACGGATTTCCTCAAGAAGTTCTTCGAGCGCGACGATATCAAGGTGCGCTTCCGTCCTTCGTACTTCCCGTTCACGGAGCCGTCGGCCGAAATCGACATGATGTTCGAGCAAGGCAAGAACGCCGGCAAGTGGCTCGAGATCTCGGGCTCGGGCCAGGTGCATCCGGCCGTGATCCGCAACATGGGCCTCGACCCGGAGCGCTATATCGGCTTCGCGTTCGGCAGCGGTCTCGAACGCCTGACGATGCTGCGTTACGGCGTGCAGGATCTGCGCCTGTTCTTCGAAGGCGATCTGCGCTTCCTGCGCCAGTTCGCCTGAGGCGTCCCTCGCGGGACGCGACGCATCTGCGCTTTGCGAGGCGGACGCTGCACTGAAATAACGGTGCGCGAGAACCCTTCGCTGTGGTCTCAATCTGTCTGGAACGTACAACGAAATGCTATTCCCCGAATCCTGGCTGAGAAGCTTTGTCGATCCGAAGCTCACGACCGACGAACTCGCCCACGCGCTCACCATGGCCGGCCTCGAAGTCGAAGGTCTGCGCCCGGTCGCGCCGCCCACGTCGAAGATCGTCGTCGGGCGCGTGCTCGAAGTCGTCAAGCACCCGGACGCGGACAAGCTCAACGTGTGTCAGGTCGATGCCGGCACGGGCGCGACGCTGAACATCGTCTGCGGTGCGCCGAACGTTGCGCCCGGCATCAAGGTGCCGGTGGCGCTCGTCGGCGCGGAACTGCCGCCCGCCGAGGAAGGCGGCAAGCCGTTCGCGATCAAGCTCTCGAAGCTGCGCGGCGTGGAAAGCCAGGGCATGCTGTGCTCGGCGCGCGAACTGAAACTCTCCGAGGACCACAGCGGCCTGCTGATCCTGCCGCAGGATACGCCGATCGGCCAGGACATCCGCGAGACGCTCAACCTCGACGACACCATCTTCGAAATCAAGCTCACGCCGAACAAGGCCGACTGCCTTTCGGTGTACGGCGTTGCGCGCGAAACGTCCGCGATTACCGGCGCGCCGCTGCTCGCGCCCGCGTTCCCGACCGTGAACGTGACGCTCGACGAAAAGCTGCCCGTGAAGATCTCGGCGCCGGATCTGTGCGGCCGCTTCTCGGGCCGCGTGATCCGCGGCGTGAACGCGCACGCGAAGTCGCCGCAATGGATGGTCGATCGTCTTGAGCGCTCGGGCCAGCGCAGCATTTCGGCGCTCGTCGACATCTCGAACTACGTGATGCTCGAACTGGGCCGCCCGTCGCACGTGTTCGATCTCGACAAGATCCACGGCTCGATGGACGTGCGCTGGGGTCGCAAGGGCGAGACGCTCAAGCTGCTCAACGGCAGCACCGTCGAAGTCGACGAAACCGTGGGCGTGATCGCCGACGAGCGCGAGATCGAAAGTCTCGCGGGCATCATGGGCGGCGACAGCACGGCCGTCTCGCTCGATACGAAGAATATCTATCTCGAAGCGGCGTTCTGGTGGCCGGACAGCATCCGTGGCCGCTCGCGCCGCTACAACTTCTCGACCGATGCGGGCCATCGCTTCGAGCGTGGCGTCGATTGGTCCACGACCGTCGAGCACATCGAGCGCATCACCCAACTGATCCTCGATGTCTGCGGCGGCGCAGCCGGTCCGATCGACGACCAGACCGTCAATGTGCCCCAGCGCGCGCCCGTGACCATGCGCGTCGCGCGTGCGGGCCGCATTATCGGCGTGCAGATCGGCGCCGATGAGATCGCGCAGATCTTCACGCGTCTGGGTCTCGCGTTCGAGCGCAGTCGTGGCGACGAGGGCGAAACGTTCAGCGTGACGCCGCCCGCGTACCGCTTCGACATCGAAATCGAAGAAGACCTGATCGAGGAAGTCGCGCGTATTTACGGCTTCGAGAAGATCCCGGCGAATCCGCCCGTCGCGAAGAGCGAGATGCGCGCGACCAACGAGACGCGCCGCTCGATTCACGCGATCCGTCACGCGCTCGCCGCGCGCGACTATGCGGAGACGATCAACTTCAGCTTCGTCGATGCCGAATGGGAGCAGGACTTCGCGGGCAACGACAAGCCCGTGCGTCTGCTGAACCCGATCGCGAGCCAGCTCTCGGTCATGCGCACGACGCTGATCGGCAGCCTCGTCAATGTGCTGCGCCACAACCTCAACCGCCGCGCCGAGCGCGTGCGTGTGTTCGAGGCGGGCCGTGTTTTCCTGCACGATCCGTCGATTGTTGCGGGCGAGATGACCGTCGAAGGCTTTGCACAACCGAAGATGATCGGCGCGCTCGCCTATGGTCAGGCATTCGAAGAGCAGTGGGGCGTGCCGTCGCGCGCCGTCGACTTCTTCGACGTGAAGGGCGACCTCGAAGCGCTGTTCGCGCCGCGCGTGCCGCGCTTCGTGAAGGCCGAGCACCCGGCGCTGCACCCGGGCCGCAGCGCGCGCGTCGAAGTGGACGGCAAGGCGGTGGGCTGGATCGGCGAAATGCATCCGCGCTGGATGCAGAAGTACGATCTGCCGCACGCTCCGATCGTGTTCGAAGTCGAAGCCGATGCGCTGATGGCATGCGAACTGCCGGCTCCGTCTGAAGTCTCGAAATTCCCGCCGGTGCGCCGCGATATCGCGCTTGTCGTCGATCAGAAAATTGAGGTTCAGGCGTTGCTGGACGAGTTCCAGAATGGCATGCAGGATGAGGTTTGCCGGATTATCCAGAGGGTTGCGCTTTTCGATGAATTTCGTGCAAAATCAAATACTTCCGGGCTCGGTGCGGACGAGAAAAGCCTTGCCTTCCGGGTGACCCTGCAAGATACTGGCGGAACCCTTCAGGACGAGACGGTCGATGCGGCCATCAAGTCCCTGGTGGACCGCCTGGCTCGAGTGTATGGCGCCCGGCTGCGTGGATAAGGTCTCGATAAGGCCTGAATAAGGCCTGAGACCCACGCGTACCGTTGACCGGCTTCCGGTTTGCAGTGTTGTTGTTGCAACTGGAAGCGCGCCATTTCAAAGATAGATGAACGAAATGAACTCGAGTGATTTCGAAGCCCTCCTTGCGGCACAGCGAAGCGCCATGAATCGCGATATACCTGCCTCGACGGACACGCCGACGCTGACGAAAGCTGAACTGGCGGAGCTGCTGTTCGACAACGTCGGGCTCAACAAGCGCGAGGCGAAGGACATGGTGGAAGCGTTCTTCGACGTGATCCGCGACGCGCTGGAGAGCGGCGACAGCGTGAAGCTGTCGGGCTTCGGCAATTTTCAGTTGCGCGACAAGCCGCAACGACCCGGCCGCAATCCGAAGACGGGCGAGGCGATTCCGATCGCCGCGCGTCGCGTCGTGACGTTCCATGCGAGCCAGAAATTGAAGGCGCTGGTGGAAAGCGGCGCCGAAGCGAGCTTCACCCGCTGAACCCAAGCGGCGCCCCCGCCGCGGTGGCATGAGGCGGGCAGCGTAGCGAAACGGCGACGCGATATTGCGCAACCACCACGACGGCAACCTGGCGATGACACAGACAGTCGAAAAGGTCGTCTTGCCTCCGATTCCGGCCAAGCGTTATTTCACGATTGGCGAAGTGAGCGAGCTGTGCGGCGTGAAGCCACACGTGCTGCGCTACTGGGAGCAGGAGTTCACGCAGTTAAAGCCCGTGAAGCGGCGGGGCAACCGTCGCTATTACCAGCATCATGAGGTGCTGCTGATCAGGCGCATACGCGAGCTGCTGTACGAGCAGGGCTTCACGATCAATGGCGCGCGCAACCGTCTGGACGCGCACGGTGCCGTGACCGATGAACCGGCGGCTCAGACAGAGGCTAGCGAAGCGCAGGTTGCCGCGCATGGCGCGATGGCCCTGGTCGATGTCGATCAGTTGCGCAAGGAATTGCTGCACGTGATCGATCTGCTGGGGTGTTGAAGTGCGATGCGTCAAAACTTCTCGCTGACAGTTCTAATTAGGGCGAGGCTCTGTTATACTTTTCAGCTCTCGGGGCGTAGCGCAGCCTGGTAGCGTACCTGCATGGGGTGCAGGTGGTCGGAGGTTCAAATCCTCTCGCCCCGACCAGGAAAATTAAGGACTTACGGTGAAAGCCGTAGGTCCTTTTTTATTTCCTGTGCGGAATAGGGCCACTCTGGGGCCACCTCGGGATGTTGGGGCTTGGTGGGAGCTTGTGGGGCCGCGCAAGGATGCAGGTTCCGCAACCCCGAGCGGGCGATGAACATCGCCCGTGACAAGTATCGGCAGACGTTCGATCTGCAGCGGACTGCCGATGCCAGAGCGAGCAACGACGCGGGCCTTGGTCTTGCTGCGACCGATGCGCCCTTGGTGGCGGTGCCTCGTATCGAGGCGTGTGACCACCGCAGCGGGTGTTATGCTGCGGAACGTCGCGCCCTCATGAATCGCACATAACGTCTCGAAGCAAAACGCCGGAGGCTGCACGGAGAGGTCTATACCGATGTTTGAGGAGCCCTAACGGAAAATTCCTCTGCTTGAAGTTTCCCAGGCCCCCTCTCTGAGATTCGTTCGCATGTCCGTAGATCATCGCCTTTGCTGGAGCACGCCATACGTCAGGAAAAAGCTGATCGAACACTCGCTTTCGGAACGGGCGGTCTTCGCCTATTTCCTCGCCATCACGACTTTCGACTGGCTACAGTTCTCTCTCATCGCGGCCACGCCGAGTCTGAAAGTCGAACCGTGGATGCTCGCCAATGCGTGGGCTACTTTCGGCGTGACGATAGCGGGTGTTGTGTACCTCTTCGGCAGAAACCGTGGCGGTACTCGCTTCATGTCGCGCTATTTCCCGCTATCGGTCACGGTCGGCTGGAAGTGCGTCGTGTTCCTGTATGCGTTGAACTGGCTAATCGACGCATGCTTTGCGGACTATGGACAAACGGTTGTTGGCTGGCTTTCCACGGCATGTGCGGGCGTCATCAACATTTTCATGTTCTGGCGTATTGGTTATCACCTCAGTGCGATTGCTCGGGCATCGGCGAACCGGGAAGCGAGCGCGCCGCCGCAGCCGGTATGATCGCCGCAGTCGCGTGAATGAGTGAGCAAGATTCGGCTGTTAATTTTCCTCACATATCGGTGAGAATCCCTCGTTATGAACCGCGCGCCGCACGATTTACGATCAGGTCATGTTTTGGCCACCGGCGCGTGCACATAACCAGCCGGTTTTTACATGAGTGCCCGTCATGGACCCTATAGAGCTCGCTCAACTCCTGTTTCTCGCCGCCGTGTGGGGCGGATCGTTCCTGTTTATCCGCATCGGCGTAGCCGATTTTGGCGTTGCGCCATTGATGGCGTTGCGCGTCGGCATCGGCGCGCTGTTCCTGCTGCTCGTGCTGTTCTTGCGCCGTCCCGCGCGTGAGGCGGTCGGTACGTTGCGCGAACGGGCCTGGCCGCTTTTTGTCGTCGGCATCCTCAACTCGGCCGCACCGTTCTGTCTCTTCGCCTGGGCCGAGCTGACGCTCTCCGCGGGCGTGACATCGGTCATCAATGCGACGACCCCGCTATGGGGCGCCGTCGTCGCGTATCTGTGGCTCAAGGACCGGCTGAGCGGGATGCGCATTGCCGGGCTCGTGATCGGGTTTGCCGGTGTGCTCGCGCTCGTGGGCGACCAGATCCTGACGCATGCGGGCGACGGGGCTTCGTCGTCAACCACCGCACTCGCGGCAGCGGCGGCGCTCGGCGCGACGCTGCTCTACGGCATTGCCGCGAGCTATACGAAGCGCCATCTGACCGGCGCCGATCCGCTCACGGTCGCCGCTGGCACGATGATGGGCGCGACGATCGTGCTCGTGCCGTTCGCCGTTGCGACCTGGCCGTCGACGCCCATCTCGCTGCACGCGTGGGGCGCTGTGCTCGGACTCGGCATCGCCTGTACGGGTATTGCCTATCTGCTGTTCTTTCGGCTGATCGCCGCCATCGGTCCCGCGCGCACGATTACCGTCACGTTCGTGATTCCGGTCTTCGGCATCTTGTGGGGGGCGCTCTTTCTGGGCGAGCGTGTGTCGGCGGGCATGGTCGGCGCGTGCGCAACGATTCTCGTCGGCACGTCGCTTGCAACGGGTTTTGTGAAGCGCCTGCCGGGTCTTCGCGCGCAGCAGGGTGGGGCTAGCGCGAAGCAGTGAGCCTTTGGTGTTAGGCGCCGCGTTTCGATTTGGTAGCGCATGCATTCGATGCGTGCGCTACGACCGCTTTATGAGCGGCATGAAGACTCGCAGCTGGCCGAATCAATACAAGGACCGGTAACGAGCGGATCATGACGATCTCGCCGAACATTCTATTTCTTTGAGAGGCAAGCGCTCGCGAACGAACTAGAGACATCTTTGCAGCAATGAAAATTCTAAAAAAACTACAACATCCCTTCCAGGGAAGTCGATTGTCAGGAATAAATCCTTTATACCCAGATTTCATTTCGCCACCACGCTCGTCCAAAATATTTGTTCCGATGGAAATCAGTGCACCAGCATCCTTGGTGACAATGCATTTCTCAAGGGTATAATTTAATTTTTCGTATAACTCGGAATCAACCTCCTTTAGAGTGTTGGTCGCATATTTCCTTAGAGCTCCTCCGATCCCATTTCGAGAGTCTTTCTGACGCGCTTACAGTTACGTGCGTGACTCCAGTCTTCAGCATCTTTTGGGGCGCACGCGTTCTTGGCGAGCGGGTGTCGGCAGGCACCGCTTGCGCGCGAGGCGATTCTCGTCCGCGCGGCGCTTGCAACGGGCTTCGTGACGCACATGCCGGTTCTTTGCACACAGCAAGTCGGGGGCTGGCTCGATGCGGTGCACTTTGACTTCGCGCGTGCGCTTCCGTACTGCGCTGAGCCTGGACCCGGTGCGAGGCAAAGCGTTGTCGTGAACAACGCCATGCAGTCGGCCAGGACGGCTCGCATCGCTTCGAGCGGAAATAGCCAACATAGCTCGCGACGCCCGCGTGTCCATCGAATTCAACGACGAAACTGGATGCCGCATATCCATGCGCGCTAATCCCGGTTGAACGGATGTGCTTATTCATTCCGACGTGATACAGCATGAATTAGCATTGTCAGTCAGATAGCGTTTGTCGGATTTCGGTAATTTTCAGACACTTAAATCTAGTATAAAAATGAAAATATGGCAGATTTAATTCTTCAGCATAATATGCCGATAAGTGAGGTAATTAATACATCGTTGGGACGCTTCTGTGCTACGTGTCGAAAGCCTCCCGTCAGCGACTCCGAAGCTATGACAGTGTAATGCTCACAATATTGTGCGGTGCAAAAGCGGTCGAGACACGATAGACGCACGATTACCAATAGAAGTCTAAACTGGCGCCGTTCTTCGGAAATGGCTCGATTGTGGTGTGGACAACTCAATACGCTGTCTTCGCTTAATGATCTTGCCTACAATGCAAAGAACGGGTTTGGGTTGAGTGGCTTTATTGGGCCGGTGTGGAATGCGCAACGATGAATCGCCGCTTTCAAGGTTTATCCATCAATGCGGATCCGTTAGTTTTCGGTCCGCTGTGTGTCGGACGGATGGATCGTCCGGCGCATGGCGCAAGCCGGCTCAGGCCGATTTGACGCACGGCGGGTCGCTTCGCGGCCCCGGGCGACGACGACTTTCGCAACTGCCCAAATGCCAAGGCGGTTGCGCGACGCTCGCGCCCCGGCGGACTTCGCTCCAGCGTCGTTAGATTGACCTTCGCATCGGGGCTTCCATGAAAGAAAAGAAATTGCCGTGGCAGGACTATTGCGCGCGCGGGGTGCTGGCGGCTCTGCTGGGTCTTGGATCCGCAAGCGCGCACGCTGATCGGTTCGGCGTCCAGCTTGGTGGAGGGATCGGTGACCATGACCTGAAGAAATTCGATCTCGGCGTCGTCTGGGATCCCGGCTGGGAATGGTGGCATGTTGGCGGCTTTCATTTCACCGTGGTCGGCGAGGGCCACGTCGCGTACTGGCATGCAACGCCTTCCAATGCATCGGCCCGAGGCATCTGGGAGTTCGGCATCACACCGATGTTCCGCATCATCAAGGACACGGGATGGATCCGTCCGTACTTCGAGGCGGGCCCTGGGGTGCGTCTGCTGTCGAGCGTCTATGTGGCGCCTGGCCGGACTGTGTCGACTGCCTTCCAGTTCTCCGAGACGTTTGGCGTTGGCGCGCAATTCGGCGAGCGCCAGAACTATCAGGCCGGTGTCCGCTTCCAGCACCTGTCCAACGCGGGCATCAAGAGGCCGAATCCGGGCATCAACTTCACGCAGATCTATCTGCAGTACAACTTCTAGCGCGATGCCCTTGATCGGATCAAGAACGGTGAGCAGAAGGTAGCGGAGGACGGAACTGCCATTACTCAGAAACGGCTATCGGCGCTGATCGTAATGGGGCGACGCGAGGCATGGACACGAGCATGTCGGCGGAATTTTTTCGCCGAACCGCGATGAGGGTTGTCCGCGAGTCGAACACGTTAATCCATTGTCCACAGACCCAGTTTTCCGAGGCTTGCAGCCAGACTGAGCCGCGCAGTTCTCCACTTCGATACCGCCAACACGCGCTGCTTCTGGGCATCGGCGAGCGCCGTTTGGGCATTCAGCAATTCGATGAATGTCCCCACACCTTCCTTGTAACGTCCGCGTGCGATTTCTAGTGAGCGCTGCGCATCATCAAGCAGGTCTCTCGAGGTTGTCAGGTTGATTGCATCAGCCTGCAGCGCTTGATAACTCCGCCAGACGTCGAGTGATACCTGTAGCTCGGTATTGTGCAGATCCGCTTCCTGCGCGTCGGCCAGGGACTGCGCATGGGCGAAGCGATAACCGGATGCAAAGCCCTCGAACAATGGGATCGTCAGTTGAACGCCGATCTTGCTGCTACGGCTGCGTGAGATCGAAAACGAATCGGCTTGCTGTCGAGTTGAAGGGTTGTTCTGCGTGAGGCTGCCAGTCATCGAAATCGTCGGCCGGCTCTGCGCGCGCACTGCCTCGACGTTTGCACGAGCGGCCGCGAGCCTCGCGCGGGCAGCAGCGAGTTTCGGCTGGCGCATTTTTGCTTCGTCGATCAGCGCATCGACGCCTGCGGCGACGGCATTTTCATCGGGCACCGAGTCTGCCGCGATGATCTGCACCGGCGTATTCGCGTCGCGTCCCATCGACACGGCGAGTTCGCCTATCGCCGTGCGCGCGTCGCCCTCGGCGCTGACGCGGTCGAGTACTGCACGGCGGTAGGTTGTTTGCGCCTGCAGCCGGTCGCTCAGCGTGCCGGCTCCTGCATCGTGCTTTGCGCGTGCAGCGGCCAGGCTCTCGTCGGCGATCCGTTCCGTCTGCCATGCGGCATCAACGGACGCATGTGCGTCGCGCACGGCGTAGTACGCCCGCGCCGTGCTGAAGAACACCGCCTGCAGCGTGTCGTCCTGCACCGCGTTGGCAGCAGCGAGCAGTTCGCGTGCTTGCCGCAAATCAGCACTGCGTTTCCCAAAGTCGAATAACACCCAACTCAAGTTCAAGATTCCATATTGGGTGGAGGATCGCTGCGATCTGCCCTGCGAGCCAAGTCCGGTCGCGCCATAGTCGTAGGTCGTCGAACGCGTGTCACGATCGATGCCCGCCGTGGCATTCAGCGTTGGCAGGTATGCGGCCTTGGCGATGCCGACGGCCGCGGCCTGCGCGCGCGCGTTCGCCCATGCTTGCCGCGCTTGAGGATGCGAACAGATCGCCTGGAGAAGCGTGTCTTCCAACGCCAGTGGGCGGTCGACGGGTTCGGATACGCACGACGCGTTGCTCAACAGCGGTGCGGCAGGCGTGGCCGATGAGGTATCGCCGGTTCGGAAAATGTCGAACGCCTGAGCCGGCGCCGCTGGTACAAGTGCGAGCAGGGCGAAAGACACACTGCGGACTATGCGACATTGACATTTCATCGCGGCAATGACTCCGCTGCCGGGTGTGCGCGGTGCTCAATTGCCGATTGCCGATCGAACACCACCTTGCCGCCGTCGAGCATCACGACACGCGATGCTGACGCGATCGTTTCGGGACGGTGCGCAACGATGATGCGCGTCATTTTCAGTTTGCTGACGGCCGCATTCACGTGTTGTTCCCGCTGCAGATCGAGGTGACTCGTCGCCTCGTCGAGCACGAGGATTTTCGGTCGCCTATAGAGCGCTTGTGCGAGCAACACGCGTTGCTTCTGCCCTCCCGACAACACGGTTCCCATGTCACCGACCAGTGTGTTGTAGCCCATCGGCATCGCGGCGATATCGTCGTGCACGGCGGCGAGCCGCGCGCATTCGGCTATCCACTGCGAATCAGCATCCGGATCGAAGAAACTGATGTTCTGGGCGATCGATCCGGCGAACAGCACGTCGTCCTGCATCACAGCGCCAATGAGCGTGCGCAGCCGTTCGAGGCCAAGCCGGCCGAGTTCGATGCCGCCGATACGAATCACGCCACTGGTCGGTTCGAGTGCGCCGAGCAGAACGTTGACAAGGGTGGTTTTACCGCAACCCGACGGCCCGACGATCGCAACTGATTCGCCAGGCGTAATCGTGCCGTCAGCAGCGATGGACGTGCGGATCCGCTGCGCGGCAAGCTGTTCGTCGATTCGACCGAGTGTGGCGCGCAGGCTGTCGATCTTCGTTCGTAGCGTATTGTGCTCATCGCGCTGCAAGAGCTTCGTCTTGTTCATCTCCTGTTCGAGCGATGCCTTGCTCTGAAGCGTCTGCGCGATGAGCGCCGCCTGGGTCAGGCCGCCAACCGAGCTTTGTAAATCAGTCGAAAGCGTGTAGAGCGCCTGACCGCGCGTCACGCGCTGGCCTTCGACGACTTCGCGCTTGTTCAGAATGCCTGATTGTTGAGCGTAGACTTTGACGAGCCCGGAATCGGGCATGATCACCCCATTAACCGTTGTGCGGCGCGTGTAAGTGCCGAAGACGAAGAACAAGATAACGGACATCGCCATGCATACTGCCGTGGCCGTTAGAAGCGTGAAGGACACGGGCCGCACCAGCACGATTTCTCCGAGTGTACGTGTGCGGGATCCCTGAAGGGCTTCGGGGCGAAATAGTGGGGCCATCAAATTCGAGCGAATGCGGTGCTGGAGCGTGGGCTGTTATGCGGATGGTCTTGGGGGATGTGGTTGCTTGTGCAACTGCTCATAGATGGCGGGTTTGAAGATAAGGGTGTTGAATAATGACTTCAAAAAATAGCTTGAAATTATCGAAAGCATCGAAAGCATTGCTATCCGCAAAGGAAAAATGAAAGACATTTCACCCGGGATGATCCCCAGTTTTACGAATGCAGAGGTAAATAAAATTATGGGTAAAAACATTGAAACAACAAAAGCGTATCCAGAGTATTTTTTGATTCGAGGGATGGATGACAGCCTCGCGGATTCCACCAGGGACGCGATTTCGCTTTTTGAAAGGCCCTTGGTTTCTGGAATGAGCCACGTGAGCACAAATACGTATGGGATTAGCATGACTATAGATATGCAGATTCGGGCGTTGCTATATCCCGTTGCTGATGGGTTAATTCCAGGATGTCCTGACGGCAGAGTTCAGTGACGAGTTGGCGTAGCTTGTGCGAATCCAGGCCGGGAAGTTGAACCACTACGTCAGCGAGCGTGATCCCGGGGTTAGTCGCGATGCGGTGAATGAGCCGCAATTGGCCCTGGAAGCCACTGGCCGCCGCTTTCAAGCTGTCGCGTGCCTGCTGCAACGCGGTGAATACGCGCGGCACGTGTTCCAGAAACAGCTTGCCTGCTCGCGTCAGCTGAGTACTGCGGCTGGTGCGAACAAATAGTTGTTCGCCCAAATCCTCTTCCAATTCCTTAATCGTGCGTGACAGCGGGGATTGCCCGATATGCCGTTTCTCCGCTGCACGCGCGAAATGAAGTTCTTCAGCAACTGCGAGAAAACAACGAAGGTGCCGAATTCCCATTACTCCATCTTATTATTCTTGCTTCACGGGAATATCATCCACAAACAGCCCTAATTCCTTGAAATCCAAAATATATTTCCAGATAAGAGATTTTGTTATGCGGGGAATGAATGAATCCTCTACCTCGCCCCCTTGTCGTTTCATTGCCTCCCTGAATCGATCAGACGGAATAACAGATCCCGAGACCGCATTCTGAGGTTCCTGGATTGAATCAATAAGAGGTAAAAAGGAGTGAACCTTAAGACTGTCGGGAAATTGTTTCAGGGAAGACTCAAATCCGCCAATCCACTCGTTATACTGCTCCGTACGTTTGATATCAAAGCCAAAGGTTTGGAGCCAATCCACAATTGTATCAAGAGAAATGCCATCATCATGGGGGTTAACCAAATTGTACGTTATATATTTATTTGAATTTTCATTTGATAGATTAATAATAGCGGTTGAAGTAAAATCAACCGGCAATCCATCATAATGCGGTCGCGGTGCATCGCTGCTTTTTTTATAAAAGGAGAGGGGGGCGGACCTGGCATTTATTATGCTATAAAGTAAACGGGAAAACATATCAGGTACATTAATCTGCCCTCTGTACTCACGGTGAGCCAGAATCATGCTAGACCTGAAGACAGTCACTGGTAAACCGTAAAGCTCATGAGCTTCACGAAGTAGGATTTCTCCTGCCCATTTGCTTAGCGAATAACCATTTGCATATGAGTTATCAATATTCTGATACGCTAAACTCTGCCTGATATCCGAATATTCATCCAATGCTGGATCTTTATCTGAAGGAGCAGCAACAGCAATACTAGACATAAAAGTAAAACGTTTAATTTTCGTATTAAGGGCGAGACTTATAAGCTCTGCGGTACCGACAACGTTGGCCTCAAACATATCCTTATACGGTAAAACATGATTAACCAAAGCTCCAACATGAAATACCGCATCAACTTCGGCGGCCAAATAACCCCAGCTTTCTTCGGACAATCCAAGCTTGCTCTCTGCAATGTCTCCGGCCATAACATGCAAATATTCATTAGCAAGCGATTTATACTTTGAAGTCAGCGTACTATCGGCTGTTCCAAATGACTCTTCAAGACGTCGTCTAGCAGACTCGTCGTCCTTGGCTCTAACAATGCATATTAATTCGCCCCCAGTTTTGCTCAATTCCTCCATTAGCCTCAAGCACAAAAACCTCCCAAGATATCCACTAGCACCTGTCAAAAGTACCTTTGTTTTTTTTCCAGCACTTTGAACTGTCGCGGCACCATCTCTAAATTTCTCGCCTAAAAATCTATCCAGTTTTAACTGGTTGGCATATATTACTGTTGGTGCTGCCCCATGAATTAGGCTAAATCCTGGTCTAGCAGTCTCTCGATTGCGTTTGGCATCTATATATTTTGCGATATGCGCTAAATCATAAGCGGGGCTAATTAAAACATCTATCGGCAGCCTTACATCAAATATATCTTCAATAGTAAGGGAAAAATGTACCGCCGACAAAGAATCGCCGCCGATTTCTCGGAAAGAGAGATCTGGAGAAATCTCACCTGCATCTACTTCTCCAACCAGTCCTTGTGCAAGACGCATCAACGTATCAAGTGCGCTCTGCTCTTCTCCATTTTTATATATATCAAGTAATGTCTCCGCTTCTTTATTGAGGGAGCTTTCATAAAGACGAGTTAATGATCAATATAGTGTGAGCGCAGTTTTGGCCAAATCGGCTTGCCGTGGTCAGATAACAAACCATTCAAGACAAAAGGAATTTTCTCTATCAAAAAATCTCTTGGAATTTCATAGCTTTTAAGGGCAGATTTCTTTGCTATTTCTCGCAAAGAATCTCGTATTAATCTTTTGACGAAAGATTCTTTTTCATTATGTTGTTTCAATACATCGGAAGTGGGCACAATTACCGCCAAGGGAGACGACCATTCGCTGTTGGCGTAAATAAAAATATCCTTAATCAGCGGGCTAGCTCCATAAATTGTTTCCAGATTAGCTGTGGCGATAAATTCACCTTGGGAAAGCTTGACAACGTTACGACGTCTATCCACAAAATAAAGATTCCCATCACTGACCTCCTTAACTATGTCTCCAGTTATGTAATATCCCTCATCATCAAATATTTCAGCATTTAGCTCCGGCCTTTTGTAGTAGCCCGGTATTATTGACTCAGTTTTTAATAACAACTCACCCCTTGAATATGGCTTATCGGACGTCAAATATCCTAGTTCAGGAACATCAATTATTTTATAATCAATTACTGGGGGCTTCATTAATTTATTATCCATCCAGACAACGCCGGCCTCAGTAGATCCGTAAATACTATGAAGCTCTATTCCCAGAACAGACTCAATGAAGTCCGACAGATATTTGGAAAGCGGAGCAGATGCACATCCAGCCCAGGCAACTCGTCCGCCCAAGAGTTTAAATCTAAACTCTTTCATTAGATTCTCTTCTACATCAATATCGTTTTTTTCGGTAGCTTTTCTTTTAAGTAATTCGCTATTGTATCTCTGATAAATCAATTCACAGACGCGAGGTACCAACGATAGCTCTGTTGGTCGTATTAAAGAGATATCTTCAAAAAAACTAGATAAGTTGCTCCTGGATGTAAAATAACTACACCCCCCTCGTGCAAGAGTATTCTTGAGGGATGAATGCCCAGCCACATGGCTCATTGGCATATAGTGAATGGTGATTGCAATCTCATCCGAAAAGATTTTTGACCAAGAACCTCCCCACATACCAGATGCTAATTTTTCTGTATACATAGCTCCCTTGGGGGAACCAGTGCTACCAGACGTGTAAATAAGCATAGATAGCGGATCGTTATTTTCCGCATCGTCCGGGAATGGCGCAGCAGGCATTTTTTCACCGGCCTGAATGATCTCACTTAATGATTCAATGAAGATCTTTCTATCTGAGTCAATCAATTCATCACTAAATTTTTTTAAAACGGCCGAGTGCTCATCAACATTGTGATGATAGTCAAAGACAACAATTTGACTGATTGAATCGATTGATTTTGCAAGACTTACCGCAGTTTCTAAATATTCGATGCTCGCAGCAATTATCTTTGGGCTAGTCTCTTCAATTATTAATTTTAATTGTTCATGAGATGAATTCGCCTGCAAATGTATTGATACCGCGCCGAGACGAATGCAAGCGAGATCTATAGTGGCGTAGTCGCCACTAGTAAACGAAATTATTGCGACTCGATCTCCATCCCTCAGAATAGAGTGACTGCTGCGATACCAATTATTTGCAATTGCCTCCGCTTTGGCCCACATTTGGCCAAACGTAATTGTCCTATAGCTATTTAGCAGTTCTATGCGAACCTGACCTGTTTTTTTATCTGTGATATATTTTACTTCACGCTCTCCAATAGCAGGGCGGTTTGTATTCTTTTGCATTACTTGAGAGACAATTCGAGCTAGGCGCATATTAAAACCATTTAGGCTATTGTTAAGATGGTTTATTCAGGAAGTTTCTTGGGCAACCAAAATATCGCCAAAATCGCTAATGCCAGCGTGATGCTTCCGCCTACCCCGAGGGCTATATGCATGCCATCGACGAATGTTTTTCTGGCTTCATCAATGATCTCCGCTGACTGCGCAGCTTTGATAAGAGTTTCATTAAATGTGCCGGCAATATCTGGGCCATATATCCTAAAATGAAAAGCAGCCAACGATCCCAGTATAGAAATACCAAGGGCATTTCCTATTTCATTGCTAGTCTCTGCCAAAGAGGCTGCGGCTCCAGCTCTTTCTTTGGGAACTGCAGAAACTGCTATCTCTGCAACTAAGCTAAAGGAAAGGCCATATCCAACCCCAGCAATCATCGTTGAGGCGATGAATGCGGCAACACCGTTATCCGTAGTAGTCCAAAGCAATATAAGAACGCCAAGACTTATTAGAATATGCGTCATAATAAGCGCGTTCTTCCTGCCAACTCTCTCAACAATTTCGTTGGTCCAAATACAAGTCGCGGTCAGAACTAATGCTCCAGGTATGGCCAGGAATGCGGCGGTTAATACATCATATCCGAGAACTGATTGTAGATATGTTGCCGTTAAATAGCCCGATGCTGCCCATACCACTAAGGACAATAATCCGGTGCCGATCGCAATTAAAAAAATTCGATCTTTAAATAAAGAAAGATCAAGCAAGGGGTGCTTTATGTATTTTTGGCGTCTTATGAACCAAGATAAAGTAACCGCGCCAAAAAGCCCGATGGCAATCTGGCTCAGTGATATTCCTTCTGCGGCACCATGCTTCAATGAATATATAAAAGATAAAATTCCAGCAAAAGAAAGCGCTAAACTCAATAGATCGATTTTCCCATAATTTTCTTGCTTAACGTCTTTAAGCAGTTTCCAGGCTCCTAAAAGAAATAAAAAAATAACTGGTATATTAATTAAAAAAACCACTCCCCAATCGTACCTGCTTAGTAAAGTACCTCCTATAATTGGACCAATTGCGAATCCTCCGGCAAATGTGGCCGCAAAAATCCCTATTGCCTGTGCACGTTGTCGAGGATTTAAAAATAGGTTACTTACAATAGCAAGCCCAGAGGGTAATAGTGTTGCACCACCGAGCCCCATGATAGCCCGCGATATGATTAGCATTTCTGCCGACGTTGAATATGCCGCAAGAGTTGAACCCAGTCCAAATGTTAATGATCCTGCGACTAGCAACTTGAGTCTGCCGTAATGGTCTCCGATATTTCCGAAAGCCACTAATAACGATCCCACAATGAATCCGTATATATCTAATATCCATAATGCCTGGTCGGCCGTTGGTTGTAGTGATGCGGCAACTTTTGGCATTGCCAGGTACAACACAGAGCCATCCATGGCAACCAGCAAAACCAGGCTTAAAACGACCGTGAGTCCAAGCCAGGCTCTACTATCTGCTTTGTGCTCTGCAGATATTATCTGATTCATGTCCGTCCTTTTGATTAATTATTGGGAGGCTAACGCCGGTCTAAGGGTGTTTTTATTTTTCTTTGAAAAAATTTCGACGAGTCTTTTTTCTAGAATATCAACTCCATTTTGAGTCAAGATGGATTCGGGATGAAATTGCATTGATGAAAACGTTTCTCCTCTTACGGCATGTACTTCATTTGTGATTTCATCCCTGGATATTTCAATTAATCCCAGCCGATCCATCGAGTATTTATTTGCTGTGGATATTCCAGTATAGGAGTTGTAAAATCCTACGCGCTCTTTATCGCCAAACAGGTCGATCTCTTTCTGTAGTCCTTGGCTGGGTGATTCGTTTAGGGAGATATTGATCCCAAGATGCGAGCAAAGTATTTGGTGGCTCAGGCAAATAGCCAAAAATGGAATTCCTTCGAGAATGACATTTTTTATTGTTTTTTCAATATTGATAATCCGAATGTCACTCTTGTTCTCTGGGTTTCCTGGCCCCGGGCCAAGTACAATAACATCAAAATTTTTAACACTGTAGTGTTCGTCATGTTTAGCCACCACAACATTCAGCCCAAGTGCTCGAATAAGGTGGAATAGCATGGACGTAAACGTATCCTCTGCATCAACTATTAACGTTTTCAGCCCTTGAAGGGAGCTAACATATCGATGCTTTTGCTTGAATTCTTTTTGCCAGAAATTCGATATAAAACTGTTGCGCGACTTTAGTGAGTTCTGGACCTCTGGTAGTTCGTGAAAATTAATCCTATTGAAGGTAGGGCTGTTTGAGTTATTTTCGTTCTGTGCTTGTTTTATTGCCGACAATAATCCTGCGGCCTTTGTTGTGGTTTCAAAAGCCTCCGTTATGGGGTTGGAACTTCTAATCAAAGTTGATCCTACGCTTATCTTAAGCTCGCCGGAAGTATCAATTTGCGCTGTTCTAATTAATATTGATGAGTCGATGTAATCAAGTCCATTTTTATCTGAGCCGAATAGCGAGATTACCCCTCCATAATATCCTCTTCCATTTGGCTCGTATTTTTTTATTACGCGAAAGGCGTTCTCCAGGGGGCTGCCTGTAATAGTGGGGGCGAAAAGTGCTTCTTTAATTATTTTTTGTGGGCTCAGAAAAGTTGTTCCCTCGATGAGATATTCCGTATGGGCTAATTTTGTCATTTCTTTTATATACGGCCCCGTGAGAGTTGGTTCTGCGTCACAAATTCGAGACATCATCTTCAACTCTTCATCTACTACCATGTAAAGTTCTTCTACTTCCTTATTGTCCTCCAGAAAGTCCAGCAGCCCTCTAACTGAGGGGCCGGTTTTCGGATAACGGTATGTCCCACTGATGGGATTCATCGTTATCTTCCTTTCGGACAGGCTTACATGCCGTTCTGGAGTTGCTCCTATTAAAGTCATATCGCCGGTATAGACAATAAAAATCCAATATGCTCCCATCTCCCGCTCTAGCACATTCTTGTAAATTGAGAGGGCCTTTTGAATGTCGTAGCCATTAATTTTTGATATGTAAGATCTTTTTAATACAAAGTTGGCGCCAGCGCCTTTCCTGATTTCCTCAGTAATAATCGATCTGGCTATCTTCCCATATTCATCATCGTCTATGTCGTAGCGTCCTTCGTCTAGCGTAATGGGGATGTTATTAATATATTCAACAAGAAGTTTTTTAGGTAGTTTTGTTTGAGTTTTGACTTCCATGACAACAAGAGGCGTATGATCATCAACAAAGTCAAACCCTCTCTCCTTGATTTGTCTATACGGAATTAGTACAAGAGTGGAGTAGAAGTTATCTCCGTTTGTGTTGCGATTTCTGTTAATTGTAATTTCACCGATCTCTTCTGCGATTTTTACATCGCAGGTGAATATATCCACTGATTCATTGGGGGAGCTTTCTGGTCGATATAGAATGGCAAATGGCTCTGGGGAAGGGGAGAAAATTGATGCAAATTCGTTGGTATTAATAGTGGCAGACGAATTTATCGTGCTCATGACAAAATATCCTGAGTGGGGATTACGACGGCGCAACGTTCTGCGGCATATTCCATTGTCAGTCGATGATGGCTATGGGAGAAATCTGCAATGGCATCCCCTACCACAAATGTTTCAAGATCGTTGGTAAAAGATTCTACTGCTGTTGCCAAGACTCCAATATGGGCATACACCCCAGTTATTAAGAGTTGATCTCTTTTGTTTTCTTTTATTTTTTTAAGCAGATTTGAACGATAAAATGCGCTGTATCGCCATTTCTCAAATTGCCAATCTTCTGATGTTGGCGAGATTTCATCAATAACCTCTCGATCTTCTGCGGCTATCTTCATGCCCGCGCCCCAGAAATCTTTTAATAATCCACGCTGCTCCTCGTTCATGCCTCCGGGTTGAGCAGAGTAGGCAACAGGTATATTATTTTCGATGCACCAATTCTTTATTAAATAAATATTCTTGATCAATTTAATTTTAATTTCATCATCAAATGATCGAATAAAATATTTTTGCATGTCGTGTATCAACAGGACAGCCCTATTGGTATCTACTTTCCATTTCGCTATGTTTGACGGGAACTCAGCGAACTCAGGTAGCTTATAAGTGATGACACTAGGGATATTTGCCATTGCACTCTCCTAGAGGGTGTTAGGTATTTGCAGCGAAACCTGGCAACCTGGCTTCGAGGCGATGGTCAACGATTTGCGTTCGGTGCTGCGCGTGGCGCAGGAACGCCAGGCTCAGCCCAGTGCAGTGATTCTGGATGGACGCACGTTGCAGTCCACGTGCGAAAGCGGACCGCGCGCGGGCTATGACGGCCACAAGCGCAAGCGGGGCAGCAAGGTTCATATGGCTGTCGATACGCTGGGCATGCTGCTCGCGGTGCACATTACGCCTGCCAACGAGCAGGAGCGTGCGCAGGTGGGCGAGCTTGCGCGTCAAGTTCAGCACGTCACGGGTCAGACGGTGAAACTCGCCTTTGCTGACCAGGGCAATACGGGTGACACGGCTGCGCAGGCCGCGCGCGACGAAGGCATGCAATTGCAGGTCATCAAACTGCCCGAGGCGAAGAAAGGCTTTGTGCTGCTGCCGCGCCGCTGGGTGGTCGAGCGCGGCTTCGGATGGCTGAACCGCTTCAGGCGGCTGGCACGCGACTACGAGCGTCTGCCTGAAACTCTCGCAGGCCTGCACTTCGTCGTCTTCGCCATGCTTATGCTTGTTCATGCCGCACCTATTATCCAAAGTGCCTAACACGCTCCAGACCATCGGCACCCGAGACGGAAGAAATTTCAGAGGCGGTAAGCTCTTTCATTTGAATCTCCAGATTAATAAAGAATCGGAAATGGAATGGCTGCGTTAAAAAATCGGGCTTCGCTAAAAATGTTTAACGAAGCGTTGGTGTGTCCAAAAATTACAGATTCGCACCACTAAACACGACATATGATGTTTTTCATTTGTGATGCGCACATTGCGGGCACGAAAAATTTTCAAAATTCGGACGCGTACGAACGCACCGACCACCGATGAATCGGATAGAGCATCCCCAACCCTGCCGACGAAGCGTCACTCGAAGTGCGGCACTTCGCGCCATTTCAGCGCCGAACGCGCGCCCACACCCGCACCACCCATTCCCCACACCCGCTAAACTGTCAGACATTGGTGCACCGCACCACCGGCATTCCAGATACGCGATGCGCCGGCGTCGCAGACAGAAGAGCGAGGACGAGACATGGCTATCGAATCGGTGGGGATCGTGGGTGCGGGCACGATGGGCAACGGTATCGCGCAGGCGGTGGCGGTCGCGGGCCTGAAGGCGGTGATGATCGACGTGACCGACGCAGCGCTCGCAAAAGGCGTGGCGACGCTCACGCACAGCCTCGAGCGGCTCGTTTCGAAGGGCAAGCTCGCCGCCGACGTGCGCGACGCGGCGCTCACGCACATCGAAACGTCCACCGATTACCAGCGTCTCGCGGGCGTGGATCTCGTGATCGAGGCCGCGACCGAGAACGCCGAACTCAAGACGCGCATTCTCAAGCAGATCGAAGCCGCTGCGCGGCCGGATGCGATCATCGCGTCGAACACGTCGTCGATTTCGATCACGGCGCTCGCAACGACGCTGGCCGATCCATCGCGCTTTATCGGCATGCATTTTTTCAATCCGGTGCCGATGATGCCGCTGGTGGAAGTGATCCGCGGTTTGCAGACGCGCGCACAGATCGCGCAGGACGTCCACGAACTCGCGAAGCGCCTCGACAAGACGCCCATCGACGTGAAGAATTCACCGGGCTTCGTGGTGAACCGCATTCTCGTGCCGATGATCAACGAAGCGTTCTTCGTGCTCGCGGAAGGCACGGCGAGCGCCGAGGAGATCGACGCCGGCATGAAGCTCGGCGCCAATCATCCGATTGGGCCGCTCGCGCTGGCGGACCTGATCGGTCTCGACGTGTGCCTCTCCGTGATGGACGTGTTCCTGAAAGACTTCGGGGACTCGAAGTATCGCGCCTGTCCGCTGCTGCGCGAGAAGGTCGCGGCGGGCCAGCTCGGCCGCAAGACCGGGCAAGGTGTGTATCGCTACGACAAGTGAGCGTGCGGTGATCGCGCGGTGATCGTGTCAAGCGCGACGTGCGCCGGCCCGCATGGCGGTTCAGGTGCGCACGCCCACGCGGTACTGCGTGACCTGACGATACGTGGCGCCGGGGCGTAGCACCACGGCGTCGCGCTCGGGGGCTTCCATGTTGATCTGGTTCGGGAAGCCGCCCGCTTCGAGGCACAGGCCCGCATGGCGCACATACGCCGCGCCATGGCGGCCCGGCATGCCGTCCAGATAGTTCCCCGTATAGCACTGCAGGCCGCACTGGTCGGTCGCGACGCTCAGTTCGCGACCGCTGCCCGGATCGTATGCGCACGCAACGTTGCGCACCGCGCGCGCCGTGCCTGGTTCGGCAGCCGGTTCACGCAGCACGTAGCAATGATCGAAGCCGCGTGTGCGCGCGAGCTGCGCGTTCGGCCAGTCGAGCCGCGCGCCCAGCGGCGCACCGTGGCGGAAATCGAAGGCGCTGCCCGACACGTCGGCGATGCCGACCGGGATCAACTGCGGATCGACTTCGAGAAACGCATCGGCGTCGATCGTGAGAACGTGTCCGCGAATATCCGAGCCGGGCTCGCCGGTGAGATTGAAGTACGCGTGACTCGTGAGATTGAGCGGCGTCGGTGCGTCGCTCACGGCTTCGTAGTCGATCGTGAGCGTGCCTTCGTCGTCGAGCGTATAGCGCACCTGCACGCTCACGTTGCCGGGAAATCCGGCGTCGCCTTCCGGCGAGTCGAGCCGCAGCGCCAGCGCGCCGCGATCGTCTTCGACCTGCCACATCGCACGATGAAAGCCGTTCGCGCCGCCGTGCAGCAAGTTGCCGTTCTCGTTGCGGTCGAGCGTGTATTCGATGCCGTCGAGCGTGAAGCGCGCGCCGCCGATGCGATTCGCCCAGCGCCCGACGAGGCCGCCCATGTAAGTGCTCGCTGCGTAGTATTGGGTGGGCGTGTCGTGGCCGAGCAGGATATCGGCGAGGCGCCCGGCGCGGTCGGGCGCGAGCCACGAGACGAGTGTCGCGCCGAGATCGCTGATCGTCAGCTTCATGCCCTGCGCGTTGCGCAGCGTGTAGAGCCGGACGGGATCGCCGCCGGGCAGGGTGCCCCAGGGTTCGGCGGGCAGATGGGCGAAGCTGTTCATGGGGCTCGAGCGGGAGATATTTATTGGCGGCCGTGGCCGGAATCCGGGCGCGCGGACGCTGGCGACGGCGACGAAGATGCGGGGGCAGACATGGGTGCAAGCGCAACGCTGTCCTGATACTCGCGCGGCGTGCAACCGAGTTCGCGTTTGAACACGGCGTACATGTACTGAAGCGAAGTGAACCCGCAGCGGATCGCGACTTCGGCGCTCGCCGCGTCGCGCGAGGCGAGCATCGCCTTGGCGGCGTCGAGCTTGTGGCGCAGGATTTCCTGGTGCACGGTGCACTGGCGTTCGCGCCGGAAATACTCTTCCAGCGACGATCGCGAAATGCCGACGTAGTCCGCGACCTGTTCGGTCTTGATGCCCTGGCATGCGTATTGCCGGATGAAGTGCCGTGCGCGCATGACGTGCGGGCTTGAGAGCGGTTCGTGCTTCGTCGATTCGAGCACGTTGATGCCGACCGGCGGAACCAGAATGCGCCGTCCGGGAAAACGCGCGCCGCGCAGCATCTGGTGCAGCAGGTGCGCCGCCGTCTTGCCCATTTCCTCAGTGCCCTGGATCACCGACGACAGCGGAATGCGGGTGAGCGTGCGCGTGAGCGGGTCGTTGTCGATGCCGATGATCGCGACCTGTTCGGGCACCGCGATGCCGTGGATCAGGCACGCCTGCAGCAGATGCCGCGCGCGCGCGTCGGTGACGGCGATCACGCCGACCGGCTTGGGCAGGCTGTGCAGCCATTCGCTCAATTGCTCGATGGCCTGGTTCCAGGCGGGCGCGCTCGTCGCGAGTCCGCGATAGACGGGCGCGGCGACGCCTTCGTCCTGCGCGAGCTTCTGGAAGGCCAGTTCGCGCTCCTGCGCCCAGCGGTTCTCCTGCGCGACCGGCAGGCTGTACATCGCGAGATGCGGCAGTCCTGCGCCGATCAGATGCGTCCATGCGAGCGAGACGAGCTTGGCGTTGTCGGTGGCGATATAGGGCAGCTCGGGCGGGTAGTGCGCGGGGTCCTCGAACGAGGAGCCGACTGCGACCACCGGCAGGCGACAGCCGATCAGCGCCTCGGCCACGGCGGGGTCGTCGAAGTCGGCGATGATGCCGTCGCCGTCGAAGCGCTCGATGCCCGCGAGGCGGCAGCGGAAGTCCTCTTCGAGAAACAGGTCCCACGCAACGCGCGTCGAATGCAGGTAATGGCCGATTCCCGCAATGATCTCTCGGTCATAGACCTTATTCGCGTTGAAGAGCAGCGCGATGCGGTGCGGCGTCTGGGAAGCGGGGGCGCGGTTCATGGCATGTCGGGCGCGACATCGCGGCGGGCCGTGGCTGGCGGGCGCGGGGCTGTCGACGCCATCGTCTCCTTGTTCCTTGTTCCTTGTTCCTTGTTCCTTGTGCGGGCGGTCGCGTGTGTGTTGTTCACGCGGCGCTGTCTTGGCTCTGGCTTCGGCTCGGGTTTCGCTTCGGGTTTTTGCCTTTTAAGCGTGCAGTTATTTTAGGCCGACATTTTGCGGCGCGTGGGCGGCACGCGTGCGGCTGGCAGGAAACGTTATAGGGCTCCCGCAATTTCGCAATTCCCCTCGCCGTGCGGCGCGGGCAGTATGGCTCTCACACAGCCGGGCGCGTGCCGTTGCGCCGCAACATGAGAGGAGTCGCCATGCAGTATTTCGAACATATTCCCGCGATCCGCTACGAGGGCCCGCAGTCGGACAATCCACTCGCTTTTCACCATTACGACCGCTCGCGGAAAATCCTCGGCAAAACCCTTGAAGAGCATCTGCGTGTCGCCGTGTGCTACTGGCATACGTTCGTGTGGCCCGGTGTCGATATTTTCGGGCAGGGCACGTTTCATCGTCCGTGGCAGCAGCCGGGCGACGCCATGGAGCGCGCGCGCCAGAAGGCCGACGCCGCGTTCGAGTTTTTCTCGAAGCTCGGCGCGCCTTTCTATACCTTTCACGACACCGATGTCGCGCCCGAGGGCAAGGACCTGAAGGACTACACCGAGAATTTCGCGCGCATGGTCGATTACATCGGCGAGCGTCAGCAGGCGAGCGGTGTGAAGCTGTTGTGGGGCACGGCAAATCTCTTTTCGAACCCGCGTTATGCGGGCGGCGCGGCAACCAGTCCGAATCCCGAAGTGTTCGCCTATGCCGCGACGCAGGTGTGCCATGCGCTCGACGCCACGCGCAAGCTCGGCGGCGAAAACTATGTGCTGTGGGGTGGCCGCGAAGGTTACGACACGCTGCTCAACACCGACCTCATGCGCGAGCGCGAGCAGTTCGCGCGCTTCCTTTCGATGGTGGTCGAGCACAAGCACCGCACCGGTTTCAAGGGCACGCTGCTGATCGAGCCGAAGCCGCAGGAGCCCACCAAGCATCAATACGATTACGACGTCGCGACGGTCTATGGTTTTCTCGCGCAATACGGCCTGCAAAACGAAATCCGCGTCAATATCGAGGCCAATCATGCGACACTCGCGGGCCACTCGTTCCATCACGAAATCGCCATGGCCTTCGCGCTCGGCGTGTTCGGCAGCGTGGACGCGAACCGCGGCGATCAGCAAAACGGCTGGGACACGGACCAGTTCCCGAATAGCGTCGAAGAACTCACGCTCGCGTTTTACGAAATCCTGCGTCATGGCGGATTCTCGACTGGCGGCATGAATTTCGACGCGAAGGTGCGCCGCCAGAGCAGCGACGCCGAAGATCTCTTCTACGGCCACGTCGGCGCGATGGATGTGCTCGCAATCGCGCTGGAGCGCGCCGCGGTGCTCGTCGAACACGACCGTCTCGAACAGTTTCGCACGCAACGTTATTCGGGCTGGGATACGGAGTTCGGCCGCAAGATCCTCGCGGGCGGCTATTCGCTGTCTTCGCTCGCCGCCGATGCCACCGCGCACGGCATGAATCCGCAGCACGCGAGCGGTCAGCAGGAGCGGCTCGAAAACATCGTCAATCAGGCGATTTACGGGCTGCGCTAGCCGCTGGCGAGACCGGCAAGGATAGAGACATGTTCATCGGTATCGATCTCGGGACGTCGGGCGTGAAGGCCGTGCTGCTGGACCGCGCGGGCGGCGTGCTCGGCAGCGCGAGCGCGCCGCTCACGGCAAGCCGGCCGCAGCCGCGCTGGTCCGAGCAGGCGCCGCAGGACTGGTGGCGCGCCACGCAGACCGCGCTGCGCGCGTTGCTCGCGCAGGCTGCGACTGCGGGCGTCGAGCCTGCACGTATCGAGGCACTCGGCCTGACCGGCCAGATGCATGGCGCGACGCTGCTCGATGCAGGCGGTGCAGTGCTGCGTCCCGCGATCCTGTGGAACGATGGCCGTTCCGATGTCGAATGTCTCGAACTGGAACGTGCGATGCCGGAACTGCATGCCATCGCGGGCAATCTTGCGATGCCGGGTTTTACCGCGCCCAAGCTGCTGTGGGTGCGCAAGCATGAACCCGAAGTGTTCGCGCGCATCGCGCATGTTCTGTTGCCGAAGGATTATCTGCGTTATCTGCTGACCGGCGCATTCGCGACGGATGCATCGGACGCTTCCGGCACGCTGTGGCTCGACATCGCGAAGCGCGATTACAGCGATGCGTTGCTGGCTGCATGCGGGCTTGCGCGCGAGCAGATGCCCGCGGTCTTCGAGGGCAACCGGATCACCGGCACGCTGCGCCCGGAACTGGCGCGCGAATTCGGGCTGCGCGAAATTCCCGTGGTCGCGGGCGGCGGCGATAACGCGGCGGGCGCGGTTGGCGTCGGGATCGTGCGCCCCGGCGATGCGATGCTGTCGCTCGGCACATCCGGCGTCTATTTCGCGGTATCGGACGGTTTTCGCGCGAATCCCGAATCGGCCGTCCACAGCTTCTGCCATGCGCTGCCGCAGACCTGGCATCTGATGTCGGTGATGCTCAATGCCGCCAGTTGCCTCGATTTCACCGCGCAATGCACGGGTTACGAAAGCGTGGCGGCCTTGCTCGCCGATGCCGAAGCGCACTCGAACGCGCAAACCGATGCGCGCCGCCCGTGGTTTCTCCCTTATCTGAGCGGCGAGCGCACGCCGCATAACAACGTTAACGCGAAGGGCGTTTTTTATGGCATGACGGCGCAGACCACGCGCGCCGATCTTGCGAATGCAACGCTCGAAGGCGTGGGTTTCGCGCTGCTCGACGGCATGGATGCGTTGCACGCCGCCGGGCTTGTGCCCGATTCGATCACGGTGATCGGCGGCGGTTCGCGCAGCGCCTGGTGGACGCAGATGCTAGCCGATATCAGCGGCCGCGCACTGACGCTGCGCGCGGGCGGCGAAGTCGGGCCGGCGCTCGGTGCGGCGCGCCTTGCGCACCTTGCGCTGGAACCGGCCGCGACGCTGGAATCGGTGTGTCCGCAACCGACTGTACTGGCCGTGCGCGAACCGGACGCTGCGCGCCACGCCTGGTATCGCGAGGCACGTCGACCGACGTTCCGCGCGCTCTATCGCGCGCTCGAACCTGTTTTTGCCACCGGAGCCTGATTGGGGCGCCGGGGAAGCAGAAAGCTGCCCGGCCGGTGTAGCCGTGCATGAAGATAAGCAGTTCTGTTTCGACGTCGTGTCAGGGGCGAATCGCCGTTGACGGCAAGATCGCAAACGCGCTGCCTCCCGCCGCGAAATTTCGCCGCGTAAGCGGATGGGAAGACGGCAAGCCCGCATGCGCGGTGCGGGCGCCCCGCAAGGCGCATGGGGTCTTACGCTACACTTGCTGCAGCCTGAAAACGGAGCAGCAATGATTACCCGGAAAGTATGTCTCGTCGGCCTCGCGGCCACTACCGCCTTGCTCGCAGGATGCGCCACGCAGTACCGCAATTCCAGCGCGTGCCAACAGGAAATGCGCAGCCGCCTCGCGGACGCGTCGCATGGCGAGCTTTCTGTCACGCACACTGCAGTCGCGTATCGCGGTAGCCGCGTCGTGGTCGAAGGTCACCTCGAAGCGACGCATCAAGCCGTTGCAGATGCCGCTTCGGACGCTTCGGACGCAAAGGCGGCGCTTGCGTCGGCGGCCTCAGCGCCCTCGGAGGCTTCGGCGGCCAGTGCCGAACCCAAACCCACTACGCCGGTCGACGTACTTACGCAGAAACTCGGCATCAAAAAGCCAAAGCAAACGCCCGCCGCCGCCGAATGCACGTTCGACGCGTCGGGCCTCAAGTCGTTTCGCTGGCTCGCGCCGGCGTCGCTTGCGAAGACCATGCCCGATCCGGGCGCCCCGTCCGACTGACACCGCACGGACGAATCACGTGAGGCGGCTTCCGCCTCCATTTGCGCGTGCGCATAAAGCGCTCCGAACCTTTTTATGGCTGATGGTGCGTTTCACGGACTCGCACCGGACGGCCACGACCATGGCGCGCAGACCGCATCCGAACGCAAAAAAAGGTCGCCAGTGCATTGATATCAAAGTGAAAATCCGGATTTCGGGTTTTGCGCGAACCTGCTCGGGAATCAAGAAGAATGCAATAGCGGCGTCATTGCCGGTGCGTCGATCAGTGACGGGGCGCGGATTTTGCACAGGGGCTCCCGGGACCGGTAAAATAATTGGTTGATCCACGCAAACTGGCCGTGGCGTAGCCGAGGGATTACCCGAACATGAGTGATTTTCATCAACGTCTTGCCATCCGCGCTGTCGCATTCCTGATGGCAGGCGGGCTGGTCGCCGGCTGCAGCTCGCCGTCGGCTCCCAAGACCGATTACCGCAGCGACATCAAAACGAAGGCCAAGGAGTCGTCGCTGGCCATTCCGCCGAACATGCTCGACGAAACGTCCGACCAGCGTTCGCTGCCGCCCGCGGGCGGCGAGACTTCGCTCTCCGCGCTCCAGCGGGTCGAGACCGCAGCGCCGTCGTCGGTCGACGATACGCGCGTGCTCCCGCAGGTGGCGGGCATGCATATCCAGCGTGACGGCACGGAAAGCTGGCTCGTCATCGACAACAAGAAGCCCGACGAGGTCTGGCCGCAGGTGCGCCGCTTCTGGCAGGAACAGGGTTTCCTGCTGGTGGTCGACCAGCGCGACAAGGGCGTCATGGAGACCGACTGGAACGAAACGCACCAGAAGATCAGCGACGGCCTGATCCGCAACACGCTGTCGTGGGCAATGGGCAATTCGTATGTCGGGGCCGAGCGCAACAAGTACCGCACGCGTCTCGAAACGTCGCCGGCCGGCGGCACCTATATCTTCATCAGCCAGAAGGGTTTGAGCGAGCAGGTTGGTGGCGTCAACAACGACAGCACGAAGTGGGCGCCGAAGCCCAACGATCCCGCGCTCGAAACCGAATACCTGAAGCGCCTGATGGTAACGCTCGCGAATGCGAAGCCGGGCGTGCCCGACGTGCAGGCCGTCGCCGAAGCGGACGCGAAGCCGACCGACAAGGCCGACAAGACGAAGTCGAAGGCGGATCCGGCTGCTGCTGCCGTTGCCGCACAGAACGCCAACTTCGCCGCGCAGGACGCCGCTGCTTCCGCGCAGCAGTCGGGACGCGGCGTGTCGCCGTCGGGCGGCCAGTACACGTCGACGGAACTCACGCTCGGCGAGTCGTATGACCGCGCGTGGCTGCGTGTGGGCATCGCGCTCGACCGCGCGAGCTTCACCGTGGACGAGCGCGATCGCACGAAGGGCATCTACTACGTGCGCTACGTCGACCCGAAGGACATGACTTCCGACTCGCAGGGCTTCTGGGACCAGGTGTTCCATGGCCGCAAGGAGAAGATCGCGAAGCTGTACAAGCTGAACGTCCGCGCCATTACCGAGACCCAGACGCGCGTGGCGATCGTCGACGACGCCGGCAAGATCGATACGTCGAACCCGGCTCGCGAGATCATGAACCTCGTCGTCTCGCAACTGCAGTAACGCTTTCGCGGCCCGAACGGGCCGCGGGCCCGCACGCCGGGCCTCCATTAAAAAATCCGCCTGCGCGTCACACGCAGGCGGATTTTTTTTACGCTGTGCACAACGGCGCTCAGTGCGGAGGAATCATCCACGTGAACACGTTTTGCTGCAGCCACACGAGGATGCCGAGCAGGACGGTCAGCAGGATCGAGTGCTTGAAGGTCTTCGCGAACACGTGACCTTCCTTGCCCTTGAGGTCGGTGGTGGCGACGCCCGTCGAGATGTTCTGCGGCGAAATCATCTTGCCCATCACGCCGCCCGACGAATTGGTTGCCGCCATCAGCACGGGGTTCAGGTTCAACTGCTTCGCAGCGACCACCTGCAGGTTGCCGAAGAGCGCGTTGCCCGAGGTGTCGCTGCCCGAGAGGAACACCGCCACCCAGCCGAGGAACGCCGAGATGAGCGGGAAGAACGCACCCACCGAAGCCGCGCCGAGACCGAGCGTGTAGGTGAGCCCCGAGTAGTTCATCAGATAGGCGAGACCGACGATGGTCGCCACGGTCAAGATGGCGATGCGCGTCTGGACCCACGTGTCGGAGATCGCGCAGCAGAAGTCCGAGAACTTCAGGCGCACGATGAACGCCGTGATCAGCGCGGCGACGAGAATGGCCGTGCCGGTGGCGAGCGGCTGGAAGTCCCAGATCGCGCCATAGGGCGTGTTATAGAGCGTGATGAACACGGCCTTGTCGAGGCCCGGCCAGGGGATCTTCGCCTCGCCGTGCGTGAACACCTTCAGGATCGTCCACAGAATCACGACCACGGACACGATCAGCCACGGATACCAGCCTTGCACGCCCGGCACGTCGGCGCGCACTTCCTTCGAGCGGTCGACCTTGATCTCGAACTTCGGATCGGGAGCGGGTTTCCACACGTGCACGAATGCAATCGTGAGGATCAGCGAAACGAGCGACGAGAGAACGTCGGTCAGGCTGTAGTTAATGAAGTTCGCGGTGACGAACTGCGTGAGCGCGAAGCTGCCGCCCGCGACGAACAGGACCGGCCACACGCGCAGCATGTTGCGAAAGCCCGCGTAGATGCCGATCACGTAGAACGGCAGTGCCAGTGCGAAGAACGGCAACTGGCGGCCGACCATCTTGCCGAGCGCATCGGCGGGCAGATGGGTGACGGCGCCGAGCACGGTGATCGGCACGCCGAGCGCGCCGAATGCCACCGGCGCGGTGTTGAAGATCAGCGTGAACGTCAGTGCTTCGAGTGCCGGGAAACCGAGCATGATCAGCAGCGAACTCGTGATCGCGATTGGCGTGCCGAAGCCGGAAATGCCCTCGAACAGCGCACCGAACGAAAAGCCGACCACGACGAGCACGATGCGCCGGTCGTTCGGCAGGTGATCGAGCAGCCACATGCGAAACGCGGCGAACCGGCCTGAGCGCAGCGCGATGTTGTAAAGCAGAATCGCCGTGACGACGATCCACATGACAGGCCACAGCGCGAACACGGCACCCGCGAAGACGGAATTGAACGCGAGCCCGACCGGGAACTGCCAGCCGAGGATCGCGACGAGCAGGCCGACGACGAGGCCGGCGAGCGAAGCCTGCCACGCGGGTCGCCGCGCCCAGCCCAGCAGGGCGAGCACGGTGATGATCGGCAAGGCGGCGATCAAGAAGGACAGGAATAGCGAATTGCCGATTGGAGTCAACAACTGGTGGAACATGACGTCTCCTCTTTTTGCGTGTTCGATTCGGCGCGAAAGATGTTCTCCGGTACGCGGGGGCGCTGGTGAAGACGGGTGTGTAATTAAAATATTGCTTCACTCCCCGATGCCCCCTAGCAGCATATAAAAGACGGAACCGGCGTCAAGCAGGGAAACTACCGCCAAGCCCCGATCGGCGTGCGGCATTTGCGGCCGCAACGATGTTGCGGCCGGGCACGGACGGCGATTTGACGCGGGGTGCGCGGCCCGCGTTTGCGCCTGCCAAGGCCGCAAAAAACAACGACACGGCGGGCGCGTTTCAGCCCCGGACGGGCCGCGGACAGCATGCGGGATAGACATGACAGCGACAGCAGCGCATCGGGCGCACAGGCACATCCCGCCCCCGGCCCGGAATGGGTGCGCGCGCTACGTGTTTGCGAATGTGGAGTGGATGAAGCGCGCAGGTGTGTTTCGCGTGGTTGCCGTGCCCGAAAAGAGAAGCGGCGCATCCCGTGAACCGGGAATGCGCCGCTCAGCCTCTCTGATCTTTGCGTTTTTGCCTGTCGCTAGAGGTGCGTCTGGTGTGATGTTGTGCCGTTCGCCGTGCCAGCGCGCGTGCGCTTACTTGCCGACCTGGTTGCCGATGATGCCGCCTACCGCCGCACCGCCGACCGTCGCGAGCGCGCCGCCGGCGAGCGCCGCACCGGCCACGCCGCCAACGCCCGCACCGATTATGGTGTCCCGGTCGCGTCTCGACAGGTTGTCACAGGCGGAAAGGCTCGAGATGGCCGTCACGAGCGCCGTGAGGGTAAGAAGGGTGCGTGCGCGTCCGAGGGTTTTCATGTTTGACTCCGGGGTGGTTTCGAGCGGCGCGGCCTGTGCGGGACGCAGGCTGCACCGCTACTACACCCATCGTATCCAGCGAACCCGTATCCGGATGTGCTCGATTGTCAGTGAGCGGTTGGAGTCGTAAAAGAGTGTTTCGCGCATTGAAGCCCCGGCAGGCCCACATTTCACCGAGTCTGCCGGGGTTTCGAACGCGTATCAGCCGTTACTGGCGCCGATAGATCTCGCCGCCTTGCTTGATGAACTCGACTGCCTTCACTTCCATGCCTTTCTTCAAGGCTTCTTCGTCGCTCACGCCCTGCTTGGCCGCGAAATCGCGCACGTCCTGCGTGATCTTCATCGAGCAGAAATGCGGACCGCACATCGAGCAGAAATGCGCGACCTTCGCCGAGTCCTTCGGCAGCGTCTCGTCGTGGAATTCGCGCGCCTTGTCCGGGTCGAGGCCGATGTTGAACTGATCTTCCCAGCGGAACTCGAAGCGCGCCTTCGACAGCGCGTTGTCGCGCACCTGCGCGCCCGGATGACCCTTCGCGAGATCGGCCGCGTGCGCCGCGAGCTTGTACGTGATGATGCCTTCCTTCACGTCGTTCTTGTTCGGCAGGCCAAGATGCTCCTTCGGCGTCACGTAGCAGAGCATCGCGGTGCCGAACCAGCCGATCATCGCGGCGCCGATGCCCGAGGTGATGTGGTCGTAGCCCGGCGCGATGTCGGTCGTGAGCGGCCCGAGCGTATAGAACGGCGCTTCGTCGCACCACTCGAGCTGCAGGTCCATGTTCTCCTTGATGAGCTGCATCGGCACGTGGCCCGGACCTTCGATCATGACCTGCACGTCGTGCTTCCACGCGATCTGCGTGAGTTCGCCGAGCGTCTTCAGTTCGCCGAGCTGCGCTTCGTCGTTGGCGTCGTAGATCGAGCCCGGACGCAGGCCGTCACCGAGCGAGAAGGCGACGTCGTAAGCCTTCATGATTTCGCAGATCTCTTCGAAGTGCTCGTAAAGGAAGGATTCCTTGTGATGGGCGAGGCACCACTTGGCCATGATCGAACCGCCGCGCGAGACGATGCCCGTCATGCGGTTGGCCGTGAGCGGCACGTACTGCAGGCGCACGCCCGCGTGGATCGTGAAGTAGTCGACGCCTTGCTCGGCCTGCTCGATCAGCGTGTCGCGGAAGATTTCCCACGTGAGGTTTTCGGCTTTGCCGTCGACCTTTTCGAGCGCCTGATAGATCGGCACCGTGCCGATCGGCACCGGCGAGTTGCGGATGATCCACTCGCGCGTTTCGTGAATGTGCTTGCCCGTGGACAGATCCATGACCGTGTCGCCGCCCCAGCGGATCGACCACGTCATTTTGTCGACTTCCTCGCCGATCGACGACGTCACGGCCGAATTGCCGATATTCGCATTGATCTTCACGAGGAAGTTGCGGCCGATGATCATCGGCTCGCTTTCCGGGTGGTTGATGTTCGACGGGATGATCGCGCGGCCGCGCGCGATTTCCTCGCGCACGAATTCGGGCGTGATTTCCTGTAGCGGATTGGCGCCGTATGCGGCTGCGCCGAACGCCTGGCCCGCGTGCTGGCGGCCCATCATCGCGGCGAGCTTTGCGCCGTTCGTGCCGCTCGCCTTGAGGCTTTCCAGGTATTCGGCGCGGCGCTGGTTCTCGCGGATCGCGACGAACTCCATTTCCGGGGTGACGATGCCCTGGCGCGCGTAGTGCATCTGCGTGACGTTCTTGCCGGCCTTCGCACGGCGCGGCGTGCGGTGCAGTCCGGGGAAGCGCAGTTCGGCGGTGGCCGCATCGGCGGCGCGCTCGCGGCCGTATTCCGAAGTCAGGCCCGGCAGCGCTTCGGTGTCGCCGCGCGACTCGATCCAGCGCTCGCGCAGTGCGGGCAGGCCGGTGCGAATGTCGATTCTGGCTTCGGGGTCGGTATAGGGACCCGAGGTGTCGTAGACGTAGATCGGCGGGTTTTTCTCGCCGCCGAAGGCGGTGGGCGTATCCGACTGCGTGATCTCGCGCATCGGCACGCGAATGTCCGGCTGCGAACCAGTCACGTAGATTTTGCGGGAATTGGGCAGCGGGGCTACCGCGGCTTCGTCGACGTGCGCGTTGGCGGAAACGAACTTCGGGTTCGCGTTCATGACTCTCTCTCTCCTGTGTCGACCAGAGCTGGCGCTTAAGCGCCTTACTCTGGTCTCATGCCGGTACGGCGGTCGACCAGAGTGGCTGCTTTAGCGGCTTACTCCGGTCTCATGCAAAGCTATTTGAAAACGATGGCTTAGCAGGAGGCGAGACGGAACGTGGACGAATTTCGCATTGAAGAGGTGAGGCCGGTGCTGCCGCGAAATCCGGACGCATCCCTGCGCTGGCATTATCCAGATCAGGTTCAAAGGGTATTTCTCACCCGCGCAATACGCCGCTCGACTTTCGTTCGATACGGCGCATGACGCAGGACCCCCGCGTAAGCAGGGCAAACGATACACCGCGTTGCGACAATCTGGCAAGTGACGCTTGCCCCTGTATGCGGCGCCGATGGTGGCGCGCTTGCAACATGAATTGGACGAGTGCTGCGGGCCGAAACAGGTCGTGATCGCTTTTGCGCGATTTTCCGAGACGTCGGCGGCTACTTCTCCGCTTATTTCGCCTTTTCCGCGCTGTTCGTAATGGCGTGACCGCCTGCGGACAAGTCCTGCCCGGCACCCGCCATGGTATTGCAGGCGGCGATCGTGCCCGCTGAGGCGGCAATGAGCATCAATGCAATCAGGCGTTTCATGAGCGTTCCTCCGGCGCATCAAGTCACGCGCTGTGCCGCATGCGGCGTGCCTGGGCGCTCGGGCTCCGGCTCGTCACGACGTCTGGGCGCGTTGCCCGGGGCGAGGTCGCATGGCCACGTGAACCCAGCCCGCGAGCGCCGTGAACACGAGCCCGGCGATGCACACACCGACCCAGCCGAACATGTGCCAGGTCGTCACGCCGACCGCGGACCCGGCCGCGCCGCCGATGAAGTACGCGACCATGTAGACCGTGTTGACCCTGCTGCGCGCTTCGGGCCGTAGCGCGTAGATGCGCGACTGGTTCGAAATCTGCGCGGCCTGCACGCCGATGTCGAGCACGATCACACCGATCACAAGCCCGAGGAGGCTCTTGCCCGAAAACGCGAAGATCACGAAGGCGAGCGCCATGAGCACGAGCGACATCGTGATGATCGCGCGCGAGCCGCGCTTGTCGGCGAAGCGGCCCGCAACCGGCGCGGCCATGGCGCCCGCCGCGCCGACCACGCCGAAGAGTCCGGCCGCCTCTGGCCCGAGGTGGAACGGCTCGCCCGCGAGCAGCAGTGTGAGCACGGGCCAGAACATGCTGAATGCGCCGAACAGGAACGCGCCCGTGGTGGCGGCTTCGCGCAGTCCGCGCAATTCGACGGTGAGATGCCACATCGAGGCGAGCAGCTTGCCGTAGCCGAGCGTGGACGTGGGCTGGCTGCGCGGCAGCTTCAGAACGACGACGACCGCGAGCGCAAGCAGCATGACGACGGAAACGCCGAACATGGCGCGCCAGCCGAAGTACTGGCCGACGAACCCGGCCACGGTGCGCGCGAGCAGGATGCCGATCAACAGGCCGCTCATGACGGTGCCCACGGCGTGGCCGCGCGCCTCGGGCGGCGCAAGTTCGGCGGCGAAGGGAACGGCTTGTTGCGCGATGGTTGCGAGCACACCGATCGCGAGGCTTGCGCCGATCAGCACGGCAAGGTTCGGCGCAGCGGCGGCGACGAGCAGCGCGATGCAGACGCCCGCGATCTGCAGCAGGATCAGGCGGCGGCGGTCGAAGCGGTCGCCAAGCGGCGCGAGCAGCAGCATCCCGGCGGCATAGCCGAGCTGCGTGGCGGCGGGCACCGCGCCAATCCAGTTGGAACTCTCGGGGAAGGATCTGCGGAAGTCGTCGAGTAGCGGCTGGTTGTAGTAAATGCTCGCGACCGAGACGCCCGCAATGGTCGCCAGCAGGAGCAGGAGGCTGCGCAATGACGGGTTGTCGCCAGCGGGTGCGGAAACGGAAGTGGACATGGGGTCAGGAGCGGGCGGCAGCCGGTGAAACGAAAGGCTGGAAAGGCTGGAATCAAGGGTGCCGATCATACCGGAGCGAGCGTGATCGCGCCTGTGAACAGCGGATACCGGCGGGGATATCAGCGGCGGATACCAGCGGCGGATACCGGCGGCGGATACCGGCGGCGGATACCGGCGGCGGATACCGGCGCGAATACCAGCGGCGAATACCAGCGGCGGATACCAGCGGCGGATACCGGCGGCGGATACCGGCGGCGAATACCAGCGGCGAATACCAGCGGCGAATACCAGCGGGATGCACACGGGTTGTATGTACCCGTGTGCATCCCGCGCGCTGCGTTCAGGGAATCAGGCCGCCCGAGGGTTCGTAAAAAGGATAAGGGCCCTCCGATTCATCGACGTACGCGTGGTGGGTAACGACGCCGCCGCGCGGATCGTAGCGATGCAGTGCGAACGCGGGTGGTTCGAGCGTGAAGGTAGAGGTCGCGCCGGGCGCGAGATCGAGCGTCACCTGATGCGCGGGTGCGGGCACGGCTGAAGCGATCGTGCCGCCGAAGCGTACGAACATCGGCCGATGAACGTGGCCGCAGATCACGCGCTCGACGTTCGGATGCTGCGCGATCAGCGCTTCCAGTGCCTGCGCCGCTGCGTCGTCGAGCCGGATCGCGTCCATGTGGCCGATGCCGCAATCGAACGGCGGGTGATGCAGTGCGACGATCACGGGACGCGCGCGTGCGGCGTCGAGCTGCGCCGCGAGCCATGCGAGCCGCTGCGCGCACAGCGTGCCCGCGCTTTGCCCGGGCTGCATGGAATCGAGCGCGATCAGTCGCATCTCGCCGATATCGGCGGCGTATTGCACGAACTCGCCGCCCGCACGCAGTTCGGCGCGTTCGGGAAAGACTTCGCGCAGCGCCTCGCGTGCGTCGTGGTTGCCGACCATGAGCCAGTACGGCAGTTCCAGCGGGGCGAGCAGCGCCTTGAGGTGCAGGTACTCTTCGGTCGAGCCGCGGTCGACAAGATCGCCGGTTATGACGACCGCGTCCGGGCGCGGCGCGAGTGCGTTCAGCCGCGCAATCGTGCGCGAAAGACGCGCCGCGGTATCGACGCGCCGGTAGGCGAGTGCGCCGGGTTGCTTGATATGAAGGTCGCTGATCTGGGCGAGCAGCATGGGGGTTCTCTCCGGGTAAGGCGCAATTGTCGTCAATGCAATTGTCGCCAGAAACTATGCGAGCGCGATCAGTGCGCCGGCTTCGATTGACAGCCCGACCGGCGTGCCTGGGGCGAGTTCGACGCGCCCGGCGACATCGATGACGAGCGTGTCGTGCGTCGCGCCCTCGATCGTCAGGCGCGTGCGTTCGCCGAGAAACGTCGTGCGCCCGATCACGCCGCGCAGTTGCGCGGTAGCGGGATCGTCGAGCGTCGCGTCCTCGGGGCGGAAATACAGCTCGCTCGCACCCGCCATGTGCGGCGCGGCGGCCGGCACGGCGCCGCCGGTCGTGCGCAGCATGCCGTCCTGCCATTGTCCCGCGAGCCGGTTGAGCGTGCCGACAAACTGCGCGACCGCGCGGCTCGCCGGACGATAGTAGATGTCGCGCGGCGTGCCGATCTGCTCGATGCGGCCCGCGCTCATCACGACGATGCGGTCGCCAAGCTCCATCGCTTCGGCCTGATCGTGCGTGACGTAGACGGTCGTCACGCCGAGTTCGCGCAGCAGCGCGTTCATGTCGCTGCGCAGCGCATCGCGCAGGCGCGCGTCGAGGGCCGTGAGCGGCTCGTCGAGCAGCAGCACGCGTGGACGCGGTGCGAGCGCACGGGCGAGCGCGACGCGCTGGCGCTGACCGCCCGAAAGCTGGGCGATGTTTTTATCGGCGTGCGCTTCGAGACGCATCATGGCGAGCAGTTCGTCTACGCGTTCCCGTGCGGTATGGGTCGGCACTTTCTGGATCTTGAGGCCGTAACCGATGTTCTCGCGCACCGTGAGATTCGGAAAGAGCGCGTAGTTCTGGAACACCATGCCGACCTTGCGGCGCTCGATGGGCAGGGCGGTTACGTCGTCGTCGCCGAATCTCACGCTGCCGCCCGCGTCGGGCGATTCGAGCCCGGCAATGAGGCGCAGCGTCGTCGTTTTGCCGCAGCCGGAGGGCCCGAGCAGCACGAGCGTTTCGCCCGCGCCAATCGCAAGATCGAGCGGCTCCAGCACGCGCGCGCCGCGAAACGTCTTCGCGCAACGCGTGAGGGTGATCGGTATGGAATCGAGTTTCATCGGGAATCCTTGTTGGTATGGCGCTTGCGGGCCTTGCGGTTGATCTGGCCGCCCGATGCGTCCACGCCGAGCCATTGCATTGCCACGAGCAGCGGTAGCGTCATCATGAGGAAGAGGATCGTGTAGGCGCTGCCCACTTCGATGCGCAGCGATGCGTAGGCGTCGGCGAGACCGACCGGCAGCGTCCGCGTGTCGGGCGTGTGCAGCATCCAGGTGAGATTGAATTCGCCGATCGAGAGCGTGAGCACCGCGAGTGCACCCGCGACGATGCCGGCCCGCGCATTGGGCAGCACGATCGTGACAAAGCGCTGGATGAAAGTTGCGCCGAGGCTTGCGGCGCCTTCTTCGAGCGTGCGCAGGTCCGCCGAAGCGCACACGGCTGCGACGGGCCGCACCATGAACGGCAGCGTGAACACCACGTGGCCGACCACGATGAACGCGGTGCTCGAACGAAATGCGGTGAAGCCGCCGTACACCACGAGCAGCGCGAGCGCCGAGGCGAGGCCCGGCAGCGCGATGGGCATGACGAGCAGTTCCTCGATCAGCCGCGAGAGGCGTGTGCGGCTGCGCGCGAGTGCATAGCCCGCGGGCACGCCCGCCACGAGCGTGATGACGAGCGTGGCGGCGGCGATTTCGAGCGAGAGGAACACCGACTCGTGATATTGCGTCCAGACCTGATCGAGCCAGCGCAAGGTGAAGCCGCTCGAGATGCCGCGAAAGTAGTTGACCGTGAGGCCGGCGACGATCGACATCACGACGGGCACGATCAGAAAAGCACAGGTGGCGAGCGTGACGCACCATTGCGCGAACGCGAGCCATGTGCGGGCGGAGGGCAGCGCGCGCCGCCTCCGTGCGGTGGATGCGACAGGCGTGACGACTGAGTTCATGTGCGGTTCCCCGATATTGCTTATGCGGTGGCCGCGACAGCCGAGCCGGTCAGGCTGCGCGCGACGGTGAGCACGGCCCAGGTCACCAGCCCGAGGAGGATCGACAGGCCCGCGGCCGTCACCATGTTCGCGTTGAGGGTGAACGCGGTGTAGATGGTCATCGGCAGGACGTCGATGTCGGTGGCGAGTGTGAACGCCGTGCCGAATGCGCCCATGGCGGTCGCGAAGCACACGGCGCCCGCCGCGATCAGGCCCGGTGCGAGCGCGGGCAGGATCACGTCGCGCACGATGTGCCAGGGCGTTGCGCCGAGCGAGCGCGCGGCTTCTTCGAGCGATGTATCGAGCTTCGTCGCGACGGCCATCACCGTCACGATCACGCGGGGAATCGAAAAGTACAGATAACCCGCGAAGAGCCCGGCCATCGAATAGGCGAACACCCAGCGCTCGCCGGTGAGGCGCAACGCGAGCGCACCGATCAGCCCCTGACGTCCAGCGAGCATGATCACCATGAAGCCCACGACGACGCCCGGAAACGCGAGCGGAAACGTGAGCAACGCCACAAGCGCGGCGCGCCCCGGAAACTGGCGCCGCACGAGCAGCATGCCGCAGATCGTCGAGAGCGCGAGCGTGGCCGCCGTGACGGCTGCGGACAGTGCGATCGTCGCGGCGAGACTCTCCATGTAGCGGCTATTCGTGAGCAGCGCGCGATAAGTCTCGACGAAATGACCGTCCGCGCTCACCTGGACGAGCGCCGCCATCGGCAGCAGCCAGAACGCGAGGAAGATCACGAGCGCCGGTGCGACGAGCGCCGCGCGCCAGCGCAGGGGAAAGGTGATGTCGTGCATGTCGGTGAGCGTATCGGTGCGTGGCGGGATCAGTGCATGAGCTGCAGATAGCGCTCGCCGAACGCCTTCTGTTGCGCGGCCATCTTCGCGAAGTCAACCGGTTTCGCGCGTGCGTACTCGGTCGCTGGCAGGAATTTCGCGGCGATCTGCGGCGACATCGCGCTCGCGCGCACCGGACGCAAATACGCATTGGCCCACAGCTTCTGGCCTTCGTCGGAGAGCACGAAATCGAGCACCTTCTTGCCATTGTCGGCATGCGGGCCGTTCTTCACGAGGCTCATGACGTACGGCACCGAAATCGTGCCTTCCTTCGGGATCACGAATTCGACGTTCGCTTGATCCTTGTACTTCGCGCGATAGGCGTCGAAATCGTAGGCGAGCAGGATTGGAATCTCGCCGGAGAGCACGCGCGCGTAGGCCGTTTGCTTCGGCACGATGGGCTGATTGGCCTTGAGCTTGCCGAACCAGTCGAAGGCGGGCTGGAAATTGTCGAGCGTGCCGCCCAGCGCGAGATTCACGGCCACTGCGCCCGCATAGCCGACGAACGCACTCGACGGATCGAGATAGCCGATCATGCCTTTGTATTCGGGCTTGAGCAGATCGCCCCACGAAGCCGGGACCGGCTTGCCTTCGAGTGCGTCCTTGTTCACGAGGAAGCCGAGCGTGCCGGAATGGATGGCGAACCAGTTGCCCTGCGGATCCTTCTGGTTCGCCGGGATCTCGTCCCAGTGCGCGGGCTTGTACGGCGTGACCAGGCCCTTGTCCTTCGCCTGGACCGCCGACGAGATGCCCAGATACACGACGTCCGCAACCGGGCTCTTTGCTTCGGCCATCAGCTGCGCGATGGCCTGGCCGGAGTTCTTGTTGTCGAACGGCACGCGGATGCCGGTTTCCTTCTGGATCGCCTTGATCTGGCTCGCCCAGTCGGCCCATTCGGGCGGGCAGTTGTAGCAGATCGCGGTTTGTCCGGCGTGGGCGGCGCTGCTCGTCGCGATGCCTGCGGCGAGGGCGATCGATGCAGCGGCGGCTGCGGCCGGAAGTGCGCGCGAAGCGCGCTTGAGCGGCGCGGCAAGTGCATGGACGGCTACGCGTACTGAAATGAAGGATAACGAAATAGATGAGGCGAATCGGCGAGTCATGTCAGATGTCCGGGTCGGGTGAGAAACGTTGTGGGTACTGCGCGTTACTGGCACTGTGCCGCCGGGCTGCGCGCAGCACGGCACGGTGAAAGGATCAGGGGAGCATCAAGGCAGCAGCGCGTCGTCGCTTTCGCGCGATGCGTCCGGTGCCTGACCGGCGCGGGCGAGTGGCGTGTTCGCGATGGCGGCGATCGTGCCGCCCTCGCGCAGCGTATGCGGCAACGTGAGTGCGAGCGGCGCGTCAGCGTATTCGCCGACGATGCGCGCCATCAGCTTCTGCCATGCCGCCCGGCCAATCTCGCGGTTTGGCGTTCCGATGCTCGCGAGCGCTGGCGCAAGCAGTTCGCCCATCGAGAGACCGTCGAAGCCAAGGATCGACATGTCCTGCGGCACGCGCATGCGTGCACGGCGCAGACCGCGCATCACAACCATGGCAAGCAGATCGTTGCTGCAGAAGAGGGCAGTGGGAGACTGCTGGCCGTCCGTCAGGTGCGCGAGCACCTCGGGTGCGAGTTCGTCGGCGTTGAAGTCGATTTCCAGTGCCGGTGCGGGCGTAAGGCCAGCCTGCTGCATCGCGTGCGTGTAACCCGCATGGCGCTGGCGTGCGCGGTCGGACGCTGCGAGCGTGCCGGCGAGCATCAGGATGCGGCGATGGCCGTGCGCGATCAGCATGCGCACGCCGTCGCTGGCGGCCCGATGATTGTCGACCGATACCGACGGGCGGCGCTTCGTGTCGTTGTGCATCAACACGTAGAGCGGACCGTCGGCGTCGAGTTCGTCGAGCAGGGGATGCGTGTCCGCGTCGGCGACAGTCAGAATGAGGCCCTCGACGCGTTGTGCGCGCAACGTCTCGATCGCGTGGCGCTCGCGCTGTTCGTCATACTGCGTGGTCATCAGCATGAGCCGGAAGCCTTGCTCGGCGGCGAGTTCGTCGATGCCCTGCAGACACTCGGCGAACACGGGGTTTGCGAGGGTGGGCAGGACGACGCCGATCAGGCGCGTGCGCTCGCCGCGCAACTGGCGGCCGAGCGGGCTCGGATGGAACTTCAGCGCCTGGATGGCCTCGCGCACCTTGGCGAGCGTGACCGGATTGACGGTGTGAGGCGCGTTGATCGCCCGCGAAACGGTGGCGATTGAGAATCCCGCATGTGCGGCGACATCCTTGATGGTTGACGTCATGTGTGCGGTCCTGACGTTGTAAACGTTTTCAATGAGGCGGATTATGGAAATAGCGTGTGACGTGCAGATGACGCGCCGAGTTTGGGGACGGCGTGGGGCAATGGTAGAATCGCGTCCGCCCTTGCCGGGGTGATGAAATTGGTAAACATAGCGGACTTAAATGAAATTTGAGTGCCCGGCCAGAAACGGCCGGTGCAGAACCCCTCAAATTCGGCGAACCCCCTGGGCCGTACGGCGCGAGAGCGCGAACGGCGCCGAGGCAACGCCGAGCCAAGCCGGTTGCTGCGCATGCGCGGCGGCGCGGAAGGTGTAGAGACTAGACGGGGGGCGCCTAAGGCGGTGCGCAGCGTGCAAGACGCTGTGCGTGGCTAGGGCGAAGGCATAGTCCAGCGCACGAACGCGCGCAGAGCGATGCGCGCGGCGTCGAAAGACGTGGTGTGACGAAAATCCGCCGCCTTACGGCTTGCCGGTTCGAGTCCGGTCCCCGGCACCAAAGAATTCTCCCGCCCAGTCCGGGAAATCCAGCAAACCCGCGAAAGCCTGAGGTTTCGCGGGTTTTGCTTTTTCAGCGACCGGTTCAAGACGTGCTTCGTTTGAGTGTCAGTCAAATCATTAGTGATGCAAATGTATCGTTCGCTGCGGGTATCGAGCGCGACTCAGTTGCGTGTTGGCGACACAGATCACGCGAGGCGACCTGGGAGATTCAGATGAGCGGTGTGGGTTGTGCGCAGGACAGAGCCGGTGTTGTACCGGTGCCGCTCGCGCAAGCGTCACGCCGGGAAGGCGTACCGCTGCATGGCAACTGCTCCAGCGCGAGCGGGCCAACAGGCCGGGCGCATTGCGCTTGCGTGCAACTACGGGGAAGGAGACGGGCGTTGCTGCGCGAAGGTTTCCACCGCGGCGATGCGGCGAACCCGGTTGATCGCGTCGTGCCGAATGACCGATGTGGCCGAGGATTCGGGAAGCCAATGCGAACAACGGCTGAAGCGGCAGGGATTATCGGTGTCGGAATCGACCCGTGCGCGGATCGATCATCCGGGCGAAACCAAACAGGGCAAGAATCCCGAACGGACACACAATGAGAAATGCGGTCACCATGTAACCACCTGCGACGAAGCGTAACGAAATGTGTCGCCAGTGTATCCTGGGAATGCTGTCTGAATAGTAGGGAGAAGGGCAATAATTTATTGCGACAACGAGAATGACGTCGCAATTGGAAATGGTTGCGGATCGGATGGCATGCCCGGCCAGCTCAACGTGGTGGCCCGCAGCGCCAGGCAGTGGACGTACCGGCTCAGATGCAGTCGAAGATCAATACAACTGATTGCGCCGTTACGTCGCGCAGCCCCTCGGTGTGCATTTCGACGGTGTGCATTTCCTTCCTGAATTTTTTGCAGTAGGCCTGTGCCTCGCCGATACCGGCGTTGCGCACGCGATTCCAGGACACGATGTTCCAGCGTGCGCGGCTCGTCACGATCAAATGCCCATCTTGTTGCGAGTGCACATCGGTTACCGATGTGCACGCTGCCAGCACGCTGACTCCGGCTAGCAGGACGAGTCCTCTCATAGATCCTCCAGATACCGGTGCATTGTCGCCGCGTCATAGTAGTGATTGCAACCCAAAATAATCGGGATGACGCGATGCGCCGCACGATGCTGCGCCGCGTTGCAACGACTGTGTGTCAATCAGCCAGCACATTCACGCGCCGAACGGCACCAGCCGGGCGATAACGGTTGCGTTTGCAACCGGGACAGCGCGGCAGACTGGTTGTGGGCGACACGGTTGCCGATCTGGCGCCGACCTGGAAACCAGGTAGGACGAACGGAAGCGCTCGCAGTGGCTGCGCACGCCGAGGTCCGGGACGCCTTGTGCGAGCCGCTTATGTGAGCCTGCACTTGTGTCACGGTGCAGTTCGCGAGAAGCCGTGCGAAGCCGATCACGACGCGGACGTCGAATGCGCGCTGCCAGATTCAGTTTCCCGTTGCTGCTCATACGACTCAGGAATTCATCGCACGAATTGACGTGTTTTGTGGTGATGCGGTGCAGCGGGTGCTGCGTGCGAAAGGGAATCTGGTTCGGGAAAATGTTGCGCAGCCGGCTTCGTGCGGCTGTTCTGCGTCGATTGTTCGTCTTGCGCGATAAGTGACTTCGTATACGGCCCATTTATCGGGGAATGACGGGTTTCTAGAATGGCACACATATGGAAACGCCATGGCATCCCGCAGGAGGCGATGGCGAAGCGGGAGCCATCATGAAATCCTTTATCGAACGCCAGCTATTTCAACCTGCACTGGTTTTACCCATGGTGGACCTGATGCAGATGATGGTTTCGACCGACTTCAATCTGAGCCAGGTCGGACTGATCGTCGCCACGCGCAGTGCGCGTGCCGCGCTGCAACGTTCGCGCGAACTGTTGTGCGCTGCGCATGGCGAGTGCGTTCACTGAAGCCCCGGATTGCCGGTACGAAACCCTGATCCCCTGACTCGCGCCGGCACTGCTTGTTTAGTGTCGTAGCGTGAGTCCGCGAGCCGTCCCGCGCTGCGGGGCGGCTCTTTTGTTGCTGATTTCCTTACGGGAAAAATGTCATTCGATATCGCCTGGCGGCGCACGTGCGCGCGGGCGTCGTCGTTAGAACGACAGGCGTAAGATGCCGCGAATCGTTAGGGCACTGCGGTCAGGGCACTGCGTTCACGCAAACTCACGAAGGAGAGGCGGCATGTCACAACATTTCGACGCAATCGTGATCGGCACGGGGCAGAGCGGGCCTGCGCTTGCCGTGCGCCTCGGCAAGAGCGGCCGCAAGACCGCGGTGGTCGAGCGCGCTGCGTTCGGCGGCACCTGTGTGAACGTCGGATGTACGCCGACCAAGGCTTATGTCGCCTGCGCGCGCGCCGCGCATGTCGCACGCCATGCAGCGGACTTTGGCGTGCAGGTGGACGGCGATGTGCGTGTCGATCTTGCTTTCGTGAAGGCGCGCAAGGACCGCATCATCGGCGCTTCACGCGACAGCGTCGAGCGCTGGCTGCGTGCGACGCCCAACGTCACGGTGTTTCAGGGACACGCGCGCTTCACGGGGCCGCATGCGGTGAGCGTCGAGGCAGCCGGAGGGGAGGCGCTCGCACTCGATGCCCCGGAAATTTTCCTCAATACCGGCACGCGCGCCTCGGTGCCGTCGATTCCCGGCCTCGAACGTATCCGATACGAAACCAACTCCTCGATCCTTGCGCTCGATACGCTGCCGTCGCATCTGGCTATAGTCGGCGGCAGCTATATCGCGCTCGAATTCGCGCAGATCTTCCGGCGTTTCGGCAGCCGCGTCACGGTGCTCGTGCGCGGTGCGCGCGTGCTCGCGCGCGAAGACGAAGATGTCGCCCTTGCGGTACAGGAGGTGATGGCGCGCGAGGGTGTCGAGTTTCGTTTCGGAACGGCCCCGCGCGCCGTCGAGCCGCTCGGCGACGGCGGCACACGCATTGCCCTCGACGATGCGGTGCTCGACGTCTCGCACCTGCTGTTCGCGACGGGACGCATCCCGAACACGGATGATCTGGGGCTGGAAGCGGCGGGCATCGCACGCGACGCGCACGGCATCATCCCAGTCGACGGGCAGTTGCGCACGAAGGTCGAAGGCGTCTGGGCGCTTGGCGACGTGAACGGGCGTGGCGCGTTTACACATAGCTCGTACGACGACTACCAGATCATCGCGGCCAATCTGCTCGATGACGGCAATCGCAGCGCCGACGCGCGTATCCCGGCCTATGCGGTGTTCGTCGATCCACCGCTCGCGCGCGTAGGCATGAGCGAACGCGCAGTGCGCGAAAGCGGGCGGCCTGCGCTGGTTTCGACCATGCCGATGTCGCGCGTGGGCCGCGCCCGCGAGCGTGGCGAGACGGATGGTTTCATGAAGGCGCTGGTGGATGCGCAGACGAAGCGCATACTGAGCGCGTCGATCTTCGGCATCGAGGGCGACGAAGCGATCCACACGTTCATCGACATCATGACTGCCGATGCGCCGTATACGACGCTGCAGTTTGCGATGCATATTCACCCGACCGTGAGCGAGCTGGTGCCGACGCTGCTCGACGGACTGAGGCCACTGAAATGAGCGCGATCTCGCCGGGTGCGTCCGGCAACCTGTTCGTGGGCATCGAACACGAGGCGACGAGCGAGCGCATCGACCGGCTCGTGACGCAGCGCGGTTTGATGATCGAACGGATCATATCGACAGGACAGACGAGCCCGGATGGATTCTGGTACGACGATCCGCGCGACGAATGGGTGGTGGTGCTGACGGGCGCCGCAGCCCTGCAATTCGAAGCCGACATGCCCGTGCGGCGGCAGTTGCTGCCGGGCGACTACGTGTACATTCCGGCGCATTGCCGGCATCGCGTGGCGTGGACCGACGAGACGGCGCCGACTGTCTGGCTCACCGTTTACTTCAGTGCGGATGAGGGCGAGGCGGAGAGTGAGGCCTGAAACCGGGGCTGCGGGTTTCCGATCTTACCCAGGCGCTGAACACCATCGACGATAATCGCGCCTGAACCCTATTTGCACGCCCTTCGCGTGCCAGACCGCGCTTGCGCAACTCATGCCTGTACCAAACCCGTTTCGCGTTGCCCTGGTTTCCGATACGCACAATCTGGTGCGGCCCGAACTGCTGCGTTTTCTTGCCGGCTGTGACGCGATCGTTCACGCGGGGGACATTTGCGATTCGTCCGTGCTTGCGGCACTCGCCGTGATTGCGCCGCTGACCGCAGTACGCGGCAACAACGATCGCGGAGCATGGGCTGAAGCGCTTCCGGTGCAAACGGTGCTGGAAATCGGCGGCGTGAAGATCGCGGTCGTGCACGAATTACCTGATCTGCGCGACGACCCCGCGAGCCGCGGCATTGCGGTGGTCGTGAGCGGTCATTCGCACAAGCCTTCGCTGGAGGCTCGCGATGGCGTGCTCTATGTGAATCCGGGCAGCGCGGGGCCACGCCGTTTCAGGCTGCCCGTTACGGCTGCGATGTTGACTATCGGAAAATCGGGCGAACTGAGCGTCGAGCATGCACAGTTGGTCGCGTAACGCGCTACCGCCGCAAACCCGTGCAATCAGCGTGCACAAATAAAATCCGCGCTCGGGGCGCGGATTTCTTCATGCCGGTAGGCGACTTGTCGCGATTGGGCGAGGCCGAGGCGCGGATCAGCCTTCGGTCGGCGGCACGTAGCCCGCTGCCTGGTCGGCGCCGTCGCCGAAGAAGAACTTCTCCGTCTGCTTGATCAGGTATTGACGCGCGCGCGGGTCGGCCATGTTCAGGCGGTTTTCGTTGATCAGCATGGTCTGGTGCTTGAGCCACATCTGCCAGGCTTCCTTCGAAACGCTCTCATAGATGCGCTTGCCAAGTTCGCCGGGCAGCGGCGGAAAGTCGAGACCCTCGGCTTCCTTGCCGAGCTTTGCGCATTGGATCATACGGGCCATGCTTTGCTACTCCTGTTGTCGTATGTGTGGGGGGTGTCGCGCTTCATCGGTGGATGGGGACGCTCAAAGCTGTTTCATCAGCACGAGCGACTTGCGCTGCCAGTTGTAGAGCCGGCGGCGATCTTCGGGCAGATCGTCGACCGTTGCCTTTACGAAACCGCGTTTGAGGAACCAGTGTTCGGTGCGCGTCGTCAGCACGAAGATGCGTGTGAGGCCGCGCGCCCGCGCCCGCTGCTCGATGCGGCGCAAGAGGCGCTCGCCGTCGCCCACGCCTTGCGCTTCGGGCGATACGGTCAGGCACGCCATCTCGCCGATGCGCTCCTGCGGGTAGGCATACAGCGCCGCGCAGCCGAACAGCACGCCGTCGTGCTCGATCACGGAGAAGTGGTCGATGTCGCGCTCGATCTGGTGACGCCCGCGCCGTACGAGGGTGCCGTCCATTTCGAGCGGCTCGATCAGCGTGAGAATGCCGCCGACGTCGTCCGGCGTCGCTTCGCGCAGGCTCTCCAGGTTCTCGTACGAGATCATGGTGCCCACGCCGTCGTGCAGGAACAGTTCGAGCAGGACACTGCCGTCGAGCGCGTACGGAATGATGTGCGCACGGCCGACGCCGCCGCGGCACGCGCGAATCGAGTGCTTCAGATAGAAGGCCGCGTCGCCGAGCACGGTGCCGCTTTCGTGCAGCTTGTAGGCGTCGTCGAGCGACAATTCGCGGATCAGCTCGCCTTCCGCGTCGATGAGGCCCGGTGTTTCCGTGAGGAAAATAATCTTGTCGGCGCGCAGTCCGATGGCCGCAGCCGAGGCAACGTCTTCCATCGACAGATTGAACGCCTCGCCGGTCGGCGAGAAGCCGAGCGGCGAGAGCAGCACGAGCTTGCGGCTAGCCAGCGAATGTCTGATCGAGTCGGCGTCGATCTTGCGCACGAGACCCGTGTGCTGGAAGTCGACCCCGTCGAGAATGCCCACGGGCCGCGCCGTCACGAAGTTGCCCGAGACGACGCTGATGTGCGCGTGCGCCATCGGCGTGTTCGGCAGACCCTGGCTGATCGCGGCCTCGATGTCGAGACGCACTTCGCCCGCAGCTTCCTTCGCCGATTCGAGCGCCCGCGCATCGGTAATGCGCATGCCGTGCGAGAACTCCGATTCGACGCCGTGCAGGCTCATCTGCTCCTCGACCTGCGGGCGCGAGCCGTGCACGAGCACGATCTGGATGCCCATGGCCTGCAGCAGCGCGATGTCGGCGACGAGCGCGTTGAGCAGATTCTGGTGCACGACCTCGCCGCCAAAACCGACGACGAACGTCTTGTTATGGAACGCGTGAATGTAGGGTGCGACCGATCGCATCCAGTCGACGAACTGCGCGTGCTGCGAGACGGACTCCGCGGCGCCGGAGGAAGCCGGCGAGCCTGCGGGCGCGGGGACGAGGTCGGTTTGGGAATTCATGCCCGGGATTATAATGCGCCCCCATGTCGAATGTACCCAAAAGACCTGTCGGCGGGCAGGGCAGCAACAGCCGCGACGAGACCGGCGCGGCGCGCGATGGTGCGCACGAAAAACGCGGTGCGCAGCGCTATGCCGAGGCGCCGAAGCCCGCGTCGGCGCAACGGCTCGCGGAACTCGTGCGTGGCGGACCGCCTGGCGGCGCGCGCAACCAGCAAAAGCGCGCGGATAAACCGCTCGCTCAGCCGGAGCCGCAGCCGCAACCTGTGGAGCGCGAAAAGCAGTTCACGAAGGGCGAAAAGCAGCCTGAAATGCAGCGCCAAATGCAGCCGAAAGCGCAGCCGCAAGCGCAGCCGAAAGCGAAGTCCCAGGCGAAATTCGGGAGCGAGCGCGAGCAACCGGCGCACCCGCGCGAGCGGCAGGCGGGGCAACAGGCCGATGCACAGGCGAAATCCCAGTCACAACCGCAGCCGCAGCAACAATCGCAGCCGCAGCAACATAAACCGCGTCGCGAGCAATCCGCGAAGCCGCGTAACGACAATCCGTCGCCAGCACGCGGAGCGCACACCGAGCGGCGCGACGCGCAGCCGCCGAAGCCGTCGGGCGACCGTCCAGCCGCGCCGCGCGCGTCTTCGCCAGGATCGCGCGACGCCAGACCTCGCCCGCCGCAGGCCACGGCGCCGCGCGCGTCCAAACCGGCCGAAGCGCGCGTCTCGCGCGAAGCACAGCCACAGGCGGGCGTGCTCACGCCTGCGTCCGCGGCAAACGGCGAACGCAAGGAAAGCAAAGAACACAAAGAACGCACAGCGCACCCCGCACGCCGCGTCGTCGAGCCGAATCCCGTTCCGCCGATCACATTCCCCGAAGCGCTGCCGGTCAGCGGCCGCCGCGAGGAAATCGCGCGCGCCATCGCCGAAAACCAGGTCGTGATCGTGAGCGGCGAGACCGGCTCGGGCAAGACCACGCAGTTGCCGAAGATCGCGCTGGCGCTCGGGCGCGGCCTGGGCGCGGGCGGCACGGGGCTCATCGGCCACACGCAGCCGCGCCGGATCGCGGCGTCGGCCACGGCGCGCCGGATCGCCGACGAACTCGCCACGCCGTTCGGCGAGGTGGTGGGCTACAAGGTGCGCTTCACGGACAACCTCTCGGCGGGCGCGTCGGTCAAGCTGATGACCGACGGCATCCTGCTCGCGGAGACGCAGACCGATCCGCTGCTCAAGGCCTACGACACGATCATCATCGACGAGGCGCACGAGCGCAGTCTCAACATCGACTTCCTGCTCGGCTATCTGAAAGAGATCTTGCCGCGCAGGCCGGACCTGAAGCTCATCGTGACTTCGGCGACCATCGATGCCGACCGTTTTGCACGCCATTTCGGCGGCGAGGAGACGCCCGCGCCCGTGATCGAGGTGAGCGGGCGGCTGTATCCGGTCGAGGTGCGCTACCGGCCGGTGGTCGAGGACAGCCCGGCGGTGAAGGCCGCCCAGGGCACGACGGGGCGCGAAAAAGGCAAGCCGCAGCGCGAGTCGGCGCGCGACCGCGATCTGATGGATGCGATCGTCGACGCCGTCGACGAACTGTGCCGCGAAGGCTCGGGCGACGTGCTCGTGTTCCTGCCGGGCGAGCGCGAAATTCGCGACGCCGCCGAGGCGCTGCGCAAGCATCATCCGCCGCACACGGAAATCCTGCCGCTTTTCGCGCGGCTTTCGGCCCAGGAGCAGGAGCGCGTATTCAAGCCGTCGAACGCGCGCCGCATCGTGCTCGCCACCAACGTCGCGGAAACGTCGCTCACGGTGCCGGGCATCCGTTATGTGGTCGATACGGGCCTTGCGCGCGTGAAACGCTACTCGTACCGCAACAAGGTCGAGCAGCTTCAGATCGAATCGATTGCGCAGGCGGCCGCGAACCAGCGCGCGGGCCGCTGCGGCCGCGTCGCGGACGGTATCTGCATCCGCCTGTACGAAGAGCAGGATTTCCTTTCGCGCCCAAAATTTTCCGATCCGGAAATTTTGCGTTCGTCGCTCGCGGCGGTGATTCTGCGCATGAAATCGCTGCATCTCACGGCGATCGAAACATTTCCGTTCATCGAACCGCCGCCGGGCCGCGCGATTGCGGATGGCTATCAACTGCTGGGCGAACTCGGCGCCGTCGACGACGACAACGCGCTGACGCCGCTCGGGCGCGAACTCGCGCGTCTGCCGCTCGATCCGCGCGTGGGCCGCATGATTCTCGGCGCGCGCGACGAGCAGTCGCTGCGCGAAGTGCTCATCATCGCGAGCGCGCTATCGGTGCAGGATCCGCGCGACCGGCCGATCGAAGCGCAGGAGCAGGCCGACCAGGCGCACCGCCGTTTCGCCGACGAGCGCTCCGAATTCCTGCAGTGGCTCAAGATCTGGGCCTGGTTCGAGGAGGCCGTCGCGCACAAGAAGTCGAACCGGCAACTGATCGATTCGTGCCGTGCGAACTTCCTCTCGCATTTGCGGCTGCGCGAGTGGCGCGACGTTCACTCGCAACTGCTGACGGTCGTGCGCGAGCACGGCTGGCGGATCAACGAATCGGTGGCGACGTACGAGCAGATTCACCACGCGCTGCTGACGGGCCTGCTCGGCAATATCGGCCTGAAAGCCGACGACGAGCCGCATTTTCTCGGCGCGCGCGGCATCAAGTTCCATCTGTGGCCAGGCTCGGCGCTCGTGAAGAAGGCGGGGCGCTGGGTGGTCGCCGCCGAACTCGTCGAAACGAGCCGCCTCTACGCGCGCTGTATCGCGAAGATCGAGCCCGAGTGGCTCGAAAAGGTCGGCGCGCATCTGCTGAAAAAATCGCTTTCCGAGCCGCACTGGGAAAAACGTGCGGCCCAGGTGAGCGCCTATGAGCGCGGCGTGCTTTACGGCCTGCCCGTGTATCAGCGCCGTCGCGTGGCGTTCGGCAGGCAGGACCCGGCCCGCGCGCGCGAACTCTTTATTCGCGGCGCGCTCGTGGAAGGCGAGTTCGACACGAAGCTCGCGTTCTTTGCGCACAACCGCAAGCTGCTGGCCGATATCGAGCAGCTCGAGCACAAGTCGCGCCGCCAGGACGTGCTGGTGGACGACGAACTGATCTACGGCTTCTACGATCAGGCGATTCCCGAGGGCATCTATTCGGGCGCATCGTTCGAGCGCTGGTATCGCGATGAAGTCAAAAAAAGCGGCCAGCCCGAAGACAAGCAGCGCCTGCTGTATCTCTCGCGCGACGACCTCATGCGCCACGAGGCGGCCGGCGTCACGACCGATCTGTTTCCGAAGCGCATGACGATGTCGGGCGTCGCGATGGCGCTCACGTATCACTTCGAGCCGGGCTCGCCGCGCGACGGCGTAACGCTCGTGGTGCCGCTCTACGCGCTCAATCAGGTCGATGCGCGGCGTTGCGAGTGGCTCGTGCAGGGCATGCTCAAGGAGAAGGCGCAACTGCTGCTGAAGTCGCTGCCGCAGAAATTGCGCCGCCATTGCGTGCCGCTGCCCGACTACGCGGCGGGTTTCGCCGAGCGCGTGTCGGGCGAGCGCTTTGGCGCACGCGGTCTGCTGGAAGCGCTGATCGAGGATGTGCGCGAGCAGAAGCAGATCGCGCTGAAGCTGGCGGACTTCAAGCTGGAAACGTTGCCCGCGCACCTGTTCATGAACTTCAAGGTGATCGACGAGCACGGGCGCCAGCTTGCGATGGGCCGCAATCTCGCGCAACTGCGCGCCGAACTGGGCGCGCAGGCACAGCAGCAGTTTCAGAAACTGGCTGCGAGCGCAACGGCCCAGGTCGCGCAGGCAGGCGAGAGCGTGCCCGAGCAACGCGCGCAGCCGGGCGCGGCGCCGCGCACGGGCGCGCCCTCCGATGCGGCAGAAACGGTGGCCACAACCACGGCCACGGCGCTCTACGAGAATCTCACGACCTGGAATTTCGGCAAGCTGCCTGAACTGCTGGAAATCCGCCGTGGCGGACAGACGCTGTTCGGCTATCCGGCGCTCGTGGATCGCGGCACGCATTGCGACGTGGAAGTGTTCGATTCGCCCGAGGAAGCGGCGCGCATCCATCGCGCGGGCTTGAGACGTCTTTTCGCGCTTCAGCTGCGCGAGCCGATCCGCTATCTGGAGAAGAACCTGCCAGGACTGCGCGAGATGGCGATGCACTTCATGGCGCGCGCGACGCAGGAAGAGTTGCGCGATCAGTTGATCGAACTTGCACTCGACCGTGCCTGCCTTCAGGATCCGCTTCCCGCTGACGACGCGGCTTTCCACGCACGCCGCGACGAGGGCCGCGGACGCCTCTCGCTGCTCGCGCAGGAGATTGCGCGGCTCGTGGGCCAGATTCTTGCCGAATACGCGAGCGTGGCGAAGAAGCTCGTGCAGGCCAAGGCATTCGGCCAGGCCGCCGCCGACATGCAGGCGCAGCTCGATGCGCTGACCGGCAAGCGCTTCATCGTCGATACGCCTTATGCGCAGCTTGTGCACTTTCCGCGCTATCTGAAGGGCATTGCGCTGCGCATCGACAAGCTGCGCGCCGACGCCGCGCGCGACGCCCGCCAGTTCGCCGAATTCCAGCCGCTCATGCAGCAGTATCAGCGTGCGCTGTCGCAGCGCGGCGGCGTGTTCGATCCGCGTCTTTCGGAGTTCCGCTGGCTGCTGGAGGAACTGCGCATTTCGCTCTTCGCGCAGGAGCTGCGCACGCCGATGCCCGTGTCGGTCAAGCGGCTCTACAAGGTCTGGGAATCGATGCAGCGCTGAGGGCGAGCGCGTGCGCCGAGCGGGCGTTCAATGGGGGGAAGAACGTCCGTGTCGCGGGCGCGCGACGGTTTGCCGCATAAGGTGCGTTTCGCCGCAGCGCGGCCATCCTGCGACAAACGGGCCGTTCTACAATCACGCTCCTCCCGCCACGTGAATGCCCATGCGTAACTCCGAATTTCGCCGCGCCGCCGGCCGTCTAGCCGCTGCGGGCGCACTGGTCTGCGCATCGTTCGTCTCGCCGGCCGCGCAGGCGAACAACATCATCGTGCTCAATTCGGGCGACGCCACGCTCAGCCTGATCGATGCGCAGACGCATCAGGTCATGGGCACCGTGCCGACCGGCAAGGAGCCGCATCACCTCTTTCCGACGCCGGACAGCCGCTCGCTCATCGTCGCGAATTCGGTCTCGAACAACCTGCTGTTCGTGGATCCGCAAACCGGCAAGCCGCAACTGCTCGTCGAGAACGTCGAAGATCCGTATCAGCTCGGTTTCTCGCCCGACCGCAAGTGGTTCGTCACGACCGCTCTGCGCCTCGACCGGCTCGACATCTATCACTACGCGGGCGGCGCTGTATTCACGGTCGCGAAACGTCTGCCGCTCTCGGCCATGCCGAGCCACCTCGCATTCACCCGCGACAGCCGCACGGTATTCGTGTCGCTCCAGTCGTCGGGCGAGCTCGCGGCCGTGGATCTGCCTTCGCAACAGGTGCTGTGGAAAATGGCGGTCGGCGCGGCGCCCGCGGGCCTGTGGCTCACGCCGGGCGACAAGTACCTGCTCGTCGGCATGACGGGCGCCGACTACGTTGCCGTCGTCGACTGGCGCAACCAGAAAATCGTCAAGCAGATCGCGGTGGGCAAGGCCGCGCACAATTTCCGCTCGCTCGCGGACGGCCGCCATGTGCTGGTGTCGAGCCGCGTGTCGAACACGATCAGCATCGTCGACGAAGTCGCGCTCGAAAAAACCGGCGAGATCGGCGATCTGCTGCCGGGGCCGGATGATATGGAACTCTCGGCCGACAAGCGCTATCTGTGGGTGACGTTCCGCTTCGCGAAGCAGGTCGGCGTCATCGACATGCGCACGAAAAAGCTCATCAAGACGATTCCCGTGGGCCGCTCGCCGCACGGCATCTACTTCTACGACCGCGCGCCCGTCATGGCGCCGAACGGCGCGTGATCGGAGGTTTCATCGCGCTTCACCCGTCGCGCGCGTGCTGGTTTATGCTTCGGGCTATAGTCAATCGCGCCCACGAATTCCATGTTCTCCGCCCATCCCGCCGACGTTCTCCGCCCGCATGAATGATCTGATGCGTTCGTTCGGACGCGCGCTTGCCAGCGCGTTTCACCCCGTCATGCTGTGGCTCACGTTCGTGCCGTTTCTCGTGGCGGCCATCGTGTGGGGCGGCCTGCTTTACGCCTTCTGGCAGCCGCTGATCGACACCGCGCGCATCTGGCTCCAAAGCTGGGGCTTCACGGCCACGCTCTATCACCTGTTCGACTGGGTCGGCTTCGGCGCGATGCGCGCCGTGATCGCGCCGCTCGTCGTGATTGCCGTCGCCATTCCGCTGATCGTCGTGACCGTGCTGCTGCTGATCGTTGCGCTCTCGATGCCGCGCGTGATCCGCTATCTGTCGGCCCGGCAGTACGCGACGCTCGAAATGCGGCGCGGCGGAAGCTGGTACGGCAGTCTCGCGTACTCGCTGGGGACCACGCTCGTCTGCATCGCGCTCATGATCGTCACGCTGCCGTTGTGGCTCGTGCCGCCGTTCTTCGCGCTGATTCCGCCGCTCCTGTGGGGCTGGCTCACGTATCGCGTGATGACCTATGACGCGCTCGCGCTGCACGCGAGCGCCGAGGAGCGCCGGGCGCTGGTGCGCCGCTATCGACTGCCGCTGCTCGCGATCGGCATCGTGAGCGGGCTGCTCGGCTCGCTGCCCACGGCGATCTGGGTTTCGTCGGCGTGGCTCGTCGTGCTCTTTCCGGCGGTCGCCGCGCTGACCATCTGGATCTACGCATTCATTCTCGTATTCACGGCGCTCTGGTTCGGCAACTACTGCCTGCGCGCGCTCCAGCGCATGCGCGCCGAGGCGCAGCACAACGTGCCCGCTGTGCCCTGATCGTGCCCTGACCCTGCACTGACTTTTCACATCCAGCGACTACAACAACGAGGCGACACATGGCATTTGGCGTCATCATCATCGGCGACGAGATTCTCTCGGGCCGCCGCCAGGACAAGCATCTGCCGAAAATCATCGAATTGCTCCGCGCGCGCGGTCTCGCACTCGAATGGGCCGAATACGTCGGCGACGATCGTCAGCGGATCACGGCAACGCTGCGGCGCAGCTTCGCGTCGGGCGACATCGTGTTTTCGACGGGCGGCATCGGCGCGACGCCCGACGACCACACGCGACAGTGCGCGGCAGCGGCGCTCGGCGTGCCGCTCGCGTTGCATCCGGAGGCGCGCACGGCCATCAGCGAGCGCATCGCCGACACGCACAAGGGCAGCGATCCGGTCGATTTCGACTCGCCGGAGAGCCAGCGCCGCTTCCACATGGGCGCGTTTCCCGTGGGTTCGGAGATCATTCCGAACGGCTACAACAAGATCCCCGGTTTTTCGATTCGCGAGCACTACTTCGTACCCGGCTTTCCTGTGATGGCCTGGCCGATGATCGAATGGGTGCTCGACACGAAATACGCGCACCTGCATCACCAGACGCCGCATGCGGAGAAGTCGCTGCTGGTGTTCGAACTGCCTGAATCGACGCTGACGCCGCTGATGGAGCACATCGAACAGGATTTCCCGGGCGTGCGCGTGTTCAGCCTGCCGAGTGTCGGCGATGACGAGCGCGGCGGCATCTACGCGCGGCGGCACATCGATCTGGGCGTGAAGGGCGAGCCCGAAGCGGTGGCGGCGGCCTTCGTGAAGTTGCGTGAAGGCGTGCATCTGCTCGGCGGAGATATCGTGGAACCGGCAGAGGCGGGCAGTGGCGAGCCGCGTGCCGGCAGTTGAGCTGAGCAATGTGCGATTGGCCGTGCGGCGTTCAGGCGCCGATCCACGGCAGGCCGCGGAAGCACCAGCCCGACACGGTCTTGCGATGGCCCTGGCTGTCCTTGTCGCCTTCGAAACCCTCCAGCAGATCGTAGGCCTGGGTGAAACCGGCCTTCGCGGCTTCGATGGCCGCCAGTTTCGAACGCATGGCGCTGCGGCACAGAAACAGCACCGGCGTGTCGGGTTCGACGCAAGCGCGCAACTGGGCGAGGAATTCGGCGTTGGGTACGCCGCCCGGGTAGCGGGTCCATTCGACATGAGCGTATTGCCCGTCGCCGATCAACGGGCGGCCTACCCAGTCGAGTTCCGCACGCGTGCGCACGTCGACGAGGCGCGCACGCGGGTCGAGCTGCAGCAGCTCGAATGCCTCGGCGGGCGCCACCGCGCCCGCGTAGGGCAGCTGATTTTCGATGTGGCGCTTGTCGGCCTGGGCGTACAACTGTTCGAGCGTAGTCATGGCAACGGATCTCCTGTTTCTTGCTGGACCAGAAGATCATTCTAGCGCGCGGCATTTACGCCGGGCGGCGCGCCCCAGCCCGGCGCCGAAGCGGCCGGCGGGCGCACATGACGCATCCCTTCGCGCATTCGAATGGTGCAAAAATTCTGGTTTGCACCATAATGAGCAGCATTCGGTGCGCCAATGTTGGGATTGCACGAAAGCGGTGCTTTTTTCTGGCGGCTGTACCGGCTTCGCGCGACGGCATCAGCCGGTCGGACTTTCCCGTCAGGCTTGCGTCGATGAAGGGATTCGCATCTGCCTGGCGTGTACGTGGGTGTGCGGCGCGTGGCTGGCATGGAAGCTGCTTTAACGGTCGCGATCGATTCGCAGCCAGCCTGGGCCAGCCCGCAGAAGCGGGTCAGGCTCGGAATCAAGCAGAATCAAGCGGGATCAAGCAGGATCAAACGTATTGGGACGGCGGCCAAGTACGCCGAAATCGTTAATCAGGAGAAAAGGTTATGAGTAAATCCGTGGCCGACGTCATGCAACTCGTCAAGGACGAAGACGTCAAGTTTGTCGACTTCCGTTTCACCGATACGCGCGGCAAGGAACAGCACGTTTCGGTGCCGGTCTCGCACTTCGACGAAGACAAGTTCGAAAGCGGCCATGCGTTTGACGGTTCGTCGATTGCCGGCTGGAAGGGCATCGAGGCGTCGGACATGCTGCTCGTGCCGGACGCGAACACCGCGTTTATCGACCCGTTCTACGAAGAGTCGACGCTCGTGATGACCTGCGACGTGGTCGAGCCGGCGGACGGCAAGGGCTACGAGCGCGATCCGCGCTCGCTCGCGAAGCGCGCCGAAGCGTACCTGAAGAGCACGGGTCTGGGCGACACGGCGTTCTTCGGCCCGGAACCCGAATTCTTCATTTTCGACTCGGTCCAGTGGAACGTGGACATGTCGGGCTGCTTCGTGAAGATCGGCTCGGATGAAGCGCCGTGGTCGTCGGGCAAGGAACTCGAAGGCGGCAACACGGGCCACCGTCCGGGCGTGAAGGGCGGCTACTTCCCGGTCGCGCCGGTCGACACGTTCCAGGACATCCGCTCGGAAATGTGCCTGCTGCTCGAACAGATCGGCATTCCGGTCGAAGTGCACCACCACGAAGTGGCGGGCCAGGGCCAGAACGAAATCGGCACGAAGTTCTCGACGCTCGTCGAGCGCGCCGACTGGACGCAGCAGATGAAGTACATCATCCACAACGTCGCGCACACGTACGGCAAGACGGCGACGTTCATGCCGAAGCCGGTCGTCGGCGACAACGGTTCGGGCATGCACGTTCACCAGTCGATCTGGAAGGACGGCCAGAACCTGTTCGCGGGCAACGGCTACGCAGGCCTTTCGGAATTCGCGCTGTTCTACATCGGCGGCATCATCAAGCACGCCCGCGCCCTGAACGCGATCACGAACCCGACGACGAACTCGTACAAGCGCCTCGTGCCGCACTTCGAAGCCCCGGTCAAGCTCGCTTACTCGGCGCGCAACCGTTCGGCGTCGATCCGCATTCCGCACGTCAGCAACCCGAAGGGCCGCCGTATCGAAACGCGCTTCCCGGACCCGATGGCCAATCCGTACCTGTGCTTCTCGGCGCTGATGATGGCGGGTCTCGACGGCGTGCAGAACAAGATCCACCCGGGCGAAGCCGCCGACAAGAACCTGTACGACCTGCCGCCGGAAGAGGATGCAAAGATCCCGACCGTCTGCGCGGGCCTCGACCAGGCACTCGAAGCGCTCGACAAGGATCGCGAATTCCTGACGCGCGGTGGCGTGTTCACCGACGGCATGATCGACGCGTACCTCGATCTGAAGGAAAGCGAACTGCAACGCGTGCGCATGACCACGCACCCGGTCGAGTTCGAGCTGTACTACTCGCTGTAATTCGGCGACGGCGCTTCGCTCGCGACGACGCGGCGAAGCGCTTTGAAGTGCTCCGCGTAGTGCTCTGAAGCGCTCGCTAGATGCGCGCGATAGCCGCGATCAATCACGAAGGGACGGCGTCGCCGTCCCTTTTTCGTTGCGCGGCTTATTGAGCTATTGCGCCGAGGCCCTGCGCGCTCGCGCGCCGGGTCAAAACGACAAAGACATTGCCGGAGCGCCTCAAGGCGCCCGGCCAGCCACATGGTGCTCAAGAATCTGATCAAGGCCAGGAAGGGCCACGCGGAATCGCTTTCGGACGACGCGCAACTCGTCGACTCGGGTTTTTTGCCCGGCTTCGAGGCGCTGCCGACGGTCGTGCTCGTGCTCGAAAAACGCACGCTGCGCGTGGCGTTCGCGAATCCTTCCGCCGAGGCGATGCTCGACCTCTCGCGCCGTCAGCTGGCGCAGATGGCCTGGCCCGATCTGTTTTCGAACGCCGACGAACTGATCTCGACGATCACCGCGATTGCCGAGCACCGCTTTCACGCGACGCGCCTCGACGCGATGCTCGAACGCCCGGGCCGCGAGCCGCTGCACGTGCACGCGATCGTCGGCTTTCTCGAAAGCGCGCCCGATTACGTGGTGCTCGAATTGTTCGAGATCGAACGGCACCTGAAGAGCGACCGCGAGGAGCGCATTCACGACCTCACGGCCGTCAACAAGCATCTGATCCGCAATCTCGCGCACGAGATCAAGAATCCGCTCGGCGGCATTCGCGGCGCGGCGCAACTGCTCGAGTTCGAACTGGGCGTGCTGCATCGCGACGAACTGCGCGAATACACGCAGGTCATCATCAAGGAATCGGACCGGCTGCAAACGCTCGTCGACAGATTGCTCGAACCGCACCGGCATCCGCATATCGTCGGCGACGTGAACATCCACGAGGTGTGCGAGCGCGTGCGCGCGCTGATCCTCGCGGAGTTTCCGCGCGGCCTCACGATCGAGCGCGATTACGACGTGAGCGTGCCCGATCTGCGCGGCGACAAGGAGCAGCTGATTCAGGCGTTGCTCAACATCGTGCGCAACGCGGCGCAGGCGCTGCGCGAACGCATCTCGCAGGGCGATGCGCGCATCGAGATCCGCACGCGCGTCGCGCGCAAGGTCACGATTTCCAAGCGCCTGTGCAAGCTGGCACTGGACTTGCATATCACCGACAACGGACCGGGCATTCCCGAAGACATCCGCGACCGCATCTTCTATCCGCTCGTTTCGGGGCGCGAGGACGGCAGCGGCCTCGGTCTCACGCTCGCGCAGAATTTCGTGCAGCAGCACGACGGGCTGATCGAGGTGGAAAGCCGCCCGGGGCACACCGAGTTCCAGATTTTGCTGCCGCTCGACTACTGACATTGCCCGCACGTCAACAGGACTTCTAACCGACCTCATGAAGCCGATCTGGATAGTAGACGACGACCAGTCGATCCGCTGGGTGCTGGAAAAGGCACTGGCCCGCGAGAATCTCGCGACCCGCAGCTTTTCGAACGTGCGCGAGGCCGTGAGCGCGCTCGACAACGACAGCCCGCAGGTGCTCGTATCCGATATCCGGATGCCGGGCGGCTCGGGGCTCGAGTTGCTGCAGACGGTGCGCGAGCGCCTGCCGGGGCTGCCCGTCATCATCATGACCGCGTTTTCCGACCTCGACAGCGCCGTGGGTGCGTTCCAGGGCGGCGCGTTCGAATATCTGGCCAAGCCCTTCGACATCGACCGTGCGGTGGAACTGATCCGCCGCGCCGTGGACGAGAGCATGCGCGGCGAGCATCCGCAGGACGAACGTCCGGCCGAAGCGCCCGAGATGCTCGGCCAGGCCAGCGCGATGCAGGACATGTTCCGCGCCATCGGACGGCTCTCGCACTCGGCGGCGACCGTGCTCATCACGGGTGAGTCGGGCACCGGAAAGGAGCTGGTGGCCCGTGCGCTGCACCGCCATAGCCCGCGCGCGGACGGTCCGTTCATTGCGCTCAACACCGCCGCCATTCCGAAGGATCTGCTCGAATCCGAACTGTTCGGCCACGAGCGCGGCGCGTTCACGGGCGCGCAGTCGATGCGCCAGGGCCGCTTCGAGCAGGCCGAGAACGGCACGTTGTTCCTCGACGAAATCGGCGACATGCCGTTCGATCTGCAGACGCGTCTGTTGCGCGTGCTCTCGGATGGGCAGTTCTATCGCGTGGGCGGGCACAATCCGCTGCGCGCGAACGTGCGCGTGATCGCGGCGACGCATCAGAACCTCGAAACGCGCGTGCGCCAGGGCCTGTTCCGCGAGGACCTGTATCACCGCCTCAACGTGATCCGTCTGCGGCTGCCCGCGCTGCGCGAGCGCAGCGAAGACATCCCGCTGCTCACGCGCCACTTCCTGCAAAAGAGCGCGCGCGAGCTGGGCGTCGAGCCCAAGCGCGTGTCCGACCAGGCGCTTGCGTATCTGTCTTCGCTGCCTTTCCCGGGCAACGTGCGCCAACTGGAAAATCTCGCGAACTGGCTGACGGTGATGGCGCCCGCGCAGACGATCGAGTTGAAGGACCTGCCGCCGGATCTCGTGCCCGCGCATGGCGCGACCGTTGACGCGGCTGCCGTGACCGTGAACGGCGAGGCCATGCACGCGGCGGCATCGGGTACCACGTCGCTCGCCGGCGCGGCAGCGCTTGCCGGCGTGCCGGGCGGGACCGCTATCGGTGGCGCTGGTGGCACTGCGGGCGGCCTTGCCGGAGGCGTTGCGGCGTCTGCGGCGGCGGCCGTCTGGGAAGCCGGCTTGCGCACCGAAGTCGCGCGGCTGCTGCGCGAGAACAGCGCGGACGTCATGGACGCGCTCTCGCGCCGCTTCGAGGCCGCCGTGATCCGCGAGGCGCTCGACTTCACGCGCGGCCGCAAGGTCGAGGCCGCCGAGCGCCTCGGCATCGGCCGCAACACCATCACGCGCAAGATCCAGGAACTCGATCTGGAGTGACAAGGGCGTATCGATCCGGCGTCAAATGCGGATCGATACGCGCCGTCGCGCTCACGTGCAGTCGCGCGCTCAGGGCATAATCGACGCTGTTTCCTGCCAGCAATCGATCATGCCCGTGAATTCCGCCTGGCCCGCCGAGGCCGATCCCTTTATTTCGCTCGAATCGCTCGACGACCCCGCCGCAAGCGCATGGGTCGAGCAACAGAACGCGCGCACGCGTGCCGCATGGCACGGCGGCGCGCGTTTCGATGCGCTGCAAAAACGTCTTGGCGAGGCGTATCTCCCGCGCGAGCGTCCCGTGATCCCGAGCCGCTGGCAACAGTGGGCCTACGATCTGTGGGAAGACGAAACGAATCCCAAGGGCCTGTGGCGCCGTGCGCCGTGGGCCGACTGGCGCGCGGGCAAGGCGCAGTGGCAGACGCTGATCGACTTCGATGCGCTAGGACGCGACGAAGACGTGCCGTGGGTCTGCGCGGGCATCGACATCCTCTATCCGGACGGCGACCGCGCGCTGATCCAGCTCTCGGACGGCGGCGCCGATGCGGTGATCGTGCGCGAGTTCGATATCGAGCGGCGCGCGTTCGTGGAAGGCGGCTTCACGATCGCGAAGGCGGGCAAGCACACGATCTCGTGGATCGATCGCGACACCGTCTACGTGGGCTGGGAAAACGGCCGCCGCACGCTCACGCGCTCGGGCTATCCGCGCGAAGTGCGGCGCTGGACGCGCGGCACGCGGCTCGCCGAAGCGCCCGTCGTGTTTCGCGGCGAATTCGACGATATCGGCGTCGAAGCCGATTACGATCCCGTCGAGCGGCGTCATGACGTGGTGCGCAACGTCGATTTCTTCGACGCGTACAACTACTGGCTCGACCCGCACGGCGCATGGCAGCAGTACGACTTGCCGACGCATGTCGCGGTCGGCGCATGGCAAGGCTGGCTGCTGCTGGAGCCGCGTCTCGACTGGACCTGCGCGGGCGTCACGCATCCGGGCGGTGCGCTGCTCGTGATCCGCGAGGATGCGTTCCTTGCGGGCGACCGCACGATGACGGCGCTGTTCACGCCGACGCCGGTTACGTCCGCGTGCGACTGGACCAATACGAAGCACTACCTCGTGGTCTCCTGGCTCGACGACGTGCAAAGCTGCACGATGCTGTGGCAGCCGCCATCGGACGATGGCGCGAGGTCGTGGCGCTCGCGCATGTTTCCGGGGCGAGCGGGGTTGCAGGCGGCGCAGGTGGATGTCGCGCCGGTCGAAGACACGCTCGACGACGAAGTGTTCGTCGATGTCGACGATTACCTTCAACCGCCCGAATACTGGCTCGCCGATATCGCGAAGCCGGATCTTCAGGAATGGGAATTAATCGACCGCTGGCCGACGCAGTTCGATGCCGCGCCGCTCGCCGTGATCCGCTCGCATGCGCAGTCGGCGGACGGCACGCGCGTGCCGTTTACGGTGATCGGTCCGCGCGCGGCGATCGACGTCGATTCGCGCCAGCCCGCGCCGTGTCTGCTGACCGGCTATGGCGGCTTCGCGATTGCGCTCACGCCGCAGTATCTCGTGAGTTCCGGGATCGGCTGGATGGAGCAGGGCGGGATTACCGTCGTCGCGCATATTCGCGGCGGGGGCGAATACGGCAGCGCCTGGCATGTCCACGCGCAGCGCGAGCATCGGCAGCGTTCGTTCGACGATTTCATCGCGGTCGCGCAGCAGCTCGTTGCCGAGGGCTTCACGACTGCCGCGCAACTCGGGATCAAGGGCGGCAGCAACGGCGGCCTGCTCGTCGCCGCGTGCATGGTGCAGCGGCCCGAGCTATTCGGCGCGGTGGTGTGCGAAGTGCCGCTGCTCGATATGCAGCGCTATCCGCTGTTGCACGCGGGCGCGTCGTGGATCGACGAATATGGCGATCCCGAAGACGACGTCGAAGCGCGTGCGCTGGCCGCGTATTCGCCGTATCAGCGCGTGCAGGCGGGCGTGACGTATCCGCCGTCGCTCTTTACGACCTCGACCAGCGACGACCGCGTGCATCCCGGTCACGCGCGCAAGATGGTCGCGCGCATGCAGGCGCAGGGGCACGCGAATGTCTGGTATCTGGAGAACACGGAAGGCGGCCACGGACCCGGCAGCGATGCGCTGGAGCGCGCCGAGTACGACGCGCTCGTTTTCCGCTTCCTGTGGAAGACGCTCGCCGGGGCGTGGTGAGGCGTGCGTTTTTCGCTCAGATTCGCTGCTCAGATTCGCCGCTCGGAGCGCGCCGCTTAGCCCGCGACGTCGAGTTGCGCGACGACCGGCGTGTGATCGGACGGCTGCTCCCACTTGCGCGGCGTCTTGTCGACCTCAACGGCCTGGCACAGCGGTGCGAGTGCCGGTGAGAGCAGGATGTGGTCGATGCGCACGCCCGCGTTGCGGCGAAACGCGAACATGCGGTAGTCCCACCACGTGAAGGTCTTTTCGGGCTGCTCGAACTGGCGAAACGCATCGACGAGGCCGAGATCGATCAGCCGCGCAAACTGCGCGCGTTCTTCCGGCGAGACGAGGTTCTGGCCTTCCCACGCTTTCGGATCGTGCACGTCGCGGTCTTCGGGGGCGATGTTGTAGTCGCCCAGCAGCGCGAGCATCGGATAGCTTTGCATTTCCTGCGCGAGCCAGTCGTGCATCGCGTCGAGCCACGCGAGCTTGTAGGCGAACTTCTCCGTGCCCGGCGCCTGGCCGTTGGGGAAATATGCGCTCACGACGCGCACGCCGCCGATCGTCGTGGCAATCACGCGCTGCTGCGGATCCTCGAAGCCGGGAATGTTGCGCACGACCGTCGCTTCGTCGACGACAAGACCGTCGCGCACGAGAATCGCCACGCCGTTATAGGTCTTCTGGCCGGTGAACCAGCTGCGGTAACCCTGCGCTTCGAGTTCGGCCGTGGGGAATTTTTCGTTCGGGAGCTTTAGTTCCTGGAGGCACAGAACGTCGGTGCCGCTTTCCTTGAGCCAGTCGATGACGTGCTGTAGACGGACCTTTAGCGAATTGACGTTCCAGGTGGCTATCTTCACGGAGAATTCTTCGGCTTGTGGGGTAAGGGTTTGCGGGCGATTTTGGCGGCGGCAGGCGCTCTGGCTACCCATCTAGCTACCCGCCGCTCGCGGGGTAGGCGCCCATCCTACTGCGAGGCGTCGGGGGATAGCAATGCATCGATGCTTTCGGCGGTGATCCGGCTACCCTGGGTGCCGACCTTCACGAGGCGCAGCTTGCCAGCCGCAACCATACGATAAATCGTCGCGCGTGACACGCTGAGCTGCTGCATGACCTCGCTGATGCGGTAGAGCTTGGGGATCGCCGTCGGCTTCGGTGCGGCCGGTTTCTCGAGGCGCGTGATGTTGGCGGTCGGGGTGTGCGTGGTGGTCATCAGTTTGCTCCTGCGTGCGCGGTGTCCGCGTCGAAAAGGTCGCCGATCGCCTTGCGCGCGCGGCGCGTCGCGGCGGCGTTGATCCGGTGATGCTCGGCGTCGTAGGCCAAATGGCAGCGCTGGCATAGCGCCTTCAGGTTGTCGTCGTCGCAGTGCTCCGGCACGTGGTCCAGGTGCGCGATCGTGAGGACGACCTTCGTCCATCGGTTGCCGCAGTACTCCGACGCCTTGCAGTAGCCGAGCATTCGACCGTCGTCGGCCGCGTAGACCTCGCCGTCGCCTTCGAAGCGCTGGAACGTGCCGGCGTCTTTGTCGATGCCGCGGACGATGTGGTCGCCGTTCGCGACGCGGCATTGTTCGCAGCGGTTGCCCGCCCGCGCGAGGATGCGTGCGCGAATCTCGGGCCAGTTGGCCGGGTAGCGGCCTCGGTTCTCAGGTTTGATCGGCATTACGCACCTCGATAGGTTTTCGTGAAATCGCGGTCGACCGCCTTCCCGCGCGAGCGCACGACGTTAGCGAGCCGAGCACGATCATGATGGCTGGCCGGCGACTGGCGAAGCAGCCCGAAATAGCTGTTGGCGAGCTGCATCAGCTCGTCGGCCGGCGCGGCAGCGACGCAGCGCAGCGCTTCATTGCGCGTGCGCTTGCGCGTCGAGCGTGCCCATGGCCGGATGACATGGCCGACGAAGTCGACGCCACGATCGATCGGCTGCAGGATGGTCTTGCGCGGATTGATGCGCACGCCGAGGCGCTCGGGAAGGAACGCCGTCACGTCGGCGAGCACGTGATTCAGCCAGTCGGCCGATTCATGCAGGAACACGAAATCGTCGACGTAGCGGATGTAGTAATCGTCTTGTCGATCGACACGAAGAAATTCGCGAGATCCGCCTTCAGGTAATACGCGGGCCGCGACCAGTTCTGCGTGATGCTTCGCACCTTCGCCTCGAGGCGCTCTGCCGCGTACAGCGTGCCGCGGCCCGGGATGCATGCGCACGAATCCGCGACGAACGCGCTTTCGAAGCGCGCGCCTATGCGGTTGTACAGCAGGTGATGCACCACGCGGTCGCGGAATGTCGCGGCCCAGACCTCGCGCGGCTTCGGTCGCGTGATGACGAAGCAGATCGAGCGGCCCGGCGTGTAGCTGCCGTCGGACAGATCGTCGTACAGGTCCCGCAGGTTGCGTTCGAGGTTCGCTTCGAATGCCAGCGCAGTCGCGGTGTTGCGCTTCGTGCGCCGGCAGTCGAGATATGCCTCGACGAGTTCGGTGAATGAGACACCAGCATGTGCATTCCAATCTGCGGACGGCGCGCGCGCGGAGCGCGGCGCTCTTGTCGTTGTTGTTCTGGTTGCCGTTGTTGAAGTTCTGATACCAGGCCCAACCGGATCGATCGTGCTATCTACGTCGCTCTGCTGAAGGCCCTCGCCGATCAGCGGAGAAACTGCGCCGGACCGAACCGCACGCCGGCGGTCGGTATCCGTTACGCGCATGGCGGTGCCCTTGTGGGGCAGCGGCACGACCAGATTGAAAACTCGCTCAGTCATGGCGGCCTTGACCTCCATGAAGCGGGCGATTTGCGGCGCGACGCCACCCGTTGGCCTGCTTCCCGATGCTGGTCGTGTGCTCGATCGCGTTGGCGTATGCGGGCTTACTGATGAGCCGCTTGTCCATCGCGAGTCGAAGCAGCAGCTCGATCACCTGCAGGCGCTCGAGCAGTTCCATCAGATGCGGCGCTTTGTCCTGCGCGACGTTGGCGCGGAACACGAGAACCGTGATCTCGATGCACTCGACGCTGATCTTCTCGCCGATGCTCCGTTTGAAATCACGCTGCATGTTCTTTACCAGGTCCGTCACCACGTCGAGCAGGGTGTAGGCGACCTTGTAAATGGGAAGCTGGTTGTGGGTGGCCATGCTAGCTCAAATTCAAATGATCAAATTACCGAAGGGATAAATCTGCGGACGGCGCGCGCGCGGAGCGCGGCGCTCTTGTCGTTGCCGCCCTGGCTGCCGCCGTAGAAGTGCTGATACCAGGCCCAACCGGAGTTGGTCTCGTGCTGCTCGTTCGACCAGTAGTAGGCGTGCTGAAACTCGCCCTTCAGGTTCGCGAACAACAGCGACTGCTCGCGACGCGTCGGCAGCGAGCCGTCCTGTTCCTCGGCCCACTCGACAGCATCGGCCCACGTGATTTCCTCGGCCTCGCCGGGCAACAGGATCAGGTGATAGTCGGCGTCGCCGTTCTCGCCGAGCACGAGGCCCGCGTAGCGCTCGCCGGGCGCGAGGGCGATCGTGATGCCCTCGACGCGGTACTCGCTGGCGGCTTGCTTCTCGAACGCCGCGATCATTTCGCCGAACTTCGTGTGCTCGGCCTTCAGTGCTTCAAGCGTGATCGTCATTGCGATGCTCCGAAAATGGATGAAGGATTAAATGGACAATCTGCGGACGGCGCGCGCGCGGAGCGCGGCGCTATTGCCGTTGCGGTCCTGGCTGCCGTCGAGGAAGTCCTGACACCAGGCCCAACCGGATTCACGGTGATGCGTTTCGTTGCTCCAGTACCAGTCCTGCTCGAACTGGTCGCGATGGTTCGCCCAGAGCATGGCTTGCTCGATGCGGTTCGGCAGATCGCCGCCGATCGACTTCGCCCAGTCCATCTGCTCTTGCCACGTGGCCTCAGCGTTATCGCCCGGCAGGAGGATGATGTGGTGGAAGTCGCCATTCTTGTCGCCGATCGCGCCGACATAGACCTCGCCTTCTGCGAGCGGCGGGAGTTGGATCTGTTGCATGGTTGCTCCTTTGTGATGAAAGGGAACTGCGTTCGGTTACTCGGTGGCTTCTGCTTCGTCGGGCTGCTCGTCGCCTTCGGACTGCTCGTCCTGTGCGTCGCGCGCGAGGTCGCTGCCGGCGAACGGATCGTCGTCTCCGCCAACCTTCTCGGCTGCGGTCTTTTTCTTCGATCCCTTGCTGCCCTTGTCGACCAGGTCCGTCTGCTTTTCCTCGGGCGGCAGAAGGCTGATCTCGATCTCGGTCTGCGCCATGTGGTCGATGCGTCCCTGCACGTCCGCGCCCGGCTTCGAGTACGAGCTGAACGTCACGAGCACCGAGCCGCCCGGCTGCATGTCGACCGAGAAGTCGGATAGCGCCACCTCGCCGAGCTTGATCTCGGATGCTTCGCTCGCGCCGCAGTGATAGACGAGGCGGTAGCCGGCGAAGTCCTTCTTGAGCTTGAGCGGCATGTGCACGAGCGGCAGCTTGCGCTGCGTCAGGTCGAGATCCTGCCGCGGAAGTGCCAGTTCGCCCTGGCCCTCGTCGTTCGTCTTCGCTTTGCCGTTGTCCTTCTCGTAGAAGGCTTTGCGCAGGCCCGGCTCGAGCACGTCGAGCACCGTGTTGTCGGTCTGGAATTCGAACTTCACCGAGCACGCATGCTCGCGCTTTTCGCCCTTGAACTCGGGCACGTTGGTGACGCTGCGGACCTTCACGAGCTCGCGGTCGATCTCGAACATCTTCATTGGGGTATCTCCTGTACGCGGGGCGGTCAGTAGGGGATTTCTTCGTCGGTATTGCGCTGCGAGTCGTGGCCGATTGCCGGCAGGTCCTGCATTGCGCGGCGCAGCTCGAAAGTGCTGATCGGCTGCACGCGCAGCTGGCACGCGAACATGCGTGCGGTCGGCTCGTCGACAAACGTCATCGCGTAGATCGCACCCTGACCGAACAGCTTCGTCATCGGCTGCGTGGCGGGCTCGGGCGAATGGAACTTGGTCTCGCCGTCCTGCGCTTCGCACGCCGGCACATCGACGCGCACGAAAGCGCAGCCGCCGACCGTTTGCTCGCTGACGCGGCCCGCGATGCGCTGGTGGCCGAACAGTTCGACGAGCGCCCATTGCTCAAACTTTTCCGTGTTCATGCGGCACGCTCCTTCAGTCGTTTGATCATGGCGTTCACCTCGGCCTCGAACTGCAGGAGGCCGGGCAGCAGCACGCTGTTGATGTACTCGTCATCGCGTTCGATCCGCTGCGTGTAGAGGCGCAGATCGGCGCACATGCGCGGGTCGTAAGAGGCGAACAGCCACCAGCGGCGCTCGGTGACGAGCATCCCGCCCTGCACCTGCGCGATGTGGTCGTCCGGCATGCCACACAGCAGCGTGTTGACGTGCACGGCCTCATCCATCGGGCACTTCGATTCGTAGCCGCCGTCGGCTTCGATCAGGCCGTCCGGCGATGCGCCGATGAACGGATAGCGCGGGTGCGTGACGAACTCGGCCTGCCGGATGATGAAGCCCGTTTCGAGCTCGACGGCTTCGCGCCCGAACCCCTCAACTTCCTCGCCCCATTTCGTCGCGCGTCCGCCGACCTCGTGCGTCGACGTCTCAGCGAGCCGCTCGAACACGATCTCGCGCATGTACTTCTCGCGCGCGCCGGACGACTGGCGCGGCTTCGGCTGGCCCTTCTTCGGGCCGGATTTGTACAGGTCGCCCGGCTCGCCGCCGGTGAACGAGATCGCGTCCGCGAAGCGGCTCGCCGTGATCTTGCCGGCGCGCGCGGCGAACCACGCGTCGCTGCGCTGGTCGATGGTCGTGCTCATGCCTGGCTCCATTGCTCGTCGGTGAGCTCGGGCCGCGGATCAACGTAGCCGTCGACGCGGCAGCGTTGCTGCGGCATCAGGATCGATGGGTGGGCCTTCGGTCGCGCCGTTGCGCAGCGCGGGCACGGCACGCCATATTTCGCGCGCAATGCCTTTCGGTGCTCTCCCATCACCTTGTAGGTTTCGATGGCGTCACTCATCGTCGGCACCTGGTTCGCGCTGGCCGTCGTCCTCCGCGGGCGGCGTTTCGTCGCTCTGCTGCTGCGTCTGAACGTCGACGACCGCGAGCTTCTTCAGGCGGTTGAGCTCGTCGGTGCCGATCGCCTTGCGGTCTTCCTTCGTGAGCTTGCCCCACGATTCGGCGAGCGCGTCGGAGCCGTACTGGTTGGCGACCTCTTCGAGGTGCTTGACGATATCGGCGTGCCGGTCGGTGCGCTCGACGCGCGTGCTGTCGGCGGCCTTCTGCGCGATCTGCGTGGGCGTGGCGCGCGGCGTGATGTCGCGCTCGACCGGCTCGATGTCCATGATGTCTTCGGCGATCGGAATGCCCTTCAGCACGTCCGCGAAGTTGTCGCGCAGCGTGAAGGCCCGAGCGCGCATCTTCTTCATGCGCTTGGGGTATTGCGACCACGGGCCTTGCTTGCCGATCAGGCCGGCCTTCTTCGCATCCTCATCGCTAAATGTCTGGATGTCCTCCGGCTTGCCGCGGCGCTTGGCCTTGCAATAGGCCGTGCCGCTCTCTTCCCATTCCTCAATGTATTCACATGCGGGAGATGCGAGCACCAGCGCGAGGACCGCATCGCCCCACAGCGCCGGGCGCCCGTTGATCACGGCGATGTTCTGCAGGGACTGCATCGGCTTGAGGCCGAGTTCAGCGCCCCACTGCATGGCCACCAGCACGTTGCCGGGCTTGCCCTTGAAATCTTTGGGCACGAGATCGCTGTCGGCGAGGTAATCTGCGAACCGCAGCGCCTCTTCGAGCGAGCGCGGCGACAGATCAAAGCTGCCGGTGGTCGTGATTGCGTTGTCGGACATTGCGTTTTCTCCATGTGCGCGAGACTCGGCCGCGCGTTGTGGGTGAGGGTGGATTAGGCGGCGACCTGTTCGTCGCCGATTCGAACGACAGGCGAATTCGGCTTGACGCCGGTTGCTGCTTCGATCGTGCGGTCAAGCTCGGCGCGCACATCCATCGGAAGGTGGATGCGATCACCGTCAAGGGCGCAGACCGTTTGCGCAAGGCGCAGCAACTCGCGCGCTGCCGCGAGCACGCGCGCGTCGGCGGGACGCCAGACGCTTTCGCAGATGAGGTTGCCGCCGTAGTACTCGGGATCGTTGTGGCCGCTACCAGGTGCGCCAGCGATCTCTTCCGTCGTCACGATGCAGCCGCCTGTCTTTCCGACCGACCACGTGCCGCCTGTCGGTTCCGGGGCATTGCGTGCGGCAAGGTTCTCGGCGCGCTGACGCTCCTGCTGTTCGCGCTCGGCGCGCGCGCGTTGCTCTTCCATTTCGCGCAGTGCTGCTTGCTCGCGTTCCCGCTGCTCGCGCTCTGCGCGATCGAGTTCAGCCTGACGGCGTGCCATCTCTGCACGCTCTTCGGCGAGCCGCTTTTCCTCGGCAGCGATCACGGCCCGGCGCTCCGCATCTTCGCGCTCCTGCTGCGCCCGGCGCGCGGCTTCTGCGGCCTCGCGCTTCTCGCGGTCGATGCGCTCCTGCTCCGCACGCGCGGCGGCCTCGGCACGCTCACGATCGGCGCGGGCAGCGGCTTCGACGCGCTCGCGTTCAGCCCGCTCGGCCTCTTCGCGCTGGCGTTGCGCTTCCAGTTCGGCGCGCTCGCGCTCGATCGCTTCACGTTCAGCAGCAAGACGCGCCGCTTCGGCTTCCTGCGCGACGGCTGCCGCGTGCAGCTCACGCAGCTTGTCGAGCGTCGTGCCGCGCGCCATTTCGGCTTCGCCGGTCAGCTCGGCGAAGTGCTCGACGTCGATCGACAGCGCGACGAGCGCCTGAATCTCGGCGTTGATATAGTCCGAAGGGCGCCCGGCGACCGCCGAGACAACCACCCGGATCTCGTCAATTCGCGCACGGATCGCCGCGACGCGCCGCTGCTCGGCCTCAAGCTTCGCGCGGCGCTCGGCCTCGCGCGCCTCGTCCCACACATCGCGCAGCGCGATCAGGCGGTTCTCTTCCGGCTCGGTGATCGCGATCAGGCGCTTCTCTTCGGCGATGACCGCCTTCGAGAAGTTGTTCGCGTCGTCGCGCGCGGCCTTCGCAGCCTTCTGGATGTCGGTGCGCGCGGTGCGCAGCGTCATCGCGGCGCCGTGCACCTGGTCGCGCGCGCCGGCGTTCTTGATCTCGACAAGATCGATCGATTTCGCGACGAGCTCGCGCAGCGACGTCTCGCGCTCGCTCGCGCCCAGCGCGACGGCCGCGCGCTCGACGACGGTAAGGGTGGTGTTTTCATGGCTCATGCTGTCCTCACAGGGATGGTGCTGACAGACGATCCGTCAGCGTTGAGAAGGGCGAGTGCGATCGCGCACACGGCGGCAATCAGCAGCGCGACCAGGTAGGCGGCGATCGGGCTGCGCGCGTGGATGCGGTCGAGCAGAGCGCCGAGGTAGTCGAAGGGCGTCACTTCGCACCTCCGGTCAGCAGCTCGACAGCCGGTGCCACAGCCGCCGCGATGAAATAGAGCGCGGCCAGTGCCACGAGCGGCAGCCAGTCGCGGGAAAGGAGGGAGCGCATCACTGGCCCCCGCACGGCTGGTATTCTTCGGGCATCCCTTCCTGAGCGCCGCACTTCACGCAAACCGCGACCTCGGGATGTGCGAACGTTGCGGACTGGAGCGACCACGTGTGATCGGCCTCGTCCTCCTCTTCGCCGTCGAACAGCGCGTCGAAGCACTTTTCGCAGGTCTGAGAGATCTGCGCCTCGCGGCGGCCGGCCTCGGTGAACACGTTGTCGGACGTGAACGGCTGGCCGCATGAGATGCAGACGCCCGAATCGAGTCGAGCCTTCATTTCTTCCGGGAGCAGGGCGCGAATGTTCACAGACCCTCCCCGCAGATGCGCACGCACTTCACCGGCGCGTGATCCGCGCAGCTGCTCACGCCTGCGTTTCCCGGGCCGAGGTCGGTACCGCATGACGAGCACGAGGTCGAGGCGAAGCGCGGTTGCGGCGCAGCCTTGCGACCGGCCTTGATCAGGGCGGCGTCGAGGGTCATGCGCACGGCGCTCGTGAGCAGCGGCTTCCTGTTGCGATTCCGCGCTGCATCGTCCTCGGCGGCGATCAGTTCGAGGACCATGAGCATGTCGGAAGCCGCATGCATCACCTTGGCGTTCTCGATGCATTCCCGCTGCATCTCACGCTTCTCGGAACCACGAAGCATGTGATGTGCATCGCCGACGCGTGCGATGACATGGCCGTTCGCTTCCGCGATGATCGTCAGGTGGTCGCGAATCCAGCGCCCCGGCGTGTGCTTGATCTTTTCCATGTGGTCCCTCGTTGTGGTGCGCGGTCTCAGCCGCGATGGTGGTCGTCTTTGTCGATGCGCTTGATCGCGTCGATGATCAGGATCACGAGCGTCAGGACGAGCAGGGCGAGAACGCTGATGACGAAGCGGGCCATGTCAGCAGTCCCCAGCAATCGTGATCGCCTCGAGTTCGGCGTCCTCGCTCATCGCGTGCACGATGATCGTCATCACGAGATCACCGAACGCTTCAGGCGACTCGCGGAATGCAATCTGGAGCGCGCGACCGTGCTTCTCCTGCGAGACGCTGTGCATGCCGCCGATCAGGTCGTCGAACGAAAGCGCGGCGAGCTTCGCCTTCAGCCGTTCCTTCGTGATCTGCGCGACAAGTTCTTTATGCGAATGTTCAGTGTCGGCCGCGTCGTTGAACTGCTGCAGCTGGCGGTCGGTCCAGAATTCGGCCGAGCGCGCGGTGACAGTAGGGTTGAGCATGGCTGGCTCCTGAAGTCAGGCGGCGAGCTTGCGCAGCATCGCGTCGAGGCGCTCGTGCGCGTAGGCGGTCACGCGCAGCGGATCCATCTGGCCGAAGTCCACGCGGCGGCTCATGCCCGCGAGATATCCCTGCAGCAGCGCGATCGCGTTGTGCTTGCTCGCGAGTTGGTCGATGAAGTCGATTTCGGCCGAGGTGGTCCAGCCGGTTTGGCGGTCGGTGGTCATGGCCGGCACCTCAGATGAAGAGCGGGCCGGTGACCTTGCGGATCACGCCGCGGTCGCTCGTCGACGAGAACTGGCAGTCGCGCAGGACCGATGCGTAGAAGCCATCGCGGGCTTCTTCGATCGCCTGCTCGCGTGCATCTTCGAAGCGTTCAGCTTCGGCGCAGGCGACCTCGGCGTCTTGGTACAGGATCGTGAAGGTGAACATCGTTTGCCTCGTTGCGTCGGGTGGTGACGGTGTGAGGCAAGTATACGACGATGAATAGATAAGTCAATACGACAGTGAATAGGTTGATGCGAAAAAATGCCCGCTTCGGGCGGGCACTGGTCTCACTGAAGCTTGACTACTGACAAAGGCGTTGCCATTGATACTGTCTTGTGTATGGATTGTAAACTTGCTGCATCGAGCATGAGCTCGTTCCAATTGGAGGGAGCGACAGAGGTGCCATCGGCTGCATCTGCAGCGGCTCCATTGGACACATCGTCACCGGGCATAGGGGTGGCAATTCCATGGTGCTCGAGCAAATTGGTCTGTTCTGGCCGCCGACGCAACGACATTCGCATTCAGCGTGCGCCGGCAGCGCTACTGCGAACAGTAGCGGCGCTGCTGCAGCCACAATCAATCTTTTCATCGTGTCCCCCGAAACGATTTCAGCCGGAGCGATAGATCACACGCCCGACGATATGCACGAATTCGAGCTTGTCCGGCGCTACAAGCTTGTCGGGATATTTCTGATTGTAAGAATGCAGGCGCAGGCTGCCGCCTACCTCCTTGAATATCTGCTTGACGAGCGGCTCGTCCTCGAAGTAGATCGCGTATCGCTCCCCGTCAAGAATGCGGGTCGACGTCACGTCGATCATGATCATGTTCTTGTCTTCAGCCCACGGCTCCATGCTGTCGCCGCGAAGAATCAACAGCTTACAGTCTTGCGGACGGGCGCCCTTCGCCTTGAAAAACGCGGCATTGAATGGCAGCGCTTTCTTCTCCCGCACTTCCCATTGAATCAAACCATTCCCCGCCGAAAAATGGTAGTCGAACCGGTCAATCCAAATTCGTTCCTCATCCGGTTCGAGGTCGGCGGGATTATCCCATACGACAACGTTTCCCTTGTCCTTGGGAAGGAGCCTTTTTCCGCTGCTTTTCGGCGCATGGGGGCCGTCTCCAGTCTCGTCGACGAGCCATGCTAGTGAGACTTCTAAGGCATCCGCAAGCTTTTGTAATGTATCTGTATCAGGCTTGGTCGTCGTTCCCTTCAGGATGCGATTGATGGTCGGCTGCGGCACGCCAGACGCCCGGCTCAGCGCGCTCTGGCTTTCGACGCGCCTGGCCTTCATCGCGAAATCGAGTCGTTCGGCTAGGTTCATGCCCGAACTATACGCAACCGAATAAGAATTTCTCAACTCGCTATCCGGTGTCGCATTGACAGAACTATTCATCATCGTATAGATTGCGTATAGGTGAATAACTGTTCGAGTCAAGCCATGAACCTGCGCACTCCCAATGAGTTGCTCGTCGAGATCAAGGAGGCCACGAAGGAGGGCGAAATCGCCCTGGCCAAGCGTCTCGGTATCTCGCAGCCGACCGTCAACCGGATTTTGCGCGGCCAGCCGAGCTGCTCGTCCAAGGCACTTTTGGCAATCCAACGCGTACATGCGGAGGTTACACAAGCCGCTGCCAACGCCGCGCCAGTAGTGCAATCGGCGAGCGCAGAGGCTGCGTAATGCGGCCTTATTCGCCGATAAGTGCCTGCAGCGCGATGTCCAGCCCTTGGCTGTATGCGGCGTGCGTATCGGGAAATTCCCGCACGGAGTTGGCGCGGAGCCGCGTTGCCGCCTCGCTCAATAGCGCTGCGGCCTCGTCCCGGTTTGGATGCGTCTTTAACAAAAGGCGCGTCGCTGCCATGTGCACATCGAGCCGGGCTTGGTGCTCGACGAGCAGGTCCATTACGGCTGGCTCGACTTTGGGTCGCCTGAGCTTGCGCCAATCGTTGCGCGTGAGTGCGGCGGCGAATACCACCAAGGCGAACAAGCTGAACCAGGCATTCATATGTTTCCCCGGTGAGATTGGTTAGTGCCAGCGATTCTGACATAGCTGAAGGCGTCTCCGATTTTTGGCCGAAGTGGCCGCAAGCAGCACCACATAACGACAGAAGCATCAGGGAGCAACGTGATTCATCCGGGGCCGCGTACGTGGACGACAGACAGATAGGTGAAGGGATGGCGATCAAATCGAGCAGCGCGCTCAAAAAGCTGACGGCGGAGATCCGAACAGCCGTCGATGACGACACAAAAGACGAAGTCTTGCGCCTGGCAGCGGCCGAGGGCATGAGCATTTCGGAGTACTTGCGCGATCTCATCATGATCCATGTGCACGGTCTGGAACGTCTTGCCAGATTACATAAGGCGCGTCTAGATCGGATGGCGGGAATCGAGCGGAATGACAGCGAGTAGACAGCGGCTTTGTCAAGGCCATTTTGAGGGCCGATTTGTGGCCAATTCCTGCCCTATTCCTACCCTCGATTTTGCGTGCGAATCGGCCTTCAATAAGGCGTCCGTCATTTGTGAGGTTGTCATGGCAATCGCTGTCATTTGCTGGCTGTTCTTCGGCGCACTCGTCGTCGGTTTCTTGCGCGGGCGGTGAAGTGAACGACCTCCCGAATCCTCTCACCCCTGCACAGGCGCCAGCGTCTCGCGAAGAAGCGATTGAGCGCGGCTCGCGCCGTTACTTCACTGGCACACCATGTCCGGCCGGCCATATCGCCGAGCGATATACGCTGAATGGTTATTGCGTCGAGTGCCAGCACGAAGCGAACCGGCAGGATCGCGAGCGTGCGCGCGCAAAGATGGACGGCACATTCCGCCGGAGGCGCTCGTGAATTTCTACAAGCGCCACATCGGCGACTATCTGAAGGATACGGCGCACCTGTCGCTGCTCGAGCACGGCGTCTATGCCCGCCTGCTCGACGTGTACTACACACGCGAGGCCGCAATTCCGGCTGCTCAAGCGGCCCGTCTCATCGGTGCACGTTCCGACGAAGAGACGCTCGCGTTACGTAACGTGTTATGCGAGTTCTTCGAATGCGTTACGGGCAGTGACGGTGACGTGTGGATTCAAGATCGATGCGAGCGCGAGATCCGTTCAGCCGGGGTGAAGCCTGAAGGCGTAACGGATGAGACGCCTCGTTCCGGCAAAGCCGAACGTCAAAAACGCTACCGCGAACGCCGCAAAGCCATGTTTGACAGGCTTTCCAGCCTTGGTGTGACCATGCCGTTCGATGCGTCGATGGATGATCTGCAAGACGCTCTGTTACGCGCCACTGAGACGCAACGCGTTATTCCTGATGCGCAACGCGTTACGGATAACGATGCGTCACGCGTTACGGATGAGACGCATAACGTTACGGCTACCAACAGCCAGACTCCAGACTCCAGACTCCAGACTCCAGAAGAAGAGCAGCAGCAAGCATCAAACGTAGGTGGCCCCGGCATGCTGGCGAACATCGCTTCGCCGGTTTCGAGATCGATCGAGATCGCGGTCTACCTGCGACAGCGGGGAATCGTCGGCGCGAATAGTGCGAATCCGAACATCGCGGCATGGGGTGACGACGTCCGGGTGACGAACGAGATCCTCGACGCAGCGCTCTCGGTCGTCGCAAACCGCAAGCTCGAGAAGGCCCCGGGCCCGAACTACCTCGTCGGGATCATTGCCGACCTGCTCAATCCTAAGCCGGCAAAGGCGGCAAACCAGCGTTACGACGACTGGCACAAATCGCCGGCTGGCATCGACCGAAAGGCGCGCGAGCTCGGCATGTCTGGCCGCGGCAACGAGAGCTACGACTCGCTCAAAGAGCGGATCTGGGAAGAGCTGCGCAAGCGTGAGCAGCAGGGAGCGGCGGCATGAGCGACGTCCAAGGTCAAGCATGGGGCATGTGCGCAGCGTACGGCTGCCCGCTGCTCGGCACCGTCGGATCGGACGGGAAGTGGTTCTGCTTCTGCCACGTCGGCAAGCCTTCGGTCTTCAACGACTCGATCACCCGCGTGCTGCGCGAGGACGAGATTGCCGTCGTCGACATGACGCTCGCGATTCGGGCATGCAGCCTGTCCGGTGATACGTCGCCGCGCATGGCTACCGCCGCGAAGGCCTTGAAGGAGCATCCACTCGGTGCAGAGCTGCGATTCAAGCGCGAGGCCGACGTCACTGCGCGCGGCTGGCTGCTCCGTCTCGAGCGGCATCTGATCAACGCGACGGCCGACATCGGCGAGCAGAAGCGTATTCCGTCGACCGTTCCCACCGCGCCCATCATCGGGCCGACCCACGCCATGCAGCACTACTCGGAGATCGAGCAATGACGCCCACTACGCCCGCGCGCGTGATTCTTCCGCCCGAAAAATTCGATCGCTATGCGTGGGACGTTGCGCGCGGCATCGCCGACATCGATCGCTCGAAGCTGAAGCCGGCGCAGTTCGTCGACGCGGTCCAGCACGCCGTGCTCAGTGCAATCCAGGTCGCCGCTGAACCGATCCGACCGGCGATCACGATCCGCTGCGCCGAGATCCAGCTGAACGCGCCTGGTCTCGCGCTGACCGATGCCGAGTGCGAGGTGCTGCGCGGTATCGCCGAGCGCATGCGGCGTGTCGAGGAAGCGCGGCGTGCGGAGGTGGCGACATGCTGACCGTCAAGCTGCCGTACCCGATCTCGGCGAACCGCTATTGGCGTACGCGCGTGATCAAGCCGAAGGCCGGCCCGGCGATCGTCAGCACCTACGTCAGCGCCGAGGCGAAGGCGTTCAAGGAAGAGGTGGGCTGGCTGCTGCGTGCAGCTGGTGTGCGCGAGCCGATCGCGGGCCGCGTCGCGATCGCCTACACGCTCTATCCGCACCGGCCGCAGGACTGGCAGACGCGTCAGCGCAAGCTCGGCGCCACGTGGGACGACACGGTGCAATGCCTGGACCTCGACAACGCGCAGAAGGTGCTTCTCGACGCGATGAAGGGCATCGCGTTCGAGGATGACGCCTGGGTGCGTCGGATCACGGCCGAGCGCGCAGAGCCCGACGGCGAGGCCCGCGTCGTGGTGACGATCACGCCGATCGTCGTCGAGCAGCCGCAGGCTGCACTGTTCGCGGAGGCGTGACATGTTCGGTTACGACCTCATCGGCGCGGCCATCTACGGGATGCTAGGTGGCCTTGGTGGTCTCGGCGCCGTCCCATTCACGCGCTGCGATCGCTGCGTGTCACCGGCCTACTGCAGCCAGCGGGGACGCTGCGGGACTCTCGACGCGGAAGAGCAGCTGCATCGCAATGAGCAGCTGCGCGCCTACTGGCAGAGCGTCGACCCGAACACAATCGACCTCGGGCCGGATGCGGTGCGTTACGTGCCAGAGCCGCTGCTCCTCGTTGCGCCCGTGGAGTGGTCGCTTGGCCGCGTCGAATGCGACAGCGACGGCGGAGAGTGCGACTGATGGCGCTGATCGCCTGCCTTGTCTGGCTCACCTGCAACGCTTGCGTGGCGCTGCTCTGGCTTACGGGCCAGCTGCTCATGCTGCCCGGGCGCCTGGTCGTGCGCATTGCATCGCGGCTCGCATCCGCGCTGGGGGCCGACTGATGGCATCCGTCCTTCAGCTCGCCGGCATGCTTCCGCGCGACCCAGCATTCCGCGCTTGGGTCAGCCAATGGATGGTCCCGCCGCGCGAGGTCGACGTCGACACCGCCGCGGCCTTCATCCGCACCGTTTGCGAGATCGACAGCCGCAAGCAGCTCGCCACCGACCGCGCTGCCGAGCAGCGCTTCCACCAGTTTCTGCGCCGGCCGTTCGTGGCCTGGCGTGATCAGCAGTGCCAACCCGCATAGGAGCAATCGATGCAGCGCTTTATCGGAACCAAGATCATCCACGCTGAACCGCGCGCCAAAAACTACGGCCCGTCTGAGCAGCATGGCGAGCCCGGCTATTCGGTTGTGTATCCGGATGGCTACACAAGCTGGAGCCCGAAGGCAGCCTTCGAGGAGGCTTACCGTCCAGCCGATGGTATGCCGTTTGGCCTCGCTATCGAGGCTCTGAAGAAGGGTCTGCGTGTCGCACGCGCGGGCTGGAACGGCAAGGGCATGTGGCTCGCGTATTCGCCGGGCGCGAAAGCACTGCCGGCTGGCAAGTTCTGGGCTGGCCCGAACCGCGACTATGCGGACACGCGCGAAGACGGCTGCGCGGACGTTCTGCCGTGCATCACGATGAAGACGGCAGGCGGCGAGATCCTGATGGGCTGGCTCGCCTCGCAGACCGACATGCTGGCCGACGACTGGATGATCGTCGAATAACCAACACCCCGCGAGCGGAAGCACCCATGGGCAGCGGACGTAGCGCGTAAGACCCCGGGCAGCCCTCGAATCAATCGGAGAAAACGGACATGAACATGGCAACTCAAGCAGCCCCGCGTAGCGATGACGAGGCGATCGAGCAGGAGATCCAGCGCAAGGGCAAGACGGCAGCGCGCGTGACGCTGGCTGAGATCGAGGCAGCGATCGTCAGCGAGCACTACTTCACGGCGGCTGATGGCGTCGCGGGCGCGGATCCGGTGTCGCAGGGCGATTCCACACTGCCTTGGCAGTCACTCGGTCTGCTGACCTTCTGCGTGCTTGTGCTGCGCAACGGCTTCACGGTGACCGGCGAGAGCGCGTGCGCATCGCCCGAGAACTTCGACGCCGAGATCGGCCGCAAGGTGGCGCGCGCGAAGGCCATCGAGAAGTTCTGGCCGCTCGAAGGCTACCTGTTGAAGCAGCGGCTGCACGAGGGCGCGTAAGCGCCGCACTTCCGGTTTTTCAACCTCAACGCGAAAACACCATGAGCGACACGCAAACCAGCCAGCCGACGGGCATCGTCGGCGAGATCGTCGAGGGCCTGCACAACCTCGAGCAGAAGGTCGAGACCTTCCTCCATCCGGCCGAGAGCGACAACGCGCCGAGCAGCAGCGAGCCCGCATCGGAGGTGGCAAAACCGGAAGTTGCGGAGGCTGGCACGGCCGCAACGGGGGAGTCTGTCACCTCTGCCGAAGCCCCTGCCTCTGCGAATGCACCGGTCCTTGCCGAGCACAGCGACGCCTCCACGACGAGTGCGCCGATCTCTGGCGACGCGGCTGGATCTTCAGGCTCGTCGACGGAAAACCAGTCCGATTCCGGCGGTGCCGGTGACGCGGGAAACGTGAGTGGCGCGGGCATCGCATCCCTCTCATCGTCGACGTCGGATGCTGGCTCGTCGCAGCTGCAGCCCTTGGCGCAGGCGCAGGGCACGGGCTCTGATGGTGGTGAGGGAAACGCGGGTGCGGAGTCAGCCATCCACTCGGAAGAGCATGGGGATGGTGCGGACTCCGCTACTGGTACTGCCGCGAATGCTTCCGCAGACGCTGCGGCTGGTGACGACCCAAACGTCGGTGCATCGGGTGTGGAAAGCGCAGCCGCCGACGCCTCGGCATCGTCTGCAGCGAATGTATCGCTCGCGGCCGGCACCGCGGTGCTCGGAAATTCCGCATCCCTCGCTGATCGCTCGTTGAAGAGCATCCAGAAGATCCGCAAACACCTCTGGACGTTCGACCGCGCGGCCGTGGCCGACCTGCACGCCGAGCTCGACGCGCTCGAGTCGATCTTCAAGTAACGGGAGGCGCGGCGTGTCGAAATTTCGCGAGGTGCTGGCCCGGCGACGCAACGAGGTGCAGACGCAATGGCAGCTGTTCCTGACCGTCTTCGATACCGAGGTCGTGAAGCCTGGCATGTCACCGGAGCACGTCGACACGCTGCGCACCGTCATGTGGTCCGCATGGCGCGCGTGCGCGTACACGAACGGAATCATCACGGAGCCGAAGCCGGCTCCGGCCAACAAGGAGAGCAGTCATGGCAACCCGCAAACCCGCAATGTCCGCTGACGAGAAGCGCTGGCGCGCGCAATCGGACGCTGACACGCTCGCCCGCGCACAGGAAATCATGGGCGACAAGGCCCGGCATGGCGCAGCGAAAGCGCACGCCTCGAAGGAAGCCGCGAAGTATTCGAAGGTGAGCAAGACCGGGAGCAAGTGATGTCTCGCCCGACCGACTACAAACCCGAATACGCCGAGCTCGCGCGCAACTACTGCCTGCTCGGCGCGACCGAGGAAGAGCTCGGCGGCTTCTTCGGCGTGAGCGATCGCACCATCCGGAACTGGAAGAAGAAGCAGCCGGAGTTCGCCGCGGCGATCGTAGAGGGCTCGCGTCACGCCAATGCGAAGGTGACCGGGCGCCTCTTCGATCGCTGCATGGAAGGTGATGTGACCGCGATCATCTGGTGGCAGAAAAACAAAATGGGCTGGCGCGATCGCACCGACGTGGTCGCGAAGGTCGGCATCTCGCCCATCGACGAGCTGCTTGCTGATGTCGAGGGCACGACGTTCATGCCGAAGGATCGCGCCTGATGGGTGATCCGCGTCTCAAGCTCGAGGAATGGGGCAACCCCGTCTGGCGGTTGCACAACCTCTACTGGATCACGGACAAGCGCAACCAGGTCGTCAAGTTCCGGCCGAACGCCGAGCAGACGCAGTTCCTCGAAGACCTGCACTATCGCAACGTCATTCTGAAGGCGCGGCAGCTCGGCTTCTCGACGCTGATCCAGCTGATGTTCCTCGACCAGGCCGTGTTCACGTCGAATATCCGCGCGGGCGTCATCGCCGATACGAAGCCGAACGCCGAGATCATCTTCCGCGACAAGATCCGCTTCGCCTACGACCGACTGCCGAGCGGCATCCGCGAGCGACGTTTCCCCGAGACGGATAGCACGACCGAGCTGCTGCTCTCGAACAACAGCAGCGTGCGTGTCGGCACGTCGATGCGTTCCGGCACGCTGCAATACCTGCACGTGTCCGAGTTCGGGAAGATCTGTGCGGAGGACCCGAAGCGCGCGCGTGAAATCGTCACGGGTGCAATCCCTGCGCTCGCGCCAGACGGCATGCTGTTCATCGAATCGACGGCCGAAGGCCGCGACGGTGAGTTCTACAAGATGTGCGAGGAATCTCGCAAGCGCATCGGCCATCATCACCAGCCGCTCGAGGAGAAGTTCCACTTCTTCCCGTGGTTCGTGCGCGACGAGTACGAGACCGATCCGGATGGCGTCGTGATCTCGGCCAAGGAAGCCGAGTACTTCGAGAAGATCGAGAAGAAGACAGGCGTCACGCTCTCGCCGCGCAAGCGCGCCTGGTACGTGCTCACGAAACGCCGCCTCGGCGCTGACATGAAGCGCGAATTCCCGAGCACTCCGGACGAAGCCTTCGAGGCCGCGAACGAGGGCGCATGGTATCGCGAGCAGTTCGACACTCTGCGCAGCGAAGGCCGCATCTGCCGCGTGCCGTATGACCGCAGCGTGCTCGTCAACACGTTCTGGGACATCGGCGCGAACGACCTCAACGCGATCTGGTTTCATCAGCGCGTCGGTCCCGAGGACCGCTTCCTGCGCTACTACGAGAACAGCGGCCGCACGCTCGACCATTACGTGCAGATCATGAAGGACACCGGCTACACGTTCGGGACTGCGTATCTGCCGCACGACGCCGGCCATAAGCGCCTTGGTACCGGCTACAAAAACCAGTCAGTCGAGGAGATGCTACACGGCCTCGGCGTGACGGGCACGTTCATCGTGCCGCGTATTGATGACGTCACCGTTGGCATCAACCAGACCCGCATGGCGCTCTCGACTGCGTTCTTCGACGAGGAGAACTGCAAGGAAGGCCTCGACCACGTCGAGAAGTATTCGAAGGAATGGGACGAGCGCGCGGGCACATGGAAGGACTATCCGAAGCACGACACGCATTCGAACGGCGCCGATGCGCTGCGCCAGTGGGGGCAGAAGCATAAGACGCTGCTCGGTCCGAAGAAGCCGCCCGAGCCGGTCGCCATTCCGAAGACCGTCAATCACTGGAATACCCGTCGATAAGAAGGACGAACTATGACCCGACCGAAAGCAGAAATCGAAGCCGATGTCGTCGACGAATCGACCCGGCAATTCAACATGGCCTACTCGTCGCAGCAGGAGATCCGGCTCAAGTGCCTGCAGGATCGGCGCTTCGTGTTCGTCGACGGCGCGCAGTGGGAAGACGCGCTGCGCCTGCAGTTCGACAACAAGCCTCGCTTCGAGGTGAACAAGCTGCACATGGCCTGCGTGCGGATCTTCAACGAGTACCGTGCGAACCGCATCAGCGTGCAGTTCGATCCCAGCGACGACGATGCGGACCAGCAGACGGCCGACATGCTCGAGGGTGCGTACCGCGCCGATGAGGTTCGCTCCGGTGGTCAGGAGGCCTACGACAACGCCTTCGAAGAGGGTGTCGCCGGTGGCATGGGCGCATGGCGCCTGCGCAACGTGTACACGGACGAATACGACGAGGAGGACGACACGCAGAAGATCGTCTTCGAGCCGATCTACGATGCCGACTCCTCGGTGTTCTGGGACCTCGGCGGCAAGCGCTACGACAAGAGCGACGCGAAGCGCTGCTGGGTGATCACGTCAATGTCCCGCGAGGAGTACGCGGATACCTACGGCGAGACCGATCCGAGCGATCCTTTCGCCAATCCGAACGGCGGCAAAGCGAATACGTTCCGCAAGGTCCAGCACATGACCGAGTTCGACTGGTACACGCCGGACGTCGTCTACGTGGCCGAGTACTACGTCGTCGAGGACGCGAAGAAGAAGGTGCACGTGTTCCGCCAGCCGAACCAGAACAAGCGGGACGTGAAAATCGAGAACGACAAGCTCGATGACGAGATGCGCGAGGACATGAAAGCGCAGGGGTACGAGCACATTCGCACGCGCACGGTGAAGCGCCGCCGCGTGCACAAGTGGGTCCACGATGGCGCGCGCGTGCTTGAAGACTGCGGCTTCATCGCCGGGCCGAACATCCCGATCGTGCCGTTCTACGGCAAGCGCGCCTACATCGATAACCAAGAGCGGATCATGTCGCACATCCGCCTCGGGAAGGACGCGCAGCGCCTCTTCAACATGCAGATCTCGCTGCTTGCGATCCTCACGGCGCTGTCGCCGCGCCGCAAACCGATCTTCACGCCCGAGCAGGTTCTCGGCCATTCGGTGACATGGGCGAACGACAACATCGACGACAACCCGTTCCTGCTCGTCAACGGCATCGCGAATCCGGACGGCAGCGCGACGCCGGCGGGCCCGGTCGGCTACACCGAACCGCCCAATGTGCCGGAGCCGCTCGCTGCGCTGGTCCAGATCACCGACGCGACCCTCAAGGAGGTGCTCGGCAATCAGGAGGCCGGTGAGCAGGTCGCGTCGAATATCTCGGATGCGCTTATGGAGCGTGTGCAGGAGAAGGTCGACATGATGGCCTTCATCTACATGGACAACATGGCGAAGTCGATGCAGCGCTCCGGCGAGATCTGGATCGGGATGTTTCGCGAGATCGCCGACGAGGAAGGCCGGCAGATCACGACCGTCGGCAAGGATGGCAAACGCGGCAAGGCGGTGCTGCGCCAGCCGCGGATCGTCGACGGCGCGACGCAGATCATCAACGATCCGTCGAAGGGCAAGTTCGAAGCGACCGTCGATGTGGGCCCGGCGTTCAAGAGCCGGCGTGACAAGACCGTGCGCGCGCTCGTCTCGATGCTGCAGTTCGTGCAGGACCCGCAGCTCGCTCAGATCATCGTCTCGCTCGCGCTCACGAACATGGATGGCGAAGGCCTCGACGACCTGCAGGAGTTCCTGCGCATGCAGCTCGTGCGCCTGGGCGTCGTCAAGCCGACCGAGCAAGAGCAGAAGCAGATCACCGCGCAGCAGCAACATCAGGCGCAGCAGCCGCCCGATCCGCAGTCGCAGTACTACCTCGCAGCCGCGCAGCGCGAGCAGGCGGCGGCCGGCAAGGAGCACGCCGACACCATCAAGACGTTTGCCGATGCCGCTAACAGCCGTGCGGATGCGATCGCGAAGCTCGCGAATGCGCGTCAAGGCGACATCGGCTCGGCGATCGATGTGCTCGAAATGCTGATCCGTCAGACGGCGCCCGCAGCCTCCGCGGCCGCCGGGCAGCCTGCCGCACAAGGAGCCTGACATGTCCCATTGCAAGCAGAAGAAGCCGGGCAAGCAGCACCTCTATCGCCAGGACGGCATGTGGCGGCTCGACGATGCCACGCACCGCTACGCGACGCTCGTGATCACGGTGCGCGAAGCGATCGCGAAGGGTGTTTCGTGGCGAAAATACGAAGAAGTCGATGTGAAGTGGCAGATGTAGCGAAATAACTTGAAATAGCCGCAATTTATTGCTAACAATGCGACAGGCTTTCCGCGAAGCCTGATATCGCGAGTCGACACGGTGATCGAATGGAAACCACGGCAGAAACGCTGGAAACGCAGGAAAACGACCTCCTTGACGCAGGTTCGGATGGCCTTGGTGCCGGAAACGGCACGGAAGGCCCCGGCAGCGCCGCAAATGGCGAGCAGACCGATCCCCCCGAAGGCGGGACCGAAGGCACGTCAGGCGAAGGCGAAGGCGAAGAGGAGTTCAGCCTGCAATTCGGCGACGAGGTCCCGCCGGCCTCAGAGAGCCAAGGCTCGGAAGGTGAGAACAGCACCATCCGCGATATGCGCAAGCGCATTGCCGAACTGAATCGCACGGTCCGGCAGTTCGAAGCGAAGGAACAGACGCAGCAACCGCAGCAGGTACAAGTCCCGACGCTCGGCGCGAAGCCGAAGCTCGAGGATTTCGACTACGACGAAGGCAAGTTCGACGAAGCGCTCGGCAAGTGGTACGAGACGAAGCGCCAGGTCGATGCCGCGCAGGCCGAACAGCAAGCAGCGGAAGGCAAGCGCAAGCAAGCGCTTGAAGAGCGTCAGAACTCCTATCGCGCGGGCGCCGCGCGTATCAAGGGTTTCCGGGAGCTGGAAGACGATGTGGTCGATGCACTCGACGTCACGCAGCAGGGTGTGCTGCTGGCTGGCGCCGAGAAGCCCGAATACCTCGTTGCCGCGCTCGGGAAGTACCCGAACAAGCTGAAGCAGCTGGCTCAAATCAAAGATCCCGTCCGGTTCGCGTTCGCGGCTGGCAAGCTCGAAGGAGAGTTGAAAGTGTCCACGTCCCGTACTGCGAACAACAAAGCCGCGCCAGAAGGGCGCGTCTCGTCATCTGCTGGCGCTCCGGCGGCCGGCGGCGGCGAGAAGAAACTCGAGCAGCTGCGGGCCGAGGCGGAGAAGACCGGCGATTACTCGAAGGTCCACGCCTATAAACGGCAACTGAAACAAGCGCAAGCGCGCAAGTAGGTGACGCAGCTGCTCTCCGCCAATTTGGACAGGAGCAGCTGAAATGTCGAACAACTTCTCGAAAGAGGAACGGGTAGCCTTCGAGCAACTGCTCGAGGGCTTCGAAGATGCGATGGTTCTGTCGCGCATGGTCCGGAAGTACAACACCGACCAGCAAGCGATGGAACGCTCGATCAACATCATCTGGCGTCCGATGCCGTACATCGCCCAGTCGTACGCGGGCACGGACATGACCGGCAACTTCAACAGCTACACGCAGCTGTCGGTGCCGGCATCCATCAACCAGCCGCGTTCGGTGCCGTGGACGATGACGGCGCTCGAATTGCGCGACGCGCTGCAGGAAAACCGCCTCGGCGACGCCGCAAAGCAGAAGCTGGCGTCGGACATCAACGTTGCCGTGAACAACGCCGTCACGTCGCTCGGCTCGCTGGTGATCAAGCGCACGTCGGCCGCCTCCGGCTTCGACGACGTCGCCGCGATCGACTCGGTCTACAACGAGCAAGGCCTCGGCATGGGCGAGCGCTTCTCGGCCTACTCGTCGCGCGACTACAACTCGATGGCGAGCAACCTCGCGGCGCGTCAGACGCTGCAGGGTCGTCCGGAAACCGCGTACGACAAGGCGTACATCGGCGAGGTCGCGAACTTCGACGTGTACAAGATGGACTACGCGCCGCGCATCATCGCGGCAGCCGGCGGTGCCATCACGATCGGCGCGGCGAACCAGTACTACACGCCGCAGGCGACCATCGCTTCGTCGTATGGCGAAGTGACGAACGTCGACAACCGCTTCCAGACGATCCAGGTCAGCGCGACGGCCAGCATCGCGGCGGGTGACTGCTTCCAGGTTGCGGGCGTCGATTCGGTGCACCACATCACCAAGCAGGACACCGGTCAGCCGAAGACCTTCCGTGTCGTGTCGGTGGTCGACGGCACGCACCTGCAGATCACGCCTCCGTTCATCAGCGGCCAGGGCGGCTCGAACGCCGAGCTCTGCTACCAGAACGTCTCGGCGACGCCGGCCAACGGTGCGGCCATCACGTGGCTGAACACCGCAGGTTCGGCGCTCAACCCGCACTGGAAGCGCGACGCAGTCGAGCTGCTGCCGGGCCGCTTCGCGACGCCGACGGATGCCGGCGTGCAAGTGCTGCGTGCGACGACCGAGCAGGGTATCGAGGTCGAGCTGTCGAAGTTCCAGGACATCAACACGAAGCTCATCAAGTACCGCGCGGACATCTTCTTCGGCGTGGCCGTCCTCAACACCGAGATGTGCGGTGTCGAGCTCTTCAACCAGGTCTAAGGGGAGCGCGAGATCATGGCAACCATTACTCGTTACAAGCAGGATATCGTCGTCGCTGGCTCCCTCGCCAACGGCTTGGGCGGCAGCGGTCAGGCTGGATCCAGTGTCGGTCCGGCGGGCGCCGCAGGCTATGTGTTCGCCTCGGTCACCAAGGTTGTGGCGGCCTCGACCGACCCGAACCCGTACGTGTACACGGTGACCAAGGACGACGCCTTCATTGAGGTCGACGCATCGAGCCAGAACGTGCAGGTCGTGTTTCCGAACGCCACCGTCTCGCAGGGCCGTTACCTGATGGTCAAGCGCGCCGACGCGGCGTTTGCCTCGGCGAATGCGGTGACGCTCATCGATGCAGCCGGCAACAACGTCGAGGGCGCGGCAAGCCAGTCGCTGAACGCGAACAACGCGATCTTCGAGACGCGCTGCGATGCATCGGTGTGGCAGTGCATCGGCGGCGCGAACTCGGCGGCGTGGGGGCATATCGGCGCGATCGCATCGATCACGCCCCCGGCCAGCGGCTCGGCCTACACGGCGACGGCCGCCGGCTTTGTCGTCGTCACGGGCGGCACCGTGACCAATATCCAGCTCAAGCGCGGCGCGACGACGATCCAGATCGCCGCGGCGACGCCGGCTGTGGTGCCGGTCAGCGCGGGCGATCAGGTCATCACGACCTACTCGGTCGCGCCGACGATGAGCTTCGTTCCGCGGTAATTCTTGGGCCGCCCTTCGGGGCGGCTTTTTCCCTTTCAGGAGATTCGAATGGTCCCGATGAGAGCGCCCACGATGCTGTATCGCAAGGGCACGCAGGAACGTATTCACGACGTGCACGTCGACTGGCTGATCGTCGACGAGCACCAGGTCGATGAGTTCCTCGATCAAGGCTGGTTCCGTACGCCGACCGAGGCAGGCAAGGGCGAGCATGCTGGTGAAGCCGAGCATCGCGCCGCTGCTGCGCGTGCCGAGCAGGAGCGCGCCGAGCGCGAACGTCAGGCAGCCGAAGACGACGCGCGCCGCGCCGATCTGGATGCGCGCGAACTGAAACTCACGGCCATGCAGGAAGAGATCGAGCGTCGCCTCGCCGAGCTCGAGCGCGCGACCGCGGCGGCCACTGCTGATGCTGGCAAGCAGGCCAAGCAGACCAAGCCGGCTGCCGACGGGAAGTAAGCCATGACCACCAAGGGCGATCTCGTCAACGCTGCATACGAGGAAATCGCGCTCGCCGGCTACGTCTTCGACGTGACGCCGGAAGAGCGCAATACCGCGCTCATGCGGCTCGAACGCATGGCGGCTGGCTGGGACGCCCGCGGTATCCGTCTCGGCTATAACCTCGCCGGCAGCCAGGCATCGGTCAACGATAACGTCGGCATCCCGGACTGGGCCGAGGAAGCGTTCTATACGAACCTTGCGCGCCGGCTGGCGTCGACGCTCGGCAAGCAGCTGCACGCCGACACCATCCGCGCGGCCACCGAGGGCTATCGCACGCTCTGCCTCGTCGCTGCACAGTCGATCCCCCAGATGCAGATGCCGCGTCATATGCCGATCGGTCTCGGCAACCGCCGCAACACGAAGAATCAGCAGTTCTTCGCGCCGGTCGACCGCGTCACAACGACGACCGATGCGCTGCTCGAGCCGAGCGGCGATCCATGGCCCGACAGCAATTAAGGACCGTCCATGAACATCAATCAGCTTTCGCAAGACACGCAGCTCTCGGTCTCAGATCTAATCGCGATCTGGAACACCGGCAACGGACAGCCGCGGTACGCCTCGCTCTCGTCGCTGCTCTCGCTCTTCCAGTCGGCCTTCACGTTCTCGGCCGGCGGCCTGCTGCTGGCTGGCTCGCTCTACGCACTGCGCCGCACGCAGGCCGAGACGCTCGCGCTCACGACGACGCCGGCCATCGTCACGCCCTACGACGCGAACGGCAATTCGGTGCTCAGCGCGGACGGTCAATCGCTCACGCAGAACGTGACGACGGGCCTCCTGCAGGCTACGCGTGCGATCAAGGCCTGCGCTTTCTGGGTGTCGCTCATCGGCTCGCTGCCGTCGCCGCGCGTGCTGACGCTGGCGCTGCAGACGGGCCCGGTCGGCGGACCGTTCTTCACGTCCGAGTTCGAGGCGATCGCCACGGGCACCGGCGCGAACCAGTGCTACACGTTCTCGGGGATCTTGCAGAACCCGAATAACGTCAACAGCCAGCTCAACCTGGGCGACATCATCCAGCTCGTCGCATCGGCGGACGCCGCAACGACGCTTTCCATCAGCCGCGCGAGCCTCATCGTGCAGCCGCTCGACGGAGTCTGAACCATGCTGAACCAACCCTTCTCGCCGGCCTACGCACAAACGCAGGCCGTCACCGTCAGCAGCACGCACACGGAAATCGGCGTCGATCCGGCCGCCAAGCAGGTGCGCGTGCTGAACCCGAACGCGTTCACGGTGTTCGTGCGGTGCTCAGGAGTGTCTCCTGCGACGCCAGCGGTCGCCGCAGCCGGCGCCACGCAAGGCGACTATCCGATCGGCCCGAACTCGTCGGAGGTGATCACGAAGAGCGACACCTTCGGCGGCATGTCCCTCGTCACGACCGGCGCGAACACCGGCACCGTCTACGTGACGCCGGGCGAAGGCTTCCAGAGCGCCGCCGCCTGACATGCAGATCCCGATCTCCTCGGGCACGTATACCGACGTCGGCGCGGAGTTCCGGACGTCCTACCCGCGCAACATGGTGCCGGTCATGAAGAAGACTGGCATCAGCAGCATGTTCTTCCGCTCCGCAGAAGGACTGACGCGCTTCGACGTCGGCGCACCGGCGCTCGCCGGCCACGACCGCGGCGCGATCGTCTGGCAGGGCACGTGCTACCGCGTGATCGGCACGAACTTCGTCTCGGTGAATGCGAGCGGCATGGTGACGGTGCTCGGCCAGGTACCAGACGATGGCAGCCCGGTCGCGATGGCGCGCGGCTACACGAACCAGGGCATTGGCATCGTCAGCGCGAAGCAGTTGTTCTTCTATACGATCCAGACGCTTGCCGGCACGACGCTGGGCGCGCCGGCCCTCCAGAAATGCACCGACCCGAATGTCGGCTCGCCGATCGATCTGCTCTGGATGGGGGGCTATTTCGTGATGACCGACGGCACGCAGTGCTATGTCACGCAGCTCGCCAACCAGTTCACGATCAATTCGCAGCTCTTCGGCAACGATAGCAATGCGCAGGATTCGCTCTACGCGGTGCTGAAGTTCCGCAACGAGCTGTACATGTGCAATCGCTACACGATCGCGGTGTTCGACAATACCGGCGGTACGGGCTTCCCGTTCACCGAGAATACGGGCGCGACGATCCAGAAGGGTGTGATCGGACCGTATGCGAAGTGCCGCACGAGTCAGGGATTCGCATTCGTGGGCGGCGATGAGGAAGAAGCGCCGAGCGTCTGGCTATCGGTCGGCCTCGGTATCGCGACGAAGATCGCCACGCGCGAGGTCGAGATGATCCTCGGGCAGTACACCGAGCTGCAGCTTTACGGCAGCGCGACGCTCGAATATCGCGCGGAGAAAGAGCAGCAGTTCATCTACCTGCATCTGTCCGACTACACGCTGGTCTATGACGTGGCCGGCTCACAGGCCGCGCAGGAGCCACTCTGGTTTCTGCTCGATTCGAGCGCCGACGGCAACGGCGCGTGGCGTGCGTGGCACCCGGTCTATTGCTACGGCAAGTTCGTGATGGGCGACAAGTACGACCAGCGCGTCGGCTTCATCGATCGCACGACAGCCGCACAGTACGGCGTCGACGCGCGCTGGCAGTTCGACACGATGTTCGCCTACAACAAGGCGCACGGCTTCCTCGTGACAATGCTCGAGCTGATCGGCACCTACGGCCGCGCCGCGCTCGGCGAACAGGACATGATGAGCCTGCAGTACACGGACGACGGACGCATCTGGAGCACGCCGCGCTACATCTCGATGGGTGCGCAGGGGCAGACGCAAAAGCGCGCGCAATGGCGTCCGAAGCATAAGTTCCGGAACTTCCGCGGCTATCGGTTCGCCGGCTACAACGCCGCGCCGATCTCATTTGCGGCACTCGAGGCGGACGGCGAGCCGCTGATGGCATGACCGCGCGCAGCTATAACATCCAGACCTCTCCCCCGAACCGCAAGGAGTTGGCGGAAGCGTTCGGCATGAATCAGTCGGCTGTGCGCCGACTCGAGACGATCACGCTGGACGTCACGAAGAACCTGCCGCAGGGGATCGACAACAACACGGCGGCGATCCAGTTCGTCTCGATGGGCGCGAATGCGCAGGTAACGCCCCCGCAGAGCGCCGCGCCGTTCGCGCTATTGTCGATGGGGGCAAACTCGTCGGTATCCGTGCCGCAGAATCCCGCGCTTTCCGCATTCCTGTCGATGGGTGCGAATGCGCAGGCGCCGGCGCAGGGCATCCCTGCTGGCCTGCTCGCGATGCTCGCGGCGCAGTCGTCGGTTCCGGTTCCGGCCACATCGGCACAGGGCGGCGTTCTCGCTCGTCTGGAGATCGCGAGCAATATCGGACAGGCGCCCGGCAACTACCTGAAGCAGCAGCCGCTCGTCGCGTTCCAGCAAGCCTCTACGACCGGCACGTCGCTCACCTCGGGCACCGCTGCAAACGTCGCGAGCATCCAGCTGGCCGCCGGCACGTGGGACCTATCCGGCTCTATCGTTTTCAATGCGGCCGCCACGACGGTCGTGCAGCAGATCGCGGGCGGCGTTTCGACGTCATCCGGAGCGCTCGGTACGCCCGACACGCAGACGAAGTTTCAGGAGGCGATCACGGGCGGCTCTTACGACGTGCCGGTCCCGCTCACGCGCATCGTGCTCGCGAGCGCCGCAACTGTGTACCTCGTCGCGCAGGCGACCTTCACCACCTCAACCATGACGGCGGACGGCTACATCAAGGCCCGACCCGGTCTATAGGAGAACATCATGCCGACGCAAATGAACTGGGCGCAGCTCTGTCAGGTAGTCAATGCGGCAAGTGCGGCCGCCGTTTATGGGGCCGTGCCGAATGGCTCGCAGGTATCGATTACCGCGGCAAGTGCATGGAACCCAGTGGGTGCGGCGAGCAATGCGGTCGTCGACCTGTACATCGGCACGAGCGCCGCCGATGCGACGCACATCGACCGCGTGTCGGTCCCGCCGGGCGCCGCGCTGCCGCTGATCAACGCGATCAACCAGAAGCTGACCTCCGGCATGTCGCTCTATGCGAGCACGAACGGCGCGACTCTGACAGTTTCCGGGGCCGTCGCATCGTGACGCGATAACTGAATGCTTTAAATGGCGTTTCCTTGAAATTAAACGCCGATTGATGTAGTGTTCGACGCAACAAATTGTTGTCCGTAGCCGCGTATCGGGCAATTTCCTATAGGCAGTGCGACGCGAGTCAGTTTCATGTCGGCATGCATCCGCATGTCGCAACCGACCGACTCGACGCACATGCATCCCGACTACTCTCCCGCCTCGAGCTTCACCGGCCGCGCGCTACCGCCGATGCGGGCGCGCGTCGACGCGCTCGAGCGCGAACTCCAGAAGCTTCCGCAAACCGATTGTCCGGCGCGCTGGTATTTCGCGCCCGGCATGGCCGCGCGCGAGATAACGATCCCGAAAGGCACCGTGATTACTGGCGCGATTCATAAGACGCAGAACCTTGCAGTGTTGTCCGCTGGGCGTCTGAAACTGGTAACGGATAACGGAATCGTCGAAATCGCGGCACCGCACATGTTGACGGTTATGCCCGGGCAGAAGAATGCCGCCTATGCGCTTGAGGACTCGGTATGGACCAACTTCTTTCCGACGGATGAAACCGATCCGGAAAAGCTGGTTGAACTGTTGACTGAATCGAAGGCCTGCGAGCTGCTCGGCGGCAGCGAGAACAAGCAATTAATCGCTAACCGTATCGAGGACTAATCATGGCCTTCGGAATTTCTGCGGGTACTGCTGCGCTGATCGGGGGCGGACTTGCGGCGGCTGGCAGCGTTGCGGGCGCAGTGATTGGCGGCAATGCCGCGCAATCTGCCGCCGATACGCAGGCTGGTGCGGCGCAGGCTGGCGTCCAAGAGCAGAACTACGAATTCAACAAGATTCGGGATCTGCTGAAGCCCTACGTCGATGCCGGTACGGGCGCGCTCACCGGCTATAACGGCGCGATGAGCGACTATCAGGGCGGCCTCGGCGGCTACCGTGGCGTCCTCTCACAGCTCAACAGTCTGACCGGTGCGAACGGTTCGGGCGCACAACAGTCGGCGATCAATGGCCTGACGTCCAATCCGCTCTATACGACCTCGATGCAGCTCGGTCAGCAATCAATCCTCGCGAATGCGAGCGCTACGGGCGGCCTACGCGGCGGCAACACGATTGCATCGCTCGGCTATCTACCGGGCCAGGTGCTATCGAACGTCATGCAGACGCAGATCGGCAACCTCGGTACCTCGCTCAACGGACAGGGCGGCCTGTTGTCGGCCCTTGGAAATGCAGTCACGCAGCAAGGCAACCTCGTCAATCTCGGCGAGAACGCGGCCGCTGGAACGGGGCAGGCTGCGATGACGACCGGCAACAACATCACAAGCCTGATCGGGCAGCAGGGCGCCGCGCAGGCTGGCGGCATTCTCGGCACCTCGAACGCGATCACGGGAGGCATCAACAACCTCACGTCGGCACTTGGCAACTATCTGAATCCATCGCCATCCGGATCGTATCAATTCGCATTGCCTGCCTATCTGAATGCCGCCGGCATTGGCAGCTCATCGCCAGCCGGCCTGTATGGCGTGGGCGCCGGAATGAACCTCAGGTAAGGAGCGAACCATGTCCGACATCATGGCGATGCCGCCGCAGCCGGTGAACTACACCGGCCTTCAGATTCAAGCCGATCCGATCGGAGCATTCCAGAAGGCCGCGGCGCTACAAAACACGCAGGCGCAGACGGGGCTGCTCAACGCGCAGGCACAGGACGTGCAGCAAAGCGCGCTGCTGCGCTCATTGGCTGCGCAGCGGCAGCAGAACTTCCAGCAGCAGTGGCAGCAGTTCAGCCAGAACCCGACGCCGCAGGGCGCGGTGCAGATGGCCATGTCGAATCCAGAGTGGGCCCAGCAGGTCCAGGGCGCATGGAATGGCTTCAACGAGCAACAGCGGCAGCAGAAGCTCGACTTCATCGCGCCGATCGTTTCGTCCCTGCAAAACGGGCGCGGCGACCTCGCGACCAATCTCGTACAGCAGCATATTGACGCGATCACGAACACGCCGGGATACGAGAAGGATCCGCAGATGCAGCAGGATCTCGCCGGCGCAAAGCAGATGCTTTCCACGATCGAGAGCAATCCGAAGGCGGCGCTCGCCCAGCTTTACGGCACCGCTGCTGCGGCTCAAGGTCCGCAGGACTTCATGTTCCATTTCGGTCAGGGCGCCATGATGCCGTCGACGATCGCAGCGGCCCAATACGCGCCCGCGCAGGCGCTCGCGAGCGTCGGCCTGACCAACGCGCAGGCGCAGGATCTCCAGAGCGTGATCCAGAACCGCGCAGCGACCTTCCAGCTCGACCAGAACAAGTTCCTCGCCGATCTGCAGCTCAAGTTGCGTGACCTCAATTACACGCAGACGGCACCGAACATGGACGAGAACACGCGGAACATCGTCACGTCCGGCGCGCTCGACAGCGTGCAGCACGGGCAGATGGCGGACCGCGTCGGCACGCTGCTGTCGAACGTCGCGACGCTCAACCAGAACGGCCAGTGGGTGTCGGGCAAGCCCGAGGACGTGCGCAACTTCTGGCAGAACATCTGGGGCTCGCAGGACAACGTCAGTTCGCTGCGCAACGAGTACCAGTCGATCATGAAGGGCGTCTCTGGCTACGGGCAGGCCGGCCTCTCGGACGCTGATCGCAAGGTGCTCGAGCAGGGGCTTCCTGCGAAGAACGCGAATCCCGACCAGATCGTGCAGTTCCTCGGTTCGATGCGCAATGCATCGCTGCGCGCCGCGCGCATCAGCGATGGCTCGTCGTCATGGGCCGGCACATTCGGCTGGATGGGCCCGGCGAAATACGACGCGAATGTCGGCGGCGTGCAGATCGCGAAAGGCACCACGTTCGCGCAGTTCATGAAGAGCAGCCTGTCGGCGAATTCCGGTGCACCGTCGGCGTTTGCTGCGCCCACCGCCGCGCCCGGTGTCCAGATCGGGCCGCAGACCTTCACGCAGCCGAACGGGCAGCCGGGCGGCAACATGTCGGGACCGCTCGCGCGCTACAGCAAATATCTGACGGGGCAATGATGACGAATCGAATGCCCCCCCGATGCGGAGCATCACCCACGCAGGGCGCGCGCGATCGATGCGCGCTTCACGTACTTCTTTTCTTTCCACTGCAAGTTGTCAAGACGGGCATTCAATGGATTTCCGTCTTCATGGAAACCGTCATGAGCCTGCGATGGACGCGGTCCGACGAATGCCTCAAGCACCATCACGTGGACAGTGCGCATCTTTGTGATTTTTCCGTTCGAGAGATTCACGGCCGGATATCCCTTGAGGAGCGCCTTCGTGGATCGAAGGCGGCTTGGAATAGTGCGCTTCTTGATGTTTTTGTAATTGACCTGATGGGCGACGGTTCTGATTCGACCGTGGCTGGAAACGTCGTAAAGGCCTTCGAAACCGACAACGGGACGCCACTCTTCCATTTGATTCCTCGATATGTGGGGGAGCGCGCAAATGGCTGATTACGATCCCAGCGCATTTCCGACGAGTTATAAGGATCCAGCCTATGACGCCGCCGATCAGGCAGCGTCTTCTGCTATTGGAATTCCTTCCGCATGGCTTACCAACATTCGAACGAAAGGCGAGCGGTCGAACGCCGATCAGGTTAGCAGCGCGTCTGCGAAAACTCCATATCAGATAGTACCGGCGACACGGCAGGCCATCATCGATCAGACCGGCGTTGATCCGTATCTGAACCCGCAGATGGCCGCGTACGGTGCTGCCTACCTGCTCAAGCAAAACCTCGGGCGCTACGGCGGCAATGCCGTGCTCGCGACGGCGGCGTACCACGGCGGCAACGATCAAAGCCAGTGGGGGCCGAAGACGATGGCCTACACGAAGCGCGTGACGGGCGCATCGCCGAACAACGCTGATGCGACGCCGTCGTTCGGCAACCCGTCGAGCGCGTACCAGGTGCAGCCGCTGCCGAACATCGGCGCTGCGCCCGGCTCGCTTCCGGACAGCGCGCCGCAGTCGTCGTTCTCGCCGTCGTCGTCGAATCCCTATGCGGTCGCGCCGCTGCCGAACATCGGCTCGGCTCCGGGTGCACTTGACAGCGGCAGCAACGGGCCATCTCCGCTCGCGCGCATCTACGACGCGTACAAGTCCGGCCAGATGAGTCCCGAGGACAAGGCCGCGTTCGAGCAGGACGTGAACAGCGGCCGCATCGTGCTGCCGTCTGGCATGGGCGTCAATCCTCCTGCGCCGCAGGCACCGGTCGCACCGCAGCAACTCGTGAGCGCATTCAATAGTGGCCTGATGTCACCCGAGGACGTCGCGCAGCTTCAGAAGGACGTGCAGAGCGGCGCGATCACGTTGCCGCCGGGCGCCAACCTGACTGGGCCGCCGCCGGCGACGCCCGGGCGTGAGGGGGGCATTGCGGCGCGCGGCTATGTGCAAGGTCTTTCCGATGCAGCGGGCGGTCTCGTCGATAGGGCAAAAGGTTTGATCGATGCGCCCACTCGTATGGTGAATGCGATCGCTCAGGGACCCGTACTGCCTGCAATCGATCAAGCGCTCGGAACGCATCTGGCTGGATCAGCACCGATTCCGACGCAGCAAACGGGCGTCGGAGCAACGCAGATCGGCGAAGCCATTCCAAGCGTCGGCGAGACGGCCACGGCAGTCATGGATCGCAACGGCATGCCGACTGCACAGACACCACGCGAGAAGGTGCTGCAATCGGCCGCGCAGGGCGCAGGCGCGCTGACAGTGCCGGTCCCGGGCATGGCGCTGAAGGCGATCCCCGGCATGATCGCGGCAGGCGCGGCAGGCGGCACGGTTGGCGAAGCGGTGCATCAGGCAACTGGCAGCCCGATGCTGGGCATGGCCGTGAACCTTCTCACGACCGCGCTTTCGCCCGCAGCGGCGTCGAAGGTCATGGCCGCACTCGCGAAAGAACTGCCGCAGGCAGCAGCAGCCGGCGCCGAACGCATCGAGCCGACGATGGCCGCAGCACAAGAGGGTGGTTCGCCGACTGGAACATCTGCGGCCGAAAGTGTTCCAGCCACCGCACAGCCCAGCGCTAGCGCGGCTCCCGCTGGATCATCGGCGCCGGCCAACCTCGCCACGACGCTCAACCCCGGCGCGCCGCAGGTTCCGAACCCCGCGATTGAGGCGCTGCAGGCCGAGCGCGAGCAACTTATCCAGACAGCGGCCAACGCGCCCCAGAAGGGCGATACATCCGTGCAGGATCAGATCGCGTCGCTGGAAGGGAAGTCGTTCGATTCCGTGGCGGACCGCACGAAGATGCTGCAGCAGCAACAGGGCATGAAGTTCGGCGACGCGCGCGCGCTCGCGCAAAAGCAGCTCTCGGGCGAGATGAGCGCGTATCAGGATCAGATGGTCCGTCTTCAGGCAGCGCATGCCCAGCAGGCCGAAGGCTCGCGCGCGCTCCAGCGCGTGCAGGAAATCGACCAGCAGCTCGCCTCAATGCCGCGCACGGTGCCCGCGCAACAGAATCCGATGGCGGCGGCCGCGCGCGGCGCGATGGAGGCGCCTGCACCGGCGGCGGCTGCTCAAGCGCCGGAAGCCGCGGCGAGCGCTGCGCCGGAGGCTACGGCCGCCATGACGCCGCCGGCTGCCGCAGAAGAAAGCGCGGCCCGCGCGGAGTCACCGGTGAATCCGGCAGCATCGCCGCTCACGTCCGCCTCACATGAGTTCCTGCCCGCCGACCAGCTCGCCGCGCAAACGCGCATCGCGGTCGGCGCCGGCCGCGCGCCATTCGGCATCGGGAAGCAAACGGCGCAGCAGACGCTTGCAGCCCAGATGGCGCCCGATGCTGAGCGTTTGGCGGCCGCCGAGCGTCTCGGTATCGCCGACAACCTGCAACCCGACCACCTCACAACGAACCAGGCTGCGATCGAGCTCGCGCAGGCGATCAAATCGACGCCGGGCAGCCTCGCGCGTGCTGAGGAGATGCAGGGCCTTCAGCAGGTCGCGCAGCGCGGGCAGAAGATTGTCGAGGATGCGGGCGGCATGAGTGATCTGAGTCAGCTGTCTGCCTCGGTGAAGAACGACCTCATGAACACGCAGCAGCAGCTCGACCAGAAGGCCGAGGGGCTGTACGACGATCTGCGCAAGAGCGTGCCGGCGAAGATGGACGTCGATCCGTCGCCCGTACTCGACTTCATCGCACAGCGGGCCGATGAGCTGGGCGGCGCGAAGAACCTCTCGCCAGTCGAGCGCATGATCCAATCGAAGCTCACGCCCGCGAAGGTGCCGATGATGGTCGGCGGCCAGGAGATCGATCCGGCCACGCTCGGTCTCAAGCCTCAGGTGAAGAACCCGACCTATGCGCTGCTCGACGACGTGCGCAAGAACGTCGGCGCGGGCCTGCGCAATCAGGGGCCGTTCAAGGATGCAGACACCGGGCTGCTGAAGGCGCTCTATGGGCGCATCTCAGAGGCGCAGCGCGGCGCGCTTTCGACCGTTCCAGGCGCGCTCGAGAAGTTCGACACGGCCCGCGCGACGGTCCAGATGCGCAAGAGCATCGAGGACGATCTCACCTCCCTCTACGGCAAGCAGCTCGGCGACTCGCTCGTCGGCAAGCTCGGCACGGCGATGGCGGCGCTGCCGAAGGGCGACGTCTCGAAGTTCGTCGACATCATCAAGGCCGTGCCGTCTGGCATGCGCCAGCAGGTGACGTCGAGCGGCCTCGCATACGCCTTCGGCAAAGCCACGAAAAACGGCGACCTCAACTTCAAGACCTTCGCCGACTGGTGGGATGGCCTGATGAAAAATTCTCAGGCCGCGAATGCAGTGCTGGCGAATCTGCCGGCTGAGAGTCGTCAGCAACTCGCAGACCTCGCAAAGGTCTCGCGCGGCATCTCGAACGCGACACGCGAGAACATCACAACGGGCCGCATCATGGCCGCCCGCGAAGAGCTCAACGCGCATGCCGACGGCCTCGTCTCAAAGGTCATGAATACCGCTCGCCAGGCAGCAGTCGGCCATATCGGTACCGCGGCCGCGGCGGGTGCTGCGAGCGTCGCTGGGCCTATTGGCGCTGGCCTCAGTCATGCAGTGATCAGCGCGCTGTCGAAAGGGAAGCCCGACGTCATGAAGGCGGCCGACGAGCTGATCGTCTCGCCCGAGTTTCAGCAGCTTGCGAAGTCCGGCGCCGCGCCCGCGCCGCAGGTAGTGAAGGCCGCTGCCAACTCCTCGACATTCCGCCGCTTCTACGACCTCGCGCGCAGCGCAATGGGCGCCAACGATCCCGCATCGCGCGAGCGCTGGCTGCTCGGCATCGTCAACGCTGCGGAGCCCGCGGCCAACAGCAACACGAACAGGTGACCTATGGGCAACATGGTTGTCAATCCGATCGCGTTTTTCACTGACCTGCTCGGCAAGCCGCTGCAGAAGGGCAGCGTCTACATCGGCACCGCTAACACCAATCCGGTGACGAACCAGCTGACGGTGTACCAGGACGCGGCGATGACGATCCCGATGACGCAGCCGCTCACGACGACGAATGGCTTCGTTTCGCTCAACGGATCGCCGCAGCCCTTCTTCGTGAACGCCGCCTCGTACGCGCTGCTGGTGAACGACTCGAACGGCAACCTCTGCCTGTCGATTCCGAACTACACGAATCCGCTAGCGAACCAGGTCGGCTCCGGCGGCGCGGGGCAAATCGGCTTCGATGGCACGACGCTTGACCAGCAGTTTGCGAATCGCGTGAATCGTGTTGTCGATTCGATTGCCGTGCTGCGCACGATCTCGAAGGCGACCTACACCCGTGCGTTCGTGACGGGCTATTATGCCGCCCATGATGGTGGGGGCGGCCCGTATCAGTACGATCCGAACGATACGGCCAGTGCAGACAATGGCGTCACGATCATCGTCAACCCGACGGACGGCGGCCGCTGGAAGCTGCAGCACCTCGGACGCATCTCGTTGATGCAGGCCGGCGCGAAGGGCGACGGATCCGACGACACGACCCCGATCCAGAACGCCGTTGCAACTGGGCTGCGCATCTTCGCTCCGAAGCCGAGCGCGTTCTACGGGCTCACGAACGGCATTTCGTACACGACGAAAGGCCAGATCTTCGAGGGCGATGGCCGTCAGATCTCGGTCTTCAAGGCGCTCGCGACGTTCAACCTGTCCGCGCTGGGTGTGTTCATCGGTAACACGGGGGAGGAAGGCCCGCACTTCCGCAACCTGAAGATCACCTTCGTTCAGCCGGATACGGGAACGCGCGCGAACCTGACGAACTTTCCGCCTGCGCTGTACATGCGCAGCACGCCGCGCTTCACCGTTGAGAACATGGCCATTACGCAGGCCATGACCGGCATCGATATGGCCGGCGGCACCAACTCGGGCGGCGCGTTCATCACGCAGCTCGAGATGTCGGCGTACAACTTCGGCGTCAATATCGATGGCGCGCAGGATTCGGTGCGGATCAACAAGCTGCATTTTTGGAACTTCGATCTCACGACGAACCAGGTGGCGATCTTCAACGACGGCAACACGACCGGCGTCCAGTCGGCCCGCTGCGATGACTTCCGCCTGTCAGACAGCCTGTTGATCAACAACGGTAAGCAGGTCAACTTCACGTCGAGCGCAAGCGGCAGCACGTTCGGCGAGGTCATCAACACCGACTTCGATACGTACGGCGGACTCTACATGTCCGCTGGCGATATCTCGATGTCGGCCTGCTTCATGTCGGTCGGTTTCGCGGCCAACCAGGCGATCTATCAGACCGGCGGCATGCTGAAGGTTGCTGGCTGCGAAATCGAGGCGGCCGTCGCGACCACGAATCCGCTGATTCAGCTGTCCGGTCCCGGAACGATCTCGTCGGGATATCTGTCGATTGTCGGCGGCATGATCCGGATCTCGGGCGACGCGCAAGCGGTGAGCGTGGCGGCCAGCTCCGGCACGAACCAGCTGATTGTAGATGGCGTGCAGTTCACGCTGCCGCAGAACACCAGCCCCGCGAACGCCGTTATCGCGGTGGCCGCCGGCGGTCGCGCGACTATCACGAATTGCCGTGCGACCGATAAGGGCACCGGTACCGGAAACTTCGTTCAGGTGGTCGTCGACGAAAACCACGTCATCGAGGATAACGCGCTGCTTGGCTGGGGCATGTCGCTGCCCGCCACGATGGTCAACATGGTGGTGTCGAACAACAGCGGTCCGCCCGGGAACGACTTCACGAACGGCTACCTGACCGGCGCGATGAAGACCAAGCGCCTGACCGGCACGCTCGACGGTTCGGGCAATCTGACGGTTGCGCACGGCATCACCAGCGCCCAGCAGAAGGGCCTGATGGCGCAGGCGTTTTACAAGGGCGCGTCGGGCGAAATGCGGCCGTTGACGCTCGGTTATATCGACGGCACGAACCTCAACGCAACCGGCGGCACGGCGAGCGCCGCCTATCGCGCCACGATCATGTGGACCGAAACTCAACAGGGATGGTGATGATGCGCGAACTGCCGGTGACCTTCCTCATCGAGGACGTGCAGGATTATTGGAACCGGGTGGAATATCGCTCGCCGCATGATCCGGAGTCTATCGCGGAGCGCGAGCAACGCCGCGCCGAAGCAAGGGCGCGACTGGCAGCCATGCCGAAGCCGAAAAAATATTCGAAGCGGCTCGAGGACAGATTTGCGCAAAAACGCAAGGCGGCAATGTCGCCATAACACTGACGAACCGGGGAACCCATGAAAAAAGAACTGCTTGATAGCGCGGCGAGCGCAGTTGCAAGTGCAACGTCACCCATTGCCGCGCCCGCCGGCGGCATCGTGACGTTCTGGACGTGGCTGAATGGACACGACATTTCATGGTACGTCGGTCTGCTGACAATCGTCGTGCTGCTGCTGCAGATCCGCGACCGGCTCTTTCCGAGAAAGGAAGGTGCGCGATGAGCAGCTTCGACGATGCGTTTGATGCGCTGATTGGCAACGAGGGCGGCTATTCGAACAACCCGAAGGATCCGGGCGGCGAGACGATGTGGGGCGTGACAGAGCGTGTCGCGCGTGCGAGCGGCTATACCGGCCCGATGCGCGAGCTGCCGCGCGAGACGGCGAAGGCGATCGCCAAGCACCTGTATTGGGATCCACTGCACTGCGACGAGTACGACCCGCGCATTGGCTTCCAGCTGCTCGACGCGAACTATAACGGCGGACATGTCGTGCTGTGGATGCAGCAGGCGGCTGGCGTGCGCGCCGATGGCGTGCTCGGTCCGGCCACGATCGCCGCGGTCAAGAGCGCCGATCCCTCGCGCTTCATCATGCGCTTCATTGCCGTCCGGCAGAACTACCTCACCGCCTGCAAGCCGTGGCCGACGTTCGGGCGCGGCTGGATCCACCGCACCTCTGCAAACCTGCTGAAAGGAGCTTCCTGACATGCCGCTCATTCCCATCGCCATGGCGCTGGCCCAGTTCGCACCCATGATCGCCGGATGGCTCGGCGGCTCGAAGGCCGAGAACGTAGCGCAGAAGGTCGTCGGCGTGGCGCAGGCCGTCACCGGCACGTCAACGCCGGACGCCGCGCTCGCCGCGATCCAAGCTAACCCAGACCTCGCCATGCAATTCCAAACGAAGGTCGTCGAGTCGCAGGTCGAGATGGCGCAGATCGCTGCCGACATCACGAAGGCCGAACTCGCGGCCGATACGGCCGATACCGCGGCGGTCAACCAGACGATGCAGGTCGAGGCGAAGGCGGATCACTGGCCGACATACAGCTGGCGACCGGCGATCGGGTTCGCGTTCGCGCTCAACATGGTGACGGCGGGATTGAATATCACGGTTGCCTATCTGGCCGTCATGTTCTTCGGCGTGAAGCCCGACATCCTGTCGCTGATCCCCCAGATGCTGACGGCGCAAGCGGCGCTCAATGGCACTGCGTTGCCGATCCTCGGTGTCGCCAGCTACTTCCGCGGCAAGATGCAGGCTGACCCGCGCATTCCGACCGACAATCGCGGGTAGCGCGTCACGCGGCTGCGTTCATCGAGATGACGTTCCACTGTCGGCCCTCGGCGCACGACACGATGAACGCGGCCCACAGCTCGAGCGCAGCGCGTCGCTCCGGAATATCTTCCCGCACGTCGTAGATCCGCTCCATCCCCTTCAGCTTGTGGTTCAGTGCGAGTTCGGTGATCTCGTTCGCGATCTTCATGTTGCGCATGTGCCCCTTGGCCGTGCTGCGCGTGTCGTGCGGGGTGAAGCGCCGGATATCGAGGCCGCCGCGCGTGAAGGCGCGGTCGATCGCCGCCCATAGCGTCGTCGCGCCGACATGCGTGTCGCCGTGCTTGTTCCGGCGGATCGACGTGCGCGCGGGCAGCACCCACTCCGAATCACCCGCGATCGCCTTCAGGCATTCGAACCAGTGCCGCACGGTCGGCGTGACTGGGACGAGGAAGCCGGTGCGCGTCTTCACGTTGCCGTCCGGCACGAACCAGGTGTTGCGCTCGAAGTCGACGTATTCCCACCGGGCCTTCGCGAGCTCGACCGAGCGCACGCACGTCGCAAGCAGGATGCGCAGCGCGAGGCCATTCTCTCGGCCGATCGTCGTGTCGACGTCGACGAGCAACGTGCGCAGCTCGTCCTCGGTCAGCATTACGCGCGCCTTGACCGGCGGCCGCGGGCCCATGATCGCCTTCAGCTTGATGCCGGCGCACGGGTTCGCGTCGATCATGCGCTTGCCGGCCGCGTGTTCGAACAGCTGCGTCGCGGTCGTCAGGATGCGCTTGCTGACCGTCCACGACCGGCCCGCGCCCTCGATCATGTGCACGACGTCGGCCGCCTGTACCGCGCGCACTTCCATCGAACCGAGCTTCGGCCGCATGACGTTGTTCAGATCCCACTTCCGGTAGTAGATCGTGCCGTCGGCAAGGGGTGCCTTCAGCACCTTGTCCTCGAAGTCGTCGGCCAGCATCGCGACCGTCCACGCGGCGACCGAGCGAGCCTTCTGCGTCTTCTTCTCGGTGGCCGGATCGGCGCCGGCGTCGATCGCGGCCCGGTGCGTGCGCGCCAGCTTGCGCGCGGCGGCGAGCGAAACGTCTGGATAGTTGCCGAGCGTCAGCTCGCGCCGGCGGCCGCCACCGATCCGGTACCGGAGCACCCAGGCTGCCGTCCCGGCTTTCGAAAGTGTGAAGGTCAGGCCGTCGCCGTCTGACTTCGCGACCGGCTCGCCGGCGGCGATCCAGCGCCGGATCTGGATGTCGTCGAGATTGTTGGTGGTTTTCGCCATGGGGGTGGGTAGCTGGTGGGTAGCCGGGGCCGATTATAGGCTAGCTACCCACCTAGCTACCCGTTTCGGGCGTGCTAGGTAGCTGCAAACTGAGACACGCGGGAGCATGAAAACCGGACGATCGCCAAGCGGGGCGCGGCTTTTGAGACACCGAGATACACGCCGGGATTCCCCTGCGGATTGCAGGTGGCGATTTTCATGTAAGGCTCGGTCGGCTGACTGCGTTGAAACAGAACGCGCGCCGCAGCGGCGGGCGCGCATGACGCGTCATTATGAACTGCTTCGGACAGCCGGCGTGAATCGCGTCACCGTCTGTCGCGGCTCGGCTGCGGGCTGCGTTTGCGCGCTTGCGGTGCCGACGCGCGCGCGTGATGTCGAAGATGCCGTGAAAGAAGCGGTGGAATCCGAGATCGTGCGCATCGAGGCGCAGAGGGGATGAACGCGAAGCCGACATATACCGGCTTCGCGTTTGTGCTTCTCCGGGCGGCTTATGCCGTGACCGTCTCGGCCGTAGCGGCCGCAGTGGCCGCAGTGGCCGCAGTGGCCGCGACGCCGAGGCGCTCGCGCGCGGCATCGTACTCGCGCTTAAGACGCGCGATCAGTTCGGCGGCCGGCACGACGCTCTTCACCGCGCCGATGCCCTGGCCCGAACCCCAGATGTCTTTCCACGCTTTCGCGTTCGCCGAGCCGAAGTTCATCTTCGACGGATCGGACACGGGCAGGGCGTCCGGATCGAGCCCGCTCGCCGCGATGCTCTGGCGCAGATAGTTGCCGTAAACGCCCGTGAAAAGATTGGAGTAGACGATGTCGCTCGCGTTGCTGTCGACGATCATCTGCTTGTACGCCTCGACGGCGTTCGCTTCGTTCGTTGCGATGAACGCCGAGCCGATATAGGCGAGATCGGCGCCCGCGGCCTGTGCGGCGAGGATCGCATTGCCATTGCCGATGGCGCCCGACAGCAGCAGCGGCCCGTCGAACCATTCGCGAATCTCGTGAATCAGCGCGAACGGCGAGAGCGTGCCTGCGTGGCCGCCTGCGCCCGCGGCGACGGCGATCAGGCCGTCGGCGCCTTTCTCGATGGCCTTCTTCGCGAACGTATTGTTGATGATGTCGTGCAGCACGATGCCGCCCCACGCATGCACGGCGTGATTGACTTCCTCGCGCGCGCCGAGCGACGTGATGACGATGGGCACCTTGTACTCGGCGCAGACGCCGAGATCGTGCTGGAGGCGGTCATTCGACTTGTGGACGATCTGATTCACCGCGAACGGCGCGGCGGGCTGGTCGGGATGTTTGGCGTTGTAGTCGGCGAGTTCGGTCGTGATGCGATCCAGCCATTCGCCGAGCACGTGCGCGGGCCGCGCGTTGAGCGCCGGGAATGAGCCGACGACGCCCGCCTTGCACTGCGCGATGACGAGATCGGGGTTCGAAATGATGAAGAGCGGCGAGCCGACGACCGGAATCGACAGGCCGCGTCGCAGCACGGCGGGCAGGGACATCCATATCTCCTGGGAGGGCGACGGCGGCCGGACGCGGGCGCCGTCATGTTCATGTTCTTCTCGTGGTATTCGGAAGGCGCCAAGACCGCGGCGCGGCGGGGCGCGCGGCGGCTCGACCGGATAAACATAGCAAACGGACGGGCACTATGCAACCAGTTGCATAGTGCCCGTATTCGAATGATTTGAGGGACGGTGCGGCGCAGCCCGTGGTTTAGAATCAGCGGATGTCGACACCCCACGCCATTCTGATCGCCTTGCTGGAAAAGCCGGCCAGCGGCTACGACCTCGCGCGGCGCTTCGATCGCGCGATTGGTTTTTTCTGGCGCGCCACGCATCAGCAGATCTATCGCGAACTCGGTCGCATGGTGGAGGCGGGGTGGGTCGCCGTCGTCGAAGACGAGGCCGAGGCCGCAACGCGCCGAAAGGTTTATTGCGTGCTGGCAGTGGGGCGCGAGGAAGTCGTGCGCTGGGTGCGCGAGACGCCGCTCGGGCGCGAGGATCGAAATGCGTTCCTGCTGAAGCTGCGCGCGGATGCGGTGGTCGGCCCGCTTGGTCTTCGCGACGAACTGTTGCGCTTGATCGACGAGAACCGGGCGCAGCTCGTTTTGTACCGCGAGATCGAGCAGCGCGACTTCGGAACGCCGTCGCTCACGCGCGGCCAGCAATTGCAGTATGCGATTCTGAAGGCGGGGATACGCGCGCAGGAGGTGTGGCTCGAATGGGCCGCGGACGTGCTGCCGTTGCTCGATGTCGATGCCGATTCCGATGAGAAGCGGTGTTGTGATCCGCTTCGCAGTGCAGATTAAGTCTCGCGCGCTGTGTGCATAAACGTTTGGACAGGCGGCACGTTTGATACCGCGCTATTCACCCGCATCGAGAAAATGTTTGACATCATGATTGTAGCTGACTATAATCTTTATCTCTGACGGACGCGGGGTGGAGCAGTCTGGCAGCTCGTCGGGCTCATAACCCGAAGGTCGTAGGTTCAAATCCTACCCCCGCAACCAAGCTGGTCGTCAGCAAGTTTCGCAAAGCCCGCATGATGCAAGTCATGCGGGCTTTTTCATTTTCACTGCGCATTTCGCACCGCGTTTTACGTATCAATCGACGCACCAGTCGACGCACCAATCGCCCAATCGACGGCCGCGCGCGCATGCAATGCCGTGGTATCAAACACGGGCAGTGCCGAATCGTCGGCCCCGATCAGCAGCGTGATTTCCGTGCAGCCGAGAATCACCGCCTGCGCACTGCGCGCCTTCAGGTCTTCGATCACACGCTGATAAACACGCCGCGAATCTGCTTTCACGATGCCGTGGCAAAGCTCGTCGTAGATGATCCGATGCACTTCTGCTCGATCTCGTTCTTTCGTCCGCAAGCCGTCTGGTCCGCACGAGTATAGGCTCGCGTCCAACAGCGTACAGGTACGGTATGCCGTCACGGCAGCGGTACAGCCTGGGGACGGCTCGCTGACAGTTGTCTTGAAAAGAATACTGTATTTTTGTACAGTATCGATACCTTGAACGCGTCATCTTCCGCTATGCCGCCGCCGGCCGCATCAGGCTCCGCTCGCAAGATCATCCACTGCGACTGCGACTGTTTCTATGCGTCGGTCGAAATGCGCGACGATCCGTCGTTGCGCGGGCGCGCGCTCGCCGTCGGCGGGCGGCCCGACCAGCGCGGCGTCATCGCCACCTGCAATTACGAGGCGCGGCGCTTCGGCATTCATTCGGCGATGTCGTCGGCGCTCGCCATGCGCAAGTGCCCGGATCTGCTGATTCTGCCGACGGCGATGGAAAAGTACCGCATCGCGTCACGTCAGATCATGGCGATCTATCGCGACTACACGCCCGACGTGGAGCCGCTCTCGCTCGACGAGGCCTATCTCGACGTAACGCACGCCACGCGCTGCAAGGGCAGCGCCACGCTGATCGCACAGGAAATCCGCGAGCGCGTGCGCGCGACGGTGGGCGTCACGGTTTCTGCGGGCGTCGGGCCGAGCAAATTCATCGCGAAGATCGCCTCCGACTGGAACAAGCCCGATGGCCTTTGCGTCGTGCGCCCGCACGAAGTCGATGCGTTCGTGGCGGCGTTGCCGGTACGCAAGATTCACGGCGTCGGCAAGGTGACGGCCGCGAAGCTCGAAAAGCTCGGGCTCTCGACGTGCGCGCAGTTGCGCACGTGGTCGCTGATCGATCTGCATCGTCAGTTCGGCGTGTTCGGCAAGCGGCTTTACGAACTGTCGCGCGGCATCGACGAGCGGCCCGTGCGCGCGGACCAGGAGCGCAAATCGGTGAGCGTCGAGACGACTTACGTCAACGATCTGCTCACGCTCGAAGCATGCTGCGCAGCGCTTGAGCCGCTCGCCGTGCAACTCGATGCGCGCATCGAGCGCGCGGGTTGCGCGCATGCGGTGCGCAAGCTGTTCGTGAAGATCCGCTTCGCGAATTTTCAGCGTACGACGGTCGAGTGCGTCGGTGATGCAACCGGCCTGCCGATATTCCTCGCCATGCTCGAAAAGGGCCTTGCGCGGCGCAAGCAAGCGGTGCGTCTGCTCGGTGTGGGCGTGCGGCTCGAAGAGGAGAATGCCGCGCTGCGCGGCCAGTTCGCGCTCTTTGATGAAGATCCCGACGAAAATCCCAACGCAGATCCCAACGCAGATCCCAACGCAGATCCCAACGCAGATCCCAACGCAGATCCCAACGCAGATCCCAACGCAGATCCCAACGCAGATCCCAACGACGGCCTCCTCACGCCCGACGCGTAGAGGGTGCGCTGGCGGGTGAGCCTGATTATCGATATCGCGCTGCAAAGTCATTCGGATATCTATCGAAGCGCGGCGTGTTCAGACTGCATCGCACGAGCCGTGCGGGCGATAAAAAACCGCGCACGGGATGGCTCCCGTGCGCGGCTCGTTCCGATGCGTCTCGACGCCCGCTTTACTGCTGCGCCGGCGGCTCTTCCATGCCGTTGTGACGCAGCAGCGCGTCGATGCGCGGCTCGCGTCCGCGGAACGCCTTGAACGATTCCATCGCCGGGCGGCTGCCGCCCACCTCCAGAATTTCCTGACGATAGCGCGTGCCGGTGGCCACATCGAGCACGCTCGACTTCGCCGCCTGCGCCGCTTCTTCGAACGCGGCGTAGGCATCGGCGGAGAGCACTTCAGCCCACTTGTAGCTGTAGTAGCCCGCCGCGTAGCCGCCCGCGAAGATATGGCTGAACGTGTTCGGCCAGCGCGAGAACGCGGCTTGCGGGATGACGTGATAGCGCGCGTTGATTTCGCGCGCGAGATCGTTCGCGCTCTTGCCTGCGGAGGCCACGAAGTCGACGTGCAAGGCCATGTCGAACATCGAGAACACGATCTGGCGCAGCGTGGCGAGGCCGCTCTGGAAGTTCTTCGCGGCCAGCATCTTGTCGAACAGTTCGCGCGGCAGCGGTTTGGCGGTATCGACGTGCGAGGTCATTTCGCACAGCACGTCCCACTCCCAGCAGAAGTTTTCCATGAACTGCGACGGCAATTCGACGGCGTCCCATTCGACGCCGTTGATGCCCGACACGGCCAGCTCGTCCACGCGCGTGAGCATGTGATGCAGGCCGTGACCGAACTCATGGAACAGCGTGATGACTTCGTCGTGCGTGAAGCACGCGGGCTTGCCGCCGACCGGCGCGGAGAAGTTGCAGGTGAGGTACGCAACCGGCGTCTGCACGGCATTGCCTTCGAGCTTGCGGCGCGAGCGCGCGTCGTCCATCCACGCGCCGCCGCGCTTGCCTTCGCGCGCATAGAGGTCGAGATAGAACTGCGCGACGAGCGTGCCATCGGTGTTTTCGACGCGGAAAAAGCGCACATCCGGATGCCACACGGGCGCGCTGTCGTCACGGATGCGCACGCCGAACAGCGTCTCGGTGACCTTGAACAGGCCTTGCAGGACGAAGTCCTCGGGGAAGTACTGCTTCACCTCGTTCTCGGAGAACGAGTAGCGCTTCTCGCGCAGACGCTCGGCAGCGAACGCCATGTCCCACGGCTCGATCTGCGCGAGACCCAGCTCGCTCGCGGCGAATTCGCGCAGTTCTTGCCAGTCTTTTTCGGCGTGCGGGCGTGCCCGCGTCGCGAGGTCTTCGAGGAAGCTCATCACCTGTTGCGGCGACTCGGCCATCTTCGGCGTGAGCGAGACTTCGGCGAAGTTGTCGTAGCCGAGCATCTTCGCTTCTTCGGCGCGCAGCTTCAATTGCTCGTCGACGATTGCCGTGTTGTCCCACTCCGCGTTGCCGCTGCCGTACGTCGGGCCGAGTTCCGAGGCGCGCGTGACGTACGCGCGGTACATCGTCTCGCGCATGGCGCGGTTTTCCGAATATTGCAGCACCGGAAAATACGACGGGAAATGCAGCGTGAACTTCCAGCCTTCCTTGTTTTCGCGCTCGGCGGCTTCCTGTGCTGCCGCGATCACATCGTCGGGCAATCCGGCCAGCTCGGCTTCGCTCGTCGCATAGAACGCATAGCCGTTGGTCGCGTCGAGCACGTGATCGGAGAACGCCTTCGAGAGCGCCGCCTGGCGCTCCTGCAGTTCGGCGAAACGCGGTTTCTGGTCTTCGGGCAACTCGGCGCCGGACAGGCGGAAGTCGCGCAGCGCATTGTCGAGGATCTTCTTGCGCTCGCCCGAAAGCAGCGCAAACGTGTCGTGCGTGGTGATCGCCTTGTACTTCTCGTAGAGCGCGAGATTCTGGCCGACGCTCGACCAGAACTCGGTCACGCGCGGCAGGTTCTCGCCATAGACGGCGCGCAACTCCGGCGTATCGGCGACGGCGTTCAGATGTCCGACCACGCTCCACGCGCGCGAGAGCGGCTCGGTGGCGCGCTCGACCGGTTCGACCACGTCGCTCCATTGCGCGGGTGTCATCGGCTGGGCCGAGCGTTCGACTGCGGCGCTTGCGTCGGCGAGCAGCACGTCGAGTGCGGGCGTCACGTGTTCGGGGCGAATTTCGCCAAAGCGCGGCAGGCCGGTGAAATCGAGCAGCGGATTATCGGAGGAAGAAGTAGCCATGATGCGTCCTGTGTCCTGTCTGTCGCGGTTCGAGGGAGGGTGTCCGGCCGATGAACGTGCACGCGGCGCGTACCCCAATGTGTGAGTTATTGGGGCGCGGCGCGCGCTTTCCAACCGGGCGATGTCTGCAAAATTAACAGATGTCGGGATGCGATGGCGAAACGGTGCTTCACGCGATGCGGCTGCCGCGCGAGGCACGAAGCGATGCACCGCCCGGTACCGCTTGGCATTGCGCAGGGAGCGGGCGCAAAAAAAGCGGCCTTCGAAGCAAGGCCGCTTTTCACTGGCCGCGCGCAATTGCTGCGACGCGGGCCACCCGACTGAAAGGTGCGGTGTTACGCGTTCGCGGCGGCGCGCTCGGCCGCTTCGATCGTGTTGACGAGCAGCATCGTGATCGTCATCGGACCGACGCCGCCCGGCACCGGCGTGATGTGACCGGCCACTTCCTTGAGCCCGGCGAAGTCGACGTCGCCGCACAGCTTGCCGTTGTCGTCGCGGTTCATGCCGACGTCGATCACCGTCACGCCCGGCTTCACCATGTCGGCGGTGAGGATGTTGCGCTTGCCCACGGCCGCCACGACGATATCCGCCGTGCGCGTGTGCGCGGTGAGATCGCGCGTCTTGCTATGGCAGATCGTGACCGTCGCGCCTGCTTCGAGCAGCAGCATCGCCATCGGCTTGCCGACGATGTTCGAGCGGCCGATCACGACCGCGTTGGCGCCCGCGAGCGGAATGCCGTACGCCTCGAACATCTTCATCACGCCATAGGGCGTGCACGGGCGAAAGAGCGGCTGGCCGGTCATCAGCGCGCCGGCGTTGGCGACGTGAAAGCCATCCACGTCCTTTTCGGGCGCGATTGCCTCGATCACCTTGTGGCTGTCGATGTGCTTCGGCACCGGCAACTGCACAAGAATGCCGTGGATCTTCGGATCGTTGTTCAGCTCGTCGATGCGCTTGAGCAGGGCGGCTTCGGAGAGCGTGGCCGGATAGCGGTCGTACGACGAATAAAAGCCGTTGTCCTCGCAGGCCTTCACCTTGTTGCGCACGTAGACTTCGCTTGCCGGGTTGTCGCCGACCAGGACGACGGCAAGGCCCGGCTGATGGCCGCGGGCGGTGAGGGCGGCGGCGCGCGTGGCGACGTCGGCGCGCAATTGTTTGGACAGGGCGTTGCCGTCGATGAGGGTGGCTGTCATGGTCGGTCGAGATGAGAGTGTGCAGTGCGGGGGCAATGGAAAGCGCGCCCGGCGAGAGCCGGGCGCGCTTGTTGCGAAGCGTCACATTATACCGTCGCGGCGCACGCGCTTCGGCGTGCCTGGGGTTGCGCGGCGATGTGCAGCGATATCGCGTGCCGCGCACAGCGGCATCGGGCAGGGCAAGCGCTGATGGGCGCTTAAGGCCGCCTATGGGACGCTTAAGGCCGCTTAAGTGCCGCTAAGGGCGCTGACGAATGCTTACGCTTGCGGCTGGTTCGGCTTGTTGGAGAGTGCGAGACGCAGCAGGTCGGCGACCGTGTTGACGTTCAGCTTTTCCATGATGTTCGCGCGGTGCGCTTCGACGGTCTTGATGCTGATGCCGAGATCGTCTGCGATCTGCTTGTTCAGGCGGCCCGCGATGATGCGCTCGAGTACCTGGTGCTCGCGTGCGGTCAGCTTGCCGAGGCGCTCGGCGGTGGCGCGCTGCTGCTGCACGTTGGTGCTCTCGCTGCGTGCCTTGTCGAGCATGCGCTCGACGAGCTTGCGCAGTTCGGCTTCGTCGAACGGCTTTTCGATGAAGTCCATCGCGCCTTTCTTCATCGTTGAGACCGCCATCGGCACGTCGCCGTGGCCGGTCACGAAAATGATCGGCAGCGAGGCGTTTTCGGCGATCAGGCGTTCCTGCAATTCGAGCCCGCTCATGCCCGACATCCGGACGTCCAGAATCAGGCAGGCGATCTGTCCGGCGTGCTGGGCCGGCTGATACGCGTCGAGAAACTCTTCGGCGCTCAGGAAGCACTGCACCCGGTAGCCGTTCGCTTCGAGCAGCCAGCGCAAGGAATCTCTTACTGCCTCATCATCGTCGACAACAAAGACGGTTTCCTGGGTGGTAACTGGGCTGTTCATGGCTCTCCCGTAACGGTTGATGGAGTCGGCTCGTCGGCGCCGTCGCGTGACGGTGTGTCCGCTTCGCCAATCGGCAGACTGCAATGGAACGTGGCGCCGCTGATGCGGCCGTCGGCTTCGATGTTATTGACGACCCACAGGCGCCCACGGTGCGATTCGATGATCGAACGGCAAATGTTCAGCCCCATGCCCATGCCGTCGGACTTGGTGCTGTAGAACGGTTCGAAGAGGCGTTCGGCCGTGGCTTCGTCCACGCCCGGACCCTGATCCACGACGCTGATGCACACGTGGCCGCCGTCGCGCTTCACGATCACGCGGATCAGCGGATCCATGGCGTTCGGACGGGCTTCGGACATCGCTTCGGCAGCGTTCTTCAATAGATTGACGAGCACCTGCTCGATCAGCACCGGATCGACGTAGATCACGGGCATGCGCGAGCGCATGTCGGTCAGGATGCGGATGCGGCGCTTGCGCGCTTCGAGTTCGGCGAGACCCACGGCGTCGGCGACGATATCGGCGACGCGCGTGGCCTGGCGTTTCGGCTCGGAGCGCTTCACGAATTCGCGGATGCGCTTGATGATCATGCCCGCGCGCACCGCCTGCTGGGCGGTCTTTTCGAGCACGGGCAGCAGGTTGTCGGGCGCGGCGCGGCCCGACTTGACGAGCGCGACGGTGCCCGACGCGTAGTTGTTGATCGCGGCGAGCGGCTGGTTCAGTTCGTGCGCGAGCGACGACGCCATTTCGCCCATCGTCATCAGGCGGCTCGTGAACTGCAGCTTCTCGTCTTGCTGCCGCGCGAGCTCCTGGGCCTGCTTGCGCGTGGTGATGTCGGTCGCGATCTGCATCTGCGCGAGGTGGCCGTCCACCCACTGGATGTACTGGCGCCGCACCTCGAACCACTTCTGGATGCTCTCGACATACACCTCCTGCGCGTCGGCGGTGCTCTCGGTGAGCGCCGTGGCGGGCAGGCCCGCGAACGCGTCGACCATGTCGATCGAGTCCGACGACGCGTTCGCCGAATCGAACCCGCCGCCGCCCGCCAGTTCCAGGTGGCCGTCCGGCCGGATGCCGAAGAGGTGACGGTAGTAGCGGTTTGCAAACAGCAGTTCGGCTTCGTCGGCGGCGAGCACGGACACGGCGGCGTCGAGGCTCTCCAGCACGGTCGTGAAGCGTTCGTGCGCGGCGGCGAGTTCTTCGCGTGCGCGTCTCGGCTCGGTGATGTCGGTCATCGACGACATCCAGCCGGTCTGCCGGCCCGAGCTGTCGATGAGCGGCGAGACGTAAAGCCGGGCATGGAACTGCGAGCCGTCCTTGCGGCGCACGCGCAGTTCGAACCCCGACGACGGCGCCTTGCCGCGCAGCGTCATGTCGAGCTGGCGCTGCATTTCGGGGTAGGTGTCGCGCGGCCAGTACGGGAACGGCGCGTTCTTGCCGACGAGGTCGCTTTCGTCCCAGCCGGTCATGCGGCAGAATGCCGGATTCACGTGCGTGATGCGCCCGTGCATGTCGAGCACGCGCATGCCGATCAGCACCGAATTTTCCATCGCGCGCCGGAAGAACGCTTCCGCGTAGAGCGCCTGCTGCGCCTCGAAACGCTGGCGCGTGTGCTTCCACAGGCTCCAGAGGCTCCACAGCACGAAGCACGACAGACCCGCGACCAGCCACACGAGCGTGTTGTTCGTGAAGTTGGTCATCTGCGGATACGAGTACACGCGCACCGACAAGCCCTGGCCCGGCGGATCGAGCGGCAGGTCGTAATAGACGTCGTGCGGCAGGCGGGGGCGCGTCGAGGTCGTCGCGAGTTCGCGGTCGTTTGCGCCGTTCGCGTCGAGAATCGAGATCTTGTACTTGGCCGACAGCTCGGGTGGGATGTCGTGTTTCAGGATCCCTTCGACCGAGAACACGGCTGCGATCGAGCCGAGAAATTCCCGATCGCGGTATACAGGCGTTTGAAGGGTGATGTAGCCGTTGCCGAGATCGTCGTAAATGAGCGGCGAATACACCTGGCGGCGCGTCGCACGCGCCTCGGCGAAGGCGGCCTTGACCGCTTCGTCCATCTGCGGATCGGTGGGTTTGGCGAGGCGCTGGCCGAACACCGGCATGGCCGTATTCGGCCAGCGCGGCTGTTGCGTGCTCGTATACCAGTTCAGATAGAGGATCTCGGGATGACCCTGCATGATGTCCGTGGTGGACACCTGAAACGACTGGGGATCGGCGTGCCCGGCTGCGATATCGCGCGCGAGCGCCTGAAGCTGTTCCTGCGCTCCCGTCATGGAGAGGCGGATCTGCTGCTGGGCCCAGGCGACGTTGCGGTAGAGCGTGTCTTCCTGCTGTTGCTGTTCGCGCCGGTTCAGGCTCCACAGGATCAGGCTCATGACGACCAGAAACACCAGGATCGACAGGAGCGGCGTCAGCAAATAGGAATTGGACCACCAGGGTCCGTGGTGCCAGCGAGACGGCGACGAGTCGCCGGGCGAACCGGGCGGCCGCGCCGAGCGTGCGAAAAGCCGATCGGTCAACATGGCAAGGATTGTAGCGCAGCGTAAGACACTGAAATGCCATGAAAAAAGCGGCAAATCGCAGATAAACGGGCGCAAACTGACCGATATCGCAGAAGGGGCGTGAACGATTCAGCGTGCATCGCAACAATTTCCCATATTATAAAATCACATCTCGCAATTCGAAAATTTTGTTGCGCGAGATCGATGGGGGTCATTACAATCGCCTGGAAGCTGCTGCGGCTGGCCCCGGCTCGTCCCGAAGCTGCCGCCCGCATGGCCCGATCAACAGCGTTCCCCAGATCAGGAGACGAGCATGTCCGCTGTACCCGACGAAGTCCTGAAGTACGTAGCCGCCGAGAAGGACGAAGATCCCCAGGAAACCGCCGAATGGCTGGAGGCACTGGACGGCGTCATTTCGGCTGTCGGCCCCGACCGCGCCCACTATCTGATCGAAAAGCAGATCGAATTCGCCCGCGTGCATGGCGAACATCTGCCGTTCTCGGCGAACACGCCGTACATCAACACCATTCCGGTCGCCAACCAGGCCAAGAACCCCGGCGACCAGGACATCGAACACCGCATCCGCTCGTACACCCGCTGGAACGCCATGGCAATGGTGCTGCGCGCGGGCAAGCACACGAACGTCGGCGGCCACATCGCTTCGTTCGCCTCGGCTGCGACGCTCTACGACGTCGGCTACAACCACTTCTGGCGCGCGCCGTCGCCCGAGCATGGCGGCGACCTCGTTTTCGTGCAGGGCCATTCGTCGCCGGGTGTCTACTCGCGCGCGTTCCTGCTCGGCCGCCTGAGCGAGAAGCAGCTCGACAACTTCCGCCAGGAAGTGGGCGGCGAGGGCATCTCGTCGTATCCGCATCCGTGGCTGATGCCGGACTTCTGGCAGTTCCCGACCGTCTCGATGGGCCTCGGCCCCATCATGGCGATCTATCAGGCACGCTTCATGAAGTACCTGCATTCGCGCGGCATCGCGAAGACCGAGGGCCGCAAGGTCTGGGCCTTCCTCGGCGACGGCGAAACGGACGAACCGGAATCGCTCGGCGCAATCGGCATGGCCGGCCGCGAGCGGCTCGACAACCTCGTGTTCGTCATCAACTGCAACCTGCAGCGTCTCGACGGCCCGGTGCGCGGCAACGGCAAGATCATCCAGGAGCTCGAAAGCGAGTTCCGCGGCGCCGGCTGGAATGTCATCAAGGTCATCTGGGGCAGCCGCTGGGATGCGCTCTTCGCGCGCGACAAATCGGGCGCGCTGATGCGCCGCATGATGGAAGTCGTCGACGGCGAATACCAGACGTACAAGTCGGAATCGGGCGCTTACGTGCGCGAGCACTTCTTCAACTCGCCCGAGCTGAAGGCGCTCGTCGCGGACTGGTCCGACGACGACATCTGGAACCTGAACCGCGGCGGCCACGACCCGCACAAGATCTACGCCGCGTTCCAGCAGGCGAGCAACGCCAAGGGCCAGCCGACCGTCATCCTCGCGAAGACGATCAAGGGCTACGGCATGGGCGAAGCCGGTCAGGCAATGAACATCACCCACCAGCAAAAGAAGATGCAGGTGGATCAGCTCAAGAAGTTCCGCGACCAGTTCCGTCTGCCGATCACGGACGAGCAGATCGTCGACGTGCCGTACCTCACGTTCGAGGAAGGCTCGAAGGAACTCGAGTACATGCGCCAGCGCCGCCAGGAACTCGGCGGCTACCTGCCCGCGCGCCGCCGCAAGGCGCAATCGCTGCCGGTGCCGGCGCTCGAAGCGTTCGAGCCGCTGCTCAAGGGCACGGGCGAAGGCCGCGAGATTTCCACGACGATGGCGTTCGTGCGGATCCTGAACATCCTGCTGAAGGACAAGACCCTCGGCAAGCGCGTCGTGCCGATCGTGCCCGACGAGTCGCGTACGTTCGGCATGGAAGGTCTGTTCCGCCAGATCGGCATCTGGAATCAGGAAGGCCAGAAGTACGTGCCGGAAGATTCCGACCAGCTGATGTTCTACAAGGAATCGCAGACCGGCCAGATCCTGCAGGAAGGCATCAACGAAGCGGGCGGCATGGCGGACTGGATCGCAGCGGCGACGTCGTACTCGACGCACGGCGAGATCATGGTGCCGTTCTACGCCTTCTATTCGATGTTCGGCTTCCAGCGCATCGGCGATCTGGCGTGGGCCGCGGGCGACATGCGTTCGCGCGGCTTCCTGATGGGCGGCACGGCTGGCCGCACGACCCTCAACGGCGAAGGCCTGCAGCACGAAGACGGCCACTCGCTCATGTGGGCCGCGTCGGTGCCGAACTGCGTGAGCTACGATCCGACGTTCAGCTACGAAGTCGCGGTCATCATGCAAGACGGTCTGCGCCGCATGATCCAGGAACAGGAAGACGTGTTCTATTACGTCACCCTGATGAACGAGAACTACGAGCACCCGGCGATGCCGCAGGGCGAGCACGTGGCGGCCGACATCATCAAGGGCATGTACTCGTTCCGCAAGGGCGCGGAAAGCGCCACGGCGCCGCGCGTGCAGCTGATGGGCGCGGGCACGATCTTCAACGAAGTGATCGCCGCCGCCGACCTGCTGAAGAACGACTGGGGCGTCGAAGCCGACCTCTGGAGCGTGCCGAGCTTCACGCAACTCGCGCGCGAAGGCCATGAAGTGGAGCGCTGGAATCTGCTGCATCCGGCCGAGCCGCGTCGCGAATCGCACGTCGAGAAGCTGCTCAAGGACACGCAAGGTCCTGTGATCGCATCGACCGACTATGTGCGTGCGCTCGTCGACCAGATCCGCGGCCTCGTTCCGCGCAAGTTCACGGTGCTCGGCACCGACGGTTTCGGCCGCTCGGACACGCGCGCCAAGCTGCGTCATTTCTTCGAAATCGATCGTTACTGGACGACGGTTGCGGCGCTCAACGCGCTCGCGGACGAAGGCAAGATCGAGCGCAAGGTCGTCGCTGACGCTCTTGCGAAGTACAACCTCGATCCGTCCAAACCCAACCCGATGACCGTCTAACGCATCACCCCCTGTGCGTCGCATGTGCGCTGCGCCCGCCCAAAGCGGGCGCGGCGCGCATGCAGCCCCGGAGACACAACAATGAGTCAAGCGATCGAAGTAAAAGTGCCGGACATCGGCGATTACAAGAACATTCCTGTGATCGAGGTGCTGGTCAAGGCGGGCGATACCGTCGAAAAAGAGCAATCGCTCGTCACGCTGGAGTCGGACAAGGCCACCATGGACGTGCCGAGCCCCGCGTCGGGCACGGTGAAGGAAGTGAAGCTCAAGGTGGGCGACAACGTGTCCGAAGGCACGCTCGTGCTCCTGCTGGACGGCGCTGCCGTTGCCACACCCGCTGCGCCTGCTGCTGCACCCGCTGCCGCAGAGAAGACCGTTGCGAGCGCACCGGCTGCGGCAAGCGCGCCGCAGGCGGCTCCCGCTGCCGCAGGCGGCGGCGTGCAGTCGGTGAAGGTCCCCGATATCGGCGACTACAAGAATGTGCCCGTCATCGAAATCGCCGTGAAGATCGGCGAGCGCGTCGAGAAGGAGCAGTCGCTCGTCACGCTCGAATCGGACAAGGCGACCATGGACGTGCCGAGCCCGGCGGCCGGCGTCGTCAAGGCCATCCTGGTCAAGGTCGGCGACACGGTTTCCGAAGGCACCGAAATCTTCGTGATCGAGGCCGAAGGTGCAGCCGCGAGCACTGCCGCGCCTGCGCCGAAGCACCCGGTCGAAGTGCCGTCGGACGCACCGGCGCCCGCAGCGGCACAACCCGCGCCCGCCGCCCCGTCGGCGCTCGCGCAGGCGCCGATCATGCCGGCAGGCGACGGCACGCGCCGTTCGAGCCATGCATCGCCGTCCGTGCGCAAGTTCTCGCGCGAACTGGGCGTCGACGTTGCCCGCGTCGCGGGCACGGGCCCGAAGGGCCGCATCACCCAGGATGACATCACCGCATTTGTGAAGGGCGTGATGACGGGTGCGCTGGCAGCGCCCGCTGGCGCGGCTGCGCCGGCCGGCGGCACGGGCGGAGAACTGAATCTGCTGCCGTGGCCGAAGATCGATTTCACGAAGTTCGGCCCGGTCGATCCGAAGCCGCTCTCGCGCATCAAGAAGATCTCGGGCGCGAACCTGCATCGCAACTGGGTCATGATTCCGCACGTCACGAACAACGACGAAGCGGACATCACCGACCTCGAAGCGTTGCGCGTGCAACTGAACAAGGAAAACGAGAAGGCGGGCGTGAAGTTCACGATGCTCGCGTTCGTCATCAAGGCCTGTGTCGCGGCACTGAAGAAGTTCCCGACCTTCAACGCCAGCCTCGACGGCGACAATCTCGTCTTCAAGCAGTACTACCACGTGGGCTTCGCCGCCGACACGCCGAACGGCCTCGTCGTTCCGGTGATCCGCGACGCGGACAAGAAGGGACTCGTCGACATCGCGAAGGAAATGACCGAGCTGTCGAAGCTCGCGCGCGAAGGCAAGCTTAAGCCTGAACAGATGCAGGGCGGCTGCTTCTCGATTTCGTCGCTCGGCGGTATCGGCGGCACGACCTTCACGCCGATCATCAACGCGCCGGAAGTCGCGATCCTCGGGTTGTCGCGCAGCCAGATGAAGCCGGTCTGGGACGGCGAGATGTTCGTGCCGCGTCTCACGCTGCCGCTGTCGCTCTCGTACGACCACCGCGTGATCGACGGGGCCGAAGCGGCGCGCTTCAATGCGTATCTCGCTTCGATTCTCGGCGATTTCCGCCGCGTCATTCTCTGATCGGCAACCGCCGCCGCGCGGCGGCGTCCGATCGCTCCACAGCAACCTTATTGCATGGGACCGGAGTCGGCGCGTTCGCGCGGGCTCCGGTTGACAAGGGGACACCATGAGTCTCGTCGAAGTGAAAGTGCCGGACATCGGTGACTTCAAGGAGGTCGATGTCATCGAGGTCAACATCAAGGCCGGCGACGTCATCGAAAAAGAACAGGCGCTGCTCGCGCTCGAATCCGACAAGGCCACGATGGAAGTGCCGAGCGATGTTGCGGGCACCGTCAAGGAAGTGAAGCTCAAGCCGGGCGACAAGGTTGCGCAGGGCACCGTGATCGCGCTGGTCGAAGTGTCGGCGGCTGCCGCCGCACCGGCAAGCGCACCGGCGCCGAAGGCCGAAGCGCCCAAGGCCGCGGCACCGGCGCCGACGGCTGCAGCGCCCGCGCCGCAGGCCGGCAGCTATAGCGGCGCCGTCGATATCGAATGCGACATGCTCGTGCTGGGCGCAGGCCCCGGCGGCTACTCGGCTGCGTTCCGCTCGGCCGATCTCGGCATGAAGACCGTGCTCGTCGAGCGTTATTCGACGCTCGGCGGCGTGTGCCTGAACGTCGGCTGCATTCCGTCGAAAGCGCTGCTGCACACGGCGCTGGTTGTCGAGGAGGCCGAAGCACTGGCCGCGCACGGCATCACGTTCGGCAAGCCGCAAGTCGATCTCGACAAGCTCCGCGACTTCAAGTCGAGCGTGGTCAAGAAGCTCACGGGCGGTCTCGCCGGCATCGCGAAGGCGCGTAAGGTCGAGGTCGTGACCGGCGTCGGCACCTTCGTCGATCCGCATCACATGGAAGTGGTGGGCGAGGGCGGCAAGAAGGTCGTGAAGTTCGCCCAGGCGATCATCGCCGCCGGTTCGCAGGCTGTGAACCTGCCGTTCATGCCTGAAGATCCGCGTGTGGTCGATTCGACCGGCGCGCTCGAACTGCGCCAGATTCCGCAGAAAATGCTGGTGATCGGCGGCGGCATTATCGGCCTCGAAATGGCGACGGTCTATTCGACGCTCGGCGCGCAGATCGATGTCGTGGAAATGCTCGACGGCCTGATGGCCGGCGCGGACCGCGATCTCGTGAAGGTCTGGGAGAAGTACAACGCGAAGCGCTTTGCGAACGTCATGCTCAAGACGAAGACGACGAAGGCCGAAGCGAAGGAAGACGGCATTTACGTCACGTTCGAAGGCGAGCAGGCGCCCGCTGGCGGCGCGCAGCGCTACGATCTCGTGCTGGTCGCCGTGGGCCGTTCGCCCAATGGCAAGAAGATCGGCGCGGACAAGGCCGGTGTTGCGGTGACCGACCGTGGCTTCATCGACGTCGACAAGCAGATGCGCACCAACGTGCCGCACATCTTCGCGATCGGCGACGTGATCGGCCAGCCGATGCTCGCGCACAAGGCCGTGCATGAAGGCCACGTGGCGGCCGAGGCGGCGCACGGCGAGAAGGCGTACTTCGACGCGCTGCAGATTCCTTCGGTGGCCTATACCGATCCGGAAGTGGCGTGGGCCGGCAAGACCGAAGACCAGTGCAAGGCCGAGGGCATCAAGTACGGCAAGGCGGTGTTCCCGTGGGCCGCGTCGGGCCGCGCAATCGCCAACGGCCGCGACGAAGGCTTTACGAAGCTGATCTTCGACGAAGAGACGCATCGCGTGATCGGCGGCGGCATCGTCGGCCTGAACGCGGGCGACCTCATCAGCGAGGTCTGTCTCGCGGTCGAGATGGGTGCCGACGCAACCGATATCGGCAGGACGATTCACCCGCACCCGACGCTCGGCGAATCGATCAGCATGGCCGCCGAACTGTACGAAGGCGTTTGCACGGACTTGCCGCCGCAAAAGAAGAAGTAAGCGACCTGAAGCGCAGTTTTCGGTTCTGCCCGGTTCTGCCAAATAGAAACGGCGCACCCCGCGAGGGGTGCGCCGTTTTTTCATGGATTCAGCGGTACAGGCCGGAGCGTAAAAAATTCCCGGTCAGGGCAGACCGGGCAAGCGGCACACCGTTCGGGCGTGCCGGAGCGTCAATTCCAGCGAAATGGGAGCGTTACGTCGCTTGTGCTCCCGCGTACCTTCCGCGCCAGGCGCCAGCGAGGTGCCTGGTTGGCGTCTGGTGCGAGGCGCCAGCTATCAGGCAGGCTTCTTGGCCGCACCGGCGGCAGCCGAACGCGAAGCTTGTGCAGCAGCCTTGCTTGCTGCAGCCGTGGCGGCGTTGAAGTTGCTTTCGGCCATTTCGACCGCTTGCTTCGTGGCCTTCTGAACCGTTTCGTACGTCGTGTTCGCGGCGTTGATCGCCGACTTGATCACGGCGACGGCCGTTTCCGAACCGGCCGGTGCGTTCTTCGCGACGTTGTCGACGAGCGACTGCACCTTGCGGCTCTGCTCTTCATAGTGAGCTTCGGCGACCTTCGCGAATTCGGCTTGCGTGGCCGATGCGATCTCATACACGTGACGGCCGTACGAGAGCAGCTTCTCGGTCAGCGGCTGGGCGTAGCTCGTTTGCAGGGCGAGCAGCTCCTGCGCGTCTTTCGCCGACAGCGCGCGTTGTGCGTGCTCTTGCGATTCCGCGAGATTCGAGCGGACAGCCTGAAGATTCAATTCGACGAGTTTTTCCACGCCCTCGAACGCCTTGCCGGTCAAACCGAAGAGGGTTTCGAGATTGGCCTTCTGGGCGGCGACGAATTGCTCAGGGGTCAGCAGACTCATGTTTACGCTCCTGGATGGGTGACGGGCCGTCTGATGCGGTCCGTGTAAGTAAATGGCAAGACTTCGGGGACTCTGCCGCGCACTTTGTGCGTCGCAACATTGACAATGATTTTAGGATGGTATGACAGGAAGTCAAGGATTATTTGTGCGTCGCACAATGTAAATACTCTGCTATTAAACAACTACTTATGCGGCGTGATTAGGACCGTATCGCTGCGCTTCGCGAGACGCGGGCGGTAATCCTGTTGCTTGCTCAAGGCAAAGGCGCGCTGCATCTGGCAAGATGCACTTGCTCTATCCGATACACATGTCAGAATTACTACGGGCAGATACGGAATTGCACGAGTTGCGTCCACCTAAATTCGAGATGGAACGTTAAAGAGCCATCGCAGTCGAATGCGCACTGTGGACGCGTTCGTTCCCCGGTATTTTCCCCAGCATCAAGTTTGGCCCTGCTCGTGCCGTAAACGTCATGCAGACGAATGCGGTGCCGTGTCGGAGGGGTGGGCCGCACACTTCGATTGCTGGTTTCCATCGGATAGCTGGAGCCTGTCGACTGCTTCAATCGGAGGTCATACTTCGGTTTAATGAGCGCCGGTAAGTGCTTCAATTTGCGAATTTTTCGTAGCTTTACTACACTTGGCGAAAGTCCCGCCGCTCCATTCAGAACACCAATGAAATCCGACAAACCCCTGTCGTTCAGACTGATGCACGGTGCGTTGCTCAGCACCGCGCTGTCGGTGGCTGTATCCGTCGCCATCAGCGCGACGATCGCCGCGCCCGTGAACGCCTTCGCTGCAACGCAAGATGCAGCACCGGCCAACACGACGAAGGCTAAAAAGGCGAAAAAGGCCACTCGCAAGGTCACGAAGGCGGTGCCCGCCGAGGCCTCGCAGACCCCGGCGAAAGCCGCGCCGGCATCGGCGAAGGTCGCGCAGGCCCCGGCGAAAGCCACGCGCACTGCCGCGGCCGCCGAGCACGATGCACGCCCTGCCGTGAAGAAACGGCGCGTGAGCTACCGGGCGAACGGCCGCCACCACACGGCGGTGCGCCGCGTCGCGTTCGAGCCGCGCAACAGCCAGGCATTCGGCCTGCACGAATCGGGCGACGCGCTGATGCTGCGCTCGGGCGTCGCCTACGTGGTCGACCAGAACACGCTTGAGCCGCTCTTCGACAAGAATTCGCATTCCGTCGTGCCGATCGCCTCGATTTCGAAGCTGATGACCGCGATGGTCGTGCTCGACTCGAAGGAACCGCTCACCGAGCAGATCGAAGTGACCGACCAGGATCGCGACTTCGAGAAGAACACGGGTTCGCGCCTCTCGGTGGGCTCGGTGCTCTCGCGCGAGGACATGCTGCACATCGCGCTGATGGCGTCGGAGAACCGCGCTGCGGCTGCGCTCTCGCGCTACTATCCGGGCGGCCGCCCGGCGTTTGTCGCGGCGATGAACGCGAAGGCGAAGCAGCTCGGCATGACCGATACGCACTTCGAGAATTCGACCGGCCTGTCCAGCCAGAACGTGTCGAGCGGGCGCGATCTCGCGAAGATGGTCAACGCGGCGTATCAATATCCGCTGATCCGCAAGTTCTCGACGGACCACAGCTATGAAGTGTTCACGGGCAAGCGCAACATCGCCTACAACAGCACGAACGCGCTGATCCGCAGTGCCAATTCGTCGTGGGACATCGGCCTGCAGAAGACCGGGTTCATCAACGAAGCGGGCGAGTGCCTCGTCATGCAGGCGACGATTCACAACCGTCCGGTGATCATGGTGCTGCTCGATTCGAGCGGCAAATACTCGCGCTTTGCCGACGCAGTGCGCGTGCGTACATGGCTCGACAATGGCGGCGCCGATCAGCAGCCGCACATCACGAGCGCGGACGCGAGCGGCGCGGGAACCTGAGCGTAGAAAACGTCCGCCAAAGCGAAACGCCCCGCAAATTTTGCGGGGCGTTCTTATTTGTCCAGCCGTAATTCGTGCAAGGCGGCGGAAGGCCGTGCAAAGCCGCGCTTACGCGGACTGCGGGCTGCCTTCGGCGGGCTCGGGGCGGTAGCCGAGCGATTCGGAAATGACGAGCGCGGTCTTGCTGAGCTGGCCGAGCCACGAGTCCTGCAGGCGGTCGGCGGGCGCCGACAGCGAGAGCCCCGCGACCAGCTTGCCGGTATCGTCGTAGATGCCGGCTGCGATGCAGCGCACGCCCAGTTCCAGCTCCTCGTTGTCGCGCGCGCATGACTGCTGGCGCACGTACGCGAGTTCGCGCTCGAGGCGGCTCAGGTCGGTGATGCTGTTGCGCGTGTGGCCCGAGAGGCCGGTGCGCGTGGCGTAGGCGCGCACGCGGTTCGCTTCGTCTGCGGCGAGAAAGAGCTTGCCGACCGAAGTGAGATGCAGCGGCGCGCGCCCGCCGATTGCCCGCACCACCTGCATGCCCGAGCGCTCCGAGTACGCGCGCTCGATATAGACGATCTCGTCGCCCTGCCGCACCGACAGGTTGACCGTCTGGCCGGTGAGGCGATGCAGTTCGCGCATGGGCATGAGGGCGGCGTCGCGTACCGACAGACGTGCCTTTACGAGGTTGCCGAGTTCGAGCAGGCGCATGCCGAGCCGATAGGTGCCGGGGTCGGAACGGTCGACGAGCCGGCAGCTCACCATGTCGTTGAGGATGCGGTGCGCGGTGGACGGATGGAGTTCCGTGCGCTTCGCGAGCTCCTTGAGGCTGACCGGGTCGCTGTGCGAGGCGAGCGCGTCGAGCAGGCGCATCATCCGCTCGATTACCTGAATGGAGGTCTTCTGATCGGGTGTGTTGCCACTTTCGCTCATAGTTCGTATTCGGTAGTCGCGTGAAGCGGAGAGGGCATTGTATATCGTATTGTGAAAAAAGACAGCGTCTGTCCGACATACGTGCAGCAACGCATCGCCCCGGCCTCTGGAAATGACGCGTTGGTCACGTGCGCGAAACGTCGGATAATCGGGGACGGTTTAACGGAGGAGCTTCCATGCGAGTCGGTTTATTCGTCACCTGTCTGATCGACACGATGCGTCCCGAGATCGGGTTTTCGGCGCTCAAGCTCCTGGAGCAGGCCGGCTGCGAAGTGATTGTGCCGCCTGCCCAGACGTGCTGCGGACAGCCCGCGTACAACTCCGGCGAGCGCGCGCTCGCGCGCAATCTCGCGGAGAAAACGCTGCGCGAATTCGAGCCGTTCGACTACGTGGTGGTGCCGTCGGGTTCATGCGGCGGCATGATCCGCGTGCATTACGGCGACCTGTTTCGCGACGACCCCGAACTCATGGGCCGCTACGGCAAGCTGCGCGAGCGGGTCTACGAACTGACCGATTTCCTCGTCAACGTCGTGAAGGTGTCGCTGCCTGCGGGCGAATTCGCCGGGCCGGTCACCTATCACGATTGCTGCTCGGGCCTGCGCGAACTCGGCGTGAAGGAACAGCCGCGCGCGCTGCTCGCGCAACGCGGCGTCGAAGTGCGCGAGATGACGGGTTGCGAGCACTGCTGCGGCTTTGGCGGCACGTTCGCGGTGAAGTACGGGGCGATCTCGACCGCCATCGCCGACGAAAAGTGCGCGAACGTGCAAGCGAGCGGCACGGGCGCGGTGGTGCTCGGCGACCTCGGCTGCATGCTCAACATCGAAGGGCGCTTGCGCCGCACCGGCGACAGCGCGACGCGCGTGCTGCACGTCGCCCAGGTGCTGGCGGGCGACGCCTGACGCGCCGCCCATCGCTTCCGTCCCGCTCATTTGCCAGGCTTATTTACCAGGCTCATTTACCAGGCTCATTTACCAGGTTTAACTGCCAGGATCCCGGCCCATGCAAGTCCAGTCGATGCACTTCAAGGCGCGCGCCGGTCAGAAGCTCGCTGACCAGCGTCTCCAGCAGAACCTCACCAAGCTCTCGACGAAGTTCGTCTCGGCGCGCGCGCAGGCGATCACCGCCATCGACTTTCAGGCGACGCGCACGGCGCTCAAGGCGAGCCGCAATCGTGCACTCGACAATCTCGACGTCTGGCTGGAACAGTTCGAGACCGAAGCGACGCGCCGCGGCGTCACGGTGCTCTATGCCGAGACGGCGCGCGATGCGGCGAAGCTCGTCGCCGATATCGCGCGCAAGCACAACGTGCGCAAGGTCATCAAGACGAAGTCGATGGTGTCCGAGGAGATGCGGCTGAACACGGTGCTCGAAGAGATGGGCGTCCAGTCGGTCGAGACCGATCTCGGCGAGTACATCCTCCAGATCAACGGCAACGAGCCGCCGAGCCACATCATTGCGCCCGTCGTCCACAAGGACAAGGACGAGATCGCCGATCTCTTCGCGAAGACGCACCACAAGCCGCGCTTGACCGAAATCCCCGACATGACGCGCGAGGCGCGCGAGATGCTGCGCCCGCACTTCCTCTCGGCGGACATGGGCGTGACGGGCGGCAACTTTCTCATCGCGCAGACGGGCTCCGTCGCGCTGGTCACGAACGAGGGCAACGAGGGCATGTGCACGGTGATGCCGCGCGTGCACGTCGCGGTGACCGGGATCGAAAAAGTGCTGCCGACGCTCGAGGATCTGGCGACGGCCATGCGTCTGTTGCCGCGCTCGGCAACCGGGCAGGCGATCTCGAACTATTTTTCCTTGCTGACCGGGCCGCGTGGCACGGACGACCAGGACGGGCCCGAGCACATGTACGTCGTGCTCGTCGACGGCGGCCGCACCGGGCTGATCGGCGGGGAGTTCCAGGAGATGCTGCGCTGCATCCGCTGCGGCGCGTGCATGAATCACTGCCCGGTCTATCAGAAGGTGGGCGGGCACGCTTACGGCTGGGTCTATCCGGGGCCGATGGGCTCGGTGCTGACGCCGAGCTACGTCGGCGTCGACAAGGCGCTCGATCTGCCTCAGGCCGCCACGCTTTGCGGCGAGTGCAACAGCGTCTGCCCGGTCGGGATTCCCATCTCCGACCTGCTGCGCAAGCTGCGCGAGAAACAGGTGGAGCGGCACCTGCGGCCGTGGCGCGAACGCGCGGCGCTGGCGCTCTGGGGCTGGCTGGCGCTGCATCCGCGGGCGTATGCGCTCTTGACGAAGCTTGGCGTGCGCGTGCTGGAGCGCATGGGCGGGCAGGCGCGGCTGATCCGCAAGCTGCCGTTCGCGCAAGGCTGGACCGATGGCCGCGATATGCCGGCGCCGGTCGGGCGGACGTTCCGCGAGCTGTACGCTGCACGGCACACCCATCTCGACACGACCGGCCGTCGATCGAACGCGAGCTGAGCCGGCGTGCTCAGGCTTCCCGCGCGCACTGTTTATCGGGAGGAAACAGTGTGTTCGACGCGAACCGGTTTTTCGTGATTGTGGAAATCTATACCATTTCGGCTGGCGATAGTGCGTCCTGCGCTGATCGCCCAGCCGGGAGAGATCCGCATCATGAGAAAGAAAATATCGGCGTACTGGCCACTGGCCGTCATCGTGCCGTTCGCGGCAATCGCATGGATTCACGCATGGCAAGCGGCCCAACAGCAGACGCCGCTCGCCGTGGAGCAACTGAGCGCCGAGCTTTCGCGCGCCGTGTCGTATGGCTACGTCAGCAGCGATGGGGCCGAATCGATCGCAGTCGTGCGCACCGGCGCGGCGTTGCGGCCGTAGCCCTCGGATCGAGTGTCCGTCTTCTTTGTATAATCGTCGGCTGACCTCGATTTGGCTTCGAGTTGACGTTATTGGCACTGCCCTTCGATACGATGAAAAAGGTTTCCGTTTGCTTCGTTTGCCTCGGCAACATCTGCCGCTCGCCCACCGCTGAGGCCGTGATGCGGCATCTGGTCGAGGAGGCGGGGCTCACGGAGCGCATCGACGTCGATTCGGCGGGCACCGGAGACTGGCACATCGGCGAGGCGCCCGACGCACGCGCCCAGCGCGCCGGAGGCCGGCGCGGCTACGATCTGGCGCCGCTGCGCGCCCGTCAGATAGAAGCGGACGATTTCCTGCGTTTCGATTTCGTCCTAGCGATGGACGACGCGAATCTGAGCGCGCTGGAGGACGTGTGTCCTGCACAGGCGCGCGAAAAGGTCCGTCTGCTGATGGAATTTGCGCCGCAGCTTAATGCGCGCGTGGTCGCGGATCCCTATTTTGGTGGCGATGCGGGCTTCGAAACGGTGCTCGACCAGTGCGAAACGGCCTGTGCGGGCCTCCTGGCCGCGCTGCGCACCCGGCTCGCCGACTAGCGCCGGCCCGCCATGACAGAGAAATCCCCCATAGCACGATTTGCGCCGTTTTGGGCTATTAACTGCATGGCGAATAACCCAAATGGCGGTGCGGATACTTGACTAATTTGCTCATGTATTTATACTTGACCAAAATTGTCAGGCATCGCGGTTTTCCCACATCATGAGACTCACCACTAAAGGCCGTTTCGCCGTCACGGCGATGATTGACCTGGCGCTGCGCCAGGAGCAGGGCCCGGTGACGCTCGCCGGCATCAGCCAGCGGCAGCACATTTCACTGTCCTACCTCGAGCAGCTTTTCGGCAAACTGCGCCGGCACGAGATCGTCGAATCGGTCCGCGGGCCGGGCGGCGGCTACAATCTCGCGCGTCGTGCGGAGGATGTCACGGTCGCGGACATCATCATTGCCGTCGACGAGCCGCTCGACGCCACCCAGTGCGGCGGCAAGGGCTCGTGCGAGGGCACCAAGGCGCACGACGGCCACTGCATGACGCACGAACTGTGGTCGACGCTGAACCAGAAGATGGTCGAGTACCTCGATTCGGTGTCGCTCAAGGATCTCGTCGACAAGCAACGCTCCCGCGAAGGTGTCGCGCCGGCTGTGCTGCGCGACCGCCGCACGGATGCTCCGGCGGTCGAGCCGCTGCGCGCCATGCCTCTCGGGCCGAACTCGATATTCAACATGGCCGGCTCCTGAAGCGTGACGACGGCTGGCGCAATATACAAAAGCAGCACACAGATTCCCCGGAGCAATTGATGAATAACGACATTCCCCACCTGCCCATTTACATGGACTACAGCGCGACGACGCCCGTCGATCCGCGCGTGGTGGACAAGATGATCCCGTATTTGCGCGAGCAGTTCGGCAATCCGGCTTCGCGCAGCCATGCTTATGGCTGGGCCGCGGAGCGTGCGGTCGAGGAAGCGCGCGAACAGGTCGCCGCGCTCGTGAACGCCGATCCGCGTGAAATCATCTGGACGTCCGGTGCAACCGAGTCGGATAACCTCGCACTCAAGGGCGCCGCGCACTTCTACAAGAGCAAGGGCAAGCACATCATCACGGTGAAGACCGAGCACAAGGCCGTGCTCGACACCTGCCGCGAACTCGAACGCGAAGGCTACGACCTCACGTATCTGAGCGTGCTCGACAACGGCCTGATCGACCTCGAAGCGTTCAAGGCCGCGCTGCGCCCCGACACGATCCTCGTTTCCGTCATGCACGTGAACAACGAGATCGGCGTGATCCAGGACATCGAGACGATCGGCGAGATCTGCCGCGAGAAGGGCATTATTTTCCACGTCGACGCCGCGCAATCGACGGGCAAGGCACCCATCGACCTGCAAAAGCTCAAGGTCGACCTGATGTCGTTCTCGGCGCACAAGACTTACGGCCCGAAGGGCATCGGCGCGCTGTACGTGCGCCGCAAGCCGCGCGTGCGCATCGAAGCGCAGATGCACGGCGGCGGCCACGAGCGCGGCATGCGCTCGGGCACGCTCGCCACGCACCAGATCGTCGGCATGGGCGAAGCGTTCCGTATCGCGCGTGAAGAAATGGCGACGGAAAACGAGCGCGTGCGCATGCTGCGCGACAAGCTGCTGCGCGGCCTGCAGGCAATCGAAGAAACCTACGTGAACGGCGACATGGAACGGCGTGTCCCGCACAACCTGAACATCAGCTTTAATTTCGTCGAAGGCGAGTCGCTGATCATGGCGGTGAAGGACGTGGCGGTGTCGTCGGGCTCGGCGTGCACGTCGGCGTCGCTGGAACCGTCGTATGTGCTGCGCGCGCTCGGCCGCAACGATGAACTGGCTCACAGTTCGATTCGTTTCACCGTGGGCCGCTTCACGACCGAAGCGGATGTCGATTACGTGATCAACCTGCTGAAGACGAAGATCGCCAAGCTGCGCGAACTCTCGCCGTTGTGGGAGATGCATCAGGACGGTATCGATCTGTCGAAAATCCAGTGGGCCGCGCACTGAGCGCGCGGACGTAATCAGACAAGGCCGCAGCGCAACGGCGATAAAACGCGTGCAGCGCGGCCGACGAATTGAAGGAGTGTGATCATGGCATATAGCGAAAAGGTTCTGGACCACTACGAAAACCCGCGTAACGTCGGCTCGTTCGCGAAGGACGACGACACAGTGGGCACCGGCATGGTCGGCGCACCGGCCTGCGGCGACGTGATGAAGCTGCAGATTCGCGTGGGCGCGGACGGCGTGATCGAGGATGCGAAGTTCAAGACCTACGGCTGCGGCTCGGCGATTGCATCCAGCTCGCTCGTGACCGAGTGGGTCAAGGGCAAGACGCTCGATCAGGCGCTCGCGATCAAGAACACGCACATCGCGGAAGAACTCGCGTTGCCGCCGGTCAAGATCCACTGCTCGATTCTCGCGGAAGATGCGATCAAGGCAGCGGTCGCCGACTATCGCCAGCGCCACACGGAGCAGGCGGACGCGAGCGCGGCCTGAGACCGCGCTTCACGCAGAACAGGCATCAGGAGTGCAGCGGACGGCAGTCGATCCGCTGCGACGCTAACGACTTTGAATGCATGCAAGGGTTGCGCTACGGCTTGACGGGACGGCTGATCCGGACCACACGGCTCGAGGGCGCTGCAAGAACGCTATGGCAATTACGTTGACGGAAAAGGCAGCACAGCAGGTGGAAAGGTACCTGGTGCGGCGTGGCAAGGGCGTGGGCCTGCGCCTTGGCGTGCGCACGACGGGCTGTTCGGGTCTTGCGTACAAGCTCGAGTACGTGGATGATCTGGCACCCGAAGACAGCGTGTTCGAGTGCCATGGCGTAAGGGTCATCGTCGATCCGAAAAGTCTTGCGTACATCGACGGCACGGAGCTCGACTTCGTGCGCGACGGGCTCAACGAAGGGTTCAAATTCAACAATCCGAACGTGAAGGACGAGTGCGGCTGCGGCGAGTCCTTCCGTATTTGAGCCCGCCCGATGCGGGAAAAAGGCGGCACAGGCCGCCTTTTTGACTTTTAATGGCATGCGCGCGGCGCATGCCGACGAAGCCCCGCCGGGGCGGCACTTTTCGATTACCTCGCGATGACCTCGCTTTCTTCGCTCTCCGATAGCCATTTCGTTCTGTTCGGCCTGCCCGAGCAGTTCACGATCGACGCGGCCACGCTCGATCACGCCTACCGCACCGTGCAGGCGCAGGTGCACCCCGACCGCTTCGCCGCGGCCGGCGATGCGCAAAAGCGCATCGCGATGCAGTGGGCCACGCGCACGAACGAGGCGTACCAGACGCTGCGCGACCCGCTCAAGCGCGCGAAGTATCTGCTGCATCTGCGCGGCATCGACGTCGGCATCGAGAGCAACACGGCGATGGAGCCCGCGTTCCTCATGCAGCAGATGGAGTGGCGCGAAGCGATCGAGGACGCGTACCGCGCGAAGAACGTCGATGCGCTCGATGCGCTCGCAGCCGAACTGCGCGACGACGAGCGCGTGCGCATCGCGAAGCTCGTGGCGCTGCTCGACAGCGGCGCGAATCAGCCGGCGGCGGAAGCGGTGCGCCAGCTGATGTTCATCGAGCGCGTGCTGCATGAGATCGACGTGCAGATCGAGCGACTCGAAGGTTGAATACGCAGGGGCCGGCTGACGGGGCTAGTGCGGCAGGCAGGAAGTAAAACACGGATTAGAAGGGCCGCGAGGCCAGCAAAAGATCACACAGATGGCATTACTTCAAATCTCCGAACCCGGCATGGCGCCGGCGCCGCATCAACGGCGACTCGCGGTCGGCATCGACCTCGGCACGACGAACTCGCTGGTCGCCGCGGTGCGCAGCGGCGTGCCCGACGTGCTGCCCGACGAGGCAGGCCACGTGCTGCTGCCCTCCGTGGTCCGCTATCTCGCGAACGGCGGCCGCCGCATCGGCCGCACGGCGAAGGCGGAAGCCGCGAGCGATCCGCGCAACACGATCGTCTCGGTCAAGCGTTTCATGGGCCGCGGCAAGGCCGATGTCGAAGGGGCCGTGAACGCGCCGTATGAATTCGTCGATGCGCCGGGCATGGTGCAGATCCAGACCGTCGACGGCGTGAAGAGCCCCGTCGAAGTCTCGGCGGAAATCCTCGCGACGCTGCGCCAGCGCGCCGAAGACACGCTCGGCGACGACCTCGTGGGCGCGGTCATCACGGTGCCCGCGTATTTCGACGAGGCGCAGCGCCAGGCGACGAAAGACGCCGCGCGTCTTGCAGGACTGAACGTCCTGCGCCTCCTGAACGAACCGACGGCGGCGGCGATTGCCTACGGCCTCGACAACGGCGCGGAAGGCCTCTACGCGGTCTACGATCTCGGCGGCGGCACGTTCGACCTGTCGATCCTCAAGCTCACGAAGGGCGTCTTCGAAGTGCTCGCGGCGGGCGGCGATTCGGCTCTCGGCGGCGACGACTTCGATCAGGCGCTGTTCGCTTACGTGCTGGAGCAGGCCGGCATCGACGCGGCCACGCTCGCGCCCGAAGACGTGCGCTTCATGCTCGATCGCGCGCGTGACGCCAAGGAAGCGCTCTCGTCGGCGTCCGAGGCACGCATCGACGTCACACTGTCGAGCGGCAGGCAGATCACGCTAACGATCGACGAGCCGCGCTTCGAAGCGCTCACGCAAACGCTCGTGCAACGCACGCTCACGCCGACGCGAAAGGCGCTGCGCGACGCGAAGGTCACGCCGAAGGACGTGAAGGGCGTGGTGCTGGTGGGCGGCGCGACGCGCATGCCGGTGATCCGCCGCGCGGTCGAGCGGTTCTTCGGCCAGCCGCCGCTCACGAATCTCGACCCCGACCAGGTCGTTGCGCTCGGCGCGGCGATTCAGGCCGACCTGCTCGCGGGCAACCGCGGGCGCGAAGAAGACTGGCTGCTGCTCGACGTGATCCCGCTGTCGCTCGGCGTGGAGACGATGGGCGGCCTCGTCGAGAAGATCATCCCGCGCAACTCGACCATTCCGGTCGCGCGTGGCCAGGACTTCACGACGTTCAAGGACGGCCAGACGGCGATGGCGATTCACGTCGTCCAGGGCGAGCGCGAGCTGGTTGCCGACTGCCGCTCGCTCGCACGCTTCGAGCTGCGCGGCATTCCGCCGATGGCCGCGGGCGCGGCGCGCATCCGCGTGACCTATCAGGTCGATGCGGACGGCCTGCTTTCGGTGTTCGCGCGCGAGCAGCATTCGGGCGTGGAGGCGTCGGTGGTGGTGAAGCCGTCCTATGGCCTCGCCGACGACGACATCGCGAGGATGCTCGAAGACAGCTTCAAGACCGCTGAAGTCGACATGCGCGCGCGTGCGCTGCGCGAGGCGCAGGTGGAAGCCGAACGCATCATCGAGGCGACCGTGGCGGCGCTCGCCACCGACGGCGAACTGCTCGACGCCGACGAGCGCCAGCAGCTCGACGCCCTGATCGATGCGTTGCGCACGATCGCGCAGGGCGAGGATACGAACGCGATCGAGGCCGCGACGAAGGCGCTGTCCGAAGGCACCGACGATTTCGCCGCGCGCCGCATGAACAAGGGCATCAAGCGGGCGCTGGCGGGCAAGCGGCTCGACGAAATCGGCTGAATGCCGTTGAAATAAGGCCTGTTAAGTACGCCCGTGAAGTACGCCCGTGAAGCGCGAGCAGATCGGGCATGAATGAAACATGAGTGAAGCGGCGCGTGCGTGCTTTCCCGATGTGGAAAAACGCAGCGCGCCAGTAGAATGGACGCAGGCCGCCGTCTGAGACGGGGCACAGCGCCCGGTACCAACGCTATTGGAAACGGAATTCACAATGCCTCAAATCGTGGTGCTGCCCCATGCCGAACTGTGCCCGGAGGGCGCGGTAATCGAGGCGAAAGCGGGCGAGAGCGTGTGCAGCACGCTGCTCGAACATGGGATCGAGATCGAGCATGCGTGCGAGCAGTCTTGCGCGTGCACGACCTGTCACGTGATCGTGCGCGAAGGCTTCAACACACTCGAACCGTCCGACGACGCCGAGGACGACTTGCTCGACAAGGCATGGGGTCTCGAACCGACTTCGCGTTTGTCGTGTCAGACCATCGTGCCGGAAGAAGGCGACCTGGTGATCGAGATTCCGCGTTACTCGATCAATCATGCGAAGGAAAACCACTGAGACAAAAGAGGAGCGGGCAGCCATGAAATGGACCGATACGCAGGATATCGCGATGGCATTGACGGACACGCACCCGGAAGTCGATCCGCAGTATGTGCGCTTCACCGACCTGCACCGCTGGATCATGGAGCTAACAGGCTTCGATGACGATCCGGAGCGCTCGAACGAAAAGATCCTGGAGGCGATTCAGGCTGCCTGGATCGAAGACGCGGACTACTGAGACTTCCTCTGGGTTTTCCCGGCTTCAGGAAGTGAGAAAGGCGATTCGCCCCACGGGCGAATCGCCTTTTTTCTTTGCAGCGGCGTCAGGACAAACTGGCGTCAGCCCGCGACCAGCGTGCCGTGCGAGATGCGCACGTGCTCGCCTTGCTGGAACGGCGGCGGCTGCCGGTAGCTGAAGTAGCGCGTCTTGCCGCTGTCCATGTGCACGCGCACCGAATAGCTCGTGGTGCTCCGCAGGTGCTTTTCGATTGCGTTGCCGCCCACGCCGCCGCCGAGTGCGCCGAGCAGCGTCATCGCCACGCGGCCGTTGCCAGAGCCGAACTGGTTGCCGACCACGCCGCCTGCCACTGCGCCGCCCACCGCGCCGATGCCGGTGCCGTGGCCTTCATGCTTGACCGCGGAAATGGCTTCGACCGTGCCGCACGACTCGCACGGCGCGTGGGCTTGCCGCCCTTGCTGCCCGTACTGCTGTTGCATCGGTTGTTGCGTCGGCTGCTGTGTCGGCTGCTGTGTCGGCTGCAGCTGCTGCTGCATCGGCTGCTGCGTCGGCTGCTGCGTCGGCTGCTGTGTCGGCTGCGGCTGCTGTGCGTATTGAGCGGGCGGTGCACCCGTCGTGGCCGTCGCCTGGCCGGTAGCAGGCGCGCCGTTCTGCGCGATCTGCGCGCCTTGGACCTTCGGCGCAGGCTGCGTCGAATCGATCACCGACGGCGACGCCATCATGGCCGTCTGGCCGGTTTGCGTCTGATCGGTTTGTCCGGTGTTGCTGGACGCCTTCGGGAAGACGCCGGTAATGGCTGCGGTGGCCGCGAGGCTCGCCACGATGACGGCGGCTGCTGCCGTCGCGATCAGCGGGTTCAATCGGCGCTTGGGGATGAGGTTCGGATCGGTCTGGTTCATAACAGGCTCCGTCTATCGCAGAGTTGCTGCGTATAAACGCCAGTGTGAGCCAGATCGAATCAGGGCGCGTTTCAATTTGTAACGCATGCCCTCGGCCGGCATGACTCACCGACGCACCGGAAGCTGCCGCAGCGCATGCCTGCTTGCTCTACCGATTCAAGCGCCGTACCGGGCAGGGGACGGACCCTGGTAGCTTTTACCGATGGTTACAAACGATCGGGGCGCATGCGGCCTGAACCGCATGCGCCCCGATGGCGTTCTGGCGAACTGCGCCTGGTAGCTTAGTCGGCGCAGTCGGCTTGGTGCAGTCGGCTTAGTCTTCGCGGCGCAGGTGCGGGAAGAGAATGACGTCGCGGATGCTCGGGCTGTCCGTGAGCAGCATCACGAGGCGGTCGATGCCGATGCCGCAGCCGCCCGTCGGGGGCATGCCGTACTCGAGCGCACGGATGTAGTCGGCGTCGTAGTACATGGCTTCCTCGTCGCCTGCGTCCTTCTGCTCGACCTGCTTCTTGAAGCGCGCGGCCTGGTCTTCCGGGTCGTTGAGTTCCGAGAAGCCGTTTGCGATTTCGCGGCCCGTGATGAAGAGCTCGAAGCGTTCGGTGATGCCCGCCTGCGTGTCCGATGCGCGCGCGAGCGGCGACACTTCCACCGGGTAGTCGATGATATAGGTCGGCTCCCACAGTTGCGACTCGGCCGTCTCTTCGAACAGCGCAAGCTGCAGCGAGCCGACACCGGCGTTCAGGAACGCGGGCTGGTTTGCATCGACGCCGAACTTCTTCAGTTCGGTGCGCAGGAAGGCGGCGTCGGCGAGTTGCGCGTCGGTGTACTGCGGCGCGTACTTCTGGATCGCCTGCGTGATCGTCAGGCGGTGGAACGGCTTCGACAGATCGAGTTCGCGGCCCTGATAGGTCACGACGGCGCTGCCGAGCGCGTCGATCGCGGCCTGGCGGATCAGCGCTTCGGTGAAGTCCATGAGCCACGTGTAGTCCGTGTACGCGGCGTAGAACTCCATCATCGTGAATTCCGGATTGTGACGCGGCGACACGCCTTCGTTACGGAAATTCCGGTTGATCTCGAAGACGCGCTCGAAGCCGCCGACAACGAGGCGCTTCAGATAAAGCTCGGGCGCGATGCGCATGAACATCTGCATGTCGAGCGCATTGTGATGCGTGACGAACGGCTTGGCTGCCGCGCCGCCCGGGATCGGGTGCAGCATCGGCGTTTCGACTTCCATGAAGTCGGCGTCGGCCATGAAGCGGCGCACCGACGAAATGGCCTTCGTGCGCGCAACGAACGTCTTGCGCGATTCGGGCGTGACGATCAGGTCGACGTAGCGCTGGCGATAGCGCATCTCCTGATCGGCGAGGCCGTGGAACTTGTCCGGAAGCGGACGCAACGCCTTCGCGAGCAGACGCAGTTCGGTGCAGCGCACCGACAGCTCGCCCTTGTTCGTGCGGAACAGCACGCCGCGCGCGGCGACGATGTCGCCCAGGTCCCACTTCTTGAACGCTTCGTAAGTCGCTTCGCCGACATCGGCGGGCGTGACGAAGAACTGGATCTGGCCCGAGCCGTCGCGCACCGTGGCGAAGCTCGCCTTGCCCATCACGCGCTTGAGCATCATGCGGCCCGCGATCGAGACTTCCAGCGCCTGTGCTTCGAGTGCGTCCTTGTCGGTGTCGGCGTGTTCGCGCTGCAGGTCGGCGGCGCGGTGTTCCGGACGGAAGTCGTTGGGGTAGGCGACACCGGCCTCGCGCAGCGCGCGCAGCTTTTCGCGGCGCTCGGCGATGATCTGGTTGTCGTCCAGTTCGGGCGCGGGGCTGGCTGCGGTCGGCTGGGTCGGTTCGGTCATGATGGCTTCGGTTCGGTGATTCGGATTCGATGGTCCGCGCAAGGCGTGCCGTGCTGCACGGATTGCGCCGTCGCGGCCAGGAAAGCCGCGACGGCGCGTTAGACGCCCGCTTAGACGCCCTGTTTCAGGCTCGCGCTGATGAAATCGTCGAGATCGCCGTCGAGCACGGCCTTGGTGTTGCTGATTTCGACGTTGGTGCGCAGGTCTTTGATGCGGCTGTTGTCGAGCACGTAGGAGCGGATCTGGTGACCCCAGCCCACGTCCGATTTGCCCGCTTCGAGCTTGTCCTGCTCCGCCTGGCGCTTGCGAATCTCGGCTTCGTAGAGGCGCGACTTGAGCATTGCCATGGCTTCCGCGCGGTTGCGGTGCTGCGAGCGGTCGTTCTGGCACTGCACGACGATCCCCGAGGGCATGTGCGTGATACGCACGGCGGAGTCGGTCTTGTTGATGTGCTGACCGCCCGCGCCGGACGCGCGGAACGTGTCGATGCGCAGATCGGCCGGGTTGACGTCGATCTCGAACGACTCGTCGACCTCGGGGTAGACGAACACCGACGAGAACGACGTATGGCGTCCGCCCGACGAATCGAACGGCGACTTGCGCACGAGGCGGTGAATGCCGGTTTCGGTGCGCAGGAAGCCGTAGGCGTATTCGCCTTCGACCTTGATGGTCGCGCTCTTGATGCCCGCGACGTCGCCTTCGGACTCTTCGAGCACTTCGGTCTTGAAGCCCTTGCGCTCGCAGTAGCGCAGGTACTGGCGCAGCAGCATCGAAGCCCAGTCGCAGGCTTCGGTGCCGCCCGCGCCGGCCTGGATGTCGATGAATGCGTTATTGGGGTCGGCCGGGTTCGCGAACATGCGGCGGAACTCGACGTCGGCGACGCGCTTCTCGATCGCTGCCGCGTCGGCTTCGCAGGCGGCGAGCGTGGCTTCGTCGCCTTCCTCGCGCGCCATGTCGAAGAGATCCTGGGTGTCGCGCACGTCGTTCTCGATGCCCGCGAGCGCCAGCACCACGTTCTCGAGCAGCTTCTTTTCCTTGCCGAGCGACTGTGCGTGCTTCGCGTCGTTCCAGACGTCGGGGTCTTCGAGTTCGCGGTTGACTTCGACTAGACGCGTGGACTTGGCATCGTAGTCAAAGATACCCCCGTAGCTCGCCTGCGCGCGTGCGCAGGTCCGCCAAAGAGGCTTCGATCGCGTTAAGACGTTCCGCTTCCATTTGTGTCGTAATCCGGGGCGTAAAACACGCAATTATAGCCGATTGCCCCCTCTCCAAGGGGGCCGCCGCCGCCCGCCCGGCTGTGCATCTGGCCCTGCGTCCGGCTGTGCGCCTGGCTGTCCACCCGACCTCGCGCCCCGCTCAGTCCGCAGCGTGCTCCACGACGAGCTGCACGCGCGACACGCCGTTCCACGTGTCGCGCACGAGCCGGTAGGCGAGCGTCGTGTGCTGCGGCAGCGATTCCGTGTGATTGAACCAGATCGCGTTGAAGCGCTGGCGTCCGCGCAACAGTTGCAGCTTCAGATGCTTGTCCTTCACGAGCGCCTGCGACGCCACCTCGAATTCGCCCGCGAACATCGGCGCCGGGAAGCCCTGGCCCCAAACTGCCGCGTCGAGCATCTCGACGAAATCCGGCGTGAAATAGGCGTCTTCGAGGTCGCCGTCGGTCTCGACGGTGCGTGCGAGCGCCTCGGCCGAGAGCCACTCGCGGCCCACGCGCTCGAACGCGGCGGCGAAGCGCGGCACGTCGGCCGTGGCGATCGTGAGGCCGGCCGCCATCGCGTGGCCGCCGAACTTGTGGATGAGGCCCGGCTCGCGCTTGCTGATCAGATCGACCGCGTCGCGCAGATGGAACCCGGGGATCGAGCGGCCCGAGCCCTTTACGCATGCGCCGCCGTCGTCGGCAAGTGCGAACGTAAAGGACGGGCGATGGAATTTCTCCTTGAGCCGGCCCGCGACGATCCCGATCACGCCCTGATGCCACGCCGGATTGAAGAGGGTGAGCGTGGCGGTGCCCTCGGGATCGACGTCGGCGAGATCGGCGAGCGCCTGCTGCTGCATCCCGGCCTCGATTTCGCGGCGCTCGCGGTTCATGGCGTCGAGCTGTTGTGCGAGCGCCCACGCGCGGCCGACATCGTCGGTGGTCAGGCACTCGATGCCGAGCGACATGTCGGAGAGGCGGCCCGCCGCATTCAGGCGCGGCCCGAGCGCGAAGCCGAGGTCGAATCCCGACGCGGTCCGCGCTTCGCGGCCCGCGGCGCGAAAGAGGGCCGCGATGCCGGGCTGCATGCGGCCGTTGCGAATGCGCTGGAGCCCTTGCGCGACCAGTACGCGGTTGTTGGCATCGAGCTTCACGACGTCGGCGATGGTGCCGAGCGCCACGAGATCGAGCAGGCCGTCGAGGCGCGGTTCGGGGCGCGCTTCGGTGAACACGCCGCGGCGGCGCAGTTCCGCGCGCAGCGCGAGCAGCACGTAGAACATCACGCCGACGCCCGCGATGCACTTGCTTTCGAACGTGCACCCAGGCTGGTTCGGATTCACGATCGCGCGCGCGGCGGGCAGCGTGTCGCCGGGCAGGTGGTGATCGGTGACGAGCACGTCGATGCCGAGTGCGTTGGCCGCGGCTACGCCCTCGACGCTTGCGATACCGTTGTCGACGGTAATCAGCAGCTCGGGCCGCTGTGTGCCGAACGTGCCGGGCGTGCCCTCCCGGCGCTGCGTCGCGAGCGCGACGATCTCCGGCGTGAGGCCGTAGCCGTACTCGAAGCGGTTCGGCACGAGGTAGTCGATCTGCGCGCCGAGCATGCGCAGCCCGCGCACGGCCACGGCGCAGGCGGTCGCGCCGTCGCAGTCGTAGTCGGCGACGACCAGCATGCGGCGGTTCGCGGCGAGCGCGTCGGCGAGCAGCACGGCGGCTTCGTCGACGCCCTTCATCGCGGCGGGCGGCATGAGGCGCGCGAGGCCGGTTTCGATTTCGTCGGGCTGGCAGACGCCGCGCGACGCATAGAGCCGTGCGAGGACCGGATGCAGGCCGTGGCGAACGAGCGCTTCGGTGTCCGCGGGGGCGGAGGCGCGGGTGACGATTCGGGTCATGCGGGACGGCTCGGTCGGGAGGTTATTCGATGAAGAGCGAGGCAAGGACGCGCCGCCGCCAGAGCTTGCGCAGATCGCCGCGCGTGATCGTGAGATCGACCGAGCCGGTGTCGCCGCACAGCGTGAGGCCGAGCGCGCGAAGCTCGCCCGTCTGCAGCGCCGCGAGCGCGGGCGCGAACCACTCGCGCTCCAGATCGGCGAAGGCCGCGTTCCAGCGGCCCCAGTCCTGGTCGATGAACGGCGCGGAAAACGGGTCGAGTTCGACGAGCGTCGTGCCGCCGCTGGTGCCTGTCGAGCCGGACGCGGACGTGGCGAACGCGGCGAAGGTCGAGGGCGCGCTGCCCGCATCGACGCCTGCCGCAAGCGCGAGCCCGCGTGTGGCGGCGGCATCGGAGCGCACGCGCGCGAACGGGCTTTGCACCGGGCGCATCGTGCCCTGGGCATGCAGCCAGATCGAATTGACGGCGGGCAGGCCATGCGCTTCGCGCGCCTCGTTGACGGGGTGCTCGTGCCATGCCATCTGCACTTCGTTCTGCGCCTTCATCCAGGCGCGCGAACGCTTGCCCGAACCGGCCTCGTGCGGAAGCCAGATTTCGATGTTGCGCCCGCTCGCGCGCAGCGGCGACGCGCCGGTGAGCATGCCGAACGCGTCGCTCGCGAGATACCAGCGATACGGCGTCGGCGCGACGACCTGCACGCCGAGTTCTTCGATCAGCGGCTTCGCTGCGGCGTAGAGCGTGGCGGCGTCGGCATCGGTGAGATCGAGCGCGGCCGGGTCGATCAGGACCAGATGGTCGTGCGCGATGCGCACGTGCACCGGCTGCACGCACGCCCAGGCGGTGTCGCCGGGCGTGCCGCCGTCGGCAAGCAGCATGTAGGGAGCGAGCGGCGCTTCGTCGGCGGCAGCGGACGTGTTTGCCGCGCCGGTCACGCCGAATTGCTTGGCCACCCAGCGCTCGTGCGGCAGGGTGCGCTGAAAATCCTCGCCGATGACGGTTTCGCCCGAACTGGCGCGAGCGATGAGTTTGTCGAGCGCGGGCGTGTCGAGACCGGCGAGGGCGGTTGAGGCCACTGCCGCAGACGGCAGCGCGAACGGAATGAGAAGGTGAAGTCGGTCAACGGGCATGATGGGCGGAATTGTACTTCGGCGCTCCGGCTGCGGGGCATGCCGCGGCATCGTGTAGCCCGATCGCGCGCCGCTGTGCGTGTCCAGTGTGTGTTCAGTGCGTGTCCAGAATGCGTCCCGTCGTATGTATCCGGCACTTGTGTGCGAATTTTTGCTCGAAAGAGGTGCGTGCGGTTCGCGCGCCACCGGTTCATGGGGCGTATTGGTGTGCCGATGTGGCAAACTTCGCGTTTGGCCGCCGCGCCGCGCAAGCGGGGTGGCAGTCAGCGGTCGGTGCCTGGCTGGTGCCTGGTTGGTACTTGGTTTGACCAGGCGCAGCGGCGGTGCGCACGCACGCGCCGCCTCGGCCGCATCATGAAGACGCAGATAAGGATTCGCTTGAAACTTCCCTACGAATGGCAGATAGGCTGGCGCTACACCCGCGCCGGCAAGCGCACGTCCGGCAACGGGTTCATCTCGTTCATCGCGCTCGTTTCGATGTCGGGGATCGCGCTCGGCGTCGCGGCGCTGATCGTCGTGCTCTCGGTGATGAACGGGTTCCAGCGCGACGTGCGCGACCGCATGCTCTCCGTGCTCGCGCACATCGAGATTTTCTCCCCGGCCGGTTCGATGCCCGACTGGCAACTGACCGCGAAAGAGGCGAAGGCCAATCCCGAGGTGATCGGCGCCGCGCCCTACGTGGATGCGCAGGCGCTGCTCACGCGCGGTGACAGCGTGAGCGGCGTCGCGCTGCGCGGGGTCGAGCCATCGGAGGAGCCGCAAGTCTCCGACATCGGCAAGGAAATGAAAGCGGGCAGCCTGAACGACCTGACGCCGGGCAGTTTCAGCATCGTGCTGGGCGCCGATCTCGCGTCGAGCCTCGGCGTGCAGACCGGCGACAAGGTCACGCTCGTCGCGCCCGAAGGATCGATCACGCCTGCGGGCATGCTGCCGCGCCTGAAGCAGTTCACGGTGGCCGGCGTGTTCGAATCGGGGCACTACGAGTACGACAGCACGCTCGCGCTCGTGAATATCCGCGATGCCCAGGTGCTCTACCGCCTGCCCGCGCCGACCGGCGTGCGCCTGCGCCTGAAGGACATGCAGCGCGCGCCCACGGTCGCGCGCCAGCTCGTACACACGCTGACGGGCGACCTGTACATCCGCGACTGGACCCAGCAGAACAAGACGTGGTTCTCGGCGGTGCAGATCGAAAAGCGCATGATGTTCATCATCCTCACGCTCATCATTGCCGTGGCCGCGTTCAATCTCGTGTCGTCGCTCGTGATGACCGTCACCAACAAGCAGGCCGACATCGCCATCTTGCGCACGCTCGGCGCGCAGCCCGGGTCGATCATGAAGATCTTCGTCGTGCAGGGCGTGACGATCGGCTTCGTCGGGACCGGCATCGGCATCGCGCTCGGCTGCCTGATCGCGTGGAGCATTCCGTGGCTCGTGCCGATGATCGAGCACGTGCTCGGCGTGCAGTTCCTGCCGCCTTCCGTCTACTTCATCAGCGAGCTGCCTTCGGAACTCGTCGCCTCCGACGTGATCCGCATCGGCCTGATTGCGTTCGTGCTGTCCGCGCTTGCGACGCTCTATCCGAGCTGGCGCGCGGCCAAGGTTCGTCCTGCGGAGGCACTGCGCTATGAATGACCGTCAATCGCTGCTCGCTGCTGCGGGCGATTATCCCTATGTGCTCGAAGCGCATGGCATCTCGAAGACGTTCAGCCAGGGCGGGCTCGAAGTGCAGGTGCTCCGGCACACCGAACTCAAGGTGCGGCGCGGCGAGAAGCTCGCGATCGTGGGCGCGTCGGGCTCCGGCAAGAGCACGCTGCTGCACGTGCTGGGCGGCCTCGACGAGCCGGGCACGGGCAAGGTTTCGGTGCTCGGCAAGCCGTTTACCGAACTCTCCGAGCGCGAGCGCAACGATCTGCGCAACCGCGCGCTCGGCTTCGTCTATCAGTTCCACCATCTGCTGCCGGAGTTCACGGCGCTCGACAACGTCGCGATGCCGCTGCGGATTCGCCGCATGACCCAGGACGACGCGCGCCGCGAGGCGCTCGCGACGCTCGATCGCGTGGGGCTCGCGCATCGCGCGAAGCACCGTCCCGGACAACTGTCGGGCGGCGAGCGGCAGCGCGTGGCGATTGCCCGCGCGCTCGTGACCAAGCCCGCGTGTGTGCTGGCCGACGAGCCGACCGGCAACCTCGACGGCAGCACCGCCGACACCGTGTTCAACCTGATGCTCGAACTGTCCGATATGTTCGACACGAGCTTCGTGATCGTCACGCACGACCCGGATCTCGCAGCCCGCTGCGACCGCACCGTGCGGCTGCGCGACGGCGTGCTGCACGAGGAGCCGGTCGTCCCGGTGTGAGCGCGCCATGTGGATCGACACGCACTGCCATCTCGACGCCGCCGAATTCGATGCGGACCGCGATGCGGTCGTGTCGGCGGCGCGCGCGGCGGGGGTGTCGCGCATCGTGATTCCCGCGGTTGCGCGCGAGAAGTTCGCAACGGTGCGCGCGCTCGCGCATCGCGTGCCGGGCGCGGTCTACGCGCTCGGCATTCATCCGCTCTATACGCCCGGCGCGCGCGACGAGGATCTCGACGCGCTGCGCCGCGAGATCGAAGCGAGTCTCGACGATCCGCGCTTTGTCGGCATCGGCGAGATTGGCCTCGACTATTTCGTGCCGGAACTCGACGACGCCCGGCAGCAGCATTTCTACGACGCGCAACTCAAGCTCGCGCGCGAATTCGACCTGCCCGCGATCTGCCATGTGCGCAAGTCGCAGGACCAGGTGCTCAAAGGCCTGCGCCGCAACGGCGTGCATCGCGGCATCGCGCACGCGTTCAACGGCAGCTTCCAGCAGGCGAATGCCTTCATCGATCACGGGATCCATCTGGGTTTCGGCGGCAACGTCACGTTCGAGCGCGCGTTGCAGATCCGGCGGCTCGCACAGCAATTGCCGCTCGAAGCGATCGTGATGGAAACCGATGCGCCGGACATTGCGCCCGCCTGGCTTTATCGCGAGCGCAATACGCCCGACCAGGTGCCGCGTATCGGCGCGGTGCTCGCAGGCCTGCGCGGCCTGACGCCCGAAGAACTCGCTCTTGGCACAACGGCTAACGTTGCGGCTGCGCTGCCGCGACTTGCGCTTTCGTCTGCATAATCGTTCGACGGCGGCATGCGGCGCGATGGGGCCGCGCAGGGTGCGTTCGTGTCGTTCGCGCCGTTCATATCGTTCATAGGATTCGCGCCGCCTCGATGCGAGGAGTCCGGATGCGGGCGGTGTGGGGTGGATTTGCACTCGGCGTGCTCTTTCTTCAGTGGCAGGCGGCGCTGCCAGGCCGAGACGGCTGGTTCTTGCTCGTCGTTGCGACGCTGGCGGCCGTCTCCTGGGCTGCATTGACGGCACGGGCGTTGGCCGGTGCGGCGGGCTGCGGGTGCGGCAGGCACAACGATCTGCATGATGTTTCGCTTGGGCGTGGTCGTCCGGATGATGCGGGCGCGTGCTGTGCTCGCCCGCTGGCGGGCCGGTACTACGGTTGCAGGAGGCGCTGGCGGCGCTGGAGCGGCTGGCTGGCCGTATGGCTCGCGGCGGCGTGCATCGGCTTTGGATACGCGGCGTACCGTGCGCAACTTCGCCTCGCCGTCGCATTGCCCGCAGCCTGGGAGAAGCGCGATATCGACGTCACGGGCTATGTCGCCGGGCTGCCGTCTTACGCCGAAGGCCGTGCACGTTTTCTCTTTGCGGTGCAGTCATGGGGCACGCCTGATGCGGGCGCCGTGCTTCCCCGTACGATCCAGCTCACGTGGGTCGCGCGCGACGCGCCGCTGCCGCCGCTCGTGCCCGGCGCGCGCTGGTGCTTGCCGGTGCGCCTGAAACGTCCGCACGGCGAGCGTAACTTCGGCTTGCGCGACGCCGAAGCGGCGCTGCTCGCGCGCGGTGTCCGCGCGACCGGCTATGTGAGCGAACCGCTGCGCGCGCTGCGATTGCCCGGCGAAGCGGGTGGCATCGGCACGGCGATCGAGCGCTGGCGCGCGGCGGTGCGCGCACGGATCGACGCCGTGCTGGCGGGCAAACCGCATCGCGGCATCGTCGTCGCGCTGGCGACTGGCGCACAGGACGCCGTGAGCGCCGCCGACTGGCGGCTGCTGCGCAATACCGGCACGAGCCACCTCGTGGCCATTTCGGGACTGCATCTCGCATTCGTCGCGGGGCTCGCGGGCTGGGCGGCGGGTGCGCTCTGGCGGCGTGCGCGCTGGCGTGGAATCGACGCGCCGCTGATCGTCCCCGCCCAGAAAGTCGCGGTGGCGGGCGCGGTGTGCGCAGCGGCCGTTCATGCCGCGCTCGCGGGCTTCAACGTGCCGGTCCAGCGCGCGCTGTGGATGCTGGCGGTGGCTGCGGCCGCGCTGCTTACCGGGCGCAATGTGGCGCGTTCGCAGGTGCTCGCGTGGGCGCTCGGGCTCGTGCTGATCCGCGATCCTTGGGCTGTGACGGCGGCGGGGTTCTGGCTCTCGTTCTGCGCCGTGGCGGCGATCCTCTTCGTCGTGACAGGCGCGCCCGGCGCACGTTGGGACAACCGTCCGGACGATGTGGCGGAACTCGTCTATCCGGCAGACGATGCGCCGGATGCGCCGCCGGATGCCGCCCGCAAGCGCCGTTTCCTCGCGGGTCTTGCGGGTGCCGCGCGCGGACTGGTGAACCGGTTGATGAGCCGACTGACGGGAGGCGCGCGCGTGCAATGGGCCGTGACGATCGCGCTCGCGCCGCTCACCGCATACTGGTTCGCGCAGATCCCGCTGGTTGGCCCGTTCGCGAACGCGCTCGCCATTCCCATCGTCAGCGCGCTCGTGACGCCCGCCGTGCTTGTGAGCGTCGCGATTGCGCCGCCGCTCGATGCATTCGCGTTGCGCGCGGCGCACGCGTTGCTCGAAGTGCTTGCCGTCGTGCTGGGCCGGTTCGAAAGCGTGCCGTGGGCCGTGCTGCGCCTGCCGCAACCGCACGCATGGACGCTCGCCTGCGCGGCATTGGGCGTCGCGTGGCGCCTCGCGCCGCGCGGCTGGCCGCTGCGCTGGATCGCGCCGTTCATGTGGCTGCCGCTCCTGGCTCCGGCGCCTGCGGGGCCGCCATCCGGCACGTTTCGCCTCACTGCGCTCGATATCGGACAGGGCACATCGGTGCTCGTGCAAACCGCCCGCCACGCGCTGCTCTTCGACGCCGGGCCGGGGCCGGAGTCGACTCACGCCGGTGAACGCATCGTGGTGCCGTATCTGCACGCGCACGGCGTCGAGCGCCTCGACATGCTGATCGTCAGCCACGACGACTCCGATCATTCGGGCGGCGTGCAGGCCGTGCTCGACGAGATCGCGGTGAACCAGTTCGTCGCCGCCATCAGGCCGGAACATCCGTTACTGACAAGCGCACGGCGAACCGGCGCGCAAGTCGTGCAATGCGCGGCGGGCCAGCGCTGGCGCTGGGACGGCGTCGACTTCGAAATGCTCTGGCCGGATGCCGGGCCGCTCGTGCACAAGCCGAATGCGCATAGCTGCGTGCTGCGGGTTTCGACCACCGCGCCCGGAGAGCCGAGCGCCGCGCTGCTTGCCGCCGACATCGAAGCGGCCGCCGAACGCACGCTCGTCTCCCGTGCGCCCGATCGCCTGCGCGCCCAGGTGCTCGTCGTGCCGCATCACGGCAGCCGGACGTCGTCGACCGAGCCGTTCCTCGACTCTGTCTGGCCGCTCGTCGCCATTTTTCAGGTAGGCTACCTGAACCGCTTTCACCATCCGCATCCCGGCGTGTACGCGCGCTACGCCATGCGCGACATCGTCCTCGCGCGCAGCGATATCGACGGCGCCGTGCGCGTCGAGGCCCGGCCGGGCGATCTCGCAGTCGAGCGCTTCATCGACACGCAACGCCGCTACTGGATGGATGCACCGGATGTCGAGCCGATATAACCGCGGTTATAACAACACGGAGACAACGAGCCTTTGAAGAACGTCATTCACTTTTCCCACGCTAACGGCTTTCCGGCCTCGACTTATCGCACGCTGTTCGCCGAACTCGGCGACGGCCACGCGTTGCGCTATATCGAGCGCATCGGGCACGACACGCGCTTTCCGGTCACGCGCGACTGGCCGCATCTCGTCGAGCAGCTGCTGGAGGACATCGAGCGCAACTATGAGCATCCGGTGTGGCTCGTGGGCCATTCGCTCGGCGGCTATCTTTCGCTGATGGCGGCGCTCAGGAGGCCGCAGTGGGTGCGCGGGGTGGTGATGCTCGATTCGCCGGTGATCGCGGGATGGCGCAGCAGCATGCTCAGAATGTCGCAGTGGGCGGGGCTCGACGAACACCTTTCGCCCGCGGCTGTCACGCGCAATCGCCGCACGACCTGGAAGAGCCGCGACGAGGCCTGGCAGCACTTCCATGCGAAGCCCGCCTTCGCGCGCTGGGACGAGCGCGTGCTGTCCGACTATGTCGACTTCGGCATTCCGCAGACTTCGGCGGACGGCACGCGCACGCTTGCGTTCGATCGCCGCACCGAGTATTTGATCTATCGCACGCTGCCGCACACGCTCGGCACGCGTCTCGTCCACGGCTCGCCCGTGCCGGTCGGGTTCATCGCCGGCACGAAGTCGCGGGAGATCCGGCAGGTCGGGCTCGACGCGACACGACGCGTCGCGGGCGAGCGCTTCGAATGGATCGAGGGAAGCCACCTTTACCCGATGGAGCGGCCCATCGAAACGGCCCGCGCCGTGCAGCGGCTCCTGTTCGCGATGGGCGACGGCGCTTGATGCTGTATGACGTCTGCCTGATGCTGCATGACGCTGCCCGAGGCCGCGCGTTCATGGCGCGCGCGGGTGCATGCGGGTGTATGCGGGTGCACGCGCACAACGCGGCAACGGGAGGTTCAGGCCGCTTCCCGCTCCCGAACGGGCGTGCGACATCGCGCCCTGATCGCGGCTTGCGCCGCTCGCGCGAAAAGCCGGGTTAGCCCTGCCTTTACGGTATAATCCGTTTTTCCCGCGAGCATTCAGCGATGACCAAATATGTTTTCGTCACCGGCGGCGTAGTTTCGTCCCTTGGCAAGGGTATTGCCGCCGCCTCCCTCGCCGCGATTCTCGAATCGCGCGGTCTCAAAGTCACCCTCCTCAAGCTCGATCCCTACATCAACGTCGACCCCGGCACGATGAGCCCGTTTCAGCACGGCGAAGTGTTCGTGACGGAAGACGGAGCGGAAACCGACCTCGACCTCGGCCACTATGAGCGCTTCATCAGCACGAAGATGCGCAAGGCCAACAACTTCACCACGGGCCAGATCTACGAATCGGTGATCCGCAAGGAGCGCCGCGGCGATTATCTGGGCAAGACCGTGCAGGTCATCCCGCACATCACGAACGAGATCCAGGCATTCGTCGAGCGCGGCGCGGCATCCGCGACGTGCGGCGAGCCCGATGTCGCGATCGTCGAGATCGGCGGCACGGTGGGCGACATCGAATCGCTGCCGTTCCTCGAAGCCGTGCGTCAGATGAGCCTGCGCCTCGGCCGCAACAGTGCGTGCTTCGTGCACCTCACGCTCGTGCCGTTCATCGCGACGGCGGGCGAGCTGAAGACCAAGCCCACCCAGCACAGCGTGCAGAAGCTGCGCGAAATCGGTATCTATCCGAACGTGCTGCTGTGCCGCGCCGACCGTCCGATTCCGGACGACGAGCGCCAGAAGATCTCGCTCTTCTCGAACGTGCCGCAGGACGCCGTGATCTCGGTCTGGGACGCGGACAGCATCTACAAGATCCCGCAGATGCTGCACGACCAGGGGCTCGACTCGATCGTCTGCGAAGAACTCAAGCTCTCCCCGAAGCCCGCCGACCTGTCGATGTGGGCGGAGATGGTCGAGAAGCTCGAACATCCGAAGCACGAAGTCACGATCGGCATGGTCGGCAAGTACGTCGATCTGACCGAGTCGTACAAGTCGCTCATCGAAGCGCTGCGTCACGCGTCGATCAAGACGTCGACGAAGGTGAACATCGAGTACATCGATTCCGAGCAGATCGACGAAGAGGGCGTGGACAGCCTCAAGCACCTCGACGCGATCCTCGTGCCGGGCGGCTTCGGCCGTCGCGGCACCGAAGGCAAGATCAAGGCGATCCGCTACGCCCGCGAGGCGAAGGTGCCGTATCTCGGCATCTGCCTCGGCATGCAGCTCGCGGTGATCGAGTTCGCGCGCGACGTGGTGGGCCTCGCGCAAGCGAACAGCACGGAATTCAACCCGGATACGCCCGACCGCGTGGTCGCTCTCATCACCGAATGGGCCGACCGCGAAGGCAAGGTCGAAAAGCGCAGCGAAAACTCGGATCTCGGCGGCACGATGCGCCTCGGTTCGCAGCGCTGCCCGATCAAGCCCGGCACGCTCGCATCGCAGATCTACGGCAAGGACGTGAACGAGCGTCACCGCCACCGTTATGAGGTCAACAACGGTTACGTGCCCAAGCTCGAAGCAGGCGGCCTCGTCATCAGCGCCCGCACGCCGACCGAAGATCTGCCGGAGATGATGGAACTGTCGCGCGAGATGCACCCGTGGTTTGTCGGCGTCCAGTTCCACCCCGAATTCACGTCCACGCCGCGCGACGGCCATCCGCTCTTCAAGGCGTATGTGGAAGCGGCGCTCGCGCACCAGCTCTCGCGTGCCGAGGAGAAAGCATGAATCTGTGCGGTTTCGAGGTCGGGCTCTCCCGCCCGTTTTTCCTGATCGCGGGCACGTGTGTCGTCGAATCGGAGCAGATGACGATCGACACCGCCGGCCGCCTGAAGGAAATCACGGAGAAGCTCGGCATTCCGTTCATCTACAAGTCGTCGTACGACAAGGCCAATCGCTCGAGCGGCAAGTCGTTTCGCGGCCTCGGGATGGACGAGGGCCTGCGCATCCTGTCCGAAGTGAAGCGCCAGCTCGGTCTGCCCGTGCTGACCGACGTGCACACCGAAGAAGAGATCGGACCCGTTGCCTCGGTCGTGGACGTGCTGCAAACGCCTGCGTTCCTGTGCCGCCAGACCGACTTCATCCACGCGTGCGCGCGCTCGGGCAAGCCGGTCAACATCAAGAAAGGCCAGTTTCTCGCGCCGCACGACATGAAGAATGTCATCGACAAGGCGCGCGACGCCGCGCGTGAAGCGGGTCTCTCCGAAGACCGCTTCATGGCGTGCGAACGCGGCGTTTCGTTCGGTTACAACAATCTCGTCTCGGATATGCGCTCGCTTGCGATCATGCGCGAGACCGGCGCGCCGGTCGTGTTCGATGCGACTCACTCGGTGCAACTGCCGGGCGGACAGGGCACGAGCTCGGGCGGCCAGCGCGAATTCGTGCCGGTGCTCGCGCGCGCGGCCGTGGCGACGGGCGTGGCGGGTCTCTTCATGGAAACGCATCCGAAGCCTTCCGAGGCGAAATCGGATGGTCCGAACGCCGTGCCGCTCAACCGCATGGCAGACTTGCTCGAAACGCTCGTGACGCTCGACCAGGCGGTCAAGCGCGCACCGTTCCTCGAAAGCGATTTCAACTGATTACGCAGCCGGGCGCAGTTACTTGTGGTCACTTGTAATTGCGCCCGGTTGCGTGTGGTTTTGCGACAGCATTTGAGTAATTGGCTGCAGTGACGTAGTGCGCGCCGCTTTGGATGCACGAGCGGCGTGATGGAGGAGAAACGCGGAAGTAGAAACGCGGCGCACGATCGGCCGCGCAGCGGCGCCGAAGCGTGCGCCGCGCTGCACAAGTTGAACCCGACCCACGCGCCGCCTGTCCCACGCGACAGGGCATTCCGTACGTGCAGAAGCTGCGCCTTGCGGATCCATGCAGGCGGCGCCGGTCGCGCAAGAATTACTGTCATTTCCTGAGGAAACCATGAGTGCAATCGTAGATATCATCGGTCGAGAGATTCTCGATTCTCGCGGCAACCCCACCGTCGAATGCGACGTGCTGCTCGAATCGGGCACGATGGGCCGCGCGGCTGTGCCGTCGGGCGCGTCGACGGGCTCGCGCGAAGCGATCGAGCTGCGCGACGGCGAAGCCGGCCGCTACAACGGTAAGGGCGTGCTGAAGGCGGTCGAGCACATCAATACGGAAATCTCCGAGGCGATCATGGGCCTCGACGCTTCGGAACAGGCTTTCCTCGACAAGACCCTGCTCGAGCTCGACGGCACCGACAACAAGTCGCGCCTCGGCGCGAACGCGATGCTGGCCGTTTCGATGGCCGTCGCGAAGGCCGCCGCTGAAGAAGCCGGCCTGCCGCTGTACCGCTACTTCGGCGGCTCGGGCGCGATGCAACTGCCGGTGCCGATGATGAACATCGTCAACGGCGGCGCGCACGCGAACAACAGCCTCGACATCCAGGAATTCATGATCGTGCCGGTGAGCCAGCCGACCTTCCGCGAAGCGCTGCGTTGCGGCGCGGAAGTGTTCCACGCGCTCAAGAAGATCCTCTCGGATCGCGGCATGAGCACGGCAGTCGGCGACGAAGGCGGCTTCGCGCCGAACTTCGGCAGCAATGACGAATGCCTGTCGACCATCCTGCAAGCCATCGAGAAGGCCGGCTACCGCGCGGGCGAAGACGTGCTGCTCGCGCTCGACTGCGCGGCCAGCGAGTTCTACCACGACGGCAAGTACCAGCTGGCGGGCGAAGGCCTGCAACTGTCGTCGGCGGAATTCAGCGACTACCTCGCGACGCTCGCCGACAAGTTCCCGATCGTCTCGATCGAAGACGGCATGCACGAGAGCGACTGGGCCGGCTGGAAGCTGCTGACCGACAAGCTCGGCAAGAAGATCCAGCTCGTCGGCGACGACCTGTTCGTCACGAACACGCGCATCCTGAAAGAGGGCATCGAGAAGGGCATCGCGAACTCGATCCTCATCAAGATCAACCAGATCGGCACGCTGACGGAAACCTTCGCGGCAATCGAAATGGCCAAGCGCGCGGGCTACACGGCCGTGATCTCGCACCGCTCGGGCGAAACCGAAGACTCGACGATCGCGGACATCGCCGTCGGCCTGAACGCGGGACAGATCAAGACCGGCTCGCTCTCGCGCAGCGACCGCATCTCGAAGTACAACCAGCTGCTGCGAATCGAGGAAGATCTCGGCGATATCGCAACCTATCCGGGCAAGTCGGCGTTCTACAATCTGCGCTGATGGTGTATTGATACGCAGAGCACGCTGGTAACAGCCTTGCTGTCCTCCTTCGGCTCGTGTCTTCGCCGCCCCGCGTTCTGCGCGGGGCGGCGTGTATTTATCCGGCATCCTTCATGCGGCTTGTCACTGTCGTCCTGATCATTCTGCTGGCGCTGGTCCAGTACCCGCTCTGGTGGGGACGGGGCGGGTGGCTGCGCGTGCACGAAATTCAGGGGCAACTCGCCCAGCAGCTCAAGCAGAACGAGGACGAGAAAACGCGCAACGACCGCATTGCGGGCGAAGTGCAGGATCTCCAGAACGGGACTGCCGCCGTTGAAGAGCGCGCGCGCTACGAAATGGGCATGGTGAAGGACGGCGAGGTGTTCGTGCAGTTCGTCTCGCCGAACCAGCCGCCGCCCGCGCCCAGCGCGTCGTCGAACACGTCGACGCGCGGCGTGATGTCGGATGCGCCCGTGAAGGTCGTGCCGAACCCGGTGTCGCGCGTGCCCGAAAGGAAGCGTGGGCGCGCGAAGGACGCGAAGAAGACGGATACGAAGAAGGTCGACGCGAAGAAGTCGGAAGCGAAGAAAAAGGCCGGGCGGACCTGACGGTTGCCAGATTCGCCGGACTGTTCGGCACGGCTGGATTCAATGAAAAAGCGCGGCAGTCAGCCGCGCTTTTTTACTTTCTGCTATCGGTTCACCAGCCCCATCCCCAGCCCGGGTAGCCATAGCCCCAGCCTCCGCCGTAGTAGCCGCCGTAGTTGCCACCGTAGTAGCTGCCGAACGTCGTGACGGGCGGCGCAACGGTGCGTGCCCAGGCCTGCGCGGCTGCTTCGGCGGCTATCGCGCGCTCCTGGTCGGCGAGCGCCTGGCGGTCGATGGCGTCGTAGCGCGCGCGTTCCGCGGGCGTGAGCGGATGTGCGTTCGCGGACACGCCCGACTGCTCGGGGCTGAGCCGGCTCAGGATCGGTGACGGACCTGGCGGGGCCATCACGCAGCCGCTTGTCAATGCGATGCCCGCGCCGAGCACCATCATCGTCGCGATTGCCGAAAGGCGCGGCTGCACGTTGCGCCGCAGACTTTCGCGGCTGTTTTTCCCGCTCATGCTCTTCTCCATCCGTCGGATGCCTAAGCAAATCATACGCATGCCGGGCATCCGAATGTCAGCCTGAATTTCGGCTCAATCTCGCCGCAATCACACGCGCTGCCGCCGGCACGGCAGCGCGTTCCCCGATGATCGTCGCAGCGCTCAGTGGCGCCGGTCCGCTGCGGGCGCAATGCCTTCCGAGAGGCCGGGCGCCGCGAAAAGTTGCGCCACGTCCACGGGATCGAACTCGTAGCGCTGGTTGCAGTAGTCGCAGTGGATTTCGACGTGGCCGCGTTCCTCGATCACGCCGTCCACTTCGCCGCGCCCCAGCATCTTCAGCATCGCGCCGACCTTCTCGCGCGAGCAGCTGCACTGAAAGCGCGTCTGCGCGGGTTCGAAGTGGTGCACGTTCTCCTGCCAGAAGAGGCGGCGGAACAGCACCTCGGGTTCCTGTTCGAGCAGTTCCGCGCGAGACAGCGTGCCGCCGAGCGTGCAGACGCGGTCCCACGTATCGGTGTCGAGTTCGCCTGCGTGCGGCACGATCCCGCCGTCGCCGGGCAGCTTCTGCAGCATCACGCCGACCGCGCGCTCGCCGTTGGCCGCGAGCCACATGCGCGTGTCGAGCTGCTCCGAGTGATGCATGTAGTGCTCGAGGACCTCGGAAATCGAATGGAGCGGGCCGTCCGTGCCGTTCAGCGGCACGATGCCCTGATACGGCTGCTGGCCCGGCTGCTTGCTGGCCGGGTCAAGCGTGATGACGCAGCGCGCATTGCCGCTCACGTTGATGAGGCCGGCGATCGTCATGTCATCGGGCAGCGCCGCGGCGTCGTCGGCCGTGAGACCGTCGGCGAGCCGCGCGGTCGCGCGCATCGAGAGATCCGAGGCGCACTGCACGACCAGCATGCGCACGGGACCGTCGCCGAAAATCTGCATGATCAGCGTGCCGTCGAACTTCAGATTGGCCGACAGCAGCGCGCACGCCGCCATCATCTCGCCGAGCACGGTCTGCACCGGCGCGGGATATTGACGGCGCGTGAGCACCTCTTGCCACGTACTGCGCAGGGAGACGATCTCACCACGCACCGGGGCGGCGCTGAACAAGAATTTCTGCAACTGGTCGTTCACAATCTTTTCCTTCGTTTCGATTCATACGGCGCGGCGCGCATGGGCAGACAGGCCTAGCCGATGCGCACGAGCTGCGCCTTGAAATATTCGCGACGCTTCGCGTAGACATCCGCGTTGCGCTTGAGTCCCGCGATGTCGGCCTCGGTGAGTTCGCGCACCACTTTCGCCGGTGCGCCGAGAATCAGCGAGTTGTCGGGGAACACCTTGCCCTCGGTGACCACCGCGCCCGCGCCGACCAGACAGTTGCGGCCGATCACCGCGCCGTTCAAGACCACGGCCTGAATCCCGATGAGCGCGCCTTCCTTCACCGTGCAGCCGTGCAGCATGGCCTGGTGGCCCACCGTCACGTTCGCTTCGAGCGTGAGCGGGTAGCCGGGATCCGTGTGCAGCACCGCGCCTTCCTGGATATTGGTGCGCTCGCCGACCGTGATCGGCTCGTTGTCGCCGCGCAGCGTCGCGCCGAACCAGACGCTCGCGTCCTCGGCCAGGGTCACCGTGCCGATGACGGTTGCGTTGTCCGCGACGAACACGCTTTCGTGAATAGTGGGTGCGGCTTCGCCAAGCTTGTAGATGGCCACGGTGTTGCGTCTCCTGAGGTCGGGGGGGCTGCGGTGCGGATGCGGCGTCGTTGCGTCAGGGCAGGGCGCACGGCAGGTGAATCGCGTATTGTAAACGGTCGCGCGCGGACCGCCTGGCGTGCCGCGCGGTGCCGCGACCTGGACTATTTCTGCGCTTTCTCGTTCGTTCCCGATGACTTCCATTGCTTCAGTCGATTCCAAGCTGTGTGCCCAACGTATCGGCGTGCCCGGTAACTGGCGTCTTGCCGCGCTCGATGCGCTGCGTGAGCGCGATCCCGGCGCGAAAGCCGAAGCCGTGCAGGCGCTCCATGCGCTCGTGCAGGACGGCATATCGAATGGCATGTCGAATCACATATCGTGCTGGGATGCGCAGCGCGAAATCGACGCGCCCGCGGATCTGCCGGGGCGGCCGGCTCGTCCTGTGCTGGTCGAGCCGCGCCAGCTGGAGCGGCGCAGCATGAGCACGCCGCAAGGCCGCGTGGTCCTGCTGCACGCGCTCGCGCACATCGAATTCAACGCGATCAATCTCGCACTCGACGCCGTCTGGCGTTTCCCCGGCATGCCCGACGCGTTCTACGCCGACTGGCTGACGGTCGCTGCCGAAGAAGCCTTTCACTTCTCGCTGCTCGGCGCGCGCCTCGCGGACTACGGTCACGCCTACGGCGATTTTCCGGCCCACAACGGCCTGTGGGAGATGTGCGAGCGCACGCGCGACGATGTCCTCGCGCGCATGGCGCTCGTGCCGCGCGTGCTGGAGGCGCGCGGGCTCGATGCTGCGCCGCCGATCCGCGCGCGCCTGAAGCAGGCGGGCGACGACCAGTCTGCAGCAGTGCTCGATGTGATCCTGCGTGATGAGGTAGGGCATGTGCGCATCGGCAATCGCTGGTTCCGCTTCCTGTGCGAAGCGCGCGGACTGGATCCGCACGCGGCGTGGCTCACGCTCGCACAGCAGTACCGCGCGCCGAAGATGCGCGGGCCGTTCAACTTCGAGGCGCGCCGCTCGGCGGGCTTCGACGACGCGGAACTCGACACACTCGCGTCCCAGGATGCGCCGGAACAGGCCGCAGCGGATGCGCGGCTGCGTGACGACGACAAAGATGAATAAGGGCGCAGTCAGATGCGGGTCAGCATCTGTCGATATAATCGAACGACCATTCTTTTCTACCTGTATTTTCCACCTTCACGCATGAACGTTTCCCGATCCGAATTCGTTGAAGTCAATGGCATCCGGCTGCACGTGCGGTGCTGGGGCGCCGCCGACGCGCCGGTCCTCTTCATGCTGCACGGCTGGATGGATGTCGCGGCGTCGTTTCAGTTCGTCGTCGATGCGCTGGGCGGCGACTGGCAGGTCATCGCGCCGGACATGCGCGGCTTCGGTCTCTCGGACTGGCCGGTTGCGGAGCAGGGCGGCGGCAGTTACTGGTTTTACGACTACCTCGCCGATCTGGATGTGCTGCTCGATCGTTACGCGCCGACCGGTGCGGTCAACCTCGTCGGCCACAGCATGGGCGCGAACATCGCGTGTCTCTATGCGGGCGTGCGGCCACAGCGCGTGCGCCGCGTGGTCGATCTGGAAGGATTCGGCATGCCTGCGCCGGCCGCCGCCGAAGCGCCGAGGCGCGTGCGCGCGTGGCTCGACGAATTGCGCGAGCCGCCCGCGATGCGTCGTTATGCGTCGCTCGACGACGTGGCCGCGCGCCTCGTGAAGACGAATCCGCGGCTCGCCGCACTGCGTGCGCGCTTTCTCGCGCAGCACTGGTCGAAACCGGACGGCGAAGGCGGCTACCTGCTGCTCGCCGATGCGGCTCACAAAATGCGCAGCCCGCTGCTTTACCGCATCGACGAGGTGATGGCGATCTGGTCGCACGTAAGCGCCAAGGTGCTGCACGTCGAGGCGGCCCACTCCGAAACGCTTGCGCGGCTGGCGGGCGCCGTGCCGATCGGCGAATTCAAGACGCGATTCGAGGCGTTCCCCGACTGGCGCGAGCGCATCGTCGACGATGCCGGGCACATGATCCACCACGACCAGCCCGAGCAAATCGCCCGGCTGATCGAAGCCTTCTGCGCGTAGCGGCGAGACCGAGTCGGGCATCGTTGCCGATGCTTTGCCGATGACATCGCAGGCCGGTGGCGCGCACCGCGTCGGCCGCGCCCGGACGGCGTCACTGCATTGCAGTAGAATCGACGCCTGACTTTTTCACGCTAGCGATGAACGCCGATCTGCACTGTCACTCCACCGTTTCGGACGGCCAGATGGCCCCCGCCGCTGTCGCGCGGCTGGCGCAGTCGGGCGGCGTCACGCTGTGGGCGCTCACCGATCACGATGAGGTCGGCGGCCAGCGCGAGGCGCGCGCAGCGGCCGAGGCGCTCGGCATGCGCTATCTGTGCGGCGTCGAGATCTCGGTGACGTGGGCGTCGCGCACCGTGCACATCGTCGGTTTGAACGTCGATCCCGAATGCCCCGCGCTCGTGGAAGGGCTCGTGCAGACGCGTAACGGCCGCGCCGCGCGTGCGGTTGCGATCGGCGAGCGGCTCGGCGAACTCGGCATTGCCGACGCCTATGACGGCGCGCTGCGCTACGTCTCCAATCCCGATCTGATCTCGCGCACCCACTTCGCACGTTTTCTCGTCGAGTCGGGCCGTGCGAAGAACACCCAGGACGCGTTTTCGCGCTGGCTCGGCGAGGGCAAGCCCGGCTATATCGGGCACCGCTGGGCGAAGCTCGGCGACGCGGTCGCATGGATCAAGGCCGCGGGCGGCGAGGCCGTCGTCGCGCATCCGGGCCGCTACCTCTACACGCCGCTCGAATTCGACACGTTCTTCGGTGAGTTCATCGACCGGGGCGGCAAGGCCATCGAGGTCGTCACCGGCAGCCATACGCCGGATCAATACGCCGAGTACGCCGCCGTCGCGCGCCGTTTCGGCTTCGAGGCGTCGCGCGGATCGGACTTCCATGCGCCCGGACCCGATTCGATCGCGCCCGGCAGCCTGCCGCCGCTTCCCTCCGATCTCAAGCCAGTCTGGGAACGATGGCTGTAGGCCGCGCTTGCGCGGCCCGCAACCCTGGCCTACCGTCGCGCCGGAACGTGTCGCGGCGTCGTACCGCAGTGTTGTACCGCAGTGTCGTACGATATGTCGGCGCTGCTTCGGCGTTTTGCCCCCTGATAGCTGATCGAGCCCATGTCCCAGTACTTTCGGCTTCACCCCGATAATCCGCAGCCGCGCCTGCTCAAGCAGGCCGCGCAGATCGTCCGCGAGGGCGGCCTGATCGCGCTGCCCACCGATTCGAGCTACGCGCTGGCGGCCCGCATCGACGACAAGCACGCTGCCGAGCGTCTGCGCCGGATTCGCGCTCTGGACGAGCGGGCGCTGCTCTCGTTGATGGTGCGGGACCTGTCCGAGCTGGCCAATTTCGCGATGGTGGACAACCAGCAGTACCGGCTCATCAAGTCGGTGACGCCGGGGCCGTACGTGTTCGTGCTCCAGGCCACGAAAGAAGTGCCGCGGCGGCTCTCGCATCCGTCACGCAAGACGATCGGGCTGCGTGTGCCGGGTCATGCGATTCCGCTCGGGATTCTCGAAGAGCTTGGCGAGCCGCTGCTCGCGACGACGCTGATCCTGCCGCCCGACACCGAACCGCTCAACGAACCCGAAGAGATCCGCGAGCGGCTCGAAAAACAGCTCGATCTGGTGATCGACGGCGGCGCATGCCCGTGCGAGCCTTCGACGGTCATCGATCTTACGGGCCGCGAGCCGGTGCTCGTGCGCGCGGGGCGCGGCAGCCTCGCGCCGTTCGGCCTCGAACAGGAGGCATGAGGCACGCCTTTGTCACTCTTCGGCCGCCACGCGCCGCCATTCGCCACCATCCGCCGCTTCCGCGATCGTTACGCCATCGCTTGACCGCCCGGGCCGCGCCCCGGGGCATTGATACAATACCGCGCCATGGATGCTTCACTGATACAGACGATCGCCGTCTACGCCCTTCCGGTCATCTTCGCCATCACGCTGCACGAGGCCGCGCACGGCTATGTCGCGCGCGCGCTCGGCGACAACACGGCATATGTTCTCGGCCGCGTCTCGCTCAATCCGATGCGCCATATCGATCCGGTCGGAACGATCGCGATGCCGCTCATCCTTTATTTCCTCACGAGCGGCGCGTTCGTGTTCGGCTACGCGAAGCCCGTGCCGATTTCGTTCGGCAATCTGCGCAATCCGCGCTGGGGCACGCTCTGGGTCGCGGCGGCCGGGCCGGGCTGCAATTTCGTCCAGGCGCTCGTGTGGGGGCTCGTCACTGTCGCGCTACTGGCGTTCGGCATCGACGAGCCGTTCTTCACGCGCATGGCGCAGGCCGGCGTCGGCGTGAATCTCGTGCTCGGCGTGCTCAACCTCTTTCCGCTGCCGCCGCTCGACGGCGGCCGCGTTCTCGCGGCACTTTTGCCGACGCGCGCGAGCATTGCGCTCTCGCGGCTCGAGCCCTATGGTTTCATCATCGTGATGGCGCTGCTCGTGACAGGCGTATTTACACGATTCTGGCTGCGTCCGCTCGTGAGCTTCGGCTACGACGTGGTCACGGTCATCCTTACTCCACTTATGTCGCTCTTTTCATAACATCATGTTCCCTGACCGTATCTTCTCCGGCATGCGGCCCACCGGGTCGCTGCACCTCGGCCACTATCACGGCGTGCTGAAAAACTGGGTGCGGCTGCAGTCCGAGTACCCGTGCTTTTTCTGCGTGGTCGACTGGCATGCGCTCACGACGCACTACGAAACGCCCGAGGTCATCGAGAAAAACGTCTGGGACGTGCTGATCGACTGGCTGGCGTCCGGCATCGATCCGAACCAGGCGACGCTGTTCATCCAGAGCCGCGTGCCCGAGCACGCCGAACTGGCGCTGCTGCTCGGCATGAGCACGCCGCTGTCCTGGCTCGAACGCGTGCCGACCTACAAGGAGCAGATCGAGAAGCTGCGCGACAAGGATCTCGGCACCTACGGCTTCCTCGGCTATCCGGTGCTCATGGCCGCCGACATCCTGCTGTACCGCGCGTCGCTCGTGCCGGTCGGCGAGGACCAGGTGCCGCACGTCGAGATGGCGCGCGAGATGGCGCGCCGCTTCAATTACATGTACGGCCGCGAGCCCGGCTTCGAGGACAAGGCGAATGAAGCCGCGAAGAAGCTCGGCGGCAAGCGCTCGAAGCTCTACCACGAGCTGCGCAACGCGTATCAGCAGGAGGGCGACGAAGAGGCGCTCGAACAGGCGCGCGCGATGCTGTCGGAGTCGCAGAGCCTGTCGATGAGCGACCGCGAACGCCTCTTCGGCTACCTCGAAGGCTCGCGCAAGATCATTCTGCCGGAGCCGCAGGTGCTGCTCACGGAAGCGTCGCGCATGCCGGGCCTCGACGGCCAGAAGATGTCGAAGTCGTACGGCAACACGATCGGCCTGCGCGAAGACGCCGAGTCGATCACGAAGAAAGTCCGCACGATGCCGACCGACCCGGCGCGCGTGCGCCGCACCGATCCGGGCGATCCGGACAAGTGCCCGGTGTGGCAGCTGCACCAGGTCTACACGGACGAAGCGACGCACGACTGGGTGCAAAAGGGTTGCCGTTCGGCGGGGATTGGCTGCCTCGAGTGCAAGCAGCCCGTGATCGACGGCATCCTGCGCGAGCAGCAGCCGATGCTGGAGCGGGCGCAGAAGTACATGGACGACCCGTCGCTCCTGCGTGCAATCGTCGCCGACGGCTGCGACAAGGCGCGCAAGTTCGCGAGCGAGGCCATGCGCGACGTGCGCGAGGCGATGGGCCTCTCGTACAACTGAGGGCGCTCGCGTGACGACGCCCGTATCCGCTGCCGGCGCGCCGCACGGCGCGCTCGCCGAACCGTCGCGCTGGGTGCGCCAGTGGGCGCATCTCGTCGCGCCGGGGCAGGCGGTGCTCGAGGTGGCGTCGGGGATGGGGCGCAACGCCCGGTTCTTCGCGCAGCGCGGCCACCCGGTATTGGCGCTCGATCGCGACGCCGCCGCACTGGCGACGATGGCCGGCGTGGCGGGAATCGAGACGCTCGAATGCGACCTCGAAGGCGCGCCCTGGCCGCTCGCGCCACAGCGGCAATTTACGGCGGTGGTCGTGACCCACTATCTGCACCGGCCGCTCATGCCGCGTTTAATCGACGCACTGGCGCCGGGCGGCGTGCTGATCTACGAGACTTTTGCGCAAGGCAACGAGACTGTCGGCAAGCCGTCCAATCCCGCTTTCCTGCTCGCGCCGGGCGAACTGCTGGCGGCGTGCACGCCCGCGCTGCGGGTGATCGCGTATCAGGACGGCTTTCTCGCCGAGCCGCGCGAGGCGTTCATCCAGCGGATCTGCGCGGTGCGCGAGACGCATGCGACGAGCCCTGCTGTAACGGCCGGTAGTAGAGGCGCGGCTCAGGTACTTCCCGTACGGCGGTACGATCTGACCGGCTAATCCGCTACAATCGCAATTTAACGTACTCATTTTTAGACGTTTCATGGCTAACGGCACCCAGGACGGCATCACGTTGCGCGGCAGTATCCCCGCGATCGTCACCCCCATGCACGAGGACGGCAGTCTCGACCTGCCGGCGTTCCGCAAACTGATCGACTGGCATGTCGAAGAGGGGACGGATGCCCTCGTCGTCGTCGGCACGAGCGGGGAGTCCGCCACGCTCGACGTCGAAGAGCACATCCTGATGGTCAAGACGGCGGTTGAGCACGCCGCTGGCCGCATGCCGATCATCGCCGGTTCAGGCGGCAATTCCACTGCTGAAGCGATCGAACTGACGCGCCAGGCCAGGGCCGTTGGCGCGCACGCTTCGCTCCAGGTCGTGCCGTATTACAACAAGCCGACCCAGGAAGGCATGTACCGCCACTTCTCGAAGATCGCCGAGACGGTCGATCTGCCGGTCGTGCTGTACAACGTGCCGGGCCGCACCGTTGCGGACATGTCGAACGAGACGATCCTGCGCCTTGCGCAGGTGCCGGGCATCGTGGGCGTGAAGGAAGCGACGGGCAACATCGACCGTGCCGCACACCTCATCAAGCACGCGCCCGAGGGTTTCAGCATTTTCAGCGGTGACGATCCTACGGCGATTGCGCTGATGCTGCTCGGCGGCCACGGCAATATTTCGGTGACTGCGAACGTTGCGCCGCGCCAGATGAGCGACCTGTGCAAGGCAGCGCTCGAAGGCGACGTGAAGACCGCGCGTGCGATCCACATGAAGCTTTTGTCGCTGCACAAGAATCTGTTCATCGAATCGAACCCGATTCCCGTGAAGTGGGCGCTGCAGGAACTCGGCCGCATCGAAGGCGGCATTCGCCTGCCGCTCACGCCGCTCGACGCCCGCTACCACGACGTGGTGCGCACGGCATTGCGCGAAGCCGGTCTGATCGGCTGATTTGCCGGTAAACAAGCCCGATCAAGAGCCCGGCCAAGCCCGATTATTAACCGACGCCGCCACCGCCCGTATCCACGACAGATCCCGGCTTTGCGCACCAGTATCACGAAGGTCTCCATGAAACGTTCCGCTCTCTCCCTTCACGCCACCCGAATGGCGGTGCTGGCGCTGGCTATTGGTTCGCTCGCAGGCTGCGAGTCGCTGAACGACGTGCTCGCGCCGGATCATGTCAACTACAAGGACACGCCGAGCGCGCCGCCGCTCACCGTGCCGCAGGATCTCTCGTCGGCGCCGACCGAGCAGAAGTACGTCGCACCGCCGCCGCAGGCCGGGCTCGGCAATGCGCCGAAGGGCACGGTGACGAGCGCGGGCAATACCACGCTCGGTACGCCGACCGCGCAGGATCCGCTCGGCATGCACATCGAGCGCGACGGCGACCGCCGCTGGCTCGTGATCGACGGCCGCACGCCGGACGACGTCTGGCCGATCCTGCAGACCTTCTGGCAGGAAAACGGCTTCGCGCTGGCGACCGACTCGTCGTCCACCGGCATCATGACGACCGGCTGGGCGGAAAACCGCGCCAACATTCCGGATGACTGGTTCCGCCGCACGATCGGCCGCGTGATCGACTTCGCGTATTCGTCGGGCACGCGCGACCGCTTCCGCACGCTCGTGACGCGCGGCGCAGACGGCCAGACCGACATCTCCATCACGCATTCCGCGATGGAAGAAATGCTGACGGGGCAGGAGAAGACGGGGTCGAAGTGGGTCGAGCGCCCGCGCGATCCCGCTCTCGAAGCGCTGTTCCTCTCGAAGCTGATGCAGAAGTTCGGCCTCACAGACGCACAGTCGAAGCAATTGCTGACGGACGCACGCACGTCGACGGTCGTCGCGAAAATCGACAACACTGCGGGCGGCGCCACGCTCGATCTGCCCGAGTCGTTCGACCGCGCGTGGCTGCGCGTCGGCCTCGCGCTCGACCGCACCAACTTCACGGTCGACAACCGCGACCGCGCGAAGGGCATCTACTACGTCCGCTACGCCGATTCGATGCAGGAACTAAAGGGCGACGGTCTGCTCGGCAAGCTGTTCTACAGCCCGAAGTCGGCTGCGAAGAATCAGGGGGCGGAGTTCCTCATCGCCGTTCGCGCCAAGAGCGATGTGCAAACGCAGATCGCCGTGCTCGACCAGAACGGTCAGGTGGACACGTCGACGCAAGCGCAGCGCATCGTGACGGCGCTGCACGCCCAGCTCAACTGACGCAGCCGCCGTGCGCTTTGCAAGCCTCGGCAGCGGGAGCGAGGGCAACGCGCTGGTCGTAGAAGCAGGCGGCGGCGCGAGCCCCACGCGCGTGCTGCTCGACTGCGGTTTCTCGGCGAAGGAAGTCGAGCGGCGGCTCGCGCGAGCGGGCCTGGCCGCCGATACGCTCCACGCCATCCTCATCACCCACGAACACAGCGACCATATCGGCGGCGCGCTCACGCTCGCGCGCCGCTGGTCGATTCCGCTCTACACGAGCTGGGGCACGGCGCAGGCCGTCGGCGCGGACACTGCGGGCGTCGATCTGCACGTCCTGTGGAGCGACGAAGCGGTCGAGATCGGCGCTGTGGGCGTCCTGCCTTATACGGTCCCGCACGATGCGCGCGAGCCGCTGCAGTTTGTCTTCAACGACGGGGCGAGCCGGCTCGGCGTGCTGACCGACGTCGGCGAATCGACGCCGCACATCGGCGCGGTGCTCGGAGGCTGCGATGCGCTCGTCCTCGAATGCAACCACGATGTCGCGCTGCTCGCGGCGAGCCGCTATCCGCCGTCGCTGAAGGCGCGCATCGGCGGCTCGCACGGGCACCTGAACAACGAGGCCGCTGCGCGGATTCTGGCCGGACTCGACCGCTCGAAGCTGCGCTATCTCGTCGCCGCCCACCTGAGTCAGCAAAACAACACGCCCGAACTGGCGCGCGCGGCGATGGACGGCGTGCTGGGCAACGCGGCGACAGAAATTGGGGTGGCGTCGCAGGACGAGGGGTTCGACTGGGTGGCACTCTGAGCCGCCGATCTTTGCTGAGCGATCAGGAACAAAAAAGCCCATGACAGGAGTGTCATGGGCTTTTTCATGAATCGCTTGCGGGCCGAGAGGGCCAGCAAGCGGGGCAGGTCTGCGCGCCTGGCTGCGCTCAGTTACGCTCAGTTGCGGTTACCGCCGAAGATGCCGAGCAGGGCGAGCAGGTTCGTGAAGACGTTATAGAGATCCAGATAGATTGCAAGCGTGGCCGTGATGTAGTTGGTCTCGCCGCCGTTCACCACGCGTTGCACGTCGACCAGCATGTAGGCCGAGAAAATGACGATGGCCATCACCGAGAAGGTGAGCATCAGCGCGGGCAGTTGCAGGAAGATATTCGCGACGCCGGCGAGCAGCAGCACGATCACGCCCATGAACAGCCAACGGCCGAGGCCCGCGAAATCGCGCTTGCTGACCGTCGCGACGGTGGCCATGGCGGCGAAGATGATGCCGGTGCCGCCGAAGGCGAGCATGATGAGCGACGGGCCGTTCGAAAAGTGCAGGATGACCGTCAGGAGCCGCGAGAGCATCAGGCCCATGAAGAACGTGAAGCCGAGCAGCACGAATACGCCGACGGCGCTGTCCTTGGTGCGCTCGATCGCGAACATGAAGCCGAAGGCGATTGCGAAGAACGCAAGCAGGCTCATGGCCGGGCTCGTGGCCGAAAACAGCGTGAAACCGGTGACGACGCCCACCCACGCGCCGAGCACCGTTGGCACCATCGACAGCGCGAGCAGCCAGTAGGTGTTGCGCAGTACGCGGTTGCGGGCCTCGGCCGTGATGACGGATCCGCCGCGGCCGAAGTTATACGGATACTGGTTCATGCTTTCTCCTTGCGTGAGAGGCGCCGGTTTTGATGGAGGCGCCAGGGGCGGATCCTGCGATCCGCTCCCTCGTAAGATATGCGCGCAGCCCTGGAGTTTCAACGGGTCGGCGCACTTCTTTGCGGGCCCGCGTACACGGGCCGCCGCGTCACGGGCGGTGGGCGTGGGCGCCCGTCTGGGGGGCTGTCAGGGCGCTTTTCACCGGTTTTTCACCGGTTTTTGCCCATTCTTGCCCTTTTCCAGGTCCCTTGCTCGGCCCTGTGACCGGACTTCGCACCCCGGTAACGGGGTCCAATCGCAATCATACATGGGAACATGCTACAATTGACGATTCGTTTGGACCTGTAACCTATTAATTTTCTGGAGTTTTTATGGCGATCGAACGCACCCTGTCGATTATCAAGCCGGACGCAGTGGCAAAGAACGTGATCGGCCAGATCTACAGCCGCTTCGAAAACGCTGGCCTGAAGATCATTGCCGCCCGCATGGTCCACCTCTCGCGCGCCGACGCTGAGAAGTTCTATGCTGTTCACGCAGAGCGTCCGTTCTTCAAGGACCTCGTCGAATTCATGATCTCGGGTCCGGTGATGGTGCAGGCGCTGGAAGGCGAGGACGCCATCCTGAAGAACCGCGAACTGATGGGCGCTACGGACCCGAAGAAGGCGGAAAAGGGCACGATCCGCGCCGACTTCGCCGACAGCATCGACGCCAACGCCGTGCACGGCTCGGACGCCGCTGAAACGGCTGCTGTCGAAGTCGCGTTCTTCTTCCCGCAGGTCAACGTCTACTCGCGCTAAGCGAGCCGACGAAGCAGCACCAGGTTGCGCGAACGGCAATGGCGTTCACCGTCCGTCCGAAGGCTCGCAAGACGAGCCGCATGGCCGGCCGGTGAGCCCGCGGGTTCACTCGGTTCGCACTGAAATGGCAGGATTGACCATGACGAGCAGTTCCACCGTCAACCTTCTCGATCTCGACGCCCAAGGCCTCGTCGCATACTGCGAAAGCCTCGGCGAGAAGCCGTTTCGCGCCAAACAGCTGCAACGCTGGATCCATCAGTACAACGCCGCCGACTTCGACGGCATGACGGATCTGGCGAAATCGCTGCGCGAAAAGCTCAAAGGCCGTGCCGTCATCGGCATGCCCGGCATCATCAGCGATCACGTCTCCGCCGACGGCACGCGCAAGTGGCTCGTCGACGTGGGCAACGGCAACGCCGTCGAAACCGTGTTCATCCCCGAAGAGACGCGCGGCACGCTGTGCGTGTCCTCGCAGGCGGGATGCGCGGTCAACTGCCGGTTCTGCTCCACCGGCAAGCAAGGATTCTCCCGCAATCTCACCACCGCCGAAATCATCGGCCAGCTTCGCATGGCGGAGTTCGCGCTGCGCGCGTCCCTTCTGGGCGAAGCGGGCGGCAAGGCGACCGGCGGTGAAGGCAAGGGCGAGCGCGTCATCACGAACGTCGTGATGATGGGCATGGGCGAGCCGCTCCTGAACTACGAAGCAGTCGTGCCCGCGATGCGGCTGATGCTCGACGACAACGCCTACGGCTTGTCGCGCCGGCGCGTCACGCTGTCGACTTCGGGCGTCGTGCCGATGATGGACCGTCTCGGCGCGGAGTTGCCGGTGGCGCTCGCCGTTTCGCTGCACGCGCCGAACGACGCGCTGCGCGACGAACTCGTGCCGCTCAACCGCAAGCATCCGCTGCGCGACCTGATGGCCGCGTGCCAGCGGTATCTGAAAGTCGCGCCGCGCGACTTCATCACGTTCGAGTACTGCATGCTCGACGGCGTCAACGACACGGAACAGCACGCGCGCGAATTGCTCGCGCTGACGCGGGACGTGCCGTGCAAACTCAATCTGATCCCGTTCAATCCGTTCCCCGAATCGGGCCTGCTGCGCTCGAAACCGGAGCAGATCAAGCGCTTTGCGCAGATCCTGATGGATGCGGGCGTCGTCACGACCGTGCGCAAGACGCGCGGCGACGACATCGATGCGGCCTGCGGGCAGCTTGCAGGCGAAGTGAAGGACCGCACGCACCTTGCCGAACGCAGCGCGCGCAGGGTCATTGAAGTGAGGCCGGTGCCGCATTGAGCGCACCGGCAGGGATGAGGCCCGTGCGGTTGCCCGGGGGCACAGGCCATCATCGGTAGTAGTGAAAGACAGGTAGTGAAGGACAGTTGCAGAAGCGATCGGAAGCGGCACAGAAGCCGTGCATTTTGATATAAACGGTCTGCGAATCGGGGTGGGGCACGAAGCACCCGGCAGATTCCAGGAATGAAAAGAATCGACGCAAGGATTTAGGGATGAGCGAGCCGCAGCACCCTTTCGGGACAGAGTCCAATGCAGACCGTCCGACGCCTGGCAGTGCGCCATCGCCGGTGCAGGCCGTGCCCGACACGTTGGCCGCAGCGGGTGCGCGCTTTGCGCAGCTTCGCGAGGCAAAGGGATGGGCGGTCGAGGACGTGTCGGCGCGGCTGAAGGTGTCGATCAGCAAGCTGCGCGCGCTCGAAGCAGGCGATTTGACCCAGTTGCCGGATACGACGTTCGCGCTGGGCGTCGTGCGCAGCTACGCGAAGATGCTCGACGCGGATCCGACCCCGTTCACGCAGGCGCTGCGCCGCGAGCGCGGCGTGCTGCAGCAGGATCTGTCGATGCCGGCTTCGGCGGGCGGCGGACTGCCGCGCGGCCGCGTCTCGGTCTCGCTCGGCGGCAGCGGCCCATCGCGCCGCGGTTCGTGGCTGTGGGGCGTGGCGGCGGTGATCGTTGCGGTGATCGCGATCGCCATGTGGCATACGAACAGCGGTGAATCGTCGGCGTGGTTTGCGCGCCTGAAGTCGATGGCGAACGACGCGCATGTGCAACCCAACGCCGCGACGGTGACCGAAGGCCAGACGACTGGCGCATCGGCGGCGCAGGGCGATCAGGCGCAGGCTCCGGCGGATGCCCAGGCGAGCGACGCCGCTCCGGCCAGCGCCGCGCCTGCTGCTGCGGGCAGCGCGCCGCAGGCGGCTGTGGCAGCTCCGGCGGCTCCGGCGAATGCAGCACCGACTAACGCAGCACCGGCCAATGCGGCTCCGGTAAATGCGGCTCCGGCGAATGCAGCTCCGGCTAGTGCAGCACGTGCAAACGCAGCGCCCGCTAGCGCGGCGCCTGCGGCGCACGCACCGGCCGCGAGCGCACCGGCTGCACCGGCCGCAGCAACGACGCCGGCAGCAACGACACAAGCCTCGGGCGCGGACACATCGACGTTCGCGATCCGCGTGACGCAGGACACCTGGGTCAGCGTGCGCCAGAAGGACGGCAAGGAGGTATTCTCCGGCCTGATCCACGGCAGCGACGCGCGCGAGATCGCGGGCACCGGACCGTTGAAGATTACGGTGGGCAACAAGGCCGGCATCGAATCGATGACGATCGACGGCCAGCCGGTCGACGCGTCGAAATACGCGTCGGCGCGCGGGAATGTCGCGCGCTTCGTGCTGCCCTGATAGAGATATGGCATGCGTCGCGGCCGGCTATACCGGCGGCGGCGCTTTTTCAATTCGCGCGTGGCTGCATCTGCGGTGCGCGTGAGATGTAAATGGGTTTCCCGATGCAAACCGAACAGCAATCCCCGTCCAGCATCAGCCAGATCTGTTCGAACGAGCCGATCCTTGGCGGTCACGCGCCGCGCCGCAAGTCGCATGGTGTTCATGTGCGCTGGGGCGGCAACCTCGTGACGATCGGCGGCGACGCGCCCGTGCGCGTGCAGTCGATGACGAACACCGATACCGCCGACGCGATCGGCACCGCCATCCAGATCAAGGAACTCGCCCAGGCCGGTTCCGAGCTGGTGCGCATCACCGTGAACACGCCGGAAGCGGCCGCTGCGGTTCCGGCGGTCCGCGAGCAGCTCGACCGCATGGGCGTGTCGGTGCCGCTCATCGGCGACTTCCACTACAACGGCCATCTGCTGCTGCGCGACTATCCGGGCTGTGCCGAGTCGCTCTCGAAGTACCGGATCAATCCGGGCAATGTCGGCCAGGGCGCCAAGCGCGATACGCAGTTCGCGCAGATGATCGAAGCGGCCATCAAATACGACAAGCCGGTGCGCATCGGCGTGAACTGGGGCAGTCTCGACCAGGATCTGCTCGCGAAGATGATGGACGAGAACGCCGTGCGCAGCGAGCCGTGGGAAGCGCAAAGCGTGATGTACGAAGCGCTGATCCAGTCGGCGATCGGTTCCGCGGAGCGCGCCGTCGAACTGGGCCTCGGCCGCGACAAGATCATCCTGTCGTGCAAGGTCAGCGGCGTGCAGGATCTGATCGCCGTGTACCAGCAACTCTCGAAGCGTTGCGCGTTCGCGCTGCACCTCGGCCTGACCGAGGCGGGCATGGGCTCGAAGGGCATCGTCGCTTCGACGGCTGCGCTTTCGGTGCTGCTGCAGCAAGGCATCGGCGACACGATCCGTATTTCGCTCACGCCGGAGCCGGGTGCATCGCGCACGGGCGAAGTGATCGTCGGCCAGGAAATCCTGCAGACCATGGGCCTGCGCTCGTTCATGCCGATGGTCATCGCCTGCCCGGGTTGCGGCCGCACGACCAGCACGCTCTTCCAGGAACTCGCGTCGCAGATCCAGAACTACCTGCGCGCGCAAATGCCGGTATGGCGCAGCGAATATCCGGGCGTCGAGACGATGAACGTCGCCGTGATGGGCTGCATCGTGAACGGTCCGGGCGAGTCGAAGCACGCGAACATCGGCATCAGTCTGCCCGGCTCGGGCGAGAACCCGGCGGCGCCGGTGTTCATCGACGGCGAGAAGGTCAAGACGCTGCGCGGCGAACACATTGCCGAAGAGTTCCAGAAGATCGTGAGCGACTACGTCGTGCGCAAGTACGGCAACTCCGAAGCCACGGCTTAAAGCACGGATGCGTGCACGCAGCACGGCATCGACGCGACGCACAACCGAACATCGTCAATCGCAATCAGATGACTGAACAGAAAAGTAAGCCCGAAAAGCTCGCCGGCGTGAAGGGCATGAACGACATCCTGCCGCAGGAAGCCGGGCTGTGGGAATTCTTCGAAGCAACCGTGAAGTCGATGCTCCGTTCGTACGGATACCAGAACATCCGCACGCCGATCCTCGAGCACACGCAACTCTTTACGCGCGGCATCGGCGAAGTGACCGACATCGTCGAAAAGGAGATGTACAGCTTCACCGACGCGCTGAACGGCGAAAATCTCACGCTGCGCCCGGAGAACACGGCGGCGGTGGTGCGCGCGTCGATCGAGCACAACATGCTCTACGACGGCCCGAAGCGCCTGTGGTACATCGGCCCGATGTTTCGCCATGAGCGTCCGCAGCGCGGGCGCTATCGCCAGTTTCACCAGGTCGGCGTCGAGGCGCTCGGCTTCGCGGGCCCGGATGCCGACGCGGAAATCATCCTGATGTGCCAGCGCCTGTGGGACGACCTCGGTCTCACCGGCATCAAGCTCGAACTCAATTCGCTGGGCCTTGCCGAAGAGCGTGCCGCGCATCGCGTCGAGCTGATCAGGTATCTGGAGCAACACGCCGAGCTGCTCGACGAGGACGGCAAGCGTCGTCTCTACACCAACCCGCTGCGCGTGCTCGACACGAAGAACCCGGCGCTGCAGGAAGTGGCGAACAACGCGCCGAAGCTGATCGATTACCTCGGCGAGCAGTCGCGTGCTCACTTCGAGGGGCTCCAGCGCATCCTCAAGGCGAACAACATTCCCTTCACGGTCAACCCGCGTCTCGTGCGCGGTCTCGATTACTACAATCTGACCGTGTTCGAGTGGGTTACTGACAAGCTCGGCGCGCAGGGCACGGTTGCCGCGGGTGGCCGCTACGATCCGCTGATCGAGCAACTGGGCGGCAAGCCGACGGCGGCTTGCGGCTGGGCGATGGGTGTCGAGCGCATCCTCGAACTGCTCAAGGAAGACGACCTCGTGTCGGAAGCAGAAGGTTGCGATGTCTACGTTGTCCATCAGGGCGACGCGGCGCGCGAGCAGGCCTTCATCGTGGCGGAGCGTCTGCGCGACACCGGTCTCGACGTGATCCTGCACTGCAGCGCCGACGGCCAGGCAGCGAGCTTCAAGTCGCAGATGAAGCGCGCGGACGCAAGCGGCGCAGCGTTCGCCGTCGTGCTCGGCGAGGACGAGGTGGCGCAGGGCGTGGTGGGCGTGAAGCCGTTGCGCGGGACCGCTGCCGACGCGCGCAACGAGCAGCAAACCGTCGCGCTTGAAGACTTGACCGAATATCTAATCAATGCGATGGTTGCATCCGCCGAAGATGGCGACGACTGATCGCGGCCGGCTTGAACAACCCGCACGGCGCACCTGATAGACGAAACGGATGCGCCAGGATGGCTAAAAAACGAGGAATCGCGACGCGATGAGTTACCACGACGAACAGGAATCGATCGAGAGCTTCAAGGCATGGTGGGCGCAGTGGGGCAACTCCACCACGTGGGCCGTGCTGATCGTTCTGCTCGGGCTCGCTGCGTGGAACGGCTGGAATTTCTGGCAGCGCCGCCACGCGGCCGAGGCTGCCGTGCTGTACGACCAGGTGCAGCAGGCGGCCTCGGGTGGTGCGATGGGTGGTGCGATGGGTGGTGATAAGGCCGTGCTGACGCGCGTTGCATCCGACATGGAAGACCGCTTTGGCGGCACTGCGTACGCGCAGATGACGGCGCTGACGGTGGCGAAGTCGCTTTATGTGGCGGGCGACACGGCCGGCGCGAAAGCACAACTGCAGTGGGCCGCCGACCATGCGAAGGACAATGAATTCCGCCAGATCGCGAAACTGCGTCTTGCGTCGCTGCTGCTCGACGAAAAGGCCTACGATCAGGGCCTCGCGCTGATTCCCCAGCCGGATTCGGGTCCGTTCAAGGGCCTCGTCGCCGATGGCCGCGGCGACCTGCTTGCCGCTGCCGGCAAGCACGACGATGCGCGCGCCGCCTACAAGCTCGCGCTCGACAGCTTGCCGAAAAGCGATGCGTCCGAGCGTCAGCTGGTCCAGTTCAAGCTGGACGCGCTCGGCGGCTAATCCGCGTGCTCTCAGCCATTCTCCATAAACCAACTACATTGATGCTTCGTTCACCGATGAATCTGCTGAAACGATACGTTGTGCCCGCCGCCTGTGCATTGACGGTCCTGGCGCTGACGGCCTGCTCGTCGGGCAAGGGCGCGAGCCACGTGCCGACGCCGCTCACCCAGTTCAAGCCGGTGCTCAACGTCCAGCAGGTATGGAAAGCGGGCGTCGGCAAGGCCGGCCGCTATCTGTTCTCGCCAGTCGCCGTCGGCGACGCCGTGTTTGCGGCGGGCGAGAACGGCTCGGTCGCGAAGTTCGACGCGCAGACCGGCAAGGAAATCTGGAGCACGAAGCTCAAGGACGACATTTCGGCGGGTGTCGGCAGCGACGGCAATCTGACCGCTGTCGGTGGCCTGAAGGGCCAGGTCTATGTGCTCGACGCGAACGGCAAGCTTTCGTGGCAAGCCACCGCGCCCGGCGAAATCATCTCGCCGCCGCTCGTCGGCAACGGCCTCGTGGTCGTGCGTACGATCGACGGTCAGATCGTCGGCTTCAATGCGCAGACGGGCGAGCAGAAGTGGACCTACCGCAACCGTGCGGTTCCGCTCAATCTGCGCGTGTCGGCCGGCATGACGTTCGCGGGCGACCAGGCCGTGCTCGCAGGCTTCCCGGGCGGCGGGTTCGCCGCGCTCAACCTCACGACGGGCGACGCGTTCTGGGAAACGCCGGTGTCCTATCCGAAGGGCGTGACGGAAGTCGAGCGCATCAACGACGTGAGCGGCCCGCCGACGCTGGTTGGCGCCATGACGTGCGCGGTCACGTTCCAGGGGCAGCTCGCCTGCTTCGATGCGAATTCGGGCCGCGTAATCTGGCAAAAGCCGTTCTCGAGCGTGAGCGGCATCGCCCAGGACGAGAACACCGTGGTCGGCGCAGACGATACGTCGATCGTGCATGCGTACAACGTTTCGACGGGTACGCAGACGTGGGTCACGAACAAGCTCAAGGACCGCGGTCTCAGCGTGCCGGTCGTGCTCGGCCACGCGGTCGTGCTCGGCGACTTCCAGGGCTATGTGCACTTCCTGTCGCTGGACGACGGCAGCTTCGTGGCGCGCGTGAAAACCGACGGCAGCCCGATTACCGCAGCGCCGGTCCTGGCCGGCAACACGCTCGTCGTCCAGACGAAGAAGGGCAACCTGTTCGGTCTGCGTCCGCAGTAAGCGGCAACCCGCGCTGCCCGGCTCGTGTGGCCAGGCGGCGCCAGAGTCATTCTTCGAAGGCGGCGGGTCGGCCAGACCGCACGTCGCCTGATCCAGGCCGGCTTATGCCGGCCGCACGCATTTTTTGAACTGATGCGTTGAAAGCGGGCGCGGGCTTCCCGGCTGCGGCCCGCCCGTCTGTCCGGCACCGGCCGGACTGGTGCGATATACCGGTCGCACGCCTCGCCCCGGCATCGGGCGATTTTCGTGATAATTTGCAAGTGATGCAGCCCTGCAAGCGCAGAGCGTTGCCGCGCCTTACCGTAGAAAACATCAGATGAAACCCGTAATCGCCCTTGTCGGGCGCCCCAATGTGGGGAAATCCACGCTGTTCAACCGGCTCACGCGCTCGCGCGACGCGCTGGTGGCCGACCTGCCCGGCCTCACGCGCGACCGTCACTACGGCGAGGGGCGCGTGGGCGATCGTCCGTACCTCGTGGTCGATACCGGCGGCTTCGAGCCCGTCGCGAAAGACGGCATCCTGCACGAGATGGCGCGCCAGACGCGCCAGGCGGTGGAAGAGGCGGACATCGTCGTGTTCATCTGCGACGGCCGCAACGGACTCGCGCCGCAGGACAAGCACATCGCCGACTATCTGCGCAAAACCGGCCGGCCGATCTACCTCGTAGTCAACAAGGCCGAGGGCATGAAATACAGTGCCGTCGCCGCCGATTTCTACGAACTCGGACTGGGCGACCCGCGTGCGATTTCCGCCGCGCACGGCGACGGCGTGACCGAGATGATCAACGAGGCGCTCGACGACGCCTACGCCGGTCAGCCGGAAGAAAGTGAAGAGGACGCCGAAAAGCATGGCGTGAAGATCGCAATCGTCGGGCGTCCGAACGTCGGCAAGTCGACGCTCGTGAACACGCTGCTCGGCGAAGACCGCGTGATTGCGTTCGACATGCCGGGCACCACGCGCGACTCGATCTACATCGACTTCGAGCGCGGGGGCAAGAAATACACGCTCATCGACACGGCGGGCCTGCGCCGGCGCGGGAAGGTGTTCGAGGCGATCGAGAAGTTCTCCGTCGTGAAGACCCTGCAGTCGATTTCGGATGCGAATGTCGTGGTCATGATGCTCGACGCGCAGCAGGAAATCTCCGACCAGGATGCGCACATCGCCGGTTTCGTGGTGGAGCAGGGCCGTGCGCTCGTGGTGGGCGTGAACAAGTGGGACGGTCTCGACGATCACGCCCGTGATCGCGTCAAGCACCATCTGGAGCGCAAGCTGAAATTCCTCGACTTCGCCAAGTTTCACTTCATTTCGGCAACGGAGAATTTCGGAGTCGGCGCGTTGATGCGCTCGGTGGACGCGGCCTATGCCGCTGCGATGGCCAAGCTGCCCACGCCGCGCCTCACGCGTGCGCTGATCGAGGCCGTGCAGTTCCAGCAGCCGCGCCGCCGCGGCCCGGTGCGTCCGAAGCTGCGCTACGCGCACCAGGGGGGACAGAACCCGCCGATTATCGTGATTCACGGCAATGCGCTCGATGCCGTCACGGAGACCTACAAGCGCTATCTGGAAAATCGCTTCCGGGAAACTTTCTCGCTGACCGGGACTCCATTGCGCATAGAGTTTCGTTCCTCGACGAACCCCTACACCGAGAAAAACTAGGCTGCGTTCGCTGGCGCGCACACCGTCCTGGCCGGACGGGTGTGATCCGCGCGGGTGAACGAGAATCAGCTATAGTGTAGCGATTGGCGCCGAATCCCTTTTTCGTCGGCGTCGTCCCAAGTTAAACCCGCAAAAAAATACGGAGTTTGCTATGAGCAACAAAGGGCAACTGTTACAAGACCCGTTTTTGAACGCGCTGCGCAAGGAGCACGTGCCTGTTTCGATCTACCTGGTCAACGGCATCAAGCTTCAAGGGAACATTGAATCGTTCGACCAGTACGTCGTGTTGCTCCGTAATACGGTTACGCAGATGGTGTACAAGCACGCCATTTCCACGGTCGTCCCCGCCCGTCCGGTGAACTTCCACCCGGATTCGGAAACGGCCTGACCCACGGCACGGCCGGTCCGGGGCGCCCGAAAGGCGAGCCGGCCCGGCCGTTTCCATTTTGATACCCGCTAATTTGACCAACGCCGCACTCGTCGGCATCGACTTTGGCAAGACCGATTTCGAAGCCGGCCTCGAAGAACTCAGCCTGCTCGCACAAAGTGCGGGCGCCCGTCCCGCCGTTACGCTCACCGGCCGACGCTCGAGCCCCGACGCCGCCATGTTCATCGGCAGCGGCAAAGCCGATGAACTGCGTCTCGCCTGCGAGGCGAACGACGTCGAAATCGTCATCTTCAATCACGCGCTGTCGCCCGCCCAGCAACGCAACCTGGAGCGCGCACTCGACCGCCGCGTGGTCGATCGCACGAGCCTGATCCTCGATATCTTTGCGCAGCGCGCCCGCAGCCACGAAGGCAAGCTGCAGGTCGAGCTCGCGCAGCTCCAGTACCTCGCCACACGGCTCGTGCGCGCATGGACCCACCTTGAGCGTCAGAAAGGCGGTATCGGCTTGCGCGGCCCAGGCGAAACCCAGCTCGAAACCGACCGCCGGCTCATCGGCGAACGCATCAAGATGCTGCAGGGGCGCCTCGCGAAGCTGCGCCGCCAGCACGGCACGCAACGCCGCCAGCGCCAGCGCAACCAGACGATGTCGGTATCGCTCGTCGGTTATACGAATGCGGGCAAGTCCACGCTGTTCAATGCGCTCACCAAGGCGCAGGCGTATGCCGCCGACCAGTTGTTCGCAACCCTCGATACGACTTCGCGGCGCCTGTGGCTCGGCGGCGAGGTCGGCCAGATCGTGCTGTCGGACACCGTTGGTTTCATCCGCGAGCTGCCTCACCAGCTGGTTGCCGCGTTCCGTGCGACGCTCGAGGAAACCATCCAGGCCGATCTTCTGCTGCACGTGGTCGATGCGTCGAGTGCGGTGCGTCTTGACCAGATCGATCAGGTCAACGGAGTGTTGCACGATATCGGGGCGGATTCGATCCGCCAGGTGCTGGTGTTCAACAAGATCGATGCCGTGCCTGAACTGGCGGCCCGCGGCGGGACGGTCGAGCGGGACGAATATGGTAATATTTCGCGCGTCTTTTTGAGCGCGCGAACAGGCGTCGGGCTGGATACGCTGCGCGCTGCCATCGCAGAAATTGCGACTGCGGAGCCGCTTGTCGACGCTTCGCAGCCTTCGCAGCGGTTTGGCGCCGACTGGGACGCGCTGCCCCATGAGCCTCGCAGGGAACCGGAACACGGCCGCTGAGCTACGATCAGCCACAATGAGCCACAATCAGCCTGGTTCGGAACGGCTCGAACCGGAAGGCTTGAACCGTGCGGCCACCCCGCAATACCTGGCAAAAGCAGGCGAAAACTGGCGAAAGCCACACGCATTGACCCGCTGTCTACTCTGGTGAACGAACACAGGTGAACGATTACAACAAGCGGACTGGCTGGCAGCGTGCGCGCGCCATTCTCACGTTGAACGACCCTCGCTGGGGCCGTGGTGACGGCAATGGTCACCGCGCGGACGATTCGCGCCGCCCGCCCGGCAAGAACGGGCGGAACGACGACAGGGGCGGCGATCAGGGCGACGGTCCGCCCGATCTCGACGAAATGTGGCGCGACTTCAACCGCCGCCTCACGGTATTCTTCGGACGCAAGGGCCAGGGCCCGGGCGCTCCCGGTCCTCGCCCCGACAACGGGCACGGGGCGCGCATCGGCGTCGGCATCGTGCTCGGCGTGCTGATTGCGATCTATCTCGGCAGCGGGGTGTTTGTCGTCCAGGACGGGCAGGCCGGTGTCGTGCTTCAGTTTGGCCAGTATCGTCAGACCGTCGGCCAGGGCGTGCACTGGCGCTTGCCGTTTCCGTTCCAGACGCAGGAAATCGTGAACGTCGGCGAGATCCGTGCTGTCGAGATCGGCCGCAGCAACCTCGTGCGTCCGGCCAACGTGAAAGATGCGGCGGTGCTCACGCACGACGGCGACATTCTCGACGTGCGCTTCACGGTACAGTACCAGGTGAAGCAGCCCACCGATTATCTTTTCCGCAGCGCCGATCCCGATCTCACCGTCACGCAGGTCGCGCAGAACGCGGTGCGCACGGTCGTGGGCGCGCGCAGCACGAGCGATCTGCTCTACGCGGACCGCGAGCCGATCCGCGCGCAGCTTGCCGATGCGATCCAGCATGCGCTCGACCAATACAAGACCGGCCTCGCCGTGACCGGCGTGACGATTCAGAGCGTACAGGCGCCCGAACAGGTGCAGGCTGCATTCGACGACGCCGCGCGCGCGCACCAGGAGCGCGAGCACGCGAAGCGTGACGCTCAGGCTTACGCGGACCAGTTGCTCCCGCAAGCGCAGGCTGACGGCGCACGCATGATCGACGATGCCAAGGCCTACAGCGAGCGTGTCGTCGCGCGGGCAACGGGCGACGCCCAGCGCTTCAAGCAGGTGTACGAGCAATACTCGAAGGCGCCGGCCGTGATTCGCACGCGCATGTATCTGGAGACCATGCAGCATATCTACTCGAATACGACGAAGGTGTTCGTCGACAGCAAGGCGGGCAACAGTGTGATCAATCTGCCGCTCGACAAGATCGCCGAAGCGACGCGCCAGCGCACGGCTGCCGCCGCTGCCGCCGCGGGGATTACCGGAGCGCCGGGCGCTGCAGCAGCCGCGCCCGGAGCATCGGCCCCCGCCGCGAGCGAAGCGCAGCAGTCCGGCGCCGCGCAGCCGGGCGCCGCGGCTTCGCCCGCAGCGTCGGCGAGCGCCCCCGGCAACGAGTCGTTACGGTCGCGTGACGCGTTCCGCAATCGCGGTCGCGAAGACGACGTGCAGTAACGGAGCGCTCATATGAACCGAATCATTGCGCTTGCAGTCGTTGTCGTCGTGGCCGTGCTGGTCATCTCGTCGTCGGTGTTCGTCGTCGATCCGCGCCACGTGGCCGTCATTGCGTCCACGGGCGGCCGTACGGATTCGCTTGCCGAACCCGGCATCCACGTGAAGCTGCCGCCGCCGTTCCAGACTACGACGTTCATCGATACGCGCGTCCAGGCGTTCGCTACGCCCGACGCGGTCCGGTACTCGACGTCCGACAAGACCGAATTGCTCGTGAACCCGGTGATCCGCTATCGCGTCACCGATCCGCTCAAGTTCTTCGCGGAGACTCGCGGCGACGCGCAGACGCTGTCCGAACGGCTCGCCTCGCTTTCGCGCGATGCGCTCAGCGGCGCCTTTGCGAAGGTCACGCTGACCAACGCGCTCGCGCAGCAGGAAGCGATTGCCAATGGCGCGCGCGATACGCTGCGCGAGGCGGCGGCGCCGCTTGGCGTCGAAGTCGTCGGCATCGAGTTCTCGCGCATCGACTATCCGCCCGAACTCGCGGACGCGGTCTTCAAGCGCATGAGCGCCGCGCGCGAGCAGGACGCCGCCAACGAGCGTGCGCAGGGTGCGGCCGAAGCACAGCAGATCAAGGACGATGCGGTGCGCCGTCAGCAGGGCGTGCTCGCCGATGCATACAGCCAGGCGCAGGCCATCAAGGGCGAAGGCGACGGCAAAGCCGCGGCCATTGCCGCCGAGGCGTTCGGCCGCGATCCGCAGTTCTATCAGTTCTACCAGAGCATGCAGGCGTATCGCGAGACCTTCAAGCCGAGCGATGTCGTCGTGGTTGATTCGTCGAGCGAATTCTTTCGCTTCATGCGCGGTCCCAACGGCGAGGCCGCACCGGCTCCCGCCGCGCCGCGCAAACATTAAACAATACGAGACAAACGAAGGGCCGCGCGCTTGCGCGGCACGTTCTTTAGCATGGACATAGCCGGTTCCCTCCTGCTCGCGGTCGCGCTGATGCTGATCATTGAGGGCATGTTTCCGTTCGTCTTTCCGACGGCGTGGCGCGACACCTTCCGTAAAATCGCGGAACGGCCGCCGCACCATATCCGGATCGGCGGGTTGATTGTGATGGGGCTCGGCCTCGTGCTGCTCATGCTCGCAACCTGATGGCCTGATTGCAAATGCGCGCGCGCGGACTGTGCCGTGCGCTCCGGTACTGCGGCTCGCGCGCCACGCTTCGCGCGCCGCCTTCATAGTGGTAGGACTCAATCGATGTCGACCTGGTTACTCCCCGAAAATATCGCCGATGTGCTGCCGTCCGAGGCGCGCAAGATCGAAGAATTGCGCCGTCGCCTGCTGGACCGCTTCCGCGCATACGGCTACGAAATGGTCATGCCGCCGCTGCTCGAATATCTCGAGTCGCTGTTGACGGGTAGCGGTCGCGATCTGAACCTGCGCACGTTCAAGCTCGTCGATCAACTTTCGGGCCGCACGCTTGGTTTGCGTGCGGACATGACGCCTCAGGTTGCGCGCATCGACGCGCACCTGCTGAACCGCCAGGGCGTGACGCGCCTGTGCTACGCGGGCAATGTGCTGCATACGCGTCCGCGCGGCCTGCACGCCACGCGCGAGCAGATTCAGATCGGCGCGGAAATCTACGGTCATGCGGGGCTCGAAGCCGACCTCGAAATCCAGCAGTTGATGCTCGACGCGCTGCGGCTCTCCGGGCTCGCCAAAGTGCGTCTCGACCTGTGCCACGCAGGCGTGCTTGCTGCCCTGATCGAGAGCGATCCGGGCACAGCGGCGCTCGGCGATTCGCTCTATGAGGCGCTCGCGGGCAAGGATGTGCCGACGCTCGCGGAACTCACGGCTGACCTCGCGCCGGTTACGCGCGACGCGCTGCGCACGCTGCCGTCGCTCTATGGCGACGCGAGCGTGCTCGACGAGGCGCGCAAGCGTCTGCCGGCGCTCGATGGCATCACGCGGGCGCTGGACGATCTGGCCTTCCTCATCGGTGACATCGGCGGCGAGATCGACGGCGCCGAGCTGATGATCGATCTGGCCGATCTGGGCGGCTATGCGTACCACACCGGCGTGATGTTCTCGGCGTACGTGGACGGCGTGCCGAATGCGGTCGCGCGCGGCGGCCGTTACGACAAGGTGGGCAAGGCGTTTGGCCGGGCGCGCGCCGCGACGGGTTTCTCGCTCGATTTGCGCGAAGTGGCCCGGATTTCACCGGTCGAAGCGCGCAGCAGCGCGATCCTCGCGCCGTGGCGTCACGACGACGTGCTGTGCGCCGCCGTCGCTGCGCTGCGCGACGCGGGCGAGGTCGTCATTCAGGCGCTGCCGGGCCATGAGCACACGATGGACGAATTCGCGTGCGACCGCGTGCTGGTCGAGCGCAACGGCGCGTGGGTTGTCGAAACACGCACCTGAGCACGCACCTGAGCACGCGTCTGGGCAAGGCCGCGGGCGGATTCAAACGGGGCGAAACGGGGCGGCACGTTCCCGTTTTTTTCGTCCATACCGTTGAGCGCAAAGGAAAATCCCACAGTTTTTTCGGGAAAAACCACGAGCGCGCCCCGGAACCCATATAAAATGCGTTTTTAACCAGCTTACGAAACACCATGTCTGCCAGCGCAGTGAATGTAACCCCGGGACGCAACGTCGTCGTCGTGGGCACCCAGTGGGGAGATGAAGGCAAGGGCAAGATCGTCGACTGGCTGACGGACCACGCCCAAGGCGTCGTGCGCTTCCAGGGCGGCCACAACGCCGGCCACACGCTCATCATCGGCGGCAAGAAGACCATTCTCCGTCTCATCCCGTCGGGCATCATGCGCGCCGGCGTCGCATGCTACATCGGCAACGGCGTGGTGCTCTCGCCCGAAGCCCTGTTCAAGGAAATCGGCGAACTCGAAAGCGCGGGCGTCGACGTCCAGAAGCGCCTCTTCATCTCCGAAGCCACCACGCTCATCCTCCCGTATCACATCGCCATCGACCAGGCTCGCGAAGCGCGCCGCGGTGCCGCGAAGATCGGCACGACCGGCCGCGGCATCGGCCCGGCCTACGAGGACAAGGTCGCGCGCCGCGGTCTGCGCGTACAGGATCTGTTCGAACCAGAAACCTTCGCGGAGCGTCTGCGCGAGAGCCTCGACTATCACAACTTCGTGCTCACGCAGTATCTGGGCGCGGCGGCGGTGGACTTCCAGCAAACGCTCGACACGATGCTCGGTTATGCCGACCGTCTGAAGCCGATGGTCACGGACGTTTCGCGTCGTCTTTACGATGTGAACTGCGCGGGCGGCAATCTGTTGTTCGAAGGCGCGCAAGGCACGCTGCTCGACATCGATCACGGCACCTATCCGTACGTCACTTCCAGCAACTGCGTCGCAGGTGCTGCGTCGGCGGGCGCGGGCGTGGGCCCGCAGCAGCTGAACTACGTTCTCGGCATCACGAAGGCGTACTGCACGCGCGTCGGCTCGGGCCCGTTCCCGAGCGAACTCTACGACGCCGACAACCCCGATCGCCAGGATATGGCAGGCGTGACGCTTGCGAACGTCGGCAAGGAATTCGGTTCGGTCACGGGCCGTCCGCGCCGCACGGGCTGGCTCGACGCCGCCGCGCTGCGCCGCTCGATCCAGATCAACGGCGTGACGGGCCTGTGCATCATGAAGCTCGACGTGCTCGACGGGCTCGACGAAGTGAAGCTCTGCGTCGGCTACAGGGTGGACGGCAAGGACATCGACATCCTGCCGCGCGGCGCATCGCAGGTTGCGGCCTGCGAGCCGGTCTATGAAACGTTCCCCGGCTGGAAGGAAAGCACCATCGGCATCACGCAGTGGGACGCGCTGCCGAAGAGCGCGCAGGCGTACCTGAGCCGCGTGCAGGAAGTGGCAGGCGTGCCGATCGACATGGTTTCCACAGGCCCGGATCGCGACGAGACAATCCTGCTGCGTCATCCGTTCAAGGTGTAAGAGGAACGTGCACGATGATTCAGATGACGGACCCGCGCAACGACGAAAAGAACCTGTGGGTCGGCTGGGATGAGTACCATCGGCTGATCGAGCTGCTGGCGCTCGCCGTGCACGAATCGCGCTGGAAGTTCGACCAGATCCTGTGTCTCGCACGCGGCGGCCTGCGCGTGGGCGACCAGCTCTCGCGCATTTACGACCTGCCGCTCGCCATTCTCGCGACCAGCTCGTACCGTGAAGCGGCCGGCACGCAGCAGGGCGACCTCGACATTGCGCAGTACATCACGATGACGCGCGGCCAGCTTTCGGGCAACGTGCTGCTCGTCGACGATCTCGTCGATTCGGGCGTCACGCTCGCGCGCGTGCAGGATCATCTCAAGGAGCGCTATCCGGCCGTGACCGGCGTGCGTTCGGCGGTGCTCTGGTACAAGGGCTGCTCGAAAGTCAAACCCGACTACTTCGTGCAGCACCTGCCGACCAATCCGTGGATCCACCAGCCATTCGAGGAATGGGACACGGTACGTCCGCATAATCTCGGTGCGTGGATCAAGCGCGGCCTCAAGCAGTCGGGGCAGAGCCTCGTGTCCTGATGCGGATGCGCAATGCCTGTCGTCGTTGCGTATGACGCGATATGACGTGAAATTGCGTGGCATGGCGAATGAAGAACGGAGCCTTTCGGGGCTCCGTTTTCTTTTGGGGCGGGGGTTTGCGCGTGGCTGCGCACCGCGCCACGCACCCGGGCAGACGCCGAATGGGGCCAATGCTACACTTCGCCGGAACGAACGACGTGGCATCCCCACAACGATGCGCCCTAGCGCGCCGCGTCGCCCGGTTTAGAATGGCGGTCGTTTTTTCTCCGCCTCGGAAACGGACTTCCGCGTTTATGACAACTAGCACACACGTGGCCAAGCAGCCTCTGCCGACTCTCGCCATGGCAGCGATCGGCGTGGTCTTCGGCGATATCGGCACCAGCCCGCTTTATTCGCTGAAGGAGGCGTTTAGCCCGTCTCACGGGATCCCGCTCACCAACACTTCCATCCTCGGCGTCATCTCGCTCCTGTTCTGGGCGATCATCATCGTCGTGAGCATCAAGTACGTGCTGTTCGTGATGCGCGCCGACAACAACGGGGAAGGCGGCGTGCTCGCGCTGATGGCGCTGGCGTTGCGCCCGTTCAACCGCACGAGCCGATTTGCCATCGTGCTGACGGGGCTCGGCATCTTCGGCGCCTGCATGTTCTACGGCGATGCGGTGATCACCCCGGCGATCTCGGTGATTTCGGCGGTTGAAGGTCTCGAAATCGCAGCGCCCAAGCTCGCGCATCTCGTACTGCCGCTCACGATGCTGATCCTCATTGCGCTCTTCTGGATCCAGCGGCATGGCACGGCGCTCGTCGGCCGGCTGTTCGGACCGATCATGGTGCTGTGGTTCGTGACCATTGCCGCGCTCGGCCTCTCGCATATCGTGCAAACTCCGGCGATCATCGCTGCGCTCAATCCGTACTACGCGGTCAGCTTCATGGGCGAGCACCTCTTGCAGGCGTACGTCGTGCTGGGCTCCGTCGTGCTCGTGCTGACCGGCGCGGAAGCCCTCTACGCGGACATGGGCCATTTCGGCGCGAAGCCGATCCGCATGGCCTGGTACGTGCTCGTGATGCCGTCGCTCGTGCTCAACTACTTCGGCCAGGGTGCGCTGCTGATGCAGAACCACCACGCCATCGAAAATCCGTTCTTCCTGCTCGCACCCGACTGGGCGCTGCTGCCGCTCGTCGTGCTCTCGACGGTGGCGACGGTCATCGCATCGCAGGCCGTGATCTCGGGCGCGTACTCGCTCACGAGCCAGGCCATCCTGCTTGGCTACGTGCCGCGCATGAAGGTGCTGCATACGTCCGAACTCGCGATCGGCCAGATCTACGTGCCGGTCGTGAACTGGATGCTGCTCTTCATCATCCTGTGCATCGTGATGGGCTTCAAGAGTTCGGACAATCTCGCCGCCGCGTACGGCATCGCCGTGACTGCGACCATGGTGATCACGACGGTGCTCGCGTGCGTCGTGATGGTGAAGGTCTGGAACTGGAACAAGGTGCTCGTCGGGCTGATCATCGGGGGGCTCATGACCGTCGATCTCGGCTTCTTCGGCGCGAACCTGCTGAAGGTCGAGGAGGGCGGCTGGCTGCCGCTGTGCATCGGCGCGCTGCTGTTCTTCCTGCTGATGACCTGGTACAAGGGCCGCATGATCGTGAAGGCGCGCACGGCCGCCGACGGCATTCCGCTGATGCCGTTCCTGCAAGGGTTGCTCGCGCATCCGCCGCATCGCGTCTCGGGCACGGCGATCTACCTGACGGGCAGCAATGCGCTCGTGCCAGTGAGCCTGCTGCACAACCTCAAGCACAACAAGGTGCTGCACGAGCGCACGATCTTCCTGACGTTCGTGACGCGCGATATTCCGTATGTCGCCGATTCGGAGCGCGTGAGCGTGAAGGACATCGGCGGCGGGCTGTATCTTGTGAAGGCCGACTACGGCTTCAACGAAACGCCCGACGTCCAGGCGGTGCTCGAACAAGTCGGACGTTCGCACGGCATGACGTTCGAGATGATGGACACGTCGTTCTTCCTCGCGCGCGAGACCGTGGTGCCGACGCAGTTGCCGGGCATGTCGTTCTTCCGCGAGCGTGTGTTCGCGTGGATGCACCAGAACGCCGCGAAGCCGACCGACTTCTTCAGCATCCCCGCGAATCGCGTGGTGGAGCTTGGGACGAAGATCGAGATCTGATCGCGGGTTGTTTCGCTGCGATGCTCGATTCTCTTACGGCAATGAAAAACGGCACTGCGGTGCCGTTTTTCATGGGTCGATGCTGCGTGGGCCGTCGCAGGCCCACGTGCCCGGTCAGCGTGACTTGAGCTTCGCGAAAGCGGCTGCCATCGCGCCTGCGGGCTCCGCTTCGCGCGGACGCTGCCCACGGCCTGAATTGCCGCCGCCGTTGCGGTTGCCCGCGCCGCTGCCGCCAGCGTTCCCGCCGCTGCCGCCGCGCTGCGCGGCGACGCTCGCGGGATCGTCGGCGAGGCGCATCGTCAGTGCGATCCGCTGACGCTTCACGTCGACGTCGAGCACCTTCACCTTCACGACCTGGCCAGCCTTCACGACTTCGTGCGGGTCCTTGATGAACTTCGTGGACATCGCGGATACGTGTACGAGACCGTCCTGATGCACGCCGATGTCGATGAACGCGCCGAATGCGGCCACGTTCGTCACGACGCCCTCGAGCAGCATGCCCGGTACGAGATCGGAGACCTTCTCGACGCCGTCGCGGAACGTAGCGGTCTTGAACTCGGGACGCGGATCGCGGCCCGGTTTTTCGAGTTCGCTGAGGATGTCGCGCACGGTCGGCAGACCGAAGCGTTCGTCGACGAATTCGTTCGGCGCGAGGCCCGAAAGCGCTTCGCGATTGCCGAGCACGTCGCCGATGGTGCGCTTGATCTTCGCGAGCATGCGCTCGACCACCGGATAGGCTTCCGGGTGGACCGACGAGCGGTCGAGCGGATTCTCGCCGCTGTTGATGCGCAGGAAGCCCGCGGCCTGTTCGAAGGTCTTGTCGCCGAGGCGCGGCACGTGGCGCAGATGCGCGCGCGACGGGAACGGACCGTTGGCGTCGCGATAGTCGACGATGTTGCGCGCGAGCGTCGCGTTCAGACCCGAGACGCGCGCGAGCAGGGCGACCGAGGCCGTGTTCGCATCGACGCCGACGGCATTCACGCAGTCCTCGACCACGGCGTCGAGTGCGCGCGCTAGCTCACGCTGGTTCACGTCGTGCTGATACTGACCGACGCCGATGGCTTTCGGCTCGATCTTCACGAGTTCGGCGAGCGGATCCTGAAGACGGCGCGCAATGGAGACGGCGCCGCGCAAGGACACGTCGAGTTCGGGGAATTCCTTCGCCGCGAGTTCCGATGCGGAATAAACCGATGCGCCCGCTTCGGACACGACGATCTTCTGCAGCTTCAGTTCGGGATGACGCGAGATCAGCTCGCTGGCGAGCTTGTCGGTTTCGCGCGAGGCCGTGCCGTTGCCGATGCTGATGAGTTCGGCCTGCGTTTCGCGGGCGATGCGCGCGAGCTTCGCGAGCGAGCCGTCCCAGTCGCGGCGCGGCTCGTGCGGGTAGATCGTATCGGTCGCGAGCAGCTTGCCGGTGCGGTCGACGACAGCCACCTTCACGCCCGTGCGCAGGCCCGGATCGAGGCCGATCACGGCCTTCGGTCCTGCCGGCGCTGCGAGCAGCAGATCGTTGAGGTTGCGCGCGAACACGCGGATCGCCTCGGTTTCCGCCTGCTCGCGCAGGCCCGTGAGCAGTTCGTTTTCGAGGTGCGGCTGCACTTTCACGCGCCAGCACCAGCGGCACACGTCGGAGAGCCACTTGTCCGCCGGGCGGCCCTGATTCGCGATGCCGAAATGACGCGCGATCATGCCTTCGCCGGGGTGCGGCACGAGCGCATCCTGCTCGGCGCCCAAGCCCAGCTTGATCATCAGCACGCCTGCGTTGCGCCCGCGAAAGAGTGCGAGCGCGCGGTGCGACGGCACGGTCTTGATGGTCTCGGAATAGTCGTAGTAGTCGCGGAATTTCTCGCCTTCTTCGCTTTCCTTGCCGTCGACCACGCTCGACGTCACGACGCCCTGATCGTGCAGCCAGTCGCGCAGCTTCCCGAGCAGCTCGGCCGTTTCGCCGAATTGCTCCGAGAGGATGTCGCGCGCGCCGTCGAGCGCGGCCTTCACGTCGGCGACGCCTTTTTCGGCGTCCACGTATTGCGCGGCTTCGGTTTGCGGATCGAGCAGCGGATTGGCGAGCAGCGCATCGGCGAGCGGCTGCAGACCGGCTTCGCGCGCGATCTGCGCGCGCGTGCGGCGCTTGGGCTTGTACGGCAGATACAGATCTTCGAGGACCTGCTTGCTGTCCGCGGCAACGATTGCGGTGCGCAGTTCGTCGGTGAGCTTGCCTTGTTCGTCGATGCTCGCGAGGATGGCGGCACGGCGCTCTTCGAGTTCGCGCAGGTACAGGAGCCGCTCTTCGAGCGTGCGCAGCTGCGTATCGTCGAGATTGTCCGTGACTTCCTTGCGGTAGCGGGCGATGAACGGAACGGTCGCGCCTTCATCGAGAAGCTGCACGGCGGCTGCCACCTGGCGCGGCTGAACGGCCAGTTCGGTGGCGATACGCTGGACGATCTTGAGTGCTACGGTTTCCGTCATAGGGTCTGGATATTCTTGCGATGATCGGGTTGCTCAGGTTGCCTCAGGCTGCATTTCCCGTGCCCTGAACGCTGTGGCCTTGCGGCGCGTCTGCGCTCTGCTGGAGCGGCGCATTTTGCCATAAATGCCGGAGCGCTCAACCCGGGGGGTGTTAGAATTTGGCGCATGTTCCGCTGCCTCCAGAAGACGTTGACGACCTTCCGCTTGCTCCCCGGCTCAACCCTCGTACCGACCCGCCCGCGTCAGGATGCTGGCCGGCGGACCGCCGCCTGTCTGGCGGTTTGCGCCATTGTGTTGTGCGCGTCGGTCAGCGCGCCGGTCAAGGCGCAGGACCACACGGCGCCGGAAGTGTCGCCGGACGCGTCGGATACATCGGCTGCGGGCGTGCAGGCGGGTTTGCAGGCGGATTTCGAGGCGCGTCAGAAGGAACTCGACCGGCGCACGGCGGAGAACAATTATCGCTATGGGGTGGCGCAGCACGATTGCTATAGCACGTTCTTCGTGAATCATTGCATCGGCAAGGCGCGCGACCGCATGCGGGTCGTGCAGGCGGATATCCGCAGCCAGCAGCTCAAGCTCGACGATGAACAGCGCGCGGAGCGCGCGCGCGCTCGCGACCAGCAGGCGGCGCTGCAACGCGCGCAGGATGCGGCTGATGCGCCGCAGCGCGCCGCCAATGAGGCGCGCAACGCCGCGGCATTCGAACAGAAGCAGCAGCAACATGCACTCGATGTGCAGCAGCGCGCCGCTGAAGCACCGCAGCGCGCCGCCAACGAGCAGGCGTATGCACAGAAGCAGCAACAGCACGCGCTCGCAGAGGCGCAACGCGCCGGCGAGCAGTCGCAGAAGCAACGCGCGGCGAACCAGGCCGCGTACGACCAGAAGCAGTCGGATTTCCAGAAGAAGCTGAACGAGGCGCGTCAGCAGGGCGCGCAAAAAGCGCAGGAACGGACCCAGAAGGCCGAGCGCTTTCAGCAGAAGCAGTCGGACGCGGCGAAGCACAAGGCTGACGTCGAAGAACGTCAGAAGCAGGCGGCCGCAAAGGCCCAGCAAAAGCAGCAACAAGAGCAGCAGCAACTACAGCAGCAAAAGCAGATGCAGCAGCAGGACCAGTAGCACGCTTTTTGAGCCGTACAGCACCTCAGGCGCGCGATCCGATACGCGAGGAGCGCGCCGTTCAGAACGAGGAGGCGAGCATGCGCGAGCAGCAACGTGAAGTCAAGGCGGCGGTTCTTCAGGACCGCATTCTGCAGCTGGAGTCGGAGCACGGCGATCTGGACCGGCTGATCGAACGGATGGCCGAGACGCCGGGAAGCGACGATCTCGAATTGCAGCGGCTCAAGAAGCGCAAGCTCAAGGTCAAGGACAACATCATCCTGCTGCAACTGCAGCTGGAACCCGATTCAACGAAGATTTCGGACGGGCACGCCTGATTCCGGGTCCTGGCAGGCGCCGGGGCGCGGCTTCAAGACCGCCGCGCCCGCCGGACCGAGCAGGAACCGCTTGCCTTGAATTCAACACCCGTATCCCGATCGCGGCCGGCGCCTGAAGGCGGTGTGCCGGCTGACGCACGTCCTGCGTCCGGCGCCTCGGCGTCTGCGGTGTCCGCCTCGACAGCGGCGCTGAGCACGCGCCGCGCCGCCGAACTCGAAGACCTGTTCGCCGCCGACGGGCTGCTCGCCCGCGAAATCGACGGCTATCGGCCGCGCGCGTCGCAGATCGAGATGGCGCGCGCCGTGGCCGCCGCGATGGAGGCGGCGGCGCAGGCGCTGCCCGATCCTGCCGCGTTCGAATTGCAGTCGCGGCCGGCGCGTCGGCAGCGGGGCGGCGCAGGCGACGCTGCTGCGCCGGAGCGTGCGGACGAAGCAGCGAAGGCCATCGCGGAAGCGGGCGACAACACGCTGATCGTCGAAGCGGGCACGGGGACCGGCAAGACCTACGCCTACCTCGTGCCGGCGATGCTCTGGGGCGGCAAGGTGATCGTCTCGACGGGCACGAAGCACCTTCAGGACCAGTTGTTCCAGCGCGACATCCCGACGGTTCGCGACGCGCTCGCGGTGCCGGTGAGCGTTGCGATGCTCAAGGGGCGCTCGAACTATCTGTGCCATTACTATCTGCAGCGCACGGCCGATAACGGCCGCTTGCCGTCGCGCCAGGAAACGGCGTATCTGCAGGAAATCGTGCGCTTCGCGAAGATCACGCGCTCGGGCGACAAGGCCGAACTCGCGAGCGTGCCCGAGACGGCGGCGGTGTGGTCGATGGTGACGTCGACGCGCGACAACTGCCTGGGTCAGGAATGTCCGCACTACAAGGATTGCTTCGTGATGCAGGCGCGCCGAGAGGCGCAGCAGGCCGATATCGTCGTCGTCAATCATCACCTGTTCTTCGCCGACATCATGCTGCGCGACACCGGCATGGCCGAACTGCTGCCGAGCGCGAACACGATCATTTTCGACGAAGCCCACCAGCTGCCCGAGACAGCGACGCTGTTCTTCGGCGAAACACTTTCCACCTCGCAGTTCCTCGAACTCGCGCGCGACTGCGTGACCGAAGGCCTGAGCCATGCGCGCGACGCCGTCGAGTGGGTGAAGCTCGGCGCAGCGCTGGAACGCGCCGCGCGCGACGTGCGGCTTGCGTTCAAGGAAGATTCGCTGCGCCTGTCGATCGCGCAGTTGCCCGGCGATCATCCGCTCTTCGATTCGCTCGATGCATTGCAAACCGAGCTTGCAACGCTCGTGACTGCGCTCGCCAGCCAGGCGGAACGTGCCGAATCGCTCGGCGCGTGCTTGCGCCGCGCGCGCGACTTGCAGGGCGTGCTGGCGGGCTGGACGGTGCCCGTGGCGGCCCCCGCGCCGTCGCATGATGTGCGCAAGACCGACGCGCGCAAGCCCGAAGTGCAGGGCGAGCATGACGACGAACACGCCGATGCCGACGAGAAGGTCCGCTGGGTCGAGGTGTTCTCGCACACCGTGCAATTGCACGAAACGCCTTTGTCGGTCGCGCCGATTTTCGCGAAGCAGCGTGCAGGCGTGCCGCGTACGTGGATCTTCACGTCGGCGACGCTCTCCGTGCGCGGTGACTTCACGCACTATGCGGCGCAGATGGGCCTCAGTTCGCGCCGTTCGATGACGCTGCCGAGCCCGTTCGACTATCCGTCGCAAGGGCTGCTCTACGTGCCGCGCAACCTGCCGCAGCCGTCGTCGCCGCAGTTCACGGACGCCGTGTTCGAAGCCGCGATGCCGGTGATCGAGGCCTCGGGCGGCGGCGTATTCATGCTGTGCACGACGCTGCGCGCGGTGGATCGCATCGCCACGAAACTGCGCGAGACGATCGACGCGCGCGGCTGGAATACGCCGCTCCTCGTGCAAGGCGACGCGAGCCGCACGGAGCTGCTTGAACGCTTCCGGAGCTACGGCAACGCAATCCTCGTTGGCAGCCAGAGTTTCTGGGAGGGTGTGGACGTGCGTGGCGACGCGCTATCGCTCGTGGTGATCGACAAGCTGCCGTTTGCGCCGCCCGACGATCCCGTACTCGCGGCGCGTCTCGATGCGCTCACGAAGAAGGGTTTGAGCCCGTTCGCTGTCCATCAGTTGCCTCAAGCGGTAATCACGCTAAAGCAGGGCGCGGGCCGGTTGATCCGTGCCGAAACGGATCGAGGCGTGCTGATGATCTGCGATACGCGTCTCGTCGATAAACCCTATGGACGTCGCATCTGGCAAAGTCTGCCGCCGTTCAAGCGGACGCGCGAAATCGAGGTGGTCAGGGAGTTCTTCGGCAGGCAAGAGGACGAGGACGCGCAGTAAGCGGCGAGCCGGGTGGCGCTGCCGGGAGTGGGACCGCTTCGCCAAAGGCAGGGCTGCTTCGTTGGACGTGCGGAATATGCGCGCCGCATGTCGAGGATGGGTCAGCAAAAACAAAAAAGCCACGGACGAAAGTTCGTGGCTTTTCTGCTTGCGCGGCACACACCTGGCGATAGCGCCACGTTGTGTGCCGACGCACTGCGATGCCCGCCGGAGCTGAACTCCGCACGGGCGTTGCAGCAATACAGCTTACTGGCTTGCGCCAGCAGCCGGCGATGCAGCTTCCGGAGCTGCCGGCGATGCGGCTTCCGGAGCAGCAGCGGCCGGTGCCGAAGCGTCGCTCGCAGCAGCTGCAGCGGGAGCAGCAGGCGAAGCGGCTTCCGGAGCGGCGGCCGGGGCCGACGCACCGTCTGCCGGCGCGGCAGCCTGATCGCTGCTCTTGTTGCACGCAGCCAGTGCGACAACTGCCAGCAGGGATGCTACGAGGAGGGATTTCTTCATGATCACGTCCTTTTATGGTTAAAGGTAAGCAACAGCGCAAATAATACCGGTAATGTGCCCCAACACCGACCTCGGCTGAAGGAGGCGCGCTTCAAGTGCGCGAATCTTCCCAACAGCTTGGGCGGAAATTATAGGCACTTTCGTATCGACCGTCGACCAATCCAGGGCCAATACGTTGTCTTTCTCATACTAGCATCATATTAGTACGGTATAACAACCTGGTACGGTATAGCAGTCCAGAGCACTTATGCAAGCGCTCCAGCCCGTATCCAGCCCGCACGATACCACTCGTAAAGCAAAGCTGTCATCGGCGCGGCATGCGAGAGTGTTACAAAGCGTTTCCCTTCCATCGCGCCGTGGCGAGCCGCTAATCAGCCAGTTCTGGCAGCCACTTTCCTGCTGCTCCGAGCAGGGATTATTCCCCGCTCAGACAGTACGAGCGCGCATCGTAATGCAGGATTGACCGGCGGTCGAGCGTTTCCCTCAGATTTTGACGCGTGAAACTGCAATCGTGCCTCACCAGGCGACCGACGGGCCTACCGTTTGGGTGGGCGAAGACGACAGGTACTTCGATCCGCTTAATCACCGCCCCGAAAAATAAGATACATCAGCATCGCGGTGATGGATTTTTGAGCGTCTTTTTGCGCGTTCCATATCCAGCCAGGCGACGAGAGCCTGCGTCAGAAACGGCCCACTCATTACGCGCGCGACAGCACTTTGGCATAGCCACCTTCGAACTCACGCGGTGCTGTAAGAGCCAGTAGCGAAATTGGTATATCAATTAATAACTGGAAGGGGAGTGAAAGCCTGGCGGGCCGGTCGAGCGTGCAACACGGTCGTGTGCTGTGGACAGCGATCCGGTGTTGATATCTGCCGCGGGGCGGCGCGCCTGGCGCGCCGTTTGAGCGCGTCCGTCGGATGGTCAAGGGGATGCCATCGCATCGTATAATAGCGGCAGTATTCTGGAGGATCGAATGAAAATTGCAAAGGACACCGTCGTGTCGGTCGCTTACAAGCTATCGGATGCGCAGGGCAATCTGATCGAGGAGAGCGACGAGCCGATGGTTTATCTGCACGGCGGCTATGACGGCACGTTCCCCAAGATCGAGGAAGTGCTGGACGGCCAGGAGCCGGGCTTCGAGACCCAGATCCAGCTTGAGCCGCAGGATGCGTTCGGAGAGTACGATCCCGAACTCGTGAAAATCGAGCCGCGCAACCGTTTCCCGGAGCCACTCGAAGTCGGCATGCAGTTCGAGGGTACGCCGGAAGAGGGCGATGAAGATCTCGACACGCTCATCTACACCGTCACGGACGTTGCCGAAGACAAGGTCGTGCTCGACGGCAATCACCCGCTTGCGGGCATGGCCCTGCGATTCGCGCTGACTGTCAAGGAAGTGCGTCAGGCGACCGACGATGAGATCGAGCATGAGCATGCGCACGGCGCGGACGGTCTCGAAGTGATCGACGAAGACGACGAGGACGGCGGCGAAGACGGCTCCAAACCCACGCTCCACTAATCTGTCCACCACGCCGGCTTTGGCCGGCGCCTGCTATGCCACGTGCGGGTGCATGCGCCCGCACGCCCGGCTGAAAATCTACTGATCTTGCAGCATTTGCGGTACCGGGGGCTGGCTGTTCGGCAGCGTACCGGGTACCGGTTGCGCGGGCGCGGGCATTGCGCTGCTCGCGGGCTGCTCTGTGTTCTCCGGCAGGACGCCAGGCGCCTGCTGCATGCCGGGAATTTCCGTGACATCGGGCATCGACGACATTTCCGGCATCCCGGGCTGTAGCGTCGGCTGGTTGAAGTCCGGCAGCGATGGCGCGAGAGGCGGCAGATGCTTCGGGACTTCGCGCACGCTCACGCGCAGCGGCGTGCGCCGCGTCATATCCGCATCGATCTGCAGCCATTGCGTGAGCGGGGCGCGCAAGTCGAATGCGATGCGCGTGACGTTCGTCACCTTCCCGCCTTTTTCCGTGCGCAGCGGCTGATCGATGATGTAGCCGCGTGCGAGCTTCGTGTCGTCGGCATGGATGAGCACGACCGGGCCGCGGAACGTTTCGGCCAGCTTGATCAGACTGCGCCTTAATTCGAGGTAGCCGTCGTGCGTTCGGCGGCCAAAGCGTAGCCACGCGAAGCGGTCGGCTCGCTCGTCGCGTTCGGGCAGCGGGTCGGCCTGAATGAAGATCACAATCGCACGCGCATCGCGGCGCTTCGCATATTCGGCCGCATGCTCGAGCCAGAAGCCGTTGGCGATCACACGGTCTTCGAACTCGCCGTTGCGCCCGCCTGCATTCAGATAATGGTTGTTGCCGTCCGGCACGTTCAGCGCCAGGAACACGGTATCGCCAACCTGCCAGCGCACGTTTTCCCGGTACGGCCTGAATCGCGGTACCTCGCTTTCGCGTGTGACGGGGAGCGGACTCTGCCCGAGTGCGGCGGGATCGGAAAAGAAGGTCTGCCGCATCAGGTCGAGCCGCTCGAGCGGATCGTATCCGCCCGATCCGCTCGTGCCGCATGTGACCCAGTCGTGCTGGCCGGGCACGAAGACGAGCGGCGCACGCGACGCGTCGAGCATCTCGCGGCGCCGGTCGTAGAGAGAATCCGCACAGGTTTCGCGCGGACCCTTGAGGTTGCCGTCGTAGACGACGAACGCCGGTTGCGGCTCACGGCTGATCGCGTCGATGAGCCGGTTTGCGGCGGGTTCCTCGCGTTGCGAGGTCAAGACATTCGCAACGACCGCGAACGTATAGCGCGGCGACTGCGCCCACGCAGTGCCGATCGGCAGCGCAAGGGCCAGCGTCGCCACCAGAACGTGCAGCAGGACGTACAGCGCGCACGCGCGACACGGTGCGGTGCACCCATGGCGCACCGGCCGTGGTGGCGTCATGCGCAGACGCCTAGTTTTTCGCGTGCGGCGCCGTTGCCAGTTCATGCAGTTCGTACAACAGATCGAGTGCATCGCGCGGTCGCAGTTCGTTCGGATCGAGCGCGCGCAGCCGTTCGGCGACGAGCGACGCGCAAGGGTCCGGCGCTTCTCGTGCGTCCTCGACTTCGAGCAGTTCGTCGTCGTCAGTCGTCACCGCGAACAGATCGAGTTGCGGTGTGGGCTGTCCGGCCGACATCTGTTCGAGATGCACGAGATGCTTGCGCGCCGCCCGGATCACCGCAGCGGGCACACCTGCGAGCTGCGCGACCTGCAGGCCGTAGCTCTGGTTCGCCGGGCCTTCCTGGACCGCATGCAGGAACACGATGCCGTGCCCGTGCTCGACCGCCGAGAGATGGACGTTGGCCGCCTGGGGAAATTCCGTCGGCAGCTGCGTCAGTTCGAAGTAGTGCGTGGCGAAGAGCGTGTGACAGCCGTTGCTCGCGAGCAGGTGGCGCGCGATTGCCCATGCGAGCGCAAGTCCGTCGAACGTCGAGGTGCCGCGCCCGATCTCGTCCATCAGCACGAGACTTTGCGGCGTGGCGTCGTTGAGGATTGCTGCCGCCTCGGTCATCTCGACCATGAAGGTCGAACGCCCGCCCGCGAGATCGTCGGCGGCGCCGATGCGCGTGAAGATGCGGTCGATCGGGCCGAAGCGCGCGCTTTTCGCGGGCACGTAACTGCCCACGTAGGCGAGCAGTGCAATCAGCGCAGTCTGGCGCATGAACGTCGATTTACCGCCCATATTCGGGCCGGTGATGAGCAGCAGCTTGCGGTCCGTGTTCAGCGAGCAGTCGTTCGCAATGAACTGTTCGACCTGCGCCTCGACGACTGGATGACGGCCCTGTTCGATCTCGATGCCGGGCGCTTCCGAAAACGCTGGTGCGTTCCAGTCGAGTGCGCGGGCGCGCTCCGCGAATGCTGCGAGCAAGTCGAGTTCCGCGAGCGCCGCAGCGACGCGCTGGCAATCGGGGATAAAGGGCAGCAGCGCCTGCAGCAGCGCGTCGTAAAGCGCGCGCTCGCGCGCGAGTGCGCGCTCCTGCGCCGAAAGCGCTTTGTCCTCGAACACCTTCAATTCAGGCGTGATGTAGCGCTCGGCGTTCTTGAGCGTCTGGCGGCGGCGATAGTCCTCGGGGACTTTATCCGTCTGGCCGCGTGTGACTTCGATATAGAAACCGTGGACCTTGTTGTACTCGACGCGCAGATTGCCGATGCCCGTGCGCGCGCGTTCGCGCGTTTCGAGATCGAGCAGGAACTGGCCGCAGTTTTCCGACATGTCGCGCAGTTCGTCGAGTTCGGCGTCGTAGCCGCGTGCGATCACGCCGCCGTCGCGCACCATCGCAGCCGGTTCCGGCGCGACTGCGCGCTGCAGCAGGTCCGTGCATGCGGCGGGCGGCTCCAGGGCGAGGGCGATGCGCGCAAGCGCAGTCGCTGCACCGCTGGCCGCAGCGACTTGCTCGCGCAGCGCGGGCAGGGCGGCGAAGGTGTCGCGCAGGCTCGACAGGTCGCGCGGACGGGCAGAGAGCAGCGCGAGGCGCCCGGTGATGCGTTCGACGTCGGCGACCTGGCGCAGTACGGCGCGCAAGGCGTCGACAGTCGCGGGCGGCGGCGCATCGAGCAGCGCGCCGATAGACTGCTGACGCATCTGCGCAACCGACGCATCGCGCGGCGGATGATGCAGCCAGTGACGCAGCAGGCGGCTGCCCATCGTCGTGCTGCAGGTGTCGAGCAGCGAGCAGAGCGTGGGCGATTCGGTGCCGCGCAGTGTCTCGGTCAATTCGAGATTGCGGCGCGTGGCCGGGTCGAGCCCGATATATTCGGATTCGGCTTCCACCTTCAGGCTGCGCACGTGGCGCAGTTGCTGTCCCTGGGTAGCCGCCGCGTAGAGCAGCAGCGCACCCGCTGCGCCGCACGCACTCGTCAGCGATTCGGCGCCGAAGCCGTCGAGACTGGCGACGTCGAGTTGGCCGCGCAGCCGCTCTTTGCCCGATGAAACGTCGAAGTGCCACGCCGGTACACGCGTGAGTGCGCCGATGCCGGCGGGCACCGTCCATCCCGCCGTGTCGGCGGGCATTTCCGCGACGAGAGTTTCCGCCGGGCGGATGCGCTCGAAGGCCGCGGCGACCTGGTCGGGCGCGACTTCGGCGAGGCGCAGCGCGCCGCTGGCGAGATTGAGCCATGCCAGGCCGACGTTCACCGTGACGCCGCGCCGGTTGTGGCCCGGGCAGACGGCCATGAGATAGACGTCGTTCTTGTCGGAAAGCAGGGCTGCGTCGGTCAGCGTGCCCGGTGTGACCACGCGCACGACCTTGCGTTCGACGGGCCCCTTCGAGGTGGCCGGATCGCCGATCTGCTCGCAAATCGCCACCGATTCGCCGAGCTTCACGAGCTTCGCAAGATACTGTTCGACGGCGTGGTGCGGCACGCCTGCCATCTTGATCGGATTGCCCGCGGACGCGCCGCGCTGCGTGAGCGTGAGATCGAGCAGGCGCGCGGCCTTCTCGGCGTCTTCGAAGAACAGCTCGTAAAAGTCGCCCATCCGGTAGAACACGAGCGTGCCCGGGTGGTCGGCCTTGATGCTCAGGTACTGGCGCATCATCGGCGTATGTTGCGCGATGTCGCCTTCGGTGTGTGTAGCCATCCTCGGAGTCTTGCTAGGGGTTCAGGGCGTGAGTTTAACTCGCGCCGTGCGCATGTGAACCTGGCCGAACGGCCAGCGCCGTGCGTACGTGCGTGCTGGTTCGTCACCGTGCGCGCCGCCGGGCATCGTGCCGGCGATTATCGAGAGCGTAATTCGGTAAGGATTCCGTACTTTGCGAACGGGCAACCTGCCACGCGGAATCCGGACACGCCGCACGCGATCGTCAGCATCAGCGGGCAGCCGGGCGTGTTCAGCCCGTCAGCCCGGAAAGCGATCGAGCGGCCGAAGCCGCTCGCTGCTGCCGGATTGCCTGCGACGAAATCACCGCATGGCCGCGCCGGTTTACGACCGGACCACGGCACACACGGTTTTCATGAAGTCAGGCCGCGTTGATGCGCGTGTACTTCGAGAGGATCGGCACCATCTGCGCGTACAACTTCGGGTTGCCCGCGACCACTTCGCCCACATGCAGGTAATCCGAGTCGCCCGTGTAGTTGCCGATCAGGCCGCCCGACTCCGTCACGAGGAGCGCTCCAGCCGCGACGTCCCACGGGCTCAGGCCCTGCTCGAAGAAGCCGTCCATGCGGCCTGCCGCGACGTTGGCCAGATCGAGCGCCGCTGCGCCCGGGCGGCGCAGGCCCGCGCAGGCGCGGGTCATATCGGCGAACAGATCGGTGTAGCGCTCGAGGCTGTCCTTCTCGCGGAACGGGAAGCCGGTGCCGATCAGCGCGTCGGCGAGACGGTCGCGGCGGCCTACGCGGATGCGGCGGTCGTTCAGGAACGCGCCGCGGCCACGCGAGGCGGTGAAGAGGTCGTTGCGGGTCGGATCGTAGACCACTGCCTGCGTGACGATGCCCTTGTGCGTGAGCGCAATCGAAACGCAGTAGTACTGGAAGCCGTGGATGAAGTTCGTGGTGCCGTCGAGCGGATCGACGATCCACTGGTATTCGGATTCGTTGTCCGAGCGGCCCGACTCTTCCGCGAGAATGGCGTGATCGGGGTAGGCGGTCTTGAGCGTGTCGATGATTGCCGCTTCCGACGCCTTGTCCACCTCCGTGACGAAATCGTTGTGCTGTTTCTTCGAGACCTGCACGAGCTCGAGATCGAGCGACGCGCGGTTGATGATCTGCCCGGCGCGGCGCGCGGCCTTGACAGCAATGTTGAGCATGGGATGCATGAGCCTGGATCCTTTTTATCCGGCGCGTGCCACGGGGCGGCGCGCCAGTTTGCAGAAGATAAAAGCGTCTAACGATGGACAGGCGCTTGCGCGGACCTGTCCCGCCAACGGAGACGAATTGAATAAGAGCGAGGTGCGGCGGGCCGGTCGGCCGGATGCCGGCGCCCGCCGACAAGCCGTTAGTAAGCCGTCGATAAAGGGCGCCGACGCCTTGCGCTCACCGAAAAGAGGAGCGCAACCGCGTGCGAATCCGGCATTTTACCCGAGTCCGGCCGGGTCTTGCTTGACGCGTTCCGCATCGGCCTGCGGGCCAGCCGCAAGGCGCGCTACCATACGCATACGTGTTCGTTTCAATTCGCTGCCGTTCGAGACTTATTTTGGTGCATTCCGATCTTCACGCCGCCTCAGGCGACGCCCACGAGCCGCTGCGCGGCGGCTTCACTTCCACGCGTTTCGTGCTTGTCGAGCCGAGCCATCCCGGCAATATCGGCGCGGCTGCGCGCGCGCTCAAAACGATGGGCTTTTCGCGGCTCGTGCTTGTCTCGCCGCGCGTGCCGCAGGCGCAGAGCGACCCCGATGCCGTCGCGATGGCAAGCGGCGCCGACGATGTGCTGGCGGGCGCCCACGTCGTGCCGACGCTCGCGGACGCGCTCGCGGGCACGCGCTGGTCGCTTGCGATGACGTCGCGCACGCGCGAGTACGGGCCGCCGCCCGGCACGCCGCGCGAGGCGGTGCAGGACGCCGCCCGCCAGGTGGGCGCGCACGGCGATATTGCGATCGTGTTCGGCAATGAGCGCACGGGCCTCTCGAACGACGATGTCGAGCGCTGCAGCGCGCTCGCCCATATTCCGGCGAATCCGGCGTACAGCTCGCTCAATCTCGCGCAGGCGGTCCAGGTGCTTGCCTACGAGCTTCGGCTCGCGTACCTCGCCGCGGGCGAAGCGGGGGCCGCGCTTCCCGCTGCGGGCGCCGTGTCCGCGGGGTCTCCGCTCGCCACGAGCGACGACATCGAGCGCATGTACGTCCATCTCGAGAACGCGTTGATCTCGCTCGGCTTTCTCGATCCGGCCAATCCGAAGAAACTGATGTCGCGGCTGCGGCGGCTCTTCGCACGCTCCGGCCTCGAGCGCGAGGAGGTCAACATCGTGCGCGGCATTGCGAAAAACATCCTTCAGATCAAAGGGCGAGACGACGAAGCGCGCTAGCCCGCGTACGGCCCGCGCTTTGCGCGCACTGCCTCTATCCGGCTACGCAAACGCAGCGCTGTTCGATCTGCGCCGTTTGCCAGCCGGTCTTTCGATGCCGCTCACTCGAGCGGCATCATCCTGAATCCCTCCGCATCGACGCGCAGATAGCCGCCACGCGGCTTGCCGTGATCGAGATCCCAGTCGGGCAGCACCCAGCGCACGCCGCCGGGTTCCTCGTGGCGGGCCGGGCGGTGCGTATGACCGTGAATGATCGTCCCTGCGCGGCTGCGCTTGAAGAGCGCCGCGACGCCGCGCGCCGTCACGTCGTAGCGCGGCAGGATGGGCCGCGAACGGCCTGCTTCGCTTTTGCTCCGCATCTTCTCGGCGAGCGCGCGCCGCCAGCGCAGCGGCCACGCGAGAAAGAGCAGTTGCACGAGGCAATTGCGCGCGAACTTGCGGAACAGCTGGTAGCCGTGATCCTCGGTGCACAGCGCGTCGCCGTGCGCGAGCGCGATGCGCGTGCCGAAAGCCATGATCGCGATCGGATCGGTCAGCCAGATTGCGCCCGACGCTTTCATGAAGCGCCTGCCCATCAGGAAGTCGCGATTGCCGTGCATGACGTAGAGTGCGATGCCGCGCTCCGAAAGCGAGTGCAGCAGCGCGGTCATGCGCGCGACGAATGGATCGTCGAGCATATCGTCGCCGATCCAGTATTCGAAGAGGTCGCCGAGAATGAACACCGAGTCCGCGTGATCGGCAGTGACGCGGATAAAACGCTCGAACGCGGCGACCGTGCGCGGAATCGCCTCATTCAGATGCAGGTCCGAAATGAACATGAACGGGCGTGCCGCGTGAGGGCGCTTGCCCTCGCCAGGTACGCCCGCAGCGGCGTGTCGTAGTGCCTTTTCCTGCAGCATGAATGAAGCGTGCGCGGTGTGTTGTCAGTCGACGATGACAGCCTTCTCGATCACGACGTCGTCGACCGGCACGTCCTGATGGAAGCCCTTCGAGCCGGTCTTGACCTTCTTGATCTTGTCGACGACTTCGAGGCCCTCGACGACCTTGCCGAACACGGCGTAGCCCCAGCCTTGCGGCGACGGCGACGAGTGGTTCAGGAAGTCGTTGTCGGCGACGTTGATGAAGAACTGGGCCGATGCCGAATGCGGGTCGTTGGTGCGCGCCATCGCAATCGAGCCGCGCTCGTTCTTCAGGCCGTTGTTCGCTTCGTTTTCGATCGGGGCATCAGTGGGCTTTTGCTTCATGCCGGCTTCGAAGCCGCCGCCCTGGATCATGAAACCGTCGATGACGCGGTGGAAGACGGTGCCGTCGTAGTGGCCCTTCGTCACATAGGCGAGGAAGTTTTCGACCGTCTTCGGGGCCTTTTCGGCGTTGAGTTCGAGCTTGATGACGCCGTGGTTCGTATGCAGTTCGACCATGATTCAATCCTTTGCTGTGGCAGGGGTGATTGGACGGCGCGGCAGCGGCACGAGGCGAAGCGTTGCGCTCTCGCGTGTGCCGGCGCTGCGCCGTGCGATGAGTGGGGCGTTATTTTTTATTTGCCGACGACGGTCGCCGACTGAATCACGATTTGCGTTTGCGGCACGTCGGACATCGGGCCGCGCGTGGTGGTGGGCGCCGCTTCGATCTTCGATACGACGTCCATGCCCTGGGTGACCTTGCCGAACACGGCGTAGCCGTTGCCGTCCGGATTCGGATAGTCGAGGCCGGCATTATCGACGGTGTTGATGAAGAACTGCGCCGTCGCCGAATCCGGGTCGCCCGTGCGCGCCATCGCGATCGTGCCGGTCACGTTCTTCAGGCCGGTCTTGCTCTCGAGCGGGATCGGCGCGCGCGTGGGTTTCTCGACATAGCTCGTCGTGTAGCCGCCGCCCTGGATCATGAACCCGCGGATCACGCGGTGGAAAATCGTGCCGTTGTACTGGCCTGACTTCACGTACTGGAGGAAGTTGTCGACGGTCTTCGGCGCTTTCTCGGGATAGAGCTCGACGCGGATGTCGCCCTCGCTGGTCTTGATCAGCACCTGCGGATGCGCGGCCTGCGCAACCGGTTGTGCAAAGGCGGGCGCGTTCGCGATCAGGGCGGCGCTGCCGAGCGCCAACATCAACCATTTCATGAGTATCCTCGGAAAAGCGGGTAGCGGAAAAACAGGGTGCGGCGCTGCGTGTGCAGCGCGACGCGGCTTACTGCGAAGGTGCCATGAACGGCGGCATCGCGAGCGGCCCGCTCGGGCCGCCGAACTGGAATGTCGGGCTGTTCAGCACGGGCGAAGCGACAGGCGCGGCGCTCTCGGCTGCCGCTTGTGCCGCGTGCGCCGCGTGCGGCTTCCCCGACGTCCTGGACGGCGCGACGATATTCTGAAGGTCGCTGAGGCGCTGCTGCGTCGTGCTGCTTGCATGGCCGAGCGCCGTTGCGTGTCGGTATGACGCATCGGCCAGGCGCAGATAGAGGTCGCCGAGGTTTTCCCAGGCAAGCCCATAGGACGGGTTCGCCTTGACCGCCGTTTCCAGCGCGACGCGCGCATCTTCGAAGCGGCCGTGCTTCGCATAGAGCGCCGCGAGATTGTTGTACGGCTCGGGCAGTTCGGGATATTGCTGCGTGAGCGCGGCGAACGCCTCGATTGCGTCGTCGTCGCGATTGAGGCGCGCGAGGATCGTGGCGCGCTTGAACTTCGCCTGCACGTCGCGCGGGTTGGTCTTGATGCGCGCGTCGAGGGCTTCGAGCGCTGCCGCCCAGTTATGCTGCGCGATGGCGCTGTCGGCTTCGGGCGTGCTGTCCGTCGTCGCAAGCGTCGCAGCCTGTGCGATTTGCGCGCTGCCAAGGACGAACGCGACGCTCGCAAGCGCCGCTGCGGCAAGGGTCGCAACGCGAGGCGCGCGGCCGCTGGAAGGTTTCATAGGGTGAGTTCGCGGTGTTATACTCCGAGCCATTCTAACAAAAGGTCTGTGCGTTTTCGTCGCGCGCTTGTTCCGGTTGCATCCGGTATGTTCCGGGCGCGCAGCGTGAGACGCCTGGCTGTCTTTGCTCCTCGTGGTCGTCTCCGCCCAGATTGCAGCCTGAGCGCCGCGGTGCGTCGCACCGGCCGGCAGCGATCGACGCCGTTGCGGATTTTCTTCGAACCACGTATCCATCTTCTTTATGGAATCACTGCGCATCTACAACACGCTCGCACGTGACAAGCAGCCTTTCGTGCCCCTCGAGCCCGGCGTCGTAAGAATGTACGTCTGCGGTATGACGGTGTATGACTATTGTCACGTTGGCCACGCGCGTGTGATGGTGGTATTCGATATCGTCCAGCGATGGCTGCGCGCGCTCGGTTATAACGTGACGTACGTGCGTAATATCACCGATATCGACGACAAGATCATTCGCCGCGCGGTGGAAAACGGCGAGACGATCAAGTCGCTCACCGACCGCTTCATCGACGCGCTTCACGAAGACGCCGATGCGCTCGGCGTGGCGCGTCCCGATCACGAGCCGCGTGCGACGCGATACATCCCGCAGATGCTCGACATGATCGGCATGCTGGAGAAAAATGGCTACGCGTATCAGGGCACGGACGGCGACGTGAATTACGCGGTGCGCAAGTTCGCGAACTACGGTGCGCTCTCTGGCAAGTCGATCGAAGACTTGCGCGCGGGCGAGCGCGTGGCCGCCAACGACGCCAAGCAGGATCCGCTCGACTTCGTTCTCTGGAAGCAGGCAAAGCCGCAAGAGCCGGCCGATACGAGCTGGGATTCGAACTATGGCCGCGGACGTCCGGGCTGGCATATCGAATGCTCGGCGATGGGCTGCGCATTACTCGGCGAGCATTTCGACATTCATGGCGGCGGCCAGGATCTGCAGTTTCCGCACCATGAGAATGAGATTGCGCAAAGCGAAGGTGCAACCGGCAAGACGTTCGTCAACTACTGGATGCATAACGGTTTCGTGCAGATCGACAATGAGAAGATGTCGAAGTCGCTCGGCAACTTCTTCACGATCCGCGACGTGCTGGCGAAATACGATGCCGAAGTGGTGCGCTTCTTCATGGCGCGCGCGCACTATCGTTCACCGTTGAACTACAGCGACGTGCACCTCGACGATGCACGCAACGCGCTCACGCGTCTTTACACGGCGCTGAAGGACGTAACGCCGGATGCGGGCGAACTCGACTGGAACGAGCCGTATGCGCAGCGTTTTCGCGCGGCGATGAACGACGACTTCAATACGCCGGTCGCGATTGCCGTGCTGTTCGATCTTGCAACTGAAGTGAACCGGACGCGCGATGCGGTGCTCGCGCGTCAGCTGCAACGCCTCGCGCGCGTGATGGGGCTTCTGGTGCGCGAGCCGCGCGTGTTTCTGCAGCAGGCGGTGGGCGCGGCCGAAGCAGGCGCGCTCGACGTCGCCGCAATCGAAGCGAAGATCGCCGCGCGCGCCGCCGCGAAGCAGGCGAAGCAGTATGCGGAGGCGGACCGGATCCGGGCCGAACTGCTCGATGCCGGTGTCGCGCTGGAAGACAAACCGGGCGGATTGACCGAGTGGCGCCGCGTTTGAGCGGGCTGTCCAGTTTCCACTGATCGATTCGCGAGGCAGGAGGCAGGATGGTAACGGCCACAAAGACGCAGGCAAGGCGGTCTGCGTCACTAACGAGCGCGGCAGGCGAGGCGGGCAAGCGCGCGGTGCGCGGCGCCGCGGCGGCGAAGACCGCAAAAGACGTGCTCGATGGCAAGACGGCGCCGGCCAACAAGACGGCTGGCAAGCAAAGCGGGGCAGCGCTCAACGGCGAGGCGAAGCCGGCGCCCAAAGCGGGCGCGAAATCGGCGCGCATGAAGGCCAACGGCGCACAGGTGCCGCTCGATGCCGACGCGCTGCATGCCGCGCCCGCGGCCCAGCCCGATGGCGCAGCGGCGCTCGATGCATCGGCTGATCATCTGTCTGACGCGTTCGAGCTTGAAGTGCAGCGCCCCGACTACTGGGATCGCGCATGCGCCGATCTCGTCAAGCGCGACCGCATTCTCAAGAAGCTGATTCCGAAGTTCGGCCCCGTGCATCTCATGAGCCAGGACGATCCGTTCGTCACGCTCGCACGCTCGGTGGTCGGCCAGCAGATTTCGACGGCGGCTGCGCAGGCGATGTGGCGGCGTGTCGAAGATGCGTGCCCCAGGCTCGTGCCGCAGCAGTTCCTGAAGCTCGGTCACGAGAAGCTCGCGGCATGCGGACTGTCGAAGCGCAAGACGGAATACATTCTTGACCTTGCGCAACACTTCGTGTCGGGCGCATTGCACGTCGGCAAGTGGAAGTCGATGGACGACGAGGCCGTGATCGCCGAGCTTACGCAGATTCGCGGCATCGGCCGCTGGACTGCGGAGATGTTCCTGATTTTCAATCTCGCGCGTCCGAATGTGCTGCCGCTCGACGACCTCGGACTGATCCGCGCGATCAGCGTCAACTACTTCAGCGGCGAACCGGTCACGCGCAGCGAAGCACGCGAAGTCGCGGCCAACTGGGAGCCGTGGCGTACCGTCGCGACGTGGTATATGTGGCGCAGTCTCGAGCCCGCGTGAGCCGCGTGCTTCGGTTTGACGGCATTTGAAGGTGCGAATTTGAAGGTGCGAATGCGGTTAAGTGATTGACTATCGTCAATCGCCAACCGATAGTTCTGCGCCCGTTTCGATGCGGGCAGTCGCGGTTAGAATACGCGCTGCCGGCAAGTGCAAGGATTCCAACACATGAAAACCACGTTTCTGGATTTCGAACAGCCGATCGCTGAACTCGAAGCGAAAATCGAAGAACTGCGCTTCGTTCAGGACGACTCGGCCGTCGATATCTCGGAGGAGATCGACCGGCTTTCGAAGAAAAGCCAGCTGCTCACGAAGGACCTCTATGCGAGCCTGAGCCCGTGGCAGGTCTCGCAGATCGCGCGCCATCCGCAGCGTCCCTACACGCTCGACTACGTTCACGAGCTGTTCACCGATTTTCACGAACTGCACGGCGACCGCGCGTACGCGGACGACCTGGCGATCGTCGGCGGCCTCGCGCGCTTCAACGGCCAGGCCTGCATGGTGATGGGGCAGCAAAAGGGCCGCGACACGAAGGAGCGCGCTGCGCGCAACTTCGGCATGCCGCGCCCCGAAGGCTATCGCAAGGCCGAGCGCCTGATGCGCCTAGCCGAGAAATTCGGTCTGCCGATCTTCTCGTTCGTCGACACGCCGGGCGCCTACCCGGGCATCGGCGCGGAAGAGCGCGGTCAGTCGGAAGCGATTGGCCGCAACCTGTACGTGATGGCCGAACTGAAGACGCCGATCATCACGACCATCATCGGTGAAGGCGGCTCGGGCGGCGCGCTCGCAATTGCAGTGGCCGATACCGTGCTGATGCTGCAATTCTCGACCTACTCGGTTATTTCGCCGGAAGGCTGCGCGTCGATTCTGTGGAAGAGCGCCGCGAAGGCACCGGAGGCTGCGGAAGCGCTTGGCCTCACCGCGCACCGCCTGAAGGCGCTCGGTCTCATCGACAAGATCGTGAACGAGCCGCTCGGCGGCGCGCATCGCGATCCGAAGGGCATGGCCGCATTGCTGCGCCGCGCGCTCTCCGACTCGCTGCGCCAGTTCCAGGGCATGAGCATCGCCGATCTGAAGGAGCGTCGTTACGAGCGCCTGATGGCCTACGGCAAGTTCAAGGAAACGACGCCGGGCGCGTAAGCCTCGCGTCTAATGGCCGGCGCGAACGCGCCGTCACGCTGTGACTGCCCATCCTGATACCGACGCCGGGCGCATCGTTTTCGATGCGCTCGGCGTCGTGCTTTCCAGCCTCCCGAACGACAGCATCATTGCCGTTGCCTATAGCGGCGGCGTCGATTCGTCCGTGCTGCTCGATGCCGCTGTGCGCATCGCGGGCGCGTCGCGTTGTGTCGCGCTTCACGTGCATCACGGTCTGAGTTCGAACGCCGATCAGTGGCTCGCGCATTGCGCGGCGACGGCGAGCGCGCTCTGCGTGGCGTTCGACGCGCGGTACATCGCAGTGGCGCGCGACGATCGCGCTGGTGTGGAGGCGGCGGCGCGCGAGGCGCGTTACGGCGCGCTCGACGCGATGTGCGCCGTGCATGGCGCGCAGTCGCTGTGGCTCGCGCAGCACGCCGACGATCAGGCCGAGACCGTGCTGCTGCAGTTGCTGCGCGGGGCAGGGCTCGCGGGCCTGGCCGCCATGGCGCCGGCGCGCACGCCCGCTGGCGGCGTGCCGCGCGTGCGGCCGTTCCTGTATCTGTTGCGCTCGCAACTAGAGGCGTATGCGCATGCGCACGGCGTGCGCTGGGTCGAGGACGAATCGAACGTCGATACGCGCTACGCGCGCAACGCGCTGCGCCACGACGTGATTCCCGCGCTCGCCACACATTTTCCGGGCTATCGCGATGCACTCGCGCGCACGGCGGCGCACGCGGCGTCGGCGCAGCGCCTGCTCGACGAGCTGGCCCAGATCGACCTTGCCAATATCGCCGTCGGCCACGATGCCGAGTCGCTGTCGCACGCGAAGCTGATCGCGCTCGACGATGCGCGCGCGCTCAACGTACTGCGTTACTGGATGCGCGCGCTCAGTTTGCCTGCGGCGTCGACCGCGCGTATCGCCGACGCATTGCGCCAGTTGCGCGAGATCGCCCGCGATGACGGCACCGGCGGCGATCATGCGTTGGGTGTCGATCACGCCGGCCAACGGCTACGCTGCTATCGCGGGAAAGTTTTCTGGGAGATGGCGCGTGAGCCGAACGTTGCGCAATCGACGCGTGAACCGGCCGAACTGATCTGGCGCGGCGAGGAAATCTGGCGCTTGCCGCAGTGGCGCGGCACCTTCGTGTTCGCGCCGGCCGACGCCGCCGATCCCGATGCAGTGCCTGAAGCGCTGCTCGCCAGCCAGCCGCTCGTCGCGCGCGAGCGCTCCGGCGGCGAGCGCGTGCGCGACGCGTCAGCGGGGGTGAGCCGCACGCTCAAGCATCTGTTTCAGCGGCAGGGCATTCCCGCCTGGGAGCGCGACGTGCCGCTGCTTTTCAGCGGCGAGACGCTCTTGTTCGTGCCGCGTATCGGCGTGAATCGCGCGGCATTCCCTGAGTGGGGATCTGCCGCGCACGGCGATGCATCTTCCGTTAAGGCGACATCGACCTGGCGGCGCATCGAATGGCGCGAGGATCTGCAGATCGCCTGACGTTATAAAAATTAATCGGCCCCCATTATGCGCGCCTGTACGAGGTCGATATTGGTAAAAAGGGTTCAATTAATAGCGCCAATTGCTGCAAATCCTTGCTGCACAAGCCTTTTTCGCCCATGAATAGCCAATTTCGTCTTGAAATTTCTGCGCTGATCGGGTAGGTTAACTCGTTTGTCCAGTCCGCTTTTTCGTGTTCACGGACGCCGCCAAAAGCGGCATGCAGTGAAGAGGGCGCGATCTTTCCTTCGGCGGTTAAGCGTCGGTTGCGGGGACATCGTCGCGACATGCGGGCAGGGGCGCCGGAACCCAATCATTTTCGCGCGCCGGACAAATTCCGCGCGTGCTGCACGCGCTGCATGCAAGCCGTCGCCAAGCCAGGGGCCAGAGGCCCGGTGGCGACGCTGTCTTCAGTGCGCCAGCGCAGTAACATCTCCAGTTCAGAACGACAATGGCACTCATCGTACACAAATACGGCGGCACCTCGATGGGCTCGGTCGAGCGCATCAAGAACGTCGCCAGGCGCGTTGCCAAATGGCACAAGGCAGGCCACAAAATGGTCGTCGTGCCTTCGGCGATGTCCGGCGAAACCAACCGCCTGCTCGGGCTCGCGAAAGAGATTTCCGCGCAGCCGAATCCGCGCGAACTCGACATGATCGCGTCAACCGGCGAGCAGGTCAGCGTCGGCCTGCTGTCCATCGCGCTGCACGAAGCCGGCGTCGACGCCATCAGCTACACCGGCTGGCAAGTCCCGGTCAAAACCGACAGTTCGTTCACGAAGGCGCGTATCAGCGAAATCGACGGCGAGCGCGTGCTGGCCGACCTCGATGCGGGCAAGGTGGTCGTGATCACGGGCTTCCAGGGCATCGATCCCGAAGGTCACATCACGACGCTTGGCCGCGGCGGCTCGGACACTTCGGCGGTCGCGGTGGCCGCGGCGCTGGAGGCCGACGAATGCCTCATCTACACGGACGTCGACGGCGTCTACACGACCGACCCGCGCGTGGTGGACGACGCGCGCCGCCTCGATCGCATCACGTTCGAAGAGATGCTGGAAATGGCCAGCCTCGGTTCGAAGGTGCTGCAGATCCGTTCGGTCGAATTCGCAGGCAAGTATCAGGTGAAGACGCGCGTGCTCTCCAGCCTGACCGACCCGATGATGCCGCTCGACGAGGAAATGAAATCGGGCACCCTGATTACTTTTGAAGAAGACGACACCATGGAAAAAGCAGTTATTTCGGGTATCGCGTTCCAGCGCGACGAGGCCCGCATCGCCGTGATGGGCGTGCCCGACAAGCCGGGAATTGCGTATCAGATCCTCGGCCCGGTGGCGGATGCGAACATCGACGTCGACATGATCATCCAGAACCAGAGCGTGGAGGGCAAAACCGCTTTCACGTTCACGGTGGCCCGCGGCGATTACACGCGCGCGATGGATATCCTCACGAGCCAGGTGAAGGATCACGTGAAAGCCGAGCAGGTGCTCGGCGACCCGAAGGTGTCGAAGATTTCCGTGGTTGGCGTGGGCATGCGCTCGCATGTCGGCGTCGCGAGCAAGATGTTCCGCACGCTGTCGGAAGAGGGCATCAACATCCAGATGATCTCGACCTCCGAAATCAAGATTTCGGTGCTGATCGACGAGAAGTACATGGAACTGGCGGTACGCGCGCTGCACAAGGCATTCGATCTCGAGCACGAGTGAGCGCCATGTGACGCGCGTTTGACAGGTCTCGTGGACGTAGCAGTATGGTGGCCGAAGTTTATTTGCGAAGTTGGTCGCGCGGTTGACTGCGCGGTTGACTGCTTACCGGCTGAAATCCTGCAAAAAAATACATCCCACAAATTGACCGCGACGCGCTAACCCGCTATCATCTTGGCTTCGTCGCGCTGCCTCCCTGGCGCGAGCGAAGTTTTCGGGAGACGTGGCCGAGAGGTCGAAGGCACTCCCCTGCTAAGGGAGCATCTGGGCCAAAACCTGGATCGAGGGTTCGAATCCCTCCGTCTCCGCCAGTCATATGGTGGCGAAACCCCGCAAGTTCTCGGACTTGCGGGGTTTTTGTTTTTCGGCGGGAAAATGTGGTTTCGCGAAATCAATCCGTGACTGGCGGAAATGTCAGGACTGCGCAGCGATGTGCGGCGATGTACCGTTTCGCCTGGCGCGCCGTTGTAGAAATCCCGAATGGCCGATTGTGGAGTGTGACAACTTCAGCTCGCAAACGTTGCGAGACTTGCCTCCAGGGCATCGTGAGCGATGTTATGCTGCCGGGCGTTGCAGTAGCGCGCAGTTTCGGCGCATGGGCAGTGAATGCCGGGAAAGTTGTTAATGCGTTTCACGCCATGCTGCGCGGGCACTGAGGTGTGGCTCCGCCCACACCCTTGTAACGAGACGTTACGACGGCTTGCCCAGAGGCGCTCTGTGCATCAGTTATTACAAACGTGAAATGTTCGCTGCCCGAGGCTGCGCTATATTGCATGCAACAAAATCATTCGCAAAAAGGTGAGTCCATGAAGTTCGCACGTGTTCTTGCAATGCTTGTCGGGGGTGTGGCTATCGGTGCGTCGGGTGCAGCCATGGCTGGCGTGAATGTTGGTGTCAATATCGGCGTTCCTGCCCCGGTTTATGTCGCGCCGGCGCCGGTTTACGCGCCGCCGCCCGTCGTCTATCAGCCCGCGCCGGTTTATGTCGCACCGGGGCCGGCAGTCATCATTGGCTGGCACGGAGACCGCTATTGGGATGGTCGCCGCTACTGGGGCCGCGACGATTGGTATCGCCATCATGGCCGCGGTGAAGATCGTGGCCGCTGGGGCGATCATGATCACGATCACGGCCGCTGGCACTAAGCGCGTCGTGCGCGGCGCCTGGTGACGCAAAAGCGCCGCAAAAGAAAAGCCGCCCTGGAGGGCGGCTTTTTTGTGTCTTGCAAGTTGCCCGCGCAACGAAGCGCGGGCGGTGCGTCGGCAATACGTTATTCGCCGAGACCGGCCATGACGCCGACCACGGCGTGAAAGCCACCGTCGACGTGCATGATCTCGGCGCTTATGCCGCTCGCGAGATCGGAAAGCAGGAACGCAGTCGAGTTGCCAACCTGTTCGATCGTCACATTACGCTGCAGCGGCGCGTTCGCCTCGACAAAGCCGAGAAGCTTGCCAAAGCTCTTGATGCCGCTCGCCGCGAGCGTCTTGATCGGACCGGCTGAAACGCCGTTCACACGGATATCCTTCGGGCCGAGCGAAACCGCGAGATAGCGCACGCTTGCTTCGAGCGAGGCCTTCGCGAGACCCATCGTGTTGTAGTTCGGAATCGCGCGTTCGGCGCCGAGGTAGGTCAGGGTGACGAGCGATGCGTTGTTGGCGAGCATCGGCTCCGCAGCCTTCGCGAGCGCGGGGAAGCTGTACGCCGAAATGTCGTGCGCGATGCGGAAATTTTCGCGCGTCATGCCGTCGAGAAAATCGCCCGCAATCGCCTCGCGCGGCGCAAAGCCGATCGCGTGGACGAGGCCGTCGAGCGTATCCCAGTGCTGCTTCAGATCAACGAAGAGGGCTTCGATCTGCGCGTCGTCGGCGACGTCGCAAGGGAACACGAGGTTGCTGTCAAACTCGTTCGCAAATTCTGTGATGCGGTCCTTGAAACGCTCGCCGACGTACGTGAACGCCAACTCTGCACCTTCGCGTTTGCAGGCTTGCGCGATGCCATATGCGATCGAGCGGTTCGACAGCAGCCCGGTCAGCAGGATGCGTTTGCCAGCGAGGAAGCCCATGGATTCTCCTAATCAGGTCAATGCGTCGCGCGCCCCGAGTGCCGTGCCGCGCGGTTTGGGTAGAATTCTCTCACAAGACACCGCTGACTGGACAAATCGCCACCCATGACGACAGGAACGCCCGCAAGGGCAGCGCGCGCGCAGCGCGGGCAAACGGTTGCGACGCGGCTTTGCGCGTGGGCGAAGAGGGGGGCGGCCTGTTGTCTGGCGCTCGCGTTTTCATTCGCGGCGATGCCGTTCGCGCACGCCGCGTATGCGATTGCGCAATTCGGCGAGCCGAAATATCCGCCCGGTTTCAGGCACTTCGACTATGTGAATCCGGATGCGCCGAAGGGCGGTACGCTCGTGCTCGCGAATCCGGATCGCCTCACGAGCTTCGACAAGTTCAATCCCTTCACGATGCGCGGCAACGCGGCGCCCGGCCTCGGCTTGATGTTCGAGAGCCTGACAGCAGGCAGCATGGACGAGGTGGCATCCGCATACGGCCTGCTTGCCGACGACATTCGCATCGCGCCCGACCGGCTTTCGGTGACGTTCCATCTGAATCCGCGCGCGCGTTTTTCGAACGGCGATCCGGTCACGGCCGCCGACGTCAAATTCTCGCTCGACACGCTCAAGAGCCGGCAGGCTTCGCCATCGGTGCAGGCGAATTTCAGCGAAATCACGCGCGCCGTAGTGGTCGATCCAGCGACGATCCGCTTCGAGTTTCGCACCCGCAATCGCGAACTGCCGCTGATCGCCGGCGGCATGCCGGTGTTCTCCCAGAAGTGGGGGATGCGCGCCGACGGCAGCCGCATTGCGTTCGATCAGATTGCGTTCGAGGAGCCGATCGGCAGCGGGCCGTATGTGATCGAGCACCACTCGAATGGCCGCACGATCACCTACAAGCTCGATCCGCACTATTGGGGCAAGGACTTGCCGGTGCGCGTCGGCACGAACAACTTCGAGCGCATCACCTACAAGCTCTATTCCGACGACGTCGCGCGTCTCGAAGCGTTCAAGGCCGGCGAATACGATGCGCTGGTCGAAAACGTCGCGCGCAACTGGGTGCGGCGCGACGTCGGCAAGCGCTTCGACAGCGGCGAGCTTATCAAGCGCGAGTTCCCGCAGCACAACGGCACGGGCATGCAAGGCTTCGTCATCAACCTGCGCAAGCCGATTTTCCAGGACGTGCGCGTGAGGCAGGCACTCGATCTCGCGCTGGATTTCCAGTGGCTTAACCGCATGCTGTTCTACAGCCAGTACACGCGGCTCGATAGCTGGTTCGCGAATACCGGGTTGCAGGCGAAGGGGCTGCCCTCATCGGGCGAACTGGCCTTGCTCGAACCGTGGCGCAAAGACCTCGATCCAGCCGTGTTCGGCCCGCCGCCGATGCAGCCGAACACCGATCCGCCCGGTTCGTTGCGCACGAACCTGCTCAAGGCGCGCGGCCTGCTTGCGGCAGCGGGCTGGACCTATCGCGACGGCGCGCTGCGCAACGCGCAAGGCGAGCCGTTCGAGTTCGAAGTGCTCGACGACACGAGCGCTTCGGCGCAATGGGCGCCGATCATGGCGCAGTACACGCAGGCGCTCGTGCGGCTCGGGATTCGCGTGAACTATCGTGCGGTCGACTTTGCGCTTTATCAAAAGCGGCTCGACGCCTTCGACTTCGACATGACGACGATCCGCTTTCCCGACGTGCAGGTGCCGGGCGCGGAGCAGGTCGACCGCTTCGGCAGCAAGGCCGCCGACGAGCCGGGCTCGGGCAATCTGATCGGCGTGAAATCGCCGGCCGTCGATGCGATTCTCAAGGCGCTCACGCAGGCGCAAACGCTCGATCAACTGCTCGACGCCGCGCACGCGCTCGACCGGGTGCTCATGCGCGGCTACTATGTCGTACCGCAGTGGTACAACACGACGCACCGCGTCGCGTTCCGGAACACGCTGGCTTACCCGGCGAAGCTGCCGCTTTATTACGGCGCGATCGACTGGATCACCTCGACATGGTGGTTCAAGCCGCACCAGAGCGTCGCGCCCTGACGCGGCCTTGCCACGCAGTCATCACTCACGGACGCCAGGAGCATGTGGAGCTATATCGTCAAACGCTTGCTGCTGATGATCCCGACGCTGTTCGGCGTATTGACGCTGACCTTCGCCGTGATTCAGTTTGTGCCGGGCGGCCCCGTCGAGCAGGCGGTGCGGGAACTGCGCCGCGGCGCCGAGCAGGGCATGCCGTTCGGCATGCGCGCGCACTCGGGCGTCGATGCGCAGCAGATCGCGCAGCTCAAGGCGCTCTACGGCTTCGACAAGCCCCCGCTCGAACGCTATTTCCTGATGCTCCGGCGTTTCGCTCGCTTCGATCTCGGGCAGAGCTATTTCCATCACCAGAGCGTGTGGTCGCTGATCGTTTCGAAGCTGCCGGTGTCGATCAGCATCGGGTTATGGACCTTCTTCCTCACGTATCTGATATCGGTGCCGTTGGGCATCGCGAAAGCGGTGCGCAACGGCTCGCGCTTCGATCTCGTCACGAGCCTCGTCGTGCTGATCGGCTATGCGATTCCGGGTTTCGTGCTCGGCGTGCTGCTGCTCGTGCTGTTTGGCGGCGGCACATTCCTGCAGTTGTTTCCGTTGCGCAACCTCACGTCCGACAACTGGGACACGCTGTCGTGGGGCGGCAAGATCCTCGACTACCTGTGGCACATCACGCTGCCCGTGACGGCGTCGGTGGTCGGCAGTTTTGCCGTGACGACCATGCTCACGAAGAACGCGTTCCTCGAAGAGATCCGCCGTCAATATGTGCTCACCGCGCGCGCGAAAGGCCTCTCCGAGCGCACCGTGCTCTGGAAGCACGTCTTCCGCAATGCGTTGCTGCCGCTCGTGGTGGGGTTTCCCGCGGCGTTTATCGGCGCGTTCTTCACGGGCAGCCTGCTGATCGAGACGCTCTTTTCGCTCGACGGCCTCGGGCTGCTTTCGTACGAGTCGGTGGTGCGGCGCGACTATCCCGTCGTGCTCGGCACGCTTTATCTCTTCACATTGATCGGACTGCTGACGAAACTGATCTCCGATCTCTGCTACGTGTGGGTCGATCCCCGCATCCAATTCGAACAACTGGAGCGCTGAGTTGAACCGAGTCCGTTCCGGCGCAGAATCGGCATTGCGCACCGAGTCCGTGCGCGCTTTCAAGTCACCCACGCCGGCCTCGCGCGTCTGGGCGCGTTTTCGGCAGCAGCGGCTCGGCTACTGGAGCCTGATCGTGTTTCTCGTCGCGTTCGCGGCGAGCCTCGCGGGCCCGCTCTGGAGCAACGACAAGCCACTGGTCGTGCGCTACGACGCTCACCTGTATTTCCCGCTCTTCAAGGCGTATCCCGAGACCACGTTCGGCGGCGATTTCCCGACCCCCGCCGATTATCTCGATCCGTATATCCGCCATCGCTTCGATGCGCCCGGCAACTTCGCGATCTATCCGCCGAATCCGTACTACTACGACACGCTCAACTACTTCTCGAAGGTGCCGAATCCGGCGCCGCCGTCGCGGCAGAACTGGCTCGGCACCGACGCGAGCGGCCGCGACCTTTTCGCGCGGCTGGTCTACGGTTTTCGCGTCTCGGTGGAGTTCGCGCTCGTGCTGACCGCGATCGGCACGATCATCGGCGTGCTCGCGGGCGCCGTGCAGGGGTACTTCGGCGGCAAGGTCGATATCGTCGGGCAGCGGCTCATCGAAATCTGGAGCGCGATGCCCGAGCTGTATCTGCTGATCATCTTCGCGTCGATTTTCGAGCCGGGTTTCATCCTGCTGATCATTTTGTTGTCGCTGTTCGGCTGGATCGGACTCTCCGACTACGTGCGCGCCGAATTCCTGCGCAACCGCAATCAGGATTACGTGCTCGCAGCACGCGCGATGGGCCTCTCGAACTGGCAGATCATCTGGCGCCACGTGCTGCCCAACAGCCTCACGCCGGTCATCACGTTCCTGCCGTTTCGCATGAGCGGCTCGATCCTCGCGCTCACGAGCCTCGATTTTCTCGGCCTCGGCGTGCCGCCGCCGACACCGAGCCTCGGTGAACTGCTTGCGCAGGGCAAGGGCAATCTGGACGCGTGGTGGATTTCGATGTCGACGTTCGGCGTGCTGGTCGTGACGCTGCTGCTGCTCACGTTCATGGGCGACGCGCTGCGCAATGCGCTCGACACGCGCATCTCCGATGCGATGAAGGCCGGAGGCAATCAGTGAGCGCGCCTGGGCAGGAATCCGGCACGCCGCTGCTCGCGATCGAGGGCTTGAGCGTGCGGTTTAACGACACGGTCGCCGTCGACGACATCGCGTTGGAGATCGGACGCGATCAACGTGTGGCGCTGGTCGGCGAATCGGGGTCGGGCAAGACCGTGACGGCGCTCGCGATCCTTCGGCTGCTGCGCGACGCGCAGGTGACGGGGTCGATCCGCTTCGACGGCGAAGATCTGCTCGTGAAGAGCGAGCGCGCGATGCGCGGGCTGCGCGGCAGCGACATTGCGATGATCTTCCAGGAGCCGATGTCGGCGCTCAATCCGCTCTATACGATCGGCGAGCAGATCGCGGAGACGATCGTGCTGCACGACGGCGTGACGAAGAAGGAGGCTTACGGGCGCGCGATCGGGTTGCTCGAACGCACGGGCATTCCGGAGCCGCGCAGGCGCATTTTCGATTACCCGCACCAGTTGTCGGGCGGCCAGCGCCAGCGCGTGATGATTGCCATGGCGCTCGCGTGCCGGCCGCGCCTCTTGCTCGCAGACGAACCGACCACGGCGCTCGACGTGACGATTCGCGGCCAGATCGTCGAATTGCTGCTCGAACTGCAGCGTGAAGAAGCGGAGAAACCCGGCGGCGGCATGTCGGTGCTGCTCATCACGCATGATCTGAACCTCGTGCGCCGCTTTGCACAGCGTGTCGCGGTGATGGAGCACGGCAAGCTCGTGGAGACCGGCACCGTCGAGCAGATTTTCGAAGCGCCACAACATCCGTACACGCAGCGGCTGATCGCGAGCCGGCCCGAGCGCAACGTCGTGCCCGTGCTGCCCATCGCGCCGGTGCTGCTGGAGGCGAAGGGCGTCGTCGTGGACTTCCCGACCCGGTTGCCCGGCTTCAAGGGCTGGTGGCACAAGGGACGCTTTCGGGCCGTGAACGACGCAACCGTTTCGGTGCGCCAGGGCGAGACGCTCGGCATCGTCGGCGAGTCCGGGTCCGGCAAGTCGACCCTTGCGATGGCAATGTTGGGCCTGCAACGAACTGCCGCAGGCCAGATTGAGTTCCAGGGCAAACTGCTCAAAAGTTATCTGGGGCGCGAAAAACTTTCGTTGCGCTCGCATCTGCAGGTTGTCTTTCAGGATCCATTCAGTTCGCTTTCGCCTCGGCAGACCATCGAGCGCATCGTCGGCGAAGGGCTCGCGCTGCATCGGCCCGATCTTGGCGGCGAGGAGCGCCGCAAACGCATCGTTGCGACGTTGCGCGAAGTCGGGCTCGACCGCACGGCATTGCAACGCTATCCACACGAATTCTCGGACGGGCAGCGCCAGCGTATCGCCATCGCCCGCACGCTTGTGCTCGAGCCGCGCGTGATCGTGCTCGATGAGCCGACCAGCGCGCTCGACGTTTCGATTCAGCAACAGGTGTTGCGATTGTTGACGGATTTGCAACGAAAATACAACCTCGGCTATGTGTTCATCAGCCACGATCTCGAGGTGATCGGCGCGATGGCGCACCGGGTCGCAGTGATGCAAAACGGGGCGATTGTGGAGGCAGGGGACGTCGATCGGATCTTCGGCGAGCCGGCTCATCCTTACACGCAGAAGTTATTGAAAGCGGCGCTGTCGCGATGACGAATGCGCAGAAACCTGCGCCAATGATGTGGTTATTGCGATTGTTTTTTTCTATTTGTTTTGACACGCAAATACTTACTGGCTAGTATCGTCCAGAGTTTTTTTCTAACCCCCTGTTTCGTGGGCATTTTCTACCGAACAATGCAGTACCGATCCTTGACCCAGGCTTGCGCGCGCGTCGTCGCCGGGATGTTCATCGGCATACTGGTGGCCGCGGCGCCCGGCGCTTTCGCCGACGAAGTAGGCAGCTCTACCCAGGATGTCTCCGGTTCGCCCAGCATTGCGGCGAACGCCCAGGCTACGCAATCCCTCTCCACTGAACACGCGACCCCGGCTACGGCTGGCAGCGGCGCCCGATCGTTCCTCTCCGGCATGGCCGGCAAGGCGGGCGACGTCGTTGTGGGCGCACTGAACATGATCGGCGTCCGTTATCGCTGGGGTGGCAGCACCCCGGATTCGGGCCTCGACTGTAGCGGCTTCGTGCGCTACGTGTTCCAGGACACGCTCGGCATGTCGCTGCCGCGCCGCGCAGAAGAGATGAGCCGTGTTGGCGAGAAAGTCAGCATGAGAAATCTCAAGCCGGGCGATCTCGTGTTCTTCAACACGATGCGCCGCACCTTCTCGCACGTCGGCATCTATATCGGCGACAACAAGTTCGTGCATTCGCCGTCCACCGGCAGCACGATCCGCGTTGACGATCTCGACGACGGCTATTGGGAAAAGCGCTTCACCGGCGCCCGCCGCATCGAAGCGTCGTTCACGCCGCAACAGCAGCAGGACCTCAAGCAGCGCGTGAGCGTTCAGCTCAGCGGCAATTCTGGCGGCAACTAAGCGGCAACCAAGCGGCAGCCAAGCCCAACCAGGCGGCTTGAGTTTTCGAAAAGCCTGCTTCATCTGAAGCAGGCTTTTTCCATTTTTGCGTTGGCGCGGGCCGTAGCCCGCGTTCTCTCAGGCAAACGAGGCGTGGACGGCGGCCATCTTGCGCTCCAGCTCCGGCATCATCCTCGCTACCGCTTCCTCACCCGCGAGAATGGCCGCGTTACGCTGGCCGAAATCGCTGCCCGACATCGCGTTGAGGGCCGGACGAATCACCACGTCCGCGTATTTCTCAAGTTCGTAGTTCTTGATCGACTGGCCCATGATCGTGAAGGTCTGCATCAGCACGTCGAACTGACTGACGGTCGGGGCCGTTTCCGGGCGTGACGAGATATCCACCGCGATCACGAAGTCGGCGCCCATCTTGCGCGCAAACGCAGCCGGCACGGGACTCACGAGGCCGCCGTCGACATACTCGTGGCCGCCGATCTTTACCGGCTCGAAAATCGACGGCAGGCTGCACGACGCGCGCACTGCCGTGCCGGTATTGCCGCGCTGGAACAGGATCGCCTCGCCGCTGTGCAAATCGGTGGCGACAATGCCGAGCGGCTTCGCCATCTTTTCGATCGGGCGGTTGCGCAGGGTCGTGTTCAGGTAATTCTGCAGGGCGACGCCGTGCAGGAAGCCGCGCGTGCTGAACGGCATGGCCCAGTCGCTGATCGACGCTTCGTCCATCTTCAGCGCGAGCTTGTTGAGGGCGAAACCATTCATGCCCGAGGCGTAGAGCGCCGCGACCACCGAACCCGCGCTCGTCCCCGAAACCACATCGACGTGGATATTGCGCGCTTCCAGCGCCTTGATCACACCGATATGCGCAAATCCGCGCGCTGCGCCGCCGCCGAGCGCGAGGCCGATGCGGACCGGGCGAGCCGGTCGCGCGACGGGCGGCACGGCGCTTGTTACGCCGCCTGGCGGCGGGGCCGTCGTCTCGCTCACGGGCGGAGCGACTTTGGCGGTTTCGGTGACTGCGGTCGTACAGGCTGCAAGGACAGTGGACGCTGCCGCGAGTGTAAAGCTGCGGCGGCTCAAAGAGGGCGATAACGGCTTCAAACGGGTTCTCCAACCGGCACCGGACAGGCTGTCGTTAGGGCGCGCAATCACAGGATCACACCCGGATCACACGCCGCGAACGGTCCGTGGGCCGCAATCTGGTCGCGTGGGCAGCGCCTGGCGTTTCCCGCGGCGCCGGGCGATGGATGCGGCGCGCCGACATCATAAGGCATTGCCGCGCCGGTTTTCAAAATGCGCTTGTAACGCGTTGTGTCGGCATAGGTATGGGTTCACGGGGCGCTCCACGCATCGGCCCAGGATACGAGCACGGTGGCGATGTGCGGCAAAGCGGCCCGTGCCCCACGCGCCGGGCGTGTGCGCGCCCCGAGGCCGGGCCGAAGGCGCCTGCGGCGGGTATAATCCGGTCTCGAATTTTCCCGGTTCTTCGTTCGCACGCGTGTCGCGTTGGGTCGCGCCGCGCCGTTGGCGAACCCCGCCGACCGTCGCCGACCGCAGTCGCGCGGCCGTACCGTCTCCGAGTAATTGCACATGACCACGACTCCTGTCCGTACCCGCTTCGCGCCGAGCCCGACCGGCTTCATCCACCTCGGCAACATCCGCTCCGCGCTCTATCCGTGGGCGTTCGCGCGCCACAACAAGGGCGTATTCGTGCTGCGGATCGAGGACACCGACGTCGAGCGATCGACGTCCGAAGCGGTCGACGCGATCATCGAAGGCATGGCGTGGCTTGGCCTCGATATCGACGAAGGCCCGTTCTACCAGATGCAGCGCATGGACCGTTATCGCGAAGTGCTCGCGCAGATGGCCGAGCAGGGCCTCGTGTATCCGTGCTACATGTCGACGGAAGAACTGGACGCGCTGCGCGAGCGCCAGCGCGCTGCGGGCGAGAAGCCGCGCTACGACGGCACGTGGCGTCCCGAGCCGGGCAAGGTCCTGCCGGCGCCGCCGGAGGGCGTGAAGCCGGTGCTGCGCTTCCGTAACCCGCTGTCGGGCGTCGTTGCGTGGGACGATGCCGTGAAGGGCCGCGTCGAGATCTCGAACGAGGAGCTCGACGACCTCGTGATCGCGCGTCCGGACGGCACGCCGACGTACAACTTCTGCGTCGTGGTCGACGACCTCGACATGAAGATCACGCACGTGATCCGCGGCGACGACCATGTGAACAACACGCCGCGCCAGATCAACATCCTGCGTGCACTTGGCGCCGAGCCGCCGGTCTACGCGCACCTGCCGACCGTGCTCAACGAGCAGGGCGAGAAGATGAGCAAGCGCCACGGCGCGATGAGCGTGATGGGCTATCGCGATTCGGGCTATCTGCCGGAAGCGGTGCTGAACTATCTCGCGCGGCTTGGCTGGTCGCACGGCGACGCCGAAGTGTTTTCGCGCGACCAGTTTGTCGAGTGGTTCGATCTCGAGCACCTCGGCAAGTCGCCGGCGCAGTACGACCAGAACAAGCTCGACTGGCTCAACAACCACTACCTGAAGGAAGCCGATAGCGCGCGTGTCGCGCAACTCGCGAAGCCGTTCTTCGGGGCGCTCGGCATCGATGATGCGTCGCTCGCGCAGGGGCCGTCGCTCGAAGGCGCGATCACGCTTCTGAAGGACCGCGCGAACACGATCAAGGAGATCGCTGAGAGCGCACAGATGTTCTATCGCGAGCCGCAGCCCGAAGACGGGGCGCTCGCGCAGCACGTCACGGACGCCGTGCGTCCGGCGCTCGCCGACCTCGCTGGCGCGTTCAAGGCGGCTGAGTGGACGAAGGAGGGCATTTCGGCTGCGATGAAGGCGACGCTTGCCGCTCACAAGCTGAAGATGCCGCAACTGGCGATGCCGGTGCGCCTGTTCGTGGTGGGTACGACGCATACGCCCGGCATCGATGCGGTGCTCTCGCTCTTCACCCGTGATGTGGTGGTGAGTCGCATCGAGCGGGGTCTCGCGAAATCGGCTTGATCTTTTTTCAAGATTTTCGGCGCCGGCACTAGCGCTGGCGCAGGAGTTCTTGTAGTATTCACGCTCCGTTGAAAACGGAGCGTGAACATGCTCAATGAGCGGGTTGCAAAGTTCACGACGGAGTGGCTGGATCGGCGAAGTTTCAAGAACGGAAGTTTCAAGAACGTCGCCAGAAACGATCCAAAAGCTCTTTACAAAAGCGAAATTGCTCCTTATAATTTCGCTTCTGTTCTGCAAGGGGGTATAGCTCAGCTGGGAGAGCGCTTGCATGGCATGCAAGAGGTCAGCGGTTCGATCCCGCTTACCTCCACCAACAGAGCAGAGTAAGATTTTCTCCGCGAAAGCGGATGTGAAGAAAAAAATCTTCACATAATGCGGTAAAGAAGTTAAAATCTTGTTTTTCGCTGTTAAGCAGATTAAATAGCGGAATGCAGGAAAATAGCAGTAAAGTGCAGCAAGGCATTATCTGAAAAGATCATGTCCCCTTCGTCTAGAGGCCTAGGACATCACCCTTTCACGGTGAGTACAGGGGTTCGAATCCCCTAGGGGACGCCAGACATAAGCGTCGTCGATGAGATCGGTGAAGCAGCAGGTGGGAATCAGCCGACACCCATCTGTGTATGTCGAACTGGAGCGGTAGTTCAGTTGGTTAGAATACCGGCCTGTCACGCCGGGGGTCGCGGGTTCGAGTCCCGTCCGCTCCGCCAGATGAAGCCCGTTCAGGCTATAACTTGAGCGGGCTTTTTAGTTGAAGCAGTAAGGGCGTAAGCCCGTGTTGTCCCCTTCGTCTAGAGGCCTAGGACATCACCCTTTCACGGTGAGTACAGGGGTTCGAATCCCCTAGGGGACGCCAAAGACAACAGCGGCGCCATCGCAGGACGGCGACGCAGCCAGCGGGAATCAACCGACGCCCGCCGGTAGCAGCAGGACTGGAGCGGTAGTTCAGTTGGTTAGAATACCGGCCTGTCACGCCGGGGGTCGCGGGTTCGAGTCCCGTCCGCTCCGCCAGCCAGACGAACGAAGCCCACTGGGATTTTCCAGTGGGCTTTTTTCCTTTGGACTTCCGTTTCCCTGCGGTTTCCCTTTCGTCTGGCCATACGGACAATCTGTCATTGCCGGCGCGTGCGCGGTATCGTAGCGTAATCAAGATTTAACCCCGCGAGATTCAACCCCGCGCACCGCTTGCATCCCATGTTCGCACCGAACGACATCCCATCGCGTTTCCAGTTGCGCCAGGCCTCCATGGACGATTTCGAGTTCGCCGAGGCGCTCACGCGCAACAACATGGGGGGCTACTATCGGCGGCACCATCTCATCTGGCGCGGCGATCTGTTTCTTGCGAGCTACCGCGAGTCGGAGAACTTCATTCTCGAACTCGATGGCCAGGCGATCGGCGTGCTGCGCATCACCGAAGAGGGGGACTCGCTGCACATTCGCGACGTGCAGATCGCCGAGGGCTATCGCGGCCACGGCGCGGGCACTTTCCTGCTCGACATGTCGCATCGCTGGGCACGTGAGCGCGGGCTGCGCGAATTGCAGTTGCGCGTGTTCATCGATAACCCCGCTGCGCGGCTCTATCTGCGCATGGGTTATCGCGTGGCAGGACCCAGGCTCGCGAGGCTCGGCTCGATACGGCACATGACGCGGCCGGTCTGAGTGCGTCGCCATCCACACGGTTCGGTTGCGGCTTGCGACGCAGGATCGACGTTGCGTTCAGTCGTTGCGTCGATAAGTTGTGCGATGTCTATTCGTCCGTTTCGTCCGTTTCGTCCGTTTCGTCCGTTTCGTCTGTTTCGTCTGTTTTGTCTGTTTTGTCTGTTTTGTCGGACGCATCGCGAGCGGCGTCCCTCGCATCGCGCAGCACCGAGTCTTCCGTGCCTTCTTCCACACGATCGTCCGTGCCGCGCGCGATGAACGCACGCGGACTCTCCCCGAAAGCACGCCGGAACATCGCCGAAAACGCACTCTGGCTCTGGTAGCCGAGTTCCTGCGCGACGATCGCCATCGGCCGCCCCTGATTGAGCAGCGGAATCGCTCGCGCGAGAATGGCTTGCTGGCGCCACTGAGAAAAACTCACGCCGAGTTCCTGCCGGAACAGGCGCGCGATCGTGCGCGTGCTCGCACCGACCTGCGCGGCCCAATATTCGAGCGAACCCGGTCCGGCCGGATCGGCGAGCAGCGCCTCGCACAGCGAGCGCAGGCGCTTTTCCTCGGGCATCGGCACCGAGAGCGGCAACGGTGCGGAGCGCGTGATCTCGTCGAGCGCGAGCGCGCCGAGCAGCCGTTCACGCGCGGGTGCGATGCGGCGTTCATCGAATGCGGCGATCGTTTCGCGCAGGAGCCCCGAGACTTCCACCACGCGGCATGCGTCGAGCCCAGGCGGAATCACAGATTCGTCGACATAGAGCGTGCGCAGGAAAGCATCCTCGACGATCACCACTTCATGCGTCACGTAAGGCGGAACCCAGATTGCACGCGATGGCGGCACCATCCAGGTCGTGCCGGGCGTCATCATGCGCAGCACGCCGCGCGATGCATACGCGAGCTGCGCCCAGGCGTGCGTGTGCTGCGAGATCCGCACGCCGGTTCCCATCGGACGCGAGCGCACACGCACGGGATGTGCGGGCGTGGGCTCGAACTCCGGAGGAATATCGGCGAATTCCGCGCGCGGGTCGGCGTGCGGAGTGGCGTGCGGGTTGGCGTGCAGCGGCGGTTGCAAGGGCATGGTGGAAGGGACGCGCGCGCAGATGCGCGCCAGGTGGACGGCTCGCGCTCATTTTAGGTGCAATCCGGCTGCAGGCGCACGGGTGCATGGGCTGCGATGACATGCGATGGCTGTTCGGCAGAGGCGTCCGAACTGCCATATGGGCAGGCATAATACGGACGATTCACCCTATCCCAATGTATCGAACGTATCCGAATGGAGACACCATGAATATCGCCACCGCCGATCTCTGCGACGCACACGAAGACCGGCTCGCAGCCGGTACGCTGCACGTACTCGATCCCGTCTTTCGCCGGTTTGGCCGCTTGCCGTCCTTCAGCGGCCCGGCGCTCACGCTGAAGGTCTTCGAAGACAACTCGCTCGTGCGTGCAACGCTTGAGACGCCGGGCGAGGGCCGCGTGCTCGTCATCGATGGCGGCGGCAGCCTGCGTTGCGCGCTGGTTGGCGGCAAGCTCGGCGAACTGGTGCAGAACAACGGCTGGGCGGGTATCGTGGTCAACGGCTGCGTGCGCGATACGCTCGAACTGAATGCGCTCGATGTGGGCATTGTCGCGCTCGCGACGCATCCGCAGCGCAGTTTCCGGCGCGGCGTTGGCGAACGTGAAGTGACGGTGCGCATGCCGGGCGCGGCTGTGCGCACGGGCGACTGGATTTATGCCGATATCGACGGCGTGCTCGTCTCGCACGAGCGGCTCGATGCGGCTTGAGGGGCGACCGGTGGGCCAACCTGAAGGCCGACCGGTAGGCCAACCCGTAGACCGACCTGAGCGCCAGATGCGCTAACGCACCGAAAAATACGAAGGCCCGGCGAAAATCCGCCGGGCCTTTTTTTCTGCCGTGATCGCGCGTGGCGATCAGCCGGTCATCAGATTTCTTCGTAGAGCGGCAGCGTCAGGAATTCGACGAAATTCTCCGATGTCGACATCTGCTCGAAGATCTGCGCCGCGCGCTCGTACGGCTTCGTGTCGCCGCCCACCACGGCCTTCACTTTGTCCAGCTCCTGCGGGATCAGGTTGCGCACGAGTTCGGCGGTGACCTTGCGGCCGTCTTCGAGCTTGCCCTTCGGCGAGCGGATCCATTGCCACACCTGCGAGCGCGAGATTTCGGCGGTCGCGGCATCTTCCATGAGGTTGTGGATCGGCACGCAGCCATTGCCCGCGAGCCACGAACCGAGGTAGTGGATGCCGACGTTGATGTTGCCGCGCAGGCCCGCTTCGGTGATCGGCGCTTCCGGGCGGAAGTCGAGCAGATCCTTGCCCGCGATGCTCACATCGGCGCGCTGCTTTGCGATCTGGTTCGGCTTGTCGCCGAGCACCTTCACGAACTCTTCCATCGCGATCGGCACGAGGCCCGGGTGGGCGACCCAGCCGCCGTCGTAGCCGTCGGTGGCATCGCGCGCCTTGTCCGAGCGCACGCCGGCCATCGCCTTGTCGTTCGCAGCCGCGTCGTTCTTGATCGGAATCAGCGCGCTCATGCCGCCGATCGCCGGTGCGTTGCGGCGGTGGCAGGTCTTGAGCAGTTCGAGTGCGTAGGCGCGCATGAACGGCACCGTCATCGTGATCTGGGCGCGGTCCGCGAGGCAGAAGTCCTTGTCGTTCTTGAACTTCTTGATCGCCGAGAAGATGTAGTCCCAGCGGCCCGCATTCAGGCCGGAGCTATGCTCGCGCAGCTCATACAGGATTTCGTCCATCTCGAACGCCGCGAGAATCGTCTCGACGAGCACCGTCGCGCGAATCGTGCCGCGCGCAATGCCCACGGCTTCCTGCGCGGCGACGAAGATGTCGTTCCACAGGCGCGCTTCGAGGTGGCTTTCCATCTTCGGCAGATAGAAATACGGGCCGCTGCCGCGCGCGATCAGTTCCTGTGCGTTGTGGAACAGATAGAGCGCGAAGTCGAAAATGCCGCCCGACACGCGCTGCCCGTCGACCGTGACGTGCTTCTCGTCGAGGTGCCAGCCGCGCGGGCGCACGATCAGCGTCGCGACCTTGTCGTTGAGCTTGTACGACTTGCCGTTCTGCTCCAGCGAAATCGTGCGGCGCACCGCGTCCTTGAGGTTGATCTGGCCGGTGATCTGGTTGTCCCAGTTCGGCGCGTTCGAATCCTCGAAGTCGGTCATGTAGGCATCGGCGCCCGAGTTCAGCGCGTTGATGATCATCTTGCGCTCGACCGGGCCCGTGATTTCCACGCGGCGGCATTCCAGATCCTTCGGCAGCGCCGCGACCTTCCAGTCGGCTTCGCGGATGGCCTTCGTTTGCGCGAGGAAATCGGGGCGTTCGCCCGCGTCGAGACGCTTCGTACGCTCGGCGCGCGCCTTCAGCAGTTCCTGCCTGCGCGGCTCGAATGCGCGGTGCAGCTTCGCGACGAGTTCGAGCGCCGCGGGCGTGAGGATCGTTTCGAAGCCGGGCTTGATGTCAGCCGAAATCTGCATGCCTTGCGGCAGTTGCAACGTGTTAGCCATATTTACTCCTTGGTCGGTCGGTTTATGAATGCTTGGGTTTGTGTGCGTCGCCCGGTGGGGCAGGATCGTCATGCGCCCGCTCGGGGGCGCGCCGGGGTCCGTTCGGGCAGCGCTGCGGTGTCGAGAAAGTCGGCGAGTTCGGCCACGCCGCTTCCGGTGTCGTGCGAGGCGACGCCGAGTTCTTCGACGGGCAGTCGCTGGCGGCTGATCCGGAACGGGCGATAGCGTGCGCCAGCCGGATCGGACAGCGTGTTCAACTGCGTGTATTCGATTTGCTTGAGACGCCAGAGCTGTGAGAGCGCATCGCCGTGGCCGGGGAACACCTGCTCGGTGGCGGCGACGACCGAATGCACGTCGAACAGCGTGCCGCAGGCGTCGCAAATCACGGCTGTCGGGAATCGGGTCGCGCTTCGTGCGACGCTTTTTGCAGCACTTTTTTCCGTTGTGGCGGGCATCGTCGGATCCTCCATCTTCAGGGGGCGTTCTGAATTGTATGGATGCGCTCTATCACTGAAAAAGGGCGCGCCGATCACTTGATCTTTTACTTTTGCCCACCTAATCTGGCCATTCGCACGGCCTTTACCACCCGATTCATTCACATATTCACGTCTCATTACCCGCCGATGGACCGCTTCAAGCAGATCGAAACTTTCGCCGCCGTCGCGGCCAAGGGCAGCCTCTCCGCCGCCGCGCAAGCCGAAGGGGTCGCGCCCGCCATCATCGGACGCCGTATCGATGCGCTCGAAGAGCGGCTCGGCGTCAAGCTGCTCGTACGCACGACGCGCCGCATCACGCTGACGTTCGAAGGCTCCGCGTTCCTCGAGGACTGCCAGCGCATCATCAACGACATGCAGAACGCCGAAGCGAGCGTTTCGGCGGGGCGCGTGAAGGCGAGCGGGCACGTGCGCGTGTCGGCGCCGGCGGGCTTCGGACGGCGTCACGTCGCGCCGCTCGTACCGGCCTTCACGAGCGCGCATCCCGACGTCTCGATCACGCTCGATCTCTCCGATCGCCTGGTCGATCTCGTCAACGAGGGTTTCGATTGCGCCGTGCGCCTCGGCGAGCTGCCGGACTCGTCGCTCGTTTCGCTCAAGCTCGGCGAGAACCGCCGCGTGTGCGTCGCTTCGCCGGATTACCTCGCGCGCCGCGGCGCGCCCGAAACGCTCGCCGATCTCACGCGCCACAACTGTCTCGCGCTCGGTGCGAGCGGCGCGAACCAGCAGCGCGGCTGGACTTTTCAGCAAGAGGGGAAGGTGGTGTCGATGCGCGTGACGGGCACGATGGAATGCACGGACGGTGCAGTGCTGCACGAATGGTGTCTCGACGGCCACGGACTGGCGTGGCGCTCGTGGTGGGAAGTCGGTGAGGACATCGCAGCGGGGCGGCTCGTTGCCGTGCTCGATGGGTTTGCCGCGCCGCCCGTCGGCATCCATGCGGTGTTTCCGCAGCGGCGGCATTTGCCCTTGCGTGTGCGCCTCTTTCTCGATCTTCTCAAGCATACGTACGGTCATCCGCGGTACTGGGGCGGGGAGTGACGGCTTCGTTCGAGCGCCCGCATGCGCGTTTCCGATATGCGTGGAGACCCGCATGTGCGCCTTGCGCCCGTTTTTAGCGCACTACAATCGATCTGACGGGATCCGGATGCCGAACACCCGGAATGCCCGGATCGCCGCGACTGGCCGTTGCGCACAACGGAGGGCGCCATGTTCAAGCACATTCTCGTTCCTACCGACGGTTCGGATCTGTCGAAGAAGGCGGTCGACGGCGCGATCGACCTGGCGCGCACCGTTGGGGCACGAGTCACGGCCTACGCGTGTCTGCCGCAATATCCGTATGCACCGTACGCGGACGTCGTGATCGAGCAACCCGGCGATTTCCAGACCCGCGCCGAGCGGGAGGCGCGCGCGCATCTGCAGGAAATCGAGAACACGGCGCGTAGCGCGGGTGTCGTCTGCGAAAGCCGTACGAGCGTTCATCCGTCGCCGTATCTCGGCATCATCGAAGCGGCCGAAGCGGGCGGCTGCGACGTGATCTTCATGGCGTCGCACGGACGCCGGGGACTCGGCAGCCTGTTGATCGGCAGCGAGACGCAGCGCGTGCTCACGCATACAAAAATTCCGGTGATCGTTTACCGCTGAGAACGCAAAACACGCGACAGACCCAGCTTGCGGCGCGTCACAACCGCCGCAGTCGCCACAGCCGGCGCATGGGCACGTAACCTACAGCCGATGCCCATGCGCCTTCCGTGGTGCTGCCCTTGTCGGGCTTTATTTGCTGGCGAGACCGGGTGCCGCGTGCCCGGCAGGTTGCCGGGCCGTGCGGCGGGCCGGATCGTGTCCGGCCGCGCATGGCCTCGTTCTGCCTCCTGATTGGCTCGCCCTGTCGTGGAAGCCTTGTGTTGCAATAAGCGGCACGCCGGATTGCTGTCGCAGCCGGCGAGCCCCGCCAGGGTCACGCGTACCGGCTGCGGCACCGCCCGGCGGTGCCTTTGCTGCGGGTGGTCTTACGCCACCTTCTTGTCGAAGAATTGCTCGTCTTCCGTCGAACCGTGCAGGGCGGTCGTCGACGCTTCGCGCTCGACCGTCTGCGTCACGGCGTCGAAGTAGCCCGTGCCGACTTCGCGCTGGTGCTTCACGGCGGTGAAGCCCTTTTCGGCGGCGGCGAACTCGGCCTGCTGGAGTTCGACGAACGCGCTCATGTTCTGGCGCGCATAGCCGTGTGCGAGGTTGAACATCGAGTAGTTGAGCGAGTGGAAGCCCGCGAGCGTGATGAACTGGAACTTGTAGCCCATCGCGCCGAGTTCGCGCTGGAACTTCGCGATCGTTGCGTCGTCGAGGTTCTTCTTCCAGTTGAACGACGGCGAGCAGTTGTACGCCAGCAGCTTGCCGGGGAACTGCTTGTGGATCGCTTCCGCGAATTTCTTGGCGAACTCGAGGTCCGGCTTGCCGGTTTCGCACCAGATCATGTCAGCGTACGGCGCGTAGGCGAGACCGCGCGCGATCGACTGTTCGAGGCCGTTGCGCGTGCGGAAGAAGCCTTCCACCGTGCGCTCGCCCGTGAGGAACGGCTTGTCGTTGTCGTCGATGTCGGAGGTGACGAGGTCGGCGGCTTCCGCGTCGGTGCGGGCGAGCAGCACGGTCGGCACGCCGCAGACGTCGGCAGCGAGACGCGCGGCGGTCAGCTTGGCGACGGCTTCGCGCGACGGCACGAGCACCTTGCCGCCCATGTGGCCGCACTTCTTCACCGAAGCGAGCTGGTCTTCGAAGTGCACGCCTGCGGCGCCCGCGTCGATCATGGCCTTCATCAGTTCGAATGCGTTCAGCACGCCGCCGAAGCCGGCTTCAGCGTCCGCGACGATCGGCTGGAAGAAGTCGACGTAACCTTCGTCGCCCGGGTTCTTGCCTTCGGACCACTGGATCTGGTCGGCGCGCGTGAGCGTGTTGTTGATGCGCTTCACGACTTGCGGCACCGAGTTGGCGGGGTAGAGCGACTGGTCCGGGTACATTTCGCCGGCGAGATTGGCGTCGCCCGCGACCTGCCAGCCCGACAGATAGATCGCCTTGAGACCGGCCTTCACCTGCTGCATGGCCTGGTTGCCGGTCAGCGCGCCGAGCGAGTTGATGAACGGCTCGTTGTTCACGCCGTTCCACAGCTTTTGTGCGCCTTGCTTCGCGAGCGTGTGCTCAGGCTGGACCGAGCCGCGCAGACGCACCACGTCGTCGGCGGTGTAGTTGCGCTTGATGCCTTTCCAGCGCGGATCGGTATCCCATTCCTGTTGGAGTTGCTTCGCTTGTTCCTGACGGGTCGACATGATGTGCTCCTTCGTTTGCCTGATAAGTAAGACCGGATGAAATCGGTGACTTCGCAAAATGAGGTACTTCTCTTACGCTTCCGTGCGTTTTGTTTCGTGAAGTCTTATATAAGAGTCTAGGCAAATCGATATGGGGACGACAGATCTCTATGCGGGTTTTTTGATGTTTTTTAGTTCAATAAAATCAATTGGTTATTTGATTCGTTTCGTAATGAGGGATGCAATTTCCCATCTTGCAATGAGTTGCTTTGTGCCACGCAGCACAATTTTTTACGAAGCAAAAAATTTTTTCATATCGTGAAACCTTGACGGAGGCAAAAAAAGACCGGTGACGAGGCACCGGTCTTCGATGTGCAGCTTCGGGAGCAGGCCGGAAATCCTGCCTTGCTCCCGCAAGAAACAGCGCTTAGCTGTCGCGACGCGCGCCGCGCGGGCCGTCGTTGCGGCGGGCGCTGTAGCCCTCGCGCGAGCGGCCGTAGCCTTCGCCGCGCGGCTGGCCGTAGCCGCGGCTGTTGCCGTTGCCGCCTTCGCCGCGCGAAGCGCCGTAGCCTTCGCGGGACCCGCCGTTGCCACCGTTGCCGCCGTCACGCTGGCCGTAACCGCCGTCGCGCGACTGGCCGCTATAGCCGCCACGCGAGCCTTCGGACTTGCCTTGCCAGCCGCCGCCGTTGCTGCCGTTGCCGCTACGGTTGCCATAGCCGCCCGGCTTGCCGCTGCCGAAGCGCCGGCCGCCGTTGCCATTGCCGCCAGGACGGCCGCGGCCGCCGAAGCCGCGATTCGCGGGCGGTGCCTTGCGCGGCTCGAAACCTTCGACCACGTTGACCGGCAGCGTCGAACGCACGAAGCGCTCGATGCGCTTGAGCGCGCCTTGCTCGGCGTGATGCACGAGGCTCACCGCGACGCCCGAGCGGCCCGCGCGACCCGTACGGCCGATACGGTGCACGTAGTCTTCGGCGAACTTCGGCAGGTCGTAGTTGAAGACGTGCGTGATGCCCGGAATGTCGATGCCGCGCGCCGCGACGTCGGTCGCGACGAGCACGCGCACGCGGCGCTCGCGCAGCGAGCGGATCGTGCGGTTGCGCGCGCCTTGCGGCAGGTCGCCGTGCAGTGCGGCGGATTCGAAACCGGCGTCGGCGAGACGGCCGGCCAGCTGGTCCGCATCCATCTTGGTCGCCGTGAACACGATGGCCTGGTCGAGGCTCTCGTCGCGCAACAGGTGGTCGAGCAGACGATCCTTGTGGTCGCGGTCGTCGACGTAATGCACGGTTTGCGCGATGTTCGAATTCGCCTCGATCTTGTGCGTGATTTCGATGCGCTCCGGATCCTTCAGCAGGCGGCCGGTGAGCGAGCCGATCTTGCCGTCGAGCGTGGCCGAGAACAGCATGGTCTGACGCGACTCGGGCGTGGCGGCGACGATCGTCTCGATGTCTTCGATGAAGCCCATGTCGAGCATGCGGTCCGCTTCGTCGAGGACGAGCATCTTGAGTTCCGACAGGTCGATGCGGCCGCGCTCGAGGTGGTCGAGCAGACGGCCCGGCGTCGCGACGAGAATCTCGGGGTTCTTGGCGAGCAGCATCAACTGCTGGCCGTAGGCCACGCCGCCGAGGATGCTGACCGTGCGCAGGCGGCGCAGATGCTTGCCGTAGGTCGACGCAGCGGTGGTCACCTGCATGGCGAGTTCGCGCGTCGGCGTGAGGACGAGGAGACCCGGGCGCGCGACCGGCTGCGGACGGCGCTGGCGGCGATCGCCTTGCTCGCCCTGCGGACGCGGCTCGCGCGGCTGTGCGGCCTGCGCCTTCTGGATCTGCGCGAAGCGCTCGATCGCGGGCAGCATGAAGGCCGCGGTCTTGCCCGAACCGGTCGGGCTCGAGACCATCAGGTCGCGCCCGGCGATGGCAGCAGGAATGGCGCGCTGCTGCACGGGGGTCGGCGACTTGTAGCCCGCTGCGGTCAGCGCCGAGACGATCTCAGGCGACAGGCCGAGCGACACGAAGGTCGGACCTTCGGGCACTTCGGGCGTATCGGTGGCTTGCGGGGCAGCTTGTGCCGCGGTTTGCGCAGCAGCTTGTGCCGCGACTTGCGTAGATGCGTCGGCAGCGTCACCGAGACCGAGGGCTTTGCCGGCGATCGCGTCGAGGGGGCTTGGGGTAATGCTCGAAGTCATGAAAATCCTTGGGAATACAGGAAATAGAACGTCGGCGCCAATCGGCATACCCAAGTCGTCGGATTTTGCGAACAAATCGAAAAACGGGGGCAATCCACCCCATATGGTGGATTTTCGTTAGAAGCTGTTTCGGATGCGGCGCACCGATATTGGCTTGCCGCCAGCCTGATACATGACGGCCCGAAGGGCCAAGGCAGGAGGGGACAGGTTCTAAACTGGATTGGAGCTTAACGCTGCGAGGCGCCTTGCTGGCCCGCCCAGCTCTGGCTGGGTGGCCGGAACCCGGCGCGCCGCGAATTATATCCGGATTTGTTGCGCTGCGCCAGAGCGAGTTGCCAGCGAGGGAATGCGGCGCGCTGCGGACGGCGGCTGGCGTATCTGCCAGCCGCTCCAGCCGCAATCCATGGCCACCGCGATGGCCACGGCGATGCCCACGGTGCAGCGCCTGCCCGGGTGCCTAGCTTGCGTCGCCGCGCTTGAGCGATTCGACCAGCTCGACGTATTGCTGCTTCGCTGCGTCCTGGGCCGTGCCCTTGAGGGCGGCCCAGGCTTCGTACTTGTACTTGCCGACGATGTCGGTGAAACCCGGCTTGTCGCCGTGGACGTCGCCTTTGGTAGCCTGCTTGTAGAGCGCATAGAGGCGCAACAGCGTCAGGTTGCCCGGCCGTTCGGGCAACTGCTGCACTTCTTCATGGGCTTTCTCGAACAGCGCATTTACGTCACTCATCGTCTTTCCTCTACGGGTTTAATCAGAAGCCGCGCAGACATAGCGCGGAAACAGGCGCCGATGGTAGCAGCGCGTTCCACATCTGTCTGGAGCGATTCCTCCAGAATCGGGCCGGCGACGCACGCACCACGTCCCGCATGGGAGAGCGCGGGGCGTCGCATTACAATGGCGGTCATGAACGACACCGTGCTGCTTGCCCTCGATACGTCGACCGAATTCTGCTCGGTCGCCCTTCTTCGCGCCACCGCCGCCTCCGGCGGTGCGTCCGTCACCGAACCGTACGCCGAAGTGGCCGTGTGGGTGCGCCACGAGGCCACCGGCGCCGTGTCCAGCACGCGCCTGCTACCGGCCATCGGCGAGCTGCTCGCCGAAGCCGGGCTGACGCTCGCGGACTGCGACGCGATTGCCTTCGGCGCCGGGCCGGGCTCGTTCACCGGGCTGCGCACCGCAACGGGCGTCGCCCAGGGACTCGCATTCGGGCTCGATATTCCGGTCGTGCCGGTCGGCACGCTGCTCGTTTGCGCCGAAAGCGCGCGGCTGCGCGATGCCGCTGCGACGCACGTGCTGGCCGCGCTCGACGCCCGTATGGACGAAGCCTATTGGGCCGAGTTCGAGTGGGACGCGGCGGCGCGCGACTGGCGCACGGTGCATCCCGCGTCGCTCGACGCGCCGGAGCGCATCGTCGCGCCCGAGGCTCCCTTCACGCTGGCGGGCAACGCCGCTGCGGCGTTCGGCACGCGGCTCGCGGCCTCTCATGCGGCTCGTGTGATCGACGCCGAGGCGTTGCCGCACGCGTTGCCGCTCGCGCATGCCGCGTTGCGCGCGTTCCGCGCGGGCCACACGCTGCGCGCCGACCAGGCCGCGCCCGAATACGTGCGCAACAAGGTCGCCCAGACCACGGCCGAGCGGCTGGCCGCGAAGGCCGGGCGCGCCGCCCCGGGTGTCCAGGATGTGCCGCCGGCGTCCGCCACAGAGGACGGGCGATGAGCGGCGTGTTGATGACCGACCGCTATCTGTCGCAGATGACCGAGAGCGACCTCGACGAGGTCGCCGCCATCGAGCGGGTCGCATACGAGTTTCCGTGGTCGCGCGGCAACTTCGAAGATTCGCTGCGCAACGGCTATTTCGGCATCTGCATGCGCCACATGACAGGCACGCTACTCGGCTACTGCGTGCTGATGCCGGTGGTCGACGAGATGCATCTGCTGAACCTGTGCGTCGCGCCCGCGGCGCAGGGCGCGGGCGCCGGGCTCGCGCTGTTGCGCGAGGCGGTGCGGATTGCGGGAGCGCAGCGGCTCGAAGGGCTGCTGCTGGAAGTGCGGCCATCGAATCATCGCGCGATCCGGCTGTACGAGCAGTTCGGCTTCGTCACGATCGGCCGGCGCAAGAACTACTATCCGGCCCGGCATCACAGCCGCGAGGATGCGATCGTGATGCGTTTTTCTTTTGCAGGGGAGGGCGCGGATGGCGCTCAATGAGTTCGCGCTGGACGAACTGGGCCTCTCGCCGCGCTGGGTGAGCAAAGGCACGCAGGCGTCGCGTGTTGCCGCAACGGCAGCGGTTGAGGCGGCCATTGCAGGCGAGCTGGCCGCGCCGGTTGCTCCCGGTGCGGGAGATGCCGCTGTGGCTGATGCTGTCGCCGCGCCTGCCGCGCAGGCTGACGCGCGACGGCAATCAGTGCAGGCAGCACGACCAGCACGTTTGGGCGATCTTCCGGCGCGCGCCGCGCGCGCGGATGCTGTCGAAACGATCGACGATGCAGCGTCTGTCGCGCCGTCGGCCGAAGCGGCCACCCGTGCAACGGCCGTCCCGGTCGCGTCCGACGAACCGCCGCCACTGACCGAAGAAGATTTCGCCTGGTTTGACGCCGTGCCCGCGCTGCCCGGCGCGCATGGCGACGAACCTCGTTCGCAATCCGCAGCACCCCGAAACGATGTCGCATCGCTCGACTGGGATGCGCTCGCCGAACGCGTCGAAGCCTGCACGCGCTGCCGTCTGTGCGAGAAGCGCACGAAGACGGTGTTCGGCGTAGGCGACCGCGAGGCCGACTGGATGCTGATCGGCGAAGCGCCCGGCGAGAACGAGGACCGTCAGGGCGAACCGTTTGTCGGTCAGGCTGGCAAGCTGCTCGACAACATGCTGCGCGCACTGTCGCTCGCCCGCGGCGAGAACGTCTATATCGCCAACGTCATCAAGTGCCGCCCGCCCGGCAACCGCAATCCCGAGCCCGATGAAGTCGCGCGCTGCGAACCCTATCTGCAGCGCCAGGTCGCGCTCGTCAAGCCGAAGATCATCGTCGCCCTGGGCCGTTTTGCCGCGCAGAGCCTGCTCAAGAGCGAGGCCAGCATCGCGTCGCTGCGCGGCCGCGTGCACGAATACGAGGGCGTGCCTGTGATCGTCACCTATCACCCCGCTTACCTGCTGCGCAGCCTGCACGACAAGTCGAAGGCGTGGGCGGATCTCTGCCTCGCGCGCGATATCTGGCGTAAGGCGGACGGCGGCGAAAAATGACCGCCGCCCAGCCCTCGGACACATCCGGCGTCGATGTCGCCGGGCGTCTCGACGGGCTGACCGATCCTGCAGTGCGCGATCTCGCGTGGTTGCTCTTCAGCGCGGATCTGTTGAGCGCACAACCACCCCGGTCGCCGCTCGCCGAGCCGTGGAGCCATCCCGCCGAGGCGCATGCCGCCGCGCAATGGCTCATTCAACTCGATCGCGATCCGGCGCCGCTGCATGCGGTGCTCGACGGCAGCCGGCCGAAGCGGCTTGGCCGCTACGCCGAGATCCTGCTTGGCTGGTTCCTTGAATACGGCCCCGCAGCGCGGCTCGTGGCGGCCAACGTGCCGTTGCGGCGCGCGGGCCACACGCTCGGCGAATGCGACTTTCTTGTAGAAACGCGCGATGGCCAGCGTCTGCACTGGGAACTGGCGGTGAAGTGCTACCTGCATTGCGGGGATGCGCAGGCAACGCTCGCGGACTTCGTCGGGCCTGGTCTGCGCGACCGTCTGGATCGCAAACGCACCCATCTGATCGATCATCAGCTTCGGCTCAGCGAGCGGGAGGAATTCGTGTCGCTCGGATTTCCTGGGCCGTGGATCGCGCAGATGTTCGTGAAAGGCTGGCTGTTCTATCAAGCGGGGGCAAGTGCGCCAGCCGCCGTGAACGATCCGCCCGCGCTCGCGCGAGGCCACGCACGCGGCTGGTGGGTCACACGCACGGAGTGGCCCGCTTTCGCAGCACGGCAGGCTGCCGACGGCTGGAGCGCATTGCCGCGCATGGCGTGGCTCGCGCCGCGCCGTATCGCAGATGGCAAGCGCGAATCGTCGGGGATGGCGGCGACAGCGCGCATGCAGACTGAGCTATCGCTGCGCGCCGGGAGAAGCGGGGAAGGGTCGGTTGATTTGCCGGGTGCCTTCGCCGATCAAATGTCGGTTGCGGCCCCAGGCGATCCTGAAACCTTGCTTGCGGATCTGCCGCGCCCCGACGAACCGGCGATGGTGGCCGCCTTCGTCGCCGACGCGGCAAACCGCTACATCGAGCAGTCGCGCGGCTTCATCGTCCCCGACGACTGGCCCGCGCAAGCCAGGGCGTTTGCGCGCGAATAAGGCCGCGCGCGAACGCTCGCCACCAGACGCTCACCACCAGCGATAGAAGTGATGCACGGGCCCGACGCCGTGGCCGACGTCGAGACGATCGCTCGCTTCGAGTGCGCCGGTGAGGTACTGCTTGGCGTCGCTGACGGCTTCGGCAAGCGTCGCCCGCTGCGGCCACAGCGCCGCGACAGACGAAGACAGCGTGCAGCCCGTGCCGTGCGTATTGGTGACCGGCACCCGCTTCGCGCCAAGACGCAGCGTGCCGCTCGCTTCGACGAGCCAGTCCGGGCTGTCGCCGCTACCGAGATGGCCGCCCTTCATCAGCACGGCCCGCGCGCCGAGTGCGCGCAGCGCTTCGCCTTGCTCGACCATCGCGGCTTCGTCGGCGGCGGGCGCGACGCCGAGCAGCGCCGCGGCTTCCGGCAGATTCGGCGTGACGACGCCCGCGAGCGGCAGCAATTCCTCGCGCAGCGCGGCGACGGCTTCCGGCGCCAGCAGCGCGTGATTGCTCTTCGAAATCATCACCGTGTCGAGCACGATGCGCGCCGGTTTGTGACGGTGCAGCGCGTCGGCGACGGCGCGCACGATCGCTGCGTTCGCGAGCATGCCGATCTTTACGGCGTCGATGCGGATATCGTCGAATACCGCGTCGAGCTGCGCCGTGACGAACGCGGGATCCGGCGTGTGGATCGCGGTGACGCCGCGCGTGTTCTGCGCGGTGAGCGCGGTGATCACGCTCGCGCCGTACGCGCCGAGTGCCGAGAATGTCTTGAGGTCGGCCTGGATGCCCGCGCCGCCGCCCGAATCCGAGCCGGCGATGGTGAGGACGTTCGAAATGGATGAAGTCATGGCAGCTTGACGGGCGGGCGGGCGCCCGAAGACGTGCGCACGAGGCGCGCACGCGGAGGCAATAACGGGATCAATGGCGGTGATTTTCGCCGATCAGCGCGATGGAGTCGAACGCGCGCTGATTGGCCTGATGGCGGCGCATCACGAGCCACATCATGAGGCAGACGAAGGTGCCGAACAGCACGATGACGACGGTGACGGGCACGTCGAGCCAGACGAGCACGGCATAGAGGCACAGCATGACGAGCACCGAGAGGTTCTCGTTGAAATTCTGCACGGCGATGGAGTGGCCGGCGGAGAGCAGCACGTGGCCGCGATGCTGGAGCAGCGCGTTCATCGGTACGACGAAGAAGCCGGAGAGCCCGCCGATGAAAATCAGGAACAGGTAGGCGAAGGTGAGGTACCCGCTCACGTGCATGTGGCCGATGCGCATGCCCCAGTGCGGCGGAAAGAGATCGCGCGTGTAGAACGCAAGCGTCATGACGGCCAGTCCCATCACGATGCCGACCGGCAGCACCGACAGCGACTTCTTGAGCGGCACGCGTGCGGCGGCAATGATGGCTCCGGCCGCGACGCCCACGGCCACGACGGCCTGAAGGATCGCGCCCTCTGAGAGCGACATGCCGAGCGAGACTTCGGCCCACTTGAGCACGATGAACTGCAGCGTGGCGCCCGCGCCCCAGAAAAGCGTCGTGACGGCGAGCGAGATCTGGCCGAGCTTGTCGCGCCACAGGATCAGGAAGCAGTCGGCGAAATCGGCCACGAGGCGCACGGGCCCGCGTTGCTGGCGCGGGTAGCGTGCGCCGGTATCGGGAATGCGCAGATTGAAGAGGGCTGCGACGACGTAGATGACCATGATGACGAGCATCGCGGCCTGAGCGGGGGTCTGGACCGACGCAGGCGTGTGGCGGAGCATGTGCAACGCGATATGCGGGCTGATGAGCGCGCCGCCGAGGACGGTGCCGAGAATGATCGATCCGACGGTGGTGCCCTCGATCCAGCCGTTCGCGGCGACGAGCCGTTCAGGCGGCAACAGCTCGGTCAAGATGCCGTATTTCGCGGGCGAATAGGCCGCAGCCCCGAACCCCACGACGCCGTATGCGAATAGCGGGTGCGTGCCCGCGAGCATCATGGCGCAGCCCACGACCTTGATCGTGTTCGTGATGAACATCACGCGGCCTTTGGGGCGCGAATCGGCGAAGGCGCCGACGAAGGCGGCCAGAACAACGTAGGAAAGGACAAAGAACAGCTTGAGCAGCGGGGTCATCCAGCTCGGGGCGTGGAGATCTTTCAGCAGTGCAATTGCAGCGATCAGGAGCGCATTGTCGGCCAACGACGAAAAAAACTGCGCGGCCATGATGGTGTAAAAGCCTTTTTTCATCTGATGCGATGCTGTCCTCGCTGCGGTCCGTCCGCCCCGGACGGATGGGATGCATCCGGGCTTATTACGTTCGAAATGGGTTGTGCGCAGGGCTTTATATCATGAAAATAGGTGCATTCCGACTAGCAGATTCCTCGAGCGTCCTACAGATGGGACTTCCGGGCACTGGAAGTGCATCGTAAGCTCATGATTCAAAAGCGTCTTTACGAAAATTTCCCATGCCTCGCCCCCTCTCAGCCACGATTCATACCGCCGCACTCGCCAACAATCTCGCCGTCGCCCGCCGATACGCGCCGAAGTCGAAAATCTGGGCCGTAGTCAAGGCCAACGCCTACGGGCACGGGCTCGCCCGTGCGTTCCCCGGTCTGCGGGCCACGGACGGCTTCGGGCTGCTCGATCTCGAAGAAGCCGTGAAACTGCGCGAACTGGGCTGGGCGGGTCCGATCCTGCTGCTCGAAGGCTTCTTTCGTCCCACCGATATCGACGTGATCGACCGCTACAGTCTCACGACGGTCGTGCACTCCGACGAGCAGATGCGCATGCTCGAAATGGCGCGTCTTTCGAAGCCGGTCAACGTACAGCTGAAAATGAACAGCGGCATGAACCGGCTCGGCTACACACCCGAAAAATATCGCGCGGCGTGGGAGCGGGCGCGCGCCTGCCCCGGCATTGGTCAGATCACGCTGATGACGCACTTCTCCGACGCCGATACGCCGCGCGGCATCGCCGAGCAGATGGATACGTTCGAGCGCGGCGCGCAAGGCATCGCCGGCGTGCGCAGCCTCTCCAATTCGGCTGCGACGCTCTGGTATCCGGCCGCGCACTTCGACTGGGTGCGGCCGGGCATCATCCTCTATGGCGCATCGCCGTCGGGCGTGGCCTCGGCGATTGATGGTGTCGGACTGCAGCCCGCCATGACGTTCAGTGCCGAGATCATCGGCACGCAAACCATCGCCGAAGGCCAGACCATCGGTTATGGATCGACTTTCACGGCACGCAAGCCAATGCGCATCGGCGTCGTCGCCTGCGGTTACGCAGACGGCTATCCGCGCAGCGCGCCCGAAGGCACGCCCGTGGTGGTCGAGGGCGTGCGCACGCGCGTGGTCGGGCGTGTGTCGATGGACATGCTCACGGTCGATCTCACCCCGGTGCCGCGTGCGGGTGTGGGGGCGCGTGTCGAGCTTTGGGGTGCGGCCCTGCCGATCGACGACGTTGCGCAGGCGTGCGGCACGATCGGCTACGAGCTGATGTGCGCCGTTGCACCGCGCGTGCCGGTACGGGCGGAATAAGCGGTGGCGAAGGTCAAGACGCTGTATACGTGTAGCGAGTGCGGCGGGCAGGTTCCCAAGTGGCAAGGGCAATGCCCCGCGTGCGGCGCGTGGAACACGCTGGTGGAAGGCGTCGCCGAACCGGCGGGCAACCACCGCTACCAGTCGCTCGCGAAGAACGCGCCCGTGCGGCGCCTCGCCGATATCGAGGCGTCCGACGTGCCGCGTTTCACGACCGGTGTCGGCGAATTCGATCGCGTGCTGGGCGGCGGCCTCGTGGCGGGCGGCGTGGTGCTGATCGGCGGCGATCCGGGCATCGGCAAATCGACCCTGCTCCTGCAGTCGCTCGCACAGATTGCGGCCGAGCGCCGCGCGCTCTACGTCAGCGGCGAAGAATCGGCGGCGCAGATTGCGTTGCGCGCGCAACGGCTTGCGCTGCTCGATCCCGGCTCGAAAGCGAGCGAACTGCAACTGCTCGCCGAAATCCAGCTCGAAAAGATTCAGGCAACCATCGAGGCCGAAAAACCCGATGTTGCGGTGATCGATTCGATCCAGACCATCTATTCCGAGGCGCTGACTTCCGCGCCCGGTTCAGTCGCGCAGGTGCGCGAGTGCGCGGCGCAGCTCACGCGCATCGCGAAGCAGTCGGGCACCGCGATCATCATGGTCGGCCACGTCACGAAGGAGGGCAACCTCGCGGGGCCGCGCGTGCTCGAACACATCGTCGACACCGTGCTGTACTTCGAAGGCGATACCCATTCGTCGTTCCGTCTCGTGCGCGCGTTCAAGAACCGCTTCGGCGCGGTCAACGAACTCGGCGTGTTCGCAATGACGGAGCGAGGCTTACGTGGTGTCGCGAATCCGTCCGCGCTATTTCTCTCGCAGCACGAACAAAGCGTGCCGGGTTCGTGCGTGCTCGTGACCCAGGAAGGCTCGCGTCCGCTTCTCGTCGAGGTGCAGGCGCTCGTCGATACCGCTCAGGTGCCCAATCCGCGGCGACTCGCCGTCGGTCTCGAACAGAACCGGCTTGCGCTGCTGCTCGCGGTGCTGCATCGGCACGCGGGAATCGCATGCTTCGATCAGGACGTGTTCCTGAACGCCGTGGGCGGTGTGAAGATCACCGAACCGGCCGCCGACCTCGCCGTGCTGCTGGCCATTCACTCGTCGATGCGTAACAAGGCGTTGCCCAAAGGGCTGATCGTTTTCGGCGAAGTGGGGCTTGCGGGCGAGATCCGGCCTTCGCCACGCGGCCAGGAGCGTCTGAAGGAAGCGGCGAAGCTGGGTTTCTCGTGCGCGCTGATTCCACGTGCGAACGCGCCGAAGCAGCCGGTCGACGGCTTGCAGGTAATCGCGGTCGAGCGGATCGAAGAGGCCATCGACAAAGTCCGCACGCTCGAATGAAACCGGCCGGATACGGCTATTCACTCAGGTGTAGGCAAGGTGCAGTCAAGGCGCAGGCAAGGCGCAGGCGAGGTACACGCAGGGCGCTGCGGCCCCTGTACTGTCGCGTAATGATTGGTAACAACCCTGCCACGCACTGTAACCTGGGCTTTCTGCGATTTCCCTATTCTTGGCCGCGTGTTTGACTCGCACGCAGCGGAAAGGATAGCGTCGTGAAACAGGTTGATACGCTCGCCGATAGTCGTTCGATCGTCGTGCGCGGGTGCAGGATATCCGAGCCGCTCATGCAGCCCTGGGGCAGCAGTTGCCGCATCGTCGAGTGGATCGACAGCGACGGCTGCATCTCGCGACGCGTGGTGGCCGGGAACGTGACGGCGGCCCAGGTGCGCAGCACGATTGCGCATCACGTGGAAGGCCGCAGGTACATTCTCTACGACGACGAACGCACGCCCCGGCAAACACTGCCGCGGCGTTAGCCAGTAAAAATGGGCGCCATGTGCGCCCATTTTTACTTTTGCACTGCGCCGGGTTTCAGTTCCAGGGGCCGTAGGAGAACGGCTTGCCGCTGCTGAACGCGCCCATTTGCGGATTCACGCGGGGCGCGCTTTGCGCTGCCGCATCTTGCGCGACCGGATTGTTTGCCTGCTCTGCGGTGTTTTCCGTGAGTGCTTTCTGCAGGGCGTCCGGGTTGAACAGCGGGTGGCGCGACGCCTCACCTGCGGTGAGCACAGGTGTCACGCAACAGTCGATCGGTTCAAGCAGATCGATCCACGTTTGCAACGGCTCCGCCGCGATGACCGCCGCGAGTTCGCGTATGAGCCCCGCAGCATCCGTGCCGCCGATTGCCTGCCCCAGACTCCAGTGCCGCTCGGCCCACTCTTCGCGGCCGAGCGCCTTGCAGAACGCCTGCCAGAACTTCAGTTCCAGCGCGCCGACGGCGAGCCAGCGGCCGTCCTGGGTGCGATACAGGTTGTAGCAGGGCACGCCGCCGTTGAGCAGGCCGCCGCCGGGCTGGAGGGCTGCCGCGTCGTCGTTGGCGAGCGCGACTTGCGCGACCACGTTGTACGCGTAAGCGGCGTGCGCCATCGAAATGTCGATGAAGCGGCCCGTGCCGCCGCGCGCGACCTGCCAGAGTGCGGCGAGGATCTGCGTGACGGCTGAGAGCGCGCCGCCGAGCAGGTCGGCGATCTGGAAGTTCGGCAGTACCGGCGTGCCGTCGCGCGCTGCAAGCTGGTCGAGCACGCCCGAATAGCCGATGTAGTTCAGGTCGTGCCCGGCGCGGTCGGCGAACGGACTGTCGGCGCCGTATCCGCTGATGGCGCAGTAAACGAGCTTCGGATTGATCTGGCTCAGCGTCTCGTAGCCGACGCCCAGCCGCGTCATCACGCCGGGCCGAAAGCTCTCGACGAGCACGTCCGCTTCGCGCGCGAGCGCCAGCAGGACATTGCGCCCGCTTTGCGATTTCAGGTCGATCCGGGTTTCGCGCTTGCCGTGGTTGACGAGGCGGTAGAACGCGCCGGGTCGCGTGGCGACTTCGTCCGCGGAGCTTTGCATCATCGCGCGGGCCGCGTCGCCAGCGCCGGGCGGCTCGATCTTCAGCACGTCCGCGCCCATTTCCGCGAGACGCAGCGTGGCAACCGGGCCGGGCAGCAGCATGGTCAGATCAAGGACGCGTAGACCTTGTAACGCAGCAGGTGACGACACTCGTATCTCCTTCGCTTCGTACGGCGCGTGCGCCGCGGCTAGCCAATCTGTTCGAGATCCTCGTGCGCGTCGAGCCAGTCGGCTTCGAGCGTATCGAGGCGCGCCTGGACTTCGGCCTGGCGGCGGATTGCTTCGGTCAGGCGTGTCTTCTGGCTGGGCTCGTAACTCGCGGGGTCGGCAACGAAGGCATCGAGCGTGCCTTTTTCCGCGTTGAGCGTGTCCATTTCCTTCTCGATCTTGCCGATTTTCACCTGGAGCGGTTTTTTCAGCTGCGACAGCTTCTGGCGCGTCTCCGCTTCCTGGCGGCGTTGCTCCTTGCGATTGACGCCCGCATCGGCCGCGCCGTCGCCGCCCGCATCCTGCCGGAGGGCGGCGCGCTGCTCGGCGGCGTGCTGGAGCAGCCAGTCGCGATAGTCGTCGAGATCGCCGTCGAACGGCTGCAGGCGATGTCTGGCGACGAGCATGAACTGATCGGTGGTCGCGCGCAACAGATGGCGGTCGTGCGAGACGAGGATCAGCGTGCCTTCGAATTGCGCGAGCGCCATCGTGAGCGCGTGACGCGTTTCGAGATCGAGGTGGTTGGTCGGCTCGTCGAGCAGCAGCAGGTTCGGCTTCTGCCAGATGATGAGCGCGAGCGCGAGCCGCGCCTTTTCGCCGCCCGAAAACGGCGCGATGGACGCCGTGGCCATTTCGCCGGGGAAATTGAAGCCGCCGAGAAAGTCGCGCAGTTCCTGCTCGCGTGTATCGGGCGCGAGGCGCGCGAGATGCTGCAGCGGCGAGTCGTCCGGGCGCAATGTTTCCAGCTGATGCTGCGCGAAATAGCCGATCTGCAGGCCCTTGCCCGTGCGCAGATCGCCTGAGAGCGGCGCGAGCGTAGCGGCGAGCGTCTTGATGAGCGTGGACTTGCCCTGGCCGTTCGCCCCGAGCAGGCCGATGCGCTGCCCGTTCTGGATCGACAGCGCGACATCGCTCACGATGGGCGTTTCGCTGCCGTCCTCGGCGCGGTAGCCGCAACGCACGTCTTCCATGATGAGCATGGGATTCGGCGCGGAATCGGGCGTGCGGAATTCGAACGTGAACGGCGAGCTTGCGTGCGCGGGCGCGATCAGCTCCATCTTTTCCAGCGCCTTCACGCGGCTTTGCGCCTGGCGCGCCTTGGTCGCCTTGGCCTTGAAGCGGTCGATGAAGCTTTGCAGGTGCGCGACGGTTTTCTGCTGCTTTTCGTAGGCGCTTTGCTGGAGCGCGAGTTGTTGCGCGCGCAGGATTTCGAACTGCGAGTAGTTGCCGCCGTAGCGTTTGATCTGCTGGTTTTCCAGATGCAGCGTGACGTTGCAGGCGGAATCGAGGAACTCGCGGTCGTGCGAGATCACGATGAGCGTGCCCGGGTAGCGATGCAGCCAGTCTTCGAGCCAGACGATCGCGTCGAGGTCGAGGTGGTTCGTGGGTTCGTCGAGCAGCAGCAGATCGGAGCGGCACATCAGCGCCTGCGCGAGGTTCAGGCGCATGCGCCAGCCGCCCGAGAAGCTCGAGACCGGCGCGCGCGTCTGCTCGAGCGTGAAGCCGAGCCCGAGCAGCAGCGCTTCGGCGCGCGCGGGCGCAGTGTAGCCGTCGGCGTCGGCGAAGGCCGCGTGCGCCTCGGCTTCCGCTGCACCGTCGTGCGCCGCAGATGCCGCGGCGATGCGCGCCTCGATGTCGCGCAGCGCGGCGTCGCCGTCGAGCGTGTAGTCGAGCGCCGTGCGCTCGACTGCCGGCGTTTCCTGCGCGACGTGCGCGATCCGCCATGAGGGCGGCAGCGAAAAGTCGCCCGCATCCGCGTGCAGCTCGCCGCGCAGCACGGCGAACAGCGTTGATTTGCCCGCGCCGTTCGCGCCGACGAGACCGGCCTTTTCACCGGGGTTCAGCGTGAATGAGGTCTGGTCGAAAAGCGGCTTGGTGCCGCGGGCAAGACTGAATTGATTGAAGCGGATCACAGCGGCGCCAGCTTGGGAAAACCGCTATTTTAGACCGTGCGGCCCGTGCGCCGGCATCAGCCGTTCGGCAGAGGTGCGGCGCGCGGCGATTCTCACCTAAACTGGGTCATTTCCCGGGGAGTGCACAGATGACGTCGATCTATTCGTTTTCAGCAGAACCGCTTGGCGGCGGCGCGCCAGTAAGCCTTGAACGCTTCGCCGGCAAGGTGCTGCTGGTCGTGAACACGGCGAGCGAGTGCGGGTTCACGCCGCAGTACGCGGGTCTGCAAAAGCTTTACGAGGCGTATGCCGCGCGCGGCCTCGACGTGCTCGGTTTTCCGTGCAACCAGTTCGGCAAGCAGGAGCCGGGCGACGCGGCGCAGATCGGCAGCTTTTGCGAGCAGAACTATGGCGTCAGGTTTCCGATGTTCGGCAAGATCGACGTGAATGGCGCGAATGCCCATCCGCTCTATCGCTGGCTCACGGGCGAGGCGCCGGGCGTGCTCGGGCTCGAGGCGATCAAGTGGAATTTCACGAAATTCCTCGTCGACCGCAACGGCAATGTGGTCAAGCGCTATGCGCCGGTCACCAAACCAGAGGCAATCGCGGCGGATATCGAAAAGCTGTTGTGACCGGTTGTTGTGAACCGCGCGGCTAGAGGATCGGCGCGAACAGGCGTGCGAGATGCATGGTCATCTTGCGCCAGGCGCGCGCGTCGCGGTATTCGGTGCGGTCGATCTCCACGGCTTGCTCGAAGTCGCGCAGCAGCATCGCTTCGACTTCGGCCGCGAAGCCGCGGTGCACCGTGAGCACCATGATCTCGAAGTTCAGCCGGAACGAGCGGTTGTCGAGGTTCGCGCTGCCGACGACTGCCGCCACGTCGTCGATCAGCAAGACCTTCTGGTGCAGGAAGCCAGGCTGATAACGGAAGATGCGAATGCCCGCGCGGATGGCATCGAATGCGTACAGCGTCGAGGCCTCGAACACCACGTAGTGGTCGCGGCGGCCCGGAATCATGATGCGTACGTCTACGCCGCGCAGCACCGCGAGCCGCAGCGCCGAGAACACCGCTTCATCGGGCACGAGATAGGGGGTGGTGATCCACAGCCGCCGGCGTGCCGCATTGATCGCCTCGACGAAGATGAGCGAGCAGGTTTCCTGACGATCGGCGGGACCGGTCGGCATCACGAGACAAAACATGTTGTCGTCGCAAGGCGCGACGGGCGGCGGTTCGCAGTCGGGCAACGCGTGCGTGACCCAGTACCAGTCCTCGGTGAAGGCGAACTGGATGTTCGCGACGGCGGGACCGCGCACTTCGATATGCGTGTCGCGCCAGGGCGAGAGCGGCGGCCTGGCGCCGAGGTATTCGACGCCCACGTTGTGCCCGCCCACAAAGGCGCGTTCGCCGTCCACGACGACGATCTTGCGGTGGTTGCGGAAGTTGAGCTGGAAGCGGTTGACGAAGTGGCGCCGGGTCGAAAACGGATGCACCACGACGCCGCCTGCGCGCAATGCGCTGACGTAGCTCGCGGGCAGGTCGAAGCAGCCGATGCTGTCGTAGAGGAAGAACGCACGCACGCCGCGCGCCACGCACTGGATGAGCGTGTCCTTCAGCATCTCGCCGAGGGTATCCGCATGCACGATGAAAAATTGCACGACCACGTAGTGGCGCGCCTGCTCGATGGCCTCGAAGATGGCCGAAAACGTGGCTTCGCCGTTCACGAGCGTGCGTACTGAATTGCCGGGCACGATCGGCATGCCGCCGAGTTGCGCCATCGTCTGGATGACGCGCGCGCCGAGTTCTTCGACCGGCCATTCGCCGGTGGAAGCGAGCTCGTCGCACTCGGGCGCGCGAGCGCGCGAGCGCAGGGTTGCATTGCGCAGCCGCCGCGCGTCGGCGTAGCCCGCGAACTTGCTGCGGCCGAGGAAAAGGTAGGGGATCAGCGTCAGATAGGGCATCGTCGCGAGCGACACAGCCCACGCTATCGCGCCTTGCGAGGTGCGGGTGTTGAGGATGGCGTGACACGCCGCAGCGATTCCGAGGAGATGGATGATCGCGAGAAGCGGGCCGAGCTGTGACCAGTCGAATTGCATAGAGGCGCGGGGCGCGCCGGATGCTGGACGACACCGTAGCGCTGTAGCCGGGAAGCTTCCATCTTACCGAACCCGGCCGGGCTGGGGTGATGGTTCTGGCCCCGGGCGTCGCGTGCCGCGTCGTTCCGCGTTGTTCTGCGTCGTTCCGCGTTGTTCCGATTTTCGCGCGCGAAACCGCGATCTGACGGTTTTCGCCCGTTTTCGCGCGCGAAAAGGGACTTACATCAGGCGCTTACACCGGCAGATCGGCCGCCTGGATCAGGAACACCTGATCGTCGCCGGCGCTCGTCGAGAGCCAGACGAGGTCCAGCCCGCCGAACGCGGCTTCCACGTTCGCGCGCTCGTTGCCGATCTCCACCACGAGCACGCCTTCGTCGGTCAGCCAGTTGCGCGCCTGCGCCAGAATGCGGCGCACGATGTCCATGCCGTCCGCGCCGCCCGCGAGCGCCATTTCCGGCTCGTGACGGTATTCGGGCGGCAGCGCCTCCATCGATTCGGCGTTCACGTACGGCGGGTTCGTCAGGATGACGTCGTAACGGCGTTCGGCCAACGGCGCGAACAGGTCGCCTTCGAACAGCGCGATGCGTTCGTCGAAGCCGTGCTCGTGGACGTTGCGGCGCGCCACTTCGAGCGCCGGAGCCGAGAGATCGACTGCGTCGATGTCGGCGTTCGGGAACGCGTGCGCGGCGAGTATCGCAAGGCTTGCCGAGCCGGTGCACAGTTCGAGCACCGCGCCCACTTGTTCGGGATCCTCGACATACGGCTGAAGGCCGTCTGCGAGCAGTTCGCCGATGAACGAACGCGGCACGATCACGCGTTCGTCGACGTAGAAGCGCACGCCGTGCATCCACGCTTCGTTCGTGATGTAGGCGGCGGGCACGCGCTCGGTCGCGCGGCGCTCGATCACGCCGAGCACGGCGTCGATCTCGTCGGCCGCGAGCCGTGCGTCGAGGAACGGATCGAGCAGATCGAGCGGCAGATGCAGCGTGTGCAGGATCAGGTAGGCGGCCTCGTCGTAGGCGTTGGACGAACCGTGGCCGAACGCGAGTTCCGCGGCGGTGAAGCGCGTCACGGCGTAGCGCAGCAGGTCGCGCACGGTGGAAAAGGTGGTCGACAGGGGATGCGTCATGTGGGGGGCTCCGGCAGGCGTGTTCAGGCGATCAGTTGTTCGAGCACGCGACGATACACGTTCTTCAGCGGTTCGACGTACTTGAGTTCGATATGCTCGTCGATCTTGTGGATGCTGCCGTTCGGCGGGCCGAATTCGACCACCTGAGGGCAGATGCGCGCGATGAAGCGGCCGTCGGACGTGCCGCCCGTCGTCGAGAGTTCGGTCGTGACGCCGGTCTCGTCGAAAATCGCTTTTTCGAGCGCGTTCGACAGCGCGCCGCGCGGGGTGAGGAACGGCAGGCCGCTCACGGTCCAGTGCAGCTCGTAGTCGAGGCCGTGCTTGTCGAGGATCGCATGCACGCGCTGCTGCAGGCCTTCCACCGTGCTGGCGGTCGAGAAGCGGAAGTTGAACTGGACGTCGGCGTGGCCCGGAATCATGTTGCTTGCGCCGGTGCCGCTGTGCAGGTTCGACACCTGCCACGTCGTGGGCGGGAAGTATTCGTTGCCGTCATCCCACTTTTCGGCCACCAGCTCGGCGAGTGCGGGCGCGAGCAGATGCACGGGGTTTTTCGCGAGATGCGGATAGGCGATATGCCCCTGCACGCCCTTGACGATCAGCTTGCCCGATATCGAGCCGCGGCGGCCGTTCTTTACGCAGTCGCCGAGCGTGTGCGTCGAAGTCGGCTCGCCGACGATGCAGTAATCGATTTTCTCGCCGCGCTGCTGCAGCGCTTCGACGACCTTCACGGTGCCGTCGGTCGCGGGGCCTTCCTCGTCGCTCGTGATGAGAAAGGCGATGGCGCCGCGATGCTGCGGATGCGCGGCGACGAACTCCTCGCTTGCCACGACGAACGCAGCGAGCGAGGTTTTCATGTCGGCGGCGCCCCGGCCGTAGAGTTTGCCGTCGCGTTGCACCGGCTCGAACGGCGGCGATTTCCACTGTTCGAGCGGGCCGGTCGGCACGACATCGGTATGGCCCGCGAAGGCGAGGAGCGGTCCGGCGGCTCCGTGAGTGCCGCGCTTCACGGCCCACAGGTTCGTCACGCCGTGCGACTCGATCGTTTCGCACGTGAAGCCGAGCGGCGCGAGGCGCTCGGTCATGATGCGCTGGCAGTGCTGGTCGTCGGGCGTGACGGACGCGCGCGCGATCAGGGCTTCGGTAAGGGCGAGGGTGCCGGACATGGAAGGGCCACTTTCAATAAAAATGCCGGCGCCGCGGGTTCACACGGGCGCCGGCAACAGCTTGTTATTACGCGTTGTGCGAAGCAGTCCGGCTCACGCGAAGAGCGTGGCGTACTGTTCCGCCGAAAAACCGAGCGTCTTCACACGGCCGTTCACGACGACGACGGGCCGCTTGATGACCGATGGCTTCTCGATCATCAGCGCGATCGCGCCGTCCTGGTTTTCGGCCGCCGATTTCGTTTCGTCGGGCAGGCCGCGCCACGTCGTGCCGCGCCGGTTGACAAGCGCTTCGAGGGACACGTCCTTGAGCCAGCTTTCGATCATCGGCGCGCTCACGCCCGCCTTCCTGAAATCGTGAAATTCGAACGCGATGCCGTGCGCTTCGAGCCACACACGGGCCTTCTTCACGGTGTCGCAGTTCGGAATGCCATAGACGACGGTTTTGCTCGCCGCCATCAGTCGCCTCGCAGCAGCTCGTTCAGGCCGACCTTGGCGCGCGTCTTCGCATCGACTTTCTTGACGATCACGGCGCAATAGAGGCTGTGCGAGCCGTCCTTCGAGGGCAGGTTGCCCGCGACGACGACCGAGCCCGCCGGAATGCGGCCGTACGAAACTTCGCCGGTTTCACGGTCGTAGATCTTGGTGCTCTGGCCGAGGTACACGCCCATCGAGATGACCGAGTTCTCTTCGACGATCACGCCTTCCACGACTTCCGAGCGTGCGCCGATAAAGCAGTTGTCTTCGATGATGACCGGGTTGGCCTGCAGCGGCTCCAGCACGCCGCCGATGCCGACGCCGCCCGAGAGGTGCACGTTCTTGCCGATCTGCGCGCACGAACCGACCGTGGCCCAGGTGTCGACCATCGTGCCTTCGTCGACGTATGCGCCGATGTTCGTGTACGACGGCATCAGCACGACGTTCTTCGCGATGAACGAGCCGCGGCGCGCGATGGCCGGCGGCACGACGCGAAAACCGCCCGCAGCGAAGTCTTCGGCGGTGTAGTTCGCGAACTTCGACGGCACCTTGTCGTAGAACTGGCTGTAGCCGCCCGCGGGCATCGGCACGTTGTCTTCGAGACGGAACGACAGCAGCACGGCCTTCTTCACCCACTGGTTGACGACCCAGCCGCCGTCTTTCTTCTCGGCGCAGCGCAGTGCGCCGCGGTCCAGTTCCGCGATGACGTGGGCGACGGCTTCGCGCACGTCGTTCGGTGCGGACTTCGCCGAGAAGTCTGCGCGGTTTTCCCAGGCGTTGTCGATGATCTGCTGAAGTTGTTGCGACATGGTGTTGGTTTCGTGTGAGTTCGGATAGGGAAGACGGTGCGGGCGCGGCATGCCTCGTGGGTGCCGCGCGTGGCGTTCAGGCGAGCGAGCGGCAGAAATCGACGATGCGTTGTGCGCCCTCGATGCACTCCTCGACGTCGGCGACGAGCGCCATGCGGACGAAATTCTGTCCTGGATTCGTGCCGTGCGCGGTGCGGGCCAGATAGGAGCCCGGCAGGACCGTCACATTATAGTCGGCGTAGAGACGCTGGGCGAAAGCGGTATCGGACAGGCCGGTGCGCGCGACATTCGCCCAGAGGTAGAACGCGGCGTCCGGCAGACGCACGTCGAGCACGTCGGCGAGCATCGGCGTGACCGTTGCAAACTTGCGCGCGTACTTCGCGCGGTTTTCGCGGACGTGCTGCTCGTCGCCCCACGCGACCACGCTCGCGGCCTGCCAGACCGGCGACAGCGCCGCGCCGTGGTAGGTGCGGTAGAGCAGAAACCGCTTGAGGATCGCGGCGTCGCCTGCGACGAAGCCCGAGCGCATGCCCGGCACATTCGAGCGCTTCGAAAGACTCGACAGCATCACGAGGCGCTCGAAGCCGCGGCCGAGGCGGTGCGCCGCTTCGAGGCCGCCGAGCGGCGGCTTCGTTTCGTCGAAGTAGATCTCGGAGTAGCACTCGTCGGAGGCGATCACGAAGCCGTAGCGGTCGGACAGCGCAAAGAGTTCGCGCCAGTCGTCGAGCGTGAGTACGGCGCCAGTGGGGTTGCCGGGCGAGCACACGTAGAGCAGCTGCGTGCGGGCCCACACGTCCTCGGGCACCTGCGAATAGTCGCACGCGTAGTTGCGTGCCGGATCGCTGTTCACGAAGTACGGCTCGCCGCCCGCGAGCAGCGTGGCGCCTTCGTAGATCTGGTAGAACGGGTTCGGGCAGAGTACGATCGCCCGTCTGGCCGGGTCTTTCACGCCAGCGGCCGGATCGACCACGGCCTGCGCGAGCGCGAACAGCGCCTCGCGCGAGCCCGAGACCGGCAGCACTTCGGTGCTCGCGTCGATGGCGGGCAACGTGTAGCGCGTCTTGATCCAGTTCGCGATCGACTCGCGCAGCGCGGGGCTGCCCGCTGTCGCCGGATACACCGCGAGACCGTCGAGCGAGGCGACCACGGCGTCGCGGATCAGCGCGGGCGTCGGATGTTTCGGCTCGCCGATGCCCAGGCTGATGGGCCGCAGGCCGGCTTTCGGCGTGACCTCCTTGAAAAGGGCGCGCAGCTTTTCGAAGGGATAGGTCTGAAGGGTGTCGAGTAGCGGATTCACTTGGGCGTTGGGCGGGCGTAAGCGAAAAACGGGCGTGAACGAAAAACAGGGGAGCAGGCGCGTGGAACTCGCCTGCGGCGCGCACTTGAAGCCATGCGGCAGACGACGGTTGCGGGCGGTCGATTATAGCGTGGTGTCGCGGGCCATGCGGCGTGCCGCATGGCCTTTACGGATTGCCTGCAGCCGCGAAGAAAAGTAGAAGGTTTTGAACGCTCGGAAGGGCGACAAACAGGTTCCAAAGGGTTTTGATGGACGTGATGGGGGAGCACGAATGCGGTTTTCGATGTATCGGCGGTGCATGACCCGCGATGCGCACCTGAGGCACCCGAAGCCCCTGACGTGCCTGAGGGCGCCGCGATGAACCAGCGGTTGCGCGTCGACTGGCCGACGCTGGCGATCCTCGTCGGCGCGTCGGTGTGGGGCATCGTCTGGTATCCGCTGCGGATGCTGGCGGCGCTCGGCGTCGCTGGCGCGGCTGCGAGTGCGGCGACGAGCGCCGCCGGGTGCGCGTTCGTGCTGCTGCTGCGCCGCCGCTCGATTGCGACGGTGCGCTGGCATTGGGTCTTGCCGTTTCTCGGGCTTGCGGCGGGCGTGACGAATCTCGGCTTCGTCTGGGGCACGATCCACGGCCAGGTGATGCGCGTGATGCTGCTGTTCTATCTGGCCCCGGCGTGGACCGCGCTCTTTGCGCACTTCATCCTCGACGAGCGGCTGACCTGGTCGGGCGCGGCGCTCGCTGCGCTTTCGCTCGGCGGGGCGATGCTGATGCTGTGGTCGCCGGCGCTCGGCGTGCCGCTGCCGGGCAATGCCGCGGAATGGGCGGGCCTTGCGGGCGGCATGGGTTTCGCGATGAGCAACGTGCTGGCGCTCAAGACGAGCCGCGTGCTGCCGGACATGCGGCCGGAAATGCGCACGGCCGTGGTCTTCGGTGGCACGGCCCTGTTCAGCGCCTGCGCGAGCGTCTTCGAACCGATGGCGGCGGCCCCCGCGGGCGACCTTCTCGGGCGCGCGCTGCTGCTCGTCCTGGCGCTCGGTCTCGTGCTCGCGTCGAACAACATGATCGTGCAGTACGGGCTCGCGCGCGTGGCTGCGAACCGCGCGTCGATCATCATGCTGTTCGAGATCATCGTGACGGCGCTCACTTCGTGGCTCTTCGCGGGCGAGGTGCCCGGCCCGCGCGAGTGGGCGGGCGGCGGCTGCATCGTGGCCGCGACGCTGCTGTCGAGCTGGGTGCATCGTGTGCGCAGCGCGCCTGCCCGGCGAGAGGACAGCGCTGCGCTGTCAGGCGGCCATGCCGAAGACAGCGACGACGATGACGGCGGCAGTGCAGGCAGTGGGTCGCAGAGCGAGCAGAACGACCTGCGTGCGATGGTATGATTGCCGCTAATTCTCGCCGTGGAGCGCACGCCAGGCCGCGCCGCGCGGCGAGCCGTGGCGGCTGCCCAGTGCGCGTTCCGCTGCCGGGCGATTGCGCCGGTGCGTGGTGTGCGGCACGGGCGGTCCCGTTCACTCTCCCAATTCAAACAGCGATATCGCCGTGCGTCTGACCTCGATTAAACTCGCTGGCTTCAAATCATTCGTCGATCCCACGCATTTTCAGGTTCCGGGCCAACTGGTCGGTGTGGTCGGGCCGAATGGCTGTGGTAAATCCAACATCATCGACGCTGTGCGCTGGGTGCTCGGCGAGTCCCGCGCGTCCGAGCTGCGCGGCGAGTCGATGCAGGACGTCATCTTCAACGGCTCGACGGCACGCAAGCCCGGCAGCCGCGCGAGCGTCGAACTCGTGTTCGACAACGCGGACGGCCGTGCCGCCGGCCAGTGGGGCCAGTATGCGGAGATTGCCGTCAAGCGCGTGCTGACGCGCGACGGCACATCGAGCTACTACATCAACAACCTGCCGGCGCGCCGCCGCGACATCCAGGACATCTTCCTCGGCACGGGCCTCGGTCCGCGCGCCTACGCGATCATCGGCCAGGGCATGATCGCGCGCATCATCGAAGCGAAGCCGGAAGAGCTGCGCGTGTTCCTCGAAGAGGCGGCGGGCGTCTCGAAGTACAAGGAGCGCCGCCGCGAGACGGAGAACCGCCTGCACGACACGCGCGAGAACCTCACGCGCGTCGAGGACATCGTGCGCGAACTCTCGACGAACCTCGAGAAGCTGGAAGGCCAGGCGGTCGTCGCGACGAAGTTCCGCGAACTTCAGTTCGACGGTGAGGAAAAGCAGCGCCTGCTGTGGCTGCTGCGCAAGAACGAGGCAGCGAGCGAGCAGGAGCGTCAGCAACGCGCGATCGAACAGGCGCAGATCGATCTCGAGCGCCAGACGGCGCAACTGCGCGAGGTCGAGGCGCAACTCGAAACGTTGCGCGTGGCGCATTACACCGCGAGCGACGCGATGCAGGGCGCGCAGGGCGCGCTCTACGAAGCCAATGCCGAGGTGAGCCGCCTCGAAGCCGAAATCAAGTTCATCGTCGAGTCGCGCAATCGTGTGCAGGCGCAGATTGCGGCGCTGAGCGCACAGCGCGAACAATGGCAATCCCAGGCGCAGAAGTCGCAAGGCGACATCGAGGATGCTGAAGAGCAGCTGGCGATGGCCGAAGAAAAGGCTGCTGTCGCCCAAGAGGAGGCTGCGGCCAGGCAGGATGCGCTGCCTGCGCTCGAAGGCCGGTGGCGCGATGCGCAGGGCCAGCTCAACGAAGAGCGCGCGGGCATTGCGCGCACCGAACAGGCGCTGAAGCTCGAAGCCGCGCATCAGCGCAACGCCGACCAGATGCTGCAACAACTGCAACAGCGTCACGAGCGGCTGAAATCCGAAGAGGGCGGACTCGACGCACCGGACGAAGCGCAGCTCGAAGAGTTGCGCATGCAACTGGCCGAGCAGGAGGAAATCCTGCACGACGCGCAGTTGCGGCTCGGCGATGCGCAGGAGGCACTGCCGCGTCTGGACGGCGAACGCCGCTCGGCGCACGAGCGCGTGCAGGCCGAGAACGCGCAGATTCACCAGATCGAAGCGCGTCTCTCGGCGCTCAAGCAGTTGCAGGAAAACGTGCAGACCGAGGGCAAGATCCAGCCCTGGCTCGAACGTCACGAGCTTGGCGCGCTGCCGCGTTTGTGGAAAAAGCTGCATGTCGAGGCCGGGTGGGAAACGGCGCTGGAAGCGGCGCTGCGCGAGCGGCTCGCCGCACTCGAAGTGTCGAACCTCGACTGGGTGAAGGCGTTCGCGACCGACGCGCCGCCCGCCAAGCTCGCGTTCTACGCGCCGCCCGCGGCGGGCCAGGCGGCGCCTGTGCATTCCGGGCTCACGCCGCTGCTCTCGCTCGTGCGGATCGACGATGCGGGATTGCGCGCGGTGCTGACCGAATGGCTCGGCTCGACGTTCGTCGCGGCCGATCTTTCCGAGGCGCTGGCGCAGCGTGCGCAGTTGCCGTCGGGCGGCGTGTTCGTCGTGAAGTCCGGCCACATGGTGACGCGCGTGGGCGTGCAGCTCTATGCGGCCGATTCCGAACAGGCCGGCATGCTGGCGCGGCAGCAGGAAATCGAGAATCTGACGCGCCAGGCGCGCGCACAGGCCCTGCTCGCCGACGACGCGCGTGCGGCTGCGATTCGTGCAGAGGCTGCACACACGCAGGCTGCGCAGGCGCTCACGGAAGTGCGTCAGCAAGCCGAGCGCGCGACGCAGCGCGTGCACGCACTGCAACTGGACGTGCTCAAACTCACGCAGGCGCACGAGCGTTATACGGCGCGCAGCACGCAGATTCGCGAGGAACTCGACGAGATCGCGGCACAGGTCGACGAGCAGCGCGCGTTGCGCGCCGAGTCGGAAGCGAACTTCGAGCGCCACGATGGCGAGCTGGCGGAACTTCAGGCACGTTTCGAGGACAACCAGCTTGCGTTCGAAGCACTCGACGAGGCACTCGGCGCTGCGCGCAATGAGGCGCGCGATCTCGAACGTGCCGCGAGCGATGCGCGCTTCGCCGCGCGCGACATGGCGAACCGGATCGAAGAACTGCGGCGCAACATCCAGGTGGCGCACGATCAGAGCGAGCGGGTAGCGGCATCGCTCGAAGACGCTCGCGCCGAACTCGAAACGATCAACGAACAGACCGCTCACACCGGTCTTCAGGATGCGCTCGAGATTCGCACCCAGAAGGAAGCCTTGTTGCGCGTTGCGCGCACGGAACTGGACGATCTCACCGGCAAGCTGCGTCAGGCCGACGAAACGCGGTTGAGCGCCGAGCGTGCGCTGCAGCCGCTGCGTGATCGCATCACGGAATTGCAGTTGAAGGAGCAGGCCGCGCGTCTGAACGGCGAGCAGTTCGTCGAACAACTGCAGGCCGCGGGCGTCGATGAAACGGCGCTGCGCGAGAAGCTCACGCCGGACATGAAGCCGTCGTATCTCCAGGGCGAAGTTACGCGCATCAATAACGCAATTGCGGCGCTCGGCCCGGTGAACATGGCGGCACTCGACGAACTCGCAGCGGCGAAAGAGCGCAAGATCTTCCTCGATGCGCAGTCCGCCGACCTGACGAGCGCGATCGAAACGCTCGAGGACGCGATCCGCAAGATCGACCAGGAAACGCGCACGCTGCTGCAAGGCACGTTCGACGAAGTGAACCAGCATTTCGGCGATTTGTTCCCGCGCCTCTTCGGCGGCGGCCAGGCGAGACTCATCATGACGGGCGACGAGATTCTCGATGCCGGGGTGCAGGTGATGGCGCAGCCGCCGGGCAAGAAGAACTCGACGATTCACCTGCTGTCCGGCGGCGAAAAAGCGCTGACGGCGACCGCGCTGGTGTTCGCGATGTTCCAGCTCAATCCTGCGCCGTTCTGCCTGCTGGACGAAGTGGACGCGCCGCTTGACGACGCGAACACGGAGCGTTTCGCGAATCTGGTGCGTGCCATGTCGGACAAGACGCAGTTCCTGTTTATTTCGCACAACAAGATCGCGATGGAAATGGCCCAGCAGCTGATCGGCGTGACGATGCAGGAGCAGGGCGTGTCCCGTATCGTTGCGGTCGACATGGAAACAGCAGCGGGTTTTGCACAGAATACGGTTTAACGAGCGGCGCGCGACGCGCATCCGGTGACGCCGGGCGAAAGCCGGCCACCGCGTGCGGCGCGAACGCAACGCAAGCGGATCGCGCCTGTAGCGCGCCGCCGGACAAGAATGGCTGATGGAGCATGCATGGACGAGTTGACTCTCGGATTGATCGGCGCGGGCGCCGTGGTGGTCGGGGGTGTGGTGGTCTATAACGCGTGGCAGGGCGCGAGAGTGCGCAGGCGCATGCCGCGGCCGATGCCGCAGGAAGTGGCCGAAACGCCGCCGCGCGACAACCTGGAGGAGCAAAGTCCGTTTATCGAGCCGGCCCGAGCGGCAGCGCGGCGCGAGCCGTCGCTCGCGGGCGATGCCGAGAAGCGCGTCGAGCCGGGGTTCGGCACGGTGGCGCCGCTCGATACGCCAGCCGACATCCAGGCTGAAAACACGTCGCCGAACGGATTCCCCGATGCGGAAACCGAGGTCAGCCCGCCTGCCGTGGAGAGCGCTGCGCCTGCGGCCGTGCCTGAAGAGGCCGAACGCGTAGAACCGGTCCTGCCTGCCGCGACCACGATTTCGTCTGCGCCGCCTGCGGTCGTCGATCGCCGCATCGATTGCATCGTCCCGATCCGCCTTGCAGCGCCGATGGCTGGCGAGCGCGTGATTCCGTTCGCCCAGCGCCTGCGTCGCGCCGGCAGCAAGCCGGTGCATATCGAAGGCAAGCCTGAGGGTGGCGACGGTTGGGAGCTGCTGCAAAACGGCGTGCGCTATGAAGAGCTGCGCGCCGCCGCCCAGCTTGCCAACCGCAGTGGCCCGCTCAACGAACTGGAGTTTTCGGAGTTCGTGACCGGCGTGCAGCAATTCGCCGACGCACTCGACGCCGCGCCGGAATTCCCGGACATGATGGAAACCGTTTCGATGGCGCGCGAACTCGACGGTTTCGCCGCGCAATGCGACGCGCAGCTCTCGATCAACGTGATGTCGGACGGCGCACCGTGGTCGGCGAACTACGTCCAGGCCGTGGCCGCGCAAGACGGCCTGCTGCTCTCGCGCGACGGCACGCGGTTCGTGAAGCTCGACGCGAAGCAGAGCCCGGTGTTCATGCTGCAGTTCGGCGACACCAACTTCCTGCGCGACGACCTCACGTACAAGGGCGGCCAGATCATCAGCCTGATTCTCGACGTGCCGGTGGCCGACGAGGACATCCTGCCATTCCGCCTCATGTGCGATTACGCACGCTCGCTTGCGGAGCGCATCGGCGGCCGCGTGGTCGACGATCAGCGCCGTCCGCTGCCGGAATCGGTGCTGCAGTCCATCGACAAGCAGCTCATGACGCTCTACGCGAAGCTCGAACAGGCCGGCATTCCGGCCGGGTCGCCCGCCACCCGCCGGCTCTTCAGCCAATAATTCGAACGGGCGCAGCGCGGCACCGCAAGCGTGCCGCGCGTTCCGCTCGTCCCTCACGGTGCGGGCACGCGGCGTGCGACGGCCTGCGCGAGGCGCCACAGTGGAGGCGCCGGATACAACGGCTGGAAAGCTCATGGCGGTCACGCATCGTGCAGGTTGCGAATGCGTTCACGTTCGCATCCTGTGCAAGCCGTTGTCAACGAGGCTGGCCGAACGTTCGCCGTTCGGCCAGGGGCGCGCGGGCAGTGTGCGTGCAGTGCGCGCGCGGTGTACGTGCGGTACGCAACCATGGCCGTTCGGCCGATGCCACACATGCCGCTTCCTGCGATAATCTGTCTCCCAAATCCACACGTAAAGCTGCTCCAGCATGGCCCAAACGTCCGCCCGTCATCCCGATGAACCGTCTGCGTCGCAACGTGCGGCGTGGTTGCGCGCCGAACTCGAGCGGGCAAATCACGCGTACCACGTCCTCGACCAGCCGGAGTTGCCCGACGCGGAATACGACCGGCTGTTCAAGGAGCTTCAGCAGATCGAGTCCGGCCATCCCGAACTCGTCACGCCCGATTCCCCCACGCAGCGCGTAGGCGGCGAGGTTGCAACCGGGTTCGAGCCCGTCGTCCACGACGTGCCGATGCTCTCGCTCAACAACGGCTTCGAGGATGAGGACATCGTCGCATTCGACAAGCGCGTGGCCGACGCGCTCGGCAAGTCCGAAGTGGAATATGCGTGCGAACTGAAGTTCGACGGGCTCGCCATTTCGCTGCGATACGAGGATGGCCTGTTCGTTCAGGCTTCCACGCGCGGCGATGGATCGACCGGTGAGAACGTCACGGAAAACGTTCGCACGATTCGCTCGCTGCCGTTGCGTCTGAAGGGCGAGCGAGTGCCGAAAGTGCTCGATGTGCGCGGTGAAGTGCTGATGTTCCGCCGCGACTTCGAGCGCATGAACGAGCGTCAGCGCGACGCCGGCCAGAAGGAATTTGCCAACCCTCGCAACGCGGCGGCGGGCAGCCTGCGTCAGCTCGATTCGAAGGTCACCGCGCAGCGGCCGCTGTCGTTCTTCGCCTACGGTATCGGAGCGCTCGAAGGCGAGCCGATGCCCGCCACGCACAGCGAACTGCTCGACTGGTATGCGGAACTCGGGCTGCCGGTGAACGGCGAACGCGCCGTCGTGACCGGTGCGCAGGGCCTGCTCGCGTTTTTCCGCGCGGTTGGCGAAAAGCGTGACGGCCTGCCATACGACATCGACGGTGTGGTGTACAAGGTCAACCGGCGCGACGAGCAGGACGCGCTCGGCTTTGTTTCGCGCGCGCCGCGCTTCGCGCTCGCCCACAAGTTTCCGGCCCAGGAAGCGCTCACGAAGCTGCTCGCCATCGATGTCCAGGTGGGCCGCACGGGCGCCATTACGCCGGTTGCCCGCCTCGAACCCGTGTTCGTCGGCGGCGCGACGGTGACGAATGCCACGCTCCACAATGAAGACGAAGTGCGGCGCAAGGATATCCGCATCGGCGATACGGTGATCGTGCGCCGCGCAGGCGACGTAATTCCCGAAGTCGTGGGCGCGCTACTCGATCGTCGTCCCGCCGACGCCCGTGAATTTGTGATGCCCACGCATTGTCCCGTCTGCGGATCGGGCATCGAGCGGTTGCCCGACGAGGCCATTGCGCGCTGCACGGGCGGCCTGTTCTGCCCGGCGCAGCGCAAGCAGGCGCTCTGGCATTTTGCGCAGCGGCGCGCGCTCGATATCGACGGACTCGGCGAAAAGATCATCGACCAGCTCGTCGACCAGAACCTGGTGCGCACGCCCGCAGACCTGTTCAACCTCGGCTTCGGCACGCTGGCCGCGCTCGACCGCATGGCGGACAAGTCGGCACAGAATCTGCTGGATTCGCTCGAGAAGGCCAAATCCACGACGCTCGCGCGCTTCATTTATGCGCTTGGTATCCGGCATGTCGGCGAATCCACGGCGAAGGATCTCGCGAAGCACTTCGGTTCGCTCGATCCGTTAATGCGGGCTTCCGTCGAGGAACTGCTCGAAGTGAACGACGTGGGACCCATCGTCGCCGAAGCGCTGCACCAGTTTTTCGCCGAGGCACACAACCGCACGGTCATCGAGCAACTGCGGGCGCCGGGCAAGGTCGCATGGCCGGAGGGCCCGCCTGCGCCCAGGGCGCCGCAGGGCGTGCTGGCCGGCAAGACGGTCGTGCTGACCGGCACGTTGCCGACGCTCACGCGCGACGCGGCCAAGGAAATGCTCGAAGCGGCCGGTGCGAAAGTGGCAGGCTCGGTTTCGAAGAAGACCGATTACGTGGTCGCAGGCGCCGACGCGGGCAGCAAGCTCGCGAAAGCCGAGGAACTCGGCGTGCCGGTGCTGGACGAAGAAGGGTTGCACAAGCTCCTGGAGGGATCCTCGACATGATTCGCGAAATTCTCAGGATGGGCGATCCGCGGCTGCTCAGCATCGCAAAGCCAGTCGATCATTTCGACACACCCGAGTTGCACACGCTCGTCGCCGACATGTTCGACACGATGCACGCTGCGAATGGCGCGGGTCTTGCCGCGCCGCAGATCGGCGTGGATCTGCAGGTCGTGATCTTCGGCTTCGAGCATAACGAGCGCTATCCCGAGGCGCCCGCCGTGCCGCAAACCGTGCTCATCAATCCCGTCATTCATCCTCTTTCACATGATATGGAAGAGGGATGGGAAGGGTGCCTGTCGGTGCCGGGCATGCGCGGCGTGGTGAGCCGATACTCGATGATCCGCTACAACGGCTTCGATCAGTTCGGCTCGCCGATCGAGCGTGTCGCCGAGGGCTTCCACGCCCGCGTGGTCCAGCACGAATGCGATCACCTGATCGGCAAGCTCTATCCGATGCGGATCACGGACTTCTCGAAGTTCGGCTTCACCGACGTGCTGTTTCCCGATCTCGACCCGGTCGCCGACGATTAAGCCGTTCAAGCAAAAACGGGAGCCGCTGGCTCCCGTTCTGGTTTGCACGAACCTCCCCGCATGAGGGAGGGTTCGGCGCAGATCGAATCAACTCAGAACGACTCGTCGGGCGTCAGATAGCGCCACTGGCCTTGCGGCAGTGCGCCCAGCAGCACCCGGCCCATGCGCACGCGCTTGAGCCCCACCACCTTCAGTCCGACCAGCTCGCACATGCGGCGGATCTGCCGCTTCTTTCCTTCGCGCAGCACGAAACGCAACTGCTCGCCGTTCTGCCAGCTCACCATCGCGGGCTTGAGCGGAACGTCGTCCAGTGACAGGCCGTGGCGCAGTTTTGCGAGAAGGTCGGCGGGAAAATGCTGGTCGATGTCGGTCTCGATATCGTCGTAGGTCACGCGCACGAGATATTCCTTGTCGATGTCCGACTGCTCGCCGATCAGCTGCTTCGCCACGCGCCCGTCCTGGGTCAGCACGAGCAGGCCGGTCGAGTCGATATCGAGGCGGCCCGCAGGTGCAAGCGTGCGCAGATGCAGCGGCGAAAAGCGCACGCCCGAGCGGTCGCCATCCCACTGGTTGGCCGCCGTGACGAGCGTGGCTGCGGGCGGATAGCCGTCCTCGGCCTGGCCCGAGACGTAGCCCACTGGCTTGTGCAACAGGATCGTCACCTGGCGGGCTTGTGCAGCGCGTGCCGCCGGGTCGATCTCGATGCGCTGGTCGGGTGTGACCTTCGTGCCCAGCGTGTCCATACGTTCGCCGTCGACAAGAACCCAGCCCTTCTCGATCCACTCGTCCGCCTCGCGGCGCGAGCACAGACCGAGTTCTGACATGCGCTTCGACAGGCGTAGGGAGCCGGCTGCATCGGACCCGGTGTGGGGCGCGCGGTGCGGTGCACCCTCAGCGGATTCAACGGGTGCGCTGCGCGGGGCGCGGTCGTCCTGCTTGACGCGCGTCGCGAACTTGCGCGCGGGGGCGTCGTCGCGATATCCCGAGGCGGCCTTGACCGGGCGTGCGAAGCTGCGCTCTTCGCGCGCGGGGCGCTCGGAGCTCGCGCGGCGCGTGCCTTCGTCGCGAGGGCGGCGGCCTTCTGCCGACGAGCCGTATTCGCGGCGTGGTGCGGCGCCCGGCGCTTTGCGGTCGCCGAATTTGCGTTCGCGGTCACCGAAACCTTCGCCGCGTGGGCGAGCGGGACGGCGTTCGTCGCCAGCGCTTTCGCCACGCGGACGAGCGGGACGGCGATCATCGCTGAAACCTTCGTTGCGTGGACGCGCCGGACGGCGATCCGCTCCGAAGCCTTCGCCGCGCGGACGTGCCGGACGACGATCATCACCGAAGCCTTCGCCGCGCGCACGCGCCGGACGGCGATCATCACCAAAGCCTTCACTGCGCGCACGCGCCGGACGACGATCATCACCAAAACCTTCGCCACGCGCACGCGCCGGACGGCGATCATCACCAAAACCTTCGCCACGCGCACGCGCCGGACGGCGATCATCACTGAAACCTTCGCTGCGTGGACGAGCCGGACGGCGTTCATCACCAAAGCCTTCACTGCGCGGACGAGCCGGACGGTGACCATCACTAAAACCTTCGCTGCGCGCACGCGCCGGACGGCGATCATCACCAAAGCCTTCGCCACGCGCACGCGCCGGACGGCGATCATCACCAAAACCCTCGCCGCGTGGGCGTACCGGACGTTCACCCGGCGCCGTTCGTGCAGGCCGCTTTGCCGTATCGCGATCACGCGGCGCAGCCGCTTTGGTGCCGCTACGTTCGGTCGTGCGGCCGTCGCCGCGCGCGCCTGCGGGCTTCGCCGGCGTCTTTGCGGCGGGTGCCGCGCTTGCGGCCGGGCGCACCGGCTTGCGTGCGGTCGCGCTGCCTCGGCGGACGGGAGCGCGTTCGGGCGTGGCCGGGCGCGGGTGCCGCGCTGTGAGTCGAATTCTCGTGGACATGGTTATTTACACTGCTATTGCGCGCAGCAATTCGGTCTCGACGCGGATCTGCAGGCGGTTATCGGAGAGAACCGCGCCGTCGAGCAGAAACACGTCTTCGACGCGTTCGCCGAGCGTATTGATCCGTGCCGCGTGGACGCCGACCCTGTGTTCGGCCAGCACGCGCGCGATGGAATAAAGAAGGCCCGGCCGGTCGTTCGCCGACACGGACAGGATGTAGTATTGGCCGCGCTCGTCGGCTCGCAGATCGACGCGCGGCGTCACCGGGAACGTGCGCGAGAGCCGTGACAGACGGCCTTTCGCCGGTTCGGGCAGCGGGCCGCCGGCAGCGGTCAGCCGCGCCGCGAGTTCCAGTTCGACGAGGTTCGCGATGTCGCGGTAGTGCACGTCGCCTTCCGTGTGGGCGACGATGAAGTTATCGAGTGCGTAGCCGTGGCGCGTCGTGCTCACGCGCGCGTCGAGCACCGACAGGCCGCTGCGGTCGAAGTAGGCGCACATCGTCGCGAAGAGGTCGGGGCGGTCCTTCGCGTAGACGAGCACCTGCAGCGCCTCGCCGATCGGCGAGGGCCGCGCGCGCACGACGGGCGCAGGCGCTTCGACGTGGCGATAGAGCACGCGCGTCTGCCAGGCGATATCGGCGGCGTCGTGGCGCAGGAAGTAGCCGACGTCCAGCTCCCTCCACAGCTCGCAGTGTGCGTTCTCCGGCACGGTTTCGAGGCGCAGCAGCGCGATGGCTTCCTCCTGGCGCTTCTTCAGCTTGGAGTGCATATCGGGGCGCGCGCCGCCGAGCACGGCGAGCGTCGCGCGATAGAGGTCCTCGAGCAGCTTGCCTTTCCAGGCGTTCCACACCTTCGGGCTCGTGCCGCGGATATCGGCGACCGTCAGCAGGTAGAGCGCGGTCAGGTGCCGCTCGGTGCCGACCAGATCGGCGAAGCGCTTGATGACCTCGGGGTCGCTCGTGTCCTGCTTCTGCGCGACCTGGCTCATCGTGAGGTGATGCTGGACGAGCCAGACGACCAGCGCGGTATCGTCGGCTTCGATGCCGTGCTCGCGGCAGAAGCGGCGCGCATCGGCCATGCCGAGCATCGAGTGATCGCCGCCGCGGCCCTTGGCGATGTCGTGAAAGAGCGCCGCGATATACAGCACCCAGGGACGCTCGAAGTTGGCGATCAACTGGCTGCAGAACGGGTATTCGTGCGCATGCTCGACGACGGCAAAGCGGCGGATGTTGCGCAGCACCATCAGGATGTGCTGGTCGACCGTGTACATGTGGTAGAGGTCGTGCTGCATCTGGCCGACGATGCGCCGGAAATTCAGCAGATAGCGTCCGAGCACGCTCGTCTGGTTCATGAGCCGCATGGCGTGGGTGATGCCGCTCGGCTGCATCAGGATTTCCATGAAGAGCCGGCGATTCTCGGGATCGCGCCGCCAGTGCTGGTTCATCGTCTCGCGCGCGTTGTAAAGCGCGCGCAGCGTGCGCGCCGAGAGGCCCTTCAACCCCGCCACCTGCTCGTACAGCAGAAAGGCTTCGAGGATCGCGTGTGGCTCGCGCTCGAACACGTCGTCGCTCGCGATCTCGATCATCCCCTGCTTTTCGACGAAGTTATCCGAGAGCACGCGCGTGACGCCGCTCGTGCTCGGGAAGAGTTGCGCCTCGATGTTCTGGATCAGGATCGTCGCGAGCTGCGTGACCGCCTTTGCGGCCCAGTAATAGCGCCGCATGAGCAGTTCGCTCGCGCGGCGCGTCGCGCTCGCCACATAGCCGAAGCTTTCCGCGACGCCCGTCTGCAGGTCGAACACGAGGATGTCCTGGCGGCGCCCTGCAATCACGTGCAGGCGTGCGCGCAGCGTCTTCAGGAATGCCTCGTTGCGGCGCAGCTCGCGCGCTTCGCGGCCGGTGATCAGTCCGCGCTGGTCGAGTTCGCGCCAGCTGCTGCCGAACGCCGCGGCTTCGGTGATCCACAGGATCAACTGCAGATCGCGCAAGCCGCCGGGGCTTTCCTTCACGTTCGGTTCGAGCGAGTAGGGCGTGTCCTGGAATTTGGCGTGGCGCTGGCGCATCTCCAGCACCTTCGCCTGGAAGAACGCACGCGGGTCCATCGCGTCGCGATAGCGCTGTACGAAGTCGCCGAAGAGCGTCGCGCTGCCGGTGATGCGACGGGCTTCAAGCAGCGACGTGCGCACCGTGATGTCGTGCGCGGATTCGTCGAGGCACTGCGAGACGCTGCGCACGCTACTGCCGATTTCGAGCCCGAGATCCCACGCGAGCCCGATGAAGCGCTCGATTCGCGCTTCGAGCGGCGCGAGCGGCGCATCGTCGGGCAACAGCACGAGGATGTCGACATCGGAATAAGGCGCGAGCTCGCCGCGCCCGAACCCGCCGACTGCGACGAGCGTTAGCGACGCGGGCAGATCGCACATGTTCCAGGCGCTGCGCAGCGTGTCGTCGGTGGTGCGGGCGAGCGCGCGCATCAGCGTGTCGACATTGGCCGCGGTGCGGAAACGCTCCAGCAACAGGGCCTTGGCGGCCTTGTAGTCGGATTTCAGCGACGACGTATCGGGGACGGCGGCGGGAACGCTCATGGGCTCGGGTTGTACGTGCGCGGGTTGGATTGCGGCCGGCCGGAGCTGCGCCGCGGCCGGATCTGCCGGTGAGCCGCCCGGAACGGACGGTGTCGCTGCCGCGCGCCCTTTCCGGCGGGGCGGGCGTGCGCAATCGCGCTGCGATGACTGCCGACGACTGCTGATAACTACGTGGGATCGATGCAGTGCGCCCGACTTTTCAGGATTGTCTCGCGACTGACGGTTCTGCGCCAGGTGGCACACGGCCGCCGCCAGTAAATTGGGCAAATGCGTGGACAAGTGCGCGGGCGCGCGGGTGGCTGCTCAGGTGGCATGACTGGCCCGCGAGCGGCATGCGTCGCTCGCCTGTCCGGCGCTTCAGGCTGCCGTGCCCGCAGCCTGAGCGACGATCGCCGGTTTAGCCGGCGTGCCCGCCGACACGGTGAGCACCTCGTAACCGGTCTCGGTGACGAGCACCGTATGCTCCCACTGCGCCGAGAGGCTGCGATCCTTCGTTTTGACGGTCCACTGGTCCGGCATCGTGCGGATTTCGCGGCGGCCGGCGTTGATCATCGGTTCGACCGTGAAGATCATGCCGGGCACGAGTTCGATGCCGGTGCCGGGGCGGCCGTAGTGCAGCACTTGCGGGTCGTCGTGGAAAACCGTGCCGATGCCGTGGCCGCAGTATTCGCGCACGACGCTGTAGCCTTGCGCTTCGGCATAGCGCTGGATGGCGTGGCCGATATCGCCGAGATGGGCGCCCGGGCGCACCTGGTCGATGCCGAGCCACATGCACTCATAGGTCGTCTGGACAAGGCGCTTCACGAGGATCGAACCCTCGCCGACGATGAACATCCGGCTCGTGTCGCCGAAATAGCCTTCCTTGATGACGGTGACATCGATATTGAGCGCGTCGCCGTTCTTCAGCGTCTTTTCGCCCGGAATACCGTGACAGATCACGTCGTTGACCGAGATGCAGGTGGCTTTCGGATACGGCGGGTAGCCCGGCGGCTGGTAGTTGAGCGGCGCGGGCACCGTGCCCTGCACGTTGGTCATGTATTCGTGACACAGGCGGTCGAGTTCGCCGGTCGTTACGCCCGCGACGATATAGGGCGTGATGTAATCGAGCACCTCGCTCGCCAGCTTGCCGGCGACGCGCATTTGCGCGATGTCGTGTTCATTCTTGATCGATATGGCCATGATGGGCGCCCGGAAATGCTGTCGAATATCAAATTATCGCACCTTATCCCAGGCGTCGCTGTCTTTTGAAAGCCGAGGCGGCAGACCTGCTGGCTGGCGGCGGCGCAGGTCTGCGAGGGTAATAGCTGGCTTGAGCGAGCCGATCCGCGCGTGCTATACTTCACGGCTAAGTCGCTCGCTCTATTCTTTCGGAATATGTAAAGAAGATGGCCGGGCAGCTTAGGAAATTAGGAAGGAGCCCGCTGCTGTCGCGGGCGCGATACCGGAAGCGGGATGATTTTCCGGTGACGACAGCATATTCGCGAGCCGGCGCATCCAGGGTGCCGTTTGCGTTTCGATCTTTTCGCCACGAGTGCGGTCATTCATGGCGGGAAGGCGGCGCATCCGGTGCGGCAGCCGGCTTCAGACCCAAACCCTAGCGGAGAATTTCTCATGGCAGTTACCATGCGCCAAATGCTGGAAGCCGGTGTCCACTTCGGTCACCAGACGCGCTTCTGGAACCCGAAGATGGCCCCCTTCATTTTCGGCCATCGCAACAAGATTCACATCATCAACCTCGAAAAGACGCTGCCGATGTACAACGACGCGCTGAAGTACGTGCGTCAACTGGCATCGAATCGCGGCACGATCCTGTTCGTCGGCACGAAGCGTCAATCGCGCGACACGATCTCCGAGGAAGCACTGCGCGCAGGCATGCCGTACGTCAACGCACGCTGGCTCGGCGGCATGCTGACCAACTTCAAGACGCTGAAGGTTTCGATCAAGCGCCTGAAGGACATGGAAGCGGCCGTGGAAGCAGGCGAGCTCGAGAAGATGAGCAAGAAGGAAGCGCTGCTGTTCGAACGTGAAATCGCCAAGCTGCAGAAGTCGATCGGCGGCGTGAAGGACATGGGCGGCATTCCGGACGCAATTTTCGTCGTCGACGTCGGCTACCACAAGATTGCCGTGACGGAAGCCAACAAGCTCGGCATCCCCGTCATCGCCGTGGTCGATACGAACCACTCGCCGGAAGGCGTGGATTACGTGATCCCGGGTAACGACGACGCGAGCAAGGCCGTCGCGCTGTACACGCAAGGCGTGGCCGACGCGATCCTCGAAGGCCGTGCAAACGCAGTAAACGACGTGGTTGCCGCAGCGCGCGGCGATGGCGGCGACGACGAGTTCGTTGAGGTCAATTCGGAGGCGTAAGCTGCCCCGTGTCCGGCAAGAAAAGGGGGCTTTCCATAGGCCCCTTTTTTTTAAGCCGTGACTTTCGCTGCCGTGCCACATGCGCGGCACCGTGAGACTGTAAAAATCATGTTTCGCGGAAAACGAATTCCTGCTGGCCGAATCGAAAGGCGGCTGGTGTGTACCAGACAGACTCAAGGAGCGAATGATGGCGGCAATTACCGCAAGCATGGTGGCAGAACTGCGCGCGAAGACCGACGCGCCGATGATGGAATGCAAGAAGGCGCTGACGGAAGCCGACGGCGACATGGCGCGCGCCGAAGAGCTGCTGCGCGTCAAGCTCGGCAACAAGGCGAGCAAGGCGGCTTCGCGTATTACGGCTGAAGGCGTGATCGCATCGTTTGTCGGCAGCAACGCGGGCGCCGTGGTCGAGCTGAACTGCGAAACCGACTTCGTCGCGAAGAACGACGACTTCAACGCATTCGCGAAGACGGTGGCCGAGCTGGTCGCCACGCAAAACCCCGCTGACGTCGCAGCCCTGTCGGCGCTGCCGCTCGAAGGCTCGACCGTCGACGCAGTGCGTCTCGCGCTCGTCGGCAAGATCGGCGAGAACCTCTCGATCCGCCGTTTCGCGCGCTTCGAAACCTCGAACAAGCTGGCTTCCTACCTGCACGGCACGCGCATCGGCGTGCTGGTCGAGTACACGGGCGCCGAAGAGCAGGTCGGCAAGGACGTGGCGATGCACATCGCCGCGATGAAGCCGGTCTCGCTGTCGTCGAACGACGTGCCGGCCGATCTGATCGCCAAGGAGCGCAGCATCGCCGAGCAGAAGGCTGCCGAATCGGGCAAGCCGGCCGAAATCATCGCGAAGATGGTCGAAGGCTCGGTGCAGAAGTTCCTGAAGGAAGTCTCGTTGCTGAACCAGCCGTTCGTGAAGAACGACAAGCAGACGATCGAGCAGATGCTGAAGGCTGCCGGCGCGACGGTTCATCAGTTCGCGCTGTTCGTGGTCGGCGAGGGCATCGAGAAGCGTCAGGACGACTTCGCCGCCGAAGTGGCCGCGCAAGTCGCTGCTGCGAAGCAGCAATAAGGTTCACGCGCGTACAGCAACAGCAGTACCCGCAGTACCGTAGCACCCGCGGCGGAGCAATCCGCCGCGGCGGGCAGCGCAGCGGCGCCCGTGCGGCCAGCCCCCGGCGGCACAGGTCATCGTCGGTTCCGGCTGCGCTTGCCCGAAGTTGTATTTCACCCCTACAGTTTCAAGTTATTGCCTTTCCGCGCGATCTGGATACCCCATGCCCACACCCGCCTATAAACGCGTCCTGCTCAAACTTTCCGGCGAAGCCCTCATGGGCGATGATGTCTTTGGCATCAATCGCGCCACGATCGAACGTATGGTCGCGGACGTGGCCGAGGTGGTGAGGCTCGGCACGCAGCTCGCGGTCGTGATCGGCGGCGGCAACATCTTCCGCGGCGTTGCGGGCGGTGCAGCCGGCATGGACCGCGCAACGGCCGACTACATGGGCATGCTCGCGACGATGATGAACGCGCTCGCCCTGCAGGACGCCATGCGCCACGCGGGCATCGAAGCGCGCGTGCAGTCGGCGCTGCGCATGGATCAGGTGGTCGAACCGTACATCCGCCCGCGCGCCATTCGCCAGCTCGAAGAGGGCAAGGTCGTGATCTTCGCGGCCGGCACGGGCAACCCGTTCTTCACGACCGACACGGCCGCCGCACTGCGCGGCGCGGAAGTCGGCGCGGAAGTCGTGCTGAAGGCAACGAAGGTCGACGGCGTCTACTCGGCGGACCCGAAGAAGGACCCGGCGGCCACGCGCTATTCGACGATCAGCTTCGACGAGGCGATCGGCCGGAACCTGCAGGTCATGGACGCGACGGCGTTCGCGCTGTGCCGCGACCAGAAGCTGCCGATCCGCGTTTTTTCGATCGTCAAGCCGGGCGCGCTCAAGCGCATCGTTCAGGGCGAAGACGAGGGTACGCTCGTCCACGTGTAAACTCTCGTCATCCGAGAGGCTCGATTGCGGGCCGCGTCCCCTGCGCGTAGTGGCGAGGCGCCGGGCGGTCCGTACCGTTAAAGGTTGGGAGATTTCAAAATGACTGTGGCTGACATCAAGAAGGGCGCGGAGCAAAAAATGCAGCGCTCGATCGAAGCATTCAAGAGCGATCTCGCGAAGATCCGCACTGGCCGGGCGCATACCGGTCTGCTCGATCACATCCAGGTCGATTACTACGGCTCGCCCGTGCCGATCTCGCAGGTCGCGAACCTGACGCTCGTCGACGCGCGCACGATCGGCGTGCAGCCGTGGGAAAAGAAGATGGTGCAGGTCGTCGAAAAGGCGATCCGCGAGTCGGACCTGGGCCTGAACCCGGCCACGCACGGCGATCTGATCCGCGTGCCGATGCCCGCGCTGACCGAAGAGCGCCGCAAGGAACTCACGAAGGTCGTCAAGAGCGAAGGCGAGACGGCGAAGGTCGCCGTGCGCAACCTGCGCCGCGACGCCAACGAGCAATTGAAGAAGCTCGTGAAGGACAAGGAAATTTCGGAAGACGACGAGCGCCGTGCAAGCGACGACGTCCAGAAATTGACGGATCGCTTCGTGGCCGAGATCGACAAGCTCGTCCAGACCAAGGAAGCCGAAATCCTGACGGTCTGAGGCCGCCAGGCTCTCAGTCCCGACCGGGTTTCCCTTCTTTATCGCAGCCATAGTCCGACGGCCATGACCTATACCAGCTCAACCGTTCGCGTGCCCGACGTGGCGGCCGTGCCGCGCCACATCGCGATCATCATGGACGGCAATGGCCGTTGGGCAACGCAGCGCCGCCTGCCGCGCGTGGCGGGCCATACGCGTGGCGTCGACGCCGTGCGTTCGACCGTCGAGGCGTGCGTCGAGCGCGGCGTCGAATATCTGACGTTGTTCGCGTTCAGCTCCGAGAACTGGCGACGCCCGACCGAGGAAGTGTCGTTCCTGATGCGCCTCTTCATCACCGCGCTCGAGCGCGAGGTGGGCCGTCTGCACGCGAATGGGATCCGTCTGCGCGTGATTGGCGACCTGTCGATGTTCAACGAGCGCATCCAGGATCTGATTCGCCGCGCAGAAACCAAGACCGCGCGCAACACCCGTCTCACGCTGACGATCGCGGCGAATTACGGCGGGCGCTGGGACATCATGCAGGCCACCCGCAAGCTCGTGGAAGAGAGCGCGAAGAGCGGCGTGGCGGTGCCCGTGACCGAGGACACGCTCGGCCAGCATCTCGCGATGGCCTACGCGCCGGAGCCGGATCTCTTCATCCGCACGGGCGGCGAGCAGCGCGTCAGCAATTTCCTGCTGTGGCAGCTCGCCTACACCGAACTCTATTTCACCGATACCTACTGGCCCGATTTCGACGCCGCCGCGCTTGGCCGGGCGATCGAATCGTACGTCGAACGCGAACGCCGCTTTGGCCGCACGAGCGCCCAGCTCGTCACCCAATCCCAGAACGCCGACTCGCTTTCATGCTAAAGACCCGTGTCATCACGGCGATCGTGCTGCTGGCCATCCTTTTGCCAGTCACGCTGTTCGCGCCGATCCCGGTGTTCGGTGCGCTGATCCGTGTCGTGGTCGTGTTCGCGGCGTGGGAGTGGGCGCGCCTGCTCAAGGCCGGGAAGAGCGGCTCGATCGTCTATGCGGCCATCGCCGGGGCGGTCGTGATACTGAGCGCCCAGCTCGAGGCGCCGCGCCCGCTCTTCCAGGCCGCCGGCGTGTTCTGGATCGTCGCCGGTCCTTACGTGCTGCTGCGCAAGCCGACGCTCGCCGCGGGCGTCTGGCGCATGTTCCTGCTCGCCTGCGGTCTCGTGATCTTCGCGGCCTGCTGGCACGCGCTCATCGCGGCGCGCACGGCGGGCGTGGCGTTTGTCCTGTCCCTGTTGCTGGTCGTCTGGCTGGCCGATATCGGCGCATACTTTGCTGGTAAGGCGTTCGGCCGCCACAAGCTGGCGCCTTCGATCAGCCCGGGCAAGACATGGGAAGGCGCGGTGGGCGGCTGGGCCGCCGTGATGGTGGTGTCGATCGCCGCGATCACGTTGCGCATCCTCGCGCCGACGCTTTATTCCGCACTGGCCGCGCATTTGGGCTTCGGCCGTGCGCTTTTTGTGCTTACCGTGCTGGTCGCGTTCAGCGTGATCGGCGATCTGTTCGAGTCGATGCTCAAGCGCCAGGCTGGCGTGAAGGATTCGAGCGGTCTCCTGCCGGGCCACGGCGGGGTGCTCGACCGTATCGACGCGCTGCTGCCGGTGCTGCCGCTTGCGATGCTGCTGCTCGGCTAGAGACATGAATATGCAAAAACGACTGACACTGCTCGGCTCCACGGGCTCAATCGGAGACAGCACGCTCGACGTGGTCGCGCGTCATCCGGAACGCTTCTCGGTTTATGCGCTCACGGCGCACCGCAACGGCGACAAGCTCGTCGAACAATGCCTGCGCTTTACGCCCGAAGTGGCTGTGGTCGGCGACGCGGACACGGCTGCGCGCGTCGAGAAGAAGCTGCGCGAAGCGGGCTGCCGCACTGTCGTGACCTATGGTCCGCAGGCGCTCGTCGACGTCTCGAAGAGCGACGGCTGCGACACGGTTGTAGCCGCAATCGTCGGCGCGGCGGGTCTCGTGCCGACGCTCGCGGCGGCGAAGGCCGGCAAGCGCATCCTGCTCGCGAACAAGGAAGCGCTCGTGATGTCGGGCGACATCTTCATGGACGCGGTGCGCGACAACGGCGCGATCCTGCTGCCGGTCGACAGCGAACACAACGCGATTTTCCAGTCCCTGCCGCGCGAGCGCGAACTGCACGGCGGCGTTTCGAAGATCATCCTCACCGCTTCGGGCGGGCCGTTCCGTACGCGCGAACCGGCCACGCTCGTCGGCGTGACGCCGGACGAGGCGTGCAAGCATCCGAACTGGTCGATGGGCCGCAAGATTTCGGTCGACTCGGCGACGATGATGAACAAGGGCCTCGAAGTGATCGAGGCGCATTACCTGTTCGAGATGCCCGGCGAGCGCATCGACGTGCTGATCCATCCGCAGAGCGTGATCCATTCGATGGTTTCGTACGCGGACGGTTCGGTGCTCGCGCAACTGGGCAACCCCGACATGCGCACGCCGATCGCGCACGCACTGGCGTTCCCGGATCGCGTCGATTCGGGCGTCGCGCAACTCGATCTGACGCAGATCGCCACGCTCACGTTCGAGAAGCCCGACTACGCACGCTTCCCGTGTCTCGCGCTCGCGATGAAGGCGCTGGCCGAAGGCGGCGTGGCGAGCGCGGCGCTCAACGCGGCCAACGAGGTCGCGGTGGAGGCGTTCCTTAACCGCCGCATCGGCTTCATGGCGATTGCGCAGACGGTCGACGCAGTGCTTGACGCGCTCGACAATACGGCCGCGTCGAACCTCGACGTCGTGCTCGAAGCGGACGCCGCCGCGCGCCGTGCGGCACACACCATCATCGACAGCCTGCCGGTGCCGGCCTGAGGCCGTTTCAGGCCGCGTAATGCACGTTTCGCACGTTACGTACATTACGCACCGGCACGCCGCGCAAGCAGGAGGCGCATATGAACCTGCTCACTGAACTGGTGGCTTTTCTCGTGGCGATCGGCGTGCTCGTCGTCGTCCACGAATACGGGCATTACAGCATCGCGCGCCTGTGCGGCGTGAAGGTTCTGCGCTTTTCGATCGGCTTCGGCAAGCCGATCGTGCAATGGGTCAGCAAGAAGACCGGCACCGAGTGGACCATCGCGGCGCTGCCGCTCGGCGGCTACGTGAAGATGCTCGACGAACGTGAGTCGGACGAGCGCATTCCCGCGCACGAGCTCCCGCACGCATTTAACCGGCAGCCGGTCGGCAAGCGGATCGCAATTGTCGTGGCGGGCCCTGTCGCCAACTTCCTGCTGGCCATCGCATTGTTTGCGCTCGTGTTCGCGTCGGGCGTGAACGAGCCCGCGGCCATCGTCGCCGCGCCGCCCGCGCATTCGGCTGCTGCGCAGGCGGGGTTCCAGGGCGGCGAAAAAATCGTCTCTGTCACGAATGCGGACGGCAACGACACCCAGCCCGTGCGCTCATGGTCGGATCTGCGCTGGAAGCTGCTGGCGGCGGCATTCGATCACGGCCGCGTCGTGCTCGCGGCCCGCGACGGCGGCGGCACCTACGATTTCCCGCTTGATCTCGCCCAACTGCGCGGCAAGGACCTCGACGACGACTTCATGTCGCACCTCGGCCTCGAAGCCGGCGGCGGCACGCTGCAGGTCGCGGGCGTCGAGCCGGGCAGCGCGGCGGAGCGCGCCGGCATGCGCAAGGGCGATCATCTGCGTGCAATCGATGGCCGTCCTGTCGATAGTGCGGGCACGTTCATCTCGTATGTGAAGGCACATGCAGGCAAGCCGTTGCGTCTCGAAGTGATGCGCGGCAATGCCACCCAGCCGCTGATGCTGACGATTACTCCGGTTGGCCAGCGCGACGACGAGACCGGTGAGACAGTGGGCCACATCGGTGCGGCGCTGGCGGCACAGGCGCCTTCGGTGGAGGTGCGTTACGGGCCGATCGAGAGCGTGAAGCTCGGCGCCTATCGCACGTGGGAGATCGCGGTTTACTCGCTTCGGATGTTCGGCCGCATGATTACGGGCGAAGCGTCGCTGAAGAATCTATCGGGCCCGGTGACGATCGCCGATTACGCGGGCAAGAGTGCGCGGCTTGGGCCATCGGCATTCCTGTCGTTCCTCGCGCTTGTGAGCATTAGCCTCGGTGTGCTCAACCTGCTCCCAATTCCGGTATTGGACGGGGGGCATCTGTTATATTATCTGGTTGAAGCCGTAACAGGCAAAGCCGTGTCCGAGCGCTGGCAGCTCGTGCTGCAGCGTGCGGGTCTAGCCTGCATCGTCGCCTTGTCGGCGATTGCGTTGTTCAACGATCTGGCTAGGTTAATCCATTTTTAAAATGTCGGGCGGCTTCCGCGACGGGCTGCCTGACCTGATACAGCTATACATACCTGGGGAAGCACGTTGTTTAGACCTCATCGCTTGGTTCCAAAGACCGTTGCGGCCGCCGCGCTGGCCGCGCATGGACTGGTTGCTCATGCAGTAACTGCGCCGTTTGTGGTTCAGGATATCCGGATCGAAGGGCTGCAGCGCGTCGAGCCGGGCACCGTTTTCGCGTATCTGCCCATCAAACAGGGCGACACTTTCAACGACGACAAAGCTTCTGAGGCGATCCGCGCGCTTTACGCGACGGGCTTCTTCAACGACGTGAAGATCGCCTCCGAAGGCAACGTCGTTGTCGTGCAGGTTCAGGAGCGTCCGGCGATCGGCACGATCGACTTCGCGGGCATCCACGAGTTCGACAAGGACAACCTCACGAAGGCGCTGCATGCGGTCGGTCTCTCGCAGGGCCGCTACTACGACAAGTCGCTCGTCGACAAGGCCGAGCAGGAACTCAAGCGCCAGTACCTCACGCGCGGCTTCTACGCCGCCCAGGTGGTCACGACGGTCACGCCGATCGACAGCAATCGCGTCAGCCTGCTGTTCTCGGTGAACGAAGGCCCGAACGCGAAGATCCGCCAGATCAACTTCATCGGCAACAAGGCGTTCAGCAGCGGCACGCTGCTCGGCGAAATGCAGCTCTCCACGCCGAACTGGTTCTCCTGGTACACGAAGAACGACCTGTACTCGAAGGAAAAGCTCACGGGCGACCTCGAGAACGTGCGCTCTTACTACCTCGATCACGGTTATCTCGAGTTCAATATCGACTCGACGCAGGTGTCGATCTCGCCCGACAAGAAGGAAATGTTCCTGACGATCGGGATCCACGAGGGCCAGCCGTACACGGTGTCGGGCATCCAGTTGTCCGGCAATCTGCTCGACCGCGAAGCCGAGCTGAAGAAGCTCATCAAGATCCGGCCGGGCGATAAGTTCTCGGCCGAAAAACTGAAGAGCACGACGAAGGCTATCGTCGACAAGCTCGGTGAATACGGCTACGCGTTCGCCACGGTCAATGCGCTGCCGAAGATCGACCAGGAACACCATACGGTCGAACTCACGCTGCAGGTCGATCCGAGCCGCCGCGTCTATGTGCGCCGCGTCAACGTGATCGGCAACACGCGTACGCGCGACGAAGTCGTGCGCCGCGAAATGCGCCAGCTCGAAAGCTCGTGGTTCGACTCGAACCGCCTTGCGCTTTCGAAAGACCGCATCAATCGTCTCGGCTACTTCACCGACGTCGACGTGACGACGGTGCCCGTGGAAGGCACGGCCGACCAGGTGGACGTGAACGTCAAGGTCACGGAAAAGCCGACCGGCGCGATTACGCTGGGCGCGGGCTTCTCGTCGACGGACAAGGTGGTGCTCTCGGCGGGCGTGTCGCAGGACAACGTGTTCGGTTCGGGCAAGTCGCTCTCGTTGAACGTGAACACCGCGCAGACGTACCGCACGCTGTCCGTCACGCAGGTGGACCCGTACTTCACCGTGGACGGCATCAAGCGCATCACGGACGTCTACTACCGCACGTACCAGCCGCTCTACTACTCGACCGATTCGAGCTTCCGCATCATCACGGTCGGCGGCGATCTGAAGTTCGGCATTCCGTTCTCGGAAGTCGATACGGTGTTTTTCGGCTTGGGCCTCGAGCAGGACCGCCTCGACGTCGACGCTAACACGCCGCAGAGCTACCGCGATTACGTGAACCATTTCGGCCGCGTGTCGAACAACGTGCCGCTGACGATCGGCTGGTCGCGCGACTCGCGTGACAGCGCGCTCGTACCGAGCAAGGGCTATTTCACGCAGGCGAATGCCGAATACGGCACGCCGGCGGGCGGGACGGAGTACTACAAGGCTGACGTCCAGGCACAGTACTATTACTCGTTCGCGCGCGGCTTCGTGCTCGGCCTGAATATCCAGGGCGGCTACGGCAACGGCCTCGGCGGCAAACCGTTCCCGATCTTCAAGAACTACTACGCCGGCGGTATCGGTTCGGTGCGCGGCTATGAGCCGAGCTCGCTGGGTCCGCGCGACAAGTCGACGAACGACCCGATCGGCGGCTCGAAGATGGTTGTCGGCAACATCGAACTCACGTTCCCGCTGCCGGGCACGGGTTACGATCGCACACTGCGCGTCTTCACCTTCATCGATGGTGGTAACGTCTGGGGCACGGAAGGCAGCAGTATCGGCGCGAACGGCCTGCGTTACGCCTACGGTGCGGGCCTGGCCTGGATCTCGCCGATCGGTCCGCTCAAGCTGAGCCTTGGTTTCCCGCTCCAGAAACACACGGGCGACCAGTACCAGAAGTTCCAGTTCCAGATCGGAACGGCATTCTGACGGCGTGAACCATACGCTGTACGGCGAAGTCGTACAGCGGGTTGTGTAGCGAGCAGTATGGAAATCGGAATCCAGAGAAACGAGAGGATGACTTTGCTAACGGGTAAGTATTCAAGACGGGTGATCGGGGCCATGACGTTGTCGCTGGCGATGTTTGCTCTCGACGCGGGCGTAGCCCACGCGCAGGAGGCGAAGATCGCAGCAGTCAACTCTGATCGCATCCTGCGCGAATCCGTCCCGGCGAAGGCCGCGCAGACCAAGCTGGAGGCCGAGTTCGCCAAGCGCGACAAGGACTTGCAGGACATGGCGCAGCGTCTGAAGACGGTGTCCGAGTCGCTCGACAAGAGCGGCGTCTCGATGTCGGCCACTGACCGCGCGCAGAAGCAGCGCGATCTTTCGCAGCTCGACAGCGACTTCCAGCGCAAGCAGCGCGAATTCCGCGAGGATCTGAACCAGCGTCGCAACGAAGAACTCGCCGCGGTGCTGGAACGGGCGAACAAGGTGATCAAGCAGATCGCCGAGCAGCAGCATTACGACCTGATCGTGCAGGAAGCCGTCTACGTGAGCCCGCGTATCGATATCACCGACCAGGTGCTCAAGGCGCTCGCCGGCTCGTCGGTCAGCAATTAAGCAGGAGCAGGACACGTATGGCTTTTACGCTTGAGGAACTCACCGGGCGTTTCGGCGGCCAGGTGGTCGGCAACGCCGCGCAACGCGTCGGCTCGCTCGCGCCGCTCGATCAGGCCGGTCCGCAGCAGCTGGCATTCCTCGCCAATCCGAAGTATCTGGCGCAGGTCGAGACGACGCGCGCGGGAGCAGTGCTCATCAGCCCGGGCGACCTCGAGAAGCTTGCTTCGCGCGACGGCCGCAACTTCATCGTCACACCCAATCCGTATGCTTACTTCGCGCGCGTCGCGCAGGCGTTCATCGACCTCGCCGCGCCGAAGGTTCAACCCGGCGTTCATCCGGGCGCCAGCGTCGACGCTTCGGCACAGATCGCTGCGAGTGCGGTGATCGGCCCGAACGTGACGGTCGAGGCGGGCGTCGTAATCGGCGAGCATGTGCGTCTTGACGCGAACGTGTTCGTCGGGCGCGGCACGCGGATCGGCGCAGGTTCGCATCTTTACCCGGGCGTCACCATCTATCACGGCTGCCGCATCGGCGAGCGCGCGATCGTGCACGCAGGCGCGGTGATCGGCTCGGATGGTTTCGGATTTGCGCCCGATTTCACGGGCGAGGGCGAAGCGCGCACGGGCAGCTGGGTCAAGATTCCGCAGGTCGGCGGCGTGTCGATCGGCCCGGATGTCGAGATCGGGGCCAATACGACGATCGATCGCGGTGCAATGGCCGATACGATTATCGAAGAATGTGTGAAGATCGATAACCTCGTGCAGATCGGCCATAACTGCAAGATCGGCGCGTATACGGTGATCGCAGGCTGTGTCGGCATTGCCGGCAGCACGACGATCGGCAGGCATTGCATGATTGGCGGCGCGGTGGGTATTGCCGGGCACGTGACGCTCGCCGACTACGTGGTCGTCACGGCGAAATCGGGGGTTTCGAAGTCGCTGACGAAGGCCGGTGTGTACACGAGCGCCTTCCCGGCGGTCGACAACGCCGACTGGAACAAGAGCGCCGCGCTGCTGCGCAACATCGACAAGTTGCGCAATCGTATCCGGGCGCTCGAGGCAGCGCTTCCCGCGAAGCCGCAAGGCGACGCGTAACGCGTAACGACAGGTAACCCGGGCGCGGTGCCTTACGGGTAAAACCAGGGGTACAAGCAGGGGTACAACACGACCGGCGTCTTTCGTCAGGCGCCGGTTTTTTGCGTGCCGGACCGCGCTCCGGGCAGATCCGCATGCCGCGATCCGCGGGGCTGGCGCATACTGCGCGTCAGCGCCAGGCCACCGGCATCGGCATTCGCAGTCATCTTCGCGCAATTCCAGCGTGAGCAGAAATACCATGAACATCGAAAAACTCAACTTCGACATCCACAAGATTTTCACGCTGCTGCCGCATCGCTACCCGTTCCTGATGGTCGACCGGGTCATCGAGCTCGAGCCGCACAAGAGCATCAAGGCGTTGAAGAATGTGACGGTCAACGAGCCGTATTTCACGGGCCATTTCCCCACGCGCCCGGTCATGCCCGGCGTGATGATCCTCGAAGCGCTCGCGCAGACGGCCGCGCTGCTGACGTTCTCCGAACAGCAGCAGGATTTCGCGAACACGCTGTACTACTTCGTCGGCATCGACGGCGCGCGCTTCAAGCGCGTGGTCGAGCCGGGCGACCAGCTGATCCTGAACGCCACGTTCGAGCGCTACATGCGCGGCATCTGGAAGTTCAAGGCGCAAGCCGAAGTGGACGGTGTCGTCGCGTGCGAAGCAGAGCTCATGTGCACCGTGAAAAAAATGGATGCGGACGTGCAATAACGCGCACCGCGGGGTGCCGTCGCGCGTCGCGTGATGCGCCGGCAGATAACAGAATCGGAAGCAAAGACGAATGAGCAGGATCCATCCCACCGCGATTGTCGAACCCGGTGCGCAAGTTGACGAATCGGTCGAGATCGGAGCGTACGCGGTCGTGGGCGCGAACGTGAGCATCGGTGCTCGCACGATCGTCGGGTCGCATACCGTGATCGAAGGTCATACGACGATCGGCGAGGACAACCGCTTCGGCCACTTTGCGGCGATTGGCGGCCGCCCGCAGGACATGAAGTACAAGGGCGAGCCGACGAAGCTCGTGATCGGCAACCGCAATACGATCCGCGAATACACGACGGTGCATACGGGCACGGTGCAGGACACCGGCGTCACGATCGTCGGCGACGACAACTGGATCATGGCCTACGTGCACGTAGGCCACGACTGCCGCCTCGGCAGCAACGTGATCATGTCGAGCAACGCGCAGCTCGCGGGCCACGTGATCGTGGACGACTACGCGATCGTCGGCGGCATGACCGGCGTGCACCAGTTCGTGCGCATCGGCGCGCATTCGATGGTGGGCGGCGCATCGGCGCTCGTGCAGGACGTGCCGCCGTTCGTGGTCGCCGCGGGCAACAAGGCCGTGCCGCATGGCGTCAACGTCGAAGGCCTGCGCCGCCGCGGCTTCTCGCCCGATGCGATTTCGGCGCTGCGCTCGGCTTATCGCACGCTCTACAAGAACGGCCTGTCGCTCGAAGAGGCGAAGGTCCAGCTCGCGGAACTGGCGGAGGCGGGCGGCGACGGCGATGTCCACGTCAAGGCGCTGATCGCGTTCGTCGAGCAGTCGCAACGCGGCATCATCCGCTAGCCAATGGTCCTGCAAGCCCGTCCCCTGCGTGTTGCGATGGTCGCCGGCGAACCGTCCGGCGATCTGCTGGCGGCCTCGCTGCTCGCCGGCCTCACGGAACGCTTGCCTGATTCGACGCAGTACTACGGAATCGGCGGGCCGCGCATGTCGGCTGCCGGTTTCGACGCGCACTGGCCGATGGAAAAGCTCACGGTGCGCGGCTACGTCGAGGCGCTCAGGCACATCCCCGAAATTCTGCGCATTCGCGGCGAGCTGAAGCACCAGTTGCTCGCCTATCCCCCCGACGCGTTTATCGGCGTCGATGCCCCCGACTTCAACTTCGGCCTCGAGCACGCGGTGCGCGCGGCGGGCATTCCCACGATTCACTTCGTGTGCCCGTCGATCTGGGCGTGGCGCGGCGGACGCATCAAGAAGATCCAGAAGTCGGTGGATCACATGCTGTGCGTATTTCCGTTCGAGACGGCGATACTCGAAAAGGCGGGCGTTTCAGCGTCGTACGTGGGCCATCCGCTCGCCGACGAGATTCCGCTCGAACCGGACGTGGCAGGCGCGCGCCGCGCGCTGGGCCTGCCCGAGAGCGGGCCGGTGATCGCCGTGCTGCCGGGCAGCCGGCGCTCCGAAATCAACCTGATCGGCCCGACCTTCTTCGACGCCATTGCGCTCATGCAGCAGCGCGAACCGGGTCTGCGCTTTGTGATGCCGGCAGCGACGCCGGCGATCCATGCGCAACTGCAGGAACTCGCGAGCACGCGCAACAACCTTGCGTTGACGATCATCGACGGCCAGTCGCAGCTTGCGATGACGGCTGCCGATGCGATCCTCGTGAAGAGCGGCACCGTGACGCTCGAAGCGGCGCTGCTGAAAAAGCCGATGGTGATCTCGTACAGGGTGCCCTGGCTTACCGGGGAGATCATGCGCCGCCAGGGTTATCTGCCGTACGTGGGCCTGCCGAATATTCTGGCGGGCCGTTTCGTCGTCCCCGAGATCCTCCAGCACTTCGCGACGCCCGAGGCGCTCGCCGACGCCACGCTCACACAGCTGCGCGACGAGGCGAACCGGCGCACGCTCACGGAAATTTTCACCGAGATGCATCTGGCGCTGCGCCGGAACACGTCGCAGCGCGCTGCCCAGGTTGTGGCGGAAATCGTTGAGCGCCGCAGAGGGCGCTCATGATGGACGACGCGACCGGGCGGGCGCGCAAGCCGGCGGCCAAGGGGGCTGCGAAAGTTGCTGCAAAAGCTGCAACGAAAGGCGCAACAAAGGCTGCACCGAAAGCGCAATCGTCGGCGGCGGCAAAGCGCGCAATGCGTCTGGCGCAGGCGCAACAGGCTGGGTTGCTGTTCGATTCGCCCGACGACATCGTCTGCGGCGTGGACGAGGCCGGACGCGGTCCGCTCGCCGGACCTGTCGTCGCGGCAGCGGTGATTCTCGATCCGGCCCGGCCGATCGCCGGGCTCGACGACTCGAAAGTGCTGACAGCCAGGACCCGCGACGCGCTTTACGATCTCATCGTCGAGCGCTCGCTCGCGTGGTGCGTCGCGTCGGCGACGGTCGAAGAGATTGACACGCTCAATATCCTGCAGGCGACGATGCTCGCGATGCGGCGTGCGGTCGTGGGGCTCAGCGTGACGCCGACGCTCGCGAAGATCGACGGCAACCGCTGTCCGGTGCTGCCTGTGCGCAGCGAAGCTGTCGTTGGCGGCGATGCGCTGGTGCCGAGCATTTCGGCGGCGTCGATCATTGCGAAGGTCACGCGTGACCGCATGCTGGTGGAATTGCACGCGTCGTATCCGGCGTATGGATTCGACGTGCACGCGGGTTACGGCACGCCGCAACATCTCGCCGCGTTGCGCAAGCACGGTCCTTGCGAGCATCATCGCCGCTCGTTTGCGCCGGTGCGCGAGGCTTATGCGCTGCATGGCGTCGCGGCGACCCGCACGGTGGCCGCGAGTCGATCCGCCGATCCGCTCGACGACGCTTTCGCGCCGGTTTGATGTGGCCGCGCGTGTGCTCTGAGCGCCGCATCGCGCGGCGCGTTTTTCTTTTCCCGAATTCCTTTTATTCAGATCGCCAGGCCCGAACGTGAAAGCCATTACGTCACGCGACAATCCGCTCTACAAGCATCTGAAAGCGCTGGCTGGCTCGACGCATCAACAGCGCAAGAGCGGCCAGGCTCTGCTCGAAGGTTTCCATCTGGCGAGTGCCTGGCTCGACGGCGGCGGTCAGCCGGAATATTGCGTCGTCACCGACGGTGCGCTCGCGCACGAAGAGGCGCGTGCAATTGTTGCGCGCGTCGACGACCGGCGCGTGATCACGCTGCCCGATGCGCTGTTCGGCCAGCTTTCGAACGTCGTGCACGGCGTGGGGATGCTGCTCCTCGTCGACACGCCCGAGGCCATCTTGCCGCAGCGCGTGCTGTCGACCTGCGTGGTGCTCGATGGCGTGCAGGATGCGGGCAACGTCGGCTCGATCCTGCGCAGCGCGGCGGCGGCGGGGATCGACAAGGTGTTCTGTACGCCGGGCACGGCCTACGCGTGGTCGTCGAAGGTGCTGCGCTCGGCGATGGGCGCGCATTTCCTGCTGGAAGTATTCGAGGACGTCGAGCCCGGCACGCTGGCCGACATGCTGGGCGTACCCGTCGTCATCACGGATTCGCACGGCGCGCAGGCCATCGACGAATGCGATCTCACGGGGCGGGTCGCCTGGGTGTTCGGCAACGAAGGGGCGGGCGTGTCGCAGGTCTGGCGCGATGCGGCTGCGCATCGCGTGACGATTCCGCAGCCGGGCGGCATGGAATCGCTGAATGTCGCGGCAGCCGCGGCCGTTTGCCTCTTCGAGCAATGCCGCCAGCAGCGCCGCGCGCGCTGACGCCGGGTCCGGCCATTCCAGCCGGCCACCCGGGCCGGCTGCAGCCTGTTGCCGCGTATCAGTAAGCCGGCTTGTCGAGCCGGACTTCCTGCAGGATCGTCGTCGCGATCTCCTCGATCGACTTGTGCGTCGACGAGAGCCACTTGATCCCTTCACGCCGCATCATCGCTTCCGCTTCGTTCACCTCGAAACGGCAATTCTCGGGCGCTGCGTACTTGCTGCCCGGGCGCCGCTCGTTGCGGATCTCGGCGAGGCGATGCGGGTCGATCGACAGCCCGAAGATCTTCTGACGATGCGAGAGCAGTGCCGTCGGCAGCTTGCCGCGCTCGAAGTCTTCCGGAATCAGCGGATAGTTCGCCGCCTTCACGCCGTACTGCATGGCGAGATAGAGGCTCGTCGGCGTCTTGCCGCTGCGCGACACGCCCACGAGGATCACGTCGGCGTCCGCGAGATTGCGGTTCGACTGACCGTCGTCATGCGCGAGCGAGAAGTTGATCGCCTCGATGCGGTTCTTGTATTCGTCCGTGTCGGCATTCTGGTGGCCGCGGCCCATCGCGTGGCTCGACTTCAGCTCCAGTTCCTGCTCCAGCGGCTCGACGAAGGTCTGGAACATGTCCAGCACGAGTCCGTTCGCACGCTTGACGATCTCGTTCGAATTGCTGTCCACGAGCGTCGTGAACACGATCGGACGGCGGCCTTCGTGAACGGCGGCTTCGTTGATTTTTTCGGCGGTCGCGTAAGCCTTGTCCGTCGAGTCGACGAACGGAACGCGCACGAGACGGAATTTCTGGTCGAACTGGGACAGGATGGAATGCGCGAAGGTTTCGGCGGTGATTCCGGTACCGTCGGAGACGATGAATACGGTGGGCGGCATTGACTGAAGCAGGGTACGTACGTTGCGATTGGACAACTGGGAGACGGACGGAACACCCGGGTCGCGTCTGTCGGAATATTCCGGGGCGCGATTCGGACCGACTGGCACATTTTCGGATGTCGGCACGGTAGAATAGCGGCAACCTGTTGGATAAGCAATTGCAGCACAACCACGCCAAACCGCAGCCAATGTGGCTGATTCTGGTGTCAACTTGCAGCGATTCCGTCTAACTTCGCGTAATCGCATGCATATCCCTGCTTTCCTGCTGCTGGATTCGGACTGCGAATCCGGGCTGCGGCAGCCCGGGCGATTGCTTCTCCAACAGGTTGCGCAAGACGCGGATCCGCTTCCAATGAGCGCCCCGTGTTCGAGCCCACTTGCGCAATCGTGAATTTTTTTCACACTTAGGGGCTTGTATGACTAACACCGTTGCTAAGGACCAGGCATATGTAGTGCCTTTCGAGCAGTTGCGGATGACTGATGTCGAGATCGTGGGCGGCAAGAACGCCTCGCTCGGCGAGATGATCAGCCAGTTGGCCGAGGCCGGCGTGCGCGTGCCCACGGGCTTCGCGACCACCGCGCTCGCGTTCCGCGACTTTCTGAAACACAACAACCTGACCGAGCGGATCGCTGCGCGTCTGGCTTCGCTCGACGTCGACGACGTCAAGGCGCTGGCCGAAGCGGGCAAGGATATCCGTCAATGGATCGTCGACGCGCCGCTGCAGCCGCAACTCGAAGCGGACATCCGCGCCGGTTTCGAAAAGCTCCAGAACGGTTCGCCGGCTGAGCTGTCGTTTGCCGTGCGTTCCTCGGCGACGGCGGAAGACCTGCCCGACGCATCGTTCGCCGGCCAGCAGGAAAGCTACCTGAACGTCGTGGGCATCGAGGACGTGCTCGACCGCCTCAAGCACGTGTTCGCGTCGCTCTACAACGACCGCGCCATCTCCTATCGCGTCCACAAGGGCTTTACCCACGCCGAAGTCGCGCTGTCGGCTGGCGTGCAGCGCATGGTCCGTTCGGACGTCGGCGCCGCGGGCGTCATGTTCACGCTCGACACGGAATCGGGCTTCAAGGACGCCGTGTTCATCACGTCGAGCTACGGCCTCGGCGAGACCGTCGTGCAGGGTGCGGTGAATCCGGACGAGTTCTACGTCTTCAAGACCACGCTCGCGCAGGGCAAGGCCCCGATCATCCGCCGCTCGATCGGCTCGAAGCTCATCAAGATGGAATTCACGCAGCCGGGCGAGCCGGGCCGCGTGAAGACCGTCGACGTCTCCCACGAAATGCGCAACCGCTTCTCGATCACCGATGAAGACGTGATCGAGCTGGCGAAGTACGCCGTCATCATCGAGAAGCACTACCAGCGTCCGATGGACATCGAGTGGGGCAAGGACGGCCGCGACGGCAAGATCTTCATCCTCCAGGCGCGCCCGGAAACCGTGAAGAGCCAGGCCGCGGGAAAGGTCGAGCAGCGCTTCAAGCTCAAGGGCCAGTCGCAGGTGCTCACCACGGGCCGCGCGATCGGCCAGAAGATCGGTGCGGGCCGCGTGAAGGTGATTCACGATCCGTCCGAAATGGAACGCGTGCTGCCCGGCGACGTGCTGGTCGCCGACATGACCGACCCGAACTGGGAGCCGGTGATGAAGCGCGCAGCGGCGATCGTCACGAACCGCGGCGGCCGGACCTGCCACGCAGCGATCATCGCGCGTGAACTGGGCGTGCCGGCGGTCGTGGGTTGCGGTGACGCGACCGACACGCTCAAGGATGGCGCGCTCGTGACCGTGTCGTGCGCCGAAGGCGACGAAGGACGCATCTACGACGGCCTGCTCGAAACGGAAGTCAGCGAAGTGCGCCGCGGCGAGCTTCCGGCGATTCCCGTGAAGATCATGATGAACGTCGGCAACCCGCAGCTCGCGTTCGACTTTTCGCAACTGCCGAACGCCGGCGTGGGCCTTGCGCGTCTCGAGTTCATCATCAACAACAACATCGGCGTGCACCCGAAGGCGATCCTCGAGTACCCGAATGTCGATGCCGACCTGAAAAAGGCCGTGGAAAGCGTTGCGCGCGGCCATGCGTCGCCGCGTGCGTTCTACGTCGACAAGCTGACCGAAGGCATCGCCACGATCGCGGCGGCGTTCTATCCGAAGCCCGTGATCGTGCGTCTGTCGGACTTCAAGTCCAACGAGTACAAGAAGCTGATCGGCGGCTCGCGCTACGAGCCGGACGAAGAAAATCCGATGCTCGGCTTCCGCGGCGCCTCGCGTTACATCGCCGAGGACTTCGCGCAGGCGTTCGAGATGGAGTGCCTCGCGCTCAAGCGCGTGCGTGAAGAGATGGGCCTCTCGAACGTCGAAATCATGGTGCCGTTCGTGCGCACGCCCAAGCAGGCGGAGCGCGTGATCGGCCTGCTCGATAAGTTCGGCCTGAAGCGCGGCGTCAATGGCCTGCGCCTCATCATGATGTGCGAAGTGCCGTCGAACGCGATCCTCGCCGAAGAGTTCCTGCAGTTCTTCGATGGTTTCTCGATCGGCTCGAACGATCTGACGCAGCTCACGCTGGGTCTTGACCGCGATTCGGGCATGGAACTGCTCGCTGCCGACTTCGACGAGCGCGATGCGGCCGTCAAGTTCATGCTCAGGCGCGCGATTGAAACGTGCCTGCGCCTGAACAAGTATGTCGGCATCTGCGGCCAGGGCCCGTCCGATCACCCGGACTTCGCCGAATGGCTCGCCAGGGAAGGCATTGCTTCGATGTCGCTGAACCCCGACACGGTCATCGATACGTGGCAGGCGCTCGCCAAGGCGCAGGCGAAGTAACGATCGAGTCATCACCGCACGTCGCGTCCCGCGCGAAATGTGATGCTGCTCCGTGCGGGTTTCTCGCCGTACGGAAAAAAGTGTCAGCTTCGTGCTATAACACCCCGGTCATGCCGGGGTGTTTTACTTTGGGAGGCTGAAGTGGGTCCACATGGTTTGTTCTGGTGGGTCGGCGCGGGCGTGCTGATCGTTGCCGAATTGATGACGGGCACGTTCTACCTGCTGATGATCGCGCTCGGCTTCTTCGCCGGTGTGCTCGCCTACGGGCTGGGTGCGCCGCTCGATCTGCAACTGGGCATTGCGGCTGCCGTCGCGCTGACCGCCATGATCGTGCTGCGGCGCTCGCGCTTCGGGCGGCGCAAGCGCAGGGCGGACGCGTCGAGCGATCCGGGCGTGAATCTCGACATCGGCGAACCGGTGACCGTGACCGGCTGGCAGGACCGCCGCGCGCGCGCCATGTATCGCGGCGCCGAATGGGACATCGAACTCGCGCCCGGCGAGCCCGAAGATGCGCGTCTCTATGAAATCAAGTCCGTGCGCGGCAGCTGCCTGATCGTCGCCGCGCGGCGGGGCGAGGAACTCAAAGGCGCGCGGCACGCATGAGCCGTCGTGCCTGACGTGAAGCGCCGTACCGTTTCATTCGCAGTCCATCGCATTTATCGAAGGATAAGGAGATCATCAATGCAAGTTCCAGTCGTCGGCCTGATTCTGCTCGTGATCGTCATCGTGGTGGTTGCGCAGACCGTCAAGATCGTGCCGCAGCAACACGCGTGGGTCGTCGAGCGGCTTGGCCGCTATCACGCGACGCTCACGCCGGGCCTTTCGATCGTGCTGCCGTTCGTCGATCGTGTGGCGTACAAGCACGTGCTCAAGGAAATTCCGCTCGATGTGCCAAGCCAGGTCTGCATCACGCGCGACAACACGCAGTTGCAGGTGGACGGCGTGCTGTACTTCCAGGTGACCGATCCGATGAAAGCGTCGTACGGATCGAGCAACTATGTCTTCGCCATCACCCAGCTTTCGCAGACCACGCTGCGCTCCGTGATCGGCCGCCTCGAACTCGACAAGACCTTCGAGGAGCGCGACTTCATCAACCACAGCGTGGTGTCGGCGCTCGACGAGGCCGCATCGAACTGGGGCGTAAAGGTGCTTCGCTACGAGATCAAGGACCTCACGCCGCCGAAGGAAATTCTTCACGCGATGCAGGCGCAGATCACCGCCGAGCGCGAAAAGCGCGCGCTGATCGCTGCGTCGGAAGGTCGCAAGCAGGAGCAGATCAACCTCGCGTCGGGTGCGCGTGAAGCCGCGATCCAGAAGTCGGAGGGCGAGAAGCAGGCCGCGATCAACCAGGCGCAGGGTCAGGCGGCCGCGATTCTCGCCGTGGCGGAAGCGAATGCACAGGCGATCCAGAAGATCGGTGCGTCGATCCAGGCGCAGGGCGGCATGGACGCGGTCAATCTCAAGGTGGCCGAACAGTATGTCACGGCGTTCTCGAATCTCGCGAAACAGGGCAACACGCTCATCGTGCCAGGCGACATGAGCGATCTGAGCACGATGATCGCTTCGGCGATGACGATCGTGAATCGTGCGGGCGTACGCGAGCAGCAGGTGAAGGGCGCCTGAAGGTCACTTGAACGGCGCCTGAGCATTGCAAAGCGCCGGTAAACTGAAAACGGGCCGCAAAAGCGGCCCGTTCGCGTTGCAGGGCGCGGTTCCGGAAGCGCCCGGCCGCTCAGGTCGGCGTGCGCATGAGACGCGCTTTTTCGCGTTCCCAGTCGCGCTTTTTCTCGGTTTCGCGCTTGTCGTGCAGCTTCTTGCCCTTCGCGAGGCCGATTTCGCACTTCACGCGGCCGCCCTTGTAGTGGAAGTTCAGCGGCACGAGCGTGTAGCCGCGCTGCTCGACCTTGCCGATCAGCTTGTCGATCTCTTCGCGATGCAGCAGCAGCTTGCGGGTGCGGACCGGGTCGGGGTTGATGTGCGTGGACGCCTCGGGCAGCGGGCTGATATGCGTGCCGATCAGAAACAGTTCGCCGTCCTTGATCACGACGTAACCTTCCTTGATCTGGCCGCGCCCCGCGCGCAGCGACTTGATCTCCCATCCTTCGAGCACGAGTCCCGCCTCGTAGCGCTCTTCGATGAAGTAATCGAAGAACGCCTTTCTGTTGTCGATGATGCTCATGAGGAAATGGAAAAGGCCCAACTCGTTTAAAATCACGATTTTAGCAAAGCGGGCCCACGAAAGCCCGATACGCTTTTATAACCCTCGCCACGCGTTGCGCAATCTATGGCAGATGTCCAGAAAACCGTGCTGATTCGCCATTCGGCGGAACAGATGTTCGACCTCGTCACCGATGTCGACGATTACCCCAATTTCCTGCCGTGGTGCGGTGGCGTCGAAGTCCACCAGCGGGACGAGAACGGTATGGAGGCGAAGATTCATATTAATTTCAAGGGCATCAAGCAGCATTTCGCCACGCGCAATACGCAAAAGCGCCCCGAGCGCATCGACATGAACTTCGCCGACGGGCCGTTTCGCAAGTTCACGGGCTACTGGCGCTTCACGCCGCTGCGCGCGGACGCCTGCAAGATCGAGTTCGCGCTGCATTACGAGTTTGCTAACGTCATCCTCGAGAAGATCATCGGGCCGGTGTTCCATCACATCGCGAACACCTTCGTCGACACCTTCGTGAAGCGCGCCGACCAGCGCTACGGCAAGCCATGAGCGCGAAAATCACCGTCGACGTCTGCTATGCGCTGCCTGACGCGCAGACGCTCATCGCGGTCGAGTTGCCGTCCGGCGCGACCGTCCAGCAGGCCATCGACGCGAGCGGCATCGCCGCGCGCCATCCGGAGATCGACCTCGCGACGCTCAAGGTGGGGATCTACGGCAAGCTCAAGCCGCTCGACGCCACGCTCGCCGACCACGACCGCGTCGAGATTTATCGTCCGCTGATCGTCGATCCGAAGGCCGCGCGGCAGCGCCGCGTCGACAAAACCCGCAAGGCGGGCTCCGTGGAAGGGCGCAAGTGGCTGCACAAGGATTCACGCTGAAGCGCTGAATCCGCGAAAATCCGCGCAAATATATGAACAGAACGGACCGCAACGGCGCGAGCGTAGTTGCGGTCCGTTCTGCTTGGCATCCGCGCATGGTTGCGCCGTTACGCCGCGTTCCCGTGCCGTTCGCTGTGGCCCTCGTCGTGGTGACCAACGGCGGGGACGATGCCGTCGCCGTGCGCGGTTTCCTCCGGTCCGCCCGCATGCTGCCGCACCGACCAGCTCACGCCCGCGACGAGCAGCACGATGGCCGCGATTTCGAGCCCGCGAGGCAGACGGTGGTCGTAGATGAAGCCGTAGAGCAGGGCGAACAGCGTCTCGAAGACGATCATCTGCCCCGAGAGCGTGAGCGGCAGCCGTTTGGCGGCGGCGTTCCAGAGCCCGTTGCCGAGCCACGACGCGCCGATCGCGAGGACGAGGTTCAGTTGCCAGAACGACGTCCAGCGCGAGGGCGACACGGCCTCCTGCACCGTGCCCGACGGCATGGCGAGAATCGCGAGCCACAGCAGCGCGCCGAGCGCGCCCGTCACCACGCCCCACAGCACCGACCACTCGTTGCCGCTGAAATGCGCGTTGCGATGCAGGTAACGGGCGTTTTCGACGGCAAACCACGTCCAGCAGACCAGTGCGCCGACCGCACAGCCGAGGCCCGTGATCTTCGTGAGCGTGCTGGCGTGAAGACCGTCGCTGGCGCCTGCTGTGAACACGTCGACGTTGATGCAGACGATGCCCGCCGCGATCATCGCGAGCGGCCAGACGAGGCGCGCAAGCGGCACCGCGCCGTGATCGCGCCGGCCGAGCAGGGTTACGGTGACCGGCAGCACGCCGACGATCAGCGAAGCAGGCGCGATGCCGACCATGTGGATCGCGTTTGCGAGAAAGAGGTAATAGAGCAGGTTGCCCATCAGCGCGAGCTTGACGAGCGCGACGAGGTCCTCGCGCGTGAGGCGCGGCCACACGCGGCGCAGCATGGGCACGAGCGCGGCGAGGGAGACGAGGCCGTACATGACGTAGCGGCCCGCGCTCAGGAGCAGCGGCGAGAAATCGGCCAGCTGGCGGGGCACGACGAACACGGTTCCCCACAATGCACCGGCGAGAACGCCGTACAACACACCACGCCGCATCTTCGAAAACTCCGGAACGATCAGATTGAATCAGACTGAGACTGGCTTCGAGCTTAGCCCGTGCACTGCGCATCAGTCTTGTTCAATCCTGCAACGCGGCGGTTTCCGGTTCAGCGCGCCGGGCGCCGCAAAGGGCCGGACCGGTGCGCGCGCACGCGCGCATCCCCGGCCCCGGAGTTTTCCTGGAATCATCGCTAACCTACTGTTGATACTGATGATTTCCAGGGCGCTATCCCGTATAATCTGCTTTTGCGCCTATAGGATTTGCCATGCGTCTGATCCAGAAAGCACTCACGTTCGATGACGTGCTCCTCGTTCCCGCCTTCTCCGACGTTCTTCCGCGCGACACCAGCCTCAAGACACGGCTGACCCGCAATATCTCCCTGAACATTCCGCTCGTCTCGGCCGCGATGGATACGGTCACCGAAGGCCGTCTGGCAATCGCCATGGCGCAGCAGGGCGGCGTCGGCATCGTCCACAAGAACCTCACGCCCGCCGAGCAGGCGCGCGAAGTCGCGAAGGTCAAGCGCTTCGAATCGGGCGTCCTGCGCGATCCGATCACGATTCCGCCGCAAATGCGCGTGCGCGACGTGATCGCCCTGTCGCAGCAGCATGGCATTTCGGGCTTCCCGGTGGTCGAGGGCGCACAGCTCATCGGCATCGTCACGAATCGCGACCTGCGCTTCGAAACCCGTCTGGACGAACCCGTGCGCTCGATCATGACGCCGCGCGAGCGTCTCGTCACCGTCAAGGAAGGCACGCCGCTCGCCGAAGCCAAGGCGCTCATGCACAGCCACCGCCTCGAGCGCGTGCTGGTCGTCAACGACGCGTTCGAACTGCGCGGTCTCATGACCGTGAAAGACATCACCAAGCAGACCGAGCACCCGGCCGCCTGTAAGGACGAGCACGGCAAGCTGCGCGCGGGCGCGGCGGTCGGCGTGGGTCCCGACAACGAAGAGCGCGTCGAGCTGCTGGTCCAGGCCGGCGTCGACGTGATCGTCGTCGACACGGCGCACGGCCATAGCAAGGGCGTGCTCGAGCGCGTCCGCTGGGTCAAGCAGAACTTCCCGCACGTCGAAGTGATCGGCGGCAACATCGCCACCGCCGACGCGGCGCGCGCACTCGTCGAGTACGGCGCGGACGGCGTGAAGGTCGGCATCGGCCCGGGCTCGATCTGCACGACGCGTATCGTCGCGGGCGTGGGCGTGCCGCAGATCAGCGCAATCGCGAATGTCTCGGACGCGCTGAAGGGCACCGGTGTTCCGGTTATCGCCGACGGCGGCGTGCGCTACTCGGGCGACGTCTCGAAGGCGCTCGCAGCGGGCGCGAACGCCGTGATGATGGGCAGCATGTTCGCGGGCACCGAAGAATCGCCGGGCGACGTGTTCCTGTATCAGGGCCGCCAGTACAAGTCGTATCGCGGCATGGGTTCGGTGGGCGCGATGAAGGACGGCGCCGCGGACCGCTACTTCCAGGACAACTCGGCGAACATCGACAAGCTCGTGCCGGAAGGTATCGAAGGACGCGTGGCGTACAAGGGCTCCGTCAATGCGATCCTGTTCCAGCTGATCGGCGGCGTGCGCGCTTCGATGGGCTACTGCGGCTGCAGCACGATCGACGAAATGCACGAGAAGGCCGGGTTCGTCGAGATCACGTCGGCGGGCATGCGCGAATCGCACGTGCACGATGTCCAGATCACGAAGGAAGCGCCCAACTATCACGTGGACTAATCGCCCATGAAGCTGCTGCTGCGCGTTGTACTGATTGTCGATGCGTTGATGCTGCTGGGCTTCGGAGCGCTGTTCCTGCTGACTCCGTGGACCTCGCTGTACGACGCGCTGCAACTGGTGCAACCGCAGCCGGCATTCGTCGGGCAGGTGCTCGGCGTGACGCTGCTGGGTTTGTCGTGGCTCGCGCTGCGCGCCGCATTCGATGGCGCAATGACGGTGCCGGTCGGGCGCGTAGCCGGTCACATCGACTGGATCAGCGGCGTGCTGATGCTGGTCTGGTTGATCGGGCTGCACAAGCCGCAGCTGACGGCCTTCGGCCAGTTGATTGCTGGCGGCGTGGGTGCGTGGCTGATCGTGATCGGGTTCGGCGCTGTGCGGCTTGCCGGTGCGGTCCGGCGGCGCGAGAAAGCACAAGCGCAGGCACAGACACAAACGCAGACGGCAGAAACCACGGCGACGCGGCGTGGCGCAAAGAGCGAGCCGCGGCGGGAATCGGTGACTTATGCAGAGCCGGTTTTTTCGGGCGCAGTGTCGGCGAGCGGCAGCGCGCAGGCTCAGGCAGCGCGCCCGCAGCCTGCGGCCGGGGACGCTGCGCAGCGCACCGCGCTGTCTGCCGAGGAGGCCCGTCTGGCGGCCCGCGATGAGGCGGCCGATGCGCCTCGGCCACCGCTGCATGGCTGAGCCGTGCCAGCACCCGGCAGCCTTGCGTCCGACCTGTGGCGCACGAAAAAGTACGACGAAGAGCACCACACAACCGCATTCAGAATTCACGCCGTGCAGCTTGCGCGGCGTTCCGTATCCGTTCTTTCTTAGGTCTAGTCCGCAGCCATGCACGACAAAATCCTGATTCTCGACTTCGGTTCGCAAGTCACCCAGCTCATAGCGCGACGCGTGCGCGAAGCGCACGTCTTCTCGGAAGTCCACCCGTACGACGTGGATGAAGCATTCATCCGCGAATTCGCGCCGAAAGGGATCATCCTCTCGGGCGGCCCGAACTCGGTCACGACTTCCGACACGCCGCGCGCCCCGCAAGTCGTGTTCGAACTCGGCGTACCGGTGCTCGGCATTTGCTACGGCATGCAGATGATGGCCGAGCAACTCGGCGGCAAGGTCGATGTCGGCCACGTGCGCGAATTCGGCTATGCCGAAGTGCGTGCGCGCAACCACACGAGCCTGCTCGAAGGCATTTCGGACTTCGAGACGTCTGAAGGCCACGGCATGCTCAAGGTCTGGATGAGCCACGGCGACAAGGTCACCGAAATGCCGGAAGGCTTCAAGCTGATGGCATCGACCGAATCGTGCCCGATCGCAGCGATGGCCGACGAGGCACGCCGCTTCTACGGACTGCAATGGCACCCGGAAGTCACGCACACCCTGAAGGGCCGCGCGATGATCGAGCGCTTCGTGCTCGGCATCTGCAAGGCTAAGGCCGACTGGGAAATGGGGCATTACATCGACGAAGCCGTCGAGTCGATCCGCAAGCAGGTCGGCGACGAGCACGTCATTCTGGGTCTTTCGGGCGGCGTGGATTCGTCGGTGGCGGCCGCGCTCCTGCATCGCGCGATTGGCGACCAGCTGACCTGCGTGTTTGTCGATCACGGCCTGCTGCGCCTGAATGAAGCCGAACAGGTCATGGCGACCTTCGCCGAGAACCTCGGTGTGAAGGTGATCCACGTCGATGCGAGCGAAGCGTTCCTCTCGAAGCTCGCGGGCGTGACCGATCCCGAAGCGAAGCGCAAGATCATCGGCGCGGAATTCGTCGAAGTGTTCCAGGCCGAAGCGGGCAAGCTCACCGATGCGAAGTGGCTCGCGCAGGGCACGATCTATCCGGACGTGATCGAATCGGCGGGCAAGGGCAAGAAGGCCACGCATACGATCAAGAGCCACCACAACGTCGGCGGCCTGCCGGAGACGCTGAACCTCAAGTTGCTCGAGCCGTTGCGCGAACTGTTCAAGGACGAAGTGCGCGAGCTGGGCGTGAAGCTCGGCCTGCCGCCCGAGATGGTGTATCGCCATCCGTTCCCGGGCCCGGGCCTCGGTGTGCGGATTCTCGGCGAAGTGAAACGCGAGTTCGCCGATCTGCTGCGCCGCGCCGATGCGATCTTTATCGAGTCGCTGCGCAACACCATCGACCGTGAAACGGGCAAGTCGTGGTACGACCTGACGAGCCAGGCGTTTGCGGTGTTCCTGCCGGTGAAGAGCGTCGGCGTGATGGGCGACGGCCGCACTTATGAATATGTCGTGGCGCTGCGCGCCGTGCAGACGCAGGACTTCATGACGGCGCACTGGGCGCATCTGCCGCATGACCTGCTCGGGTATGTGTCGAACCGGATCATCAACGAAGTGCGCGGGATTAATCGTGTCGTGTACGACATTTCGGGGAAACCGCCGGCGACGATTGAGTGGGAGTGAGGGTTTCTTAAATCTCCTTTAAAATCAATGCGTTGTGGCGCGTTGTAAATGACGTGGGCCCAATTCTAAATTGGCCGGTGCAGGTTCGTAAGCCCCTGAGAAATATGAGAATTCTAAAAGTGCATCCGAACCTGCGGCGAGTCCGAGCAACCACAATTTGGCGGTATTTCTGACGGTATACGCGGGCGCATGCGCAGAGGCCCGTTTGATACCGTCAGAGCCGTCAACGGTATCTGAATTGCATCATATTGCTTACTAGTAACGCGTTCGGCTTCACTTTTCTGCCGCCCCCACGAGGTCTCATACGACGACAGGGCGGACTTACTAGGGGCACCTTCGACTCAGATCCTCGAGTAATACTGCCGCGACCGCCTCTTCGGCAATGGCGATGCCATGGCGTTGCATCACAGCAGCCAATGATTCATCCCATGAGGCTGATACCGAAGCGCCACTCAGTTCGTGCGTTACGGGAGGAGAATTTGCCACGGCAGCCTCATAGTCCTGGGTCGCGAATCGCCATGGATGTGCATGCCATGTGCACATCATTTGGTTTCCGATCTGCAAGCCTGGCCAGTCGAAATCCCCGTGGTACATCAAATGAGCTCCCGCATGCACCAACTGGGTCAACAGTGTCCGTTGTGCGGCGGCTGGCATACCATCTGTGCAGACCAGCGGCGCGCTTGCCGCCCCCAGTTGGTCGGCCGCGATGGCTACGAAGTTGGGATTTTCACAGACGAACACCGTGGTGCCACGTACGGACCACGCCGGCGGCGTTCGCAGCAACCTGCGCAACGATGCGTAGCCTGGCTCGCCGGGAGGCTCTCCTGCCGGGGCGCCAGCGGTGACCGGAAGATTCAGGAACAGGGCGGGGCGGGACAGCTCGTTGACCAGCACACCCGCCCGCGCCCAAATGTCGCGAGTGCGATCGTCGAGTTGCGGCGGGTCGTCCGGATTGCCGTTTGTGTCGCGCAAGTTGTCGTCGTAGGCGGCTGTATGTTCCATGTGCCGCCAAGCAGCCAATACGATCGTGGCCGTCGGTTCACCGCCGTCGAGTGCATGTGCATTACCTAGGGTCTCTGCGGCCAGTTGAGAGCGTGCGATATCTTGGGCCGGCAGCCGATGCAGCGTGGCATCTGCTCGTCCGAGCAATTGCTGTCCCGTTGTCGGATCCTGTCGGGAAAGGCGTTTGAGCAGACCCAGCGCCGCAGGGGACTTGAGCCAGGCGCGCAGTACGCTGTGCCAGGAGTCAAGTGCGATCATGCGGGTCCACTGTGCGTAAGTGTTTGCCCTGACGGCAGCGCGACTCACGATCGGACCATCGATGCGTTCGAGCGCTGCTCGCAGCGAATCGGCGATGCCAGCATCTCGCAGCGCGCTGTCGAGTCGTTCAATGTCGACCCGTACCGATCGGGAAATGCGAGATGGTCGGCCGATGAGCAACCCCAAAGCTTCGTGTTCCGCGGGGCTGAGCTGGGTCAGCAGCATGCTACTTCCCGCCGTGCCGTTGTCGACGCGTTCGAAGTGGCGCCGCATACGCTGGCGGAGCGAGCCTAGCTGAGCACCACCTAGCAAACGTTGCAGCCGGGCATCGGGGCTGGCTGGTGTGTCGGTCCGCATCATGTATCGGGAAATCTCCGGTCGGGATCGCTTTCGCGCCGCTTGGCTCGCCCATCCCATGTCCAGCGTGAAACGAAGACGGCATCCATACCCTCGCGCCGTTGCAACTGGCAAATCGATACGCCGGGCAGTTCTGCATAGCATGCCCATTCGCGTTCGCTGGTGATGACGAAATCCAGATCGAATTCGCGGATGAGTCCCATACAATGTGCGCGAGCTGCATCATCGATGCCTGCGAAGGCTTCGTCAAGCAACATCAGGCGTGGCGCGTGCGGGTTGCCTCCTCGACCATAGAAGCTGGCGATGGCCGCGAAAAGTGGAACGGTCAGTCCAAGTGCACGTTCTCCGCTCGAGGCGGGGCCGGAGAGTTTTTGCCAGCTGCTGTTCTTGTCTCTTTGACGCTGGACGAGAAACCGATGCCACCGGCGGTAGTCCAGCGCTCGTGCCAATTGATCGTTCAGGCTGAAACCGGACGCGGTGGCATCGTCTTCAGCACGGGCTCGCTCCATGGAGATTTGCTGCTGCAACATGATGCCCACTACGCGACGATCTTCTGCGGACCAAAGGTCCGAACTCGTATTGAGCAGCCGTTCGCGTGCGATCTCGAGGCCCAAGGGCCCACCTTCTTCCGGCGCAAGAGGTTGCCATTGCAAGCGGTAGCGGACGCCAGTCGTGGTGGGACGTTTGTACAACTCGTCATTGATCGCGTTGACCTGTTTGTCCGCTGCACGCATCAAGCGCTGGATTTCCGCAGCGATCTCCGCTTGCAGGTGGTTCTCCAGAATCTCACGCTCCCTGGCCGATAGCAGTTCGCTGCGCTGCGCAATGTCGTCAGCAAGGTGAACGGCCAGTGTGTCCGGTCGCTCCGAGCGGTTCTGATAATTGACGTGGACTGTGAAGCCCCAATCGTTCGGTTCGGAAGCCGCCTGATGGCCGAGCGCGCTGAGCGAGCGTTGTAGTTCGGTCAGGTCCTCCGAGACTTGGCGCTGGATGCGGCTCCAACTGACGTCGTCATCCCCGATGTGCGCGAGCGCTTGTTCTGCTCTGCGCGCCAGTTGCAGCGCTGGATCGATGGTCCAGTGCACGCCGGCGGGCGGGAGGGGCAGGTCGGGCAGCGCAGAGGCCAGCAGCGTGCTTTCAGTGAAGCGTTGGAGCCGCTCAACAGCCAGTGTGCGAATGTCCGCGCGCTCCGCCAGCACACGATTCGTGGTGGTGGCTTGAGTATCGGCTATGGCGCGGGCTTCGGCTGCTTTGATCAAGACTGCTTGTTTGTCGTCGGCGTCGGTCGAGGCTTTGGTTGCATTCCGGGTTGCCTCCTCCAGTTGCAGGCGCAATGTTCCAACTTTCGCGCCAATCGCCTCCATCAGGACGGCGTAGCGCGAGAGGGTTTTCTCCCTCCGTTCATTTGCAGTGCTGAGGTCGTCCTCTCGGCGTTCCAGAGCGACTTGGGCTTCGATCTCACGCTCCTGCTGCTTCAGGTGGTCCGGCCAGGCGCTGCGCCATTCCCGGCCGGCTTGGGACAATATGTGGAGCGCATCGGTGAATTGGTCCAAGGCACTGTCGATCGGAGCGAGGCCTGCCCGGTCGAGCGGCAGTTGCAGGTCGATGGCATCGTTCCCAAGCGCTTCGCGTGCCGCGTAGAGTTCGGTCTCTGCTGCCCTGCATCGGGTGTCGGCTTGATCGAGTCGAGTGCGAGCCTGAAGTACGTCACGCTCGGCGCTTGCCGCGGCAAGAATCGCCTGGCGGAGCGAGGTATCGGTAGGTGCGCCGCCCAACTCTTCTTTGGTTTTCGCGCGATCGGCGGCAAGCGCTTCAACTGCCTGTAACACGATAGAAACTTCAGCATCCAGTTGCTGAAGCCGTAGCGCAATTTCGTGCATCCGGCGTTGTCGGGCTTGCGCCCGGGCAGTGTGGCCGATGTATACGGCTTCCCGTTTATCCCACGCACCTGTAAGTGCACCTAGCCGGAAGCGCCCATCCGCAGCGATCCAGGATTCGGCAGCGAGATCGTCTTCCGGTCCGCAAGCGATGCTGGCAAGCAAGGCTTCTATCAGCGCTGAATCTACCGTGCAACCTTCCGGTGCCGCAGGCGACAGCAGGCTCAGAAGATTCTCGCCCGCGACGGTGGGACGTTGCCGGCATTGCGTGTCCCAAATCGGTCTTCCCGCCGTATCGCACACGTTGCCGTCAGGCGCGACCCATGCGTCCAGCAGGCCGCACGCTTCCAGCGATGCCTCCAGACCTGCACGCTGTTGCGGCGTGACATGAGAGTGAAAATCGATCAGTTGCCAGAGCGGGGCGCCTGCCCGTCCCTCGCGAACGTTCGAGCCCCGGGTCGCGGGAACGGGCGGGATAGCATCCTGGCCTGCCGCGAGCTGTTCCAGTTCGTTGGCCAGAACACGGCGTTCCTGATCCAGGTCATGCTGGCGCGTCGCAAGTTCGGTTTGGCGAGCGGCGTGTTGTTCCAATGCTTGCGAGTAAGCTGTGGTCAGCGCCGAATGAACCGGATTGATGCCGTCAGGACGGGCTGTCCAGCCTGCAAGCTCGGATAGTGCGTTCTGTGGTTCAAAACGTAGCTGTTCCAGACCGGCGCAATATTTCGTCCAGGCGTCGATCAGCGCATTGCCTGTCGTTTCTGCATCCAGATCGGCTTCGGCCCGCCGCTCTATCGCTTCCTCGAGTTCTGCTTGGCAATCGTTTTGGGCTGTCTGTAATGTTTGAAGCGTCGACCGTTTGGTAGCCACCGCAGCGTGGCGCTGTTCCAGATACCGGATATTTTCGCGGCGCCTGTTCGCGGCATCGCGCAACTCGGTCGCCGCGGACGCGAATTGCGTCACCGGTAGCTCGGCGAGCTCGTCGAGGGGGAGCGCGACGAGTGGGTTGCGGGACAGCGCGACGGCCGTGCCAGCGGTTTGCGCATCGGACGCGCATTGCGTGCGCGCGGACGCGACTTCGCTTCGTGTTGCCTCGGCCCGCTGGTTGGACGCCCGGCTGCGTTCCTTTTCGCGTTCCAGTTGCCGCCGAGCCTCCTCGCGTTGTTCCTCTGCCTTGGCCGCTTCCTCCTTTCGGTCCCTGACATCTCTTTCGGCTTGGCTCAGGCGATTGGCGTCCTGGTTGGCCGGATCGCTTTGCAGCGTTTCCAGGCGCTCTCGCGCCACGGTCAACGCTTGTTTCGCGGCGTCACGAGTGCGGATCGCTTCGGCCTCTGCGTCCTTCGCAGCGTGCAATACGTTCTGTGCGTTGTTGCGCTCCTCGCTGGCATTGTCGAATGCGGTCTGTGCCTGACGAAGTTCGCGCGCCTGACGTCGAGTCAACGTGCTGGCGTACGTCCGGTATCTTTGCTCGAAATGCCTGACTGCCTGCTCGAGCTGACGAGTGTTGTCCAACTGCTCACGATCCGCCTCCAACTGATTCAGCGCGTCCGCCACGTCCGCCAATAATTCCTGTGGCATAGGGGGGAGCGCTTCCGTCAGTGCGTGGGAAAGGCCCGATTCGTCGGGTTTCTTCGACAATTGTGGCTGGCGCAGTTGGATCAAGGTGTCCATGAGCGCTTCGTACCGCTTTTCGCCAAGGTGGAAGAGCCGCTCATCCACAGCTCGGCGATAGTTGCGACCGTTCTCAAAGACTGTGCCACGACCGCGCTCTTCCAGAAGTTCGCGCAACCGCTCGCGGGTCAACACGATCCGCTGTTCGTTCGTGAGCCATAGATCTTGACCGATACGCGGATCTTGTTCACCCGACGAGCTTTCGATCAAAAAGAACCAACTATCGACCTGCGTTTTGCCGGTCACCGCCGACAACCCGGCCCCCAGGGTCAAATAGCGCGCCATGCCGTCGGCTTGCCGTCTGCCGAACTCAATCCACGTGTAGCCGATTCGGCGTTTATAGCCGTCCATCAGCAGGTTCCAGGCCATTTTCTTGCCGTTGTCCCCGTCCGGTTCGATACGCGACGGGCGCAGTTGGGCGTCGAAGAGAAATGGCAAGGTGAGAGACAGCACTTTGGACTTGCCGGTGCCGTTGTTGCCACGTAGCAGCAAATGGCCGTCGCGGAACCAGAATTCCTCACTGTCGTAGTGAAAAAGTTCCACGAGGCCGATCCGCAGCGGTTGCCACCGCTCGTGTCCGGGTTCCGGCAATACCGGACGCGGTGCCTGGGGCGAATCGATGAGGGTGTCGGTCATGTGTCTATAAGCAATAATTCTGGAGTAACGTCGCCGGTTGCTTTCGAACGAATTTCGGGATTGCCCAGAGCGAAGCGGGCGATGGCCGGCAGCGGTCGAATCTCGCGATGGATTCGGACAATCAGTTGCAGCCGCTCCAATCGGTCGAGTGCGATTTCGGCCAGCTCCATTTCAGCGCCAGGTTCGCGTGCCGATTTGCGCCAGTAGCGACCATATTGCTCCGTGGCACCGCGCAGGAAGGCGGCTACAGCGTCTTGGGATGTCAATGCGATTTCCGGCACCTCTCGCAGGCGTGAGGCCAAAAACTCGGCGACCAGCAGCGTAATGTGTGCTTCAGTTCCTTCGGCAGGCATCGAGATGTCGGTGAGCTCTCCCGATTCATCGGTCAACGCGAGCCCTTCGGCTCGCTGCTCAGCGGTGAGTCCAGCGGCTTCGCAAAGGCGGGCTGCCATTGCGCCGCGCTGATTGATGAAGTATGCGAGATGCTCGGGATCCAAGGACGCGCCGTAGATCACGGGATCGTCCAGAAGCCGGCGCGCCAGATGGTGACGAAGAGCATCGCGATGTCCCTGTTCGCTGTCGGCAACGTGCTCCGCTACCAATGAGCGCAACCGATCCTCGAAATCGATCGGTGCATCTTCGACACGCCACGTCGACGGTCCACGCACAGCTGCGAGCATGCCCGCCAGCATGCGCCGCTGGACATCGTAGAGTGCGTCTGATTGCGCCCAGCCATTTTCATGGACGAAATTATCCTCGTCGCCAGCGACACGTTGTAAGGCGCCGAAGTCGAGCAGAGTGCGACACACGGCAACGAGGTCACGCCGCTCGGCAACGCTACCGAGCGTGAACTGGAAGCCGCAAGAAACCAACGTTGGATCGGACGCCAACTGCATCAGGCGTTCGCCGAGCAACTGCAACGTAATCTGCGGATCAGCTCTCTCGAGCACGGCACACGCGAGGCAGAGCAAGACATAGCGCTGCCGGTCGAAGTTCGGCAGCCCGCGTGTATCATCGGCTAGGTTCGCGGGGCGCTTGAAAAGCCGGGCGCCATCGCGTTCGACATGCAGGGGCCAGCCGGTTTCCCGCGCAAACCAGTCGCGCAGTCGTTCGGCTTGGCGGCGTACCGCCGGGAAAGCGTCATGGTCCGGTGCCATCAGCGGCTGCAACAGCAGCGCACGCAGCGCTCGGCGAAACTCGTCTTGTTGTTGGACACGTTGGAGTTCACCGATTCGCTGACGATCGTGTCCCCATGATGTGCGTGCAGTCATGTCGGTTCTTGCGTAAGCGTGATCGTGAGAAGGTGATCCCGGCCCGCGAAAACGCCGGCAGAGGTCGTGATGCGAGCTTCGGTGGTGGCATCGAGCGGCTCCATGCGGATATGGAGGAGTCCGTCGCCCGTCTGGCGCTCGACGGGCTGGTCGGGATGCACTTGTTCGGTCAGTGCTTCTCCTAGAAGATTGAGAAACAGGGCGAAGGCGTGAACGTCCAGGTCGCCCAGCTCGGACAGGCGGATTGGACGCCCGGTGGCCAAGCGTTGCCGAGCAGCATCGACCTGGCGTGATTCTTCTGCCAACTGCTCGGCCATAAGCGCGCGCTCCGTGCTGCGGTCACGTACCTTCGGGAGCGGTCCCCGGGGGGCGGCCTCGCCATATTCGCGCAAGCGAGGGTTGATTTGGAGCGGCGGCGCATCTGCCCAAGGCGTGCTGGCAGGCAGGTCGTCATCGGCCTGGGGATTCAGGGAATAGTGCTGGGCGGGATGAAGTGCGAAAGCTGCCCGCGCCATCCGATGGGCTTCGCTGCCGCTGTTGCATGCGGCGAACCAGTAGGCGAGCGTGCGAAAGTCGGCAGAGCGGTCACTACGTCCGCTGCGGCGTTCGTTCAATGTGGCGATGGCGCCCAAGAGTAGCGGTATGGCGGCGCGTGCGCGTGCGCGCAGCAACTCGGCTTGAGGTGGTTCCTGTCCCGTCGACAAAAACCAGCCGCGCAGGCCTTTCCAACGTTCACGCCAAGCCCGCCAGCGCCTCAATTTTTCGTCGGCTTGATTCTGCGCGTCTTCCGGAGCGGCATCCTGGGCTTCTCGGTCCGCCACGAGAAGGAAGACAGAGTCGATGCGGGGACCTAGTTCCTCGATGAGCCGAGCGATGAAGTCGGAGCGCCGTACCAGATCCCCAAGGAAGCGATCGAGGTAGTCGATGAGGCGGCGTTTGTATGCGACGACAGCATGTGCTTCGGCTTGCCGAAGCTCCAGGCTTCGCGCGACGCCTGCCATGAATGCCTGTGCGTTCTCTGCAAGGTCATGGAAGACGCCGACCAGATCGCGCAGGAGCTGGTGTGTCTTGGCGACGTCGAGTCCATTTTCGGGGGTGTCATCGTCGATCAGCTGCTGTAGAGCCTGCAGGCGGCTGGCAATGTCTTCCAGCGCCACGCTTTGCAATTCGGCCCGTCGCTGTAGTGTCTGGAAGAACACGGCGAGGCTCGTTTCCACGGCCTCGCCCCCGTGAGAAAGCCGGTAGAGAAAGCGTGCGCGGTAAAAGTCGTTGAGCGAAGAAACGCGTGCCGTATCTGGCTGGGATTCGAGATTTCCCCATTCGGTCAGTTGGGTCAGTGCAGCGTTGACTTCCTCGATACGCGGCATCCCTTCGGACCAGTTCGCCTCAGCGAGAACCTCGTCGGGGCGAAGCTGGAGCCTGTATTGTCGCTTGGCCGCGGCGAAGACATCCATGATGCATCGATAGAGCGTGGACTTCTCGGCGCCCAAATGCTTGAAAAGTTCTGCTGCAGTTGCATTCGACTGCACAGGATCGGCTCCTCTCTTCTATCTCGTGCGCAATAGTAAATGATTGGAATTATGCTGTAGCCCGCAGGCGCTGAAGGGGGCACCGAGTCCTTTTTCGGACATATTCCGGCGCTTGATCAGGAATGTTGTGAGACGCCATGCGTTCCTGGCGCAGGCATTGAGTTTGCAATTGAATGCGGTTGAACAAGTGCGCTCATGGGGGTGGAGCGTAATATAAATGTAAGAATTCTTGCTGATTTCTGGCACCCCGAGCCCTCCACCAAATGCCGCTAGTGCCAAGCCGGAATCTGGGTATCGTTGACAGTACTGGCCTGCTTGATTCCTCCGGACTTTTCAAGTTTACCGGGCACGCGTTGCCGACGGAGGTGCCAGACAACATAGGCTGTGCCTGCCCCGCCCGCAGACAGCTTTCGGATAAAATGTTATCTTCGTGATACTTTAATGCCACTTAACGCATTACGAAGGTGACGGCATGCCAACTCCTCATACGCCTTCCGCTGCCGTCCGACGGGCATTGCGAAAACTAGGCGCCGATATCCATGATGCGCGCCGCCGCCGCAAGCTGACCATGGCGGTGATTGCCGAACGGGCTTTCACGTCGCGCGCGACACTGCAGCGGGTCGAAGCAGGAGATCCGGGTGTAAGCATCGGCATCTACGCGGCCGTGCTGCAGGCGCTGGGACTCCTTGACGGGCTGAGCGAATCCGCTGGCACCGATCGGGATACGACGGGACTCGCCCTGGCGACCGCGGCACTGCCGCAGCGTGTCCGTCTGCCGCGAACGAGAGGAAAAGGGTGATCATGGCTGATGTTGACGTCTATATCGATCTTGCTGGCACGTCACGACCGGTAGGGCTGCTCAGGCGCCATACGTCGCGTCGGGAAGCAACGGTTACGTTCGAATATGACGAGGCTTGGCTGGCCGACGACGATCGCTTTTCTATCGAACCAGCGCTGGCGTTGACGCGCGGTATCTTTCCACCGCAGCCCGATCAACCGATCTTTGGTTCGATCGGCGATTCGGCTCCCGATACCTGGGGGCGCCGTCTCATGCAGCGTTCGGAGCGTCACCAAGCCGAACGGGAAGGGCGGCACGTCCGTACGCTCGGTGAACTCGATTATCTGCTGGGCGTGGCTGATGAAACGCGGCTGGGCGCCCTGCGGTTTCGCTGGAACGGAGAGGACGAGTTCCAAGCGCCTGTACCCACCGGTGTTCCCGCAATCATCGAACTGGGGCGGCTGCTGCAAATCACCGAACGTATTCTCCGCGACGAGGAAACCGATGAGGATCTGCAACTCATCTTCGCGCCTGGGTCGTCGCTCGGTGGTGCGCGCCCCAAGGCCTCGGTCATCGACCAGCACGGCCATTTGTCGATTGCCAAATTTCCGAAGGAGAATGATGACTACAGCATCGAGACTTGGGAGGAAATCGCACTGCGATTGGCTGAACGCGCCGGCATATCCACTCCGCACCACGAACTGCTCCACGTAGCAGGCAAGCCGGTACTGCTATCGCGCCGCTTCGATCGCGCGGGCAACATTCGCATTCCCTTTCTCTCGGCTATGTCGATGACGGGGTCGCGGGACGGCCAACGCGGCAGTTATCCCGAACTAGTTGACGCACTGACACAACACGGGGCGAAGGCGCGGGCAGACGCTGCGCAGTTGTATCGTCGCGTGACGTTCAATGTTCTGGTTTCCAATGTGGATGACCATTTGCGCAACCACGGCTTCCTGTGGGCGGGGCGAGATGGGTGGATATTGTCACCGGCCTATGACCTCAATCCCACGCCGACCGATCTGAAGGCGCGCATCCTGACGACCAATATCGATCTCGACGAGGGAACGTGCTCGGTGGGACTCCTGGCAAATGCGGCGGAGTTTTTTGGCCTGACGCTGAAACAGGCTCGGGCCACGATCCGGGAGGTAGCCGACGTTACCCGGGCATGGCAAGCGGTTGCCCAGGAAGTGGGTTGCACGCGCGCAGAGATGGCACGGATGGCAAGTGCCTTCGAGCACGAGGATCTTAGCGCCGCATTGCGGTTGTGACGGTATTGAGGACCGCGTTCTAACGATGCTGACGGTATTAGCGACGGTATTGCAGTCACACATCACCTTGGGGCGATCAGTATTCGCGATTTTTCAAACAAAACGAGCATTGATACTCCGGCGTGTTCCGATAACAGCCATCAATTGCCGGGCACGATTTTCGGTATCGGCGACGGTATCGACATCGCGTGGCTAGGTGGAAACGCCATCCCCACAAGGCTCCAGCCTCGGATTGACAACCGAGTGGGAATAACCAGTAAATCAGTCGCAATAAAAACAAAATAAAAACCCGGGCTGGATTTCCCCGCGCCCGGGTTTGACAGAACAACATCCCGCCCTTACTTACCCGCGGTGTACTTGAACTCGATAATCGACCCCGGATTATCGAGCTTGAACGAAGCATTCCCTGCTTCGGTCGTGCCCAGGCCGGCGGAGTCGGTCGCGACGTAGATCGTCGAGCCGTCATGGCTCGCGACGATTTCCCGATAGCGGTTAATCGAGCGGAACAGCGGAGTGGCGTCGCCCATCGCAACGGTATTGGTTGCATCCAGCTTCACGCGGAACACGAGACCGCGCTTGAGCGATGTGATGAGCAGCGAATGCTCCCAGCCCGGCACGCCGTGCGGGCCGCCCTTGTAGTACGTCACGGACGACGGCGCGATAGTCGGCCAGCAGATGAAGTACAGATTCTTGTCTGCGCAGACCGGATCGTTGAAGTCGAAATTGCTCGGTACGGTGTAGAAGGTTTTGATCGGTTCGACGAAGGCCGGATCCGACCATTGCGATTCTTTCGTTACCGGTACGGCGTCCGGCACCTTGAGGCCGTTTTGGGCAGGGTCCTTCTCCTTCTCCCTCAGCGCCTCGCAGCCGCCTTTCGCTGCCGACCAGTTCGCATACGCGTAACCGGAATCGTCCTTGCGGCCCGCGACGTGCGGCCAGCCATAGTTGCCGCCCGGCACGATCAGGTTCAGCTCGTCGTCGGTGTTCGGACCATGCTCGGCCGCAAACAGCTTGCCGTTCGGCGAGAACACCATGCCCTGCGTGTTACGGATCCCGTACGCATAGATATGGCTTTTAACGCCGTGAATCACCGGGTTGTCCTTCGGGATCGAACCGTCGACGTTCAGACGCAGGATCTTGCCCTGGTATAGCGAGTAGTCCGCCGCCTTGATCTGGGCTTCAGTGGGAATGTCCTGCGCGTGATTCGGCTGGCAGAGATAGGAGAACTGGTTGTGGCCCTGGTCGCCGATCGAGTAATAGAGTTTGTGGTCCGGGCCGAACAGCAGGCGCGCCGACTGATGGTCGAAGCTCGACGGCATGCCCTTGATCAGGTCGACCGGATGCGCGAGCTTGCCGGTGTTCGCGTCGTACGTATAGCGGCGGATCAAGGTGGCGTTCGGGGCATCGCCGCCCTTGCCGGTTGCGTAGGTCATGGAAACATAGACGTAGTCATGTCCCGTGCGCTTGAGCAGTTCCGGGTGGAGGGCAATGCCGAGCAGGCCGTTTTGATGCCCCTCGTCGTAGACCACGTCGGGAATCTCGGCCAGCACCGAAAGCTTGCCGGTCTTCGGATCGACGCGCAGCACGCGCCTGGTGGCCTGTTCGGTCAGCCAGAGTTGCCCGTCCGGCCCCAGCACCATGTTGTGCGGATTTTTGAGGCCGGTAACGAGCACGCGCTTCGTGAAGTGATCGGGCAGCGCCGCGAAATGGGTGCCTACTGGCGGCGGCGAATCGGCATGGGCGGCCCCTGCAGAAAATACGAGCGGAGCGATTAATGCGCACAGGATTTTCTTGTTCACTTGCAGACCTCATTATTGATGAAACGTCAACCCCGGAGAGGGACAGCACGCGTCGGCAAACAGGGCAAACAGAATCGTGTAGCGATAAAACGGGCCATGTTGGAATCGGCAGGGGAGCGGCGACTCCGTAAAGAAAGCTGTATCACCTGGATCACCGGGAGCGGATACAGGCTTTGCGAAAGATTTGGAACCCTGATCTACAATGGCTAACTCAGTAATGCTAATAAAATAGAGAAATCGACGGTCACCTGCCATCAGGAAGAACGGCTAAAACCGCTGTTACGCACGATGGCGCTTGCTGTGCGATTTCCCCATCCAAATCGAGCTAAACCGGTTTTCAGCTTACAGCACGGGAGATATTCCAGATTAGGGAGTATTTCCCGATTTTTGTTGTGTGATTGTCAGATTTTCGGCCTGGGAACGATATGCCATGTGCGGTGCGGCGTTCCGCGCAAGCGTGCGCTGTCGCTGGCGGTCTCGAGACACGGTAAAATCATTAACTTATTGTCCGTGAAAGAGTTTTTTATGCCGTCGAAGCTTATGTGGGAAAGAAATCATGCCGCAGGGGCTCAAACCGCGCGCCATCGCCTCGCGCGTCCGGCTGCGCGCTTCGCCCCAGTTCATTGCGCGCGCATTTTTATTTCCTGATTATTTAAAATCGTTGGCCGGATACGCCGCACTGAGGCGACCGGAAAAACATGACTTCAAACGATAAAAGCGGCCAGCTCAAACGTGGCCTCAAGAACCGCCATATTCAGCTGATCGCACTTGGCGGCGCAATTGGCACAGGTCTTTTCCTCGGCATCGCGCAGACGATCCAGACGGCCGGGCCTTCGGTGCTGCTCGGCTACGGCATTGCGGGCATCATCGCGTTCTTCATCATGCGCCAGCTCGGCGAGATGGTCGTCGACGAACCGGTCGCGGGCTCGTTCAGCTATTTCGCCGACAAGTACTTCGGTCCGTTCGCAGGCTTTCTCTCGGGCTGGAACTATTGGGTGCTGTACATCCTCGTGAGCATGGCCGAGCTGTCCGCCGTCGGCATCTACATGCACTACTGGTGGCCGAACCTGCCCACGTGGGTGTCGGCGCTCGCGTTTTTCGCGATCATCAACGCGATCAATCTCACGAGCGTGAAGTCGTATGGCGAACTGGAGTTCTGGTTCGCGATCATCAAGGTGCTCGCGATTGTCGGCATGATTGCGTTCGGCGGCTGGCTGCTCGTGAGCGGTCATGCCGGTCCCGACGCCAGCGTGGCCAACCTCTGGCGGCACGGCGGCTTTTTCCCGCACGGCGTGAGCGGCCTCGTGATGGCGATGGCCGTCGTGATGTTCTCGTTCGGCGGCCTCGAACTCGTCGGCATCACAGCCGCCGAAGCCGACGATCCCGCGCACACGATCCCGCGCGCGACCAATCAGGTCATCTACCGCATCCTGCTTTTCTACGTGGGCGCGCTCGCCGTGCTGCTCTCGCTGTACCCATGGCAAAAGGTCGTGACGGGCGGCAGTCCGTTCGTGCTGATTTTCCACGCGATGAACAGCGATCTCGTTGCAGGCGTGCTCAATCTCATCGTGCTGACGGCCGCGCTCTCCGTGTACAACAGCGGCGTCTACTGCAACAGCCGCATGCTTTACGGCCTCGCGCAGCAAGGCAATGCGCCGAAGTCGCTGCTCAAGGTCAACCGCCGCGGCATTCCGCTTGCGGCGCTCGGCGTCTCCGCGCTCGCGACCGGCGTGTGCGTGATCGTCAACTATTTCATGCCCGGCAAGGCGTTCGAACTGCTGATGGGGCTCGTCGTGTCGGCGCTCATCATCAACTGGGCGATGATCAGCCTCATTCACCTGAAGTTCCGCCGCGACAAGGCGCGCGCCCAACAGATGACGATGTTCAAGAGTCTCGGGTATCCGTTCACGAACTATTTATGTCTGGTTTTCCTCGCGGGCGTTCTCGTTGTAATGTATCTCTCGCCGGAACTGCGGATTTCCGTGTATCTGCTTCCGGTGTGGCTCGCCGCGCTCGCGCTCGCGTACCGGTTCTGGCAGCGCAACGCGAGGTCCGCGCTGCAAGGCGGTGCCAGATCGGGCACGCGCCAGGCGCAACCCGATCGTCTTTCATCCTGAACAGCCCATTTCGCAAACACCATGTTCGAACACATCGATGCCTATCCCGGCGACCCGATCCTCACGCTGAACGAGAATTTTCAGAAGGATCCGCGCCAGAACAAGGTCAATCTGAGCATCGGCATCTACTTCGACGACGAAGGCCGTCTGCCCGTGATGCAGGCCGTCCGCACCGCCGAAACGGCGCTGCTCGAAGAGCCGGGACCGAAGCCCTATCTGCCGATGGCGGGTTTCGCCCAGTATCGCGACGCCGTGCAGGCGCTCGTGTTCGGCGCGCAGTGCCCGTCACGCACGGCGGGGCGCATCGCGACGGTACAGACGCTCGGCGGCTCGGGCGCGCTCCGGGTCGGCGCGGATTTCATCAAGCGCTATTTTCCGGCGAGCGAAGTCTGGGTGAGCGACCCGACTTGGGAAAACCATCGCTTCATCTTCGAGCGCGCGGGCTTCACGGTGAAGACCTACCCGTACTACGACGAGGCGACGGGCGGCCTGAAATTCGACGCGATGCTCTCGGCTATCGACGCGCTGCCGCCGAGGAGCATCGTGCTGCTGCATGCGTGCTGCCATAACCCGACGGGCGTCGATCTCGACCGCACGCAGTGGGAGCAGCTGATCGACGTGCTGCAAAAGCGCGAGCTGCTGCCGTTCGTCGACATGGCGTACCAGGGTTTCGGCGCGGGCCTCGACGACGACGCGTTCGCCGTGCGCGAGATTGCGCGCCGTGGGCTTCCGGCCCTGATCGCCAACTCGTTCTCGAAGAATTTCTCGCTCTACGGCGAGCGCTGCGGCGGCCTGCACGTGGTTTGCGAAGACGCGGCGGCAGCCGATCGCGTGCTCGGGCAGTTGACGGGCTCGGTGCGCTCGAACTACAGCAACCCGCCGACGCACGGCGCGAAGATCGTCGCGCGCGTGCTGACCACGCCGGATCTGAAGCAATCGTGGGAGAAGGAGCTGGCGGCCATGTGCGAGCGTATTGCCCGCATGCGCGTCGCGATTCACGACGGCCTGCGCGCGTATGTGAGCGGCGAGGCGCTGTCGCGCTATGTCCGCCAGCGCGGCATGTTCACGTATACGGGCTTGTCGGCCGACCAGGTCGAGCGGCTGCGCGAAGAGTTCGGCGTCTACGTGCTGCGCTCGGGCCGGATGTGCGTGGCGGGGCTCAACGACAAGAACGTCGGGATCGTGGTTGACGCGATTGCCAAGGTGCTCGCGCACTAGGCATCGCTGCGCTTCGCGCGCGGCGCAGGCCTGTCTGAGGCCGTGCCGTGCGCGAAGCCGCTTCACACGGCGTACGCTCGTATGCCGCGCTTACGGGCTGCCCGCATCACGGCGGTTGCCCGATTCCCGCTTGCCCGATAACGGTGTTGCGGTTCGTGCCCGCTCGGGGGCATTCAAAAAGAACCGGACGCCGGTTCATGCAGCATTCGACAAGCGGCTGTCAAGCCATTCACGTCGACGGAAGCCACGACAGAGCCTCAAGGTCCGCCAGGTTACGCCCTGATAGAATGCGTGAGCCGCAACGTAATGAATTACCGATGAAATTGCTTGATGCCCTCGTCGAACAATGGATTGCCGCCGCAGCCGCGCGCGGGGAATTCGACGATCTGCCGGGCGCCGGATCGCCCCAGGAATTCGACGACGACCTGTTTGTCCCCGAAGAAGTGCGTGTCGCTAACCGCATTCTCAAGAACGCCGGGTTCGTGCCTCCGGCTGTCGAACAGTTGCGCGCGTTGCGTGACCTCGAACAGGAACTCGCGAAGGTCGGCGACAAGGCGGCGCAATGCCGTCTGCACGCGCGTTTGCTCGCGCTCGACATGGCGCTCGAATCGCTGCGCGGCGGCGCGACGGTCGTGCCTCAGGAATACCGCCGACGGATCGCCGAGCGGCTTTCCGGGCGTGTCGCCAATCCACAGTCAACCGAGTCCGCCCGGCCCAGACAGTCCATTCCGGCGGAGGCGCAGTGAACACGCCGGCCGCCACGCCGGCCGCGCCTTCCAGCGTTGCCGTCGACCCGCAGGATTGCACCGGTGCAGCGCCTGATGCTGTTCAGCCGGGTACGTCCACGCTTTCACAACAGCCCGATCCCGTGAGCGAGCGCGACCGCCATTTCATGCGGCTTGCCCAACTGGCTGCCGAAGATGCGCGTGCGGCAGGCGAGGTGCCCGTCGGCGCGGTGCTGGTGCGCGGCGACGAGGTGATCGCGACAGGTTTCAACCATCCGATCGGGGCGCACGATCCGTCCGCGCATGCCGAGATGGCTGCGCTCCGTGCGGGCGCGAAGGCGCTGGAAAACTACCGTTTGCCGGGCTGTGAACTCTACGTGACCCTCGAACCGTGCCTGATGTGCGCGGGCGCCATCATGCACGCGCGGATCGCGCGCGTGGTCTACGGCGCGCACGACCCGAAGACGGGCGCGTGCGGCAGTGTCGTCGATGCTTTCGCCAACGCGCAGTTGAATCATCACACCAGCGTGGTGGGCGGCGTGCTCGAAAGCGAATGTGGCGACGCGCTGCGCTCGTTCTTCGCGGAGCGACGCCGGGCGAGCCGCGCGGCGCGCCGTGCCGCAGCAGGCGAGACGCCGTCGGCGGATGATGGCTCCGCCGGCGAGGGCGACACCCCATCCCAATTGAAATGACCCAGCAACGCACCATCGAACTGATTGCACCGTCCGGTTATCCGCCCGATCCGCTGGTGGTCGAGCGCGCGCTCGATCGCCTGCAGGCCGAAGGCCATCGCGTCGACGGCATGGCGGCCACCGAGCGGCGCTACCTGCGCTTCGCGGGCACCGACGGTGAACGCGCCGCCGAACTCAACCGCCTGGCCGATCCGTCGCGCGACTTGCCCGATATCGTGCTCGCGGTGCGCGGCGGCTACGGCGCCGTGCGCCTCCTGCACGGGCTCGATTACGACGGCCTGCAGCGGCGGCTCGCCGGACGGCCGATTGCGTTTTGCGGCCATAGCGACTTCACAGCGATCCAGCTCGCGCTGCTTGCGCACGCGGGACTCACGACGTTCGGCGGCCCGATGCTCGTGAGCGACTTCGGCGCCGAGGATCTCAGCAGCTTCACGATGCAGCACTTCTGGGACACGCTCTCGAAGCCCGATTTCACGCTCACCGTGGACGCCCCGCAGGCGCAAACCGCACATGTTTCCGGCACGCTCTGGGGCGGCAATCTCGCCGTGATGACGTCTTTGATCGGCACGCCGTTCATGCCGCCGGTGGAGGGCGGTATTTTGTTCCTCGAGGACATCAACGAGCAGCCGTATCGCATCGAACGCATGATCTATCAGTTGCACCTCTCGGGGATCATCGGGCGGCAGCAGGCACTTGTGCTGGGCGACTTCTCGGGCGGCAAGCCGTTCGACTACGACAACGGCTACGACCTCGATGGAATGATCGAGCAGGTGCGCTCGGTGGTCGGTATTCCGGTCATCACGGGCTTGCCGTTCGGGCATATCCCGGACATGGTGACGCTGCCGGTCGGCGCGCAGGCGAAATTGCACGCCACACCGCTCGGGTTCGAGCTGTCCGTGAGCGGATATCCGCATCTCGGCTGATGCGGACACGCAAAAGCGCTTTCGGGCGCTTTTTTTACGGCGCATAGATGCAACTAACGGCCAAGCCGTTCGCCCGCACGCGAATGTCCGATGCACTCGCGTCGCGACTAATCGCTGGCAGATAAATGGGGCATATCCGGCATGCTGGCGGCGATTGAAATGCCGCCGCCAACCGGTGCGTAAGGGCATTGCGAGGTGGCTGCACTCGGGTGGCGCACGTATGGGCGCGCCCGGATGATTTGGCTACACTGATCCGGTCCTGAAAGCGGATTGCCGGGCTGACCCGCCGCGCGCCGTTTGTGCACCGGCGATCCGCACGATGCGACCGCTTCCCGTCGAATTCGACTTTCGGCGGATCTTGCGTTCACAACACGATCGGTTGACTCTTCCACCATGGCACTCGATCCTCTCTATCCTCGCGATCTAACCGGTTATGGCCGGCATCCGGTGCAGGCCGACTGGCCGGGCCAGGCACGCGTCGCCGTGCAGTTCGTGCTCAACTACGAAGAGGGCGGCGAAAACTGTGTGCTGCACGGCGATAGCGCGTCCGAGCAGTTTTTGTCGGAGATCGTTGGCGCTGCCGCGTACCCCGCACGTCACATGAGCATGGAATCCATCTACGAGTACGGTTCGCGCGTCGGTGTGTGGCGCATCCTGCGCGAGTTCGAGAAGCGCGGCCTGCCGCTCACGGTGTTCGGCGTCGGCATGGCGATCGAGCGTTATCCGGAACTCGGTCGTGCATTCGTCGAACTCGGTCACGAGATCGCGTGCCACGGCTATCGCTGGATCCACTATCAGGACGCGACGCCGGAACGCGAAGCCGAACATATGAAGCTCGGTATGGAAGCGATCGAGCGCGTGACGGGCGTGCGTCCACTCGGTTGGTACACGGGCCGTGACAGCCCGAATACGCGCCGTCTCGTCGCGGAATACGGCGGCTTTCTCTACGACTCCGACTATTACGGCGACGACCTGCCGTTCTGGATGGACGTGGAAGTGACGGGCGGCAAGACCGTGCCGCAACTGATCGTTCCGTACACGCTCGACACGAACGACATGCGTTTCGCCACGCCGCAGGGTTTCAATACGGCGGACCATTTCTTCGCGTATCTGCGCGACGCCTTCGACGTGCTCTACGAAGAAGGCGACGAAGCGCCGAAGATGATGTCGATCGGCATGCACTGCCGGTTGCTCGGCCGCCCAGGGCGGTTTCGCGCGCTGCAACGCTTTCTCGACCACATCGAACAATATGATCGCGTCTGGGTGACGCGCCGCGTCGACATCGCGCGCCACTGGCGCACGCATCATCCCTACCGGCCGCGCGACCGCAAGGCCGCCACATGAAGTTGCCACATGAAGGCCATGCACTACACCCTCGAACAACTCAACCGCGCCTCGACCGAAGCCTTCGTGGCGGCGCTTTCGGGCATCTTCGAGCACTCGCCATGGGCGGCCGAGGCTGCTGCCGCCGAGCGTCCGTTCACGAGCGTCGAGGCTCTGCATGGGGCGATGTCGCAGGCCGTCGAATCGGCGGGCGAGACGAAGCAGCTCGCGCTGATCCGTGCGCACCCCGAACTCGCGGGCAAGGCGGCGGTGCACGGCGAACTGACCGCCGAGTCGACGCGCGAACAGCGCGGCGCGGGCCTGAACCAGTGCACGCAGGAAGAGTTCGACAAGCTGCAGTCGCTCAACCGGGCGTATCGCGAGAAGTTCGGCTTCCCATTTATCCTCGCGGTGCGCGGCCACGACCGCCGCGGCATCATCGCGAACTTCGAAGCGCGCGTGAACAACAATCGCGCCGACGAAATACGCGCGAGCCTCGACGAGATCTATCGGATTGCGCGCTTTCGGCTCGACGAGTTGATCGATGCCTGACGCGGCGCTTTTGCGGTATCACCGGACAGACAAAAAGGAAGACGACGATGGCACTCCCGACTCTCGATTCCAACGCTCCAGCATTCACCCGCCGCTATGTGAATCTCGCGGACCCGCGCCTCGGTGCGCAGGCGCTCGAAGCAAGCGATGAATTCTTCGCGCCGAAGGCGCGCATGCTTAACCCGGAGCCGGCTGTCTTCGTCCCGGGCAAGTACGACGACCACGGCAAGTGGATGGACGGCTGGGAGACGCGCCGCAAGCGCACGATGGGCTACGACTGGTGCATCGTGAAGCTCGCGCGCGCTGGCGTCATCAAGGGGCTCGACCTCGATACCAGCCATTTCACCGGCAACTATCCGCCCGCCGCATCGGTGGAGGGCGCGTATGTGTCCGAAGGCACGCCGATGGCTTCGACGTCGTGGTTCGAGATCGTGCCGTCCACGGCCCTGAGCGGCAACAGCCATCACTACCTCGAAGCCATCGGCGGCGAGCCGGGCCAGCCATATACGCACGTGCGGCTGAACATCTATCCGGACGGCGGCATCGCGCGTCTGCGCGTCTACGGCCAGCCACAGGTGGACTGGAACGGCGCGAGCCGTAGCGAGCCGTTCGACCTTGCCGCCATGGCGAACGGTGCGTACGTGGTCGCGGCGAACAACCAGCACTTCGGTCTCGCGTCGAACATGCTGATGCCGGGCCGCGGCGCGAACATGGGCGATGGCTGGGAAACGCGCCGCCGCCGCGAGCCGGGTAACGACTGGGCGATCATCGCGCTCGCGCATCCTGGCACCATCAAGAAGGTCGAAGTCGACACGGCGCACTTCAAGGGCAACTATCCCGACCGCTGCTCGGTACAGGCTGCGTGCGTGACGGGGGGCACGGACAGTTCGCTCATCACGCAGGCGATGTTCTGGCCGGTGCTGCTCGGCGAGCAGAAGCTGCAGATGGACGCACAACACAGCTTCGAAAGCGAGCTGGCTGCGCTCGGTCCGGTCACGCACGTGCGCCTGAACATCATTCCGGATGGCGGCGTGTCGCGCCTGCGCCTGTGGGGCACGCTCGCGTAAGCGGGCTGTGAGCCAACCATGAAACGATCATGAGCCGACCATGAGCAATCCGACGCAACGCTCCGGCTCGACGCTTGCCGTCGAGCTGCTGACGCGCGATGCGTTCGCGCCGTTCGGCGATGTGATCGAACTTGAAGGCGCGAATGCGTTTCCGATCAACCTCGGCACGACGATGCGCTACCACGATCTCGCGAAGGTGGACGTGACGGACGAGGGCGGCCGCGCGCTCATCAATCTCTTTCGCGGCGAAGCGCGCGTGCTTCCGTTCGAGGTGAAAATGCTCGAGCGTCATCCGCTCGGCAGCCAGGCGTTTTTGCCGCTCGATAGCCGTCCCTATCTGATCGTCGTGGCGCCCGCAGGCGATCTCGACATTACGCAGATTCGCGCATTCGTGACGCAGGGCTGGCAAGGCGTGAACTACGCGAAGGGCGTGTGGCACCATCCGCTGATCGCGCTCGGCGAAGTGAGCGACTTTATCGTCGTCGATCGCGGCGGCGCGGGGCACAACCTCGACGAGCAGGATCTGCCCGAGTCGCTCTGGATAACCGAAGACGCTGTGTGCGCCGCGCGGCGTTGATGCCGGGCGCAATGGCGCGCGACGCGTAAAACGCCACGTGTTTTGCCGGGCTGCGGCGTTTTTTGACTCGCATGCCGCCCTTGCTGCATTACCTCGCCCTACCTCACATCACCTCAAATCACCTCGCCGCGCCGCCTTCGAACCAGGCGGCAATCTTCTGGCGTTCGTCGTCGGTCATGTGCGTGATGTTGGCGAGCGGCATGACCTTCAACTGCACGGCCTGTCGATACAGACGCTGGGCGTTCTGCGAAATCTCGTCGGGCGTATCGAGCATCACGCCAGCGGGCGCCGTGTCGATCAGCGTCGGATGGGCCGAATGGCATGCCACGCAACGCGCCTGAAGGATCGGCTGGATATCGGCGAGTTTCAGTTTCGGCGAGTTGGCCGTATTGGCCGATTTGGCCGCTTCGGCCTGCGGCACGACCGGGCGCGGCAGCGTCCAGAAGAGGGCGGCGAACATCAGCGCGATGCCGCCGAGCGGCAAATACCACAACACCCGGCCGCGATGGCGCATCACGAAGAACTGGCGGATCAGCGCACCGGCCAGCATGATCAGCGCGAGCACAGCCCAGTTGTACGGGTGCGAATAGGTTATCGCGTAGTGATTCGACAGCATCGCAAACACGACGGGCAGCGTGAAGTACGTGTTATGCACCGAGCGTTGCTTGCCGCGTTTGCCGTAGACGGGGTTCGGCGCTTCGCCCTTCAGCATGGCGTCGACCATCTTGCGCTGCCCCGGGATGATGACGAAGAACACGTTCGCCGACATGATCGTTGCGAGCATTGCGCCCATGATCAGGTACGCGGCACGCCCAGCGAAGATGTGGCAGGCGAGCCAGGCCGCAAGCAGGACGTAGACGCCAACGCATAAGCCGAGCAGCGTGTCTTTCGTGCGGAGCAGGCGGCACAGCGCGTCGTAGACGATCCAGCCCGCGGCGAGGAAGCCTGGCGCCGAGACGATCGCGACGACCGGACTCATATCGAGCACGTTCTTGTCGATGAGGTAGGTGCTGGGCGCGAACAGATACAGCACGGTGAAGAGCGCCGCGCCCGAGAGCCAGGTCGTGTACGCGGGCCACTTCGACCAGTGCAGATCCTCGGGCATTTCGGGTGGCGCGACCGTGTATTTCTGCATGTTGTAGAAGCCGCCGCCGTGCACGTGCCACAGTTCGCCGAACACGCCGCGCATTTGCTGGTTTGGGTCCGCGGGTGGCTTGAGGCTGTTGTCGAGCGCCACGAAGTAGAACGATTCGCCGATCCACGCGATGGCGGCCACGACATGGAACCAGCGCAGGACGAGGTTCAGCCAGTCGGTGATGAGACCTGCCATGAACCCTGTCATGAAACCTGCCATAAAGCGCCTCCACTCCTGATTCGTTGCGCGCACAACACCTCGTGCGAAGCGCGTGCGCCGCCGGTTTTGTATGTGTTGTGTGGCGACGATGGATTGCTGGATGGGGCGAGCGCGCCTAGCTGCCGCGGTAGGTGCTGTACGACCAGGGCGAGACGAGCAGCGGCACGTGATAGTGCGCGCTGGCGTCGGCGATCCCGAAGCGCAGCACGACGCGGTCGACGAAGCGCGGGTGTGGCATCTGCGTACCGAGCGAGGCAAAGTAGTCGCCCGCATGGAACACGAGTTCGTATTCGCCGGCGGCGAACGCCGTGCCTTCGAGCAACGGTTCGTCGCAGCGGCCGTCGTCGTTCGTCGTGACGGTTTTCAGTGCGCGGCGCGCATCGCCCGCGAGCGCGAAGAGTTCGATTTTGATGCCCGCGCCGGGACGGCCATTCGCGGTGTCGAGCACATGGGTGGTGAGCTTGCCCATTCGCAGTTTCCTCGTGTCCAGCCTGTTATGCATACGCGGCGTTCAACGCATTGCAAGAACCATCGTGGCGTAAGCGGGTAGCCGATAGCGAAGACAATTCCTTCAGCATGAGTGACGTGACGCGGTGCAGCACGCGCTCGCGCTCCGCGCGGATTCGCCGTGGTTCCGGCATCGTTCGGTGCCCCTGTGGTCGTCGAAGCGATGCATAAATACGACCTTTACAGGGCTACGCTGAATCTGTGTATCGTCGCTTGCATGAGTTGCCAGCGCAATTTTGATCGTCGAAGGTAATGAACTTGCGCAGCGCCTGCCGCGCAGAATGCCGGGCTGTTCGGCTGGCTCACGAATCTCCTTTACCGGTTCCGGGCGCATCTCACGCCCGAAATGATCGAAGTTTCGACGCTCACGGCCATGGCCGGGCTGCTGCTTTCGGACTACTCGTCTTCAACCCTTCGGGTTATAAGTCCACGCTGATAGATCGGCGTTATCGCTATATCGTTTTCAATATAAGGGGGCGAATCCACCGAGGTCGGCTTGCGCCAGAACCCCCGTGTCACATGGCCTGGCGGGATTTATTGCCCCTCGACTAACGTCCGCCCAACAGGTATCGTCACCCCCGCGCGACGGCCCGGCATCGGCCGGTCGCGGCCTGGCTGCCCCGAACGATGCGGGGGCAACCACTCCGTGCGGCATGCGCGGGCATAGAACTCGAATAGCAGTAACGTACTTCGGCAGAACCTTCATGGGCGATTTTTCTTCACGTCAGGCGGCGGGCACGGCTTCCGGAGCAGCTTCCGGGAGCGGCACAGTGCCGCGTCTCGCGCTCGCGGGCATCACGAAGCAGTACCCGGCGGTGCTCGCGAACGACGACGTCACGCTCTCGGTCGCACCCGGCGAGATTCACGCGCTGCTCGGCGAAAACGGAGCCGGCAAAAGTACGCTCATGAAGATCGTCTACGGCACGGTGCGGCCCGATGCGGGCGAAATCCGCTGGGAAGGGCAGCCCGTCGACATCGCGAACCCGGCCGCCGCGCGCAAGCTCGGCATCGGCATGGTGTTCCAGCATTTTTCGCTCTTCGAAACACTCACGGTCGGTGAGAACATCGCGCTCTCGCTCGACGAGGCGTTCGATCTCAAGGCGCTCGCGAGGCGCATCAGCGAGGTGTCGGCGCAATACGGTCTCGACGTCGATCCGCAGCGCCACGTCCACAGCCTGACCGTGGGCGAGCGGCAGCGCGTCGAAATCGTGCGCTGCCTGCTGCAGAACCCGCGCCTGCTCATCATGGACGAGCCGACTTCGGTGCTCACGCCGCAGGCCGTGCGCAAGCTCTTCGACACGCTGCGGCGGCTCGCATCGGAAGGTTGCAGCATCCTCTATATCAGCCACAAGCTCGACGAAATCCAGGCACTCTGCGACACGGCCACGGTGCTGCGCGGCGGCAAGGTCACCGGTAACGTGATTCCGCGCGAGGAGACGCACGCGTCGCTCGCGCGTCTGATGGTGGGGCGCGATTTGCCCGACTACACGCGCCGTTCGCACACGCCGGGCGACGTGCGGCTCGACGTCAAACATCTTTCTATGCCGAGCGGCGATCCGTTCGGCACTTCGCTTGCCGACGTGACGTTCGGCGTGCACGCGGGCGAGATCTTCGGCATTGCGGGCGTGTCGGGCAACGGCCAGGCCGAACTGCTCGCTGCGCTCTCCGGCGAGGCGCATCTGGGCCGCCACGTTCCGGCCGATGCGGTGACGATCTGCGGCGAGCCCGCGGGGCGGCTCACGGCGGGCGAGCGTCGTCGTCGCGGCTTCGCATTCGTGCCCGAAGAGCGGCTCGGGCGCGGCGCAGTGCCCGAGATGTCGCTGTCCGAAAACGCCTTGCTGACCGCGCACCGCGAAGGCATGGTGCGCTCGGGCTGGCTCAGGACAGGCGCGATGCGCGCCTTCGCCCAGCGCTGCATCGACGCCTTCGACGTGCGCTGCGGCGGTCCCGCCGCGCGCGCCGCGAGCCTTTCGGGCGGGAATCTGCAGAAGTACATCGTCGGGCGCGAGATCCTGCAGACGCCGAAGGTGCTCGTGGTCGCGCAGCCCACGTGGGGCGTCGACGTGGGCGCGGCGGCGTTCATCCGTCAACAGTTGCTCGATCTTTCGGCGCGTGGGGTCGCGATACTCGTGATCTCGGAGGAACTCGACGAGTTGTTCGACATCTGCGACCGCATCGCCGTGCTTGCGGGCGGGCGGCTTTCCCCTGCGCGGCTCACCGGCGAGACCAACGCCGAGGAGATCGGACGCTGGATGGCGGGCTTGTTCGGCGAGCGCGCGGCAGGCGGCGTGCCGCCCGCGGCACCTGCTGCGTCTGGGCCTGCGGCGCATGGCTGAAGCGCGGCGCGCGAAGCGCTCGCAAGGCAGCGTTTGCGACGAGCCGAAACGGGCGGCTTGCGCATCCCGACGCTGAATCTGGCGACTGAGCCAGGATTGAGCCTGCACTGCGCGGCGATAACGACCGAAAACAACCGAACACCGACACACCCGGACTGAACACCGATCACACCATCATGATTTTTCCGTTTCGACTCGAGGCCCGCACCGCGCCGTCCCGCACGGTGCGCATTGCCGTGCCGCTGCTCGCCGCGCTGCTCACGCTCGCGATCGGTTTCCTGATCTTCGGCCTCGTCGGGCGCGACCCCGTGCAGGCCATGCACGCCTTCTTCATCGAACCGCTCTCGACCATCAACGGCTGGTCGGAGCTGCTGCTCAAGGCGTCGCCGCTGTGCCTGATCGCGCTTGGCCTCGCGGCGGGCTACCGCGCGAACGTCTGGAACATCGGTGCCGAAGGGCAGATGGTGCTCGGCGGCATCGCGGCGAGCGGCGTGGCGATCTACTTCGATCAGTCGACCGGCTGGTGGATCCTGTTCCTCATGATGATCGCGGGCGTGCTCGGCGGCATGGCCTGGGCGGCGATTCCGGCGTGGCTCAAGAGCCGCTTCAACACGAACGAAATCCTCACGAGCCTGATGCTGACCTACGTCGCGACGCAGGTCCTGATCTGGCTCGTGAGCGGCCCGTGGCGCGATCCGAACGGGATGAATTTCCCGCTCTCCGAGATGTTCAGCGGCGACGCGCTCTATCCGACCTTCGGCGGCGACTGGCGCATTCACTGGCTGCGCGGCACGCGCCTGAATGCCTCGATCTTTCTCACGCTCGTGGCGATTCCGCTCGTGTGGCTCTTCCTGCGCCGCAGCTTCGCGGGCTACCGCATGAGCGTGGGCGGGCTGGCGCCGCTGGCCGCGCGCTACGCCGGCTTCTCGGAGAAGAAGACGATCTGGACCTCGCTGCTGCTCTCGGGCGGCCTGGCAGGCCTCGCGGGGATGGGCGAGATCGCCGGTCCGATCGGTCAGCTTCAGGCGACGTGGTCGCCGGGCTACGGCTTCACGGCGATCATCGTCGCGTTCGTCGGGCGGCTGCATCCGTTCGGCATCGTGCTCGCCAGCCTGCTGATGGCGCTGCTCTATCTCGGCGGCGAGGCCGTGCAGACCTCGCTGCAACTGCCCCAGGCGCTCTCGGGCGTCTTTCAGGGCCTGCTGCTGTTCTGCCTGCTCGGCGCAGATCTCTTTGTGAACTACCGCGTGCGCCGCCGTCATCCGGTCGCGACCCGCCACTGATTTTGATTCGGGCATAACGACATGGATATCCAGCAAGCCAGCTCGCTCACGTCGAGCGCCGTGACGGCCGCTATCCCGCTCATGTTCGCGGGCATCGGCGAACTCGTGACCGAGAAGTCGGGCGTGCTCAACCTCGGCGTCGAAGGGATGATGCTGATGGGCGCGGTGAGCGGCTACGCAACCACGACCGTGACCGGCAGCCCGTGGCTCGGGCTCGTTGCGGCGATCGTGGCGGGCATGGCGATGGCGCTGCTCTTCGGCTTTCTCACGCTCACGATGCTCGCCAACCAGGTGGCCACGGGGCTTTCTCTCACGATTTTCGGCGTGGGCCTTTCGGCGTATGTCGGCAAGCCGTACACGTCGGCGGCGAGCCTCGCGACCATCGCCGCCTGGCCGATTCCCGGGCTCTCGCATCTGCCGGTCGTCGGCTCCGCGCTGTTCAACAACACGCCGATCGACTATCTCGCATTCCTGATGTTCGTCGTCGTCGGCTGGTTTCTGTACCGCACGCGCGCCGGGCTCGTGCTGCGCTCGGTCGGCGAGTCGCCGCAGGTCGCGCACTCGGTGGGTTTCCCCGTGATCGGCGTGCGCTACGGCGCGACGCTGTTCGGCGGCGCGATGGCGGGCCTCGCGGGCGGCTACTACTCGGTCGTCCAGTTGCACCTGTGGCAGGAGCAGATCACCGCGGGCCGCGGCTGGATCGCGCTCGCGCTCGTCGTGTTCGCCACCTGGCGGCCGGGGCGTCTGCTGATCGGCGCGCTGCTCTTCGGCGCGGTGACCGGGCTGCAGTTCTATGCGCAGGCCATCGGCGTGCCGGTGCCGACGCCGTTCCTCGCCATGCTGCCGTACGTCGCGACGATCGTCGTGCTGGTCCTGATTTCGCGCAACTCGAACACGATTCGCCTGAACGCGCCGGCCTCGCTCGGCAAGCCGTTCTTCGGCGCCGCTTGATAGTCCAACTTGATACTCCATCGAAAACACAATATTCCCCATCCAGAACAGGAGATCCACGATGAAAAAAACCATCCTGACGGCGGTCACCGTCGCCGCCGCGTGCGGCATGGCGGCGCTCGTGCCGTCGGCCAAAGCAGCCGATGTGCCGGGCGTTGCGTTCGTCTACATCGGCAATCCGGGTGATGCCGGCTGGACGTTCGCGCACGATCAGGGCTCGCGCGTGGCCGAGACGAAGTTCGGCGACAAGATCACCCGCATCGAGAACGTGCCGGAATCGGCTGACTCGGAACGCGTGTTCCGCGATCTCGCGAACAAGGGCAACAAGATCATTTTCGCCACGAGCTTCGGCTATCAGGATTTCGCACTGAAGGTTGCGAAGGACTTCCCGGACGTCACGTTCCTGCACGCGACCGGCTACAAGAAGGCCCCGAACTTCGGCACCTATGACGTGCGCATGTACCAGGGCGCGTACCTCGCGGGCGTCGCAGCAGGCTATGCGACGAAGACGAACACGCTCGGCTTCGTGGCGTCGGTGCCGATCCCCGAAGTGGTGCGCAACATCAACGCGTACACGCTCGGCGCGCGCTCGGTGAACCCGAAGGTCCACACGAAGGTCATCTGGATCAACAGCTGGTTCGATCCGGGCAAGGAAAAGCAGGCGGCGGAAACGCTGATCGGCCAGGGCGCCGACGTGCTGCTCCAGAACACCGATTCGAGCGCGACGCTCGCGACGGCTGAAGCGAAGAAGGTCCACGCGTTCGGCTGGGATTCGAACATGCAGAAGTTCGGCCCGCACGCGCACCTCGGCTCGGTCGAGGCGAACTGGGGCGTCTATTACGTCAACGCCATCCAGCAGGTGACGGACGGCAAGTGGAAGAACGACCCGGTGTGGTGGGGCATCCCGCAGAAAGCGGTCGATCTGGGCGACGTGAACACGTCCGCGCTCCCGGCTGACGCCGTGAAGGCCGTCGCTGCGAAGCGTGCAGCAATCGCGGGCGGCAAGTGGGACGTCTTCTCGGGCCCGATCAAGGACCAGACGGGCGCAGTGAAGGTGCCGGCGGGCAAGACGCTGACCGACACGGAACTGCAGCGCCTGAACTGGTACGTCGAAGGCGTCGACGGCTCGCTGCCGAAGTAAGCAGACGCAGCCTGCATGCGCATGCGGCCGCGCGTAGCCTTAGGGCTCGCGCGGCCGTTTTTGTTTGCGGCGCGCCCGGGTTGTGCCTGGGTTGAACCCGGGTTGAACCCGGGCGGCGCGGCGGCTGCGTCCCTCAATCGTCGATACGCAGCCCGACCTTGATCGTCACCTGCCAGCGCGTGATCTTGTCGTCCTCGACGAGGCCGCGTGTCTCGGTCACCTCGAACCAGTGCAGATTTCGCAGCGTCTTCGAGGCACGGGCAATCGCGCAACGGACGGCGTCGTCGCTCGATTCGGTGGACGAGCCGGTCAGTTCGATCTGCTTGTAGACGTGATCGTTCATGATGCTGTCTCCTCATGGTCCGCGGGTAGGTCAATCGAGTATAGGCAATCGCGGCCCGGTATCATGACGCTCCGCGCCGCACACGGCGCGATGGGCGAACGACGCGGGAGGCGGTCAATGATGGACAGGCTGGAACTGGGGTTTTGCGGACCGGGGCTGATAGGGGCGCCGATGATCCGCCATCTGCTGGGCGCGGGTCATGCGGTGCGCGTGTGGAACCGCACGCGCGAAAAAGCCGAGGCGCTCGTCGCCGACGGCGCGCACGTTGCCGCGGCGCCACGCGAACTGGCGCAGCACGCTGAAATCGTGCTGCTGTGCGTCGCCGATGCGGCGGCGGTCGAAGCGGTCGTGTTCGGCGCTGACGGGCTGCTCGGTGCGCAGTTGGGCGCGCAGTCGAACGACGGGGGCGATCCGGCGGGCCGGACGCGCGTGCGCTGCATTGTCGACCATTCGAGCATTCCGCCCGACGCCACGCGCGCGCTTGCCGCGCGGGCAGCGGCGCGCGGTGTCGGCTGGGTCGATGCGCCGGTCTCGGGCGGCGTGGCCGGCGCGCAGGCGGGCATGCTCGCGGTTATGGCGGGTGGCGCGGACGCCGACATCGCACGGGTCGTGCCGATTCTCGACGCGTATTCGGCGCGTGTCACGCACATGGGGGCGGTAGGTGCGGGCCAGACGACCAAGCTGTGCAATCAGGCGATCGTCACGGCGACGGTGGCCGCGATTGCCGAAGCGGTGAGTCTCGCACGGCGCAGCGGCATCGATGCCGCGAGGCTGCCGGAGGCGCTCGCGGGCGGCTGGGCCGACTCGGCGCTGCTGCGCACGTTCGTGCCCCGCATGACGCAGGACGGGCTCGATCCGATCGGCGCGCTAAAAACGTTCCAGAAGGACGTCGACACGATTGCCGCCGCCGCGCAGCAGACCGGCACGCCGATGCCCGTTTCCGGCACGGTTCAGCAGTTGCTGCGGCTCGGTGCGGCGATGGGACTCGCACAGGCCGATCTTTCGGGCTTCATCGACGTGTTGCAGACGCCGCGTAGCATCGCGCGGTGACGTGCTGTGGCAGTGGCGGGGCGGGCGGTTACGATCCGGCCCCGTGCGCCGCTGTGCTGGTTTCCGTGTTTGTTTCTGTATTCGTCGTCGGGCTTGTCGTTGCGGCTTTGCCATGCCGTTTTTCCGCGACGCACCTGCATCGCTTCCGGTTCGCACGCGGCTTGCGGCTCGTGCCGGGGTATCAGGTGCCCGCGAACTAGCATAACCTGATAAAATTACAGGTTTTTCGTCGATCTACTTTCAGGGGCGCGCTGTGCTCTCTACCGCCAACATCACCATGCAATTCGGGCCGAAGCCCTTGTTCGAGAACATCTCGGTCAAATTCGGCGAAGGCAACCGCTATGGCCTGATCGGCGCGAACGGTTGCGGCAAGTCCACGTTCATGAAGATCCTGGGCGGCGACCTCGAACAGAGTTCGGGCACCGTCGTGCTGGAGCCGAACGTGCGTCTGGGCAAGCTGCGCCAGGACCAGTTCGCCTACGAGGACGTGCGCGTGCTCGACGTCGTCATGATGGGCCACACCGAAATGTGGGCCGCGATGTCCGAGCGCGATGCGATCTACGCGAACCCCGAGGCCACGGACGACGACTACATGGCGGCGGCCGATCTCGAAACGAAGTTCGCGGAATACGACGGCTACACGGCCGAAGCGCGCGCGGGCGAGCTGCTGCTGGGCATCGGCATCGGCACCGAGTTCCACAACGGCCCGATGAACGCCGTCGCGCCGGGCTGGAAGCTGCGCGTGCTGCTCGCGCAGGCGCTGTTCTCGAAGCCCGACGTGCTGCTGCTCGACGAACCGACGAACAACCTCGACATCAACTCGATCCGCTGGCTGGAAGATGTTCTGAACGAGTACAACTCGACGATGATCATCATCTCGCACGATCGTCACTTCCTGAACCAGGTCTGCACGCACATGGCGGACATGGATTACGGCACGTTGAAGGTCTATCCGGGCAACTACGACGACTACATGCTCGCGTCGGCGCAGGCGCGCGAGCGCCAGGCCGCGGCGAACGCCAAGGCGAAGGAGCGCGTGGCGGACCTGCAGGACTTCGTGCGCCGCTTCTCGGCGAACAAGTCGAAGGCGCGCCAGGCCACCAGCCGCCTGAAGATGATCGACAAGATCAAGATCGAGGAATTCAAGCCTTCGTCGCGCCAGAACCCGTTCATCCGTTTCGAGTTCGAAAAGAAGCTGCACAACATCGTCGTGGTGGCCGAAGAGATCACGAAGCAGTACGACCGTACGATCTTCAGGAAATTCGGCATCAGCGTGCAGCCGGGCGAGCGGATCGCGATCATCGGCGAGAACGGCGCGGGCAAGACCACGCTGCTGCGCTCGCTGCTCGGCAGCCTGGCGCTCGACGGCGGCTCGGTGAAGTGGGCCGAGAACGCGAACGTCGGCTATATGCCGCAGGACACGTACGAAGAGTTTCCGGGCGACGTCACGCTGATGGACTGGATCGACCAGTACCGCCAGGAAGGCGACGACGAGCAATCGGTGCGCGGCACGCTCGGCCGTCTGCTCTTCAACGCGGACGACATCAGGAAGTCGGTGAAGGTGCTCTCGGGCGGCGAGAAGGGCCGCATGATCTGGGGCAAGCTGATGCTCGGCCGCCACAACGTGCTGCTCATGGACGAGCCGACCAACCACATGGACATGGAGTCGATCGAGTCGCTGCAGATCGCGCTCGAGAAGTTCGAAGGCACGCTGATCTTCGTGTCGCACGACCGCGAGTTCGTGAATGGTCTGGCCAATCGCGTCATCGAAGTGAAGACGGACGGCACGATCAACGATTACAGCGGCAACTACGAGGACTTCCTTGCTAGCCAGGGGCTGCATTGAGCAACCGTGCGCTGGCCGGGTGAACGCCACGCGGGCGGCGCGAAAGCGTCGCCCGTTTTTTGTATGCGCGTGAAACGTCAGTCAGTTGCGGCTGCAACCAGCATTGATGGCGGGCGGAGGGGATTGCGGGGCGCGGCTTAACGGCGCATGTGTCATGCGGCAGTGTGGCGCGGCGAGTGAAGAAACGGGCCGGTCGGCATCGACGCCGTCATGTGAAAAATTGCCGCGCCGCTCGGCGGCTGCAAGTAGTCAGGCAAGGGCCGGGAGAGCGGGAAATACGGCCTGGAAGCGTATCTGGAATTCGAATCGACGCAGTTCAAAGCCCCAGATTCTGATCGCAAGTGGCTTTGGTGTCGGTGCAAATATTTTCGTGCGTCGTGTTGATTGACATCACGCGAAGAAGTGTTACTGCGACAGTCTGTGCACTTGCTTGATGGTTATCAATATCATATGTTGGCAGCGCGCGACCATTCTAACTTTGTTACATACCACGCAGGTCATTATGTTCCCTAACCACTCCTTCGCTCCGCTCCAGATTCGAGGCCGCCGGCTGCTGCCGGTCGTCCAGGGCGGCATGGGCGTCGGCATTTCCGCGCACCGCCTGGCGGGCAGCGTCGCCCGCGAGGGCGCAGTCGGCACCATTGCGAGCATCGACCTGCGTCACCATCACGCCGATCTCCTCGAAGAATGCCGTGCCAACCCCGGCCATGACACGCTGGCTAACGCGAACCTGACCGCGCTCGGGCGCGAGATCGAGGCGGCGCGCAAGTTGAGCGACGGCAACGGCATGATCGCGGTGAATGTGATGAAGGCGGTCGCTGCGCACGCAGACTACGTGCGCTCTGCCTGCGAGAACGGCGCCGATGCGATCGTCATGGGCGCGGGTCTGCCGCTCGACCTGCCGGAGCTCACGCAGGGATGCGATATCGCGCTGATCCCGATTTTGTCGGACTCGCGCGGCGTCGCGCTCATCCTCAAGAAGTGGATCAAGAAAGGCCGGTTGCCGGACGCTATCGTCATCGAGCATCCCGCTCATGCGGGCGGCCACCTCGGCGTCACGTCCATCGAAGACATGGGCAACGAGCGCTTCGAGTTCGGCCGCATCCTGGCAGAACTCGAAGAGGTCTATAAAACGCTGGGCATTACGCGTGCCGATGTGCCGCTGATCGTCGCAGGCGGCATCAACAGCCACGAGGCAGTGCGAAAATGGCTCGAAGCAGGCGCAAGTGGCGTGCAGGTGGGTACGCCGTTCGCCGTGACGGAGGAGGGCGATGCACATCCCAACTTCAAGCGCGTGCTTGCCGATGCGAAGCCTGAAGATATCGTCGAGTTCGTCAGCGTGACGGGACTGCCCGCACGTGCCGTCAAGACGCCGTGGCTCGAGCGCTATCTGCGCAACGAATCGCGCGTGCGCGCGAAGATCGGTTCGCTCAAGCTCGCATGTCCCACCACGCTGGAATGTCTGACGGCGTGCGGCTTGCGTGACGGTATCGAAAAGTTCGGCCACTTCTGTATCGATACGCGTCTTGCTGCCGCACTGCGCGGTGATGTGGCGAATGGTCTCTTCTTCCGCGGCCGCGAATCATTGCCGTTTGGCAATGCAATTCGCAGCGTGCGCGATCTCCTCGAATTGCTTCTGACAGGAGTGACGCGGCCTGCGGTCGCATGCCGTGCGGCGTTTGCCCTGACTTGATCTGACTCAATCCCGTAACGTGGTATGTCCCTGAAAATAATAAGGTCTTTTAACGAGACCAAAGAAAACAGGGCTTACCACAATGAAAAATTGCATCAAAACTCTCGCAGCTACGGCTGCACTGGTCCTTGGGACTACTACGTTTGCAGCAGCACCGGCCATGGCGGCCGACGCATCGGGACCCGTTCGCACTGGCCTCGCTGCAGGTGACTGGCTCGTGCGCCTGCGGGCGATAAGCATCATCCCGCAGACCAGCGCGAGCGGAACACTCGACGGACTTCACGCGCAAGTCAACAATTCGATCGTGCCGGAACTCGACTTCACGTACATGGTGACGAGCAGCATCGGCGCTGAACTGATTCTTGGCACGTCGCGCAATCAGGTTACGTCGAGGATCGGTAACCTTGGCGGTGTTGGCGTGCTGCCGCCGACGCTCTTGCTGCAGTACCACTTCAATCACGCAGGCAAGGTGCGGCCGTACGTCGGCGCGGGCTTGAACTACACGCTGTTCTACAACAACGGTCTGCATGCAGGCGCCGGTGGTCCGCGGGTTTCCATCGGGAACGACAGCTTCGGTCCGGCGCTGCAAGCCGGTATCGACATCGACGTCACGAAGCGGGTGTTCGTGAACGCCGACATCAAGAAGATCTGGATGCGCACGGATGCATCGGCCGGCGGAGCGTCGCTCGGCATGCTGAGGATCGATCCGCTCATCGTCGGTGTCGGTGTCGGTATGCGCTTCTGAGGCACACGCACCATGCAAAAAGCGTCGGCTATGTCCGGCGCTTTTTTTTCGTGGGCTGCGAATCAGGTGCGGTTTTTCTGGAAGCGCATTGCCGTGCCTTCACGCTCGATGCGTTCCCAAACCGCACGCTTCTCTTCGTCGGTCATGAAGACCCAGTTGGAGACTTCCATCGCCGTGCGGCCACAGCCTTTGCAGATTTCGTCGAAAAGGGTGGAACAGACGCCTATGCACGGGCTGTCCGGAAGATCGTGGAGGTTGGATGCCATCGAAGGAGCCTTGAATGGAGCGGCGAGCATCGGTGCAATGAACCGGGCCCGGCCGTCCACGGATGAAAACCCCGTTATGTTAGCCGATACCGGCGCGGGCCCGGTTCATTGCTTCCGAAGCCCGACTGGCATCGCCCGGTACGCATGCAGCGCCTTGCCCGCGTTTGGTGTGTGCGCCCGTGTGAAAGGTTCGTCCATGAGCCAGTCGCTCTGTCGAGAAATATCGGGGATGTAGCAGGGCGGCGCCCGCTGTGCCAGGGCTTCGAGGCCGCGCGCCGGGCGGCGCGTCGCACGAAAACAGCACGGACCGAATTTTTGATGGACACGTGCGCAGAACGGGCTAAAATTGCGCGCGATTTACCTTCAGACCAGGCGCTTGCGCGGGGCTGTCCCGTTTGCGCGACAGGGCGGCGTTTTCTTTGTCGTCTAACATGTTTGATGGTAGGTTTCGTAAATCTCAGGGGGGCCGCGCCTGGCGCGGCATGATGCGAGGCACACGGCCGGCGCGGGCTGGCCAGGATCGGAGAACGGAATGAAAAGACAGGTGGTGACACGACTGGCCGCGCTGGCGCTTTGCGCGGCGCCGTGGGTGGCGTCGGTGGCGAAGGATACGCAACTGAACGTGTACAACTGGTCCGACTACATCGCCTCCGACACGATTCCGAACTTCACCAGACAATCCGGCATCAAGGTCAAGTACGACAACTACGACAGCGACGACACGTTGCAGGCCAAGCTCCTCGCGGGCAATTCGGGCTACGACATCGTTGTGCCGACCAGCAACTACGCGGGCAAGCAGATTGCCGCCGGCATTTTCGCGCCGCTCGACAAGTCGAAGATCCCCAATCTGAAGTACCTCGATCCCCAGTTGATGGCGCTTGTCGCGGGCGCGGATCCGGGCAACAAGTTCGCGGTGCCCTGGGCGTACGGCACGACCGGCCTCGCGTACAACGTGACCAAGGCGCAGCAGATTCTCGGCAAGGACGTGCCGCTCAACAACTGGGACATCCTCTTCAAGCCGGAGAACATTTCGAAGCTGAAGTCGTGTGGCGTCTCCGTGCTCGATGCGCCTGACCAGATGTTCGCGGCCGCGCTGCACTACATCGGCAAGGATCCGATGTCGACGAATCCCGAAGACTATCGCGCCGCGCTCGCGATGATGAAGAAGATCCGTCCGTACATCACGCAGTTCAACTCGTCGGGTTATATCAACGATCTGGTCGGCGGCGACATCTGCTTTGCCTACGGCTGGTCCGGCGACGTCGTGATCGCCAAGCACCGCACGATCGAGGCGAAGAAGCCGTACAAGATCGAGTACTTCATCCCGAAGGGCGGCGCGCCGATCTGGTTCGACGTGATGGTGATTCCGAAGGACGCGCAGCACAAGGACGCCGCGCACGAGTGGATCAACTACATCGAGACGCCGCAGGTTCATGCCGCCATCACGAACGCGGTCTACTATCCGAGCGCGAATGCAGAAGCGCGCAAGTACGTGAACAAGGACATCGCGAACGATCCGGCCGTCTATCCGCCGCCGGAAGTCCTGAAGACACTGTTCCTGCTCAAGCCGCTGCCGCCTGAGGTCCAGCGTCTGCAGACGCGCCTGTGGACCGAGTTCAAATCGGGCCGCTAAGGCGAGCCCCGACCGCCAGCCTGTTCCCCCGAGCCCCCGACACACTGCCGGGGGCTTTGTTCGTCAACACCCGTCCAGCGATAAGGCAGGGCAGAGAGAATCATGAGTGACCAATCGAGCGCGCCGGCTGCGACCGGTGCGCTGCCTTCGGGCTCATCCACCGCAGGGACTTCTGCGGATAACTTCGTGCAGGTCATCGACGTCGTCAAGAAGTTCGGCGAGACAGCCGCTGTAAAGAACGTCAGCCTTTCGGTCAAAAAGGGCGAACTGTTTGCGCTTCTCGGCAGCTCGGGCTGCGGCAAGTCCACACTGCTGCGCATGCTCGCGGGTCTCGAAACCGTGACCTCGGGCAAGATCCTGATCGACGGGGAAGATCTCGCGGCGCTGCCGCCGTATCGTCGGCCGGTCAACATGATGTTCCAGTCGTACGCGCTCTTTCCGCATATGACGGTCGAGTCGAATGTCGGGTTCGGACTGCGCCAGGAAGGCGTGAAAAAGGGCGAGCTGACCGAGCGCGTCGCGGCGGCGCTCGAACTCGTGCAGATGTCGCGCTACGCGAAGCGCAAGCCGCATCAGCTTTCGGGCGGCCAGCAACAGCGCGTCGCGCTCGCGCGCTCGCTCGTGAAGCGTCCGAAGCTGCTGCTGCTCGACGAACCGATGTCCGCGCTCGACAAGCAGATTCGCCAGCGCACGCAGATCGAACTCGTGAACATTCTCGACCAGGTCGGCGTGACCTGCATCATGGTCACGCACGACCAGGAAGAGGCGATGACGATGGCGGGGCGCCTCGCCGTCATGAGCGAAGGCGAAATCGTCCAGCTCGGCACGCCGAACGAGGTCTATGAATTCCCGAACAGCCGCTTTTCGGCGGAGTTCATCGGCTCGACCAATCTCTTCAGCGGCGCGGTCGTCGAGGACGAACCCGATCACGTGTACGTCGATTCGCCGGATTTGTCCGTGCGTCTGTACGTGAGCCACGGCATTACCGGCCCGCTCGGCATGCCGGTGACGATTTCGGTGCGCCCCGAGCGCATCGCGCTCACGCGCAAGCCGCCCGAAGGCACCTACAACTGGGGACGCGGCGTCGTCATGAACGTTGCGTACATGGGCGGCTACTCGCTCTATCACGTCAAGCTCGATTCGGGCAAAACCGTGGTCGCGAATGTGTCGAGCCTCGCCATCTCCGAGATCGAGTCGCCCGGCTGGGGCGACGAAGTTTATGTGCGCTGGAGCGCGTCGGCAGGGGTGGTGCTGACGTCATGAGCGTGGTACTGAAGAAAATCGTAAGCTGGCCCATCAGGCGCTTCAACCTGACCGGCAGTACGGCGGTCGTGGCAGGACCGTTCATCTGGCTGTTGCTGTTTTTCCTCGTGCCGTTCATCCTGGTCGTGAAGATCAGCTTTGCGGACCAGCAGCTCGGCATTCCCCCGTATACCGAACTCGTCGCGTTTGCCGACGGCGTCGTGCATCTTGCGCTCGACCTGTCGCACTATGCGTTCCTGTTCCAGGACAGCCTGTACTTCGCGACGTACGTCAATTCGGTGATGGTGGCCGCGATCTCGACGCTGCTGTGTCTCTTGATCGGCTACCCGATGGCGTACTACATCGCCCGCTCGAATCCCGCCTCGCGCAACGTGCTGATGATGGCGGTGATGCTGCCGTTCTGGACTTCGTTCCTGATCCGGGTCTACGCGTGGATCGGCATCCTCAAGAACAACGGGCTGCTGAATAACTTTCTGATGTCGATCGGGCTGATTCATGCGCCGATCGAGCTTTATCACACGAACACGGCTGTTTATATCGGCATGGTTTATTCGTACCTGCCGTTTCTCGTGATGCCGCTTTACGCCCATCTCGTGAAGATGGATCTGACGCTGCTCGAAGCCGCCTACGATCTCGGCGCCAAGCCGTGGCGCGCGTTCGTCGAGATCACGCTGCCGTTGTCGAAGAACGGCATTATCGCGGGGTGTCTGCTCGTGTTCATTCCGGCGGTGGGCGAGTACGTGATTCCTGAACTGCTCGGCGGCGCGAATACACTGATGATCGGCCGCGTCATGTGGAACGAGTTCTTCGACAACGCCGACTGGCCGATGGCCTCCGCCGTGACCTGCGCGATGGTGCTGCTGCTGCTTGTGCCGATGGCGCTGTTCCAGCATTTTCAGGCGAAGGAACTGGAGGGCCGCGGCCGATGAAAACCAATCCGGTTTTGCGGTACATCGCGCTCGGCCTCGGCTTCGCGTTTCTCTACATCCCGATCATCAGCCTGATTGTTTTCTCGTTCAACGAGTCGAAACTCGTGACGGTGTGGACGCGCTTCTCGATACGCTGGTATCAGGCGCTCGTCACCGACGACGAACTCATCGCCGCCGCATGGCTATCGCTGCGCATCGGTTTGATGACCGCGTTCGCTTCGGTCGTGATCGGCACGTGGGCGGGCTTCGTGCTCGCACGCATGGGGCGTTTTCGCGGCTTTACACTCTACACCGGCATGATCAATGCGCCGCTCGTGATCCCCGAAGTCATTCAGGGCATTTCGCTGCTGCTGCTGTTCGTGGAAATGGGCAAGCTGATCGGCTGGCCCGCAGGGCGCGGCGTATTCACGATCTGGATCGGCCACGTGATGCTCTGCATCTCGTACGTGGCGATCATCGTGCAGTCGCGCGTGCGCGAACTGAACCCGTCGCTCGAAGAGGCTGCGCTCGACCTCGGCGCGACGCCGTTCAAGGTGTTCTTCACGATTACGCTGCCGCTTATTTCGCAGGCGCTGGCCGCGGGCTGGCTGCTGTCGTTCACGCTCTCGATCGACGACCTCGTGCTGTCCGCGTTCCTGTCCGGCCCGGGTTCGACGACGCTGCCGCTCGTCGTGTTCTCGCGCGTGCGTCTGGGCCTGAATCCGGAGATGAATGCACTCGCAACGCTCTTTATTCTCGTTGTGACGATCGGCGTCGTGGTGGGCAACTACTTTATGCAGCGCGCGGAGCGCAAGCGTATGGCGTTGGCCGTCTGAAGCAGGGCGTGCGCATACCCTGCTTCAGACGCAATGCATCGAGCGCAATGGGCTGAAAGTGAATGCCGCATGGGTGTTTCAAGTCTGACGCAGAAATCACTTTCGCAGCATCACCGCACCGTCACGACATACCCATTGCGGGATCGCTAATCGAATCCGTACTCGTTTCCACGCGTCCAGCGAAACGACGACGGAACAATGGGTCGCTGTCGCTACGTACCGCGAAATCGTACCATCGGCCGCTGTCGGCTAGTTGCCAGTGCAACAACGATTGCGCCTGCGCATCGATAGTCATGGTCCACGGTCCGTCGCGGCGATAGGCCAGCGACTCGACAGTGAACGTACACGGTGCTGTTCCCCGGTTGATGAGGTCAACGTAGATGTCGCCGTTTGCGATGTCATAGCAGACCCGAATCTCCGGATTCGGTGTCGCACCGGATAGATGACCGGTATCGCCTGTGAATTGCCGGTGGAAACCGTTGGGGCCGAGCACCCATAGATCGTAGCGTCCCTGGTTGTCTCGTCCTGCGTTCCATGTGTCATCCAACGTTTTCCCGGCCTCGACAACGTAGCGTCGCGGGAGCCTTCCGAGATTGTGGCGGTCGTACACGTGGAACACGGCGGCCTGTTTGCCGGAGTTCGCGAAGCGCAGTTCGACCATGCCTGAAGCGGCGACGCGCGCGCTGGTGTGCAGTTCGTACGGCAGCGCTCGCGATGGTCGAAGTCCGGTTGCCTGGATGGGCAAGCTCGTATCGACAGGCAAGGGCACGTCAGGTAGCGCAGCCTGCGCGTCGCGCAGTTGGTCGGCGGCCGCGCGCGTGCCACGTCCCGTCAGCTCGGGTAACCGCTCGGTATTGGGTGTCCGAAAGTTGAACGCGGTCGTCAGATCGCCGCATACCGCGCGACGATAAGGGCTAATGTTTGGCTCGTTCACACCAAAGCGCATTTCGAGGAAGCGCAGCACGGACGTGTGATCAAACACCTGCGAATTGACCCATCCGCCCCGGCTCCATGGCGACACGACGAATAGCGGCACGCGCGGCCCTGGACCAAACACCCGTCCGTCCGGTTTGGGCTGTAACGTGCTGCCGGCAGGAGCCGGCTGTGAGAAATATTCGAACGCCATGGCTTCGTCAGGCAATGTCGATTTACCCGCCAGCGTACCGTCCGGATTGCGCGATGGCGCGGAGGGGGACGGTACGTGATCGAAATAGCCGTCGTTCTCGTCGTAGTTGATCAGTAGCACAGTTTTGCTCCAGACCTCGGGATTCGCAGTGAGTGCGTCCAGCACCTCCTGGATGAACCACGCGCCCTGCACGGGACTCGACGGCCCCGGATGCTCGCAATAAATCGATGGGGCATTGATCCACGAGACTTGCGGTAATCGTCCTTCGAGCACGTCGCGGCGAAAGGCATTCAGATATTCGTCCGGTGATGCGCCTGGCAGCGTATTGGCGATTCCCTTGTAAAGAGGCGTCTTCGCATTGTCCGTTGCGCCGTCGTAAGCATGGTATGGCAGCGGCTGGCTCGTGATCCAGTAAGGGTTGCCCGGTGCGCCGCCGCTCGAAACCGGAAAGCCCGATTTCAGATTCGCACGCCGAAACGATACGAATGCCCCCAGCAAATTGTCGCCCCATTCGTCGGGCATGTTCTGGTAGCAGATCCAGCTGACACCGGCCGCCTCCAGGCGTTCTGCGTAGGTCGTCCACGTGAACCCGGTATCCTCAGTCCCGGGGAGACCTTCGAGCGCATTCCATTCGTTGTTCACAAATGCGGCGTTGACTGCGGTCGCGCCGTTGGTCCCCGTGAGGTGGAACGAGCGATTCGCATCCGTTCCCGTGTGCATCCCGCAGTGGTACGCGTCGCAGAGCGTGAACGCGTTTGCGAGTGCGAACTGAAATGGGATTTCCTGCTCCTTGAAATACCCCATCGACGTATCAGTTTTCGATTTCGGCCAGTTTGCCATTCGGCCGCCATCCCACGCGTCCTGACTATCTGCCCACGTGTGCGGAACGCCCGTGGTTCGTTGTGCATTATTGGCCGCACCGTCGAGGTGGTACGGCGTCAACAGCGCGCCGTTATCGCGTGCCTGCTGCCATACGCGACGCCCGTCCGGCAGCGGAATCGTGAAGCGATCACCAAAGCCGCGCACGCCTTTGAGCGTGCCGAAATAATGATCGAACGCGCGGTTCTCCTGCATCAGAATCACGACGTGCTCAACGTCGCGGATAGTGCCCGTCGAGTTGTTCGCCGGGATTGCGAGTGCACGGCGAATCGAGGCAGGAATACCAGCAAGGGTGGCCGTTGCGGCTGCACCGGTACCGGCGAGCTTCAGGAAATCACGTCTGCTGTTCATGTCGAATTACGGATCAAAGTGTGACGCGCTCACGGTGCGCAGCACAGGTTGGGTTTGGTCGTCGGCGATTGAACGCCTGCGCGACAATGTTTCGCAATACTATGCAATTAAATTGTCGGGATAATGACAGGCAAGGCGGGGATGTCGACGCTGTACCGGAGGGAGGGGTGGATCACGCGTCGTCAGGTTGACGGGCGTATCATTCAGGATTTCTGAGCGAAGAGGGAAAAGTCGCTTCGGGATTTTCCGGGGCTCCGGCTGAGATTCCCTGACGTAACGCAAACGGCGCGCGGCTTAACCGGCCGCGCGCCGTTTGCGTTTCTGCTGCCTTCTGTGGCCTTCTGTTGCCGTTATTGGAGCCGGTAGCCCATGCGGAAACCGCCCCAATGCCGCCCGTTCACGAAGATCGGTGCGGACGCATCCTTCATCATCACAAAGTTGCCGCCGCCCATATCGCGCCGGTAGGTCTGCAACAGGAACCGCTTCGTATGCGAGCCCGCAGCGACGCCGGCACGATCGCTGAAGATGCGGTGATTGCGGCAATTCGCGGCGTTCCACAAGGGATCGTCGCGCTGCGGCATCGAGAACTTGCGATTGTGCGTCGGGATATAACCGTGCGGGTCGATCGTGACGCAGAATGCCACGCGCGAATCGAACTCGAGGAGCGGCTCGATGATCTCGGGCAGCACACGGTCGGCGAAGCCGGTGAAGCGTGCGATGTGCTGCTGCGGATTCGTGTGGGGCACCGGCACGTAGTCGGTGTCGAAGAGATCCGCCTCGCTGATTTCGCCGCGCGCAACGGCCTTCTCGAACAGCTTGCCGACCTGCGCCGCCCCGCGCTGCACGACCTCGACGAAGGGCGTGTCCTCGGTTTCGACGCCCGTCGCCGCGCTCAATTCGATCAGCGTCTCCGATACGTCCAGCAGGCGCCCGAGTTGATCCTTGGCCTGCACAAAATTGCGGCTCGAATCCTCGACGCCGTTCGCCATCTCCGCGACCTGCGCTTCGAGCCCGTCGCACTTTTCCTCGATTTCGCTGGTGAGCTGGGCGATCTGGCCGGCGTGCTCGTCGAGTTGCGTGATCGCGACGCCGGTGCTTTGCATCGCCGAGCCGATGGAGTGCGTGCCTTCGCGTACGCGATGTGCGCGCTCGGTGTTCGTCGCACCTTCGGCGATGAGCTGTTCGGTCTGCTGCGTGAGTTCCGCGAGCGTCTTCTCGATCTGGCCGGTGGCCAGCGCCGTTTTCGCCGAGAGGTTCTTCACCTCGGACGCGACAACGGCGAAGCTCTTGCCCGATTCGCCGGCGCGCGCGGCCTCGATGGCGGCGTTGAGTGCGAGAAGCTGGGTTTGGCGCGCGATCAGCGAGATTTCCTCGGATACCTTCGAGACATGCGCGAGCGCGCTGCGCAGCGCACTGATCTGGCTTTCAATGACGGTCACGCCTTCAACGAGCCCATGAATATCGGCGAGCGATGCTTCGATGGTCTGTTGCGAGGACTGCACGGTCGCGGCCGTGCTGTTGCTGACTTCGCGCATGGCCCGGGCCGCGGCGGCGATCTGGTGATTGCCCGCGAGGGTATGCGCAGCCGAGTCGCGCAGTGCGTGACAGACGCCCGCCTGGTTTTGCACCCGCGCGGCAACTTCGTCGACGTGGCCGGATACGTCGCAAATCTCAATTCCGAGGCGGCCTGCCTGAGCGGCGATATCGCCGACGATGGCAGCCGAATTTCCTGTGCGGCGAGCGCCGAACAGGCGAAAACGCAAACGTGACATCAGGTGTCTCCTTGCCCGTAAGGGTCGGTAAGCGTGGGCCCGTCGATCATGCGTATATCGGGCTCTCTCCAAGCAGTTTAACGGCGTGAAGCGGGAAGACTTGAGCGTTCGAAGTGCCGCAGGGATATGATCGGAATCACGGGCCGCGCAGCGCCCGCATCGGGAGCACGATGATCGAGGCCATGCTGGATGCAGGCACCTTCGTGGTGCTATGGCAGCAACTGATCCAGCTCTGGGAGCTGATCGTGATGATCTGCCGCTTTCTGTGGGGATTGCTGCGGCTTTTAGGCGGCGCTTAAGGACTGCAGGACTAAGGACGGAACGGCTTGAGGCCGTGCGGGCGCGGCGATGCTGCACGGCGTTGGTGCACAACCGGGTGCGGCCGGATTCGATTGACTTTGCGTACGAACGCGTGCGCGACATGCTGAGAGGGGACATGATGACTGATGATTCCACCCGTCGCTTTACCGACCGGGTAGCCGATTACGTGAAGTTCAGGCCGACCTATCCGCGCGAGCTGGTGACCTTCGTGCATGCCAATTGCGGTATTGCACCGCTTGCGCGCATAGCCGATATCGGTGCGGGCACGGGCATTTCCGCGAAGCTTTTTCTCGATGCGGGGCATCCGGTGGTGGCCGTCGAGCCGAACGCCGCGATGCGTGCAGCCGCCGATCAACTGCTCGGCGACTACCCGAATTACCGCAGCGTGGCGGGCACGGCGGAAGCTACGACGCTCGATACCGCGAGCGTTGATCTCGTGATGGCTGCGCAGGCTTTCCACTGGTTCGACGAGAAAGGGGCGCGACGCGAGTTCGCACGCATCCTCAAACCGCGCGGACAGATTGTCCTGTTTTGGAACAGTCGGCTGCTGGAAGGCTCGCCTTTTCTCGCGGGCTACGAGGCGCTGCTACAGCGCTTTTGCTCGGACTATGCGCGTGTTGCCGAGCGTTATCCGGACGACGCGGCGATGGCCGAATGGTTCGGTGACGGCTTCGAGCGCAAGACGGTTTTCCCCAATGCGCAGTTGCTCGATTTCGATGGATTGCAGGGGCGGCTGATGTCGTCGTCTTACGCGCCGAAACCCGGCGATCCGCGCCACGAGCCGATGCTGGCAGCGTTGCGCACGCTCTTCGATCACACGCAACAGGATGGCCGCGTGAATTTCGTCTACGAGACGCGCGTTTATGCGGGAAGGCCGCAGCGCTAGCGCATGAAGTCGTCAATGGATGGCAGCGCGAATTAATTTTCGCAGCTGAAGCCGGGGGAGGCGCGGGTGAGGCGCGGGTGAGGCGCGGGTGCGTCACTATCGCGGCGAGTTGAGAAGCGATGCGCATTTCCTTCCGGCCGACTGCGCAATCGTTGTCGCGCCTCGATAAAAAACGGGCTCTGCAAGAGAGCCCGTCGTGAGATTGCATGCATGCGCCGTCAAGCGCTGCGCGTGCCGCGACTTCTACGAATTGCCCCAGTCGTCGGAGCTGTCGTTACTGCCCATATCGACGCCGCCGCCTGAACCATCGTCCCAGTCGTTCGAACCCTGGCCCAAGTCGAGGCCGCTGCCATCGCCGCCGCGCGGTATGCGGCGACCGTCTTCGTCGACGTAGACATCGCGCTCGACCACGCGCTCACGCCCGCGGCCAAGCGCCTCGCCGAGCAGCACGCCGGTCAGCAATCCGCCCATCCCACCCATTCCGCCGCCTTGCTGCACGATGACCTGCGGCGGTTGCTGCGGCGGATAGGGCGCCTGCGGCTGATGGCCGAACGCGGCGTCGGCTTCGCGCGCATAGGTGGAATTGCTGCCGCCAGGCGAGGCCGCAGCGGGCTGCGCGTTCGGATCGGGGCGGCCATCGGCGCGCGCCTTGAGGCTTTCGAACTGGTGTTCGAGGTCCTCGATCTGATACGGCGGCAGCGGATTGGCGCTGTTCGAGAGCGTTTCGACGAGGCCGCGCAATTGCGCTTCCAGCCCCTCGACTTCCTTTTCGAGCACATCGTGGCCCGGCGCTGTCGAAAGCCGCACGTCGAGCTTGAGCGAGCGCACCGCATTGAGCAGTTCCGTGGCGCGCTTGAGCTGATCGAGACGGTCGCCGCCGGCTTTGGCGTCTTCATTCGACTTCGCGCGGCGCAGCGTCCAGCGCAGCACCAGCGCAATGCCGGCGAGCAGGACCGCAAAGCCGATCCACGCACCCATGCCGAGGCCGTGACGTTGCGGCGCGGTTGCAGGCGCAGCCTGCTGAACCTGTTGCTGAGTCTGTTGCCGGGCGAACGGATTGGCCGTGCGGCTCGTGGTGACGGCACCGGCGCGCGTCGCATCGGCGCGGATATTCGCTTCGACCTGGGCGAAGCGTTGCGGTGTCGTGAAGCGCACTTGCGGATCGAGCGATCTGGCCTGTTCGACCTGGGTCAGCGCGTCGGCGTAGCGGCCTTCGCGATTGAGCACCTGCGCGTAGAGATAGTGGGCGTGCGCGTTGTTCGGATGTGCCTGCAGAACCTCCACGAGGCCTGCATCCGCGCGTTGCCAGTCGCCTCGCGACATGGCGGATTCGATCTGCTGCGCGTTGGGCACCGCGAACGCGGCACCGCTTGCGAATGCAAGCGAAGCAAGGGCGGCGACGAGAAACTTTTTCATGTTGCAAGCCGGGCGGCGTGACGCCCGTCTCCATGACGGTCGGGACGAGGAGGCGGCGCGCGGTGAGCGCCGCGCCGCCTCCGGACACCCCTGCGCGTTATTGCGCCGGTGTGTTCAGTTGCTTCTTGAGGGCTTCGAGACGCTCATCCACCGATGGGCCCTTGTTCAGCGCGGCGAGCTTGTCGTCGAGCGCCTTGCCGCTCGATGTGTCGGCAGAGGTGAGCCGCGCATCCGAGCGCGCGTTCGACAGCGCGACCTTGTCTTCGAGCTTCTGGAAATCGGCCGAGAGATTCTTGCCGCCGATGCCGCCGAGCGCCGTAGCCGCGACGTCCTTCGCCTGCGCGATCTGCTGCTTCGCCTGCAGGATGTTCGAGCGTGCGTTGAGGTCGTTGCGCCGCTGGCGCATGTCGTCGATCTGCTGCTTCAGTTGATCGACCGACGGTTCGAGCTTCGCGAGTTCTGCGGCAAGCGCATCGCGTTCGGCTTCGGCCGTGGACTGCGCGCCGAGCGCTTCGCGTGCGAGCGCTTCATCGCCCGATTGCAGCGCGCGCCGCGCGCCTTCTTCGTACTTCTTCGCCTTGTCGGCGGCCACGTCGCGCTTGCTTTGCTGCGTCGCGACCTGCGCCTGGATCTCGACGAGCGCGTTCTCCGCTTTCGCGATGCTGTCGTCGAGTTCGCGCACGATCTGGCGTGCGTCGCGCGACGGGTCCTGCACCGAATCGGCGGCGTCGTTGAGCAGGCCCTTGAGCGTGCGAGAGATGGAGTCGAAAAGCGACATGAATTCCTCCGTGAATTGAAACGGGCTGCGATGGGCCGAAATGCACGCAGGCGCAGACGGCGTCGAGCAGCATCGGCATCGTGCCCGCTGGCAACAGTGCTGTGGACCGCGTTGTTGCCAGCGCTGTTGGCAGATTACGCCGCTTTGTACAGAGCGCGCATGCAGCCGGTAAATCGGGGCGCCTTCCGCCTATTGCAAGAGCGTGTTGACGAACCGGCGCGACGAACCGGCATGCGGCCAGGCATGGCCCGGCTGCCATCGCTCGCGGATATTACACCACGGGGTCTCTTAAAGGCGGCTTAAAAAGGGGACTTAAAGCGGGGACTTAAAGCGGACCTGAAATTCCACTGTCCGGCTTGCCGCGCGGCGACGCCTCGCTACGCAAACTTGCCTTCTTCGGACGCACCGTTGCCCTGTTCGTCTTGATGCGTGTCGGCGGCGTGGCTCGCTCGCGTTGCGCGTGCAACTGGCGGCGCGCTCAGCGACTGGAGCGGTTCATCGTGCCCGGCATGCGCGGGATCGGGAAATGCCGCGTCGGTCACGGCTGCTTCAGCGCTCAGACGGGCGACGGCCTGGCCGATTTCGCGCGTGGCGTTGCCGATGTCGGGTCCGGCGGCGGGAGATGCGGGCAGCGCTGCGGCTTGCGTTTCAGTGGCGACTTGCGGTTGTGCGGCGTCCGCCTCGCCGCCGCCGTGCGCTGCTGTCGCGGCGAGGTCACGATCCGTTTGCGCGGGTGCAGTGGCTTCGTCTTTCGGTGCGAGTTGCGCTGGCTCAGGTTCGCCGTCCTGGGCGGGAGCCGCGGAAGGGGTGAGACGCAGCGCGCTCCCGCGCCGCGGGCGCAACGGTTTCGTGGCTTTGTGCAGCACCTGGGCGAGCGTATCGGGTTCGCGCGGCGCGTTCAGCCAGTCGACGATGCTCGCGGCTTTCACCTGATCGCTCGTCGCGCCAAACGCGAGCACGGCGCGGCGCATCAGCTCGCTGATGCTGATGCCGAGCGTGTCGGCCGCAGCCGAGATCGCGCGCTTTTGCGCGGGCGTGACGAAGACGACGATGCGTTCGCTAGGCTTGTTCATGGTCGGCTGCCAGGTCGGCTTCGGGTGACCCCGGGATCCCGCCCGGGGCGCGCGTGAGGCTGTCTTGCGAAAACCGCATGCGGGCCGGGTGGAGCGTGTCGCAGCTACGCATCATACGGCTTGACGCCCGACGCGCAATGCCCGGGTGTGCGCGCCATGGCGACACGCGAAGCAACAATATGCTGACAACCCCGGCGTGCGGCGCGCATTCCGGCGCTCAACGGCGCTTTGTCTGAAAACCTTTTGCGAAGAACGCATCGGATGGCGCACAGAGCCGCCTTTTATTGCTGAAAAGCCGGTTTGAAGATGCGGGCGGTCGTATGTGCCGCTTACCGCACGTGGCCCGACAACATTTTTTTTTACAAAATCGCCGTCCCGCGTCGCGTGATTTATTTAGAATGCGCTGTTACATTGCGTGATGGCGCGCTTTGAGCGCGTGCCGGGCGGCGGGACGGGGGCGTAGTCCGCCGCGTTGCAGCGACGGTCACAGGGCTGGCGCTGCCGGTCGCCGCATTGGCGCCATGACGCCATGACCACGATCCTTGTGCGCGAGAGAGACGCGCACATATGGGCACAAACGGGCGCAAGCAGGCCCAAAGCAGGCCCAAAGCAGGCCCAACCGGGCACAAACGGGGGCGCGCACCGGACGCGCCAATCATTCCAGTCATGCCTATCATTAAACAGCCGCCTTCTTCGCAGTATCCGAACGACGATCGGGAACCCGCCTTCCGCAAAGGACACCAGCAGCCGGAACGTCACACGCCGCCAGATGGTGCGAACGGCGGCGCCACGCGCGGCCGCTCGATCGGCGCGTCGATCGCGCTCTGGTTCGTCGGCCTGATCGTGACGCTGCTTGTGGTCGGCGCACTGATCGCCGGTTATGCGCTTGTCGTGATGGGGCCGCATCTGCCGTCGCTCGACGCGCTCACCGACTATCGCCCGAAGGTTCCGCTGCGCGTCTATACGGCCGATCACGTGCTGATCGGCGAGTTCGGCGAGGAACGCCGGCAGATCGTGCGCTTCCAGGACATCCCCGATATCCAGAAAAAAGCGGTGCTCGCAATCGAGGACTACCGCTTCTACGAGCACGGCGGCGTCGACTTCGTCGGCATCCTGCGCGCGGGCCTCGCCGACCTGACCCACGGCGGCGCGGCGCAGGGCGCGAGCACGATCACGATGCAGGTCGCGCGCAACTTCTTCCTCTCGAGCGAGAAGACCTATACGCGCAAGGTCTACGAGATGCTGCTCGCGTACAAGATCGAGCGGGCGCTCACGAAGGATCAGATCCTCGAGCTGTACATGAACCAGATCTATCTGGGGCAGCGCGCCTATGGCTTCTCGGCCGCGGCGCGCGTGTACTTCGGCAAGGATCTCAAGGACATCACGCTCGCGCAGGCCGCGATGCTCGCGGGGCTGCCGAAGGCGCCGTCCGCGTATAACCCGATCGTCAATCCGCACCGCGCGAAGATCCGCCAGGAGTACATCCTCAAGCGCATGCTCGATCTCCGCTATATCACCCGGGATCAGTACGACGCGGCGATCAAGGAGCCGCTCGTGACGAAGAGCGCGGGCAACGAATACAGCGTGCATGCCGAATACATCTCCGAAATGGTGCGGCAGATGATGTATGCACAGTACAAGGATGAGACTTACACGCGCGGCCTCACCGTGACGACCACGATCGATTCCGCCGATCAGGAAGCCGCCTACAACGCCGTGCGCAAGGGTGTGATGGACTACGAGCGCCGCCACGGCTATCGCGGGCCGGAAGGCTTCGTGCAGTTGCCCGCGAGCGGCGACGACCGCGAGCAGTCTATCGAAGACGCGCTCACCGACCACCCGGACAACGGCGCGATCGTCGCGGCTGTCGTGACCGAGGCGAATCCGAAGGTAGTCAAGGCGCAACTGCTCGACGGCACGACCGTCACCATGAGCGGAGAAGGCCTGCGCTTCGTGGCGGCGGCGTTGTCGCCGCGCGCTTCGCAGGCGCAGCACATCCGCGTGGGCTCGATCGTGCGCGTGCTGCCCGACGACAAGGGCAACTGGCAGATCACGCAGCTGCCGCAGGTGGAAGGCGCGCTCGTCTCGCTCACGCCGCAGGACGGCGCGATTCGCGCGCTGATCGGCGGCTTCGATTTCAACAAGAACAAGTTCAACCACGTCACGCAGGCGTGGCGCCAGCCGGGTTCGAGCTTCAAGCCGTTCATCTATTCGGCGTCGCTCGAAAAGGGCCTGGGACCGGCGACGATCATCAACGACGCGCCGCTGTTCTTCCCGCCCAGCACGCCTGGCGGCGACGCGTGGGAGCCGAAGGACGACGATCAGCCGGAAGGTCCGATGCCGATGCGTCTCGCGCTCGCGAAATCGAAGAACCTCGTCTCGATCCGCATCCTCTCGTACATCGGCACGAAATACGCGCAGGACTTCGTGACGCAGCGCTTCGGCTTCGATGCCGACAAGACGCCGCCGTATCTGCCGATGGCGCTGGGCGCGGGGCTCGTCACGCCGCTGCAGTCGGCGGGCGCGTACTCGGTGTTCGCGAATGGCGGCTATCGCATCAACCCGTATTTGATCGCCGAAGTCGACGACTCGCACGGCCGCCCGATCCTGCGCGCGCAGCCGCTCGTCGCGGGCCAGAATGCGCCGCAGACGATCTCGCCGCGCAACGCGTACGTGATGGGCAGCCTGCTGCATACGGTGGCGACCTCGGGCACGGGCGCGGGCACGAACGTTCTGCATCGTAGCGATCTGCACGGCAAGACCGGTACGACCAACGATGCCAAGGACGGCTGGTTTGCGGGTTATCAGCGCTCGCTGGTTGCGGTGGCGTGGATGGGCTACGACCAGCCGAAGAGCCTCGGCAGCCGCGAATTCGGTGCGCAGCTCGCACTGCCGATCTGGGTGGAATACATGCAGCACGCGCTGCGCGGCGTGCCGCAAGAGGATCCGCCGCCGCCCGAAGGCGTGACGACGATTGCCGGCGAGCTGTATTTCACGGACATGACGCCGGGTAGCGGCTTCGTGGCGAGCATCGGCGTCGATTCGTCGAATCTGGCGGGTGGGGCCGGCGAGGCCGTTGGCGGCATGGCGCCGGCCGGCATGACGCCGCCGAACGTGACGTCGAACGAGAAGCAACGGATCATGGACCTGTTCGAATCGAACAAGCCCTGATAAGCGGGGGGGGTAAAAATAAAGGTGGTCGGTACGGCGCGTTGGTGACAACGCGCCGTATTTTTTTGTTTTTCCGGCTAGCCGGTTGGTACGTCGATGGACAAGAGGGGAGTCGGCGGAGATGCGTTGTCGTTTTTGCCACTATTCCGCATCCTCGGGCAAATCACAAATAAAAGACTCGGTCGCTTTCACCACAATCCAGCTAAGCGCGGCGCCAATCACTAAAAAAATCGCCCCACCGAGGTACCCGCGCCATATAACTCCGCATATGGTCAGGGAGCCCGTTATCGAAAATATTGTAGTAAACCTACTCAAAATGCTCGTCGAATTTCTATTCCGGTGCCGTTTGTGCTCGTTCTGTTGTTTGGCGACACGCCGAAAAACATCGTGCAATTCGGTCATGGAATTGGTTTGAAGACTAATTCTCTATTAAGAACGCGTACCCCCTCGGGACCGGCCTGTATGAGTCTACGTTCCTCTTCCGCGACCAGGCGCTCGAACTGGAAGCCGGGATTTTTAGCAAATTCAGCCTCAACGATGCTGATTGCCTCTAGCGCCCATGGCACCTCCGACTCGAAGTGACCCAGCAAGCGGCCATCTTGACGAACGACGATACGATAAATTTTCACGAGGTTAACTCCTATCTAAGATTGGAACGGGCCGTAGCGCTAGTTCCTCTATGCTTTGCGTAACCTGGAATTTCCAATTAGCAGCGTTGAGATCTTTTCTACAGAATCTGCGGCCTTTTGCGTTAAAGCTAGTCACTCCGCTGCCGCCCAAAGCGGTATGACTGATCAATTGGACTTGAATGTGTTCGTGTCATGCCCCTTCAGTAGGCCAAAAATGGCTATCTGGCAGATTGCGAGCGCCGTAAATAGCTTGCCCGACGCGGACCACCGTGGCTCCTTCTTCGATGGCGGTTTCGAAGTCTCCTGACATGCCCATCGACAACTCAGTGACCTCGTTCCCTTGGGGCAGATCATGTTGAATGCGGTTTTTCAGATCCCGCAGGAGGACAAAACACTCGCGCACGCGTGCGGTTTCCGATGACAGCAATGCCAATGTCATCAGACCGCGCACCCGAAGGGCTGGATATGCCACCAGTCCTCGCACAAAGGCCACTACCTCATCCGGGGGCAAGCCATATTTGCTAGCCTCGCCGGACGTGTTGACCTGGACAAATACGTCGAGACCACGTCCCTCCGTTTGCAGGCGTCGCTCTAGCGCTTCCGCGACACGTACGCTGTCGAGGGCCTGAAATTCCGAAGCAAATTGAGCGACCAACTTGGCCTTGTTTGTCTGGAGGTGGCCGATTACCGACCAGCGTAAGTCTGTGAGATCGGACATGGCCCCCCACTTGCGATAGGCCTCTTGCACCTTGTTTTCACCTAGTTCCTTGCAGCCCGCCTCATAGGACAGTCGGATGCGCGCTTCATCGACCGTCTTGCTCACCGGTAACAGACGAACCGAAGATGGTGCGCGGCCAACTCGCTTGCAGGCACGGGTGATGCGATTGCGCACCTCAGCGAGGTTGCGGCGAAAGTCCTCTACCGTCAGCGCTTGCGGATAGATTGGGCTACTTGCTTGCTGCGGGGTGACTAGCTCATTCATGTTCCGAGTCTCAGGGGCGGGCAGTGATTCTATGTGGTTGATAAGCATAACGGAATTTATTCATGCCGGACCCGTTATCCAAAGTGTCTAACACGCTTCAAGTAATTTATGCGGAAACCGGAGTCCGATACGTCGGAATGAGGCGGCGATGATCAGCGGTATTTTGGTATGAGCGCGCATATCGCGCATTGATACTGACGGAGGTCTGGTGCGCGCGGTGGTCGGGTCGGCGGCGAACGTGAATGACGTGATCCAGGTCCACACGTTAGTGCAAGGCAAGGATGCGGGTGCGATGCCGGATATCAGGGCGTTGAGAAGCGAGACGATACGTAGAACATCAAGGGGCGCTATCGAGAAGCAGACAGACATGTACATTTCGATGTTGCGTAGCCACATTGAAGCGATGGGCGGCCAGCTTGACGTCGTTGCACGCTTTCCCGATGGCGATGTCAGGATCAGTAATTTTGCTGATCTTGGCGTAACGGACGAACAGAAGGTGCAAGATCACCTGCGTTGAGCGTGCAGAGTTTCGCCATGCGAAGCTCTGTTATAGCGATGGTTAATACGGCGCGTTGGTGACAACGCACCGTATTTTTGATCGGCGCGGCGGCACGTCGAAGGGCAAGAACGAGATCGGCTGGGATTAGTTGTAGTCCAGGGTGTCGTCGATCTTTATGATTTTCCAGTGTCCGTGCTCGTTGCGTAGAAACACGAGGATGCTTGTTTTATCCTTCGAGCCGAATGTGACGGGGATGATCGTGACATCCCCGAGCGCAATTGGCCGCTGCGTCGCAATGTGCGCGGCCCAGTCGCGCGGATCATAGTCCTGGACTTTCAGAAAATAGTCCACGCCTTGCGGTGGCCCAGTGCGGCTGTATTCGTCTTTGAGCCGGTCAACGGTCCGCTGCGCAACATAGTTGTATATCGCGTGTTCGCGCAACGGCGCAGTCTGATCGTTGTCGTGCTTGAAGAACCATTGATAAAACGTAGTGACGAATGCTTCTGGCGCCGCAGGCGTACTTTGCGCGTGCGCTTGCACGGAAAACGCGAGAGTGAGGCAGATTGCAGCCCACAGTGCGGGGAATGGAGAGCGAATGTCCCGGTTCATATGCGACCTCAGTTGTGCCGGTATATCTGGTAGGACGGCCGGGCAGTGCGATATGCCGGCCCGGGATAAAAGCCGTTGAGCTGTTTGAAATCAGAAATCCAGATTGATCCGCTGTAGATGGCCATGTGACCGTGTGCATGTCCTGGTGCGGGTTGAATGACTATGACATCGCCAACCTGCGGTTCCCCATTAGCGCGATAAAAGCCCGCGTCTTCGAGGCTCCGTCCGTAATCTTTTGCGTCGGCGTGACGTGACAGGACGATTCCGCCAGCTTCGACTGCCAGACGGACATACTCCGCGCATCTACCTTGACTGGTGCTTCGCGAACGTTGTTCGGCCCGGCTCGCTGCCCCTCTGGGATCCCACGGCATGCTTTCTCCCAACTCGTTTTCGGGGACCCATCGTAGCAAGTTCGCGCGAGCCGGAAGGTTAAGGATTGTTAGGCCATTTGAGTGTATGTACCCAAAAGAGCCGCGAGGGCGGGGACTCTGATAGCGGTAGTTGATATGACGTTGGTAACAATGCCCGTATTCTTTCGACTAGTCCATTACCTTCGTCGATCAAAAAAATACTCATCGATCCACCATCGCTACTCACTCGCAGCACCAACCTTCACGGCAGCACCGGCGGACGACTTCCCTGCATCCGCCGCAACAGGCGGGCTACCCATCGCCTGGAACAGCGCCGCCGTATCCGAAAGCCGCGAGCCGCGATAGCGGATCTCGTCGAGCCGCGCGTTGCGCCATTGCTGCTCGCTTTGCCGCACCGCGTACCAGGGCACCGCGCCGAGCCGATAACGCGCATTCGTCTCCTCGTACACGCCCTCGGAAGAGCGCGCGGACAAGCTAGCCGAATCGAGCGCCTGCGCATCGTGCTCTAGCGCTGCGAGTTGATCGGCGACATTCTGGAACGCCGCGAGCACCGTCTGCCGGTACGACGCGTTCGCCGCATCGTACGACTGTAGCGCCGCGCGCCGCTGTGCGAGGAGTGCGCCGCCGTGGAAGATCGGCTGCGACAGCGAAGCGCCGATGGCCCACAGCGCGCCCGCGCCGGAAGTCACCATCGGCCACGAAAAACCGGCCTGGCCAAGCGCAGCCGATAGCGTGATGCTCGGGAACATCTGCGCCGTGGCCGCGCCGACATTGGCGGCGGCGGCCTTCAGCGCGGCGTCGGCGGCTTGGATGTCGGGCCGCGACTTCAACAGTTCCGATGGCACCACCACGGGCACCTGCGGCGGCAGTGTGAGGCTCGCGAGATCGAGATCGGGCGGCGCCGCGTCAGGCGTGCGGCCGAGCAGCACCGCAAGCGCGTGGCGCGTCGTGCTCGATTGCTGGCGCAGAACCGGCAGACTGGTCGCGAGCGACGCCGCACTTTGTTGCGCGCTCAACAGGTCCGTATGCGAGACCGCGCCGAGCGCATAGCGCTTCGCCATATCGTCGGCCTGCGCGTTGGCGAGTGCGACGAGCCGCTCGGTCGTGTCGATTTCCTCGTGAAGCGTGGCGGCGCCGATCGCCGCGGCCACGATGTTGGCTGCGAGCGCGCGCCGCGCAGCGTCGAACTGAAACAACTGCATGTCGACGCGCGCCGTGAGCGCCAGGTTATTGAGCCGTGTCGCGCCGAACAGATCGAACGTGTATCGCACCTGGACGAGACCGGCAAAGATGTCGTACTGCAGCTTGTCGACGCCCAGTTGCGGCACCCCCGGCGTGCGCTGGCGCTGTGCGATGCCGAGTGCGTCGACGGTCGGCAGCAGCGAACTGCCGATCTGGCCGCGCAACTGTTCACGCGCGGCCTGCAGGCTGTGATCGGCGGCGGCGAGATTCGGACTGTTGCGCAGACCCTCGTCGACGAGCGCATCGAGCGCATCGGAACCGTACAGCGTCCACCATTGCGGCACGGGTTTCGCGCCCACCACGAACTGCTGCGCGACACCCTGTGCGGCGACAGTTTGCGCCGGCTGAGGCTGCGCGCCATAGTGCGCCGGTTGCGGCATTGCGGGCGCTTGTCCGCCTGGACCCCAGGCACAGCCTGTGAGTCCAAATGCGAAAGCGAGCGCGGCTGCGGCTGCGCAAGCGCCGCGGCAGGGCGCGGACGCATTACGTCCATTACGTCCACTGCGTCCATTACGTCCTCCATTACGCACGCGCATCGTCATCGTGTTCGCGGACCGTTTCATGATGCATTCTCCGCGTGGCGGCCATCGCCGCCGGGTTCGTCTGTCTCGTTGCTGTGCACGCGGAACGCGGCGGCGTAGAGCGCAGGCAGATAGAAGAGCGTGAGCACGGTCGCGCTCGTGATGCCGCCCATGAGCGCTGTCGCCATCGGGCCGAAGAAGTTCGAGCGCAAGAGCGGAATCAGCGCGAGCACGGCTGCGGCAGCGGTCAGCGTAATCGGTCTGAAGCGCCGCACGGTCGCGCCGACGATAGCGTCGTAACGCTTGTGCCCGCTGCGGATATCCGTTTCGATCTGGTCCACGAGGATCACCGAATTGCGCATGATGATGCCGAACATCGCAATCACGCCGAGCATGGCGACGAACCCGAACGGCTGCCGAAACAGCAGCAGCGCGATGACGACGCCGATCAGGCCGAGCGGCGCGGTCAGCACCACCATCATCACGCGCGCGAAGCTCTGCAACTGGATCATGAGCAGCGTGAGCACGGCGATCACGAGGATCGGCAGCTGTACGTTGATCGACGCCTGGCCTTTCGCACTTTCCTCGACGGAGCCGCCGACCTCGATGCGATAGCCGGTCGGCAGCGTGGCGCGGACTGTCTGCAGTCGCCTCACGACGTCGTTCGTGACGTCGATGCCCTGGGCGCCTGCCTTCACGTCGGATTGCACCGTGATGGTGGGCTGCCGGTCGCGCGACCAGATCACGCCGTATTCGAGGTCGTTGACGAGGTGGCCGAGCGAGCCGAGCGGCACGGGGCCGTTGGGCGTCGGCATCGCCATCGTCAGCAGGTGGGCGGGATCGACGCGCTCAGCCGCGGGCGCGCGCAGATCGACGCTGATGAGCTTGTCGCGCTCGCGGTACTGCGTGACGGTGTAGCCCGAGAGCGTCATCTGCAGGAAATTCGCGACGTCCTCCGAAGACACATTCAACTGGCGCGCCCGCTGCTGGTCGATCTCGAAGCGAAGCGAGCGTTCGGCGGGTTCGTCCCAGTCCAGGTTGACGTTGTCGGTGCGCGGATCGTCGCGCATCGTGGCGGCGACGCGGTCCGCAATGCCGCGCACGACGGCGATGTCATTGCCGCTGACGCGCAACTGCACGGGATAGCCGACGGGCGGTCCGTTTTCCAGCCGCGAGAGGCGCGTGCGAATCGCGGGGAAGTCGTTGCGCAGTTTTCCTTGCAGCCAGGTCGCGAGTTTTTCGCGGTCTTCCACCGATTTCGCCGTGATCACGAACTGCGCGAAGTTCGGCACCTGTAATTGCTGGTCGAGCGGGAGATAGAAGCGCGGCGCGCCGGTGCCGACAAAGGTGATCGAATGGTCGATTTCGGGGCGGCCCTTCAGTGCGGCTTCGATCCGCTTCGCTTCGCGCAGCGTGGCGTCGAACGATGCGCCTTCCGGCAGGCGCACGTCGACGAGCAGTTCCGGCCGATCTGAACTCGGGAAAAACTGCTGCGGCACGAGCGTGAAGCCCGCGAGCGCCATCAGGAAGAGCACGATGGTGATGCCCAGCACGACCAGTTTTCGGTCGATGCACCAGCCGATCCAGCGCTGGAAGCGGCGATAAAAGCGCGTGTCGTAAATGTCGTGTTCGTGGCCGTCGGGCTCGTGCGGCGCGCGCTGACGCTCGGGCAGCAGGCGGTAGCCAAGCAGCGGAATCAGCACGACTGCCGCGAACCACGAAGCGATCAGTGCGATGGCGGAGACCTGGAAGATCGAACGTGTGTACTCGCCGGTGCTCGACTTCGCGAGGACGATCGGCAGGAAACCGGCGACCGTGACGAGCGTGCCGGTCAGCATCGGAAACGCGGTGCTCGTATAGGCGTATGCGGCGGCGCTGGTGCGGTTCCAGCCCTGCTCGAGCTTCACGGCCATCATCTCGACCGAAATGATTGCGTCGTCCACGAGCAGGCCGAGCGCGAGCACCAGCGTACCGAGCGAAACCTTGTGCAGGCCGATGCCGAACAGATACATGACGAGCGACGTGACGGCGAGCACGATCGGAATCGTGATGACGACGACCGTGCCCGTGCGCACGCCGAGCGAGACAAGGCTCACGAGCAGCACGATGCCGATGGCTTCGGCGACGGCCTCGACGAAGTCGTCGACCGAGCGCGAAACCGCCTTCGGCATGCTCGATACTTCGACGAGCCGCAAACCTGCGGGCAACTGGGCGCGCAATTGCGCGACGCGCACATCGAGCGCGCGGCCAAGCCGGATCACGTCGCCGTCCGGTTGCATCGTCAGGCCGATGCCGAGCACGGTTTTGCCTTCGTAGCGCATCTGCGTGACGGTCGGCTCGTCGTAGCCGCGCCGGATCGTGGCGATGTCGCCCAGACGAAAGCTGCGGCCGTTCACGCGGATCAGCGTATCGGCAAGCGCCTTCACGTCCTTGAACTGGCCGCTCGGGCGCACAAATACGCGATCGTCGGCGGTGGTCAGCGTGCCCGCCGCCGAAACGCTGTTCTGCGCGCCGATGATCTGCCCGATCTGCGTAGGCGAGATACCGAGGCGCGTGAGTTGCGTATTGGAAATCTCGACGTAAATGCGCTGGTTCGGATCGCCGAAGTAATCGACCTTGCCGACATCGGGCACGCGCAGCAGTTCTTCGCGCAGGTTGTCGGCGTAGTCGTGCAACTGGGCCGGTGAGAAACCGTCACCCTCCAGCGCGTAGATGTTGGTATAGACGTCGCCGAATTCGTCGTTGAAAAACGGGCCCTGGACGCCGGGCGGCAGGTACGCGGCGATATCGCCGACTTTTTTGCGCACCTGGTACCAGGTTTCCTTCACCTCGCTCACGGGCGCGGAGTCCTTCATCGTGAAGAACACGAGCGACTCGCCCGGGCGCGAGTAGCTGCGCAGGAAGTCGATATGCGGCGTTTCCTGAAGCTTGCGGCCGATGCGGCTCGTCACCTGGTCCTCGACCTGGCGTGACGTAGCGCCTGGCCAGAAGGTCTGGATCACCATCACGCGGAACGTGAACGGCGGATCTTCCGACTGCGAAAGACGCGTATAGGAGAGGGCGCCGAAGATCGTTGCGAGCGCAATGAGGAAGACGACCAGCGCCTGATGGCGCAGCGCCCACGCAGACAGGTTGAAGCGCCCCTCTTCGTGAGGCGTGCTCATGACGCGAAGTCCTCGGGATGAAGCGGCGGAACCGGGCGCACTTTCTGGCCCGTCGTGACTGTGTGGACGCCTTGCAGGACGATCTGGTCGTTGTCGTCGAGGCCGCTCGTCACGGTGATCGTGCTCGCGTCGTAGCGCGAGATCGTTACGCGGCGCAACTGCAGCACGTTGTCGGGCTGGTGCACGATCCAGACGGCGGGTGCGTTGCCGTCATGAAAGAGGGCGGTGGCGGGAATCGTAAATGCGCCCGCGGCGCCTGCGTGCTTTGCCGCGAGCACGACGTTCGCGCTCATGCCGAGCCGAACGGCGGCATCCGGTTCGTCGAGTGTGAGCTTTACGCGCCAGGTGCGGCTTTGCGGATCGGCGGCCGCTGCAATCTCGCGCACGCGCGCCGTATAGCGCTTGCCCGGCAGCGCCGGCAGGTTCACCTGCGCGTGCTCGCCGATGCTCACGCCGGTGACGGTGTTTTCCGGCAGGTCGAAGAACACGTCGATATCGCCCGACCACGCCAGTTGATAGACGGGTTGGCCCGCCTGCACGTTCTGGCCGGTATCGGCGTTTTCGGCAGTGATGATGCCCGCGTGATCGGCGACGAGCTGCGTATAGCGGCGCTGGTTCTCGGCGAGCGCGAGCTGTTGCTGCGCCTGATCGCGCTGCGCGGTCGCCGACGCGTACGCATCCTGCGTCTGTTCGAACTGCACTTTCGCGATGAGATTGGCCTCGGCCTGCGCCGTGTCGCGTTCGAGCTGCTGTTTCGCGAACCCATAGCGATGCTGTGCGGCCTCGAATTGCGCGGCGGCGCTCGCGGCGTTCTTGTCGTAGTCGGCCGGATCGAGGCGCGCGAGCATTTGACCGGGCTTGACGGCGTCGCCGAGGCGCACGCTGCGCTCGATGATCTTGCCGTTCACGCGAAACGAGAGCGGCGTCGAATACCGCGCTTCGACCTCGCCGGGGTACGTGGCCAGCGCGCCGTCCTGATCGGGGTGTACGGTCATCGAGACGACCGGGCGCGGTTCGGGCGGTGCGGCGGTTTGCTTGCCGCATGCCGCAAGCGCTGCGGCGCCGCACAAGGAGAGGAGACCGGCGAGGCGGCGCCATTCAATGCCGCGCGATGACCGACTGGACTGCCTGCGCATCCTGCTCGATGCGCCACGACCGCAATGATTCACATGGACCTCGACTTGCTGGACCGCACACATGCGCAAGTGCGCGGCTGTGTGCGCTGCGCGTGCCATGGCACGGCACTGCGGAAACGGACTCGCGCCGATGCGCGTGGCGCACCGGCTACAGATGATGCAGTGGATTCTAATACAAGGTTGTATCTGAGTGCGCAGATGAATTCGAGGAATGGTTCGGTGCTAGACTCTCGCCCATGACTCGTATCCGACTGACCCGCGAACAAAGCCGTGACCAGACGCGCGAGCGCCTGCTCGACGCTGCGCACGCCATTTTCATGACCAAAGGCTTCGTGGGGGCGAGCGTCGAAGACATCGCGCTTGCCGCGGGATACACGCGCGGGGCGTTCTATTCGAACTTCGCCAGCAAGGCCGAGCTGCTCGTCGAGCTGCTGCGCCGCGACCACGAGGCGATGCAGGCCGATCTGCGCGCGATCTTCGAAACCGAAACCACGCGCGAGGACATGGAGGCGCGCGTGATCGCCTACTACAGCCGCATGGCGCAGGACAACAAGGGTTTTCTGCTATGGATGGAGGCAAAGCTGCTGGCTGCGCGCGACGCGCGCTTTCGCACGCGCTTTAACGCGTTCATGAAGGAAAAACGCGACCAGCTGGCCGCGTATATCGAGGAGTTTTCGGCGCGCGCCGGCACGCCCATACCGCTTGCGCCCGACCGGCTCGTGATCGGCCTGATCGGACTGTGCGACGGTGTGCAGTTTCTCGCCACGGCCGATCCGCAGCACGTCACGCCGCCCGTCGTCGAAGAAGTGCTGGCCCGATTTTTTGCACGGGTGGTGTTCGGGCGCGACGTCTGAACTGCGCGTCTGAACCGCGCATCTGTACTACGTGCTTGAACCGTAAAAGCAGCGGACTTACGAACCGAGTCCAGGGCCGTAGTTGCTGCCGATCAGCCGCGTGACTGAAGCGACATCCACGTAGTCCTGCTCGGGCATCCCGTCCAGTATTCCCACCACTTCGTTGCTGGCGCCCGCGTTGCGTGCGGCAGCCACGAGATCATCCTTGTTGGCCGGCCAGCGCACCTCGCGCAGCACGTCGGTGAATTGAAGATCGATGGGTTCGTCGGGAATGCGGGAGGCGGGCATGCGGAGTGTCCTTTGCGCGGCGGGCGCTCAGTGCGATGTGTCAGGCGGAGCGCGACGCACGGCGAGCATACAGAATCGCTGCCGAACGCCGTCGCTGCGTGTGCGTTATGTATCACGTCTGCTGGTGTAGCTCCGGGCTCAGTACCTGATCGAGGCGCCGCGACTTCGGCAGGCTCAGATACTCCCAATGCTCGTGGCCGCCGCCCACGGCAGCCGGGACATTGGGAGCGGGCGGGGCGACCGGAGCGTCGTCCCGGTGGAACTGCATTCCTGCACTCGCTGGTTCAACCGGAGCTTCTTGCGCCGTACGCACAGGCGCTGCGAAGCACGATGCCGAGAGGAGAACGCTGGTCATCAGTGTCGAGGCTTTCATCGCTCGACCTCCTTTCCATGCAGCCCACAGGCTGCAGCAAACGCTGTGCCGCACCCCGGAGCGGTACACGGTCAGCCCGCCATCCCGAAATTGCGACAGTTCCATCATGGCAGGAAATGCGGCAATGCGTCTCGAACGTGCGTGCTTTTTGATGCGGCTCAGACGCCGGGGCGCAGGACCTCGAAGCGGGTCCAGGGCCACGACGGCCGGTCGCGCATATAGCCGTTCAGCCAGTTCCACTGCGGATGACGCTGCATGAACGCCTGCGCGTCGAACGCTCTTCCGCACGGATGGCCCCAGCGCGCCCAGAACGCGAGATCGCGGGCCATTTCGCTATCCACGACCTTGCCGTCGTTCGCGCCCCACGGATTGAACGGTCCGTGATCCGAGCCGGCAAAACGCGCGTCGTCGAGTTCGAGATGGCCGCAGATCGTGCGCGAGCACGGATTGTCGTCGCGGTCGAGATAGACGTCGTGATGGTCGGCGATCATCTCTTTTGCCAGTTCGACGTCGATCTTGCCGTGGTGCCGCTCGGCAAGCTGCATGAAGCGCAGCCGCCGCGCGCCGTTGTGGCGCACGTCCGTAAAATCGTCGCCTTCTCCGACGCATTCCTGATTGCGGATCTTGAGATCGCTCGCGGCGTTGAAGCCGCTGAAAAAACCGTCTTTCGTGATTTCGAAACCCGCGTGCTGCAGCCCGAGTTCGTAGCGCGCGATTTCGCCCGTCTTGGCGTCGCCGAGCAGCCAGCTGTTCGCGTACCCGCCGTTATTCGCCATCGCGAACATCTCGCACCATTCGCCGATACTCGACGCGTATTGCGTCGCGCGCCGCGAGCGGTAGAACTCGGGTGCGCCGCTCGTGCGGTAGCCGACAAAGTTGGAGATGGTCGTCTCCGTGACCATCAGCCCGGCCGAGGTGATCCAGAAATCGGTGAGGCTGGAAATGCAGCCGGGCAGACCCTGCATGAGAATGCGATGGCCCGATTCGGGGACGATGTCGAACACCACGTTGAAGGCGTCGCCTGCCGCGTAGCGGTCCCACGAGTTGTGCGCCATGACGATGCGGCCGTCGCGCGTCGCGCTGCCGGTCGCGATAAAGGCGCTGCAGTGATGGCCGCGCCGTCCGCGCCACGGCTTCACGTGTTGCTGCGGTTGCTGCGCCGCCGCATGCGTGGGCCACCAGCCCTGCAGCAGATCCATATAGCCGTTCCAGGCAAGCACCTCGGCGAACGACAGCTTCGCGCCGTCCGCGATGCCCTGGATTTCGTCGGCGAATTCGTTGTCGATCCGCGGCGCGAACTGCGTGACGGCGGCGTTCACGAAGGTCTCGAAGTCCTCGCCGGTGTCCCATTTCGCGAGGTAGCGCGCCGTGCGGATCGCGTTGCGGATCTCGTTGCTGAGCAACTGGCCGTGCTGCTCGCCGCGGTCGTACGGTTCGCCTTCGAGGTGAACGAAGATCCAGCCCGCGTGATCGCGTCGGACGGCATCGAGAGACGGTTCGCTCATCTTCGCTCCGGTTTGCATCCTTTCGGCCGATTCTGCCGATCGGCGCCGGCCCGGTTCGCGGACCCCGCAAACACGGGGGCGCGCAAGGCTGATTTCCATTGTAGAAAATCCGTTGCGCATTGACAGGCGGTGCGTGGCGTGAAGAGCCACGGGACATGCGGTTTTCCGGGCGATGGCGGTGCGCGCACGAGGCGCGCGGCACCGCGTGCGCGACAGCTTCAGCGCTCGGGGTCGAGCCGCTGATACGCGTCGAGGAGCGAGGTCTTGTAGACGACGCCGCTGAGCGTCGGTTGTTGCACGCTCTCGATGACCGGCAGACGTTCGCCGCGGAACGCCATGAAATGCTGGAGGCCCGCCGCGAGCGACATGTCCGGCGTGAGCGCGTTGAAGGGCATCTGCACGTAGTCGGAAGCGCGCTTTTGCGATGTATCGCGTTTTTGCAGCAGATCCGAGGTGATATCGGCGAGCGCGACCGCGCCGAGGAAGTGACCCGACGCGTCGATGACGTAGAGATACTTCACCGGATATTCGAGGAACACGCGCGTCATGTCGGAGACGGTTGCGTCGGCTTGCACGACGGTATCGGCCGGGCGGATCAGTTCGCGCATCTGCGTGGCGCGCAGGCGTGTGCGTTCTTCTACCTCGCGATTGCGGTGTAGCGTGATTTCGTACATCGACGACTTGCCCGTCGCGCGCGCGACGAAATACGCGACCACGCACGAAAGCATGAGCGGCAGCACGGCCTGGTAGCTGAGCGTCATCTCGAAGATCATGAGAATCGCCATCAGCGGAGCTTGGGTCGCACCCGCCAGGAACGCGCCCATGCCGACCATCGCGTAGGCGTACGGCGCCGAGGTGCCGTGCGGAAACAGTGCGTGCATGCCCTGGCCGAAGAGACTGCCGAACACGGCGCCCATGAAGAGCGTCGGCGTGAAGACGCCGCCCACGGCGCCCGAGCCGATCGTCGCCGTCGTCGCGATGAGCTTGAAGACGAGCACGGTGGCGAGCGCGGTCCACGTCCAGGGCGAGTGGAGGATCGAGTTGACGACGCTGTAACCGTTGCCCCAGATCTCGGGCGTCCATACGGAGATGACGCCGCAGACGAGGCCGCCCAGTGCGAATTTCACCGGCAGCGGCAGGTTCAGGCGCGCGACGCGCGACTTCGTGCCGTCGAGCAGGGCGAGGAACTGTGGTGCAAGTGCGCCGCACAGGAGGCCGAGCACGACGAAGAGCACGACTTCGATGCCCGAGATAGCCGGAAACGGGGGCATTTCGTACGGCGGCTTGTAGCCCGCGAACTCGCGCATCGTGATGTTCGCGACGACCGAGGAAACGACAATCGGCCCGAAGCTTTCCATCACGATCGAACCGAGCACGATCTCGGTGACGAAGAAGGCGCCCGCAATCGGCGCGTTATAGGCCGACGTGATACCGGCCGCCGCGCCGCACGCGACGAGCAGGCGCATGCGCTGCGGATCGAAGTGGACCCAGCGGCCGATCAGCGAGGCCGCGAGCGCCGCGAGCTGCACCATCGGACCTTCGCGGCCGATCGAGCCGCCGCTCGCAATCGTGAAGAGCGACGACGCACCACGCCAAAGGCTTTTGCCGACCGGCATCACGCCGTCGCCGATTGCCACCGCTTCCACATAGTCGGTATGAACGGTGCGCGCGTCGTCGCCGGGCGCCTTGCGTTTGGCGGGCATCAGCAGGCAGCCCGCGATGAAACCGCCCGCGGCGGGCAACCAGATGCGGGTCTGCCACGGCAGATGCCTGGCCATTTCGACGAGACTGCCGGACGTGCCGGAAAACAGGCGCTGCAACAGTGCGATGCCTTCGCGAAAGATCACGGTCGCGAACGCGCCGGCGACGCCGACGATGACCGACCAGACAAGCATCGTGTGTGCGTCGGAGAGGCGGAACAGGTTGCGGGCGCGAGTGCGCAGTTTCAGCAGGAATGACAGCACGGCGGACAGGTTACGAGTGTAAGTGTGAGGAATCGGCGCCGGGCGCAAGCATAGCATTGCGCCCGGCGGGGAAATGGCGTAACGCGGCGCGGCGCATGGCCGTCGGCAGCCGTGGTCGACGTCCGTCGCGCGCAAGCCGGGCAGAGGGCGCGCGCGTGGCTAGCGCGTCGTGTGGTCGAGTTCCGGGTAGTGCCGGAAGATGCCGGTTTCGTTGAACGGCAGGCGGCGCGGCGAAGCGAGATACGCGGCGATGTTCGGGCGCACGGCCACGGCATCGTGCAGCGCGCAGACGTGCGGATAGCGTTCGGCGAGATGCTTCGTCGTTTTCGGGAATGCGTAGCGCAGCCCTTCGACGATCTGGAAGATCGACAGGTCGACGTACGTGAGCGCGTCGCCGACCATGTGCCGCGCGCCGGACGGATTCTGCGCGAGCACGCGCTCGAAGTAGCCGAGGAACTTCGGCATGCGATGCGCGAGGAAGTCGGCGGCGCGCGCCTTCGCTTCGTGTTTCTGGTCCTCGTAGTAGAGGTCGCTTGCGATCGGGTGATGCGTGTCGTGCACTTCGGCGACGAGATCGACGATCGTCATCTGCAGGCCATTGGCTACGTAGCGCAGACCTTCGTTGCGCGGCGCGAGCGAAAGCTTCGGTCCGAGATAGAACAGGATGTTCGCGGTCTGCGGGATCAGCAGATCGCCGTCCTTGAGGAACGGCGGCGCGAAGGGCGGATACGCGCCCGCGCGGCTGTCGAGCTCGGCGATCATCGCGCCGATGCCGAGGCCCGCCGATTTCTCTCCGCGTGCCACGTCCACATAGTCCGCCTGTGCTTCCTCCAGCGCGAGCCGCACGAATTCGCCGCGGCCCTGCAGGCCATCCCAGTAATACAGTTCGTATGCCATCGGTTGCCCCTTTGCCATGACGCCTGCCCGTGCGATGGGCGGTACGGCACAGTATCGCGCGCAACCGGCGCCGTTGTTCGACGGATGCCGCACGCCCGATCAGCACACGCGACACACGCGACACACGCGGCAGGGCGCGAGCCGAAACGCAAAAAGCCCCGCGCGCGGCGGGGCGAGCCGCTGGCGTTGCCAGCGGGCCGGGGGAAGATCGAGATCGGTGTGGCAATCCGGGCGGCATGCTGACGGCGCGTCGGACGTCAGCCGAACAGGCGTTCCACTGCCCAGGTAATCGCGAGACCGCCGCCGATCAGCCAGGCATAGACGACGAGCCCGGTAGTCAGCGCGCGCGGACCGGCCTGGCGGACCTGCGAAATTCGCGTTTCGATGCCGAGGGCGGTCATCGCCATCGTGAGCGCGAAAGTGTCGAGTGTGTTGACGGTCTGCGTCGCAGCTTCTGGCAGCATGTGCAGCGAGTTCACGATCACGAACGCGAGGAAGCCGAGCGCGAACCACGGCACCGCGATCTTGCGCGCGCCCCGCGCCGCGTGCCCCGCGCTGTCGCTGTGACCGTGGCCGTGCGCCTGACGACGATTGAGCCACACGCCGAGTACGAGCAGCACCGGCACGAGCAGCATCACGCGGGTCATCTTGACGATGGTGGCGACATGCGTGGCTTCCGGGCTCACATTGCTTGCCGCGCCCACGACTTGCGCGACTTCGTGGATCGTGCCGCCGAAGTAGAGCCCGGCCCCGAGCGTATCGAGATGGAGCCAGCCCGCGCGGTAAAGCACCGGATAGAGAAACATGGAGAGCGTGCCGAACAGCACGACGCTGCCGACGGCCATGGCGCTCTTGTGAGGCTTCGATTGCAGCGTCGATTCGAAGGCGAGCACGGCGGCTGCGCCGCAGATCGCGCCGCCTGCGGCCGTGAGCAAGGCCGTGTCGCGGTCGAGCTTCATGAGCTTCATGCCGGCCCAGGTGCCGATCGACAGCGTGCTCACGACGATCACAGCCGATTCGACGAGCCCCGGCAGGCCGACCTGGGCGATCTCCTGAAGGCTCACGCGCAGGCCGAAAAACGCGACGGCGATGCGCAGCAGCTTGCGCGCGCAGAAATTGACGCCGGCGGCCCAGCTTTCGGGCATTCCGTCGCGCAGGACGTTGCCGTAGACCGCGCCCGCGACGATGCCGACGATCAGCGGGCTCAGGCCCAGGCCGGCGATGGCGGGCAACGCGGCGAGGCGGGTGACGGCCGCTGCGAGCAGAGAGACGAACAGGACGCCGTTGAGCAGACCGCGTGCGGAGGACGGCTGATGCGCAAGTGTCGTTGAAGGGGAAGCGGACATGGCGATTCGGGAATCGGGTAGAGAACGAATGCGCTAATCCTAATTTATGTATATCGATATGAATAATCGTCATTTGTGACGTAAAATATAGGTCAACCCTATAATTACTCGCCATGACCCCGGAACAGCTGATAACTTTTGCCGCCGTCGCCGAGCATCGCAACATCAGCCGTGCCGCGGAGGCACTGCATTTGTCGCAGCCTGCGGTTTCGGGCCAGTTGCGGTTATTGCAGGACGCCTTCGGCGAGGCGCTCTACGTGCGCGATGGCCGCGGTGTGCGTCTCACGCCCACCGGCGAGCAACTGGCGACGCACGCGACGCGGCTGCGCGACTGCTGGCGCGACGCCTATGCGTTGCGCGACGCGCTGCGCGGGCTGGAGCGCGGGACGCTGCGCATCGGCGCAAGCACGACGCCCGCGAGCTACTTGCTGCCGTATCTGGCGGCGGCATTTCATCGGCGTTTCCCCGAGGTGAAGCTCGAAACGATGAACGGCAATACGTCGGATGTCATCGGCATGCTCGGCTCGCTCGACGTCGCGCTGATCGAAGGCCCGGTCGGCGCGCAGTTGCCGTCCGATACGATCGTGCATCCGTGGCACGACGACGAGATTGTCGCCATCGCGCCACGCGGGCATCCCGTTGCTGCGCACGCGCATGCCGATGTGCCCGACGCGCGCGTCCCGCTCGCTACGCTCGGCGAGTACCCGCTCGTTTTGCGCGAGGACGGTTCCGGCGTGCGTCAGATCGTGGAGCGCGCGTTCATGGAAGCGGGCGTGCCGATGCGGATTGCGCTGGAAATCGCGGGCGTGGAGGGCGTGAAGGAGGCGGTGCGCGCGGGCATGGGCATTGGCTTCGTATCGGCCATGTCGATGCGTCACGAAGACGGTGCCTTGTGCCAGCTCGCGCTCGGACCGCAGCCGCTCGCGCGGCATTTTTCGATTCTCGTGCCGCACGCGGGCGCGGCCTCGCGGGTCGCTCAGGTGTTTCTCGATCTGTGTCTCGCGGAGGAGGCAGGCGAAACCGCAGCCGTCAGCGCGGCGAAGTAGTTTGCCGCTGTCCGGCTATCTGCGATGATTCGGGCTGCGGCGCGCGTTGGCGCGTGCCGGATGTTATAAGGCGCCTCATGTTCGTAGCCCCGACCACGCTGATCAGCCTCTCACTCGCGACACTCTTCGTCGCACTTTTGCCCGTGTTGCTTTATCGTCGGCTGCACCGTCCTTTCGCGCTCGGCTGGCGCGACACGGTTGCGGGCATTGCCGTATTTGCGCTGTTCGCGACCGTGATCGAGCGGGCGCTCAACGGCTATATGCTGCACGTCAATCCCGCGACCGCCGCGTGGCTTGCGAACCCGCTTGCTTTCGTCGTTTATGGGGCGCTCGCCGCCGGTGTGTGCGAAGAGGTGGGCCGTTATATCGCGATGCGCATGCTTGCGCGACGTGCGCCGAATGCCGCGACCGCGCAGCCGTCCACCGACAGCACGGGCATCGGTTACGGCATCGGGCATGGCGGCGCTGAGGCGTGGCTCGTTGGCGTGATCGTGCAGTTGCAATGGATCGTGTTCGCCGTGCTCGCCAATCGCGGCGAACTCGACGAGCATCTCACCAACCTCCCGATGGACGCCGTATTGCGCGTGCATCTGATCCTCGATCGATTGTCGCCGTCGCTCGCAGGCGTATTCGTTGTCGAACGCACTGCGGCGTTCGTGTTCCAGATCGGCTTGTCCGTGCTGATGTGGCGCGGCGTGCGTGCGCGATGGAAGGGTATCCTGCCGCTCGCGATCGTTCTTCACGCACTGCTCGACGTTCCTGCTGCGATGTTTCAGGCGCGCATGCTGCCGTTGCTCATGGTCGATGGCGTCTATGCGGCCGTTGCAATCGCGCTTGTTGCCGTGCTGTTTCGCGTTTGCCGGCCGGCGCGTCGTGCGGACGCCGCTGCGTAAGCCGGGTTCGACCGGCGCGTTTTCTCACCTTTTTTGTTGGTCTGGATGGAAGACTATCTGTTTGAATGCGCGAGTCCCGATTTCGAGGAGTTCGCGCGCGTGATCGCCGATCTCTTTCCCGAGCAGACGCGCTTTACCGAGCAGCCTGCCGAAAACGGCGCGCCGCTCTTGACGGTGCATTGGGTGGCGATGCGCTTCGGCTCGGCCGCGCGACGCATGACGATGAGCATTGCGATTGCGCCTGGCGCGCTCGCGCGCTACCGGGCATTGCCGCCACGGTTGCGCGGCCGCAGTTTTGCGGTGCTGCGCGCGTATGTGGAAGCGACGATCGGTTCGCTGGAAGAGCAGCACGCGAAAGGCGAGAGCGTGGCGCGTGAGGTGACGCTGGAGCTGGATGAGGATTTCGCGTGACGCGCCTCGCCGATCACGCGTGATTGCGCGTGATTGCGCGTGATGCGCGTGATGCGCGTGGTTATGCGGGCGTTCGATGCTCAGTCGGCAAGACGATAGACCTTGGCGAAGCGCTCTGCCTTCACGACGCCGTAATCGCCGGGCGCGTATTGCATGACCCAGTCGCCCGCAGCGCCGGTGAGGCGGTCGCCGCCTGCGGAGCGCACGATCGTGAACGGTTCGTCCATGCGCCGGGCGAGCACGACTGCGGGCCGGTTGCGATACGCGCCGGGCGTGCCGTGCGCAAGCGCCGCATCGGCGGGCAGGTATTTCGCGTCGAAACGTTCGCGCGACACGACCCAGCGCTCGCCGGTGGAGCCGGTAATGATCGCGTCGCCGAGTGCGTAGCGATTCGGGCCTTCGAGGCTCATCAGTTCACCGGGTTCGGCGGCGAAGGTCACGGCGACGGTTTCGTCCTTGACGACGCGCTGGGCAGCGGCGTCGGCGCGCAGGTCGAGTTGGGCAAGTTCAATCATGATGGCGGCAGCGGAACTGCATCGAAAAAGCGTATTCCAGATGAAACGACGGCCGGACTGAACTGTCCGGCCGTCATGCGGTCCGCAAGGGTACCTTGAATCGGGCGGCCGCGCACGCCGTTTTGCGCACCGCTTGTGCGTGAGCGCATGCGCGACGGTGTGCGCTGCGTTACTGCGCCGCTGCGGCGTCGCTCGCCGGCTTCGCGCGCCCCGTGCCCCGGCGCTTCGAATGCGGGCCGCCCTTGCCGCCGGCTTCCCGGCCGTGGTGGCGGAAGGTCTGGTCGGCCAGCGCCTTCTGCTCCGGCGAGAAGCTGTTGTACAGCGGCTCGAACGCCGTGACGAGTTTTTGCATGTCCTCGGCGTGGGCCTGGGTGATCTGCGCGTACTGCTTCATGTCGTCGAGCGCGTTACGCGTGGTTTCACCGTTCGCGCGCTGCCTGAACAGATCGGCCATGCTCTGGCTGTTGCTGCGCATCTGATCGGCGAAGGTCTTCCACTGCGGTTCCTGCTCGGGCGTGATCTTCAATGTCGAGTGTAGGTAGGCGATGCGTTCCTCGACGCGCTGCTGGTGCTCGGCGGCGCGCGCTTCCTGGGTTGCCGCTGCGGGCGCCGAGGGCGCGGCGGGCGTCGCTGCGGTCTGCGCGAAGGCGCCGCTCATCGAAAGCGCGGCAACAAGGACGGCCAAAGTTTTCTTCATTTTTGCTCCTCGGTTCATTTCGTGGCGTTACGTAGCGTTTCGTAGCGATCAGGGCTTAATGCCGGGCCAATTGCAGCCGATATTAGTACCACGATAACGTCGGGCTGCGATGGCGGCGCGACAACTGCTTACAAGTGATACGCGCCGAAATCGCTGCAATCACGTGCGAGCGCACGATGAAACGCAAGTGCAGGCAGGTTCGCTGCCATCGGCCAATGTCTCGTGCGCCGCCCGGCGCGCGATAATGACGCCACATCCTTTCGACTGTGAGACGTCCCATCGATGAGACCGCCGCGCCTCGACCAACTCGACGACCTCGACCGCAGCCTTGTCGCGCTGCTGCAGGAAAACGCACGCGAGAGCGTTGCAAACCTCGCGCGCCGGCTCGGTGTCGCGCGCACGACGGTGCTTGCGCGCATCGCGCGGCTCGAACGCTCGCAGGTCATCGCGGGTTATGGCGTGCGGCTCGGCCAGGACGTGCTCGATGCGAGTCTTCAGGCGTGGGTGGGACTCATCATCGCGCCCAAGCATGGCGCCGACGTGCAGAAGCGTCTCGGCAAGATGCACGAGGTGCAACTACTCTGCGCGGTCAGCGGCGAATACGACTACGTCGCCTGGCTGCGCGCCGAAACGCCGGACCGCCTCAATGATCTGCTCGACCAGATCGGCGGCATCCCCGGCGTCGAGCGCACGACGACTTCGATCGTGCTCGCGCGCAAGATCGATCGCGGCATGGTCGCGGGCTGAAGGCGCAGCGCGAGCCGCGCTCGACTCGTTTCGGCCCGCATCGGCCTGTTTTGACCTGTTTCGGCCTGTTTTAGCCTGTTTTGACGAATCGTCGAATAACCTGGTCGAATTGTCGAAAATCGAGGTCGAAGCGCAGCACTTTGCGTCTATAAACCATTTCCGCATATCCCTAGACTGTCCTTAGCGGGCGCGGCACTGCCCCGAACCAAATAACCAAGCAAAGGAGATACAAAATGAAAGTCGCAATTGCCGGCGCAGGCCTGATTGGACACACCATTGCCCACATGCTGCGCGAGACCGGCGACTACGAGGTGGTTGCCCTCGACCGTGACCCGAAGGCGCTCGAAAAAATCGCTGCGGACGGCATTCCCGTCGAGCGCGTCGACTCCGCGGATGGCGCCGCGCTGCGCAGTGCGCTTGCCGGCTACGACGCGCTCGTGAATGCGCTGCCGTACTACCTCGCCGTGAACGTGGCGTCGGCGGCGAAGGGAGCGGGCGTCCATTACTTCGACCTCACCGAGGACGTGCGCGCGACGCACGCGATCCGCACGCTCGCCGAGGGCGCCGATCACGTCTTCATGCCGCAGTGCGGCCTCGCACCCGGCTTTATCGGCATCGCGGCGCACGCGCTTGCGAGCCACTTCACCGAGATCCGCGACGTCAAGATGCGCGTGGGCGCGCTGCCGCAATTCCCGACCAACGCGCTCAAATACAACCTGACGTGGAGCGTGGACGGTCTCATCAACGAGTACTGCCAGCCGTGCGAAGCAATTCGCGACAGCCGCACGCAATGGGTGCAGCCGCTAGAAGGCCTCGAACACTTTTCGCTGGACGGTGTGGAGTACGAGGCGTTCAACACCTCGGGCGGGCTCGGCACGCTGTGCGAGACGCTGGCCGGGCGCGTCGAATCGCTCGACTACAAGTCGGTGCGCTATCCGGGACATCGCGCGTTGATGCAGTTCCTGCTCGAAGACCTGCGCCTTGCCACCGATCGCGACACGCTCAAGTCGATCCTGCGCCGCGCGGTGCCCGAGACCGAGCAGGATGTCGTGCTGATCTTCATGACCGTGACGGGCATGCGCAACGGCCGGCTCGTGCAGGAAGTGCTGACGCGCAAGATTTTCGCCAAGACGGTGTGCGGCGTGCCGATGAGTGCGATCCAGATCACCACGGCGGGCGCGATGTGCGCCGTGCTCGATCTGTTCCGCGAGAAGAAGCTGCCGCAACACGGCTTCGTGCGCCAGGAGCAGGTGGTGCTCGATCAGTTCCTCGCGAACCGCTTTGGACAGGTGTACGAGGGCGCGACACTCGACGCCCGCGCACTGACGAGCGTGGCGTAAGGGAATCGCAGGCGGCGCCGGGCGGCCTCAGGGCGTCGCCGCCGCCTGCACGATGCGCTGCAGCAATGCGTCGTAGTCGGACTCGTCGGGCGCCGTGCTGTCGAAGACGATGAGGCCTTCGAGCTGCGCGCCCGAGGGCACGAAGCGGCGCTGCCGGTATTCGTCCCAGTGGGCGAGCTTGTAGGCATCGTTCGGATTGCCGCGCCCGATGATGCGGCGATGTGCCGTGTCTTCCGCTGTCTGCACCCAGACCACGGCGAGCGCCACCTTCGGCCCGATGTCGAGCCACGCGCGGTCGAAGAGCCGCCGGTCGCGAATCTCACGCGAGAGCGGCCCGACGACGATCACGCTCACGCCGAGTTCGAGGTTTTCGCGCGCCGTATCTATCAGGCCCTGATACTCGGGGTCGCGCAGGTGCTTCAGGTAGAGGGGACTGTCGCGGTCGTTCGGATCATGCGTGAGCGCCCCCATGGCAGCGGAGCTGTAACGGCCGTACAGCGTGTCCTTATCGAGCAGGCAGAACGCTTCGCCCGTCGCGCGGCCAAGCGGTCCGATCAGGCGTTTCGCGAGCGTTGTCTTGCCAGTGCCAGCGTGGCCGCAGATGAAAACGAGGCGTGTCACGAACGGTGGTTCTCCGCATCGGTGGATTGCACGTCTTCGCCGCGAGCGTTCGCGTCCAGCCACATCGCGTCGACGATGCCGATGCCGGGTATCCACGAGAAATACAGCATTGATTCAGTCTCCTTGTGCGCGTAGCGGCGCGGGCGCGCCACGCACGTTGCCAGGTCGGTAACATTGATCATCGCCGTTATGCACGTACCGTGCAAGCGCACACGAATGCGCCTTGTCGCGGACAGGCATGATGAACACGCGCGCAGCGCCTGCCGGTAAAACCCAATGGTAATAAATAGAAATATACGGAAATAATCCGAAACGACCCGGCAGACCGACACAGACAGGGGACGCATTTCATGCTTTCGCGTGTGTTCCATGCATTGCTCGCACCGTGCGCAATGACGCGTCATGGGGCATGCCGTAGCCTGCGCGCCGCAGCCCGGGCAATAGCGCTTGCCATGCTCGTTGCCTTCACCGCGCTTACGGTTAGCGGCTGCGCCGAAACAGCCGCGAGGCCGGTGCCTTTCAGGCCGGTGCCCGCCGAGCGCATCGCGTTGCCCGGCTATACGCAACCGGGGGAAGGGCGCTTCGCCGTGGATGTGCGGCGCGAGCGCACCAAGGATCTGGTCGTCAAGTTTCGCGATGCGCCGCTCTATGTCGATGGCGAGCGGGTCACCGACCTGATGAACGGCGAGCACGTCGCCCTGTACCTGCGCGCCGGCGTGCACCGCATCGGCGTGACGACGCAGTTCGACCCCGTGGTGGAGATCCGTTTCGTGGTCGATCCGCGCTATACGAACATCGCGAATGTATCGTTCGGTACCGACCATCGCATCCTGATCCGCCGCATCGCACGATGATTCTCTCGCGACTTGTTCCACCATGACGATGCCGCATGCATGCATGCGAATGCGTCGTCTGGAGGCACGCGTCTAAGCGATTCGCACGATCGCCTGGCATGCGGGTTGACTCAAGCGCGGATTTGCAATTCTCAAGCAACCCGGCTTGCGATGAATCGGTGTGATTGCATGACGCATCAGCGCGCAAATTGCGGCAAAGCGGGAGACTCGCCACGCGGGTTTTGCGCATTCGCCATCGTGTCTTCGGCATCGCACAGTGAAATATGCGCTCAAGAAATGCGCCGCCAGGCCGTTATGCGATACGTGTTGGTGACGAAACTAGCGCGTGCGGCCGGAACGTGGCCGTGAGTGCTGCGCTTCGCGCGCCACCGCCCAAATGCCCGCGTGCTGCGTGTGCCGGTGGATTGAACCGGTCTGCGCGGGTGCTGCGTGCGCTTCGCTACCCGCGTCGCGCGCGGCCAGGCTCGCGACTACAGGATCGTGATGGATGCAATTGCCCCCGACGTGATGTCTGCAGCGGCTGAAATGCTGAGGAAGACGCGTGTCGGCAAGACTGACGAGCAACCGGCGTACGCCGGTACCGGCCTCGACCGCCGCGCGGGCGAGGCGTCGGCGTGGGTGGTCGCGTGCCGTCGCGTGAGTGACGCACTCCGCCTGCGTCACCGATCGGCTCGACGCCCCGCGAGCGAGCGCGGCGCCATGACGAACAAACCGTTGGCCGCGCAACCAGCCAGGTCTGTCCCGCAGACTAGTCAAGGTGCATATGCCGGTCCGGCGCACAGCGATTTTTTGAATGCAATCTCACCCGTGACAATGTTCACGCTGTTCTTCCGGCCCGGCTTGCGCCTGCTCACTTACGATACGCCCGGCGCGAGCGGACAGAAGGAGCTGAAGGGCCTCAAGGGCCTGAGGGAAGCGATGGAACGCATCATTGCCGGCGCGGTGTTCGGGGCATCGGTGCTCGACGGGCGCAGCAGCTGCATACGAAGGACATAACAATCGACAGAGGGCGCGGTCTGCGCGGCAGTGGTGGACCGTCGAGGGCAATAGCCGCATCGCGGCGCGCGGTTGGAGGTGGAGCGCGCACGGCGAGACGGCCGCAACAGGCAGCAAACGAGGCAGGAGCAACAGAAAGATGGCGACGATCAAGGATGTGGCTGCCGTGGCAGGGGTGTCGTTCACGACGGTGTCGCATGTGGTGAACAATTCGCGGCCTGTGTCGGCCGACGTGCGGACCAAGGTCGAGCGCGCGATCCGCGAGCTCAACTACGTGCCTTCGGCGGTGGCGCGTTCGCTCAAGGCGCGGGCAACGGCGACGATCGGGCTGCTGGTGCCGAACGGCACGAATCCCTATTTCGCGGAGCTTGCGCGCGGCGTCGAGGATGGTTGCGCACAGAAGGGCTACTGCGTGTTCTTCTGCAACTCGGACGACGATCCGGCCAAGCAGCGCAGCTATCTGCGCGTGCTGCAGGAAAAGCGTATCGACGGGCTGATCCTGGCGTCGGCAGGCGACGACGCCGTGCTCGCGGCGACCCTTGCCGAAGCGCGCGAGCCGCTTGTCGTCGTGGATCGCAACATCGAAGGGCTCGACGCCGATCTCGTGCAGATCGACCATGAGCGCGGCGCGTGGCTCGCGACGCGGCATCTGATCGAACTCGGCCACCTGCGAATCGGCTGCATCACCGGACCGGTTTCGACGGCTGTAAGCGCGATGCGCGTGCATGGCTTCCTGCGCGCGATGGCCGGGCGCGGCATCGAAATCCCGCCGGGCGCGATCGTCGAAAGCGACTTTTCGGGCTCGGGCGGATATCGCGCCGCGGCGCAGCTCCTCGATACGGTGCGCCCCACCGCGATCTTCGCCTGCAACGACATGATGGGCATCGGCGCGCTGCGCGCCGCGGCCGAGCGCGGTCTTTCGGTGCCGGGAGACTGCTCGGTCATCGGTTTCGACGACATCGAGTTCGGCCATTTCACCTGGCCCACGCTGTCGACGGTGGGACAATCGGTGCGCGCGCTCGGCGAGATGGCCGCACTGACGCTGATCGAACGGATCTCGGGCGCCGCTGAAGCCGGCGCGCCCGGACGACGGCGCCTGATGGCGCCGCGCCTCATCGCACGCGAATCGACCGGGCCGCTCGTCAGCGTCTCGGACGTGAAGTCGCTCGCCGCCTGAGGCGGGACGCGTCAGGGAACATGCGAAGCAATCCGCAGAGAGCGTCGCGAAAAACGGGGCGTACACCGGAACGCGCGCCGTACGACGCATCGCATTGAACCAGGAGCAACCGTGACGGCACGGATATTCACACGGCCTGCAGGCGGACGCGTTGCGGTGGTCGGCAGCTTGAACATGGATCTGGTCGTGCGCGCGCCGCGCCTGCCGCAACCGGGCGAAACGCTCGCAGGCAGCGCGTTTGCGCAGGTGGCGGGCGGCAAGGGCGGCAACCAGGCCGTGGCCGCCGCACGCCTTGGTGCGCGGGTCGCCATGATCGGCTGCGTCGGCGCCGATGCCAACGGCGAGCAACTGCGCGCGGGACTCGTCGCGCAAGACATCGACTGCGCCGCGCTGGAAACTTCGCCGCACGCGCCTACGGGCGTGGCGTTGATCGTCGTCGACGAGGCGAGCCAGAACACGATCGTCATCGTCGCGGGCAGCAATGGCGAGGTAACGCCTGTCACGATTGCGCAGCACGAAGCGGTGCTCGCGCAGGCGGATGTCGTGGTCTGCCAGCTTGAGACGCCGCCCGACACCGTGCGCGCAGCGCTTGCCGCAGCAAAACGGCTCGGCAAAACCACTATTCTCAATCCCGCGCCCGCCACGGGAGCGCTTCCGGCCGACTGGCTGCCGCTCGTCGATTACCTCGTGCCCAACGAACTCGAAGCCTCAGCGCTCACGGGCCTGCCTGCGAGCACGCCCGCCGACGCGGTACGTGCCGCACTCGCGTTGCGCAGTCAGGGCGCGCACAACGTGCTTGTGACACTCGGCGCGCAGGGCGTCTGCGCGTTGTTCGACGAAGCGCCGCCCGCACATTGGCCCGCGCCGCGCGTCACGGCCATCGACACGACTGCAGCGGGCGACACGTTTATCGGCGCTTTGGCCGCGAGGCTGGCGCACGGCGTCGCGGCACCGGCGGCGGTGCAGTTCGCGCTGCGTGCGGCGGCCGTCTCCGTCACGCGCGCGGGCGCGCAACCGTCGATCCCGGGCCTGGACGAAGTGCCAGCCTGAGTCCCTCGACTGCCGCACTGCGTTTGCGCCACGTCGTCACCTGGGTGTTCGGCTGGCGTTTCCCCTGCAGTTTCCCCTGTAGACCCCGCAATCTTCATACCATTGAAACCCTTTCAAGGCGGCCAAACGTTTGGCGTCAACGGTGTAAAGCTGGAAGCCTGCCAGGCCGGTGTCGACGGTGTGCTTGCACCGCTGCATCGGACACGCCAGAACGCGCGCCATTGAACTGAAACGCTGTTGCATTGCAGCGGCTTTTTTGGGGTTCGGCTCAATGCTGGTGCGCACACTACGCCTGCGCAGTTACGGTACATTGATGAGCGGTGTCATGAGCGCTGCCCAATTCGCGCGGTACACTCGCGCGTCGGTTACCCCGGCGCAGGCCGCGAGTACCCGAGCCGCGCGCACGGCTTGCCGATGGGCGCGCCCACGGCGAGCAAGCACCCCGACACAACGACATCCGACTGCATGGATCATCCGTGCCGGTCACGCCTAATAGAACAAAAGGACCCAGACATGACGCATGACGACCTCGCGCAGCGCCTCGTGAATGCGCGCCGCCAGCATCAGCTGATCGACACGGCAGCGCCCATGTGCCTGCCGCCCGATGCGGCTACGGCCTACGCCATCCAGCAGGCCGTCATGGCGGGCCTCGGCACGACTACCGGCGGCTGGAAGGTCGGTGCGCGCGCGCCGGGCGGACCGGCGTCCGGTGCGCCGATTCCGGCGACGCTCATCTACGCCTCACCCGTGCGGCTCGAACGGCAAGCGTTTTTCCGCGTGCTGGTGGAGCTGGAAATTGCGTTCCGTTTTGCCGAGCCGATCGCGCCACGCGCCGATGCCTACGCGCGCGACGAGGTGCTTGCGCGGGTCGGGCAGATTCTGCCGGCCATCGAGATTGTCGACAGCCGCTTCGCAGAGTGGCCGAATGTTGCGCCGCTTGCACAACTGGCCGACGCACAGAACAACGGCGCGCTGGTGACCGGCCATGCGCTGCCCTACGCGGCGCTCGCGCGCTCGCTCGACTTCGTCGCACCCGAGCTGGAGCTTTCCTTCGACGGGGCATCGCTCGTGCCCGAGGCGCCCGGCAACCCGGCAGGCGACCCGCGTGAATTGCTGGTGTGGTTCGTCAACCACTGCGCCGCCATGGGCATCACGATCGAACCCGAGTGGACGGTGACAACCGGCACTTATGTCGGCGCGCATCGTATCGCGGGGCCGGGACTGCTGCACGGGCACATCGACGGACTTGGCGAAGTGGAGATCGAGTTCGTCTAGTGCGCGGGGCGCTGCCGCGCTCCGGTATTGAACACGAGAAACCGCCTCGCGTAACGCGAGGCGGTTTTTTTTCGGGTTGCGTGTTTTGCCCGCGCAAGCTGTCTGGCTTGCCAGTTTCGCGCGCGGTCCAAGCCACTACTGCTGGTAGGGACAGTTAACGTCCGCACGCGCGAATCGCATGATTGGCGCGCATGCAGAACGGATGCGGGCTGCACCAAAAATAAAAGAAAAATAAACGGTGACGCGCAGGGACAACAGCATGGACAAATCAGGTGCTGCCGCCCATGACGGAAAGTGGGGGACGTGAGGGATAACGCGCAGACGCCTGCGAAAAAGAAGCGTCCAGTGGAGGCATGAGACGGCGAACGCCCAAAGGTGCAAAAGCCGAAAGGCGAAAGCCGAAAGCGGCGTTTGCTGCGCGTCGATTGCGGACGCGGCCTGGATTTTGCTCGTCCAGAGGAAACTGATTGTACGGCGTGCCCGGTCGTGCTCCAAGCAGTCTTTCACCTGGCCTTATCCGGCGCGATTTCTCTGTGAAAAAAAATAGAAAAGGGTTTAGGATGAATTCGAGCGATGTCGTTTCCGACGGGCGCGCCGCGCGTGACATCGGTCGAAGATCTAGCGAGGAGGTAGCATGGATATCTACAGCAGCTTCGCGACCCGCTTCGAAAAAACGCGAGAGGAAGAACTCTCGCTCGAGGAGTATCTCGCGCTCTGCAAGGAAGATCCCAGTGCGTACGCCACAGCGGGCGAACGCATGCTGACGGCAATCGGCGAACCCGAACAGATCGACACGCGTAACGATCCACGCCTGTCGCGCATCTTTGCGAACAAGGTCATCAAGGTCTATCCGGCATTCCGCGAGTTCTACGGCATGGAGGACGTGATCGAACAGGTGGTCGCGTATTTCCGCCACGCAGCGCAGGGCCTCGAAGAGAAGAAACAGATCCTCTATCTGCTCGGTCCCGTGGGCGGCGGCAAGTCGTCGATCGCCGAGCGGCTCAAGCAGCTCCTCGAACGTGTGCCGTTCTATGCGATCAAGGGTTCGCCCGTCAACGAATCGCCGCTCGGCCTGTTCGACTACGACGAAGACGGTCCCATCCTCGAAGAGCAGTACGGCATTCCGCGCCGCTATCTCAAGAGCATTCTGAGCCCCTGGGCAGTCAAGCGCCTGCATGAATACAACGGCGATATCCGGCGCTTCCGCGTGGTGCGCCGCTATCCGTCGATTCTGCGGCAGGTGGGAATTGCGAAGACCGAGCCTGGCGACGAGAACAATCAGGACATTTCTTCGCTCGTCGGTAAGGTCGACATCCGCAAGCTCGAACAGTATGCGCAGGACGATGCCGATGCCTACAGCTACTCGGGCGGCCTGTGCCTCGCGAATCAGGGTTTGCTCGAATTCGTGGAAATGTTCAAGGCGCCGATCAAGGTGCTGCATCCGCTGCTCACCGCAACCCAGGAAGGCAACTTCAAGGGCACGGAAGGGTTCGGTGCAATTCCGTTCAACGGCATCATCCTTGCGCACTCCAACGAGTCGGAGTGGAAGGCATTCCGCAACAACCGCAACAATGAGGCGCTGCTCGACCGGATTTTTGTCGTGAAGGTGCCGTACTGCCTGCGCTACTCGGAAGAGATGAAGATCTACGAGAAGCTGTTGCGCAATTCGTCGCTGGCCCAGGCCGTCTGCGCGCCGGGCACGCTCAAGATGATGGCGCAGTTTTCCGTGCTCACGCGCCTGCAGGAGCCGGAGAATTCCAGCCTCTTTTCGAAGATGCAGGTCTACGACGGCGAAAATCTCAAGGACACCGATCCGAAGGCGAAGTCGTATCAGGAGTACCGCGATTTCGCGGGCGTGGACGAGGGCATGAACGGCGTCTCCACGCGCTTCGCATTCAAGATTCTCTCGCGCGTGTTCAACTTCGATTCCACCGAAGTAGCCGCGAATCCGGTGCACCTGATGTACGTGCTCGAACAGCAGATCGAGCGCGAGCAGTTCCCGCCGGAAACCGAGCAGAAATTCCTGTCCTTCGTGAAGGACGTGCTGGCATCGCGTTACGCCGAGTTTATCGGTAAGGAGATTCAGACCGCGTACCTCGAATCGTATTCGGAATACGGGCAGAACATTTTCGACCGTTACGTCACGTACGCCGATTTCTGGATCCAGGATCAGGAATTCCGCGACCATGACACGGGCGAAAGTTTCGACCGCGCGGCGCTCAATGCCGAACTGGAGAAGATCGAGAAACCGGCTGGCATCAGCAATCCTAAGGACTTCCGCAACGAGATCGTCAACTTCGTACTGCGCGCACGGGCCGCCAACGCCGGGAAGAATCCAGCATGGATCAGCTACGAGAAGCTGCGCGTGGTGATCGAAAAGAAGATGTTCTCCAACACGGAAGAGCTCTTGCCGGTCATCTCGTTCAATGCGAAGGGCTCGGCGGAAGAGCAGCGCAAGCACGAAGACTTCGTCAACCGCATGGTGACGAAGGGCTATACGCCGAAGCAGGTGCGGTTGCTGTGCGACTGGTATCTGCGGGTGCGCAAGTCATCATGAGCGAGGAAGCTTTACCGTCCGTGCGCCGCGCCGCCACTGCTTTACGGCGGCGGGTCGCACGGGCTTCCGGCGGGGCGCGGGCCGCATGGCCATAAGCGCGACGCAGATGCACAACGCGCTGCGCCTCGCTCATTCGAAACTGGAGCGGGAGACTGAATGTGCTTCATCAAATCATCGACCGCAGGCTGGCCGGCAAGAACAAGAGCATTGCAAACCGCGAGCGCTTTCTGCGCCGCGTGAAAAACTATATTCGTCACGCCGTATCGGAAGCGGTGCGTGATCGCAGCATCAAGGACATCCAGAATAACCAGAGCATCACGATCCCGCGCAAGGATATCGCCGAACCGTCGTTCCGCCACGGTCCAGGCGGGCGGCGCGAGATGGTGCATCCGGGCAACGAGGACTATGTGCGCGGCGACCGCATTCCGCGTCCGCAAGGCGGCGCGGGCGGCGGCGGAAGCCAGGCGAGCAACGAAGGCGAAGGCCAGGATGACTTCGTGTTCGAACTGTCGCGCGAAGAGTTCATGCAGTACTTCTTCGACGACCTCGAACTCCCGCGCCTCGTCAAAACCCATCTGATGGCCGTGCCCACCTGGAAGAGCATCCGCATGGGCTGGGCCGCCGAGGGCACGCCCAACAACATCGATGTCGTACGTTCGCTGCGCAGCGCACTCGGGCGGCGCATCGCGCTGGGTGCGCCGCTCGCCAGCGAACTTCATGAACTCGAGGAGCAACTCGAGGTGCTCAAGGCCGATCCGGCCGACCGGCGCGAAGAAATCCGCGACCTCGAAGAACGGATCCACCATCTGCGCGGCCGCATCTGGCGCATTCCGTTCATCGATCCCTTCGATCTGCGCTACGTGAACCGCATCAAACAGCCACAGCCTTCGAGCCAGGCTGTGATGTTTTGTCTGATGGATGTGTCCGGTTCGATGGACGAGCAGCGCAAGGATCTTTCCAAACGCTTTTTCATCCTGCTCTACCTCTTTCTCAAGCGTAATTACGAGCGCATCGAGGTGGTGTTCATCCGTCACCATACGCGTGCCGAAGAGGTGGATGAAGACACCTTTTTCCATTCCACCGAGAGCGGCGGTACGGTCGTTTCCAGTGCGCTGGAACTCATGAAAGAGGTGATCGAGGACCGATATTCGCCGAGCGAATGGAATATCTACGGCGCGCAGGCGTCGGACGGGGACAACTGGACGGACGATTCGCCGAAGTGCCGTAAGATCCTCCTGGATGACATCCTGCCGAAGGTGCGTTATTTTGCGTATATCCAGGTGACGCCCGAAGAGCAGAATCTCTGGCTCGAATACGCGCAACTGGCGCTTACGCAGCCGCATCTGGCGATGAAGAAAGTCGACTCCGCGGCGGATATTTACCCGGTTTTCCGGGAGTTGTTTGAAAAGCAGGTGGAAACATCATGACGACACGCCACTTGCACAACGAAGCGCGCGGCTATCAGCCCGAGCGCCGGAAGACTGGTGGCCACGATAAGGGGCACCGTGGTGTGAGGGAGGACGCCACTGCGCCCGCCGCCGGGGAACCGGGTCATGTTTCCGAACCCGCTCGCGAGCCGGAGCGTGGGCTTCGCGAGCCAAGGGAAGTGCACATGGACTTAGCCGATAGACGGCCGTTGCCGTGCCCGTCCGACTGGACCTTCGAACTGATCGAGGAATACGACACGCACATCGCGCATGTTGCGGAGCAATATGAGCTTGACGTGTACCCGATCCAGCTCGAGCTGATCAGTGCCGAGCAGATGATGGACGCCTACGCATCGGTTGGCATGCCGGTGAACTATCGGCACTGGTCGTTCGGCAAGCACTTCCTCGCGACCGAGAAGAGTTACCGGCGCGGCCAGATGGGGCTCGCGTACGAGATCGTCATCAACTCGAATCCGTGCATTGCGTACCTCATGGAAGAGAACACGATGACGATGCAGGCGCTCGTCATCGCGCACGCCGCGTACGGTCACAATTCGTTTTTCAAGGGCAATTACCTGTTCAGTCTCTGGACGGATGCCCACGCAATCATCGATTATCTCGTCTACGCGAAAAACTACATTGCCGAATGCGAAGAGCGTTATGGCCTTGATCGCGTCGAGGAACTGCTCGATTCCTGCCACGCGCTGATGAATTACGGCGTGGACCGTTACAAACGTCCGCAAAAGCTTTCGCTCGAGCGCGAGGCCGCGATGCGACGCGAACGGGAAGCCTATCTGCAGTCGCAGGTCAACGATCTGTGGCGCACGCTGCCCGCGAGGCATCGGCCGCTCGCTGAGGAAGTGGAAGAGCGTTTCCCGCCCGAGCCGCAGGAAAACCTGCTCTATTTCGCCGAGAAAAATGCGCCGCTCTTGCAGCCGTGGGAGCGGGAAGTCATTCGCATCGTGCGCAAGATCGGTCAGTATTTCTATCCGCAACGGCAAACGCAGGTCATGAACGAAGGGTGGGCCACGTTCTGGCATTACACGCTGCTCAATACGCTGTATGCGCAAGGCAAACTCGAAGACGGCTTCATGATGGAGTTCCTGCACTCGCACAGCAACGTCGTGTATCAGCCGCCCGTAACGAAGCACTATTACAGCGGCATTAATCCGTATGCGCTGGGATTTTCCATGATGAGCGACATTCGCCGCATCTGCGAAAACCCCACCGACGAAGACCGCAAGTGGTTCCCCGAACTGGCGGGCAGCCCGTGGCTCAAATCGCTGCACTACGCGATGCGCAATTTCAAGGATGAGAGCTTCATCGCGCAATATCTCTCGCCACATCTGATCCGCGAAATGCGGCTCTTTTCCGTGCTCGACGACGACATGCGCGACGCGCTCGAAGTCTCCGCGATCCACGACGACAGCGGCTACCAGTACGTGCGCCAGGCGCTCTCGCGGCAATACGACATGCATCATCGCGAGCCGAACATCCAGGTCTGGTCGGTCAATATGCGCGGCGACCGAAGCCTCACGCTGCGCCACTTCATGAGCGACAACCGCCATCTTTCCAACGACACCGATGAAGTGCTGCGCCACATGGTGAGGCTGTGGCAGTTCGACGTGTACCTGGAGAGCGTCGATGAGAACGGCACGGTGCGCAAGCGCTATGAATGCCGTTATATGCCGCCATCGTTGAGGGTTTAGCCGCCGCCTGTCCATCGGGCCGTCAAACTATCCGGACGTCGATGCGTCAGCTTTTCGGGGCAGGCTCAGTGCACTGCGCCGTGAAAGCTGACCTTGAACGCATAAGACAACAATTCAGCATCGTCAGCGATACCGAGCTTGCGCATGGCAGTTGCCTTCAGTGCGTCGATGGTGTGTCTGGACCGGTCAAGCTTGCGCGCAATCTCGACGGTCGACATGCCGGTCGCATAGAGCTGGATCACCTGTGCCTCAGGCTTCGATAAACCCATGCATAGGCCAAGACCGTTGACAGCAGGTTCTTGCGTCCAGGCCTTGCAGACGGCGCGGCGTGAAAAGGAAGCGTCATCCGCGCATGCAGTGTGGATGGCGGCGATCAGGTAGCTTGGGTCAACAGACTTGTTGATGCATGCACGCACACCGATCTGCGTGAGCTGCCGCGCGATGGCCGGGCTATCGATGACGGTAAAGGCGACGATTCTTAAATCAGGATACCGCCGGCGCAGCCAGGAAAACATCTCGAAGCCGTCGCCAAACGTTCCGTTCGGCATCATGTAGTCCGATACCAGGACATCGCACGGTTTCGTTTCGAGTAATTTAACCAGCTCGTCGGGATTATTCGCGGTTCCGGCGATTCTTATTGCTTTGACTGCACCGAGTATGCAGACGACGCCAGCAACGATCGTCGGGTGATCGTCGGCAATTATGACGTCAATGACCATGTCGATCCTGGTGATTCCCGCGATTGCGTGGATATCTCACTGCACAGCACCCTGCTGCAGGCGAGGCACGTAGCCGGTAAAGTGCCAGCGACCATCGTCTTCGAGGCGAAAACTCACTTTTTCAAACACTGTCGCACCGGTTGCGAGTGTCGTTGCGTAGTCGATATTCGCATACAGCCCGTCGGGCAGTTCGAGCGCGTTCGTGTAGATGATCCGGGTGATCTGTGCCCAGCCACGACGGCTGACCGTGCCGAGTTTTTTCCTGGTCTCCAGGATGCTGGTTTCGAATTTATCCCGTTCGATACGGTCTTTCACGAATTTGGCCGCCCCATTCCACACGACTCTGATCTGCCCGTTGTCCAGGTGACGAAATACGACGTCTGCCTCCTGCAGCAGTTCGTTGGCCGACTCGCCATTGGATTGTGCGTGTGCGTTTAAAGCAGCGGCGAGTGCAATGATGGTCAGGGATGATTTTATGAGCATGTTTGCCATGTGTTTAGTCATGCAAAAAATTTAGAGAGCCAATGTGCCCTGAGCGTAGCTACGCTCACCAGCCATATCCGAATCCCGCGCCGTACGTCTTGTTGTCTCCCGATATGCCGATGCCGACCTTCAACACTGCGTTCGACGACAGATTCGCGCTCGCGCCGAAGGCCATACCGGATTGCCCGGCGAAACGCGCTACGCCAACCGCGACAGTGAACGTTTTGCCCGGTGTGACCTGCGGCAGCATGGTCAGGGCAGTGGCCGCGGCAATGCCTTGCCGCGCCATCTTGTTGGTGTTTTGTAGTTCAGCGCTCAAGCTATTGATTTGCATTTGCTGATTCTGCGCAGAATGCGTAAACGACGTCGAAAGCGCATTGAGCTGGTTAAGGTTGACAGCGTCCGTGCCTTCTGTGCCTGGGGCGACGTTGATGATCTGACGTTGCTGCGTATCGTTGCCTACCGACACGACGTTTGAACGACCGCTGTTTGTGGAGTCTGCGCCTAGCGCAACTGAATTCGACCCTGGCGTGACGGTCGGTGCGACGCTGCCCGGGATGCTCATGTCGGCGCCCGTGCCCGGAGCGCCGGACGAAGGAGGCTGATTCGCCAAAGATGTTGATAGCGACGCCAGGGAACTGTTGAAGTCCGCCATGCCTGTCGAAAGCGAAGCGATCGAGCTTTCCGATGTGCTCAAACCTGTCGACAAAGATTCGTTGCCGCCGGCAAGCGGCGGGAGCGTATCCACGATACTGGTGGTCGTGCTCAAATCCGTGCTCAACGAAGATACCGAGGTGGACAATGAATTGACCACTCGATACGCCGCGTCGAGCTGGCTGCCGTTCACAGCATCCGTGCTGGTGGCGGAAATGCGCCCCGCGGCGACATTGGTGATCTGGCGTTCTGCGCCCAGCGCGCCGACGCTGATCACGCTGAGCGGAGCGCCACCGGCAAACGCATAGGTGACGCCGCCAATCGTCGCATTCGATGTCGGGTTCGGAGCAGCGGTGATCGAACCGGCACCTAGTGCAACAGCGCCCGCATTGTTCGCGACGGCGTTTGCGCCGAATGCGAGCGAGTCGGCAGCGGTTGCGGTCGAACTGCTGCCGAGTGCGATCGAATTGTCGCCTGTTGCAACGATTGCGTTGCCGATAGCGATTGCTTTAATACCGCTCGCGGTATTGGTGAAGCCAATCGACACGGACTCGCCGCCCGTGGCCATCGTCTGCTGCCCGATGGCTACGGCGCCACTCGATTCCGCTGCTGCGCCATCGCCCACGGCTACGCCGCCGCCGCCCGCCGCGGTTGTGTTCACGCCGATGGCCAGTGCATTGGCGCCCGTTGCGCCGTCATTGTTCCAGTTACCCTGTTGCGTGCCGTTATCGTTGATGCTGACGTAATGCGGTTTTATGCCGTCTACGGCGGTCGAAGTCGAGGTGGACAGTGACGCGATGGAACTGTTGGCCGATACGAGTCCGGTGGACAGTGAGCCAATGCCGGTGGAGGTCGACGTCGATAGCGACGTGACCGTGCTGTTGGTCGTGCTCAGGCCGGTCGAGAGGGAGCCGACCGTGCTGTTGGTCGTGCTCAATCCGGTCGACAGCGAGGTGACGGTACTGTCGGTCGAACTCAGACCGGTCGACAGTGAATCAAGCGTGCTGGTGCCCGTCGAAATGCCCGTCGACAGCGCATTGAGCGCGGTGTTGGTCGCGTAGAGCTGCGAGCCGTTGATGGCGTCGGTACTCGTCGCGGAGATCTGGCCGGCCGCAACATTGGTGATTTGACGCTCCGCCCCGACAGCCCCAACGCTCACCACACTCAATGGATTCGAACCCGCGAAAGAGTAGGGTACGCCGCCGACTGTCGCGATGGATCTGGCTGTCGGCTTGGGCGCAGCGGTGGTCGAGCCTGCGCCGAGCGCGACGTCATTGGCGTAGTTTGCGACGGCGTTCGGTCCGAGCGCAATCGAATCCGTGCCCAGCGCCCGGCTGTCCGCGCCGGTCGAGTTGGCGTGGAAGTACTTGAGGCCTTGACTGTTGATATGGTCGATGGCTGAGCCGATGCTATTGACGCTGCTGGTCGTGCCGTTCGCGTTGTACATCGTGTACGACGGCGCGGAGATGGCGCCGGTGGCGGCATTGTAGGTTGCGCCCCCGCCGAGCGCTGCAGCCGTGCTGCTACCGAAGTTGTTGGTTGTGACCGCAACCGTACTCAAACCAGTGGACAGCGAGCTGACGCTCGATGAGGTTGAGCTCGACAGGGAAGTGATTGAACTGGTGGCCGTTGAGAGTCCGGTCGAGGTCGAGGTCGATAGCGACGTGACGGTGCTGTTGGTCGAACTCAGGCCGGTCGACAGGGAACTGACCGTGCTGTTGGTCGTGCTTAATCCAGTCGACAGCGAGGTGACGGTACTGTTGGTCGTGCTCAGGCCGGTCGACAGGGAACTGACCGTGCTGTTGGTCGTGCTCAATCCGGTCGACAGCGAGGTGACGGTACTGTTGGTCGTGCTCAAACCGGTCGACAGTGAATCAAGCGTGCTGGTGCCCGTCGAAATGCCCGTCGATAGCGCATTGAGCGCGGTGTTGGTCGCGTAAAGCTGCGAACCGTTGATGGCATCGGTACTCGTCGAGGAGATCTCGCCGGCCGCAACATTGGTGATTTGACGCTCCGCCCCGGCAGCCCCAACGCTCGCCACACTCAATGGATTCGAACCGGCGAAAGAGTAGGGTGTGCCGCCGAGTGTCGTGCCGGCTGTCGGCTTGGGTGCGGCAGTGGTCGAGCCTGCGCCAAGCGCGACGTCACCGGCGTTGGTTGCGACGGCGTTCGGCCCGAGCGCGATCGAATTCGTGCCGAGTGCCTGGCTGTCCGCGCCGGTCGAGTTGGCGTGGAAGTACCTGATGCCTTGACTGTTGATATGGTCGATGGCTGAGCCGATGCTGCTGACGCTGCTGGTCGTGCCGTTCGCGTTGTACATCGTGTACGACGGCGCGGAGATGGCGCCGGTGGCGGCATTGTAGGTTGCGCCCCCGCCGAGCGCTGCAGCCGTGGTGGTGCCCAGGTTATTGGTTGTGACCACAACCGTACTCAAACCGGTGGACAGCGAGCTGACGCTCGATGAGGTTGAGGTCGACAGGGAAGTGATCGAACTGGTCGCTGTTGAGAGTCCGGTCGAGGTCGAAGTCGATAGCGACGTGACCGTGCTGTTGGTCGAACTCAGTCCGGTCGACAAGGAACTGACGCCAGTCGAATTCGACGTCGATAGCGAGGCGACTGTGCTGTTGGTTGAACTCAATCCGGTCGACAGGGAGGTGATACCGGTCGAAGTGGACGTCGACAAGGAAGTGATTGAACTGGTTGCCGTTGATAACCCTGTCGAGGTCGACGTCGATAGCGACGTGACGGTGCTGCTGGTTGAACTCAGTCCAGTCGATAGCGAGCTGATACCGGTCGACGTGGACGTCGACAGCGATGTGACCGTGCTGTTGGTCGAACTGAGTCCAGTCGACAGAGAGCTAATACCGGTTGAGGTGGAGGTCGACAGCGATGTGATCGAACTGGTAGCCGTTGAGAGTCCGGTCGAGGTCGAGGTCGATAGCGACGTGACGGTGCTGTTGGTCGAACTCAGTCCGGTCGACAGCGAACTGACGCCCGTCGACAGAGAGCTGATTCCCGTCGAGGTCGATGTGGACAGCGAGGTGACCGTGCTGCTCGTTGAACTCAGCCCAGTCGACAAAGAGCTAATGCCGGTCGACGTGGATGTCGACAGCGATGTGATCGAGCTAGTGGCCGTCGACAATCCCGTCGAGGTCGATGTCGATAGCGACGTGACGGTGCTGCTGGTCGAACTCAGTCCGGTCGACAGGGAACTGATCCCGGTCGAAGTGGACGTCGACAGCGAACTGATCCCGGTCGAAGTGGACGTCGACAAGGAAGTGATCGAACTGGTTGCCGTCGACAATCCTGTCGATGTCGATGTCGATAGCGATGTGACGGTGCTGCTGGTCGAACTCAGTCCTGTCGACAGCGAACTGATACCGGTCGAAGTGGACGTCGACAAGGAAGTGATCGAACTGGTTGCCGTCGACAATCCCGTCGATGTCGATGTCGATAGCGACGTGACAGTGCTGTTGGTCGAACTCAATCCTGTCGACAGCGAACTGATACCGGTCGAAGTGGACGTCGACAAGGAAGTGATCGAACTGGTTGCCGTCGACAATCCCGTCGAGGTCGACGTCGATAGCGACGTGACGGTGCTGGTGGTCGAACTCAATCCGGTCGACAGGGAACTGATCCCGGTCGAAGTGGACGTCGACAGCGAAGTGATCGAGCTAGTGGCCGTTGACAATCCCGTCGAGGTCGACGTGGACAGCGACGTGACGGTGCTGGTGGTCGAACTCAATCCGGTCGATAGCGAGCTGATACCGGTCGACGTGGACGTGGACAGCGATGTGATCGAACTCGTGGCCGTTGAGAGTCCCGTCGAGGTCGACGTCGATAGCGATGTGACGGTGCTGGTTGTCGAACTCAATCCGGTCGACAGCGAGCTTATACCGGTCGACGTGGACGTCGACAGCGAAGTAATCGAACTGGTGGCTGTCGACAGTCCGGTCGACAGGGAGCTGGCGTTGGTCGAGGTCGACGTCGACAGCGAGGTGAGAGAACTGTTGGTGGAACTCAGTCCGGTCGACAGAGAACTGGCGTTGGTCGAGGTCGACGTCGACAACGACGTGATCGAGCTATCGGCTGTACTGAGCCCGGTCGACAGAGAACTCAACGCTGTCGAGTCGGAAGTAGACAAACTGGCGATACTCGACGCCGTCGTGCTTGCGACAGAATAAAGCTGGCTACCGTTGATTGCATCGGTGCTCGTGGGGGTGACCAAACCGGCCGCGACAAACTGGAGACGTTTCTCGGTACCGGTGCCGCCGATACTGACCACGCCTGCCGCACCGCTTGAACCAGCAAAGTTACCGAAAGTGAGGTTTCCGATCGTTGCGCTGCTATACACGCCGATACCGGCGGTCGCCGATGTCGCCGTTCCAACCGTAGTGGCTGCCTGACCCAGTGCAACCGATCCAGTGACGCTTGCTGTGGCATTGGGGCCAAGGGCTGTCGTCGTGGAGCCGTTGGCTAACGCCCAGTTGCCGAGAGCCACACTGCTTGCGCCTGAGGCGGTTGCTTTGTTACCGAGAGCCGAACTGCTTGCGCCTGAGGCGGTTGCATTGGGGCCAAACACCGCGGCCGACGCATTTGACGCCACTGCGGACGTACCGATTGCGATAGCGCCGTTGAGTCCGCCCGCTGTAGCCGTTGCGCCGTAGCCAATCGCCACACCACCGGTTGTAGTCGAATCGGTTAAAGCGTTGCGGCCAATAGCAACGCCATTTACACCCTGGGCACTCGCTCCGCCAGTGCCGGTATTGTTGCCTCCACCAATTGCAACCGAACTGTCTCCGGCTGCGCGGGTGTCGTTACCCAGTGCAACAGATCCCACGCCGCCACTGCTTGCGCCCGAGCCCAAGCCGACGGTCCCCGCATTCGATGCGGTGGAGTTGTTACCCACCGCAACGCCGTAAGCCCCGCCTGCACTGGCATTGGTACCAATACCAATCGAGTTGGCCCCCGTTGCGTTACCGCCCCCAGCGGAGTATTGGCCCATGGCTGGGCTGGAAACGAAAAGTGCCGCCAATGAAACAGCAGCCGCAATCGCTTTCTTATTGACGGCGCCGGCAGATTTCCCGCGAACGGCATCGATTTCAGATCCCGCAACCCATGCGCCCAGCGCTTCATTCCAGATCGAACGATATATTTTATTCATTTTACATTCCTGATACCTTACCTCGTGAATAAGGCAACCGCCTGAATGCGATGAATGGTTGCTTTGCAAAAATTAAACAGCCGAACGGATCCGCCGGATGCATTGCGCAATGCGGTTCGAATTAATCTGACGGTGAAGTCAAAATTTAGAGAAGGCAATTAGCGGAATGCGACACGAACAGTATCAAAATTTATTGGGTTTATACATTGAACTTGTATGATTTTTATACTTATAAACATCATTTACGCATCGTTTTTAATCTGTTTTGAGTAAATGCGATAACCGTGATCCGCCCCCTGCAAACCGGGCCGGCAGGGAGCCGGGTAACGTCCGTTTTCGGAGAAGAGGCGAGCACAAAGAAGCGCTTTGCGGAACGGCAAACCCAGGTGCGCGTAATTGTTGCCATCGTGTTGCGCCATGGTGTTGCGCCGTGGCATCGGGGCCACAACGGCCACAAGCCGTGCAGAGCACGGAACGATCTTTTGCTGACAGAGGATGCGGCGAAACGTCGAGCAATTGCGGCAACCCATGTACGACGCAAAACTAAACCGTTAAATTGCCTTCTCAAATGAGTTGCGTAAATGCAATTAAGCCTGGTGGTGTGATAATTTGATTTTGATGTTTCAATCAATTTTATTGGCCACACGCGATATCAATATTTATTGAATCGGCGAATTCTCTCTATCCTGTTTATATCGTGGAATTCACATTCGGCCGGAATTTATCAATCTGATCGAGTCTGTGAAGACGCGATACAAGGTTGCAGTCGTTATCAGGCGGGAAGCAGGCGAGACTAAAGACGACGCTAACAATGCCGTTATGCAGTAAAGGTTCGGCATGACGTCCCTGATGCGCTTGTATGCCGGTTTAGGCCGGACGGGCTGCGATCACGAGCACGTGCAACAGCGCACGGGGAACAGGCGACTTAACTCCAGGGAAAAGTTATGAGCGAGCAGCTTCAGCACATCATCGACAGCGAGCACGAGCGCTGGGCGCTGAACATATCGTCGGCGTTGCGTTCACTGCGCAAGTATGGCTTTTTCGTCGTGCAGGATCCCAACGCGGCTGCACTGCCCGCATCCGACCAGCAGCGCCAGGCACGCGAGGCAGCTTGCCATCTGCTTGCGGTGCCCGCGAATAACGAGAATCTCTCCGCACATGCTGTTCACGAACTCGCGCGCACATTGCTCGAAGACGGAGCGGCTGGCCTCAAGCATATTCGGAGGCTGGAATAAGCGGCGTGCCGATGGCGGCTGACGCCGCCATCACGTAGTGCAGCGAAGGCTATTCGATGGTGCGTACACGCTGTCGGTCATTGAAATCGCGACTTTGGAAGCACCGTGCGCAGCACCCGTATGAGTTGCCGGTTGCTCGGGGGAAAGCAAGGCGCCGACAATAAGCAATGCTACAAATATGGCAAAGATAATGCCGATTCGCTTTAGCAATTTTTTCATGCGCAATTAATCTGCCCAGAATACGTTGGCTGGAAAATTTCAACTGAAGCGCGGCATTGTAAATGCGTGCGTGACCGGCGCGTCTCATAAATTACGCATCGGCGGCAACGTGGAATAAACGGTGGCCAGGCGGATCGGGAGGGCGCGGCGTGGACCTTCTGGGCAATAGGGTTCGTTGCTTTACCATTCGAAGATGTGAAACCGATGCACCTCCGTCAGTGGCAAAGCGGACGGAGGTGCATCGGTAAGTCACTCAGCGGCCTCATCAGGCCGAGCAGGTTTTTCCTCCCGCTGGACGATAGCCGCCCGCTTTCGCCTGATCTTCGTACATGTAGACGCCCTGCTGCGTATTACCGTAATACGCCGAGCCAGGGCAGTGATAAACGCCTGTCTTCGTGTTGACCCACACCAGAACGCCATCGCCCGGCGGGCTTGTCGAACCCGGCGGGTTGGTCGAGCCCGGCGGGCTTGTCGCCCCCAGCATCTTCAGATTTGCGCCGTTTAGCACCATCGCGAGCCGCACGCCCGCGCGGCTCAATTGCAGAGCGACGTCTTGCTGTGCAGTGGAGACATAGTCGTCCGATAACGCATAGGTTCCCGAACTGTTCGGCGCGGGCAGCTTGCCGTACACATCCTGCTTCGCGATGTCGAACGCCTCCAGAGACCAGTCGCGCGGTGTCCGCGTCTGCCAGATTGCGGCCTGGTCGCAGGTGATGTTGCCGATCAATTGACTGGCGACCGTATTGGTGTCGCTGCCGAGCCGTTTGACGAACGCCGTGTCCCAGTAACTATGCAGCTTGCCAGGCGCGATGCCGGGTGCCGACACCAGCTTGTCGTTGCCGCCGCGGTCGCTGCTGTCGCTTGCATGCAACGGCTGGTGCAGGTCGCCAACGAAGTGCAGCAGGAACTGGAGTGCGAGCAGACGCTCGGCGTCGGTGGTCTGAGGCGCCGCCAGTTCCTTCGTGAATTGATCCACTTTATCGACCACACATGCAGTAGCCGGGCCGGCGGAAGCTGGCGTGTTGAGCGGCAATGGCGGATGGCCAAAGCACGCGGCATCGATGTCGCCGTCGCTGATTTCAGTGTCGACGAAGTGCCAGTTCGCAGTTTCAGGATGTTTGTTGCGATAGCGGTCGGCCCAGCTCGCTGCGCTGGCCATGTCTGTCGCGGTCAGGCCAGTGCTGTCGTTTGCGAGCATTGCGTTGACGGCGGCACGCGTGCTGCTCGTCAGGTAGTGGTCGGCGATCTTCGCGACGATCCGGTGCCCTCCATCGCCCCACGCGAAAGCGCTCGGGGCGATGGAGAGGAGCAGTGCGCCGCAGGCCAGCCAGTGGCGGACGCGGTGGCAGGATTGAAGCCCAGGGTCGGACGATTTTGTCGGTACGGCTTGGGGCCTCGATTCAGGTGCTGTCATTTTCTGATCTCCGGTGTGTCTGGATGAAAAGTGATACACGTTGTCGGGGCGTCAGTATGACTAACCAACTGCTGGATCGTTATGACAATCGGAGTCGAAGGCCAACTTCAACAGCATGATGTGCTGTTCATTCATGCATGGACCCGACTCTGCGATTGGGTGTCGTGGTAGCCTTCACTCCACGGTTGCTTCAATTCTGGAGTTTGGCTCAGACGTCTGGCGTTACTGGACTCCTACGGAAATTTCACACTACTTTCAACAGATTTCGGACGTTGTCGGGGATAGCCGGGGCTTCCAGAAATATTCTCTCTCTTGCTTCTTGCCGCGCAGGGTTTCGAGTGCCGGTTGCGCAGGCAGGGCGCGAGAACGGGAGGCCAGATTGTCGATACGTTCAGCGGCGCAAGAGGTGAATTGTTATGAAAGTCGGCGGAATGGAAAACTTTTCCATTTGCATTGCCACCCCAAGTCTCCGGGCCATGATGTCGTCAAGTTACGTGCGATCCATTTCCGAGCTGCAGGCAAAGTGCTATTCCAGGGGCTTTGGATTCGACATCAAAATTCTCAACGGAGTCAGCCCGATAGACCACGCCAGAAATTTGCTGGTTAGTATTTTTCTGAAAGAAACGAATTGCTCGCATGTCTTGTTTGTCGATGACGATATAGGATTTAGCGTCGATGAGTTAATTGCGATGTTCGAGCAGGTGAATGATGCCGATGTGGTCGGTGTCATCTGTCCAAAGCGAAAAATCGACTGGCATCGTATCAAGAAGATCGTGCTGGCTAATCCCGATATCAATCCAGCGCACCTGGCTAATCTCGGCGGTATCTATGAAGGTATGTTTTCCATACCGAACAATGCGGCGACGGTTTCCGTCGGGCGACAATTGATTCCCGTCGATGCTGTCGGCTCGGGGTTGATGCTTGTTTCGCGCTCATGTTTCGAGCGTCTCAGAAGAGTGGCCAAACTCACTTCTTATTATATGAATGAATATGATGGGTTGCGTTGCGACTCATATTTTCAGTCACGCCCTGGCCTTGGAGAAGATTTTGCGTTCTGCAAACTGGTTCTTCGTCACGGCGGCACAGTGCGTGGCGCGACAAATGTCACTGTCACTCACTCGGGACTTCACGACTACATCGGAGATCTTCCCGGGATTGCGAAATACGAATTCCCCGCCTAACCCTTCGAAGCGCGAACGGCGGCGAAAATGCCTCTCAGGAGTTCGACCGGCGAAGGCGGGCAGCCCGGTATGGTGACATCGACGGGCAGCAACCGCGCGAGCGGACCGCAGACGGCATAGCTGTCCCGGAATATCCCCCCGGTGCACGCGCACTCTCCGGCGGCCACCACCAGCTTGGGAGCGGGCGTTGCCTCGTAGGCCAGTCGCACGGCCTCGCGCATGTTCGATACGAGCGGTCCGGTGATCAGCAGCATGTCTGCGTGCCGGGGGCTCGCAACGAAGCGGATCCCGTGTCCCTCGATGTTGTAGTACGGGTTGTTGAGCGCGTGAATCTCCAGTTCACAGCCGTTGCACGAGCCCGCGTCGATCTGCCGGATACACAGGGCGCGGCCCAGCACGTCGAGGATTTGCTGGTGCAGCTGCTGGGATTCCGTGCGCCAGTCGTTGCCGCCCTCGGGGACGGGTTCGGCCGGTGCGCGGGTGCTCGCGATTCGCTTGAGAAGTTGCCACGTCACAGGTCGTGCCCCGCATAGCAGAGGTTGAACGATTTGTTGATGAGCGGAAAATCCGCAACGATATTGCCGATGATCGCAACTTCGACGGCAGGCCAGTTTTGCCATGACGGGTCATGGCAATGGCAGCGGGCGAGCGTTCCGTCCTCGCCGGTTTCGAGCGCGACCAGCACGTCGCCGCGCCAGCCTTCGATCCACCCGGCGCCATATGAAGGCGGGCGCGCGATTTCAGGTAGAACGGCAACGCTGCCGCCTGGCAGCCCCGCGACGATCGCGCGAATCTGGCGCAGCGATTCATCGATTTCGCTAAACCGCAGCGCAACGCGGGCGGCGACATCGCCGCGTTTGTCGCTGGCATGGCGCGCGCCAATCTCGCTATACGGGACCGGTCCATGATCGCTGCGCAGATCCATGGTGGCGCCGCTCGCCCGCGCGGCGAGCCCGCATACGCCGAACTGGGCGGCCATCTGCGGGTTCAGCATGCCGGTGTTCGTGAAGCGATCCTGCAATCCCGGGTGATCGTCGTAGATGCGTCGCATCGAGCGGACCTCGCGCTCGATGCGCTCGCTCTGGGCGACGATCGCGTCGGCGCAAGCCTTGCTGAGATCGCGCGCGACGCCGCCGGGCTCGACCGCGTCGAACAGGTAACGGTGGCCGAAGGCCTGCTCGTTCAGGCGCAGCCAGTCCTCCTTCATCCGCGAAAACTGCGCGAGCCCGAAGGCGAAGCCCGCATCGTTGCCGAGCCCGCCGAGGTCGCCCAGATGATTGGCGACGCGCTCGCGTTCGAGCAGTAGCGCACGCAACCATTGCGCGCGCATCGGAATGGTCGTGCCGAGCGCACGCTCGAGCGCCATGCAGTACGCCCATGCGAACGCTACGCTGCTGTCTCCCGCGATCCTGCCCGCGACGCGATGGCCTGCCAGTGCCGGCGTTCGCTCGAACAGACGCTCGACGCCGCGATGGGCGTAGCCGAGCCGCTTTTCGAGCCGCAGCACCTTTTCGCCGACGACGGAGAAACGGAAGTGCCCCGGTTCGATGGTGCCCGCGTGAATGGGCCCCACCGCGATTTCGTGCACGCCGTCCCCGGTGACGCGCGTGAACGCGTAATCCGCTTCGTTCGATTCGAAGCGCTCCAGGCCGGATGCGGACTTGCGCAACGGAAAGTAGTCGGCGGGCCAGTTGCCGTGATTCAGCCACGGGCGCGTGTCGTCCGCCCCGCATGCGCGCAGCCCGGTCAGATCGTGGACGGCGCGCTGCATGCGGGCTGCGCAGACAAAGCGCGCCGAGAGATCCGGGTACTCGGCGGGCCCGGACGATCCTTTTTCAAGCGGCAGCCGGACCCAGAGCAGGCCGTCTTCGACGGCATAGGCCGCGCATATCGTGAACGTGCCATCGCGCTCTTCGGCGCCCCACATCGTGACCAGCCGGCCGCCGTCCTGCGCGACGAGGTTGGCGACGTCGATCCATGCGGCGGCATCGGCCTGTGCAACGAACGTGACCGGCCGATCGGCGAAGTGTGCGAGGGGGCTGAGGCCGGGTAACTGGAGTGCGTCGATCCGCATGAATCATCCTGCAATCATGGCCGCGGCCGCGTGATACCACGCCGCAAGCCAGGGGGGGATGTAGAGCCCGAGCGCAAGCCCGATGGCCAGATGAATGAATACCGGCAGCACGGCGGGCCGATGGTCGAGGCGGCGCGCAGTCGGTTCGCCGAATGCCATGCCTTGCACGTGCCGGAAAATGACTGCAAACGCGACGGCGAGCGCCAGCATCAGAAGCGGTACGGCCCAGGGTTGCGCATGGATCGCCGTGGTGAGAATCAGGAATTCGCTCGTGAAAACACCGAACGGCGGCATGCCGAGAATCCCGAGCGTGCCGAGGATCATGCCCCAGCCGACGAGCGGACTCACGCGAACGAGCCCGCGAATGCCGTCGATGGACTGCGTGCCGGTTTTTTGCGCGGCGTGGCCCACCGTGAAGAAGATGGCCGATTTGATCAGCGAATGCGTCGTCATGTGCAGCAGGCCCGCGAACGTCGCCACGGGTCCGCCCAGCCCGAACGCGAAGCTCATCATGCCCATGTGCTCGATCGACGAGAACGAGAAGAGGCGCTTCACGTCCTTCTGCCTGAGGAGCGAGAACGTCGCGACGAGCACGGAGAGCAGCCCGAAGCCCACGAGCAGCCGTCCGGGCAGGCCGTTCTGGAGCGCGCCGTCGGCGAGCACCTTGCAGCGCAGCACCGCATAGAGCGCGACGTTGAGCAGCAGCCCGGACAACACGGCGGAGATCGGCGTCGGGCCTTCGGCGTGGGCGTCGGGCAACCAGTTGTGCATCGGCACGAGGCCGACCTTGGTCCCGTAGCCGATCAGCAGGAACACGAATGCGAGCGACACGATGACGGGGTCGAGGCTCGCCTTGGCGGCATTGAGGCTGGTCCAGAGCAGGGCGTTGCTGCCGCCCAGGCCTCGGCTTGCAGCGAGGTAAAGCAGGATCGTGCCGAAGAGCGCTTGCGCGATGCCGACGCCGCACAGGATGAAGTATTTCCACGCCGCCTCGATACTGGCCGCAGTGCGATAGACACTTACGAGCAGCACGGTCGCGAGCGTCGCGGCTTCCATCGAAACCCACAACACGCCCATGTTGTTGGTCAGGAGCGCGAGCAGCATGGCGAACACGAACAACTGGTACATCGCGTGATACAGCCGCGTGCGGCCCGCGCTCATCCGGCCGCGGTCGCGCTCGGTGCGCATGTACGGCTTCGAGAAAACGGCCGTGGTCCAGCCGACGAATGCGGTTAGCGCCGCGAGAAAAACGTTGAGCGGATCGACGTAGAACAACTGGCCGAACGCGAATGCCGGGCCGTGCGCCACGGTGTTCTGTGCAAGCAGGAGCGTGGCGGCGAAGGTCACGAGGCTGAACCCGGCGTTCAGGACAGGTGCGATGCGATGCGCGCCTGCCAGCGCGAGCGTCGCGCTCGCCACGAGCGGCAGCGCGAGCACCGCCGGGAGAATCCAGGCGCTACAACAGACGAAACTCCAGGCGACACTCCAGGCGTTAATCATCGTCGGGCTCGCCGAGGTGGGGAATATCCAGGCTGTCGAACTGCTCCCGGATCTGGAACATGAACACGCCGAGAATCAGCATGCCCACGAGCACGTCGAGGCCGATGCCGAGTTCGACGAGCATCGGCATGCCGTTCGTGGCGGCCGCCGCCGCGAAGAAGAGGCTGTTTTCCATCGAGAGAAAACCGATCACCTGAGGGATCGCTTTCGCGCGCGTGATCATCATCAGGAACGAGAGCAGCACGCACGCGAGCGCGATGCCGAGCGTGCCGCGCGCAACCGACGAAGCGAACTGCGTGAGCGGCAGCGCGACGTTGAACGCGACGATCACGAGCACGATGCCCGTGAGCAGCGTGGCGGGAATGTTGAGCAGCGATTCGATGTCGCTCGTCACGTTCAGGCGTTGCACGAGCCTATAGAGAATCCACGGAATCAGCCCGACCTTGAGCATGAGCGTCAGCGCGGCGGAGACGTAGAGGTGCGTGTCGGCGAGCAGGGAGCCGAGCACGAGATTGGCAAGGGCAAGCACGAGGCCCTGCAGCGTGTACAGATGGATCAGCGCGAGAATGCGCCGCTGGCTCAGCATCGCGAAGGAGATCAACAACAGGATCGCGGCGAGGAGATTGATGATCTGCGTGGCAAGCCCGTGCATTACGCCCCCAGCAGGAAATGGACGAGCATGCCGATGACGGCGAGCAGATACGCCGTCGCGAGGAATTCGGGCACGCGAAAGAGCCGCATCTTGGCGTTGAGCGTCTCGACAAGCGCGAGCAGCGCGCCGCCCGCGAGGAGCTTTGCGAACAGCACGGGCACGGCGAACAGCAGCGCGAGCGGGTTGCCCGCCTCGGCGATGCCCCAGGGCACGAAGAGCGCCAGGCCGATGCACGAGTACGCGAAGAGCTTCAGGCTCGATGCCCATTCGATCAGCGCGAGATGGCGCCCGGAGTACTCGAGGAGCATCGCCTCATGGATCATCGTGAGTTCGAGGTGCGTCGCGGGATTGTCGACCGGCAGGCGCGCGTTTTCGGCGAGCGACACCATGGTGAACGCGATGCCCGCAAACGCGAGGCTCGGATAGATGGCCAGCTGGCCATGGCCGAGCAGGGCGACGATGCGCGTGAGCAGCGTCGATTGCGTGATCAACGAGGCGGAAAACAGCACCATGAGCAGTGCGGGCTCGGCGAGGAAGCCTACGAGCATTTCGCGACGCGCGCCGAGCGTGCCGAACGCTGTGCCTGCATCCATCGCGGCGAGCGAAGTCGCGACACGCGCGAGCGCGAACAGCCCGACGAGCGCGATTGCATCGGCGGCCGGCGAAAGCGGCAGATCGGTCGAGAGCGTGGGGACGATTGCGCACGCAAGCGTCATCGCACCCCAGACGACATAGGGCGTGAGGCGCGTGATGGGACTCGAGTGCTGCGCCACGACCGATTCTTTGTTGAAGAGCTTGTGCAGCGTCCGGTACGGCTGCCAGATGCTGGGGCCGCGCCTGCCTTGCAGCCGTGCGCGGCAGATGGCGACCCAGCCCGACAGGAGCGGCGCCGCGGCGAGTGCCACGAGGATTTCGAGCGCTTGCGAGAGCAGTCCGGAAAACGTGATCATCTGCGCACCAGAATGAGCAAAACGATCAGCGCGGCGAAGCTGTACGAGAGGTAGACGGCAATGCGGCCGGTCTGCAGCTTGCCTGCGAGCGCGCCGATGCGCTGTACGGTGCGTACGAGCGGCGCGTAGAGCCAGCCCCACGTGCGGTCGGCGATTACCACGCGGTAGGTCGGCTGCGTGTCGAACGGCGAGGGCGTGTCGCGCTCGATCTTGAAGAGCGGCGTGAAGATTTCGCGAATCGGCTGGCCGAAGCCCTCCGCCGTATCCTGCATGCGTGCGGTCACGAACGGATTGCCGCAGGTCCATGGCGCCGAGCGACGCAACCGGCCGTGATAGAAGCGCCGCACAAGCAGCCACGCGAGCGCGCAGCAGCCGAGGAAGAACGCAAGGAAGACGGCGGGCATGTAGCTCGCGCGATCGACGCTGGTGGGGGCGAGCAGCAGCCAGCGGCTTGCCGACACCGCCTCGCCGAGATCGGCGCCTGCGAGTTGGCGCGTGACGGGTGCGAGCAGGCGGACGATCTGCACGGGCAGCAACCCGAGCAGCACGGTTGCGGCGACGAACCAGCAGAAGCCCACGCGCCCCCACACACCGGTATCGCGTGCACGCGTGAGCGAGGCTTCGCGTGGTTGTCCGAGAAAGACGATCCCGAAGAACTTGACCATCGTGTAGCCCGCGAGCGCCGCAACGAGCGCGACCAGCGCGGCGATGACCGGCACGGCCATGTTCAGGAAGGTATTGGGCAGGGCGGGCGTGAAGAGAAAGCTCTGCAGCAACAGCCATTCGGAGACGAAACCCGAAAGCGGCGGCAACCCGGCGCTTGCCAGTGCGCCGACCAGTACCGTCCAGGCCGTCCACGGCATCCTGTGAATCAGGCCGCCGAGGCGGCCGAGATTGCGCTCGCCCGTCGCATGCAGCACGGCGCCCGTGCCGACGAACAGCAGGCTCTTGAACGCCGCGTGGCTCGCGATCTGATAGAGCAACGCGGTCATCGCAAGCGCGGCGAGGCTGTTCATGCCGAACGCGCGAAACAGGACGGCGAGCCCGAGGCTCACGAACATCAGCCCGATATTGTCGATCGACGAATACGCGAGCAGCCGCTTCATGTCCGATTGGATCGCGCTGAACACGACGCCGAGCAGCGCGCTGAACAGACCGAGCGCGAGCATCAGCACGCCCCACCAGGCGATTTGCAGGTGCAGCAGATCGAAGACGGTGCGCAGCAGCCCGTAGAGGCCGGCCTTCAGCACGAAGCCGCTCATGAGTGCGGAAACCGGTGAGGGGGCGGCGGGGTGCGCCTCGGGCAGCCACACGTGCAGCGGAAAGATGCCTGCCTTTGCGCCGAAGCCCACGAGCGCAAGCACAAAAGCGACCGACGCCGGGAAGGGCGCGAGGTGCTGCGCGCGCATGACGGCGAAAGTGTAGTCGCCGGTATCGGCCTGCATCAATCCGAAAGCGACGAGGATTGCCAGCGCACCGACGTGGGAGATCAGGCAGTAGAGAAAAGCCGCGCTGCGGATTTCGGCGATGCGCGAGTTGCTCATCACGAGGAACGTGGCGGAAAGCGTCAGCGCTTCCCAGGCGACGAGGAAGCTGTAGGCGTCGTCGGCGAGGAGCACGAGCGCAAGGCTCGCGAGGCACACGTGATATTCGAAGCACAGCAGGCCGGGTGAGGTGCCTTCGCCTTTGCGGAAATAGCCTGCGGAGAATGCGCTTATGCCTGTGCTCACCATGCCGAGCACGGCGAGGAAATAGGCCGAGAGCGCATCGAGGCGGAAGTGGAATGGCAAGCCGGGGAGACCGAGCGGCAGCACGATGGTTTGTACGTCGCCGGTCATACCGGCGACGCCGAGGCCGAACATCAGCATGCCGAGGAGGGCGCCCGCGGGGAACAGCGCGTGTGCCACCACGCGTGTGCGGCGCAGGTTCGCGAGACCCGCGCTCCCGATCGCCAGCCAGCCGGCGACAACGTACAGAGCGAGCTGGATCACGAAGCGATGTTCCATCGAACCTGGTCTCCTGTCGCGTCAGCTAGGCGCCGCAAGCTATTTCGTTGTGTTTCTTCATGTGCTTCGCGTACGCGCCAACGCCAGGATCGAGGCCGCCCGAAAGCACGCTTTCGCGTGTATCGATCTTCGCACGAGTCGATGCTGCGAGCATCGGAGCGAGCAGAATCAAGCCGGGCGTTGAGCAGAATGACAACGCCGGATTCCGCCAACTATGCATGCGTGGTGTGCAGGTGACTCGTGTCATATCGAGCGCATTTGCGAGCGCATTTGGTTAACACCGTATGTTAACGGCATGAACAGGCTAGCAGAACTGCTCCGGCATGACCAGAGCGGAGCGTTACGCAGGAACAGCGTGGCTGCATTTACATATCATGCAAATGACATTAACATGCAATTACACTCGTGTAACGACAGCAGGGCTGCCTGCCGCTGGCCAATGAGCTGGCCAATGAGCTGGCCAATGAGCTGGCCAATGAGCTGGCCAATGAGCTGGCCAATGAAGACGCCGGCGCAGCGAGCCGAAAGGGGTTTGGGATGGTTGACGTCGAGGTTCCATTGCTGTCGCACGACTGCCGACGCTTGTCTCTGCGCGAGGCGGCGGGCGAGCAGGGGCTTGTCGCCGTGTGCGTCGGTCAAGCAAGCGGGCGTGGGTTTCAGTTGCTCCATCGCTTCGAGACAACATGCGACAGGCTCGATGCGACGGGCGTCAACGTCGTGTTCGTCTATCCGGCAAAAGCCGCGCGCCATGCGCAGGACGCGCTTTCGGTCATGGCGGCGCGCTACAGGCGCAGGCCGAGCCTGTTACTCGACGATACCGGCCTGTTCTTTGTTCGCGAGATGCCGGTCCACCAGCTTTGCGCCATGCGTTTCGATCGGAACATGACGTGCATCGAATCCGACGCGATTACCGTGCGCGAGCCTCAGTGGGACATGCGATTGCGGGAATTTCTGGTCAAGGGGCACAGGCATGCAGACGCGGCTTGAGCGGCATGGATCGCGCTGCTGGCTTGCGCGAACTGGTTGTGGCTTTCAGGCACGGCGTGCATTCCCGCCTGGATCAGTATGCTAAGCTGCCGCCGTCGCGGGACGCCGCAGCCAGGCCATGTTGTGGTCGCTGCCGTCCGGCATCGATTGTAATTTGATTAACATATTTGGACGGCAAGCCTCCGCGTGATGGAAACCAAAAGCGCCCGACTGACGATACTGATTGACCCCGCCAAGAAGGCCGCATTCGAAGAACTGTGCGCGGCGCAGGATCTGACTCCTTCACAAGTCGTCCGTCAATTGATCCGCGAATACCTCGCGCAGCACGGCGTGACGTACAAGACGAAAAGCACCGTCGGGACGCGGGTGCGCCGGTAAATCCCATACGCGTCCAGCCTGCCCGAAAAGGCAGAGCGCCCCGCGCTCATATCCGCCTGCGCGTTGTCGCAGGACTTTTTTTTACAGATCAAAAACCAACGCCGTTGCAGGTGCGAGGGTCGACTTATGAACGTATTGCCGCCGTGTCCGAAATGCCATTCCGAATTCGTGTATGAAGATGGCGCCGTCTATATTTGCCCGGAGTGTGCCCACGAATGGCCCGTGGCGGAAGCAGCTGCTTCGACCGAACCCAGTGCCAAGGTTTATCGCGATTCAGCGGGCAATGTCCTGCAGGACGGCGATACGGTGACGGTCATCAAGGATCTCAAGCTCAAAGGCTCGGGCGGCGTGATCAAGATGGGTACGAAGGTAAAGAACATCCGCTTGGTCGATAGCGACCACGACATCGACTGCAAAGTGGATGGCTTTGGCGCAATGAGTCTGAAATCGGAATTCGTCAGGAAGGCGTGACGCACGCTGTGGGACGCATCTGAAAGCTGGGCGGTTGGCGCTGTCGTTCTGTCGGCCCAACCGTTCTTCATCGCGTATATTGGCCCGGATAATTTGGCCGAATGCGCGATGAGGCGCGGGAGTCTGGCTGCACGAAGATGCAATGTAGTGAAGCGTATGTGTTGTTCACTGCCGTAAATGGCGGTGAAGCGCTGCAATCCTTTGGATTCGCGCTTATCCAATAATTTACATAATACAAATTATCATTATTTTTTGTGTAGGTCCCAAATAGAAATATCCGCTTTTCAACCCAACCGTAAGCTGTCCACACACAGAGCCCGCCTACGTAATGTGTATCGGATATCCCT
>NZ_SCRP01000001.1 GCF_004298475.1 Paraburkholderia sp. | reverse complement strand
ATTCAGGAACTCGCTCGTGTACGTGCCCAAAATTTGTCTCGACGGCTTCCAGTTTCAAAAATCGCGCGCCGTATGCGCGGGATCACCGGCGGCGGGCTCATTGATCAGCGTTTCCCTAGAAGTAACGGGGGCAACGCGGTAAGCCTTGACAACAGTTCGAGTCCGGATCAGCGGCTCGGCCAGCCACGTCGCTAATTCGTTAACATCCAATCGCTGTGAGGTACAGCTGAATATGAATGCTTACACCGAACTGGAACGTGAACTGTCGCACATTGGGGCTGCTATTTCTGTCCTTGAGCGTACACGTGCTCACCTTTTCCCCCGCGTGTCGGTCGATGACCCGGCATACTGGAAATCCAGGCTCGATGCGATATTGGATGCACGCCCTGGCGACACGATTTTGGAGAGGCAGGTTGCGCAGCTGTGCGACCGCCTGAAGCACCTTCAGGCAGATAGCGCCGGGGTGCACGCCAGGGGCCGGCACCACAATTGATGCGCACACTCAACTTTTTGTAAGGCGAGCCAGCACGCGCCGCTTTCGCACTGGCAGATTTTGAACGCGGCATGTTCAGCGGTTCTGTCGCAGCAAGGCGGTCTGATATGCTGGCCGGGTGAGAATTGACGATGTGAACGATGATCCCCGAGCTAAATACGACCTTCAACGACTGCATTACCCGATCGATGTGATTCTGCTTTGCGTGCGCTGGTATGTCGCCTACCCGCTGAGCCTTCGTCAACTGGAGCAGATGATGGGCGAATGGGGCCTGGCGGTCGATCATTCGACGGTTCATCGATGGGCGCTGAAGCTGCTACCGCTACTGGAGAAGGCGTTTCGACGGCACAAGCGGCCGGTGGGGAAAAGCTGGCGAATGGACGAGACGTATATCAAGGTCAACGGTGACTGGAAATACCTCTATCGCGCCGTCGACAAGGAGGGCAACACTGTCGATTTCCTGCTGCGAGCCCATCGTGACCAGGCTGCTGCGCGCCGCTACTTCGAAAAGGCGATCGCCCTAAACGGCGTACCTGAGAAGGTAACGATCGGTAAGAGTGGGGCGAACCTAGTGTCGCGAGTTAGAAATTCGTTTCATTAGTCGATTTTATTGCCAGCAGTGCTGAAGAGCTGCTTGAAGAGACGTTCGGATTCGCGCAAACCGTCGTCAGTGAGTACCACGGATTTCGTCTTGTTGACGGGATCGCCGATGAAGCCGCGCTCATAAAGACGGTTGAGGGAATCCCAATCGAAGCCTTTCCAGGCGCGGTTGTGGTCATGCAAGGTCAAATGCAGGAGCGCGAGAACGGTGTCGTCAATCGCAGCTTTATTGATGTTCATGGTGTTCATCCCGATACCGTTTATACCCGTGCGCAAAACCGTTCGAGGCTCGCGAGAATTTCATCGGCTGACTTGCTCCAGACGAACGGTCGGGGATTCGCGTTATTGACGTCGAGGTAATGCCGGATCGCCTCTTCAAGTTGCCGCGTCGATCGATGCGTGCCACGTCGGATGTATTTTTCGGTAAGCGTAGCAAACCATCGTTCCACCTGATTGAGCCACGATGCTGACGTTGGGGTGAAGTGAACATGGAAACGCGGGTGTCGAGCGAACCAGTTTTTGATAGAAGGCGTCTTGTGCGTGCCGTAGTTATCCATCACCAGATGAGCTTCCAGATCGGCGGGCACGTTGGCCTCTATCGTGCGCAGGAACTGCAGGAATTCACTGCTGCGATGGCGACGATGCAATTCACCGATGACTTCGCCGGTGGCAATGTCCAGCGCGGCAAACAAAGTGGTGGTGCCGTGGCGCATGTAGTCGTGCGTACGACGCTCGGGAATGCCGGGTGCCAACGGCAGTATGGGCTGCGTACGATCCAGGGCCTGGATCTGGCTCTTCTCGTCAACACACAGCACCATCGCCTTGAGTGGCGGATCGAGGTACAGACCGACGATGTCGCGAACCTTGTCGACGAACAGCGGATCGCTCGAAAGTTTGAAGGTTTCCTGCCGATGCGGCTGCAGGCCGAAAGCTCGCCAGATTCGCGACACCGCAGTCTGCGAAAGGCTCATCTCCCGAGCCATCGTGCGCGTACTCCAGTGCGTTGCTCCCGTAGGTACGGACTCCAGTGTCTTCGCGATCACGGCATCGACACGAGCGTCCTCGATCGATCTGGGTGCACCCGGACGCGGCGCGTCGAGCAGACCATCGAGCCGGTGCGTCACGTAGCGCGCACGCCACTTCGAGACAGTTTGCTCAGTCACCCGCAGTTTTGTCGCGACCGTCTTGTTGTCGATGCCCCCGGCGCAGGCCAGCACGATCCGCGCTCGCAATGCCAACGCCTGCGCTGTCTTGCGACGCATCGTCAGTGCCGTGAGTTGATCGCGCTCCGTATCGCTCAAAACAAGTTCCGCCTTCGGTCGTCCGCGCATCGCCGCCTCGTCGTGTTCGTGCTTCACCAAACACTACTACACGCAGCAATTTATTCAATGAATTTCTAACTCACAACACTAGCTGCACTCAACGATATCAACGCTATCCGTGAACTACCGATCAGGATCCGTCAGCAGAAGTACCTGAACAATGTTGTCCAGCAGGACCACCGTGCCATCAAATGCCGAACACGGCCGATGATGGGCTTCAAGAACTTTCACTGCGCGCGCATCCTGCCCGGTGGCATTGAACTGATGCACATGATCGCCAAAGGGAGGATGAAGGATACCTGCATGGGCCGGACATCCGCTGAGCAATTCTATTCATTGATCACTTAAGGAATCCTGCACGTCTTAGGCGGCAATTTTTATCGGCCATTATTGCGAGAAACCCGCCAGAAGGGTAGGGTGCCGAGCATCGATCATCGAAATGCATCTGGTGCTCCCCGAACGCGTGTGCAAATGCCATCACGTCGATGCCGCCCGTGTGATGTACGAGCCGTTCATTCTCCAGGCAGGTCATCCGCCTCGGGTGCAGCGACCTGATCAGCGGTGCAAGACTTCAGCACGAATGCCAACTTCCCTGTCGGCGCAGCTGGCTAGTCGCAGAGTTTTGATCTAACGCAAAGTTCGCCGGTTTCGCGAGGGTAAGGTGAACAAATTCCCAGCCGTAGACGCACGGGCAGAGTGTCGCTGGTCTTTCTTATGAGGAATCCGGTGAGACCGTCACAACATCACGGTGGCGTGCACGCTTTCTACCACCTTGTCCAGCACCCAATCGCCGACTGCGCATGTGCGGGGCTGGCCTGTTTTGCTGCGCGCGCTAACCGGCCGGAGCGCTGGCAGACCGCAATCGGTCAAAAGCCGATCGTGTACTGTCTGGGCAAATGCTACGACGGCCCCAGCGACGGCAAGCACGACGTTCGGCCACACATCGGTAGTCACGCACGTCGTACGGTCCTGCTGGACAATGTGCTGGCCGGCGGTGTCCGCGACCTGGCCGTGTATCGTGAACGCGGCGGTGGCGTGGCGTTCGCCAGCGCGCAAACCCTGACACCGAACGAAGTGGTGCGCATGGTGCATGATGCCGGGCTGCGTGGCCGCGGCGGAGCAGGCTTTCCGGCTGGAATCAAGTGGCAGGCGGTCGTGAATGAGCCGGCCTCGATCAAGTATCTGGTCGTGAACGCAGACGAGGGCGATCCTGGCGCGTTTTCCGATCGTCTGCTGCTTGAAGATGACCCATTCCGGGTCATTGAAGGGGCTGCAATCGCAGCGTATGCCGTGGGCGCGAGCCGCGGCTACATCTATTTACGCAAGGAGTATCCGGTTGCCGCGCAGGTGGTTTCACAGGCGTTGGAGCAGGCGCGTGCTGCAGGGTGGCTACAGCCGGCATTCGAGCTGGAACTGGTGGTGGGCCAAGGTGCGTATATCTGCGGCGAGGAGACTGCACTACTCAACGCGCTGGAGGGCCGCCGTCCGGAAGTGCGGCAACGCCCGCCGCAGATCACGCACCACGGCCTCTTCGGTGCACCCACGCTGGTGCACAACGTGGAAACCCTGTGCTCGCTGCCATGGATCGTCACGCACGGCGCAGCGGCACATGCTGACTTGGGATTCTCACGCAGCCGTGGTACCAAGCTGCTCTCGCTCAATTCGCTGTTTCGCCGTCCCGGGCTGTACGAGGTGGAGTTTGGCATCTCCCTGGCGGATATCGTAGGCCAACTCGGTCAAGGATTACGCCGAGGCAATCTCAAAGGACTGATGGTCGGTGGGCCACTCGCCGGCATCGTGCCGCCGGAGCTGCTGGCCACGCGGCTCGGCTACGAGGAGATGCAGGCCATCGATTGCGCGGTTGGCCATGGCGGTGTCATCGCATTTGCTGACGACACGCCGATCATGAGCATCATTGCCGAGGTGTTCCGGTTTGGCGCACGCGAGTCCTGTGGCGAGTGCACGCCCTGTCACTTTGGCACACCAGTGTTGGCGGCACTGGTTGACGCGGCAGCGGCAGGCGCGTCAATCGACGCTGCCCGCTTTCAGCGACTGATTGATGCGCTTGCAGCGACAAGCCTGTGCGGCCACGGACGTGGGTTAGCGGAATTTGCCCTGTCGGTACAGCGACACTATCGCGCGGAGCTGCAGACATGGTTTGGTTGACCATCGACGGCATTCCTCGAGAAGCGGCGGACGGCACGCTGTTGATCGACGCACTGGCAGCGGCCGGAGCGGCTGTGCCGCACTTGTGCCACGACAAGCGCCTGACACCGTCCGCGTCCTGCCGCCTGTGCGTGGTGGAAGTGGACGGTCAGGCCCGGCCCGTTCCGAGCTGTTCTTGCCAGGTAAGTGATGGCATGGTCGTGCGTAGCCGCAGCGAGGCACTCGACACATTGCGCCGTACGAACCTCGAGCTGATTGCCGCGCACTACCCGTCGGCCGCTTGCGCTGCAGAGCCACATCATCCATTTCATCGTCTGCTCGCAGCGTATGGGGTACAGCCGGGGGATGCACGGGAGGATGGCCTGTTTCAGGACGACACTCATCCGTATCTTGGTGTAGCGATGGAGCGCTGTGTTTATTGTGAGCGCTGCATCCGCATCTGCGAGGAGGTCCAGGGCCAGTTCGTTTGGGCGGCACGGGGACGAGGCGATGCCACGCGCATCGTGCCGGTCAGTGGGCCGACATTGCTCACCGGAGGCTGCGTGAGCTGTGGTGCGTGCGTGGACAGTTGCCCTAGCGGTGCGTTGTTCGACAAGCGGGTCCACGTCGAGGCAGCCGCATGGACGCGTACGACCTGCGTGTACTGTGGCGTCGGATGCCAGATGGACGCAGGGACCGCTAAGGGCCGTGTGGTGGCGGTGCGCCCGGCCGACAGCCCTGTCAACCGCGGCCACTTGTGTGTGAAGGGACGCTACGCGTTCGAGTTTAACCAAGCGACGGATCGTATTACGCGGCCGATGATTCGGCATGACGGCCGGTGGCACACGGTGAGCTGGGACGAGGCGCTTGACTTCACCGCCGCACGGTTGCAGGCGATTACCGCGCGTGACGGGCCGGACGCGGTTGGCATGCTCGGCTCGGCGCGCGCGACCAATGAGGAAAACTACCTCGCACAGAAGTTCGCCCGCGTTGTATTGGGCACCCACAACGTCGACTGCTGCGCCCGGGTGTGCCACACCCCCAGCGCCAAGGCGCTCAAGACCATGCTGGGCATCGGCGCTGCCACGAACAGCTTTGACGACGTCGAGCAGGCGAATGCCTTCTTGATCTGCGGTGCGAACCCGACCGAGAATCACCCGGTGGTCGGCGCACGCATCAGGCAGGCTGTGTTGCAGGGCGCACGCCTCGTGGTCATCGATCCGCGCCGCACCGAGTTGGCGGCCCTGGCCGATGTCCATCTGGCGGTACGCCCCGGCCGGAATATTCCGCTGTTCAACGCACTGGCTGCGACCCTGATCGAGGAAGGACTCATCGACCGTGATTTCCTGTCCGCCCGAGCAACCGGTTTCGATGCTTTTGCCGCGCATGTCACCCGCTACATGCCGGAGACCGTCGCCGGAGCGTGCGGCGTCCCCGCTGCGGCGATTCGTGCGGCCGCACGCCTTTATGCCGGCGGCAAGCCATCCATGTGCTTTCATGGTCTTGGCATAACGGAGCACGTGCAGGGCAGCGAAGGCGTGATGGCACTCATCAATCTGGCGCTGCTGACCGGCAACCTCGGCAGGCCCGGTGCCGGCATCAATCCGCTGCGTGGCCAGAACAACGTGCAGGGCGCGGCTCAGATGGGTTGCGATCCGGTGTCGCTGACAGGCGCGCAGGCAATCGACAAGGCCGGCGCGCGCTTCGAGCAGGTGTGGGGTGCCCCGCTGTCGCCCCGCCGTGGTCTTGACCTGCTCCAGATGATCGACGCGGCCCGGGAAGGTCGGTTCAGGGCTCTATGGGCGATGGGCTACGACATCCAGCTCTCCCTGGCGAATGGAAACGACACCGCTGCGGCGCTGGCTGCCCTGGATCTCGTGATCGTGCAGGACATGTTTCTCAATCAGACGGCCGAGGCCTTTGGTACGGTATTCCTCCCGGCCGCCTCATTCTTCGAGAAGGATGGCACGTTCATGAATTCTGACCGGTGCGTACAGCGTATCCGGGCGGTCGTTCCAGCCCCGGGTGATGCACGGCCGGACTGGTGGATCATCCAGGCGCTCGCGGCCCGTCTGGGCAAGCCGCATGGCTTCGAGTTCGCCGGACCACAGGCAATCTGGGACGAAGTGCGCGCGCTGTGGCCAGACGGCGCCGGCCTCACGTATTCGCGGCTGGAGCACGAAGACCTGCACTGGCCGTGCCCCGATGAATGTCATCCGGGTACCCCCGTGTTGCATCGGGAGCAGTTTGTCGGTGGGAAGACCGCCACGCTGGCCGCGATCGAGTACGTACCAACGACCGAGCAGCCCGATGCCTCGTATCCCATGCTGCTTACCACAGGCCGCACGCTACATCATTTCAACGCTGGAACGATGAGTTACCGCACCAGCAATGCCATGCTGCGCCCGTCGGACACACTCGACATGGCACCCGCCGATGCCGCGTGTTTCGGCGTGTCCGAAGGCGAGATGGTGCGCGTGTCGAGCCGCTACGGAACGACGATTCTGCCAGTGCACATCACCCCTGCCATGCAAGCTGGACAGTTGTTCAGTACCTTCCACCGTCCTGATCTGTTCGTGAACCGATTGACATCGCCGGTGCGCGACCGCCTGGTGCATACGCCAGAGTATAAGGTGACTGCAGTGCGGCTGGAGAAGCTGATCGGCGAAGCGCGGGCATAAACCTGTTCCGAGTTGCGCATCCCGGCGCGCGGCAAGCGTTTCCTCGTTTTAGAAAGTGGCGCACGCCGAATCATACGCGGTCCACGCTAACGGAAGGCCGCTGCGAACGAGCGGAGACGCTGGTTTAGATGTAAGCGGCTCGCGAGGGCCGATCGTCATCTCGCGTGAGCTTGGCGCATGATTCGAACAAGCAGCGGACGTCGAGATCATCGCCCGCATTGATTCGAACTGTAGAGGACCTACCGAGATGTCGAACGCATCCCCCAAGGCTCGCCAAACGCACCGTGTGTATTCGCTCGAATTCAAGCAGCAGGTTGTCCAGGAGACTCTTGAGCCAGGAACGTCGGTCTCGGTCGTCGCGCGACGGCATGACATGAACGCCAACGTCATATTCGAGTGGAAGCGGCTGCATCGGGAAGGCAAGCTGAAGCTGCCGGGCGTCGAAGCGGCGCCGACATCATCCACCGATTTATTGCCGGTCAACGTGATCGACCTGCCCGTGCCGATGCCGCGCCCAGCACAGCTTGTGGCAAACGAGGCGCCGTCGACGGAGGGCAACGTGCCGCCCTCTGTCTGCGAGATCGAGGTTGAGATCGGCAAACGCCGCGTGCGAATCCGTGGCCTGCCGCTCGAGCGCGCCGAATTGTTCCTGCAGGAGTGCCTGCGGTGATCCAGGTTCCAGTCGGCACGCGGATCTGGCTGGTCGCCGGCCTTACAGACATGCGATGCGGGTTTCAGAAACTCTCGGCAAAGGTGCAGACGGCGATCGAGGAGAATCCGCTGGGCGGCAACGTGTTCATTTTTCGCGGTCGCCGTGGTGATCTCGTCAAGGTTTTGTGGGCCACCGAGGACGGGCTCTGGCTTCTTGCCAGGCGTCTTGAGCGAGGCCGCTTTGTCTGGCCGCAAGCCGATGGCGGCAAGGTTCATCTGACGGCAGCCCAACTGTCGATGTTGCTCGAGGGCATTGACTGGCGACAGCCGCGCCGCACGGCCACACTCTCGATGTTGTAAACCGCACGGAAGGCTCGTAAACTGCGCCACATGTCGAACGGCGCCGATCTTCCCGACGATGTCCAGGCCCTGCAAGCGTTAGTGCTTGCGCAACGCGCGTCGCTTGCTGAACAAGGTGGCGAGATCGAGCGTCTGCAGCGGGACATGGCCGAGCGGGACCTCGAGATCGAACGGCTGAAGGCACAGATCGACAAGCTCAAGCGGATGCACTTTGGCCGCAAGTCCGAGCAGCTTGACCGGCAGATCGCCCGGCTCGAGACCGAACTGGAGGAACTGGCTGCCGGGCGCGGCGTTGCCGATGTGCGCCGCGCTCGCGCGTCGCAGGCAAACGCGCCCGGCAGCAACACGTCCCCGAAGGAAGCGCTGCCCCCTCATCTGTCGCGCGACGAGCACGTGCTCAAACTCGAACCGAGCTGCCCGCTGTGCGGAAATTCCATGCAGCTGCTTGGCGAAGACATATCGGAACAGCTCGCCCGCGTCGCGGCCGCGTTCAAGGTGATTCGCACGATCCGCCCCAAGGCGGTCTGCACCGGCTGCGCCCAGTTCTCGCAGCCGCCGATGCCCGGCTTGCCGATCGAGCGCAGCATCGCCCACCCGAGCCTGCTCGCGGACATCCTGGTCTCGAAGTACGCGGACCATACACCTTTGTACCGCCAGTCGGAGATTGCCGCGCGCGACGGCGGCCAGTGTGAGGAGCTCTGCCGTCCGCTGACCGAGGCGCTGCGCCGTTACACGATAGCCGGCAGCAAGCTGCACGCGGACGACACGCCAATCCCTGTGCTCTCGCCAGGCAACAAGAAGACCCGGACGGGACGCCTGTGGGTCTACGTGCGCGATGATCGTCGCTCGGGCTCGACGGAACCGGCCTCGGTGTGGTTTGACTACTCGTCCGACCGCAAAGGAGTCCATCCCCAGACCCGTCTCGCTGGATTCGAGGGCATCCTTCAGGCAGATGGCTACGATGGCTTCAAGGAGCTGTACGCGACTGGCAAAGTTCGTCACGCAGCCTGCTGGGACCACGCGAGGAGACGGTACTTCGAGATTCACGCGATGACGCTAACCGACAGCACCCAGGAGCTGCTCGAGATGATCGGCGAGCTCTACAGCATTGAAGCCGGTATCCGCGGTACGTCGACTGCCGAGCGACTGCGCGTGCGGCAGGAGAAAAGCAAACCGTTGCTCATCGCATTTGAGACGAAGATCAGGGCCAGGCTCGCGACGCTGTCGCGCAAATCGGACCTCGCCGGCGCAATCAACTACTCGCTGAATCGCTGGGCCGAATTGATGCTGTTCTGTGAGGATGGGCAGGCCGAGATCAGCAATATCCTGGCTGAAAATGCCCTGCGCTGTGTAAGCCTGGGTCGAAAGAATTTCATGTTCTGTGGTTCCGACAGCGGGGGCGAGCGGGCCGCCGCGATGTACGGTCTGATCGGGACGTGCAAGCTCAACGGAATCAATCCGCGTGCCTACCTCGAATACGTCTTGACCCATATCGCTGATCACAAAATCAATCGCATCGAAGAACTGCTGCCCTGGAACGTCGCCCCCAGGCTGCCCAGGAAGACCAGCCCACCTGTATCCGCCTCCTGATTGCCGGGTAGGTCCAGATAGATCACGTCCACGATCGCAGACCATGGACAGGATCTCCCCCGACTTACCCGTTACCCTCCAGATCGCCATCACGAGCATGCCGCACTCACGCGCGTAACGTCGAGAACGGCCTGCGTGAGCCGCTTACGGTTTAGATTGCCCTCACGACGAAGCGGCGGCACGGAATGCCTGAACGTTCCTTGACGTTGCGCCACCGCTACGTTCACCCATTGCTCTCGCGTCCCGAAATCGGCAAGGAAATGGATAACGCGAAGCCCTGCGCGGGTGCGGTCCGTATGCGCAGTTCGCCGCCGACTGCCGCAACACGCTCTCGCATGCCCCGCAAGCCAAACGAGTTCTGCGCAGGACGCTTGTCGCTCAGGCAGCCTCGACCGTCGTCCGCGACGTTCACGAGACAGTTCGGTCCGTCTTTCTCGATTTTAAGCGTCACTTCGGTCGTGCCCGAATGACCGCCGACATTGGTCGAAGCTTCCTGGACGACGCGGAACACCACAGTCGCGATCTCGGGGTTGAAGTCGATGTCGCCCGCATCGACCCTTGCGGATGACGTGAACTCTGTGTTACGTCGAGAACTCGTCGCTGAACCATTCGATCGCCGGAATCAGGCCGAGGGCGTCCAGCATGGCGGGGCGCCGGTCCGCCGCAATTCGCCTCACAGACACAACGAGCTGATCAATCAGCGTGTAGATGTTGCGCAGAGGTGCCCGCGCATCACCCAGAGTTTGCCGCGTTCCTTGTCGAGTGCGGAATCGACTCGATCTCCGTGAGTCCGGGCGGCTTTGTCGCGGTCAAGCGTCGCGTCGCAGACAGCGAGCCGTCGCTCAATGCGGAGGCCGGCATGCCCGTGGTCCTGGCGGCGCGTTTTCCGAAGTGACCTGCGCACTGTGAATCCCGCCGCCGCCACGCACGGTATCGTGGTTTGGAGAAGGAAAACGCCATCGCGGCATAAGACGCCAACATCGATCGCCTTGCGATCCTCTTGGTCAATGTAACGTGGCGGCGTTATCTCTTGTTATGGTGTTGCGTGCGCGTCCGATGGTTCGACGGGAGCGGTCTGGTCACCTGCATCAGGCTCGCCACATCGTGCGAGCAGTGCCGCACGCGTGCGCTCGCGCAAGCTGACCATCGCGCGGAAATCGCCCCCCTGCGCGTAGATCGGGTTCAGCATTTCGATCTCGATATCGCCGCGCTCCGGTACCCAGCGTCCGTCGCGTAGCGCCGCGCGTGCGCCGCGCACGGCGACAGGCAGCACTGGGCCGCCCGCCAGTACGGCCGCGCGAAACGCGCCCAGCCTGAACGCCCGCAGCCCGGCGGCGGCTACGAACGTCCCTTCGGGAAAGAACAGCAGCGTCTCGCCGGCGCGGGCGCATTCAACCAGCTTCGCTTCATCGGCGAGGCTCTGGCCATAGTCGTCGCGCGTGACGAAGCGGGTGCCCAGTGCGCGCAGCAGGCCGCCGACGAACGAGCGGTGCGAGAGGTCCCGCTTCGCGACGAAATGCACCGGCTCAGGCAGCATGGCCAATAGCACGACCACATCAAGGTAGCTCGTGTGATTGACAGCCAGCACAGGATGAGTTGCGGCATTGAGGTGCTCGGTGCCGCGCAGCGTCGTGCGAAGGCCGACTGCGCGCAGGACGAGGCGACACGCGCGAGCAGCCGTGCGCCATCGGCGCGCGGGTTCACGATCCAGCGTGACTAGCAGCCAGACCGCCGAAAACGCGATTCCGACGAGCGACCAGCACCACGCTCCGCGTGCAACGCGCCGCAACCACGCGCCGCCCGCCCGTGTGAGCGGAACCGCATTGGCGGCAGCGAGGGCGAACGACTGGCGCCAGGGCGCGAACGCGCGCGTCGGCTTCTCAGGGGCACCGCCGTGACGCAGGCGCTCGATTGTCGCGGCGCGACGGATCTTGCCGCCCGGCGTTCTGAGGATGCTGTGCGGCGCGACGAGCATCACGCGCTCGGCAGGCGCGCCACACAGCCGCTGCGCGACGGTGTTGACGCGAGCCAGGAGGTCGGTGCGATCGGCGTCGTTGTGGATCGAGGTTTCGACGATCAGGACGAGGCGTTCGGTGCCAGCGATGGGATCGGGCTCTCCGCACGCCGCCACACCACCTGGTTCGATTCCGCTCAACTGCGCGAGCGCATGCTCCAGTTCATCCGGGAAGATGTGGCGGCCGGCGCGAATGATGAGATCCTTCGTGCGCCCGGTCACAAAAAGCTCGCCATCGGCGAGATAGCCTAGATCCCCGCTGTCCAGCCAGCCGTTGTGCGCAAGACGCGCGGTTTGCTCGGGATTGCGGTAGTAGCCCGCCGTCGCGCTCACGCCGCGAAACTCGATGTGTCCAACGCGGCGCTCGGCGAGGGGCTGGCGGTTGTCATCCACGATGCGCAGCGCGGTATCCGCGAGCGGATAGCCGCACGCGACGAGCGCAAGCGGCCCGTCTTCCGCGCACCCCGCTACGGCTTCGCCGCGGGTACTCAGCGCCTCACGCTTCACCAGATCGACGCGCAGGCCGCGCGACGGCGCAGGGAACGTGACGGCAAGCGTGTTCTCTGCGAGGCCGTAGACCGGCGTAATGGCGTGCGCGTCGAACCCGAACGGCGCAAAGCGGTCGGCGAAGGCCCGCAGCGTGTCCGGATTCACCGGCTCAGAGCCGCAGAACGCGAACCGCAGCGACCTGAGGTCGAGCCCGGCAAGCTGGCGCTCGGGCACGCGCCGCGCACACCAGTCGTAAGCAAAATTGGGCGCGGCGGTGATCGTCCCGCGGTGTTGCGAGATTGTTTCGAGCCAGATGGCGGGACGCGCCAGAAACGCGAGCGGCGACATGGCGAAGAGCGGAAAGCCGAAATAGAGCGGGGCGAGCCACGCGCCGATGAGTCCCATGTCGTGATAGAGCGGTAGCCAGCTCACCAACCTGTCGCTGGCTTGCACGACCATGCGCTCGCCCATTGCACGGATATTCGAAAGCAGGTTCGCGTGGCTCAGCATCACGCCCTTGGGCTCGCCGGTGCTCCCCGAGGTGTACTGGAGCAATGCGAGGTCGTGCGGTGCCATCCTCACGAATGGCGCTTTCTCAGCATTTTCAGGCTGAGCCGGAGCGAGCGCGGCGCCGGTGATGAGCTGACGCAGTGTCGGGACCTTCAGTCTGAGTATTTGTGCAACCGGGCCCAACGACGCCGAAGCGATCAGCGTAGAGACTTGCCCGTTGGCAAGGATCGAAGCGTGGCGCTCTATGTGTTCCTCGACCTGTGCGAGGCTCGCGGGCGGATAGATCGGCACGGGAACGGCCCCGCACAGCATCAATGCCGCGAAGGCGACGAAATAGTCGGTGCCGGTCGGCAACATGAGCGCGACCCGCGCGCCAGGATCCACACCCAGCGCGCGCAGGGCATTGGCCGCGTGCGAGGCGCGCTGAAAGAGCTCGCCATAGGTGAGCTCCGTAGGGACGCCGCCGTCGATGAGAGTGAGATGCAGCCGATCCGGATGCCTGAGCGCGTGCCATTGGAGCACATCAGCAAGCGTCTGGGCCTGCTCGGGCGGCGCGACGGTGGATTCGCTTCGCACTTCGGACAATGGCTGGTGTTCCGGCGCGGTCTTGTGCGGCGCGACCTCGGCGCATTGTTCGATTGCCTTAAGCAGGTCCGCAGGAGTGGGAGCCGCAAGTGCGTCGGGTGGGAGGCGGACGGCGAGGGCTTGTTCGATCCTCTCGGCCAGCTCGGCGCGCGCGAGGCTGTCAAAGCCGAGATCGCGTTCGAGCTGCGCCGTCATCGAAACGCGCACGGGATGGGGCGCCTCTCCGTGCAACTCCGCGACGAGTGTATCGACGAGACTCAGAAGGCGCGCAGCGCGGGTGTCGTCGGGAAGCGTATTCATGGGTAGCCGCCGCAGGAGTGAAGCGGAGAAGGATCGTCTAACGCGGTATCCAGTACATACCGTCGCGGACGTACAGGCGTTTCACGGCTGCCCACGCGATCCGGCGGGCCGCTTCCTCACGGCGCGAGTCGAGGGCGTGGTCGGCGTAGGCGCGATTAAACGCGGCTCTGAAGATGTCCTGGGCATGCGGCGGCAAATGGTTGCGTACACCTGGAGGTAAGTTGCTATTCGTCGGATAAGGCATGGCGGCGAGGTGCGGATTGCGCGCGTAGTCAATCGGAGCAATGGAAAGACTCGCGCACTCGGACACGTCGGCTTCTGACTCAAATCAAGAGAAACCCGATCGAGCCTGCGCGCCTGCGCTGCCAAACCGCGGCACAAAAATTTCTGATGCAGGTCAATTGCGCTAGAGGCGCGCACGCTAGATTGAACGACGAATGCAACCCGCCACGCGCGGCAGATGAGAAAACGGCGCTTGATCGATCAGGAGATTGAAATGGGAGACACCCTGCGGAACGTGCCGTTTGTGCCGGTCTCCATGATGAGCGTAGGCGCGCGCATGGTGCAGCTCGGCCCTTTTGGATGCGCATATGTACGATTCGGGGGCGTTCGTGCAAACGTGGCAAACCTTGATACGCGAGTACTTCGCGGCTAGCGCGGCCCTATGCGAGCAAAGTCTGGATCTGGCTGCGCGAAGCTAGGCGGCGTCTGGCGCCTTGCTTCGGGGGGCGGCCATCGATTTCGAAAAGGCTTGCGAGCGTGCGTAGCCTCAGGCAGCGCAACCGGCAGGCGCCGTGCCGGCGGCGACCGACTGCCTGACGTACCTCGGCTAATTCGTGGGCGTTCGCGCGAACGGCGAAGCGATACCCGCGAAGCCAGCAAGCCGTCCCGCATTCGCCAATGCCTGATCGTCAGAAATCCGATTCGAGATATGACGACCGTGCGTTTGGAGCACGCCATGAAAGACGATACGCAACTGAAGCAGGACGTGCTGGGCGAACTGGTGTTCGGCTCGGCGTTAGACGCATCGCGCATCCGTGCCGAACTGGCAAACGGGATAGTGATGCTCGCGGGAGTGGTGCCGTCGCTTGCCCAGGCACATGCCGCCGAACGCGTCGTGCAGCGTGTGAGCGGCGCGCGTTCAGTCGTCATGCGCACGCGGGTAGAAGTGCCGGTTACCAATCCGCCGGGCGACGAAGAGATTGCGGATATGGCGCGCGCCGTCCTGCACTGGACGGCAGGCGTGCCGGAACGGGCCGTGGAAGTCGAGGTGGTGAACGGCCATCTCTTCTTGTGGGGGACCGTCGAATGGGAATGGCAGCGTGAGCTTGCGATCCGTTCGCTCGTGCGCCTGCGTGGCGTGACGGGAATCACGAGCCGCGTGGAGGCGCACCAACGCCTGTACCCTGGAAAGATCAGCGAGCGCATCGGCCGGGCGCTGCTGCAGTATGTCGAGGGCGAGGCCGCCCGCATTTGTGTCGAGATGAACGATGGCGTGGTGACGCTGAAGGGCACGGTCGCATCGGAAGCCGAGCGTGCCGTAGCGCACGGTGTCGCATGGACACATGCCTGGTGTAAGCGCGGTCATCGACGAACTCGTGCTGGCGTGATGTAGCGGAGAAGCGACGTGTCCATCAGTCCCGCCTCGAACGACACTCCCGCTTCTGCCCCGCGCGGCGTCGGACGCGTAAGCGCGTTGCGCGGCGCGATTGTGGACGTCGTGTTCGAGGCGGGGGCGCTGCCGCCCGTCGAAGACGCGCTGTCGATCATTCGCGAGGACGGCTCGCGGCTGACCGCGGAAGTCGAGGCGCATCTGGACGAGCGGGCACTGCGCGCGCTCGCGTTGCATTCGACGGCGCTCAAGATTGCCGAGTACTTTCGCGCCGAGGACCGGCTGCTCGTGCAGCGAGCGCGCCGCCTTCAGCGCTTTCTCACGCAGCCATTCCCGGTGACCGAGGTGTTTTCCGAATTGCTGGGCCGCTCAGTCGCGATGGCCGACACGCTGGCGGGCTGCAAGGCGATTCTCGCGGGCGAGTGCGACGACTGGCAGGAGCGCTCGCCCTACGTGGTCGGCACGCTCGATGAGGCGCACGCGAAGGAGCGTGCTCAGGTGCGTACTCAGGCGGCGGGCGCCTCGGCTTCGGCCGGCACGCCCGCGTAGGGAGACAGGCATGGACGGCATACCGCTCGATCTGACGATTGCCACGCCGCTCGAAGTCGCCGTGAACCACGACGAGGCGATCTCGTTGCGCGCCGAGGACGAGAGCGGTTCGTTCGGCATCCGCCCAGGCCATGCGGACTTCATCACGATGCTCGCGCCCTCGGTGGTGCGGTGGAGCACGCCGGACGGCGCGTGGCGCTTTTGCGCCGTGGACGGCGGCGTTATGACCGTATCGGGCGGGCGCAGGGTGGCCATAGCGTGCCGCGAGGCGATCGTCGGCGATTCGATGGAGCGGCTGGAGCACGAAGTCGCGCGCGTGCGCGCGACCCAACTCGACGCCGCGCGGCGCGCGCGCGTCGAGGCCGTGCGCCTGCACGCGCAGGCGGTGCGGCAGATGCTGCGCTATCTGCGCGGCCCGATGGCGCCGGACGGACAGGACGTTCCGGCAGCGCAGGGGCGAGGGCAATGAGCGGCCCGTCACGTGAACCCGACCCGATGGCGCGGGCCGCGCGCGATGCCGCCGGGCGCGAGGCGCGCGGCCGTGCGCAACCCGAGCCGTCGCTTGGCAACCGGCTTGGGCAGATCGGCGTGCTCGGCTGGACCATCGTTCTGCCGACGCTCGCCGGACTGGCGATTGGCCGCGTGCTCGACCGGGTGTTCGGTACGCGCGTGTTCTTTTCGGCGCCCTTGCTGATGCTCGGCGCAGCGGGAGGGCTCTGGTTCGCGTGGAAATGGATGCATCGACAAGAACGGAGTCCTGATGATGATTGAGCATGCAACGATCGGAGCGTGCGCCACGGGTCTCGCCATCGGCACGGCGGCCGGCTCCGTGCATTTCGCGGCGCTGCGCTGGAATGCCGGGCTGTTCGCGGCGGGCCGTTTCGGTGCTGCGCTCGGTGCCCAAACCGTGCGCTGCTCGCTGACTGCGCTGCTCCTGTTCGCGATTGCGCGTGCCGGCGGCCCGGCGCTGCTCGCGGGCATGGCCGGGCTGCTGCTCGCGCGTCATGTCGCAGTGCGCCATGCGTTGCCGATGCGATGAAAGCCTCACCGCTCGCCACCGCGCCGCTCTGGCACTTAGGTGCGCTGTCGCTCACCGCGCCCGTCGTCGTCACCTGGGCCATCATGGCCTGCATCGTCGCTGCCTCGGTGCTGCTCACGCGGCGGCTCGCCCTCGTGCCTTCGAAGGCGCAGACGGTACTGGAACTGCTCGTTACCACGCTGGACGCACAGATCCGCGACACCATCGAAAGCGACCCCGCACCGTATCGCGCGCTGATCGGTACGCTCTTCCTGTTTGTGCTGGTGGCGAACTGGTCGGCACTGCTGCCGGGCGTGGAGCCGCCGACCGCCCATATCGAAACCGACGCGGCGCTCGCGCTGATCGTGCTCGCCGCAACCGTCTATCATGGCCTGCGCGCGCGCGGGCTGCGCGGCTACCTCGCGACGTTCGCCGAACCGACCTGGGTGATGATCCCGCTGAATGTCGTCGAGCAACTCACGCGTACGTTCTCGCTCGTCGTGCGTCTGTTCGGCAACGTGATGAGCGGGGTCTTCGTGGTCGGCATCGTGCTCTCGCTCGCCGGTCTGCTCGTGCCGATTCCGCTGATGGCGCTCGATCTCCTGACCGGCGCCGTACAGGCCTACATTTTCGCGGTGCTGGCCATGGTGTTCGTCGGTGCCGCAGCGGGCGGCGCGCGAGCCAGCGCCGGTCATCGCGCCAAAGGACAACCATGAACCTCATCGAGATCGTCAGCATTGCCGCCGCCGCGCTCGCCGTGTCGTTCGGTGCGATCGGACCGGCGCTCGCCGAAGGCCGCGCCGTCGCCGCCGCGATGGACGCGATCGCGCGCCAGCCGGACTCTGCAGGCACCGTGTCGCGCACACTGTTCGTCGGTCTCGCGATGATCGAAACGATGGCGATCTACTGCCTCGTCATTGCGCTCCTGCTGCTGTTCGCCAATCCGTTCGTCAAATAAGGCTACGCCATGCATATCGACTGGTCGACGCTCGCGCTGCAGACCGTCAACGCGCTCGTGCTGGTCTGGCTGCTCGCACGCTTCCTGTTCAGGCCCGTGGCGGACATCATCGTGGCGCGCCAGAAGGCGGCGCAGGCATTGCTCGCCGACGCCGAGGCAAGCCGCCGCGCGGCGCATGCCGAGCAGGGCGTAGCGCAGGCCGAAACCGCGCGGCTTGCTGCATCGCGCGAGGCCGCAATGCAGGCCGCGCAGGATGAGGCCGACGCACAAAAGGCCGCGCTGCTCAACATGGCCCGAGCCCGGGCAGTGCAACTGCGCGTGGATGCCGAAGGCGAAATCGCACATGAGCGAGCCGTACAGGCGCGGGCTGTGGAGGACGACGCAGTGCGGCTCGCCATCGAGATTGCGGGGCGGGTGCTCGATCGCTTGCCACCGCAGGCACGTGTGGAGGGTTTCATCGATGGCGCGGCCGAGGCGCTGGCCGCCATGCCGCCCGAGGCGCGCGCCGGGTTCGGTGCGGGTGGTGAACCGCTCGCGCTGGCCGCGCCGCGCGAACTGAGCGACACCGAACGGCAGGCTTGCGAAATAGCGTTCGGTGTGGTTCTGGGGCGGCCGGTTACGCTGCAGGTGCGCGCCGATCCCACGTTGATCGCGGGGCTCGAACTGACGGGCGCACACGCGGCGGTGTGCAACCATCTGCGTCACGACCTCGACGCGATCCGCGCGACGTTGCTGGAGCATGGCGGTGAGCTCCGCTGAGGCCGGCGCAGACGAAGCCGCCCGCTGGCTCGCGCGGCAGCGCGGCGCGCTCGCTCACGTACGTCTCGGCGCAGATGCGAGAACGTTCGGGCGCGTGGAGCGCGTCGCCGACGGTGTGGCGCGGATCTCCGGACTGCCCGACGTCGCGCTCGACGAAACGGTGCGCTTCGCAGCCGGCGCAACGGGCTACGTTCGCACGCTTGATGCGGATTTCGCGAACGTCGTGCTGCTGGACGGCGCGCAGGGCGTGGAGGCGGGCGAGCGCGTCGAGCGCACCGGTGCCGTGCTCCATGTGCCGGTGGGCGAGGCCTTGACCGGACGCGTGATCGATCCGCTCGGCCGCCCGCTCGACGGCGGTGAGCCGCTCGCCGCCGAGGCGTGGCTGCCGGTGGAGCGCGCGGCGCCCGCCATTGTCGAGCGAGCTGCGGTCAGCGAACCGCTCGAAACCGGAGTGCTGATCGTCGATGCGCTGTTCGCGATCGGGCGCGGCCAGCGCGAACTGATCATCGGCGACCGCGCGACCGGCAAGACATCGCTCGCCGTCGACGCGATCGTCAACCAGCGCACGAGCGACGTGATCTGCGTGTACGTCGCGGTGGGCCAGCGTGCCACGGCTGTGCAGCGCGTGATCGACGCCGTGCGCACGCGCGGCGCGGCGCGCCGGTGCGTCTTCGTGGTGGCGCCGCCGTCGACGCTGCCCGGTATGCAATGGATCGCGCCGTTCGCCGGCTTTTCGGTCGCCGAGTATTTCCGCGACCGGGGCCAGCACGCGCTCGTCGTGATCGACGACCTCTCGAAGCACGCGGCCACGCACCGCGAACTGGCGCTCCTCACCGGCGAGCCTCCGGGGCGCGAGGCGTATCCGGGCGATATCTTCTACCTGCACGCACGTCTGCTCGAGCGCGCGGCAAAGTTGAGTTCCGCGCTCGGTGGCGGCTCGCTGACTGCGCTGCCGATCGCCGAGACTGATGCGGGCAATCTCTCGGCCTACATCCCGACCAACCTGATCTCGATCACCGACGGCCAGCTCGTGATGGACGCCGCACTGTTCGCGTCGAATCAGCGGCCCGCCGTCAACGTGGGTTTGAGTGTCAGTCGCGTGGGCGGCAACGCGCAGGCGGCGGGGCTGCGCCAGGTGGCCGGCCCTCTGCGGCTCGACTACGCGCAGTTCCTCGAACTCGAGATGTTCACACGCTTCGGCGGCCTCACGGACGCGCGCGTGAATGCGCAGATCGCGCGCGGCGAGCGAATTCGCGCGTTGCTCGCGCAACCGCGTTTCAGCGCGCTTTCTACCTTTGACCAGATCGCGCTGCTCGCGGCGCTGACCGACGGCGTGTTCGACGCCGCGCCCGCAATCGTGGCCGCGCAGATTCGCGAGCGTCTTGCGCAGCGTCGCGCGCAGATGCCTGCGAACGATCTCGAAGGCGAGGCGTCCGTGAGCGTTGCTGAGCTTCGCGAGTGGGTGCGTGAACGTACGTCCGGGCTCGATGTGACGGTGGACGGCAAACCCGGCAAGGAGCCGGAATGAGCGGCAAGCTTGGCGAGATCGAAAACCGGATTGCGGCGACCCATCAACTCGATGCCGTGATTGCGGCGATGCGCGGCATTGCAGCGTCGCGCTCGCACGAAGCGCAGGCGCGGCTGGCCGGGATACGCGCCGCAGCGGCGACGGCCGGAGCCGCGATTGGCGAGGTGCTCGCGCTCGCGCCTGTTCATGCGGTGGCCCGCGAAGCGGCAGCGGGCCGGGCAGCGGCGGTCAGCTCGACGGTGGACGAAAGGGCGGACAGGGCAGATGGCGGCGCGGTGTGTATCGTCGTCGGCACGGAACAGGGCTTTGCCGGGGCGCTCAACGACGAACTGGTGGCGCATGCGCGGCGCCTCGACGGCGCACGTGTGCACCGCTGGATGCTCGTGGGTTCGCGACTTGTGAGTGCCGCTGCCGGACATGGCGTGACCGGTGCATGGTCCGCGCCGATGGTGGCGCACCCGGATGGCGTTCCGCAACTCGCGGTCCGTATCGCCGACGCGCTCTACGCGCGCCTCGCGGACGGCAAGCACGCAACGCGCGTTTCGGTGGTGAGCGCGCTGCCGGGCGAATCGCACCTGCGCATCGCGCAGCGCACGCTGGTTCCGTTCGATTTCACACGGTTTCGGGTATCGCAGCGCACGCAGCCGCCGCTTCTCAACGTGGCGCCCGAGCGGCTCGTGGCCGGGCTTGTGGAGTTTTATGTCTTCGTGGAGTTGTGCGAGACCCTGATGCTCTCGTTTGCGGCCGAGAACGAGGCGCGCGTGCGTGCGATGCTGGCGGCGCGTGCGAACGTGCAGAAGCGCCTGACCGATCTCACACAGCGCTATCGGGCGCTGCGTCAGGACGAGATCACCGCCGAGATCGTCGAGTTATGTACCGGCGGGGAGGCCGCACGGCGTACGGCGGGCTGACCCGTGCCGGTCACGCGCAGCACCCTTGATATGCATCAACTGGATGGCCGCGTGGACGCGCACGATGATTACGGGCGTAGGCTGACTATCCGGGGCTTTGACGGCATGGAGGAGGCTATGAACTGGCTAGAAGAATATTTTTCACATAGAACGCCGGTACTCAACGTTTCGATATGGGCATACCCGCCGCTCCTGATCGGCCCGGACGGACCGGTCGCGCAGAAGCCGTATTGCCTGCCATATCCCGGCGCGGAGCTGGTTTTTCGCCCCGGCGAAGACGCGCGGCACGGCATGCGAAGCTATGAGGTCCCCGCGCGATACGACATGCGGGATGCGAACCCGTTCCGGAATCTTGAAACGGCGCAGGATTTTGATAATCAGGAGTTCTTCCGGTCAATCGAGATTTTCGCGCCGTCCCTTTACAACTGTGATTTTCTCATCAGGGTGAACGGCACCTTCGCATTCGTGCCAATTTTTTCCGCCGATGGCGACCCGGGGTTCTTCGGTAGCTGCATCGAGCAGCCGGTCGAACCGTCTTCGTCGCACTCAAGGCGCCTGCCCTGGTGCTTCCGAGGCTACGTCAGCATTTAGGACGGCGCCGGAGTGTATTCATTCGCCCTGGTGGTAAAACTAGAAGAATTGTGTAATGAGATCCGATATCGAACTTAAGCGCGACGTAGAGGCCGAGCTTGCGTGGGACAAATCGATCAATCTCGCGGCGATCGGCGTCGAAGTGTCCAACGGCGTGGTGACCTTGTCGGGGCATCCGCCGAGCTTCGCTGCAAAGCTTGCCGCCGAGCGGGCCGCTGGCCGCGTGGCGGGGGTGCGCGGGCTCGTCGTCGAAATGGAAGTGCATCTGCCGGGGCGCGACGAGCGCAGCGATGAGGACATCGCGAACACGGTGCGCTCGATCCTCGAATGGACCGTCGGCGTCAACAACGAGGATGTGCAAGTGCAGGTCGAGAAGGGCTGGGTCACGCTCGACGGTGAGTGCGACTGGGGCTACCAGAACCACGCCGCGCAGCACGCCATCTCGCATTTGCACGGGGTGAAGGGCGTGACGGACAAGATCCGGTTCCGTGGCGAAACGTCGGCTGAAGACATCGCGCGCGGCATACGCGATGCGATCCAGCGACACGGAGAACGGGAGGCGAAGCACATCGGCATCGAGATCTCCGACGGCACCGCCATCCTGACCGGCAAGGTCGCCTCGCATGCCGAGCGCCATCTCATTCGCGGCGCGGCCAAAGCGACGCCGGGCGTGCGCTCGGTCGTCGATCTCCTTGAAGTCGAATGAAGCGCCGATCTGGCGCGCAACTGGAGGGCCTCAGCGCGCCAGATCCGGCTAGAGCCGCGCACACGCGGCGACGAGCACGCCGGGCGTCGCCGCGAGCCGGCCGTAATCGAAGCGCGAGGCCGGCCGCACGCGGCGGGCTCGAACCGGCGCAGAGACGCGAGATGTATCGAAAGATTCTGGTGGCACTGGACGGCAGCCGTTTGTCGCTGCGCGCGATGGATGAGGCGATCCAGATTGCGAAACTTACGCACGCGCATGTACATGGCGTCTACGTGCTCGATCGCGCTCCGGCATTTCCTTATACGTGTCACTACGACATGGCACAACTGGAAGCAGCGTTCAGCCATCTTGGACACGCGTCACTTGACGAGGCAACGCGTGCGCTTGCAGTCGCAGGTGTCGACGCCGACACCGAACTCATCGAGACCAAAAGCATGACCGAAGATATAGCCGCATGCCTGCAGCGGTGCGTGAAGCGGTACAAGCCCGATCTCGTCGTGATGGGGACACACGGTCGGCGCGGCATGCGGCGTTCCGTGTTCGGCAGTGTGGCCGAGCAGTTTGTCCGTGGTTCGACCTGTCCGGTTCTGCTGGTGCGCGCGAAGCGCGGCAAGTCGTGACGCGCGCCGTACCGAAGCGAAGACGCTGGCTCGCACAGTGAAGATGGCACGGCGGGGCGCCCTCTGCGCCCTGTGCCCTGCGTCAGACTGGAACCTGCGTCAGACTGGAACCTGCGTCTTACGCTGCGGCGGTTCTTTCTGTCCCGGAGACGTCGCGCGCATCGGCACGAGCAATACGGGGCAACACGCGCTGCGCAGAACACGCTCCGCGACGCTGCCGAGCATGAGACGCTGCACACCGCGCCGCCCGTGCGTGCCCATGACAATGAGATCGGCATGCCAGTCCGTCGCTATGCGCTCAATGCATTGCGCCACATCTTCGGTACCGAACTCTGTCTCGACGGAGCGGGGTGTGCCTTTCACCCCGTGCTGCGCCAGGCGCGCCTCGGCATCGGAGCAGATCGTGCGGCTTTCCTCGACATAGGCGCCGCGCACAATCGAAGGATCAAAACCAGGCACGTCGTACGCCATCAATGGCATATCGATCACGTAGAGCGGCTGCAATTCACCCCCGGTATCGACTGCGAGCGTGATCGCGACGTCGAGTGCGTCGGAGGCCGTTTTGCTTCCATCGAGGGCGACCAGAATGCGCGAATACATGATGGAACTCCAGTGGAAGACGTGGGGGATGAGAAGATCGATGCGGCCGCTCAATGAGACATCAGTACTGGCCGCGTCATCATCGCCAGAATCGATCGCGTGGCGCCGCCGAGGACGAGCTCCTGGATCCGCGCGTGGCCGTATGCGCCCATGACGAGCAGATCGTATTCGCCGTCGGCCGCGTAACTCAGCAATGCATCGCCGGTAGACCAGGATGGCGCACGCTCGACGCGGATGACGTCCACGTCGGTCCCGCGTTGGCGCGCGAGCATCGCTGCGAGATCCGCACTCGATGCCTGCGACGGAGCGACCGTGAGCGTCGCGGCGTCGGCCGCGATTGCGACATGTTCTGCCTGAGCGATAAATGGCATGGCGTCGTGAACCGCGCGGGCGGCCTCGCGGCTTCCATTCCAGGCGACGAGCACGCGTTGGCCGACCGATTCGAAGCTGCCTGTATACGGCATCAGTAGTACAGGCCCGCCTGCGCCCATGAGAACGGTCTCAGTAAAATGTTCGCCAACATAGGATTCTGCATCGTCCGGATTGGATTGACCCAGAATCGTGAGATCGGCGGTGCGGCTGCGTTGCATGACAGCGGTAACCGCATCGCCATCGGTGGCAGTCAAAGTCCCATCCACCCGTGCGCGTGTCAGTTCCGCATGGAACAACCGCTCGATCGCTGCGCGGCGTTCCGTGCGCTCCCTGCGATAAATGTCGTAATAGTCGGCATGGCCGGACAGGACATAAAATTCGCGCACGGGTGGCTCAAACGCTGCGAACAGACCGTCCAGATGTGCACCGAATCTGCGTGCGAGTTTCAGCGCGAGTGTTAGCCGCGTGTTCGCGCGCGCGCTTGTGTCCAGATGAACCATGACCGTCTTGAAACTCATTGCGGCTCTCCGGCGAAGGTGGAGGTGGCGACATCACGCAACGACGCAGGTAACGATGCGATTGGTAGTTCGAGTCTAGAAACGAGCGGTTTTTCACGATTGATTTGAATCAACCACCTGTTCGGACAGGCTCGTTCCGCTGGGAGGGTGCGCCAGAGCCAGACGCGCAGTCGATCATTGAGGCAGATCAATTGGAAAACGCGGCGCGTTCTTAAATTGAATACGACGCGCGCTGCAGGGTGCGGGGCGCCCAAGCGCGAAGGAGAGAAGGCAACGAGCAATCTGACACGTTATGACCCGTTTTCGATGGTGCCGGTCCCGGATCTGTTCCAGGGATTTTTCAGACCGATGCGCCAACTGCTCGCAACCGAAGAAAGCGATCTCTCGACGATGAAGCTCGACGTGACTGAGAGTGACTCGGCCTACACGGTGAAAGCAGAACTGCCGGGGGTGGACAAGAAGGATATCGACGTGAAGATCGACAAAAACGTGGTGCCCATTCACGTGAAGGCCGAGCGCAAAACGGAACAGAAAGAAGGCGAGCGCTTGATTCGCCGGGAGCGCTATAGTGGCGAGTTTGGCCGTACGTTCTCACTCCCGACCAATATCAACGAGAGTAGCGCCACCGCCCAGTATCAGGATGGCGTGCTGTTGCTCACGCTTCCGAAAATGGCAGCCGCCGAACAAAAGCGACTGCAGATTGAATAAGCGCCGGGAGCCTGGTCGGGGTGGAAGGTGCCTCGACCCGCGCTTCGTGCACGATCGACATGGGCTTCGAAATCATGACGCTCAAAGGCAGCATCGAATCAGATATTTGGAGCGTCGAAGCTGAAACATTACCCGCGCCGGAAGGCAGTTTTTGCTGCCGGATCAATGTCACGCACGGCGCTCCGGCGCAGTGCTGCACCCACACTTTCGCGCACCATCGCGTTTGGGCAAACGAAATGGATGCGGTGCTCGATGGTTTGCGCGAAGGCATGGTCTGGGTGGACCTCAAGTTTCGTCACGCATTTGCGGTCTAGCGGTGAATGGCGATTCGCCGGGCGGCGGCCACGATAAAGGTGCCATGGGAGGCATCGCGATGGGGATCGGAATGCAGATTGTTTATCAGGGTTTCGCCGGTTCGTCCGCCATCGAAGCGGAAGCTGGCGTGCAGTTGCTGCGCCTTGAACGGTATAGCGGCGTGCTGTCGGGTTGCCATCTCGCCATCGAGGAGATGCATGCGCGCGGCCAGCGCGCGGCCTACGATGTTCGACTTGACCTGATTTCGCCATCGTGCTCGTTCAAGCCTATCGGTCATCGCGTAAGCGAGGACCCGCTGGCAGCCATGCGCGAGGCGTTCGATACCGCCGAACGCGAGCTGGGGCAGGCGGCGGCCTCTGCACGTGCTCACCGGCACGGCGCTACATACGGCAATCACTGATACCTACTGGCTCAGCACCCGCCGGACTTGTGTGCTGGCGTTCTCGGCCGACGGCGGCCCGCCGCGTTCTTCGGGCAGGGGCATCGCCATGTCTCCCCAGTACGACTTGCCGCCGCGTATGAGCTTTTGTTCGAGCATGACGTTCGCGTCGGGCGTGTTGCGGGGCCGTCGAAGGCGCGTGATGGACAGGGTTGCATGGCACCATTGGTCTCCGCACACGTGCGCGAGTCCGATCCAGTGCAGGCAAGTGACTGCAACTGTGCGGCGACCTCGTCAACGAGGTCGCCGCTTTCGCGCAGCTTCAAACGTGCCGGGGCGTTTCGTGGCAGCGGTGCGATCTGTGATTGAGTTAGATCAACTGCGCGGTGGCGTCCCATCTTAGATTCGAATTGTCGGCCCGCGAGCGTGGGCCGATATCCGCGATGATGAGGCCGAAGATGACGAGCAGTGCGATCTTGCGTTGGGCGGTTTGCCTCGCACCATCGATCGCGTGGCTTTCGGCCTGTGCCGTGTCTGACGAAAGCGCGGCGTTTCGTCGGACCGAATCCGAACTGCAAGTGGTGCGCGAACAGGGCACTATCGAATGTGGCTCACGCGATGCCTGTACACAAACCTGGCACCGCACGCAGGCGTTCGTTGAGCAACACTCGCCCACACCCATTGATCTCATGACGGACGACGAAATCGAGACGCGCATGCCGCGCGAGTTCCGTCTCGCGTATTTTTGGGCCGTTCGCCAGGTCGGAGTGGACGGCACGACGACGATTCGGCTCAAGGGCATGTGCCGTGGAATGTACGACAGCAACGGCGGCCCGGGCTGGATCTATATGAGTTGCGCCCGACAATTGCGGGAAGTGCAGCTTGAATTCCGGCGCGAAGTCGGCGGCAACCGGTAAGGAGGCCACCGCCGTGACAACAGCGTGGCGCACTTCATTCAGGATCGCGCAGGTGATCGTGGCTTGCGGGCCCGCACAGGCATGAGGAAGTCAAAGTGGTCGACGGTGTGGCCGAGATACTGACACTCACCCTGAATCCTGCTGTCGACGTTTCGACTGCAGTGGAACGGGTGATTGACACGCACAAGCTTCGCTGTGAAGCGGCGCGACGCTATCCGGGCGGCGGCGGCCTCAACGGTGCGCGCGTGATTCAGCGTCTTGCTGGGGCGGATGCGAACTGCTTTGCGCTCTATCTCGCCGGAGGCACAGCGCGGGAGTTGCTGGAACGGATGCTGGCTGCGGAAGGCGTGCCGGCCAAGCGGTTACGCATTGCGGGCGAAACGCGCGAAAATTTCTCGGTGGGCGAACGCGCAACCGGCCGCAAATTTCGCTTCGTGTTGATTTGCACGGAATCCTGACCCACGAATTGCATTGAATTCTGACCCACCCGTTGGACCAGCTTTACGGGTTATTCGGTGGGTATCTGGGTCTTCTTTCTCTCCTTCTTTGGCTGT
>NZ_SCRP01000035.1 GCF_004298475.1 Paraburkholderia sp. | reverse complement strand
CACCGGTGTCGACGTGCGGGGTGAACTCAGGCTTATGCTTGCCGCGAAGACGGCGTGCCACTTCGCTGGCGACACGGCCGAGAACCTTATCCGTCGCGTCAATCACGTACCATTCGCGCGCCACCTCATGGGCTTTTGCGGAAAACGTCTTCATGATCGATCCAAAAAATATGCTGTGCCCTGTTTTGGTCCTGCTTGTGTGGTGACGCTCGTTGGCGCCGGCGCAGGCTCTCCCTGTTTCTCCCCGTGGGCATGAATGCGGGAAACCTAGGATTATAAAGGGAAAATTATCCGGACGTCAAAATATGTGCGCCTGAACGGGATGTAGCACGGGATACGATGCCGGCTCAGGCAGAACGCGAATCCGTGAAGAACCAAAAAAAAGCCCGAACGCGGTGTTCGGGCTTAATCCACCTTTTGAGGAGGGTGGAGGAGACATGCTGAGGTGTCGTAGAGGACGACAACCAATGAACTGAATTATACGGGTCGACCCCAAGTGGCGCAAGGAAAACCGCATTACAAAATACAACACCATAATGCGAAATTAAGCACGAACTGCTGCGCATTCGGGATTTAATTAAGAATCATGCGCTTACAACAGTGCAGGCCGTACATGACATGCCGATGCCGGCAACAAGCCCCTAACGCGACCAGGGGAATCCAGCAGACTTTCAGGATTTCGCGCCGCCCTAATCTGTCAGGCCGCACGCGCCGCCGCCTGCATGCCGCCCCGGGCGAGCGCACGGCGTGCGGGCTACAATTGCCGTCTGAATCGAAGATACCGGTCGGAGGCAGGCGCATGGAATGCAAAGTGAGCTGGATGGGAGGGGATGGCATGGCGTTCGCAGCCGCGACGGGCAGCGGGCACCTCGTCAACATGGACGGTGCGCCGGATGGCGGCGGCCACAACCTGGCGCCGCGTCCGATGGAAATGCTGCTGGTCGGCGCAGGCGGCTGCACGGCCTACGACGTGGTCCTGATCCTGAAGCGGAGCCGCCAGGAAGTCAGCGGCTGCAACGTGACGCTCAAGGGCGAGCGGGCGAACGAAGACCCGAAGGTCTTCACGAAGATCCACTTCCACTTCACCGTGACGGGGAAGAACCTGAATCCGGCGACGGTCGAGCGTGCGGTCAAGCTGTCGCACGACAAGTACTGCTCGGCGTCGATCATGCTCGGCAAGACGGCGGAAATTACGCACACGTTCGAGATCGTCGCGGCCTGAATGGCCTGAGCGCATCGGCAGAAAAAAAGCCGGCGCGGTGATTGAACCGCGCCGGCTTTTTTGCGTAATGAGGACGGCAAAGCAGGCCGATAAGCCGGATTCTGTGCACACCCGCCGCCTTTCGGCGTCGAGTGCGTGGCAGCCATTCCTCTAGGCGCGCCATTGCTGACGCGCTCAAGCTTCCTACCCGCAGACGAGACGGGGGCACCGTCCTGCATCGCGAAGATGCGCGCCTGCCTACTTGGAATTGCTCCGGGTGGAGGTTGCCGTGCCGTCTACGTCGCCGTAGCCGCGGTGCGCTCTTACCGCACCGTTTCACCCTTACCTGATCCCGGCCGAAGCCGGGCCATCGGCGGTCTGTTCTCTGTTGCCCTGTTCCGCGTGTTGCCACGGATGGCCGTTAGCCATCACCCTGCCCTGTGGAGTCCGGACTTTCCTCGCCTCCGGCGGTTCCAATCCTGCCGGAACCGCCAAAGCCGCGACTGCCTGGCCTGCTTTGCGAGGGGCGATATTAGCACGGTGCGACGTGTCGCGCGCAGGGTGCCGAAGCGGCGCGACGACGCGCAGTGAGAACGCCGCGCGCGCCGTGAACCGCGGTTGCGCGCAGCACGCCCACGCTAGCGCCCGCGGCGCCCCGGCCGAAACACGGAAGTGTCGTCGTAGAACGCCGCGTCTTCGTTCTGCGGCCACCAGCCGGGAATGCCGAGCACCGGCAGCGGCGAAAAACTGCGGCTGGTCAGGTTCGCAGCGGCGGCAAGCGCCGCGCTCACCGTTTCGTCGAGCCAGGCATCGCGCGCTTCACGCGCCCAGCCGAAATACGCCGGCGGCGCCTCGACCACCCAGGCGTGCGCCGTACATGCCGCGTAAGGTGCGATCAATTTGTCGAGCAGCGCGTGGCCGAACACGCGCACTTCGCAGTGCGCGCCCCAACGCGCGCGGTTCGCGACGAACAGCGTGCGCCAGTCGAAATTGCGCAGCGCCGCCGCCATCGACGCGTCTGCACACACGAACAGCACCGCGTTCTCGTCGAAGAGCGTGAGCGCGTCGCGCACGCCGCCGCGCGTCGGACCCACGCCGAGCACGTCGATTGCCGCCGACTGGCGCGCGTTCAGCGTCGCCTTGATGCGCGGAAACGCAAACCAGGCGAGCGCATTGAAGAAGTCGTGGAGGTTGTGGCGCATGGGCACGCAGCCCGTCGCGGCGATATGCGCCTCGTAGGCGCTGCCCTCGGGCAAGTCGTCCTGGGCGATGAACGCGAGCGGCTGCCCGCGCCCGGTCGACTGCGCGCACGCGCGCGCATCGGCATTCAACTCGTCGAGATAGCGGCCGCAACCGGCGAGCGCCGCCCGCTGCCAGCGCCGCCCGCGCGCCTCGTGCTGGGCGAACCACGGGCGCGCCCAGTCGATATCGGCAAATCCGGCGGCGGGAAGACTGCGGCGGGCCGCGCCGCCCGCCGGAGCGTCGGTGCTCACCCTCAGACGAGCTTCCAGCCGATCGACTCGCCGCCGCGCAGCGGCACGACCGGCGTGTCGCCCGCCGTCACTTCGGCCGGCAGCGTCCATGTCTCGCGGCGCAGCGTCACCGTTTCGGCGCTGCGCGGCAGACCGTAGAAGTCCGCGCCATAGAAGCTCGCGAAGCCTTCGAGCTTGTCGAGCGCGCCCGCGTTGTCGAACGCCTCCGCGTAGAGTTCGAGCGCGTGCAGCGCCGTGTAGCAGCCCGCGCAGCCGCACGCGTGCTCCTTCAGCCCCTTCGGATGCGGCGCGCTGTCCGTGCCGAGGAAGAAGCGCGCATCGCCCGAGGTCGCCGCCTCGACCAGCGCCACGCGATGCGTCTCGCGCTTGAGGACCGGCAGACAGTAGTAGTGCGGACGAATGCCGCCCTGGAAAATCGCGTTGCGGTTGTACAGCAGGTGATGCGCGGTAATCGTCGCGCCCAGCAGTCCCGGCGCGGCGCGGTCGGCACGGATGTAGTCGACGGCGTCCTTCGTCGTGATGTGCTCGAACACGACCTTGAGCGCCGGGAAGTCGCGGCGCAGCGGCGTCATCACGCGGTCGATGAAGACCTTCTCGCGGTCGAACAGGTCGATATCGGCATTCGTCACCTCGCCGTGCACGAGCAGCGGCATGCCCGCTTCCTGCATCGCTTCCAGCGTCTGCGCGCACTTGCGGATATCGGTCACGCCCGCGTCGGAATTCGTCGTCGCACCCGCCGGATACAGCTTCACGCCGTGCACGAAGCCGCTTTCGCGCGCGCGGCGGATTTCCTCGGGCGGCGTGTTGTCGGTGAGATAGAGCGTCATCAGCGGCTCGAAACGCATGCCCTCGGGCAGCGCGGCCAGAATGCGCGCGCGGTACGCGGCGGCCTGCCCGGTCGTCGTGACCGGCGGCTTCAGGTTCGGCATGATGATCGCGCGGCCGAACTGGCGCGCCGTATGCGGCAGCACCGCCGCGAGCATGGCGCCGTCGCGAACGTGCAGATGCCAGTCGTCGGGGCGGGTGAGCGTGAGGGTCGTCGGAGAAGAAGCGTTCATGGCGTTCGAATACAGCGCGATTACAACGATTACGGGCTAAAACAAGGCAACAACACGCAAATGCTGCGCAGCAAGGCAGATCGGGCTGACCGGCGCGCGCATGCGGCGCAACAGACAATGCGCCGCGCAGCCGCGCCCCCGAAAAGGAGGGCCCGCCAGCCGCAGCCGGGTGATATCCTTGGAAAATCATCATTGTACCGGGCCGCCAGGCAACCACGCGGGTCGCCACGCCCCGCCGTACCACGCATCAGATATGTGCCAACTTCTCGGAATGAACTGCGCCGCGCCGACGGACGTCACGTTTTCCTTCACCGGATTCGCAGCGCGCGGCGGCGTCACCGATCACCACGCCGACGGCTGGGGCATCGCGTTCTTCGAAGACAAGGCCTGCCGCCTCTTCATCGACCACGAAGCGTCCGCGCGCTCGCCCATCGCCGAAATGGTCAAGCGCTACCCCATCAAGTCGCGCAACACCATCGCCCATATCCGCAAGGCCACGCAAGGGCATATCCTGCTCGAGAACTGCCACCCGTTCATGCGCGAACTGTGGGGCCGCCACTGGATCTTCGCGCACAACGGCGACCTGCAGGACTTCAATCCGGCGATGTCGGGCGTCTATCATCCGGTCGGCACGACCGATAGCGAACTCGCGTTCTGCGCGCTGCTGGAGGGGTTGCGTAAAGCGTTTCCGGGTTCGCAGCCGCCGCTCGACGAACTCTTTGCCGCGCTCGAATCGCTCACGCGCGACATCACGCAGTTCGGCGTATTCAATTTTCTGATGTCGAACGGCCAGGCGCTTTTCGCGCACTGCTCGACGCATCTCTACTACCTCGTGCGCCGCTGGCCGTTCTCGACGGCGCATCTCGTCGATGCCGACGTCTCCGTCGACTTCGCGAATTACACGACGCCGGAAGACTGCGTCGCGGTGATCGCCACCTCGCCGCTCACCGACAACGAAGTCTGGACGCGCTTCGCACCCGGCGATCTGCTGATGTTCCAGCATGGCGACGTGGTCGCACAGGCGCGCGTGCCGGTGCCGCAACGTGTGCTCGACAAGCTGAAGAATCCGTCGACGGATGCCTCGGCGAGCGCGCCTTGCCCGCCGCCAGCCAGCAAGACCGTGGACGTCGCAACCGCTGCCGCGATGCAGACCTGGGGCGACTAGCGTCCGCTGCAGCACAACGCAACGCAGCGCAAAGTAAAACGCCGCGCGGGCCATCGAGCTCACGCGGCGTTCTTCGTTTCAGCGCAACGCCGGGTACCGGAATCAGTGCAGGATCTTCGCGAGAAAATCCTTCGCCCGATCCGACTTCGGATTCGCGAAGAAATCCTGCTTGCGGTCGTCCTCGACGATAGCCCCCTGATCCATGAAGATCACGCGATGCGCGACCTTCTTCGCAAAGCCCATTTCGTGGGTCACGCACATCATCGTCATGCCTTCCTGTGCGAGTTCGACCATCACGTCGAGCACCTCGTTGATCATCTCGGGGTCGAGCGCCGAGGTCGGCTCGTCGAACAGCATCGCGATCGGGTCCATCGAGAGTGCGCGCGCAATCGCCACGCGCTGCTGCTGGCCGCCCGAAAGCTGGCCCGGAAACTTCTCCGCGTGCGCGCGCAGGCCCACGCGGTCGAGCAGTTTCATGCCCTTCTCGGTCGCCTCGTCCTTGCTGCGGCCGAGCACCTTGATTTGCGCGAGCGTGAGGTTTTCGGTGATCGAGAGGTGCGGAAACAGCTCGAAGTGCTGGAACACCATGCCCACCTTCGAGCGCAGCGCCGACAGGTTGGTCTTCTTGTCGCCGACGCTCTGGCCGTTCACGAGAATCTCGCCCTGCTGGAACGGCTCGAGGCCGTTGACGGTCTTGATGAGCGTCGACTTGCCCGAGCCCGACGGCCCGCACACCACCACGACCTCGCCTTTCTTCACTTCGGTCGTACAGTCGGACAGCACCTGAAAATGACCGTACCACTTCGAAACGTTCTTGATTGAAATCATCTTGCGACCTTTTTCTGAAAGCCTTTCACAAGGCCCGACGCGACCACGCAAATGACGAAATAGCAGGCGCCCGCGAACAGTACCATCTCGACGGTCGTGCCGTCACGGTCGCCGATATTCGCCGCGGTGCGGAAGAAGTCCGCGAGGCTGATCACGTAGACGAGCGAAGTGTCCTGAAAGAGCACGATGGCCTGGGTGAGCAGCAGCGGAACCATCGCACGAAACGCCTGCGGCAGCACGATGTAGCGCATCGCCTGGCCGTAGCGCATGCCGAGCGCGAACGACGCGTTCACCTGCCCGCGCGACACCGCCTGAATGCCGGCGCGAATGATCTCCGAATAATAAGCCGCCTCGAAGAGCGAGAACGCCACCATCGCCGAAGCGAGCCGGATGTCGATGTCCGGCGAAAGATGGAGCACGCTTTGCAGCACTTGCGGCACGATCAGGAAGAACCACAGCAGGACCATCACGAGCGGAATCGAGCGGAACACCGTCACATAGGCGTTCGCGAACCATTCGAGCGGCTTGACGCCCGAAAGGCGCATGAGCGCGAGCAGCGTGCCCCACAGAATGCCGACGATGATCGCGCACAGCGTGATCTTGACCGTGACGATCGTGCCGGTCCACAAGGTCGGCAGCGCGCCCGGAATGCCGCTCCAGTCGAAATGATGCATCACTTGCCTCCGATGTAGCCCGGCAGCCGGCTCCGCCCTTCGACCCAGCGCATGAACGCCATGACGACAAGGTTAATCAGGACATACGCCAGCGTGACCGCGATGAACGACTCATAGGCCTGCGACGTATAGTCGACGAGCTGACGCGCCTGCGCGGACAGATCGAGCAGGCCGATCGTCGACGCCACGGCGGAATTCTTGAAGATGTTGAGGAACTCGGAGGTGAGCGGCGGCACGATGATGCGGTAGGCGACCGGCAACAGCACGTAGCGATAGGTCTGCCATTGCGTGAAGCCCATCGCGAGACCGGCGGCGCGCTGGCCGCGCGGCAGCGCGTTGATGCCCGAGCGCACCTGCTCGCACACGCGCGCGCCGGTGAAGAGGCCGAGGCAGATGATCGACGACGAAAAGAACTGCGCGTTGGGGGGCAATTGCTTGAACCAGTTGCCGAGCGACGGCGGCACCAGTTCCGGTATCACGAGATACCAGATGAAGAACTGGACGATCAGCGGGATATTGCGAAACACCGCGACATAGACGGTGCCGACGCCCGAGGCCCATTTGTTCGGCACCGTGCGCAGCACGCCGAAGAGCGATCCCACGACGAGCGCGATCACCCATGCAGAAAGCGACACGGTGACCGTGACCCACAAGCCCGAGATCAGCCACCCGAGATAGGTGGTGGGCTCGCCGGTCGAGACCGGGCTGAGCAGAATGCCCCAGTTCCAGTGGTAGGACATGAAGCGTCTCCCGTGAGAAGAGCGGAAGAAGCAGGGCTTCTTCCGCTCCGCACCAAAATCCGGAACGGAATAAAGGCGTAATGGACGGGCGACGTCTAGTCGATCGCCTTGTCGTTCGGGTTCTTGAACAGCGCCCGCATGTCGTCGCTAAGGGGGAAGTTGAGGTTGAGGCCCTTCGGCGGAATCGGCGACTCGAACCACTTCTTGTAGATGACTTCGCCTTGACCCGAGGTCTGGACCTTCGCGATGGCGTCGTCGGCGACTTTCTTGAACTCGGGATCGTTCTTGCGCATCATGCAGCCGTAAGCTTCACGCGACTGCGGCGTGCCGACAATCACGAAATCGCCCGGATTGTTCGACTTCGCACGCTCGCCCGCGAGCAGTGCATCGTCCATCATGAACGCGACCGCGCGGCCCGTCGAGAGCGTGAGGAACGATTCGCCGTGGTCCTTCGCGCTGATGATGTTCATGCCCATGCTCTTGTCCTGGTTCATCTTGCGCAGAAGACGCTCGGACGTCGTGCCTGCCGTCGTGACGACGGTCTTGCCCTTCAGGTCGGGGAAATCCTTGATGCCTGACTCCTTCTTCGCCATGAGGCGCGTGCCGATCACGAAGATGGTGTTCGAGAACGCCGCCTGCTGCTGACGCTCGGCGTTGTTCGTGGTCGAACCGCACTCGATGTCCACCGTGCCGTTCTGCACCAGCGGAATCCGGTTCTGCGACGTGACCGGCACGAGCTTGACCTTCAGGTTCGGCATGTTCAGCTTCTGCTTCACCGCATCGACGATCTTCAGCGCGTAGTCCTGCGAGTAGCCGATCACGTTCTGCTTGTCGTCGTAATACGAAAACGGAATCGACGATTCGCGGTGGCCGAGCGTGATGACGCCGGTGTCCTTGATCTTCTTGAGCGTGCCGGAATCCTGGGCGTGGGCGCCCGCGGCGACGAACCCGAGCGTGGCGCAAACGAGCACAACCTTCTTGATGTTCATTTTGCTCTCCTGTGCGAGAAACGCAGCCAGTTTAGCAAGGTAATGATTTTGAAAGAATTAGCCTGTGCCCTGGTGGCGGCAGGCGCCGTCGCCCGGCAGCGTCTGTCAGCGTCCAGCGGCGCGGGGCATGGCGCGCCGCCCGGAAATGCAAAAGCGGACGGCCCCGCCAAGGTCCCGTCCGCTTTTGACTACTGCGCAAGCAGCGGGTGCAAGCGCACCCGCATCGTTCCGGTCAGGGATACAGGCCGCGCATTTCACGCGCCATCAGAATGCGTTTGCAAGCAACGATGAACGCCGCCGTACGCATCGATACGCCCTGCTCGCTCGACACTTGCCAGACTGCGGCGAACGCTTCGCGCATCACGCGCTCGAGACGCTCGTTGATCTCCGCTTCGGTCCAGAAGAAGCTCGAGAAGTCCTGCACCCACTCGAAGTACGAAACGGTCACGCCGCCTGCATTCGCCACCACGTCCGGGATCACGAGGATGCCCTTGTCGTGCAGGATGTCGTCGGCTGCCGTCGTGGTCGGGCCGTTCGCGCCTTCCACGATGATCTTCGTGCGGATCTTCGCCGCGTTCTTCTCGGTGATCTGGTTTTCCAGCGCAGCCGGGATCAGGATGTCGGTCTCGATGGTCCAGAACTCGTCGTTCGAGAGGACATCGGCGCCGGCGAAGCCCGCCACGCCGCCCGTCTTCGCGACGTGCTCGAGCAGCGCGACCGAGTCGATGCCGCTGCTCTTGTAGAGCGAGCCGGTGTGATCCTGCACCGCAACGACGCGCGCGCCGGCTTCCTGGAACAGACGCGCAGCGATACCGCCCACGTTGCCGAAACCTTGCACGGCGATGCGTGCGCCTTCGATCGACATGCCCTTGCGGCGCGCCGCTTCGCTGCCGACGACGAACACGCCGCGGCCCGTCGCTTCGCGGCGGCCAAGCGAGCCGCCGAGCGAGATGGGCTTGCCGGTCACGACGCCCGTGGCCGTTTGGCCCTGGTTCATCGAGTACGTGTCCATCATCCACGCCATGATCTGCTCATTCGTGTTGACGTCCGGCGCGGGAATGTCGGTATTCGGTCCGATGATGATGCCGATTTCGCTCGTATAGCGGCGCGTCACGCGCTCGAGTTCGCCACGCGAGAGCGTGCGCGGATCGACGCGGATACCGCCCTTCGCACCGCCGTACGGCACGTTCACAGCAGCGTTCTTCACCGACATCCATGCGGACAGCGCCATCACTTCGGAAAGCGTGACGTCCTGGTGATAACGCACGCCGCCCTTGCCGGGACCGCGCGAGACGTTGTGCTGCACGCGATAGCCTTCGAAGTGCGCGACGGTACCGTTATCGAGTTCGATGGGTACGTCGACGATCAGAATGCGCTTCGGGCGCTTGAGCGTTTCGAGCCAGCGCGACAGCGAGCCGAGATACGGCGCGACGCGATCGACCTGGCGCAGGTAGTTGCCCCAGGGACCGAGGTTGTCGGCCTGGAGATAGGAAGGAACCGATGAAGGTGCTGCGGACTGCATTTGCGATGACATGAACGCTCCGACGTCGAACAGGTGGTGCCATTGTCAGAAAAGGCCCACACGAAATCCAATGCCGTTTGATCATCCCGTTATGCATTTCGCGCATAACGTACGTAAAAGCGAAAAAGTGTGTTGCACATACGCACTTATGGTTTCGCTGGCTTCATCGGTTTGCTGTCCGGTTTGTTGTCCGCCTGTTTGTTGTCCGCTTGTCACCCGCCCTTAGCGAGTTCCTCGCGCACCGCATCCCACACGCCGCCGACAAGCGCGCGGCGAGCTTCGTCCGGCGCGGCGAGCTTGTCGCGGTAGAGGCGGATTTCCATGTCGAGCGTGAACTGCCCGCCGGGCGTGCCGCGCGTCGCGCGGTCCAGACGGATCAGATGGCCCTCCGCGACAGCGTCCTCCACCGCGCTGCTCGGCAGGAACGCAATGCCGTGGCCCGCGAGCGTCATCGCCTTGAGCCCCTCGGCCATGTCGGTTTCGTAGACACGGTCCAGATAAAGGCGCGTCGGCGCGTTGCCGATGATCACCTCGGTCATGCGGCCGAGGTAGGCGTTCGGCGTGTACGAAAGATAGGGTGTGGGCGCATCCGGCGTGCCGGGCAGCGTGTAGCGCGCGCGACCGGCGCGCTGTACGGCGGAGTACGGACTGATCGATTCGATGCCGAGCGTGAGCGTGTCGTAGCGTGCGGGATCGAGCGTCACGGGATGGCTCGGATGGTGATAGCCCATCACGAGATCGCAGCCGCCCTCGACGAGCGAGAGCACCGCGTCGTGCACGTTGAGCGCACGCAAACGCGTGTGGATGCGGCCGAGCTTCCCTTCGAGGCGCAGCAGCCAGCTCGGAAAATACGTGAGCGAGAGCGTGTGCGGCACGGCGAATTCGATCGTCGCCACGGGCGCTGTCGTGTGACCGCGCAGCAGCGTGCGCGCCTCGTGGAACTGCGAGAGCATCGCGAGCGCCTGCTCGTTGAATACCTGGCCCGCGGCCGTGAGGCGCGTCGGGTAGACGGAACGATCGATCAATTCCGTGCCGAGCCATGCTTCGAGCGCCTGGATGCGTCGCGAGAACGCCGGTTGCGTGACGTGCCGTAGTTCGGCGGAGCGACTGAAACTATGCGTTTCCGCCAGCGAAACGAAGTCTTCGAGCCATTTGAGTTCCATGCGAATTGCGCGGCCGATAACGTAAAGTCCGCATTCTAGGCCCACCGGCGCACGTCATGGGCGTGACTGTGCCGTCTTGCATCAGGCCGGCGGCCAGCGCAGCCGCCGGGTCACGCACAGCCACCGTACAGTCATGTGCCGCCCGGCGGGCGCTGGCCGCCTGGGGCGTGGTGATAAAATACGCGGTTCCCGCCGTCTTTCATCCGACCATCATCTGACCGTAACCTCCGCCGTTACGTCCCCATCATGTCCGACACCCGTCCCGATACCCTCTTTGCGCTCACCGCGCTCTCTCCGCTCGACGGCCGCTACGCCGCGAAAACCGAAGCGCTGCGCGACTGGCTTTCGGAAGCCGCGTTCATGCGCCACCGCGTGACGGTGGAGATCCACTGGCTGATCGCGCTCTCGCACGCCGGTTTCGCGGAAATGCCGCGCTTTTCCGAAGCGTCCGAGCAGTTCCTGCTCCAGCTCGCCGCGAACTTCACGGCGCACGACGCCGCGCGCATCAAGGACATCGAGCGGGTGACGAACCACGACGTGAAGGCCGTCGAATACTGGCTCAAGGAATCGGTGAAGGGTCAGCCGGAACTGGAGCGCGCGAGCGAGTTCATCCACTTCGCCTGCACCTCCGAAGACATCAACAACACGTCGCACGGCCTGATGCTCGCGGGCGCGCGCGAACACGTGATCCTGCCCGCGCTGCGCTCGGTGCATCAGCGCCTCGTGGCGCTCGCGCATGCGCACGCCGCACAGCCGATGCTGTCGCGCACGCACGGCCAGCCCGCCAGCCCGACCACGCTCGGCAAGGAAATCGCCAACGTCGCCGCGCGCCTCGCGCGCGCCATCGAGCGCATCGAGAAAGTCGAGCTGCTCGGCAAGATGAACGGCGCGGTCGGCAACTTCAACGCGCACCTTTCGGCGTACCCGGAATTCGACTGGGAAGCGTTCTCGAAGGAAGTCGTCGAGCAACGCCTGAAGCTCACGTTCAATCCGTACACGATCCAGATCGAGCCGCACGACTACATGGCCGAACTGTTCGACGCCGTCTCGCGCGCGAACACGATCCTGCTCGATCTCGACCGCGACGTGTGGGGCTACATTTCGGTCGGCTATTTCAAGCAGCGCACGAAGGCTGGCGAGATCGGCTCCTCGACGATGCCGCACAAGGTCAATCCGATCGACTTCGAAAACTCCGAAGGCAACCTCGGCCTCGCGAACGCCACGCTGCGCCACCTCGCCGACAAGCTTCCGGTCTCGCGCTGGCAGCGCGACCTGACCGACTCGACGGTGCTGCGCAACATCGGCGTCGCGTTCGGCTACTCGCTGCTCGCGTACGACGCGCTGATCCGCGGTCTCGACAAGCTCGAAGTGAACCCGCAGCGTCTGAACGACGATCTCGACGCGACGTGGGAAGTGCTCGCCGAGCCGGTGCAGACGGTGATGCGCCGCTACGGCATCGAGAATCCGTACGAGCAGTTGAAGGAACTCACGCGCGGCAAGGGCATTACGCGCGAAGCGCTGCAAACGTTCGTGAGCGGCCTCGCGATTCCCGACGACGCGAAAAAGCGTCTGCTCGAGATGACGCCCGCGTCGTACGTCGGCAAGGCCGTCGAACTCGCGAAGCGTATTGCGTAAGCGCGTTTCTTGAGTTCATTGCCGCGGCGGTCGACTCAGTCGCAGCGGTCGACTCAGTCAACCTCGCGGCAATAAAAAAGCGCTCGACTCGCCGAGCGCTTTTTTCGTTTACCGCTGCGCGAACCGCCTCAGCCCTGCGTGTTGCGCATTGCCAGTTGCTTCATGACTTCGTCGACGATCTGCCCGGGCGTGTGTTCCACGTTGACCACGATCGCCTCCTCGGCGCCCGGCTCCTCCAGCGTGTCGAGCTGGCTCTGCAACAGCGACGGATCGAAGAAGTGTCCGGTACGCGCCCCGAGCCGCGCGTGCAGCACCTCGAAGGTGCCCTTCAGATAGACGAAGCACACGTCGCGATCGGTGCCGCGCAGGATGTCACGGTACGAACGCTTGAGCGACGAACACGTGAACACGGCCGTTTCGCGCGCGCGCTGTTTCTCGTCGATGGCCGCGCGGATGGTGCGCAGCCATGGCCAGCGGTCGTCGTCGGTGAGCGGAATGCCGTCGTGCATCTTCTTCTTGTTGGCTGCGCTGTGGAACGCGTCGCCATCGGTAAAGCTGCAGTGCAGGCGCTCGGCCAGCAACTCGCCAATACGTGTCTTGCCTGCTCCCGACACGCCCATCGCAATCAAAATCATTTTCGGCTCCTGTCGACCAGAGTGAGCGCTTCAGCGCTTACTCTGGTCCCATGCAAAGCTGGCAACCCGAGTCAGTGCTTCGGCGCCTGCTCGGGTTCCATACAGAGTATTCGCTCGTTACAGCACAGCGGCCAGCGCAAAAGTCAGCCCAAGCCCCATCAGGGAAATAATCGTCTCACACAGCGACCACGTCTTGAAGGTCTGCACGACTGTCATGCCGAAGTACTCCTTGATGAGCCAGAAGCCGCCGTCGTTCACATGCGAGAAGATCAGCGAGCCCGAACCGGTCGCGAGCACGAGCAGTTCGGGCCTGACCGTCGAAGCGCTCGCGGCGGCAATCGGCGCGACGATGCCGCAGGCCGTCGTCATTGCGACGGTGGCCGAGCCGGTCGCGAGCCGGATCAGCGCCGCGACGAACCAGCCGAACAACAGCGGCGAAAGGTGAGCCGACTCCGCCACCGCGACAATCTCCTTCGAAATGCCGCTGTCCATCAGCACGCGGCCAAAGCCGCCGCCCGCGCCGACGATCAGCGTGATGCCCGCGATCGGCGCGAGGCAATCGCCGCAGAACTTCTGGATCTGCTCGCGCGTGAAGCCCTGTCGCGCGCCGAAGGTCCAGAAGCTCACGAGTACGGCGATCAACAATGCGACGTCAGTCGTGCCGATGAATTTCAGCAGGCCGTTGGCCAGCGTCTTCGGCGCGAAGACGAGATCCGCCCAGCTCCCGATCAGCATGAGGATCACCGGCAGCAGAATCGTGAAGACGGTAATGCCGAACCCCGGCAGTTCACTGTCGGCCTTGGGCTTGACGGCGACGAACTGCGCGGCGAGCGGATTGTCCTCGGGCAGCTTGATCGCGCGGTGAATGAGCAGTGCGAACAGCGGACCGGCGACGATCGCGGTCGGCACCCCGACGATCAGACCGTAAGCGATGGTCTTGCCGACGTCAGCGTTATACGCCTGCACCGCGAGCAGCGCAGCCGGGTGCGGCGGAATCAGGCCGTGGACGACCGACAGGCCCGCCACCATCGGCAGGCCGACGAGCAGCAGCGACTTGCCGGTACGTTTGGCGACGTTGAACGCGATCGGAATGAGCAGCACGAAGCCGACTTCGAAAAACACCGGCAAGCCGACAATCACGGCGACGAACATCATCGCCCAGTGAATGTTCTTTTCGCCAAACCAGCGGATCAGCGTCGTGGCCACGCGCTCCGCGCCGCCGGACTCGGCCATCATCTTGCCGAGCATGGTGCCGAGGCCGACCACGATCGCGATGTGGCCGAGCGTATTGCCGTTTCCGGTCTCGAACGACTTGACGATCTGATCCATCGGCATGCCGACGGCAAGACCGAGCAGCAGCGAAACGATGATCAGGACTAGAAACGGATAGATCTTGTAGCGCGTGATCAGCAGGATCAGCGCAGCAATCGCGATGAGCGCGTAGACCAGCAGCATGCTGCCGTGGGCCACTCCCATGAGACTCCTCCACAGGTGAATATCAAGACGCGTTCGCGCATGCAGCGCGCAAGACGCAATGGCCGCCGCCAAGACCGGAGGCCGAGGGGGTAGAGGTTACAACGAGTTGGGTTACGGCGTTTATAACAGCACAAACCGCGCAAGGCGTGACCCTTGCGCGGTTTGTCTCACCATCGCAAACCAGCCGGTTGTCGATGCGCCGCGCGTCCGGAGGCTACTGCTGCGAACCCGCGTGCGAAGCCCGCGTCAGCGCACGGGACGCGACAACTCGCTTGCCGCGCGCGCGAGGCGCGTGACTTCGGCCCAATCCTGCGCCGCAAGCGCGGCCTTCGGCGTGAGCCACGAGCCGCCCACGCACACTACGTTCGGGAGTGCGAGGAAATTCGGCGCGGTTTCGGGCGTGATGCCGCCGGTCGGGCAGAACTTGAGCGTCGGGAACGGGCCGTGGAATGCGTTGAGCATCGCGATGCCGCCCGCAGGCACGGCCGGGAAAAACTTCACGATCTCGTAGCCCAGCTCCATCGCGAGGATGATGTCAGACGGCGTCATGACACCCGGCAGAAGCGGCAAACCCGCTTCGATCGACGCGTCGTGCATCTCGCGCGTGAGACCCGGCGAGACGCCGAACTGCGCACCGGCCTGCTTGGCGAGCGCGCATTGCTCCGGCTTCGTGATCGTCCCGACGCCGACGGCGATATCCGGCGCGATCTGCGACGCACGCGTGATCGCATCGAGGCCGGCAGCCGTGCGCAGCGTGATTTCGAGGACCTTCACGCCGCCAGCGTAGAGCGCACGCGAAACGTGCTCGCCCTGCCCGGCGGTTTCGAAGGCGAGCACCGGAATCACCGGGCCGAGGCGGACGATGTCAGCTACGGACGTTGTTGCCATGGTTACGCTCCTTGATGTTGGGTTGCAGTCGCCTTGCGGGCGTGGGTGACCGTCGCGCCCGCAGCCTTGCCGGCCGATTTGCTGTCCGCTGCGGTACCAACTTCGCCGACGAGCGCGCCGAACACCGACGCGCCCTGCTCCGCCGGCGCCGCCGCAGCGCGAAACACGCCGAACAGTTCGCGGCCGAAGCCGACTTCGTTGCTTTCCTGATGCGCGGGCTGCGCGACCGGGCGCGCATCCCATTCGGCGGCGTCGACTTCGACGTCGAGCACGCCTTCGACGGCGTCGATCACGACGATGTCACCGTCGCGCACCTTGCCGATCGGGCCGTGCAGCAGCGTCTCGGGCGAAACGTGGATCACGGCGGGGACCTTGCCCGATGCGCCCGACATGCGCCCGTCCGTCACGAGCGCGACGTGAAAGCCCTTGTCCTGCACGACGCCGAGCAGCGGCGTGAGGCGGTGCAGCTCCGGCATGCCGTTGGCGCGCGCGCCCTGGAAGCGCACGACGGCCACGAAGTCGCGTTCGAGTTCGCCGCGATCGAACGCTTCCTGCACGGCTTCCTGCGAATCGAACACGATTGCGGGCGCACGCACCTTGCGGCGCTCGGGCGCGACCGCCGAAACCTTGATGACGCCGCGCCCGAGACGCCCCTGCATGAGGCGCAGGCCGCCGTCCGGCTGGAACGGCTCGGCGAGCGGACGCAGCACGGCGGTGTCGGCGCTTTGCTCGACGGCGTCGACCCAGGTGAGCTTGCCGTCGAGCAGCTTCGGTTCCTTCGTGTAGTGGCGCAGGCCCTTGCCCGCGACGGTCATGACGTCTTCGTGCAGCATCCCGCCGTCGAGCAGCTCGCGCACGAGGAACGCGATGCCGCCCGCCGCGTGGAAGTGATTCACGTCGGCCTTGCCGTTCGGATAGACGCGCGCGAGCAGCGGAACGGCGTCCGAGAGCGCGTCGAAATCATCCCAGTCGATGATGATGCCGGCTGCGCGCGCAATCGCCACGAGGTGCATCGTGTGGTTCGTCGAGCCGCCCGTCGCGAGCAGCGCGACGATGCCGTTGATGATCGCGTGCTCGTCGATCACGTGGCCGATCGGCGTGTAGTTGCCGCGCTCGACGGTGAGATCGAGCACGCGGCGCGCAGCCGCTGCGGTGAGTTCGTCGCGCAGCGGCGTGTACGGATGGATGAACGCCGAGCCCGGCAGATGCAGGCCCATCACTTCCATCAGCATCTGGTTGCTGTTGGCCGTGCCGTAGAAGGTGCAGGTGCCGTGGCTGTGATAGGCCGCCGCCTCGGATTCGAGCAGCACGTCGCGTCCGCACTGGCCCATGGCGAACTGCTGGCGCACCTTGGCCTTCTCGTCGTTGGACAGGCCGCTCGCCATCGGGCCGGCAGGCACGAAGATCGCGGGCAGGTGGCCGAACTGCAGCGCGCCGATCAACAGACCCGGCACGATCTTGTCGCAGATGCCGAGGCACAGCGCCGCGTCGAACATGTTGTGTGTGAGCGCAACCGCCGTGCTCATCGCGATCACTTCGCGCGAGAAGAGCGACAGCTCCATGCCCGCATTGCCCTGCGTGATGCCGTCGCACATCGCGGGCACGCCGCCCGCGAACTGCGCGACGCCGCCGTTTTCGCGGGCCGCTTCCTTGATGATGTCGGGGTAGTTCTTGTAGGGCGCGTGGGCCGAGAGCATCTCGTTGTACGCCGAGACGATGCCGATGTTCGGCTCGCGGATCGACTTGATCGCAATCTTGTCGCGGCCTTCGAGACCCGCGAAGCCGTGGGCGAGATTCGCGCACGAGAGCACGCCGCGCGCCGGGAACTGGTCCTGCGCGGCGGCGATGCGCGCGAGATAGGCCTCGCGCGTCGGCTTGCTGCGCTCGATCACGCGCCGCGTGACCTTCATCAACTGGGAATGCGGGGAAACCATCGAATCTCCTTCCTCTCGGCCTGGCGGGACACATGGACTGGATCGGACGTCCAGTCCGCAATGGCGCGATGTTAGTAGAAAAACTACAAGCATGCAATCCTGCGCAACCCTGGCGTTTGCCCTACGGGGCAGGCGCTTAATTCCCGCAAATAGCGGGCCATTCCGAATGCCGCCTGTCCGGCATTGCAATTTTGGCCGCATGGATGTAGTTTTTGTACACGACCTCCGATCCGCTATAGTCCACGGATCTTTCAGCATAGTGCGAGTTTTCCGATGCTGCTGTCCCAGGTGAAGGCCATACGCGAGCAATTGCGCCCGTCCGAGCGCAAGCTCGCCGATTACATCGTCGATGCGGCGCGCGAAGTGCTCGACCTGTCGATGACCGAAGTCGCGCAGCGCGCGGGCGTGAGCCAGCCGACCATTGCGCGCTTCTGTCACGCGCTGGGTTTCTCGGGATTTCGCGAGTTCAAGATCCGGCTTGCGCAGGCCGTGGCCGCGGACCTGCCGCCCGCGGTCTATCGCGACGTGCGCCCCGACGAGCCCGTGCCGGGCGTCGCGGCCAAGGTGCTCGACCGCACCATCGGCGCGCTGCTGCAGGTGCGCAACAATCTGTCCGCCGACGCGCTCGCCGAGGCCATCGCGCTGCTCGCGAACGCGAAGCGCATCGAGTTCTACGGCGCGGGCGGCTCGGGCATCGCCGCGCAGGACATGCAGCACAAGTTCTTCCGGCTCGGCATGCCGAGCGTCGCCTACGCCGATCCGCACACGTTCCTGATGTCGGCGGCGTTGCTTGGCGCGGGGGACGTGGTCGTCGCGATCTCGAACACGGGGCGCACGCGCGATGTGGTCGATGCCGCGCGCACGGCGCTCGACCGCGGCGCGAAGGTGATCGCAATCACGCACGGCACATCGCCGCTCGCGCGTCTCGCGACGGTCGGCCTGCACGCGAACGTCGACGAAGACACGGACATCTTCTCGCCGATGACCTCGCGCACGTCGCATCTCGCGATCGGCGACATTCTCGCGGTAGGCGTTGCGCTGCAGCGCGGCCCGGAACTCACGGAAAAACTCGCGGGCGCGAAGGAGATCATCTCGCGCCGCCGCCTCGATCCGACCGGTTAGGCGAGGCGCTTTAGAGCGCGTGAAGGAGGGAATTGCGCGGGCGCGCGGCGCATACAGGCAATGCAGAAGCGGTGCAGACGCGCCGCAAGACGACGGGCGGCATCTGCGCCGCCCGCGAGGGAAGAAGCATCAGAACGGCTTGAGCACGACGAGCGCCACGGCCGCCAGCATGCCGAGCACCGGCAGTTCGTTGAACAGGCGATACCACTTGTCGGAGCGGCGGTTCTGACCGCGCTCGAAGGTCTTCAGAAGGCGCCCGCAATAGTGGTGATAGACGATGAGCAGCACGACCACGCCGACCTTCGCGTGAATCCAGCCCTGGCCGGCCCCGATGCCCACCACGAGCCACAGCCACAGCCCGCACAGCAGCGCGGGCACGGCGATGATCGTCATGAAACGGTACAGCTTGCGCGCCATGATCAGGAGGCGCCGCACGGCGGCAGGTTCGGTTTCCATCGCCAGATTCACGAAGATACGCGGCAGGTAGAACAGTCCTGCGAACCAGGACGCGATTAGAACGATGTGAAACGTCTTTACCCAAAGCATCCGGCGATCCTTCCTGTCTTCTTGTCTTCTTGATTGACCAGAGCACGTCGGCCGGACAAATGTGGCACAAGCGGCAGCACGAGCGGCATGGACATGCACGAAAGCGCGTGGCGCGCGCCGTCGCGCACGCCGCACAGAATTATTGCCGTCCTTCGCCGTGGCCGAAGACCACGTACTTGAGCGAAGTCAAGCCTTCGAGGCCGACCGGGCCGCGCGCGTGCAGCTTGTCGTTCGAAATGCCGATCTCCGCGCCGAGGCCGAATTCGAAACCGTCGGCAAAACGCGTCGAGGCGTTCAGCATCACGCTTGCCGAATCCACTTCGCGCAGGAAGCGCATCGCACGGTCGTGATCTTCGGTGACGATGGCATCGGTATGCGCCGAGCCGTACGTGTTGATGTGCGCAATCGCCTCGTCGAGGTGCTCCACCACCTTGATCGCCAGCACCGGCGCGAGGTATTCCGTGCTCCAGTCTTCAACGGTGGCGTCCACGAGCGGGCCGACGCCCGCATCGGTGAGAATCGCCCGCGCCGCGCCATCGACGCGCAACTCGACCTCCTTGTCGCGATACAGGCGGCCAAGCGGCGGCAGCACTTCGTGCGCGATGCCGCGCGCGACCAGCAGCGTTTCCATCGTGTTGCAGGTGCCGTAGCGGTGCGTTTTCGCGTTGTCGCAGACGTTGAGCGCCTTCGCGATATCGGCGCGGTCGTCCACGTAGACATGGCAGATGCCGTCGAGATGCTTGATCATCGGCACGCGCGCCTCGGCCATCAGGCGCTCGATCAGGCTCTTGCCGCCGCGCGGCACGATCACGTCGACATACCCGGTCATCGTGATGAGCTTGCCCACGGCCGCGCGGTCGGCCGTCTCGACTACCTGCACCGCTTCCTGCGGCAGCCCCGCCGCCGTCAGCCCTTCGCGGATCAGCCCGGCGAGCGCCGTATTGCATTCGAGCGCCTCGGAGCCGCCGCGCAGGATCGTCGCGTTGCCCGACTTCAGGCACAGCGCCGCGGCGTCGATCGTCACGTTCGGTCGCGATTCGTAGATGATGCCGATCACGCCCAGCGGCACCCGCATCTGGCCCACCTGAATGCCGCTCGGGCGGTACTTGAGGTTGCTGATCTCGCCGATCGGATCGGGCAGCGCCGCCACCTGGCGCAGGCCCTCGACCATCGTCTTGAGCGCCTTGTCCGACAGCGTGAGCCGGTCGATGAACGCCGCGTCGTGGCCCTTGTCCTTCGCGCGCGCGAGGTCGCGCGCATTCGCGTCCTTGAGCTGCTGCGCTTCACGCTCGATGGCCTGCGCCACCGCTTCGAGCGCGGCGTTCTTCGCGGCAGTCGTAGCGCTCGCCATCGCGCGCGAGGCTTCGCGGGCGCGGCGGCCAAGGTCCGTCATGTACTGGTCGATATCCATATGTGTGTCGTGATGAGGCGCGTGCAGCATGTGCAAACGTAGCCTGGAAAGCACGCTGGAAAGAATGATTGTAAGGCCGGTGCCCGAGGTGCGCCCGGCCCGTCCGGTGAGCGGCGGCGAGCGCGCATGGTGCCCGGTTTGCCCGGTGTGCGGAAGCAGGCGCCGGCCTGCAAGCCTCGTGAGCCCTTGCGGCTCAGCCCGGCCTACGCGCCAGCCCTGCGGACGGCGGTCGGCCGCCCGGCTGCGTGCGGCCCGCTGGCCCTGCCGCGCCGCGCGCAGCAGGAGCGGCCGATGGCCGCGCCCCGGCACCCGAGGCACCCGAGGCACCCGAGGCACCCGAGGCACCCGCGGCGCCCGCGGCACCCGCGGCGCCTGTGTCACGCGGCGATGCGACGGTCATCGCGAGTTCGAAGAGCCCGTCCCATGCGTCGGGCGGCAGCGCGTTGCGCCACTCGCCGCGCGCCTGCGCCGACAGTCCCTTGACCTGGCGGTCGAGCCGCGCCGCCATCGCAAGCGCGCGTTCGAGCGCCGCATCGTTCAGGCGCGAAAGCGCCGGGCCGATCAGCCGCTCGCGCGGCCCCCACACACGGTTCTCGCGCAACAGCATCGCGAGCGGCTTGCCCGCCGCGACGCCGCGCTTGATGCGCAGCAGCGTGCGGATTTCCTCGACGACGGCCCACAGCACGAGCACCGCAGCCTCGCCTTCGCCACGCAGGCCGTCGAGCATGCGCGCGAGCCGGCCGACATCGCCGGTCAGCATCGCTTCGTTGAGCTTGAAGACGTCGTAGCGCGCCACGTTGAGCACGGCGTCGTGAATCTGCTCGAAGCTCAGCACGCCTTGTTCATAAAGCAGGCTGAGCTTCTGGATCTCCTGATGCGCCGCGAGCAGGTTGCCCTCCACGCGCTCGGCGACGAACTGCAGCGCACGCCGCCCGTCCTCGCCGGGCGCGACGCGCTGGCCCTGCTGCGCGAGCCGCTGGCCGATCCAGTTCGGCAGTTGCGCGCGCTCGACGGGATCGATCTTCAGCGCGACGCCGGCTTCGGCGAGCGCCGAGAACCAGGCCGACTTCTGCGTCGCCGCATCGAGACGCGGCAGCGTGACGAGCGTGAGCACGTCGGGATTTGCAGCCGACCCGGCCGCCGACCTGGCCGATGCGGCGAGCGTCTTCAGCGCGTCCGCGCCTTCCTTGCCCGGCTTGCCCGAGGGAATGCGCAATTCGACGAGCTGCCGATCGCCGAACAGCGACATCGACTGGCTCGCGCCAAGCAGCGAACTCCAGTCGAACCCGCGCTCGACCGTGAACACCGACCGGTCCGTGAAGCCCGCCGCGCGCGCGGCCGCGCGAATGCGGTCGCACGCCTCCTGGGCGAGCAGGTGCTCGTCGCCATAAACGACGTAAAGCCCGGCGAGCCCGTTTGCAAGCCCTTTCGCGAGGTGCGGTTCGAGTGCGTCGAGTCGCAGTTGCATGGATGGCGCTTACGTGTGGTCGGAGAGAATGCCGCGCATCAGAGCGGCGGCGGCGGCAGCGGCGCGGCCGGCGCCACGCCGGGCACGACCTGGTCGGGCCTCGGCGTCAGCGTCTTCAGGACCGCCAGCCGACGCGTGAGCTGATCGACGGCATCGTTTTGCATGTCGGCGAACAGCAGATCGGCTTCCGTCACTTTGGCCGTGGAGAACTGGGTGCTGTAGGTCATCGCGCGGTTCAGCGCGATCACGCTCGGCTGGATCAGCACGGTGCCGTCGGGCGTCATCAGCGTGTAGCTGAGCGAATAGTTGATCTGGTATTCCTGGACCACGCCGAGCTCATTGAGCGTAAGCGTGCTGAAACTGCGCCCTTCCGCGACGTGCAGGACGGCGTCGGCGTTGGCCATCGACTGGACCACCACCGAATCGCTGCCCCCTTCGACGAGGCGTGCGATGCGCGCCTCGACGGGCGGCGGCGCGCCGACGATAGCGAGGCGCTTGAACGCGAAGTTCTGCTGCCCGCGCAACTGGAATCCGCACGCCGAGAGCATCAGCGCGCTGCCTGCCAGTAACAGAAACGATCTGCGATTCACATAAGCTCCCGGGTTCGAGACAGGCTCGGAGCGAGGGCGGCGCGCCGCGCGTTCCGCCCTCGCCGCAGCGAGTCTCTCCACATCAATCGCCGCATCAGTCGTCGCGTCAATCGCCACGTCAAACCACGACGTTCACGAGGCGGCCCGGCACGACGATGACCTTCTTCGGCGCGCGGCCTTCCGCGAACTTCACGTACATCTCGTGCGCGAGCGCCGCAGCTTCGATCACGTCCTTGCCTGCGTCCTTCGCGACGGTCACCGCGCCGCGCACCTTGCCGTTCACCTGCAGCACGAGTTCGATTTCGGCCTGCTCCAGCGCCTTTTCGTCGACCTTCGGCCAGGGCGCGTCGAGCAGCGTGCCGAATTCGTCGGCATAACCGAGTTCCTGCCACAGACGATACGTGATGTGCGGCACGACCGGATACAGCACGCGCAGCAGCACGCCGAACGTTTCGCGCTGCACCCCGGCGCCCGCGCCCTTCGCGCTGTCGATCGCGTTGAGCATCTTCATCGCGGCCGACACGACCGTGTTGTACTGCAGACGCTGATAGTCGAAGTCGGCCTGCTTGAGCACGCCGTAGACGTCGCGGCGCAGCGCCTTTTCGACCTCCGTGAGCGCGGCGACATCGAGTGCCGCACGCGCGTTGAGCGCCTGCGCGTTCGCGTGGCCGAACGCCCACACGCGCCGCAGGAAGCGGCTCGCGCCTTCGACGCCCGCGCCCGACCATTCGAGCTGCTGCTCGGGGGGCGCGGCGAACATCGTGAAGAGACGCGCGGTGTCTGCGCCGTACTGGTCGATCAGCACCTGCGGATCGACGCCGTTGTTCTTCGACTTCGACATCTTCTCGACGCCGCCGAGCACGACGGGCTGGCCATCGGCGTTGAGCGTCGCGCCGGTCGGGCGGCCCTTGTCGTCATGCGTGACGGTCACGTCGGCCGGGTTGTACCAGGTCTTCTTGCCCGACGCATCCTCGCGATAGAACGTCTCGTTGAGCACCATGCCCTGCGTGAGCAGGTTCTTCGCGGGCTCGCCGAACTTCACGATGCCGAGGTCGCGCGAAACCTTCGCCCAGAAGCGCGAATACAGCAGGTGCAGGATCGCGTGCTCGATGCCGCCGATGTATTGATCCATCGGCATCCAGTAATCGGTGCGCTCGTCGACCATCGCCTTCGCATCCGGCGCGGCGTAGCGGTAGAAGTACCACGACGAGTCGACGAAGGTGTCCATCGTGTCGGTTTCGCGCTTCGCGTCGGCGCCGCACTTCGGGCACTTGCAGTTCAGGAAGGCTTCGGACTTCGCGAGCGGGTTGCCGGTGCCGTCCGGCACGAGGTCTTCGGGCAGCACGACCGGCAGGTCCGCTTCGGGCACCGGCACGTCGCCGCAATCCGGGCAATGGATGATCGGGATCGGCGTGCCCCAGTAGCGCTGGCGCGAGATGCCCCAGTCGCGCAGACGCCACGTGACCTGCTTGTCGCCGAAACCGTGCGCCTTGAGGTCGGCCGCGACCGCGTCCACGGCCTGCTGGTAATTCAGGCCGTCCAACTTGCCGCTGTTGACGCAGACCGCGCGCTCCTTGTCGCCGTACCACTCCTGCCAGCCTTCGAGCGAGTAGGTCTCGCCTTCCGCGGCGATGACCTGCCTGATCGGCAGTTCGTACTTCTTCGCGAAGGCGAAGTCGCGCTCGTCGTGGCCCGGCACGCCCATCACCGCGCCTTCGCCGTAGCTCATCAGCACGTAGTTGCCGATCCACACCGGCACCGCTTCGTTCGTGATCGGGTGCGTGACCGTGAAGCCGGTCGGAAGACCCTTCTTCTCCATCGTCGCGACGTCGGCTTCCGCCACGCCGCCGCGCTTGCATTCGTCGATGAACGCCTGGAGCTGCGGCTTGCCCTGCGCGAGGCGCGTGGCCAGCGGATGCTCGGCGGCGATTGCGCAGAAGGTCACGCCCATGATCGTGTCGGCGCGCGTGGTGAACACGCGCAGCAGCTTCTTCTCGCCGTCGAGCTCGTACGGGAAGCCGAAGTTCACGCCGAAGCTCTTGCCGATCCAGTTCTGCTGCATGATCTTCACGCGCTCGGGCCAGCCGAGGTCGCCGAGGTCGCCCAGCAGTTCGTCGGCGTATTGCGTGATGCGCAGGTAGTACATCGGGATTTCGCGCTTTTCCACGAGCGCGCCCGAGCGCCAGCCGCGGCCGTCGATCACCTGCTCGTTGGCGAGCACGGTCTGGTCGACCGGGTCCCAGTTCACCGTGCCGGTCTTCTTGTACGCGATGCCCTTCTCGAGCATCTTCAGGAAGAACCACTGGTTCCACTTGTAGTAGTCGGGCTTGCAGGTGGCAATTTCGCGCGACCAGTCGATGGCAAGACCCATCGACTGCATCTGCCCCTTCATGTACGCGATGTTGTCGTACGTCCACTGCGCGGGCGGCACGCCGTTGGCCATCGCAGCGTTCTCGGCGGGCATGCCGAACGCGTCCCAACCCATCGGCATCAGCGTGTTGTAGCCGTTCATCCGCAGATAGCGGTACATCACGTCGTTGATCGTGTAGTTCCGCACGTGGCCCATGTGCAGCTTGCCCGACGGATACGGCAGCATCGAGACGCAATAGAACTTGGGCTTGTCGGTCGTTTCGGCCGTCAGGTAAGCGTCGTTGGCGCGCCATTCGCCTTGCGCGGCGGCTTCGACGTCGGTGGGAACGTATTTTTCGAGCATGGTGTGGGTGGGAAACGCTGATTCCGTGCCGCGTGCACCGGAGCCGGCAAGTCCGGCAATTCCCGGCAATTCTCGTTAGGCCGGCGGGTAGCGGTGGCTTTTCTGGGCCCTTTTTACAGGGAAACGGTGATTATACCGTTGAGTTGACCGCGCTTTCCGCCCTGCGGGGTTTGGTCTGCAAGGCAAGCGTTCGGGAGAGCGCGACGGCGCACGCACGGGCAGTCCGACAGACACCGCCGGTGCCGCCGGTGCATCGGCAACGGAGCAACGGCGGCGCGCTCAGTGCTTGCCGGGCGGCGGCGGCTCGGTCACGAAGCCGATGCGCGCAATCCCAGCCTGCTGCGCCGCACCCATGACCTGTGCGATCACCTCGTAGCGCGTCTCGCGCGCGGCGCGCAACTGCAGATCGGGCTGGGCATCCTCAGCCGCCTTGCCTGCGGCCGTGAAACGCGCCCGCATCTCGTCGAGCGAGACCGGCTGGCCGTTCCAGTAGATCTTGCCGGCGGCGTCGATGGACAGCGTGACGGTTTGCGGCGTCTGCCGCGTGGAGTCGGCGGCAACCTGCGGCAGATCGAGCCGGATCGCGTGCGTGAAGAGCGGCGCGGTGATGATGAAGATAACGAGCAGCACGAGCATGACGTCGATGAGCGGCGTCATGTTGATTTCGGCCATCGGCGCCGAGCCGTGCTTCTTGTCGAGTCCGCCGAATGCCATCGAATGCTCCTTTGCGCGAGCGCTACGTCAGTCGGAGTCCGATTCGAGCGCTGTTTGCCGTCGCGGTGCCGCCCCGGCAGGCTGGCACACGTAGGCGTGCAGATCGTGCGCGAAGCCGTCGAGATCGTCGCCGAGCTGGCGCGCGAGCCGCCCGAGCACGTTATAGGCGAGCACGGCGGGAATCGCGACGACGAGGCCGAAGGCCGTCATGATGAGCGCCTCGCCGACGGGGCCCGCGACGTTCTCGATCATCGCCTGCCCGCTCGCCGCAATGCTGCCGAGCGCGTGATAGATGCCCCACACGGTGCCGAGCAGGCCAACGAAGGGCGCCGTGCTGCCCACCGAAGCGAGCAGCACCTGGCCGAATTCGAGCCGCCGCTGCGACGCCTGAAGCGCGCCGCGCAGCGCGCGCAGCACCCGCTCGCTGCGATCGACGCGGGCAAGCAGCGCGCCGGACGTATCGGCCTCGGCCGCCGCCAGCGCGGCTTCGGCCAACGGCAGGAACACGCGTTCGCGGTCATCGCTTCGCATGAGCGCGACGCCCTCCGCGAGCGTGCGCGCCTGCCAGAACCGCGCGACCGCCCGCGGCCCCTGCCGCTTCGCCCGCACGAGCATCCAGCTCTTGACGATCAGGAAGCACCAGCTCGCGATCGACATCGCAAGTAACACCCACGCCACGGCATGCGTGACGGCGTCGCTCGTCTGCAGATAGTGAATGACTCCGGTACCCGCTGCCATCGGACCTCGCTACCCGGAAAGGCGGCCTGTCAGGCTGGGAACCCGCCAGGAAACTGGCCAGGGAACCGACCGGCGCCGGGGCCGCGCTTTGGCCAGTCAGGAACGCGCGGCTCAGCGCAGGCCGAGCACGTCCTGCATATCGTACAGCCCGTGCGCCTTGTCTTCGAGAAAGCGCGCAGCGCGCACGCTGCCCTGCGCATACGACAGGCGGCTCGACGACTTGTGCGTGATCTCGATGCGCTCGCCGATGCCCGCAAACAGCACCGTGTGGTCACCGACGATATCGCCGCCGCGAATTGCCGAAAACCCGATCGTCGACGGATCGCGCTCGCCGGTCACGCCGTGGCGCCCGTAGACGGCGCAGTCGTCCAGACTGCGGCCGAGCGCGTGCGCGACCGCCTCACCCATCGCGAGCGCCGTGCCCGAAGGCGCGTCGACCTTATGGCGATGGTGCGCCTCGATGACCTCGATGTCGTAGCCGGTCGCGAAGAAGCGCGCCGCGTACTCCAGCAGCTTGAGCGTGACGTTGACGCCCACGCTCATGTTCGCTGCAAATACGATGCCGATTTTTTCTGCGGCGGCGGCGAGCTGCGCTTTCTGCCCGGCATCGAAACCGGTCGTACCGATCACCATCTTGACGTTGTGGCGCTGGGCCGCCGCGAGGTGCACAAGCGTGCCCTCGGGGCGCGTGAAGTCGATCAGGCAGTCGCTCGCGGCGAACACGGCGTCGATGTCGTCCGTGACGCGCACGCCGGAGTCCTTGCCGAGGAAGGCACCCGCGTCCTGGCCGACGGCCGCCGAGCCCTGACGCTCCAGCGCGCCCGACAGCGTGACCTCGGGTGAATTGAGGACGGTTTCGATGAGCATCCGGCCCATGCGGCCCGACGCCCCGGCGATTGCGATTTTCATGCGGACTCCGGCAACGTTGGCGCAGCACCTTCAATTAAACCAGCGCTGCGAAAAAAACACGGCGGCCCGAAGCCGCCGGCTAGACGCGAAGCGCAACTCGTTCCAGCCGGTGCGCTTCGCCCTGTAGTGCTTACGGACAGCCCGATCAGCCGCCCGTTCCCGCCGCACCCGACGCAGGCACAGCAGGCGGCGCCGTAAGCGGCGCGCTCTGCGCCGGCGGCAGCGCGTTCGGCTCGCCGGTGCCCTGCGCGCCGGCGGTCGGGCCAACCGGATTCACCGGCTCGACACCCTGGACTTGCGGCGCGGGCTGACGGCGGAACTGAACCTGCGACGGCATCGTGCCGACGTTCGGCGGCAGCGCCGACGACGTCGGCGTATTCGCGCGCACCGACGGCGTCAACCCGGACGGCGTCTGCACCGCTTCGGTCGCGCGGTTCGCGGCGGCGGCGGCCTGAGCATTGGCATTGGCATTGGCGTCGGCCGGCAGCGCGGCCGTGGCGGCGCCGAGGTCGGACGACGGCGTGCGCGCGGTGTCGGGGACGGTCGGATTGACCGCTGCGGCGGCCGCTTCCGAAGCCGCCGCTGCTGCGGCGGCGGCCGAAACCGGAGCCGGTGCGGCAGCTCTCTTCTTCTTGCCGCCGCGGTCGCCGTCGATTTCGGCGAGCAGTTCGAGGTTGGACGGCAAATCGTCGCCGCCCGACCAGCTTGCGACGCGATCACCTTCAAACTTCACGACGAAGTCACGCTGCTGCACGACCGAGGTCGAGCCGCGCTTGAAATAGAAGATGTAGTCCCAGCGGTCGTTGTGGAACATGTCGGTCAGGAGCGGCGTGCCGAGCAGCTTGATCACGTCGGCGCGCGACATGCCGACGCGCATCTCAGCCGCGGCTTCCCTGGACACGAAGTTGCCCTGGACGATGGTGATGCGGTACGGCGTGATGCGCTGTGCGACGCGCTGGGTCAGGCTGTCGTACGTGGAGCAGCCGGCCAGCGCCGAAAGCGCCGCTGCGGCCAGCAGGGTGCACGCGAGAGCACTCGAAAGACGGCCGCTCCGGCCGGTCGTTTTGGATTCTGGAATCATTTCCCTCACCGTGCGGGCTTGTCGCGAAGCCGCGCTTGTTCTACGAAGATCTGTGTCGAAGATGACCGGAACAGCAAACCGCATTAACATAAGAGCCTGGTATTGTACTCCAGGGATTAATAGTCATGACCAATCCAGCCGATCTCAAGAATATCGGGCTCAAGGCGACGCTGCCTCGACTCAAGATCCTGGAGATTTTTCAGCACAGCACGGTGCGCCACTTGACCGCAGAGGATGTCTATCGACACCTGCTGACCGAGGAGCTCGACATCGGCCTTGCCACCGTCTACCGCGTGCTCACGCAGTTCGAGCAGGCCGGGTTGCTCACGCGCAGCAACTTCGAATCGGGCAAGGCGGTATTCGAGCTGAACGAGGGTAACCACCACGATCACCTGGTCTGTCTCGACTGCGGACGCGTCGAGGAATTCTTCGATCCCGAAATCGAAAAGCGCCAGCAGACGATCGCCGGCGACCGGGGCTTCAAGCTGCAGGAGCACGCACTCGCGCTCTACGGCGTGTGCACGAAGGAGAACTGCCAGTACCGCAAGCACTGATTCAAACGCTGCGCGGTAGAGTAAAACGCAAACGCCACGGCCTTCGGGCCGTGGCGTTTTGCTTTGGACGTGCAGAACGTGCGCCCCGAAAAAAACCGCCCCCGAAGGGACGGTTTTTCGTACTACGAGGTGCGAGGCAGTGCCCGTCGTCCGGAACAGCGCGCGCTTACTTCGCGTTTGCGAGCGCAACCGTCGTGTCCAGCATGCGGTTCGAGAAGCCCCACTCGTTGTCGTACCAGCTCGACACCTTCACGAGACGGCCCGAAACCTTGGTCAGCGTGGCGTCGAACGTCGACGAAGCCGGGTTGTGGTTGAAGTCGATCGAAACCAGCGGCGCCGTGTTGTAGCCGAGGATGCCCTTGAGCGCGCCTTCCGAGGCTTCCTTCATGATCGCGTTGACTTCTTCCACCGTCGTGTCGCGCTTCGCGATGAACGACAGGTCGACAACCGACACGTTGATGGTCGGAACGCGCATCGCGTAGCCGTCCAGCTTGCCGTTCAGTTCCGGCAGCACGAGGCCGACCGCAGCGGCAGCGCCCGTCTTCGTCGGAATCTGGCTTTGCGTGGCCGAGCGCGCGCGGCGCAGGTCTTCGTGGTAGACGTCCGTCAGGACCTGGTCGTTCGTGTACGCGTGGATCGTCGTCATCAGACCGGTTTCGAGGCCGATCTTGTCGTTCAGCGGCTTGACGAGCGGTGCGAGGCAGTTGGTCGTGCACGAAGCGTTCGAGATGACCGTGTGCTCGGCCTTCAGCACATTGTGGTTCACGCCGTAGACGACCGTCGCGTCGACGTCCTTGCCGCCCGGCGCCGAGATGATGACCTTCTTCGCGCCGCCCTTGAGGTGCGCGCTCGCCTTTTCCTTGCTCGTGAAGAAGCCCGTGCACTCCATCACGACATCGACGCCCAGTTCGCCCCACGGCAGTTCGGCCGGGTTGCGGTTGGCCAGCACACGGATACGGTCGCCGTTGACGACGAGGTAGTCGCCGTCCACCGAGACTTCGCCCGGGAACTTGCCGTGCGCCGTGTCGTATTGCGTCAGATGCGCGTTGGTTTTCGCGTCGCCGAGGTCGTTGATTGCGACGAACTGGATGTCGTGCTTCTTGCCACTCTCGTAGAACGCGCGAAGCGTATTACGGCCGATACGGCCATAGCCGTTGATAGCGACGCGAATAGTCATGGTTTATCTCCTGATGGCTGAAAAATTTCCGATCCCGGCGCCGCCTGCGCCCGTACCCGGGCGTTCCGTGCGGCGCACACAGCAGCGGGCCCGCGCGAACGCGGGCCCTTAAAGCATGCTCAGTAATCGAGCGCGGCCTTCGCCGTGGCAACCACGTGCTCGACCGTGAAACCAAAGTGCTTGAACAGTACACCGGCCGGAGCCGACTCGCCGAACGTGTCGATACCGACAACGCCGCCTTCCAGGCCGACGTACTTGCGCCAGAAGTCCGTCACGCCCGCTTCGATCGCGACGCAACGCACGCCCTTCGGCAGCACGTGCTCGCGATACTCGGCGTCCTGCTTGTCGAACACGTTGGTCGACGGCATCGAGACCACGCGGGCGCCGATGCCCTCGCGCTGCAGCGGCTCGACCGCCTTCAGCGCCAGTTCGACTTCCGAACCCGTCGCGATCAGGATGATCTTGCGGCCCGGGATGTCGTCGTTCCAGTCGCGCAGCACGTAGCCGCCGCGGGCGATGTTCTCGATCTGCGCGTCGGAGCGCTCGCTGTACGGCAGGTTCTGGCGGCTCAACACGAGGCACGACGGGCCATGATGCCCGATCGACTGGGTCCAGGCCACCGCGGTTTCGACCGTATCGGCGGGACGCCAGAGCGTCATGTTCGGGATCAGGCGCAGGCTCGCGACGTGTTCGATCGACTGGTGCGTCGGGCCGTCTTCGCCAAGGCCGATCGAGTCGTGCGTGAACACGAAGATCGACGGGCACTTCATCAGCGCGGCCACGCGCAGCGCATTGCGGCTGTAGTCCGAGAACGTGAGGAACGTGCCGCCGAACGCCTTGTAGCCGCCGTGCAGCGTGATGCCGTTGAGCGCGGCGCTCATGCCGAACTCACGCACGCCGTAGTTGACGTGATTGCCCCACTTGATCCCGCCCTCACCCGCGCGCACGGGCTTCGAGGCCTTCCAGTTGGTGAGGTTCGAGCCGGTCAGGTCGGCCGAGCCGCCAAGCAGCTCGGGCATGACGGCGGCGATCGCCTCGATCGCCTGCTGCGACGCCTTGCGGGTCGCAACGGTTTCCTGGCGCGCATCGGCGCCCGCGACGATCGCGGCGGCCTTCTGCGCCCAGTCGGCGGGCAGCTTGCCGGCCATGCGGCGCGCGAATTCCGCGGCTTCGACCGGGTACTTCGCCTCGTACTGCGCGAATGCGTCGTTCCACGCGCCTTCGAACTTCGCGCCGGCCGCCTTGGCGTCCCAGTCGGCATAGACTTCCTGCGGCAGCACGAACGGCTCCCACTTCCAGCCCGACGCCGCGCGCCACTTCGCGATTTCTTCCGCGCCGAGCGCCGCGCCGTGCACGTCGTGGCCGCCCTGCTTGGTGGGCGCGCCCTTGCCGATGATGGTCTTGCAGCAGATGAGCGTCGGCTTGTCCGAAGCCTTCGCCTTCGCGATGGCGGCGTCGACCGCGTCGACGTCGTGGCCGTCCACGTGCGCGATCACGTTCCAGCCGTACGCTTCGAAGCGCCTGGGCGTGTCGTCGTGGAACCAGTTCACGACGTCGCCGTCGATCGAGATGCCGTTGTCGTCGTAGAGCGCGATCAGCTTGTTCAGCCTGAGCGTGCCGGCGAGCGAGCAGGCTTCATGCGAGATGCCTTCCATCAGGCAGCCGTCGCCGAGGAACACGTACGTGTGGTGATCGACGATCTTCGCGTCGGCCTTGTTGAACTCGGCCGCGAGGAGCGCTTCGGCGAGCGCCATGCCGACCGCGTTCGCCAGACCCTGGCCGAGCGGGCCGGTGGTCGTTTCGACGCCCGGCGTGATGCCGTATTCGGGGTGGCCCGGCGTTTTCGAGTGCAGTTGACGGAAGTTCTTCAGCTCCCCGATCGGCAGGTCGTAGCCGGTCAGATGCAGCAGCGAGTACAGGAGCATCGAGCCATGGCCGTTCGACAGCACGAAACGGTCGCGGTCGCTCCAGTGCGGGTTCGACGGGTTGTGGCGCAGATGGCGCGACCACAGCGCGACGGCGATCTCCGCCATACCCATCGGCATACCGGGGTGGCCGGAATTCGCTTGCTGGACAGCGTCCATGGACAGCGCGCGGATCGCGTTGGCCATCAATTGGGTGGTAGCTGGGGAGGCTGAGGACGGGGTCGTCATGTCGAGTCCGGGGAACGAGTGCAAAAAGCGGCATGCGCGACGCTCGCGCACCGCAGCGCGGGGATCCGGAAGCTCGGCGGGATAGCTGCTCCGGCGCACGGTGCGGCGCCGGGAGACGCAAGAAGGCCAGAGCAAACGGAAGGGGCTGCAAAGCGAAATATTCTATCAGAACATGCGGGCTATCCCTGACACATGCGCGTCACAGAAGGGCATTTTCGGGATACCTGACGGGATACATGCGGGGATAACTGAAGAGCGCGCCGGGACCGCACGGCGGCGGTTCGATACGCGCCTGTCGAGCCGCCCACCGCCGGGTTTCGGCCCGTGCGCAAAGGAACCGACAGCGCGCGGATTTCGCCCGCAAAGCGCCGTTGCGCCTGCGCTTCGGGCACGCGCGCAGGCACACCGCACGCGTGCCGGGCGCATGCCGGGCGTGTGCCGGCTTCGGCGCGCGCGAACTGTGTGACACCGCAACGAACGACAGGCGCGTTTAGCCTCGTATAATGCGGCGTTGCCCATTTTTTAGACAGCGCGGCCGGTCAGGCCGGTCGCGCCCGCATCCGTGAACGTCCCGCTCCTCTTCCATCCCGCCGCCGACGCCCTGTACGGCTTCCCCGGCGCGCACCGCCTCGCCTGTGTGGATTCGGCCTGGCAGCGCATCGAGGTCTGGGATACGCCGCAACTCGGCTGCCTGTTCGCGCTGGACGGCCGCCCGATGACGTCCGCCGGCGACGAATTCGTCTACCACGAATGCATGACGCACCCGGCCGCGCTCACGCATCCGGCGCCGCGCACGGCGCTCGTGCTGGGCGGCGGCGATGGCGGCGCCGCGCGCCAGCTGCTTCGTCATCCTGACATCGCGCGCATCGTCGTGGCCGAACTCGACGCCGACGTCGTGCGGCTGACCGGCGACTACTTGCCGCAGGTGCGAGGCGGCGCATTCGACGATCCGCGCGTCGAACTGGTGATCGGCGACGCCGCGGCGTTCGTGAACCAGACGCAGGAACAGTTCGATCTCGTCGTATTCGATCTAACCCCGCCTGATTCGCCCGCCGCCGGCCTCTATACGACGACGTTCTACACGGCGCTCAAGCGCGTGATGACCGCCGACGCGCTGATCTCGCTTCATCTCGGCTCGCCCTATCACCATGCGGCGCGTATCGGCGCACTGCTCGACGGCCTGCGCGCCTCGTTCGCCGTGGTGCGCCCGCTCGCCGCTTACGTGCCGCTCTACGGCTCGCTCTGGCTCATGGCCGTCGCGAGCGACCGGCTCGACCCGGTTGCCATCGATACGGCCACGCTGTGCACGCGTCTTGAAGAACGCGCAATCGTTAGCCTGCGCTTTTACGATGCGAATCTGCACGCCGCGCTCTTCGCTACGCCGTGGACGGTTCGCGACAAACTAGGTCGATTCCTGGATCCATAGCGACCGCAGTTCTGCAAAATTATGTTCTGCGTGCCTTGAGCGCGCGTCCCTCGGGCACTGCAGTCACCCGTCCGAACCGCGAAATCTGGAGATACTCGATGCCCTCATCCCGCCCCGCAGGCGTGCCGTGGCTGACGCCCTATCTGACGGTGCGCGATGCACGCGCGGCGATGGTATTTTTCGAGTCGGCGTTCGGATTCGTCGTGCGCGATTGCGTGGAGGACGATGGCGCAGTCATGCACGTGGAGATGACCTACCACGACCAGTTGATTGTGATGTTTGCGCCGGAGGGCGCATTCGGCTCGACGGCGCACACGCCGAAGAGCGCGGGGGCAATCGCCCCACAGTCTTTTTATCTATATGTCGACGATGTCGACGCGGTTTATGCGCGGGCCCTCGAAGCCGGCGCGAAATCGCTGAGTGAGCCGCAGAACCAGTTCTGGGGAGACCGTTTCGCACAGGTCGAAGACCTCGACGGCTACCGCTGGGCGCTTGCTCGCCACCTGCACTGAAGCAATGAGAACCTGTCTTATGCCCCGTTTTTTCGTCGGCAGCCCGCTGCCGTCCGGCGATCTCGTCGTCCTGCCCGACGAAGTCACGCGACACGTCCAGGTGCTGCGTCTGCAGCCCGGCGACACGATCGTGCTCTTCAACGGCGAGGGCGGCGAATACAGCGCCGAAATCGTCGAGATGGAGCGCCGCGACACGAAGGTGCGCGTCGATTCGTTTCGCGACGTCGAAGCCGAGCCGCCGTACCGGCTCACGCTCGCCCAGGGCATCGCTGGCAGCGACAAGATGGACTGGCTGATCGAAAAAGCCGTGGAACTGGGCGCGACGAACTTCGTGCCGCTCACCACGTCGCGCAGCGTCGTGCGCCTCTCGGGCGAGCGCGCGCAGCGGCGCCAGCTGCACTGGAAGCGCATTGTTCAGTCGGCATGCGAACAATGCGGGCGGAACCGTCTGCCCGATGTCGCGCCGTCGCGCGAAATCGGCACCTGGCTCGGCGGCATGCCGAAAACAGCGGCTGAAGGCGAGCTGCGCGTGATCCTCTCGCCGCGTGCGAACGCGTCGTTCGCGTCGCTGCCGCACGATCCGCCCAGGGGCGAAGTGATCGTGCTGGTGGGGCCGGAAGGCGGATTTTCGTCGGCGGAGGAGGCGGCCGCGGAGAGCCACGGCTTCGTTCCGGTAGGGCTCGGGCCGCGCGTCCTGCGCACCGAAACGGCCGGTATCGCGGTTCTTGCGGCACTGGCCGCGCGCTGGGGCGGCTGGTAGAAACGACAAGGCCCGCCGTTTCCGCGTTGTCTCTTTAGCGGAAGGCGGGCCTGAGCGGAGCTTGCGCGCGAGCGGTGCGCAGCTTTCTGCGGAGTGCCGGGTGCCGACGACGGGCGTCAGGCGAATGAATAGAAGACGCGGAACGGCACCTTGCGCTCGCCCCAGTATTCGGAGGCTTCGCGAAACACGTCGAGCAGCGTCTCGCGCCCGTCCTTGTCGAACTTCTGCGCGATCGGCAGTCCGTCAAGGACGACCACGAAGCCCGGTTGCTCGCCTGCCTTCTGCACGAGATCGGTCAGGCAGTCGTACAGCCCGTCGTAGTTCTTGCCGAAATGCTTCGGAAACAGAAACGACGTGGCGATGGTTTCGAGCACTTCCTGCTTGCTCTTCGCGTTCGCGCAGTAGGCGTAGAGGAAATGCTGCTCGAGGCGCTGCGCCTCGTCGTGAAGATCCTGCACGCGAAACGCGCGGATCGACTGGACGATGTTCGGCCGGACCGTCGAGAACAGGTTCATGCCTTCCTCGTCTGCTGAAGACGCGCCGCCCTCGGCGGGCGCCGCTTGTCCTTGCGCCTGATCCTGCTGATCCTGCGTCTGTCCCTGCATTTGACCCTGTTCGTCGTGCTTCATCTGCATGACTCGCTGGAACAGGTTGCCTTCCCCGGCCGCGAACGGATCGCTCGCGACCCGCGGGTCGTGCGCGTAGATGTTCTCGCTCATTCCGCTCTTCCCGGTGTCATTCAACAATTCGCTTAAAACTGGCGTAATGGTCGTCGGAGTAGTAACAGTTGCCGGTCTGCCGCAACGGGCCGCCGCAGACGATGCGACGCGCGCCGCGATTGCGCGCGCGAGGCGTCGGTACGGTGTACTCATGGTAATAGCCGCGCCGGTGGTACGGCAGCATCCGCTCGAAGTTGCCGAACACGACACCGTCTTTGGCGAACGGATAAGGACCGCCCGCCGCGATGAGTCCGAGCGTATTGACCGCTTCGGACGGCAACTGGCTGACGGCAATCGTGCCGACGTCCGCAGCAACTTCTCCCGCAACGTCTGCGGAAGGCGTGCTTCGCGCCTGCGCGGGTACGAATCCGCCCGTCGCGAAGGTTGCCGCAACGACCAGCGCTGCGGCTGTCGCCACCCGGCGAATGCCGTCGAAACAATGGGTTAGCCCAGCGGATTTACCTGCAGCGTTGCGTTTCAGCTGGGGTTCCAGTTCAGATTCCCGGCTTTGCAGCCCCGTGCGCGCCATTTACGAGATTCCCGCTTGTCGGTTTCTGCGTTCGACGACCATCAAAATTGTAAGGGTATCGCTAAAGCACCCCGGAAGCAACGTTCGCCGGGGCGGGACGGTCGCTCGTTGACTGTGCACAAGGCAGAAATCAGTAGATTTTACAAAGGCCTGACCAGAGGCCGGGCGGAGCGGCGTAAGCGGCGCGCCTGTTTCGGGCACGCCGCTTTTACGGGGCGCGATTGCTCCGGCGGCGCCGGCTTCTCCAGCCGGCGCCGATGCTTAACGCGAGGCGTTCACATCCGCGACAACGAGCGCCGCCATGTTGACGATGCGGCGCACCGTCGCCGAAGCTGTCAGCACATGCACCGGCTTCGCCGCGCCAAGCAGAATCGGGCCAATCGCGATGTTGTTGCCCGCCGCCGTCTTGAGCAGGTTGTACGAGATGTTTGCCGCGTCGATGTTCGGCATGATCAGCAGATTCGCTTCGCCTTCGAGGGTCGAATCGGGCAGGATCTCGTGGCGCATGTGCGGGTCGAGCGCGACATCGCCGTGCATTTCGCCGTCCACCCGCAGATCGGGCGCACGCTCCTTCAGGATGTCGAGCAGATCGCGCATCTTCTGCGCCGAAGGCGCGAGGCTCGAACCGAAGTTCGAGTGCGAGCACAGTGCAATATTCGGCTCGATGCCGAAGCGGCGCACTTCCTCGGCGGCCATGATCGTGATCTCGGCGAGCTGGGCCGGTGTCGGGTCGATATTGACGTGCGTGTCCACGATGAAGATCTGGCGGTTCGGCAGCACGAGCCCGATCATCGCCGCGTAGACGCTGCAGCCCTCCTTCTTGCCGATCACCTGGTCGATGAAGTGCAGATGCCGATGCGTCGTGCTGATCGTGCCGCAGATCATGCCGTCGGCCTCGCCCCGCTTCACGAGCATCGAGCCGATCAGCGTGGTGCGGCGGCGCATTTCGAGTTTCGCCATTTGCGGCGTGATGCCCTTGCGGGCCATCAGCTTCGCGTAGCTCTGCCAGAAGTCGCGGTAGCGCTCGTCGTGGTCCGTGTTGACGACCGTGTAATCCTGGCCCGCGACCAGACGCAGGCCGTAGCGCGCGGCGCGCTGCTCGATCACCGCCGGGCGGCCAATCAGAATGGGCTTCGCAAGCTTTTCGTCGACGACGATCTGCACCGCGCGCAAGATGCGCTCTTCTTCGCCCTCCGCGAAGACGATGCGCTTTTTCTCCGGCTCGACCGACCGCGCGAGCTGGAAGATCGGCTTCATGGTCGTGCCGCTTTGATACACGAAATGCTGCAGGTGCTGTTCGTAGGCGTCCATGTCCTCGATCGGACGCGTCGCAACACCCGAGTCCATCGCCGCCTTCGCGACGGCCGGCGCGATCTTGACGATCAGGCGCGGATCGAAAGGCTTCGGAATCAGGTACTCGGAGCCGAACTGCAGGTCCTGAATGCCGTACGCCGTGGCGACGACGTCGCTCTGCTCCTGGCGCGCCAGGTCGGCAATCGCGTTCACCGCCGCGATTTCCATTTCCCGCGTCACCGTCGTTGCGCCCGCATCGAGCGCGCCGCGGAAGATGAACGGGAAGCACAGCACGTTGTTGACCTGGTTCGGATAGTCGGTGCGGCCGGTGGCGAGCACGGCGTCCGGGCGCACTTCGAGCGCGAGTTCAGGGAGGATTTCCGGCGTCGGGTTTGCGAGCGCGAGGATCAGCGGCTTCGCGGCCATCCCGGTGACCATCTCCGGCTTGAGCACGCCGCCCGCCGAAAGGCCGAGGAAAATGTCCGCGTCCGCCATGACTTCGGCGAGCGTGCGCGCGTTCGTCTCGCGCGCGAAGCGCTCCTTGACCGGGTCCATCAGTTCGGTGCGGCCCTTGTAGACCACGCCCGCCAGATCCGTGACGACGATGTTCTCCAGCGGCATGCCCAGATCGACGAGCAAGTCGAGACAGGCGAGCGCCGCAGCACCCGCGCCCGACGCGACGAGCTTCACTTCCTTGATGTTCTTGCCGACGACTTTCAGGCCGTTCGTGATGGCCGCGGCGACGACGATGGCGGTGCCGTGCTGGTCGTCGTGAAAGACCGGAATCTTCATGCGCTTGCGGCACTCGCGCTCGACGATGAAGCAGTCGGGCGCCTTGATGTCTTCGAGGTTGATGCCGCCGAAGGTGGGTTCGAGCGCAGCGATCACTTCGACGAGCTTGTGCGGGTCCGACTCGTTGAGTTCGATGTCGAACACGTCGATGCCCGCGAACTTCTTGAAGAGCACCGCCTTGCCTTCCATGACCGGCTTCGAGGCGAGCGGCCCGATGTTGCCGAGGCCGAGCACCGCCGTGCCGTTCGTCACGACGCCGACAAGGTTGCTTCGTGCGGTGAAGCGCGATGCGTTCAGCGGATCGTCGACGATCGCGTCGCACGCGAACGCCACGCCTGGCGAGTACGCAAGCGAGAGATCGCGCTGGTTGAGCATTTGTTTGGTTGGCGCGATCTCGATCTTTCCCGGAGTGGGAAACTCGTGATAATCGAGTGCGGCTTCGCGAAGCTTGGTCGTGGCGGAATTCGACATGACGGGCCTGAATGAAGTGCAGATTAGAATGGCGATTCGGACCCATTGTAGCGCCATTCTCCAGCGCGCCTGGTTGCCATTACGTACGATTCCGGCACAGGTGCCGCGACCGGAATCGCTGAAAAGCCGCAGCGGCACGAGCGCTCTGCGACAGCCCGCATGCCATTCGCCATAGTCCTTTCAATATGCTTTCAGAGTTCTCCCTGATCGACCGATTCTTCGCCCGGCGCGCGCGCGCGAACACGCGCCGCGCCGCGCTCGGCATTGGCGACGACTGCGCGCTGATCGCGCCGCCCGCCGGCGAAATGCTCGCCATTTCGACCGACATGCTCGTGGAGGGCCGCCACTTCCTGCCCGATGTCGATCCGCACGCGCTCGGCCACAAGGCGCTCGCGGTGAATCTCTCCGATCTCGCCGCGATGGGCGCCGCACCGCTCGGCTTCACCCTTGCATTTTCACTGCCGAAACCGCGCGAAGACTGGCTCACGGCGTTCAGCGCGGGCCTCTTCGAACTCGCCGACCGCTTCGGCTGCGAACTGATCGGCGGCGACACGACCGCAGGGCCGCTGAATCTTTGCATCACGGTGTTCGGCTCTGTGCCGCCAGGCGCCGCGCTCCGGCGCGATGCCGCGCAGCCCGGCGACGACATCTGGGTTTCCGGCACGCCAGGAGACGCGCGCGCGGGACTCGGCGTGCTGCGCGGCGAGTGGCAGGCCGATGCCGCCGACGCCGCCGTGTTCCGTCACGCGCTTGAGCGGCCCGAGCCGCGCATTGCGCTCGGCCTCGCGCTGCGCGGCGTGGCGCACGCGGCGCTCGACGTTTCGGACGGGCTCGCGGGCGACCTGCTGCACATCCTCGAGCGCTCGAACGCCTGCGCGCGCATCGATGTCGATGCGCTGCCGCGCTCGGCGGCGCTCGCGCGCCTGCCGCAAGCGGTGCAACGCCAGTGCGCGCTCGCGGGCGGCGACGACTACGAACTGTGCTTCACGGCGGCGCCGGGCGCGCGCAGCGCGGTCGAGGCAGCCGCGCAACATGCGGGCGTGCGCGCGACGCGCATCGGTACAATAACTGTCCTCGACCCGGCCGATCCGGCGCGCGCGAGGCCGGGCATCGCGTGGCACGACGGATCCGGTGCGCCGCTCAACCTCACGTTGCAAGGCTTCGATCACTTCCATGCAGACTGACCCCACGCCGACGCCCGCCGACAACCTGTCCGGGTCCGCGCTGCCGCCAGCCGCGCCGGACGACCGGGCTGCGGGCGCGATGGCAGCCGCCACGGCCGGCGCTGCGGCAGGCACGACCGCAGGCGCCGCTGCGGGCACCTCGGCGGGCACCGCAGCGTGCGCAACCGCCGCCGCGCGCCCGCGCCGCGCCGACGCGCAGTTCATGCTCACGCATCCGTTTCATATCATCTCGCTCGGCTTTGGCTCGGGCCTGTCGCGCATCGCGCCGGGCACGGCCGGCACGCTGTTCGCGTGGCTGTCGTTCGACGTGCTGAGCCGCTACCTGACGGTGATCGACTGGGGGCTCCTGATCGTCCTCGGCTACGTCGCCGGAATCGGGATCACCGGGTTCACGGCCCGCAAGATGCAGGTCGACGACCCGTCTGCGATCGTCTGGGACGAGATCGTCGCCTTCTGGCTCGTGATGCTGATGGTCACGCCCGTCGATTTCAACGGAAAACTCGCGGCTTTTCTCACCTTCCGCTTCTTCGACATGGTGAAGCCGCCGCCCATCCGCTACTTCGACCGCCGCTTCAAGGGCGGTTTCGGCATCATGTTCGACGACCTCGTCGCCGCGTTCTTCACGCTGCTCGTCATCGCGCTCTGGCGCATGTCGGTCTGAAACCCGCGCTCCGGCGCTCATCGGATAACGCACCATGGCTACCGATTCCGTCGTTCACCAACTCGCCATCCGCGTCGGCAACAAGCTGCGCGACGGGCGTCTGATGCTCGCCACCGCCGAATCGTGCACGGGCGGCATGGTCGCCACCGCGATCACCGACATCTCCGGCAGCAGCGGCTGGTTCGAACGCGGCTTCGTCACGTATTCGAACCTCGCGAAGAGCGAAATGATCGGCGTGCCCGCCGAGCTGATCGAGAAGCACGGCGCAGTCAGCGAGCCGGTCGCCCGCGCGATGGCCGAAGGCGCGCTGCGCAACAGCCGGGCACAGGTTTCGCTGTCGATCACGGGCGTGGCGGGGCCGGGCGGCGGCACGCCCGAGAAGCCGGTCGGCATGGTGTCGTTCGGCTGGAGCAACCGGCTGCATACGAGCGTGGAGACGCTCGTCTTCAAGGGTGACCGCGAACAGATCCGCGCGCAGGCTGCCGCGCATGCGCTGCGCGGGCTGCTCGCGCTGCTCGACGAAAAGGAACGCTAACCCGGCGTGCGGCATGCCGGGACACGGAAGGAGACCGCCACCATGGCTACCGTGAACACCGCAGTCGACGACCTGATCCGCCGCTTCGGGCTCGAACCGCATCCCGAAGGCGGCTACTACAGCGAAACCTACCGTGCGGACAAGCTCGTGCGCCGCGACGGCGCGCCCGCGAGCGAGGGCACGCGCACGGCCTCGACCGCGATCTACTTTCTGCTGACGGACGGCGCCTATTCGGCGTGGCACCGCATCCGCTCCGACGAGCTCTGGCACTTCTACGCGGGCGCGCCGCTCGAAATCCACTCGATCGACGAGCGCGGCGTGCTCTCCACGCGCAAGCTCGGCCACGCGCTCGATCATCCGGGCACGGTGTTTCAGGCCGTCGTGCCCGCGGGCCACTGGTTCGCGGCGCGCTGCTGCGATCCGTCGACTTTTGCGCTGGTGGGCTGCACAGTCGCGCCGGGCTTCGAGTTCAGCGAATTCGAAATCGCCGATGCCGCGGCGCTCGCGCAGAAGTTTCCGCTGCATCGCGCCATCATCGAATTGCTGGGCAAGCCTGCTGCTGCGGCGCGCAAGGGATGAGCGCGCCGCGGTTTTGACGGGCGGGTTTTAGCGGACCGGGTTTAGCGGACCGGGTTTGACGGGCGCGGCCCACGGCGCCGTGCAGGCGCCGCGAGCCGGTATGTTCAGCGGAATGCGTTGATGCGGTCGCGCGTGTCCTTCGCGGCCGTTGCAGCCGCCTGCGCGTAGTCGTCACCCTTGCTCGCATAGAGAATCGCGCGCGACGAGTTGATCAGCATGCCCGTGCCCGCTGCGGTGCGGCCCGCGCGCACGGTTGCTTCGACGTCGCCGCCCTGCGCGCCGATGCCCGGAATCAGCAGGGGCATGTCGCCAACGATCCCGCGCACCACTTCGATTTCCTTCGGAAACGTTGCGCCGACCACGAGACCGAGCTGGCCGCTCGCGTTCCACTTCTGCGCCGCCAGCGCCGCCACGACCTGGTAGAGCGGCTTGCCGTCGGTCGTCAGGAACTGCAGGTCCGAGCCGCCCGGGTTCGAGGTGCGGCACAGCACGATCACGCCCTTGCCCGCGTGCGCGAGATACGGCTCGATCGAATCGAAACCCATGTACGGGTTCACCGTCACGGCGTCCGCCGCATAGCGCTCGAACGCCTCGCGCGCGTACTGCCCGGCCGTGCTGCCGATGTCGCCGCGCTTCGCGTCGAGAATCACCGGCAAGCCGGGATGCTTCTCGTGGATGTGCGCGATCAGCGCTTCGAGCTGGTCTTCCGCGCGGTGCGCGGCGAAGTACGCGATTTGCGGCTTGAACGAGCACGCGTAAGCCGCCGTCGCATCGACGATGTCGCGGCAGAACGTGAAGATCGCATCGCTGCGTCCGGCGAGCGCGGCGGGAAACTTCGTCGGCTCGGGGTCGAGGCCGACGCACAGCAGCGAGCCGGTGCGCTTCCAGGCGGCGTCGAGGGTCTGGGTGAAAGCGGTCATGTTGAGTAACTCGAGGCGAGCCGTTGATTCGAAACGGCGCGTATTTTACCCGGCCTTGGGTTCGGTGACATGAGACGGGCCGCCTGCTGCCCGGCACGCGAAACGCCCGGTCGATTCGGGCCCGCGTGCCGCGCAGCAGGCGGCGGATCAAGCGTGAATCAAGCGCGGATCAGTGCGCCTCCTGCCGTGCGCGGCCCGCCTTGCCGCCGCGCGACGCACCCGTGCGGCGGTGCGCTGCCGCGCCATGCGGCCTGGCCGCCGCGCGCGCGTCCAGGCGCTCGACCGTGAAGCTGAACTGCCGCACGAGCCGCTCGCCGCGCGCGAGCACGGTCATGCCGTGCGCGTCGCCGCCGCCCGAAAGATTGACCGCGTTGATCGGATGGTCGACGGGCTCGAAGCAGAAGAAGTCCTCGCCCTGCGGCGTATAGAGCACGTAGTAATCGGTGTTCGCGGAAATCGACAGCGACAGCCGCCGCCGCTCCCACACCACGGCGGCACGTCCGCTCCAGCCGCTGAACGCGTGATTGACGAGCGTATCCGGCAGCGGATAGGCCACGCCGAATTGCCACGCGGGCGGCGCCGGGACATGCCGCACCGGCAGCCAGTCCTCGCCCGATAGCCACAGGCCGCTCGCAGGCGCGGAAAGCTCGGTGCTCGCATCGCGTGCGAGAAACGGGTGCACGCCGAGTCCGAACGGCATCGCATCGCGCCCGGTGTTCTCGACTTCGAGCGTCATCGCCAGCGTGGTGCCGTCCAGCGCGTAGGTAATCGCCGCACGATACGCGTACGGCTTGCCGTTGCTGCGGTCGAGCACGAGCCTCACGCACTCGCGCTCCGACTGCTCGACCTGCCACGGCACGAGCCAGCCGTCGCCGTGGATCGGCAGCGGCTCGCCTGCACGGTTGCACGGCACTTCGATATTGCGCCCGCCAAAGTGAAAGCGCCCCGCCCCGATGCGATTCGAAAACGGCACGAGCGGGTAGCAGGCGAGTTCATTCGGATCCATGCGCGCGCTGACGTGATCGCAGCGCCGGAAAACCGGCTCCAGCACGCCTTCGCTGCGACAGTCGAAACGGGTGATGCCGCCGCCCAGTTGCGGCGCGACGTCGAGCCTTAAATACGCGTTTGCCAGCGTCACGCAGGACACATCGTCCGTGCCGGCCGCGCCGATGGCGACGGCCGACGTGCTGGGCCCGGGCAGAACCGGATGGGTAGCGGCTTCGAGCCGCGCCCGGCGCGCGGCGGCCGGCGCGCCGGCCGGACGAACAGTTTGACGCAAGGCGGAATTCGCGACGCTCATAAGATGCTCCTCGAGAGGCATGAAAGGTGCCGCCTACGAAGGCGGTGCACACGCAGCCTGCCGGAGCGCCAGGTCCTCGCTCGGTGGCCGCTTCTTGTGTTCGCGTTTCTTTGCTGGCACTGCCGACTGCGGATTACCGATCGACTACGATCAACTGCGATCGACTGCAACTGTTGCCGTACGGCAACGACTGCCCCGCTACCTTTCAAGGTGGCCGGGTTCTGTGGCGCCCCGGCTTCGTATGAAGAACCCACTTAAACAGCGCGCCCGAACGGCGCCCGCCGCCCATTCAACCGCCCCGCCGTGCGCCCAGAAAAACCGGCTCGGCAAGGCCAGCGTGGCCTGAGTGCGCGACGAACACGCCGCCGGCGTGGATGTCGCGTGAGAGTGCTTCGGCATCGAACTCATCGCGCGCGCTCGTCACATAGAGCGTGTCGAGACGCGCACCGCCGAGCGTAACGCAGCTTGGCTGAGCCGTGGGAATCTTTACACGCGTGCTTTCGGTGCCGTCTGCGCGGTAGCGCACCACGCACGCGCCGCCCCACTGCGCGTTCCAGAGGCCGCCATCGGCATCGACCGTCGAGCCGTCCGGGACGCCTGCCTCCTTCGATAGATCGACAAACGGCCGGTCGTTAGCGATGCTGCCATCGGCGCCGTAGTCGCACGCGCGGATCGAGCGCATCGGCGTGTCGCAGTAGTACATCGTCGCGCCGTCCGGACTGAACGCAATGCTGTTCGGAATCGCGGGCGCGGGCAGCGGCAGGCGTTCAAGCGTCAGATCCCGATTGAGCCGGTAGAAGCCGCCGACCGGTTTCCTCGGCCGTACATCGTCCATCGTGCCGAACACGAAGCGGCCCTGCCGGTCGCAGCGGCCATCGTTCACGCGCGTCGTCTTGCCCGGCTCGACATCGACGACAAGATCGAGCTGGCCCGTCACGAGATCGAAGAACGCGAGCCGCCTGGCAAGACCGAGCAGCAGCGTGTTCTCGTCCTCGCACAGCGCGAAGCAGCCAAGACGCTCCGGCATGTCCCACGTTTGATGCGAGCCGTCGCGCGGGTCGTAGCGCGACAGCCGCCTGCCCACGATGTCGGTCCAGTAGAAGCGGCCCGTGCGCGCGCACCACGTCGCGCATTCGCCGAGCGTGTCGAGCGCGTCGATCAGCAGCGTGGCCGATGCGTTGGCCGATGCGTTGGCCGATGGGTGCGTCATACCCAGCCTCCGTCCACGACGATGTCCTGCGCCGTGATCATGCGGCTGTCGTCGGCCGCGAGGAAAAGCGCCGCGCGCGCGAGATCGGCGGGCAGCAGTTCGGCGTCGATGCACTGGCCGCGCCTGATCAGCTCGCGGCCTTCGTCGGTGAGCCACAAACGGCGCTGCTTGTCGGTCATCACCCAGCCCGGCACGAGCGTGTTCACGCGGATGCCGTACGGCCCGAGTTCCTTCGCGAGCCCGCGCGTGAGCCCCTGCACCGCCGACTTGCTCATCGCGTAGACCGGAAACTCGCTGTTCTTGAGCATCCAGCTAATCGAGCCGAGATTGATGATCGCCCCCGCGCGGGCCGCTTTCATGTCCTCGACCACGGCCTGCGCCGCGAACAACTGATGGCGCACGTTCACCGCAATGCCGTCGTCGAACGATCTGGGCGTGATGTCCGCAAGCGCCTCGCGACGGTCGTTCGCCGCATTGTTCACGAGCACCTGGATCGGGCCGAGCGCCGCCTTCATGCTCGCGACGGCGTGACGCAACGCGCCGATATCGGTGAGATCGCAGGTCACGAAGTGCGGCTTGTGGCGCGCGGCTCGATTCTGGCTTTGGTCCCGGCTTTGATCCTCGCTTTGCCCCTGGCCCGCAAGCGCATCGGCGAGCGCGACGCCCGCGCTCGCATCGATGTCGAGAAAGCCCACGCGCGCGCCCTGCGCGACGAAGTGTTCGACGAACGCCGCGCCGATGCCGGTCGCGCCGCCCGTAATCAGCACGACACGGTCGACCAGGCTCGGATAGCGCGCGCCGGGTTCGTGCGTGTCCCGTGCGACGGAGTTCGCTTCTTGCATCATCGTCCGGCCTCCTGATAGGTTAATCGCCTGGGGTCAGTCACGAGCGCCGCGATTCTTCAACTGATCGAGCAGCACCGCCGCGAGCAGAATCGCGCCGCGTACGAGGTACTGGTAGAACGCGTCGATGTTGAGCAGATTCATCACGTTCTCGACCGTACCCATGATGAGCACGCCGATCACCACGCCCGAGATCGTCGCGCGGCCGCCGAGCAGCGAGACGCCGCCCAGAACGCACGCGGAAATCACGTTCAGTTCGAAGCCTTCGGCGGCGTTCGGCTGGCCCGAGGTGATGCGCGACGCGAGAATCACGCCTGCGAGCGCGGTCACCGCGCCCTGGATCAGGAAGATCCACACGCGCGTGCGCTCGACATGAATACCGGCGAGACGCGACGCCTCCGGATTGCCGCCGATGGCGAGCGTATTGCGCCCGTACACGGTGCGGTTGAGCATCACGCCGAACACGATGAAGCAGAGGAGCGTGACCCAGATCGGCAGCGACACGCCGAAAAACGCCATCGTGCCGAGCGCGATGAACGTATCCGACGACACGCCGACCGCCTGCCCGTGCGAGACGATGAAGCCGAGGCCGCGCACGATTTCCATCGTGGCGAGCGTCGTGATCAGCGCGTTGATGCGCAAATAAGCGATCACCGCGCCGTTCACGAAACCGATGGCCGCGCCCGCCGCCACGGCCGCAATGATCGCGATGAACGTATTGTTCGTGGCGTTGAGCACCATCGCGCACAGCACACCCGCGAACGCGATGATCGAGCCGACGGAAAGGTCGAAGTCGCGCGACGCGAGACAGAACATCATCGTGCAGGCGACCATGCCGATCTGCGAAATCGACAGCGCGAGGCCGAGCATGTTCTCAATCGAGAAGAAGTGATCGACCGTGAGCGACATCGTGATGAACATGATCGCGAAGATCACGATCAGGCTGTACTCGGTGATCTGCTGCCACCACTTCTGCTTGTCGCTGGCACTCGGGATCAGCGCATCGGCGGCGGATTGCGCGACGCTCTTGGCCGCATCGGCCGCATCGGCCGCCAGGTTTTCTCTTGCTTGCATTTCAGTCACTCCTCCCCGTCCATTCATGCGGCACGTGCCTGCGTGCGCTGCGGCAACGCCAGATCGAGCACTGCGTGTTCGCTCGCCGCGCTGCGCGGCAACTCGCCCGAAATACGGCCTTCGCGCATCACGACGATGCGATCCGACACGCCGAGCACCTCGGGCAACTCCGACGACACCATCACGATCGCGCAACCGCGCGCGGCAAGCTGATAGATCACGTTGTAGATCTCGTGCTTCGCGCCGACGTCGATGCCGCGCGTCGGCTCGTCGAGGATCACGACCTTCAGATCGGGCTCCGCGAGCCAGCGAGACAGGATCACCTTTTGCTGGTTGCCGCCGGAAAGAAAGCGGATTTTCTGGCGGCGGTTCGGCGTCTTGATCTTCAGGAGCTTGATGAAGCGGTCCGCCGTCGCGGCTTCCTTCGTGAGATCGAGGAACATGCCCGCGCGCAGGAAGTGGCGGCGGCAACTGATGTTGATGTTCTCCGCGACCGATGCGAGCGCAACGATGCCCTGCTCCTTGCGGTCTTCGGGGCACAGCACGATGCCCTGGCGGATCGCGTCGGCGGCGCTCTTCACGCGCACGGTCTTGCCGTCGAGCACGATTTCGCCCGCGCGGCGCCTGTGCGTGCCGTAGACAAGCTGCATCAGTTCGCTGCGCCCGGCGCCGACGAGCCCGAAAAAGCCGACGATCTCCCCGGCCTTCACTTCGAAGCTCGCGGGCCCGGCAAGCGGATGCCCGGCGACGCCGCGCACCGCGAGCCGCACGCCGCCATGCTCGCGCGGCGTGTAGTTGTAGATGTCGCTGATCTCGCGCCCGACCATTTCCGCGACGATCGTCTCGCGCTTCAGGCCTTCGAGCGTCTCGTGCGACGCCACCTTGCGGCCATCGCGGAAGATCGTGCAGGCGTCGCACAGCTCGTAGATCTCGTCCATGCGGTGCGAGATGTAGATGAGCGCGCGGTGATCGGCGCGCAACTCGCGCACGAGCTTGAACAGCACCTCGGTTTCGCGGTGCGACAGCGAACTCGTGGGCTCGTCGAGTGCGATCACGCGTGCGTTGCGCAAGAGCGCCTTGCAGATTTCCACCATCTGGCGCTGCGCGATGGAGAGCTTGCGCAGCTTCGCGGCCGGATCGAGATCGACGCCCATTGCGGCGAGGCGCTCGCCCACGAACTTGCGCGCCTCGCGCCGCTTCACCCAGCCGAGCGCATTGGGCAGCGCGCCGAGCAGCAGGTTTTCCGCGACGGTGAGATCCGGCACGTACTGCAGCTCCTGGTGAATCACGGCAACGCCCGCGCCGATCGACGCCGCGGAATGGGCGAAATGCACTTCCTGGCCGTCCATCAGGATGCGGCCGGAATCCGGCTGATATTCGCCGCCGAGAATCTTGAGCAGCGTCGACTTGCCCGCGCCGTTCTCGCCCACGAGGCCGTGCACCTGGCCTTGATTGACGTCGAGCGACACGCCGTCGAGTGCGCGCACGCCCGGAAACACCTTGCCGATATTCTCAAAACGCAGTGTCGCTGACACTTCGGTTTCCTCTCGTTCGAAACGCCCGCTTTATTGGTGATGCACGACCGGTGCGACAGATAAAACGCGCACCGGTCATGGGCAGCGGGAAACGCTCAATGCACTTGCCGTTCAGGCCTTGTTTTCCGGCCATCGGTTCATGGCGATTACTTCGACGCGAGACCCATCTGCTCGCGCACCTGGTTCACGTTGTCGCGCGTGGCCAGCATGCCGCTCGTGAGCGTGAGCTTCGGCGGCGCCTTGCCTTGCGTGATCCACGCGTACATCAGATCCGAGGTCTCTTCGCCGTGACGCTTCGGGCTGATGATCACGGTGCCGAAGAAGCCGGTCGGCTGGGGCTTCTTGAACTCGTTGAGCGCCGAATCCGCGCCGCCGATGCCGATGCCGATCATGTTGTCGGTTTTGAAGCCGCGGCCTTCCGCTGCGCGCACCGCGCCCAGCACGGCTTCGTCGTTCAGGCCGTATGCGACCCAGTGCTTGAACTGCGGGTTCTTCGTGAGCGCGATGTTCGCGGCGTTGAAGGCGTTTTCCGTGTCGGTCTTCGCCTGGGGCGCGGCAATCACGTTCGCCTTCGGAAAGCCCGCGGCGAGGAGCACGTCGGTCGCGCCGCTCGTGCGGTCGTGCGCGGTCGGCAACTGCTCGTACGTCACGTCGATTGCGCCGACGTCCTTCATGTCCCAGCCGCGCTTCCTGATTTCGGCGACGATGCCGTCGCCCACCTGCTTGCCGATGTTGTAGGCCGAGATGCCCATATGCGGCACGGCCTCGATCGGCTTGCCCGAACCGTCGACGAGGCGGTCGTCGACGGTCATCATCTTGAGTTTGTCGGCCTTCGCCTTGGCGACGATGCCCGGCCCGAGCTTCACGTCAGGCGTGCAGATGATGAAGCCCTGGGCTTTTTGCGCGGCGAGGTTGTCGATTGCGCTCATGACCTTCTCGCCCGACGGCGCGCCGATCTTCACCAGCGTGAAGCCTTTTGCCTTCGCGGCCATTTCGGCGAATTTCCATTCGTCCTGGAACCACGGTTCTTCAGGCTGCTTCACGAGAAAGCCGATCTTCACCTGGTCGGCCGCCTGTGCGAGCGGGGCCGCGCCCAGCGCCGCGCCCACGGCAACCGCGGTGGCCATCAGCGTCAGAAAGATGCGTCGTTGCATGATGTCAGTCTCCAGTCTTTATCGTTCACGGGAAGGGTCGGCCGCTTCTTTTCTTCTCCCCGCCGTCGCGCGCGGCCAGCGCTTCGGCGGATTCCTGCGGATTCGGTCGATCGTCATTCGATCAATCGTGGTAGAGCGCCGTGCGCCCTCCGTCGATGGTGATACAGCTCGCGTTGATGAAAGGCGCCTCGTCCGACGCGAGGAACACCGCCGTCATCGCCACTTCCTCCGGGCGGCCGATGCGCTTCATCGGCGAAAGGGCGAGCGTTTCCTTGCGCGCGGCCTGCGGGTCGGGCTGTGCGTCCCACCAGTCGCGCGTCAATTGCGTCTCGATGTAGCCGGGCGCGATGGCATTCACGCGCACGTTCTTCAGCGCGTATTCGATGCCGAGCGCGCGTGTGAGGCCCAGCACGCCGTGCTTCGCAACCGGATACGGAAAGCAGCCCGGGATGATCTGGAATGCGTGCGTCGAGGCGATGTTCACGATGCTGCCCGCGCCGCGCGCGACCATGCCCGGCAGCACCGCGCGGCAACCGTTCCAGACGCCGTCGAGATCGACGGCGAAGCAGCGGCGCCAGTCGGCGTCGGTCATCGTGAGCGGATCGGCGAACACGTTGATGCCCGCGTTGTTCACGAGCACGTCGATCGGGCCGAACGCGCGCTCGGCTGCGTCCACCGCCGCACGCACCGAGTCGGGCTGCGTCACGTCGGTTTCGTGCGCAAGCACTTGCACCGCGTCGCCGTGCTGCCGCGCGATTTCGCGTGCGGTCGCCCGCGCGGTTTCGCCATCGAGTTCGGCGAGCACGACCGCCGCGCCCTCGGCAGCGAACGCGTGCGCAATCGCCGCGCCGATGCCGCGCCCGGCGCCGGTCACGAAAGCGACTTTGCCCGAGAGACGGTTCACGCCTGCGCTCCTTTAGCGGCACCCTGCGCGGCCTGCTCGGCCTGCCAGCCCGCAATGAACGCCTGCGCATTCGCGCGTGTCGCGGCCACGTCCTGGCCGGGCCGGTACAGTGCGGAGCCGAGGCCGAAGCCGCTCGCACCCGCCGCGAGTTGCGGCCCCATGTTGTCGGGCTTCACGCCGCCGACCGGCAACAGCGGCACGGCATGCGGAATCACCGCGCGCCAGGCCTTCGTCACCGCGGGGCCGAGCTGCTCGGCGGGGAACATCTTGAGCGCGTCCGCGCCGTGCTTCAGGGCGGCAAACGCCTCGGTCGGCGTGGCGACGCCCGGCACGCACGCCAGACCCTGCAGCTTCGCCGCCAGCACGACTTCGACATCGGCGTGCGGCATCACGATCAGTTGACCGCCCGCAGCCTTCACGTCGCGCACGCGCCCGGGCGTGAGCACCGTGCCTGCGCCAATCAGCGCGTCGCCGGGCAATGCCGCGCGCAGGGCCGCGATGCTGTCGAGCGGATCGGGCGAATTGAGCGGCACTTCGATAATCCGGAAGCCCGCCTCGTAGAGCGCACGGCCATGATCGGCGGCTTCGGCGGGCTGGATGCCGCGCATGATCGCGATCATCCGGCACGCGCCGAATGCCGCGACGAAGCCCGCATGCGGCGTGTAGGGAGCGGGCAGGTTCAACTCGGTTTCCATGTCGTGGTCCTGTATTTCGCTTTCCGTTTCCGGTTCCGTTCGATGCGGATGCAACTGATGCGGCGTACCGGGCGTACTTGACTCGGCTAACGCGGCGATCCGACCAGGCCCGCCTGCATCGCGATGTGCCACAGCCCGCGCTCGGTCGCGTGACGCACGAGATGCGCTCGCATGCAGCCGAACTGTTCGAGCGCGAGCCGATAGCGCTCGCAAAGCGAATCGGAGCCGATCAATTGCGGCGCGCACTGCGCGAGCGTCACGTCGCGGCGCGCGAGCGCCACTTCGAGTCCGGCGAGTTCATGGCCGATCACGACGCCCGAGAGATAGTCGGGCTGCTCGTCGGCGGCCAGTTGCCCCGTGAGTCCGAGCGTGCGCGCGCTGAACGCCGTCGCAAGCAACCCCTCGCAACCGTGCTCGCGCGCCACGGTCACGCCGCGCAGGAACGCGTGCGTATCCGGCTCGGCGGGCCGCTTCATCGTGCGGCCGAGGATCGTATGCGCCGTGAGCGCCGCGTAGATCTCGCCCGTCATGAACGTATAGAAGCGCGCGATACGGCCGCCCTCCACCACCACCCATTTCGCGTGCGTGCCGGGCAAGCCGATCAGCGCGGACTGCGTGTCGTGCCGGGTACCGCGCAGTGTCCCGTGCTGTGTCCCATGCAATGCGCCGTGCAGTGCACCGAACACCTGCGTTTCCTCGCCGCGCATGACATTCGGCAGCGCACCAGGCTCAAGCACGCCGGGCACGACGCAAAGCGACGCACCCTGCGCCGTTTTCACGCGGACGATGCCCGCCACCAGCGCATCCACGCTCGCCGGCGTCTCGACGTAAGGCGCCTGCACCCAGCCCTGCGCGCTGCCCACCATGCCCGCCGCGATCACGGGCAGCGTGGGCGCGTGTTCGAGCCAGACGCCGCACGCTTCGTCGAACGCGGCGTCGAAGCCGCCTTCTTCCGCAGGCACCGGCAAATTCATCACTCCGGCAGTCGAGACGCGCGTCGCGAGCACGTCACCCGATGCGTCGAGCAGATACGCGCGCAGCGAGGTCGTGCCCCAGTCGAGCGCGAGCAGTGCGGCGCGCCGAGCAGCTTCCGCGATCTCCGCTTCCTGCGCGCCTTGCTTGCCGGGTTGGTCCTTCTGGTGAGCCTTCATCGGCGGATCCTGCGCGCAGCCGGTTGCGGCGCGCGCCAGCCGAGTTCCTGCGAAATCGCGCGCGCCGTGCGTTGCACGACCGAAATCAGTTCCTCCATGCGCTCGTGCGGCATGTATGGAATCGTGCTCGCCACGGAGAGCGCGGCGACAATCGCACCCGATGCGTCGCGCACCGGCGCCGCCACGCAGCGGATCGAAATTTCGTTTTCCTCCAGATCGAACGTGTAGCCGCCCGCCGCATAGTTCGCCATGCGTTTCATGAACGTGTCGGCGTCGAGGTTGTGATCGGGACGAAAGCTCACGCCCGCGAGCGCGCGGCGCGACGCGTCGAAGAGTTCACGCCAGGACGGCGGCGAGAGATCGAGCATCATCGCCTTGCCGATGCCCGTCGACGCGAGCGGCATGCGATGGCCGACGCGCGAGCGCATTTCCAGTCCGCGCTGGCCGGGAATTTTGTCGATGTAGAGCACGTCGTCGCCGTCGCGCACGCCGAGGTGGATCGTGTCGAGCGTTTCATCGGCGAGGGCCGCGAGGTGCACGCGCGCAACCGTCGTGAGCGGCATCTGTTCGAGCGCGATGGTGCCGAGTTCGATCAGCTTCGGGCCCAGCAGGTAGCCGCCGTGCACCTGGCGCAGGTAGCGCGCCTGCACGAGGCTGGAGACGAGACGGTGCGTCGTGCTGCGCGTCGTGCCGAGCACCGCGCCAAACGAGCGCAGATCGCGCACGCCGGCCGCTGCGGCTTCGAGAATCGCGAGGCCGCGCAGGAGCGTTTGCGTGCCGGCCTGCTGCGTCGGGTCGTCGAGCAGCGTGCCGGGCAGCGCGATTTCGTCGGCGCCCGCGCGTGGTTTTGCGGCGGCGGGTTGGGCGGACGAAGTTTCGGGGGCTGCGGGCGGTGCGGCGTTCGCGGGCAGGCTCGCGTCGAGTGTCGAGGACATCGCTTTGGTCATGGCGTTGGCGATGAATCAGCGAAGTGAAGGGAGCGGATCGGGAGAAGCGCGGTCAGTCCGCGCGGCGGCGCGTAAAAGCGCCCATGGACGGCCCGATTGACACAGCGTGCGTGGCTGGCTGGAACATGGCATGTCTCCGAATCTTGTGCGGCAAGTCGCGCCCTGTGTGTGTATGGCGAGCGGCTTGCCGGTTTTCATCCCGGCTGCGTCGGACTGCGCGCGATCTCCACACAGCCCCCGGCGGGTTGGTCTGGATTGTAGGACGGTTTTTTCGCGATCTCCAATATGTGAATGTGGTGCTCATATATTGGGAAAAACAGGCGCGCCGTGGGGAAGCCGCCCGCAAAAAAGCGGCCATTGAATCAAGGGCCGCTTTAGCGGGTTTTCGAAGGATGCAGGGCGGTCGGCAACCCGGCACGGTCCTTCCGCACTTTGCGCTGGCCACGTCGGGTAGCAGCGTCTAACCGACATCTGTTAGGGCGCGCCTCGCTTGTCCTTTTCGCCGGACATGAACGGTTTCCTGTTTGTGTCATCGGAAAGAACCGTTTCATGTGCTAGCGTCGGTGTTCGGAGCCAGAAGGACGTACGTTTTAGCCGATCACCAAAGGACGCTCATGGAATTCAGCAATGGCGCTGTACTTGAAGCTCTCCGACTTGCTTTGTATCGACAAATACCGTGGCACAAGCGGCCGGCAATATTCACATCGCTTCGCTCGCAAGGTCTGATCCAGACCATCGACCAGAAACCTCCCCCCAGTACGAAGTATCTTCCGCCCCACCAGATTGCCATCCTGACCGATAAAGGACAGAAGGAAATCCAGCGCATCGAGGCATCGAAGCATGTTTCCGGATGGCTGGACGACGACTACTTCGCAACGTTCCTTGCAGAGGTTGCATTTGCGTGAGTGGCGTAGCTGGCGTCGATGAACGAAGCGCCGGTATCCAGAAACGACCTTCAGGCGTTGATCCAGGCTCGCGCCTGATCCAGTTCGTTGACGTGGAACGCCTTGATTTCAGCCTTTGTAAAGAACCGCGCCAGATGCATCGAGGCGTGAATCCATCTCGCGTCGGCCACCACGGCAGCACGCGAGACCTTGCGGGCGACGGAAACGCCGAGCGTCAAATCGGTCCACAGCGCCTTCGGCTCGATACCGCTGAAATGCTCAATGCGTTCGAGGACACGGGTCTTTCCGTTCACTTCAATATCGCCGCGCATGCGCTCGATGGCTTCGCGCAGTTCGTGGTCAGTGATCTTGCCTTCGACGGATATTTCGACGACCGACGAATCGGGAGAGGTGTGGTACAGGATCATGGCAGGCCCCTTGGTCAAGGAGACGTTTCACGCTCAGGCACGGAAGAACCTGGCGTTAGATGGCTTCCTCATGCTACCCCTTTCCACGCGCCCGGTTAGCTTGCGAGCACGGTAATACGACCCGCACGACCCGCGCCACGGCAAGCGAAACGACATGCGCAGCACGCCGCTACGATCCTTTTCCGTCTCACGGCCGTATTTCTGCGCGGCATGTGAACCGAGGTGCTATGCTGCCCACCTTGAACAACGACGGTGGCTAAGCCTGCATGGCGAGGCGTTAGCACAAACCACTCGTTAGCACCGGCAAAGTGGAGCGCTTTTCGCCTTCCCATCGTTCGTGGACGAAAAAATCTCCCCGAAACAAGGCTGGATTCAAGCTCGCATCCCAATGTTGAAAATGCCCCCGTGGCGAACGACGCCGCGGCCAGCATGCCGGTCCCTGCCTGTATTAACACCGCCACAGCACCGTGGCGACCGTATCCCAGTACCGATGTTACGTTTAAGCGAAATCAAACTCCCTCTCGATCATGCTGAAAGCGATCTCGACGCCGCGATTCGCGCGCGCCTCGCGGACCTCGGCATGGCGAAAGACGATCTCCTGCATTACACCGTGTTCCGCCGTGCGCACGACGCACGCAAGCGCTCGGACATCAAGCTGACCTATATCGTCGATATCGAAGTCAAGGACGAAGCGGCCGCGCTCAAGCAAATTGCAGGCAAGCCGCATTGCGGCGTGACGCCCGACATGACCTACCGCTTCGTCACGAAGGCCGACGAGCACACCACCGCCCTGCGCCCGGTCGTGATCGGCATGGGGCCGTGCGGCGTGTTTGCAGGACTGATCCTCGCGCAGATGGGCTTTCGTCCCATCATCCTCGAACGCGGCAAAGCCGTGCGCGAGCGCACCAAGGACACCTTTGGCCTGTGGCGCAAATCCGTGCTCAACCCTGAATCCAATGTTCAGTTCGGCGAAGGCGGCGCTGGAACGTTTTCCGACGGCAAGCTGTACAGCCAGATCAAGGATCCCCACCACTATGGCCGCAAGGTGCTGGAGGAATTCGTCAAGGCAGGCGCGCCGGAAGACATTCTTTATCTGAGCCGTCCGCACATCGGCACCTTCCGCCTCGTCAGCATGGTGGAAAAAATGCGCACGACCATCGAGCAGCTCGGCGGCGAAGTGCGCTTCGAAACCCGGGTCGACGACATCGAAATCGATCAGGGCAAGGTGCGCGCGCTCAAGCTCTCGAACGGGGAAACACTGCGGTGCGACCACGTGGTGCTGGCCGTGGGCCACAGCGCGCGCGACACCTTCCAGATGCTGCACGATCGCGGTGTTTTTATCGAAGCCAAGCCGTTTTCGCTGGGCTTTCGCATCGAACATCCGCAGGGGCTCATCGATCGCGCCCGCTTCGGCAAGTTTGCGGGCCACAAGCAGCTCGGCGCAGCCGACTACAAGGTGGTCCACCACTGCAGTAATGGACGGGCCGTCTACAGCTTTTGCATGTGCCCCGGCGGCACGGTGGTCGCGGCGACCTCCGAGCCGGGCCGCGTGGTCACCAATGGCATGAGCCAGTATTCGCGCGCCGAGCGCAACGCGAATGCGGGCATCGTCGTCGGCATCACGCCCGAAGACTACCCCGGCGGTCCGCTCGCCGGGATCGCGTTCCAGCGCAAATGGGAAGAGCGCGCCTTCGAACTCGGCGGCGGCGACTACAGCGCGCCCGGACAACTGGTCGGGGATTTCATCGCTGGCAGGCCGTCGACGTCGCTCGGCAAGGTGGTGCCGTCGTACAAGCCGGGCGTGCGCCCGACCGATCTCAGCACCGCGCTTCCAGACTATGTGATCGAAGCCATCCGCGAAGCACTGCCCCAGATCGACAGGAAGATCGCAGGCTTCGCAATGCACGATGCCGTGCTCACCGGCGTGGAAACGCGCACGTCGTCACCGATCCGGGTTCGACGTAATGACGAGTACCAAAGCGTGAACGTCGAAGGTCTGTATCCGGCCGGCGAAGGCGCGGGATATGCGGGCGGTATCTATTCGGCCGCCATCGACGGCATTGAAGTCGCGCAAGCGTTGGCACTCGATCTGACGTCGGCGCACGCAGGCTGACGCGCCACATTCCCCGGTCATATGCACTGCGCCAAACAAAAGCGGCCCTCGAATCAAGGGCCGCTTTTGCGTTTTTCGGTGAGGGCGCAACAAGCCGCGCCCGCGCGCCTACTTCCCGGCTGGCGCTTTATAGGCGACGCAGTCGATCTCGACCTTGCAGTCGACCACCATGCTCGACTGCACACATGCGCGTGCGGGCGGATGCTCGCCGAAGTACTCGCGAAAGACCTTGTTGAACGACTGGAAGTCGCGCGCATCGTCGAGCCACACGCCGCAGCGCACGACGTGTTCGGCGCCGTAGCCTGCTTCCTTCAGGATCGCGAACAGATTCTGGATCGCCTTGTGCGACTGCTCGACAATCCCGCCGTTGATGATTTCGCCGCCTTCCATCGGCGTCTGTCCCGACACGTACAGCCAGCCATCGGCTTCCACGGCGCGCGCGAACGGCAAATGCTGTCCGCCCTGTCCTTTGCCGCCTTCCGCTCCAATTCGCTTCATCGTTTGCTCCTTGCAGATCGTCCGGCGCGCGCGACGCCGTCATGGCTCACCCGCGCCGAGGGTCAAAATTCGTGGGTCGAGATTCGTGGTTCAAAACATCGTCGCCGACGCAGCTTGCGCCTCTACCTCACGCGCGCCGCGCGCGACGAACCGGCCCGCGCGCTCGCCGGTCGGCTGGCCATCGCGGTATGAAAGCACGCCGTTCACCCACACCGCGTCGATGCCGTCCGCCACCTGCTGCGGCGCGTCGAACGTCGCCGTATCGCGCACCGTCACCGGATCGAACAGCACGAGGTCGGCATGCCAGCCGACGCGCACCTCGCCGCGCTGCGTCAGTCCGAAGCGCCGCGCGGACAGGCTCGTCATCTTGCGCACCGCCTCTTCGAGCGGGATCAGCGCGGCGTCGCGCACGTAGTGGCCGAGCACGCGCGGAAACGCGCCCCATAGCCGCGGATGCGGCAAGGGATCGTTCGGCAGGCCGTCCGAGCCCACCATCGTCGCCGGATGCGCGAGGATGCGGCGCACATCGTCCTCGGACATGTTGTGGTACACCGCGCCCGCCGGTTGCAGGCGCCTGGCCGCTTCCAGTTGCGTCACGCCCCACCCGGCCGCGATGTCCTTGATGAGCTTGCCCGCCTGTTCGGGATGCGGCGTGGACCAGGTAATCGTGATGTCGATATCGCCGCTCACCTGCTTGAGATCGAGCGTCGACGAACTGCGGCTGTACGGGTAGCAGTCGCAGCCGACCGGCTGGTACTGGCGCGCGCCTTCGAGCGACGCGAGCACTTGCGCGCTGCGCCCCCAGTTCGACGGCCCGGCGCACTTCAGGTGCGAGATGACGACCGGCACGCGCGCGTGGCGGCCGATGCGATACGCCTCGTCCATTGCGTCGAGAATCGCATCGAACTCGGTGCGCATGTGCGTCGTGTAGAGCGCGCCCGCAGCGGCGAGCGGCTCGGCGAGCGTGGCGACTTCCTCGGTCGACGCCTCGTAGGCCGAGCCGTAGGCGAGTCCGGTCGACAGCCCGAGCGCGCCGTGCGCAAGCGCGTCTTCGAGCTGCGCGCGCATCGCGGCGATTTCGGCGGGCAAGGCCGCGCGCATGAGGTCGTCCATGTGGTTGTTGCGCAGCGCGGTGTGGCCGATCAGGGCGCCGACGTTGACGGCGGGCCTGGCGGCGCTCACGGCGTCGACATACGCTGAAAAAGTCGGATAGCAAAACGCATCGCGCTCGCCGAGCAGATTCATCGGATCGGGCGGATCGCCCTTGAGCGTGACGGGCGAAGCGCTGATTCCGCAGTTGCCGACGATCACGGTCGTCACGCCCTGGCTGATTTTGGGGAGCATCTGCGGCGAGCGGATCACGTGCGTGTCGTCGTGGGTGTGCACGTCGATGAAGCCGGGCGCGAGGGCGCGTCCGTTGGCCTCGATCACGTCTTCGGCGAGCCAGTTCGTGAGGTTGCCGATGGCGGCGATGCGGCCGTTGCGCAGCGCCACGTCGCGTTCGAGCGGCGGCGCGCCGGTGCCGTCGTAGAGTTGCGCGCCGACGATCAGCGTGTCGGCGGCTTCAGGATGCGAATGCATGTGGTTCTCCTGACTCTTATCCTGTTGACCGCGGCGGGCATGTCGATCCAGAGTGGGTGCTTTAGCGCTTACTCTGGTTTCATGGGAAGGGACATCGGCGAGCCAGGTGGGCGCACGCGGTTAGTTAATAACAATTCTGGCAGGCATGGCACGTCGCGTACTATCTCACAGTCGACACAAAACCTCAGTCAGCAGCGCAATGGAGCAAGGGTAAATGAAAGTTACAAACTATCTCAGTTCGACGATTGACCCGGGCAGCAAGGGCCTCGGCAACGTGCCGGGCGCAAGCGTGCCGCTCGCGGACGCCGCCCGGCTCGACTGGAACCTGCTGAACGAAGACGTGAGCCTGCCCGCCGCCGTCCTCTATTCGGACCGCGTCGAACACAACCTCAAGTGGATGCAGGATTTCGTCACGCGCTACGGCGTGAATCTCGCGCCGCACGGCAAGACGACGATGGCGCCGCAGCTCTTTCGCCGCCAGATCGAAACCGGCGCGTGGGGCATCACGCTCGCGACGGCGCATCAGACGCGCATGGCGTATCGCGGCGGCATCTCGCGCGTGCTGATGGCCAATCAGCTGGTCGGGCGTCACAACATGGCGATGATCGCCGAACTGCTCACCGATCAGGATTTCGAGTTCTTCTGCCTCGTCGATTCGGTGCAGGGCGTCGAGCAACTCGGCGAATTCTTCAGCGCGGCGGGCCGCAGGCTGCAGGTGCTGCTCGAACTCGGCGTGCCGGGCGGGCGCACCGGCGTGCGCGACGCGCAAACGCGCGACGCCGTGGTCGAAGCGATCAAGCGCTATCGCGGCACGCTCAGGCTCGTGGGCGTCGAAATCTACGAGGGCATCCTGAAGGAAGAAAGCGACGTGCGCGCGTTCCTGCGCGACGCGGCGAACATCACGCAGGAACTGGCCGCCGCGGGCCGCTTTGCGCGCATGCCCGCGCTGCTCTCCGGCGCGGGATCGGCCTGGTACGACGTGGTCGCCGAGGAATTCGCGCCGCTCTCGAAGGCCGGCGTGGTCGACGTCGTGCTGCGTCCGGGCTGTTACGTGACGCATGACGTCGGCGTGTACAAAGCGGCGCAATCGCAGATCCTCACGCGCAATCCGATCGCGCGCGAGATGGGCGTCGCGCTGCTGCCCGCGCTGCAACTCTGGGCCTACGTGCAGTCGATTCCCGAGCCGGGCCGCGCGATCATCGGTTTCGGCAAGCGCGATGCGGCGTTCGACGCGGGCTTTCCGGAACCGTCGCGTCACTATCGCCCGTCGCGCGACCGGGCAACGGGCGCAGCGCCGCGCGAGATCGACGCGAGCGAAGGCTGGAAAGTGTTTCAGATGATGGATCAGCACGCCTACATGCAGATCCCCGCCGATGCCGATATCGCGGTCGGCGACATGATCGCGTTCGACATCTCGCACCCTTGCCTCACGTTCGACAAGTGGCGTCAGGTGCTGATGGTCGATCCGTCGTATCGCGTGACGGAAGTGATCGAGACGTTCTTCTGATTTTTTTCAGGTGGCGCGCGTGGCGCGCGTGGCGCACGCGCCGCCCGCCGCCTCGCAGATGCGCGCCTCCATCATGCCGAGCGCACTGGAAAGCGCGGCGAGCGCATCGTCCGGAATCGACATCGTCAGGTTCAGGAATGCGTTGCGGCGCGGCAGGGCCGCTTCCGTCGCGGCGCGCCCCGCTTCGGTGAGCTTCACGTTCGTGATGCGGTTGTCGCGCTCGTCGGCGCTGCGCGCGATCCAGCCAAGCGACTCCAGCAGCTTCAACTGCCGCGTGAGCGCGCCCGGATCGACGCGCAGATGCTCGACCAGACGCTTCTGCGACGACTCGCCATCGCGCTGGTAAAGCGCAAGCATGATCCGCCAGCGCGGCAGCGGCTGGCCCACCTGCGACTCGAACGCCGCCATGAACGCGCGATAGGTCCGTCCGAACTGGTGGACGATGGCGATGCGGTCCTGTGTATCCATCTCGTATCTTTGGCCTCTGCGGTTTGGCGGCGCGCCGGAAACGGCCGCCTCAATCCGCGTGAATGACGGGCTCGATTTTGCGATTCAGGCTGATATGCGGCACCCGCCGGGTTTGCCAGATCGAGACGAGCGCAATCACGGCCGCCACGGCAATACCCATGTGAATCGCCCCGACGAGCGCTTCGCGCGCCGATTCGAGCAGCAGCGCGCCATTGTGCCCGGCGTGCGCCAACTCGCCTAGCAGGGTGGACTGTGCGTCGCGGTTGATGAGAATCTGCGGATCGGCGAGCTGGGGCAGCCAGTGCGTGGCGTGATCGGCGTCGAGCGCGCTGCGCACGCCGCTCTTGTAGAGGTGCGTGACCATCGTGCCGGTCAGCGCCGTGCCGATCATGCCGCCGATCATCCGCAGCGACTGCAACAGCGCCGTCGCGATGCCGAGGTGCTCGCGGCCCGCCGTCTGCTGCGCGAACACGGTGAGATTCGGCATGACGAAACCGAGGCCGAGGCCGCCGAGGATCATCAGCGCCATCAGGTGCGGGCGCGGCGTGGTGCGCGTCGCGACGACCACGGCCAGGCACGCGGCCGCCAGCATCGTGAAGCCGATGTACAGCATGATGTTCGGATTGCGGACGCGCGAGACGATGCGGCCATTGGCAATGCTGCCGATGGTGATGAACACGACGAGCGGTGTGATGACGACGCCCGCCTCCTTCGGCGACATGCCGAAGCCGCCCTGGAACAGCAGCGGCGCATAGAAGAGCAGCGAGAACATCGAGAAGCCGCCGAGCACCGCAAGCGTGAAGAGCGCGTTGAGGCTCGGGTTGCGGAACATGTCGACGGGAAGAATCGCCTGCGGCGCGCGGCGCTCCCATTGCCACAGCGCCCACGCGGCGGCGGCGGCCACCACGAGCAGCGCCGCCGTGGACAGGCTCACGCCATGCCGCGGCAACAGCTCGACGAAAAGCTGCGTGCTGCCGAGCGCGAGCGCGATGAGCAGCGCGCCCGGCCAGTCGAGCCGCATGCGCGCCTTATGCGCGACTTGCCGCAGATGCGGCAGATAGCGCCAGACGAAAATCAGCGAAATCAACCCAACGGGCAGGTTCACGTAGAACACCGAGCGCCAGCCGTAGTACTGGGTGAGAAAACCGCCCAGCGACGGCCCGACCGCGTTGGCGATGCCGAACGCCGAACTTATGAGCACCTGCCAGCGCAGGCGGACCATCGAATCGGGGAAGAGATCGGGAATGCAGGCGAATGCGGTGCCGACCAGCATGCCGCCGCCGATGCCCTGCAAGCCGCGCGCGATCACGAGGAACAACATGCTGTTGGCCGCGCCGCACAGCGCCGAGGCGCCCGTGAAGACGACAATCGACGCAATCACGAACGGCTTGCGTCCGTAGTAATCGCCGAGCCGCCCGAAAATGGGGACGGTGATGACCGAGGTGAGCAGATATGAGGTCGCGACCCACGCGTACAGCTCGAAGCCGCGCAGTTCCGAGACGATGGTGGGCAGCGCGGTTCCGACGACGGTCTGGTCGAGTGCGACCAGCATCGTCACGAAAGACACGCCGAGCATCGCCAGCAGCGACTCCCGGAATGGCAAAACCTGCCCGCTTGAGTGGTGGGCGCCACGGTGAACTGCCATTTTTGATTCAGCAATGATTGATGCGGCAAAGAATGTGCATCGTATCACGATGCGATCCTTTACACTCGGCGCTCATGCGCGGCGGGCGCGTCGCCTGCTTCCACCGCCGCGAGCCCTCATCCGCGGGAAATATATGGGGACACCGTCCAACATGTCCGACACGCCCGATATCCCGCAGATCGCCGGAACCTTGTCCGAGGCCGATCTGCTGGCGCTGCGCCGTGCGAAGCACGAACTCGAAAGTCCGCCGCTCGGCATGAAACTGGCCGCGCTCGTCGGCGCGCCGATCGAGAAGATGATCGCGAAGCTGCCCGCGCTGGCAAGCAACAAGGTGAGCGAAGCGACTCAGGCCGCGCTGCGCCGCTGCCTGCAAATCGCGCTCAAGACGCTCGGCAAGGCGGGCGGCGGCAACGGCATGCCCGGCGACGCCACGGGCACAGTCGTACCGGCCACGAAGCCGAGCAATCTGCTGCACAAGTTCGCGGTGGCGACCACCGGCGCGGCGGGCGGCGCATTTGGCCTCTTCGCGCTGCCGGTCGAACTGCCGGTCACGACCACGCTGATGTTCCGCTCGATCTGCGACATCGCGCGCAGCGAAGGCGAAAATCTCACCCATCCCGATGCCCAGCTGCAATGCCTGACCGTGTTCGGCATGGGCGGGCGCTCGGCTGTCGACGACGAAGCCGACTTCGGCTACTTCATCGTGCGCGGGGCGCTCGCGCAGGCGGTGTCGAGCGCATCGGCGGAAATGGCGACGAAGGGCTTTGCGGCGCATGGATCGACGGCGCTGCTCAGGCTCATGCAGAACATTGCCGCGCGCTTTTCCGTGCAGGTCAGCGAGCAGGTCGCCGCAAAGTCGATTCCGGCCATCGGCGCGGTGCTCGGCGCGATGGTGAACACGGTGTTCATCGATCACTTCCAGCACGTCGCGCACGGCCATTTCACTGTGCGGCGGCTCGAGCGCCGTTATGGCGGCGACGCCGTCAAAGCCGCCTACGACGCAATCGACGTCTCGCTCGACTGAGGTCCGGGCAGATCCGCCGCGCCGGTGACGCGCTGCACGAAGCGCGCCGCGTCGTCGAGCGCGCGCCGCGCTTCCGGCATGAACGGTGCGTAGATCGGCCAGATGTGCGGCAGGCCGCGCGCGATCTCGCATTCGACATGCACGCCTGCCGCGCGGGCGCGCTCGGCGACGCGGCGCGTATCGTCGAGCAGCACCTCCGTGCTGCCCGCCAGCATGAAAAGCGGCGGCAGGCCGTGCAGGCTCGCATGCAGCGGCGACACATACGGATCGGTCGCGCTCGCCCCGCCGAGGTAGAGCGGCGCCACGCGCGCGAACACCTCCCCCGTAAACATCGGATCGCGCCCGTCGTTCTCGCGAAGCGACGCGCCGGTACACGCCAGATCGGTCCACGCCGAGAACAAAACCGCGCCCGCGGGCAACCGGTCGCCGGCATCGCGCAGCGCAACGAGCGTCGCGAGTGCAAGACCGCCGCCCGCCGAATCGCCCGCGATCACGATCGACCCGGCACGCCGGCCCGCGGCGAGCATGTGGCGATACGCGGCGAGCGCATCGTCGAGGGCTGCGGGGAACGGATGTTCGGGCGCGAGGCGGTAGTCGAGCGAGAACACGTCGGCCCTGGCGCGCGGCGCAAGACCGAACGTGATCGTGCGATGCGACTTCGGCGAGCAGAAGTAGTAGCCGCCGCCGTGGAGGTAGAGCACGGTGCGCGTCGCGCCTGCTTCGCGCAGCAGCCACTCGCCGCGAAGCGGCACATCGGCGGCGTCGTATTGTTCGCGCAGCCCGAAGCCTCCTGGCGGACTCGGCGTCCAGACGCGTTTTGCCGTGTGCGCACGCACGCGCGCGACGTCGATCGGCTCGCGCGTCGCGGGCAGGAAGCGGTTCCGCAGATACCAGCGGACCAGCGCGTTTTGCCAGCTCATCGGCTCAGGCTCCGGCTCAGGCTCCGGCGAGCAGCGCCGCGCACGGAACGAAGGCGTGCACGCTCAATTGGACGGCAACACCTGGCCGCGAATTTCTCCGGGCGGATTCGCCGCCGTATGAACGTTGAAGTACCACTGACCCGCCATGAGATCGGCGGCCTGCTTGTCGTTGAGCGTCGCAGAGCCTTTCATCGGGCTCGCCAGTTCCGATTTTGCAATCCCTATCTGCACGTCCGCGTTCTGGCCGACGGGCGCCGGGCCGTGGAAGTGCGCCGACGTGACCGGGCTCGACAGGTCTGCGTACGTCACGGTCCATTTGAGCGACTTCGACGACGTGTCGAAGGTGGCATCGACCGTGCCATGGCCGCGGCTCACGCGCGGCGGGATTTCGCTGGACGGCTGGAGATTGGCTTTGAGCGCGACGGTATCGGCAAATGCGGCGCTCGATGCGAGGACGCACAGGGCGAGAGCGAACTGCAAGGGACGAAGCGCAAACATGAAAGTTCTCCATTGTTGTGGTGCGCCGCACCGAACGTCCTGGGCGGCGCATTCACATGCTAGAGCAAATTATGAGACAACGCCCGCGCGGGCCCCGGCGAAGCACCGCGGCGCGCGGCTCCTGGCATCGAAGTGAACTCGACGCTGCTCATCGATCGCAAGATGCGCGCCTGTTGCTCGCTGAATTGAAACTCGACTTGGACTCGCCCTGGACGCTTATACACACGAGCGTGCCGCCCGAATGTGCCGCCCGAATGTGCCGCCCGAATGTGCCGCCCGAGTGTGCCGCCCGAGTGTGCCGCCCGAGTGTGCCGCCCGAGTGTGCCGCCCGAATGTGCCACCCGAATGTGCCGCCCGAGTGTACGACCCACTACGCGCTGAATGATCGGCTGCGCAGCCAACCATTTCGGAAAACAGACTGAATCTGCACAGTCGATTCACAACACTTCGTGAAACAGTAATTTGAGCGATTTTGTCTCGATCTCGTCCGTGACTGCCTTTACTCTACGTACTGCGAGAAGCGACTCTTCCCCTAAGGGTCTCCAACCTTGTACGCGGCTTCGGCCGCGTTCTTTTTTTGCCCCGGTCCAGCCGGATTTCGCTCGATTCCCGTGCGAATGCCGCCTGCTGCGCGATGCAATCGCTCGTCGCACGACAAAGGCGGCGCGATGCAGCGCCGGTCGCTCAATGTTGCGCGCCGACCAGTTCCGAGAATCGCTGCAAATCGACGTTGCCGCCCGACACGACGATCCCCACGCGCTTGCCGCGCACATCCACCTTGCGTTCGAGCACCGCCGCCGCCGCGAGACAACCGGTCGGCTCGACGACGATTTTCATGCGGCTTGCGAAGAACTTCATCGTCTCGACAAGTTCGGCATCGCTCACGGTGACGATCTCGCTCACGCGCTCGCGAATCACGGCGAACGTGTACTGACCGAGATGCTGCGTCTGCGCGCCATCGGCGATGGTCTTCGGCGTGTCGATATGAACGATCGAGCCTGACTGCAGGCTGCGCTTGCCGTCGTCGCCCGCTTGCGGCTCCACGCCGATCACCGCGCATGCGGGCGCGAGCGCGTGCGCCGCCGTCGCGCAACCCGAGAGCAGGCCGCCGCCGCCGAGCGGCACGAACAACATGTCGAGCGCGCCGGTTTCCTCGAAGAGTTCTTTCGCCGCCGTGCCCTGCCCGGCCATCACGTGCGGATGATCGTACGGCGGAATCAGCGTGAGGCCGCGCTCGGCGGCGAGGCGCTTGCCGAGCGCTTCGCGATCCTCGGTAAAGCGGTCGTAGAAGATGACTTCGCCGCCATAGCCGCGCGTCGCCGCGACCTTGATGGCGGGCGCATCGTTCGGCATCACGATTACCGCTTTCACGCCGAGCAGTTGCGCCGAAAGCGCAATGGCCTGAGCGTGGTTTCCCGACGAGAACGTGATGACGCCGCCCGCCTTCTGCTCGGGCGTGAACTGGGCGATTGCGTTATACGCGCCGCGAAACTTGAATGCGCCGATGCGCTGAAAACTCTCGCATTTGAAGAAGAGTTCCGCGCCCGCGCGTTCGTTGGCAGTGCGAGACGTGAGCACGGGCGTGCGATGCGCGACGCCGCCGATGCGCGCGTGCGCGGCGACGACGTCTTCGAAGGAAATCGGCAGGGTGCTCATGATCGGTCTTCCGGAGGCAGGTAGGTATAGACGGTGGAGCGCGCGACGCCGAGCGTGCGCGCCACTTCGGAAAGCGCGTGGCGCAGGTTCAGCGCGCCGCTTTCGGCCAGTTCGCGCACGGCTTCGCGGCGCTGCGCGAGCGTGAGGCCGATGGGCGTGGTGTTGCGCGCGGCGGCGTAGCGTTCGAGGCTCGCGCGGACATCGTCGAGCCGGCGCGGCGCAAGCGTTTCGGCGACCGGCGCGCCAACCGGATCGGTCTGCATCAGCCGGCCGAGGCTCGCGGTCACGGCGCCCAGCAGCGAAACGTCCATGTTCAGACAGATGGCGGCGACGTACTCGCCCGCGCCGTTTCTCAGGCCAATCGACGTGCTCTTCGCCGGGCGTCCATCGGGAAAGCGGTTCGGATAGTTCTGCACGACCTCCGGAAAACCGGGGTCCGTGATGCGCGCAAGGCCGAGTTCGGTGGTAGCGTCGCCGACCTGGCGGCCCGAGAGATTGTTGGCGATGGCGACGACGGAGTGTCCGGGCTGCGTCAGATCGTGCAGCACCACTTCGACGAGCGGCGCGAGCGTCTCGCCGAGCGCTTCGACAATCTTGTGCGCCTCGCGCAGCAGGAGCTGGGTTTCACGGTCAGGTTTGCTCATGGATGACATTTTGACGATTTTCGACAAATTGTCAAACACAGCCTGTTTTTTACGCGCTCACGGCCCCATCAGGCTGTTCACTGGCAGCGCCAGCGTGCCCTTGTCGACGAAGCGCACGCCGCCGATGCCGCCCGCCAGTCGTCCGTGGATCACGTAGGGAACGCCGCCCGCCTGCACGCCGCCCGCGAAGGCGAACGCCTGGCGCACCGCCGCAAAGGCCGGAATGGTCAAGGGCACCTCGATCACCGTTTCGCCGAATCGCGGCACGACGCCGCTCTGATCGCTGACACCGCTGGCAAAGGATTGATCGTTCAGATCGAGGTTCAGCGACACGCCGCTGTAGGCGACCGGCGCGTCGTTGGGATTCTGGACGCGCAACTTGACGTTAAAGCGCATCTCCAGCCCTGTGCCCGCGAGCGGTTCGATGCCCGCCACGCTGACCCGCAGCGGCTCCTGGCCCGTCAGCCCCGCACAGCCGCTGAACCATATGAAGAGGCAAAGGATCGTGCAGAAGAGGCGAACTGAACTGCGAATCGGGCTGCAAACCGGGCTGCGAACCGGGCGCACCGCATCGAGGGCAGACATGGCGTCGTCCGAAGAGGATTGGGGGCGGCGATCAGTGTAGCGTGTTTGCCCAGTCGCGCTTCGCATGGCGGCGGCGCGTCTGTCTGCGGCGCCTGGCCATCGGGTAGGATCGCGGGGGATGGCGATGCAGGCTCCGGTTCCACGTTGGGCGTGTCAAGCATCCCGACAGTCCGCCTGGCGCAAGGCGACCACAGGGCAACCTGCATGGCTCAACGTCATGGAAATGTCACGACCGATACGCAAAGATATGGCCCCGACTGGCATCTGACAGGCCAACGCCTTCAGACGCGATCACGCGATACCGCGCCCCGCGCGCGCCCGTTCAATCCTTTTCCTCACCTTTGGACCTGCGATGAAAGACCGCGAACCACCCGCCTCGCCTGCCGTGAATGAAGAAGCCGACGCTGCACAGGCACCTGAGCGCCCGAGCCGCCGCCACTTTCTCGGCGGGGTTGCCGCGGTGGCCGTGGGAGGCGGACTGGGCGCCTGTGCCATGCCGCCGTCGCACGCGGCATCCGTAACGGGAGCCGCAGCGGGACCGCAATACGATCGTGCGCTGCGCTCGAAGGTCAAAACCGTCGTCGTGATCTACGCGGAAAATCGCAGCTTCAACAATCTGTTCGGCGACTTCCCCGGCGTCGAGCGCCCGCTCTCGGGCGTCAAGCCGGAACACTACGTGCAGCGCGACCGCGACGGCTCGGCCGTCCTGCCGCAACTGCCGACCGTGCCGGGCGGCTGGCTGCTGAAAGACCAGACCGTGGACGGCGTCTCCTACAAGGCCGGCGTTCAGTTCCAGACCAATCTGCCGAACGCGCCGTTCGCGCTGAAAGGCCCGGCTGGCGAGCCTCTGCCGCTGTCGCTCGTGACCCACGATCTGTGGCACGTGTTCTATCAGAACCAGATGCAGATCAACGGCGGCAAGAACGACATGTTCGTCGCGTGGGCCGATTCGGCGGGCTTCACGATGGGCCACTATGCGAATGCCAGCTACGACCTGCGGTTGTGGGATCTCGCCAGCCAATACGTGCTGTGCGACAACTTCTTTCAGGGTGCGTTCGGCGGCTCGTTCCTGAACCATCACTATCTGATCGCTGCCACGCCGCCCGTCTATCCCGATCCGGCGCACAGCATCGCGAAGTTCCAGATTGCAGAGACCGTCAGCGGACGCCCCGACGATCCGAACCTGAAACCGCTCGCCGTCTCGCCGAAGAGCGCAATGGATGGCATTCCGAAGTTCGGCCCGAGTGCGCTGACGCCGCCGGAAACGCTCGCGGACGGCCGCACGCTCAGCTATGCGGTCAACACGATGATGCCGCCGTTCGCGCCCACGCCCTACAAGGTCGGCGCGAACGGCATGGTCGATTTCACGCAGGACCGCAACGCGATGGCGGTGCCGCCGCAAACGCACGAAAACATCGGCGACAAGCTCAACAAGCGCGGCATCGGTTGGGCGTGGTACGCAGGCGCGTTCCAGCAGACCATCGACCTGCACGGCAAGAACACGAACGACGGCACGCCGCTGATTCCGAACTTCCAGTATCACCATCAGCCGTTCAACTACTACGCGAATCTCGGACCCGGCACGGCGGCGCGCGCAAAACATCTGCGCGACGGCGGGCTGGGCGACGACGAGTCGACCAACCGTTTCCTCGCCGATGCCCGCGCCGGCCGCCTTCCGGCTGTCACGTTCTACAAGCCGCAGGGCAACCTGAACATGCACGCGGGCTATGCGGACGTCGCATCGGGCGACCGCCATATCGTGCACGCGGTGAAAGCGCTCCAGGCGAGCCCGCAATGGGAAAACATGGTCGTGGTGATCACGGTCGACGAGAACGGCGGATGGTGGGATCACGTCGCCCCGCCGAAGGGCGACCGCTGGGGACCGGGCACGCGCGTACCGGCGCTCGTGGTTTCGCCGTTCGCGAAGAAGGGCTATGTCGATCACACCGTGTACGACACGGCGTCGATCCTGCGTCTGATTACGCGTGTGTTCGACCTCGAAACGCTCGACGGCCTTCGCACGCGCGACGCCGCGATGCAGGAACGCGGGCAGGCGGGCATGGGCGATTTGAGCAACGCGCTCGATCTGTCGTCGTGATTGGACGCGCCTGGCACCGGGCGCGGCTCAGAAAAAAAACCCAAAGGTCGGATCACCGTCCGACTTTCGGGGTGCAGTTCCTGGGCGATAAATGCAGCCACGACATCAGCTTGGCCCGGCTTTCCGAGCACAACAGCCACCTGTCCGTATCGGTCCAGTGGTCGGACAGGATAGGTATCGCCGACAGATCACGCGCCCCTGTCTTTATCTCGCAGGTATCGAATACTTTATTTACGCGTTCGAGCAAATCGGCAAACTTGCGCTTGCCAACGCCGCCGATGAGCATGAAGTCGTGAATCTCAACGATAACGTGTGCGTTTCGTAAGTTATAAAGGCACTCGTCCGTCAGAACATCGAATTCTGCTGATTCGATATCCACCAAAACGACGGACTTCGAAAAATCGACTCCGGCAGCCAAAAGGCCTTGTGCAAAATCTGGCGTGGCCTCGCCGTAGATATGAACTTTTTCGGAAACCCCGTTAGCGGCAGCGATTTCCCGAAGATTTTCGCGGCTCTCATTCGAAATCTCAAAACAACGAGACTCCGCGTACTTTCCCACCGCAACCATGCCGACAGCGTAGAACCCGTCCGCACCGCCGAGATCGACCAGCGTGTTGCGCGATTCGCTGAGTTGATCGAGGAGGCTGCAGACTTCCTGTTCATACAAACCGAGTAGCTTTGCGCTGTTGTCGGAAGCGCGCCATGTCGCCCGGTTGCCAATATTGAAACCCGCCAGGGGACCGTGCTGAACGATTCCTCTGGTGACGTCCATCAGGCGATTCATCAGGAAAAACCGCCGAAGCTCCGCGCCATCACGCGTCATTTTGTCCAGCACGGCAAGTGCTTCTTCGTGATTCAACATGTCAGGTCGTCCAGTCAGTGGTTTTGACCAGGTCGCGGTACGGATGATTATTAAAACAACTAAGAATCATGCATACCAAACCGATTTATCAATAATTAACATCTGCAAAATTATTTTGCATATCTCGACTAGCGCATTTAAGCGAGCAGCCGTGTCGGGTATTTCAGGATGCTGCTTCAGTCAACGTGCCGTCCGATGGACTATAGGGCGCGGATAGCTGACAGAATGCATGCGCATCAGCATCGACCCCTAATAAATACGTTCAATTCGGCCACAACAAAGGCCGTCGTACCCCGTTTTAGCACTCCCAACGAAATCAGGCGAACTCGACTTGCGTCAGGGCTGCAGACGCGGCAGCACAGGCATGGGCCGCCATGCCTCCTCCGATTTCGATCGCCCGCCAGCTAACAAACCTCACCTTACGATTAACTTTCCTTCACATTACGAGAAGAGAATACCTGCTATCATCCAGTCCGAGTTGACAGAGGCCGGTCTAATGGCACCACTCCACGGCGCCTCTGAGATATTCAAATTAAGTAATGCGAACTTTCTCGAATTGGTTTTCCGGCAGGTCACTCCAACCCTCATTAACAGGCACCCTCATGAAGAAGACTCTCCTCTCGCTCGTCATTGCCGTCGCTCCGATTTCGGCTGCGTTTGCACAAAGCAACAACACGATCAAGTTCATCGGCGAAGTCACGGACCAAACCTGTAACGTCGCGATCAACGGCACGACCGCCAATCCGACGGTGCTGCTCCCGGCCGTTTCAACGGCAGAGCTGGACACGTCCGGCAAGACCGCCGGCAAGACGGACTTCACCATCAGCGTGAGCGGCTGCACCGTGTCTAACACGGCGGATCAGGCAATCAAGACCGTGTTCGTCGGCAGCAAGGTCTCAGGCGGCAATCTCGGTAACACGGCGGGCGGTACCAATGCTGCCACACAAGTGGCGCTGCAACTGTTCGATCCGGCCAAGTCGGGCGCGCCGTTCGATCTGAGCAAGCCCGGCGGCCACACCGCGTCCGGCCTGAACCTGAAGAAGGGCGATACGTCTGCATCGTACGACTTCGCCGTTCAGTACATCTCGGAAGGCAAAGCAACGGCCGGTGCGGTGAACGGCAGCGTGCAGTACATGGTTAGCTACCAGTAAAAGCTGTGTCACATAAAAAACAGATGCGTCGGAGAGGCGCTGTGGGGCGGGTCAGTTCAAGTGTTTCGCTTGCGATCACACTGCTCGCTTCCAGCGCTTTCGCGGGAACGGCCTGGGGCAGCGTCGTGCTGCCCCATACCCGTGTGATCTACGACGGGAGTGCGAGCGAGCGAACACTCCGGTTGACGAACCGCGACGAGACCCCCAGCGTGATGCAAGTCTGGGTCGATACCGGGGACGCCACTTCCCCCCCGAGTACGGTGAACGCGCCTTTTGTCGTGAGTCCGCCGGTCTTCCGTATCGAGCCGAACAGTGGTCACTCGGTGCGGCTCGTATTCGTCGGCGAAGGCTTGCCGATGGATCGGGAAACGCTGTTCTATCTGAATACGTTGCAGATTCCGTCCGTAAGCGCGAGCGTCGCGGACAGAAACAGGATAACCCTGCTGCTGCGCAACCGGATCAAGCTTTTCTATCGTCCGGCTGAAATCGAGGGCGATCCGGCGCAGGCCCACGAAACGCTTGATTTTCATTTCACCACTGGTAAAGCAGGGAGCGAAAAAATCGTTGCAGATAACGGGTCGGGCTATTACGTATCGCTCGTCGAGGGAAAACTTAAGTGCGGCTCACACACTGCGACATTCGAACCCGACATGATCGCGCCGCACTCAAGCCACGAATGGAGCGTAAAGGGAAATTGTCCACTCAACGGGGAAATCGTCCGTGTTAGTGTTCGATATATTGACGATTACGGCGCAGTCAGGGATGCAGAATATAAAGCTGCAATCCCCGACTTGAAATGAGATGTCTTATCGCCGACATCCCAAAAGCACATCCTCACGTCGGTCAGTCAAGAAGAAAACCCTGCTCCGTTCGTCACTGTGTTGCGCCACATTCGCACTCGTCACCACGACGAGTCACGCAATAAATGTGGAAGCGCCAAAAGATGTGCCCTCGTCCAATAATTCACCCGACGATTTCGGTTTCGACAGTTCGCTGCTGGTCGGATCGCAGCTTGGCGTAGCCGATATCGAGCGCTTTAATAAGCCCAATGCGGCTGAGCCGGGTGAATATCGGGTTGATATTTACGTTAATAAGGTTTTTCTGGCGAGTAAGACAATCGAGTTTCGCCGGATTGACAACGACGATGAGGTTCGCCCGTGCCTGAGTGACGCGCTTCTGGAATCGAGTGGTGTGATCGTGCGAGCGGCGAGTCCAGCCGCCGCCGCGAGTGACGCTGCCGCGAGTGGCGCCGCGAACGGCGCTGCTGATGTACCGGCAAGCACCCCGGCGGCCAGCAACCCAACGGCCGGCACCGCCGATCGCCCGGCGGGCGATGATGCGAGCGGCTCCGTCGCCGGTGCCCAGCAGCAATGCGCACCGCTCGCAACGCGCGTGCCCGGTGCGTCCGCAACGTTCAATCTGCCGCACCTGCGTCTCGACCTCGACGTACCGCTCAATCAGATGAAGCGTACGGCACGCGGCGCGATCGATCCTGCCAACCTCGACGCTGGCCGGACGATGGGCTACGTCAACTATGACGCGAACTACTACACGGCATCGACCGCCCGGAATCTGGTTAATTCGCTTTATGTCGGAACCCAGTCCGGCATGAACGTCGGGCTGTGGCGCTTTCGCGAGCAGGGCACGCTCAACTACTACAGCGGCTCCGGGCGGAACACCAGCACCTGGAACAATATCCGCGCGTATGCCGAACGGCCGCTGGTTTCGATCGGCAGCAAGCTCGAAGTGGGTCAGAGCTATACGAATAGTCTGCTCAGCCCGGTCGCCTATACCGGCGTTCATATCGAATCCGACGAGCGGATGCTGCCCGATTCGATGCTCGGCTATGCGCCCACCGCCAAGGGTATCGCCCGGACCAACGCGCGCGTGGTCGTGAGCCAGAACGGCAGCACGATCTATCAGACGACGGTCGCGCCCGGTCCGTTCGTGATCGACGATCTCCAGCCGACAGGCTATTACGGCGATCTGGTCGTCCGTGTGTATGAAGCCGACGGGCAGGAATCCTCGTTCAAAGTACCGCTCCTGGCCGCCGTCACTTCACTGCGGCCGGGTATGTCGCGCTACGGCATCACAATGGGCCGGGTGCGCCAGATCGAAGGCGCAAAAGCCGTGTTCGCCGATCTCGCCTATGAACGCGGATTGAACAACACGCTCACGGTCAATGGCGCCTTGCGTGTGGCCACGGGCTATCAGTCCGCGCTCGTCGGCGCCGTGCAGGGCACGTCATTCGGCACGTTCGCCGCCAATGTCGTGTGGTCGAATGCGTTCGACGAAACCGGCAAGCGCGTGCATGGCTGGCAGACCACCCTCAGCCACAGCCATACGCTGCAGCCGACGAATACGACATTTGCCGTGACGGCATACCGTTACTCGTCCAGCGGCTATCGCGATCTGCTCGACGCGCTCGGCGCGCGCGCCGCCTACCAGGACGGCCGGACCTGGCGATCGAGCACCTATCGGCAACGCGACCGGCTTACCGCGAACCTCAACCAGGGCTTTGGCCGCTACGGCTCGGTGTTGTTGTCCGCATCGGCAAGCGGCTACTACAAATCGAGTTCCCGCGACACGCAGTACCAGCTGAGCTACAGCAACCACGTCAAGTCGGTCGACTTCGCGGTTTCGGTCGTCCGCCAACGATACCTCTCGCTCGACAGCAGCAGCGAGCCTGTTATCGGGAGCGGCTCGCCCTTCGTCGCGCGCCGGACGTACCGCGGCGATACGGCGGTCATGGCGACGGTCTCCATTCCGCTCGGCCGGAGCGCGCGTTCTCCGACCGTTTCCAGCAGCATCGCCAGCGCCGGCAATCAAGACGCGTCTTATCAAGTGTCCATGAACGGCACGCTCGGCGAAACGCGACCGTTGAGCTATGGCTTGAATGTCGCGGGGACGACGCAAGGCGGGCAACCGACCGTGAGCGGCGCCTTGCAGCACAACTTCTCCGCAATTCAGGCAGGCATGAGCGCATCGCAGGGCAGCGGTTTCTGGCAGGCAGGCACGAATCTACGCGGCGCGGCGGTCGTGCATGCGGGTGGTGTGACGTTCGGGCCGTACCTGAGCGATACGTTCGGGCTTGTCGAGGCAAAAGGCGCGGAAGGCGCGACGCTGCGCAATGCATCCGGTGTGAAGGTCAATAGTTCCGGGTACGCGATCGTGCCGTCACTCACGCCTTACCGGAACAACGATGTTGTACTCGACTCGAAGGGCATTCATCAAAAGGCCGAACTGACGACGAGCGAAGTTCGTGTCGCGCCATACGCCGGGGCGGCCGTGTTGCTGAAGTTTTCGACGAGAACCGGCCATGCCGTGCTCATTCGCGCGAACACGTCCGACGGCTTACCGATTCCGCTCGGCGCGAACGTGATCGACGCCACCGGCACGACGATCGGGATTGTCGGCCAGGGAAGCCAGGTCTATGCGCGCGTGCCCGATACGCAAGGGACGCTGATCGCCGAATGGGGCGGCCAGTCGAAAGATCGTTGCACGATCGACTATCGGCTGGATACGACGCAAACCAGCTCGGCCATTGCCCGTCTCGACGGCCTGTGCGTATCGCCGCCGCAGACGAAACTCGTTGCGAAGAAATGAAGCGCTTTCGTCAATCAAATGGATTGCTAAAGATGAAAACCGGATCGAAAACACTGCGCGCGCGGCACGCTGCCTGCGTGGCAACGCTAGCGCTCCTGGCAATGATGCTCGTGCCGGGTTCTGTCCTGGCTGCATCGACTTCGAAGGGTTGCTACAAGATCCAACAAGAAACGGGCGACAAGAACGCGGCGTGGTATACGCAACCCGGCTCCATCGCCAAATCCTGGTACGGCGCGGCTGACAAGGCGGGTAAAGGCGCGTATGCGATGACGGTCCAGCTGACGAATTTCTCCAACAACGGCGACTTGATCGGAAGCCGCACCGCACCGCTCGACGATATGGGCGCCGATGGCGTCCGTGGCTACACAGGCGAACAGATATTGTTTCGGTGCTCTCCCGATTCAGAAGGCACGATGTACGAATTCTTCTCGACAAACGGCGACAACTCTGAATTCGGCGGTACTGATGTTAGCGACACATCCGGCATCCCCGGTACCTACAAGTATCCTGAGAAGGGCATTGTCTCGCGCGTGACGAACGTGGACACGGGTCAGGTGGTGACGCGCCACTGGAAAGCGCGGTTGATGACCGGCCTGGATAGAGATGAACAGAATTGGTTTCTCGTGAAAGTGAAGAATTTCAGCCGGTACAGGGTCGATCTGTACCAATGCACAAACTGCGGTTCAAAAATGGATCACAGGATAGAGCCGATTGCGTACGTCGCGTTCAGGGGCGGTAAAAGCGGCAACATCCCCAGCAAGGATCTCAAAATCGGCGACGATCACAATGGCAACGTTTCGGGCTGGCATCACCATTGGCCTGGCGCGATTCACCCAAAGCATGATCTCATCGTGCGAACCGGAAAGTTGACCTGTGCCGTGCGCAATACGACGCCGATAGTTCGTTTTCCACCGATGTCGGTGGAGCAGCTGGAGCGCGGCGAGAAAGCCACGATGCCGATCACGATCGACATTCAGTGCGAAAACGGATTCGGCAAACTCAGCAGCGGATTGAAAGAGAATCAAACCGCAATTGGCTTCCTGGCCCGGGAGGAGAACGCGGCGTACGCAAGACCACTGGGACTCGTAACGGGCGGAAGCGCCGTGACGGATCTGCTGTCCGACGGCTACGGCACGAAGAATGTGGCAAAGGGCGTTAGCGTCACGCTGTCCCGGCCGAGCAACAATGGGGCGATAGTGCTTCTCACCAATCGTTACGTCACGCTGGGCGGCTACGGGGACGGCTGGTATCCGGTGCTTCTGGATACGACACAAACCGGCTCGGACAGCACCTGGGACTACTACACGCGCACAGTCAATGCGACCTTCGAGGCGTTTAACCCCAAGCGAGAGAAGGTCACCCCCGGAAAATACAATGCGACGGCGGAAGTCGTCATCGCGATCCAGTGACGTGAGGTCGGTGTCTCAACGCCATACGCTTGCCCCGATCAGAAGACGGTTCGCTCAGTGCGTGGCCCTGTCCGTATCCTGTGCTGGTTCCGGCATGGGTTGATGAACGCCTGAGCGGAACAACGACGTTGCACTCGACTCCAAGGGTATTCATCGCCCAGCCAAGGACTAGAGATGAAAACCGGATCGAAAACACTGCGCGCGCGGCAAGCTGCCTGCGTGGCAACGCTAGCGCTTCTGGCAATGATGCTCGTGCCGGGTTCTGTCCTGGCTCAGTCGAAGGCGAAGGGTTGCTTCAGGATCAATGGCAAAACGACCGACAAGAACTCGTCGTGGTATACGCAACCCGGCCTCATCGCCGAACCCTGGACGGGAGCGCTTGACTCGGCCGGTAAAGGCGCGTATCCCATGACGATCCAGATAACGAATTTCTCCACGCACGGCAGCTTGCTCGGAAGCGCCACCGCATCGCTCCACGATATGGGCGCCCCCGGCGTCGGTAGCTACAAAAACGAACAGGTATTGTTTCGGTGTTCTCCCGATTCAGCCGGCGAGATGTTCGAATACTACTCGACAAACGGCGACAGCCCCATGGCCGGCCACGTGGACGTTCATGAGCTCTCCGGCATCCCCGGTACCTACCGGTTCCCTCAGAACGACGTCGTATCGCGCGTAACCAACGTGGACACCGGTGAGTTGGTGACGCGCTACTGGAAGAGCCGGCGGATGCTCGGCGTGGATACAGATGAGCAGGGTTGGTTTCTCGTGAAAGTGAAGAATTTCAGCCGGTACACGGTCGATCTTTTTCAATGCAAAACCTGCGGTTCAGTAACCAATGACTGGTGGCAGCAGCCGATCGCCTACGTCGCGTTCAAGGGCGGCGCTGCTGGCGGGAACATCATCAGCCCGGGGCTAAGGGATAACGCCGATCACAACAACGAATGGTCGGGCTTTTATGAAATGTGGCCTGGCTCGATTAACCCAAAGCTGAACCTCAAAACGCACACCGGAACGACGACCTGTGCCGTGCGCAATACGACGCCGGTGATCCGTTTTCAACCGAAGTCGGTGGAGGATCTCATGCGCGGCGATAAGATCACGGTGCCGATCACGATCGATATCCAGTGCGAAAACAAATTCTACACATGGCATAGCGGAACGGCTGACAAGCAAACCGCAATGGGCATCATGGCTCGGCCGGAGAACGCGGCGAACGCGCGACCACTGGCACTTGTGACTGGAAGCGGAAGCGCCGTCACTTATCTGCTGTCTGACGGCTACGGCACCAAGAATGTGGCAAAGGGCGTTGGCGTCACGCTGTCCCGGCCGAACAACAGGCCGATGTATTTCCTCACCAACCGTTACATCACGATGGGCGGCGCCGCGGACGGCTGGGAGCCGGTGCTCGACGATGCAACGGAAAACGGCTGGGACAACGACTGGAAATACTACACGCGCACAATCAATGCGACCTTCGAGGCGTTTAATCCCAGGAGATATCCTGTCACCCCCGGAAAATACAACGCGACAGCGGAAGTCGTCATCTCGATCCAGTGATGTGATGTCAATGTCTAAACGCCATACGCCTGCCCCCGGCAGAAGAGGGTTCGCGCAGTACGTGGCCAGCCATGCGATTCGCGCGTCGCTCTGCGTGGCCATGTACGCGGCGTCGGCCGGTGCAATGCAGGCTATCGCCGGCGTGACGCCGACGATATCGCGCATTGTGATGCCTGCGGGCGCCACCGAAGTATCGGCTCGACTTGTCAACATCAACACGTATCCGGTGCTGGTTCAGGCGTGGGTCGACGACGGGCGACTCGATACGACGCCACAGGAATCGACTTCACCCGTCATCGCACTGCCGCCGATCTTCCGGATGGATGCCCACGAGCGGAAAAGCCTGCGGTTGATCAATTCGGGCGCGCCGTTGCCGACCGATCGAGAGTCGCTGTTCTGGCTGAGTCTGCACGAAATTCCATCGACGTCGAAAAACAGGTTCAGCGACGCGCAGACCGTGACGATCACGATGCGCACTCAGTTCAAAGTGTTCGTGCGTCCCGTTGACAAGCTTCCGTATCCGGCGACCGAGTTGCCGAAGCGGCTGACGTTCTCGGCGACAGGTGGGGACTCCGGTCTCGTGCTTTTGGTGCAAAACCCGACGCCCTATTACGCGACGATCAGCATGCTGGATGTTTCGGTGGGCGACACATCGCAACCGGCAACTGTCGACATGCTCGCGCCGTTTTCCGATTCGTCGGTTCGTTTGGACAGGCTTCGGGTGAAGGCTGGCGAGCTCGCGAAGGTTAAGTTCGCCTTGATCGATGACGATGGTAATTCGGTGGAGGGGGAGCGGAGCGTGGCTGTCAATGACTGAGGGGTGTTTGCGTAGCGGCGTGAGGCGTTTCGCGGTTTGGGTCTGCATCGTGACGTGGTTAGGATGATATTGCACCGGATTGCCGCTCTTGAAGTCATGAACGTCATGAACTAGCATTTGCCCATGGCCAAGATCCCTCCCCTCTCCGCCCCCGTCTTCGATCCGCTTCTGGGTGATGTCACATACGCCCGAGGCCCTTATTCGGATACCGAAACCGAAGCGGTTGTCCATCTGCCCTCGCCAGAAGGGGTGACGCGGCACGACTACTTTGCTGCCAAGGAAAAAGGGCCGGTCTGGAAATCTACCGATGAGACGATAGAGGTGACGAACCTTTCCCTGGGTGAGCCTGACCGCCTGGGCCGGTATTGCCTGCCCACCGCGTTGAGCAAGAAGGAACTGACGCGCATCGCAGGGTTCAAGGTCATCAGCCACCCGGACATCCACGCCCGAGGCAGCAAAAAGGCGCCACCGATCGTAAGCCCTCGGGACTTTCTCGATCTCGCAAAGCGGACGGCGGAACACCTCCCGGATACGATTGAGGGCCGTGTGGCGCATCTCTCGGTTCTCTTTGCCAAGGTCGCATCAGGTGAGCCGCCTGCCGCCATTTTCAAGGCGATGCCCGCGCTCGCCGCCAAGCCTCGCGAACAAGTAGCGCCCACCGATCCCCTTGCCGCTGCACGTGCGCGCGGTCGGCATCACGCGCTCGAACTTTACGAGCACCCGGACAACCTCACGTTGCTTGATGCGCGCGACTATGCGGGTCGCAACGAGCGGAAGATCAACGAGCAACGGCAGGCAGGCGAGGTCTACGCGCTACTGCCGCCGGGGAAAATGCGCGGTTTTCGCTACCCGAAGTGGCAGTTCGACGCCGAACCCGAGCGCCTGAAAGACGCCCTTAAACCGTTCGTCGACGCGTCCTCCAACTGCTGGGTCATTCACTCGTTCATGCTGGGCAAACGGGCATTGCTCAACAGCCGCGCCCCATCGGACGTCATCGTTGACAGCGCAGCCGACCTCAAACCCGTAATTGATCTGGCCGAATCCGAGATCGCTGGCGAGCAAGGGGCACAATGACGGCAGGCCCAACCTCGCCGTCGACCCTCGACGCACCGCTGCCGCCAGCCAATTTCGGCCGAGCGCAGTTGCCGGTTTTTGAGCTGAACCTGGCCGCGACGAACCTGTACCGGGTGCACCGTCGAAGCTATGGCCCGATCTTCTACAACCGCCGCTCCAGTTCGTCGACGACGTTCCGCTTCGATGCGCCGAACGACGAATATGGCGTGCTGTACGCCTCGCCCTCGTTCGACGCCTGTCTGGCTGAAACGCTTCTCCAGCACCCGCAACTCGCGAGCTTTCTGGACCGATACGATATCGGCATTGCCGTTTCTGATGGCACGCGCTGGCGTACTTAGGAAACCTGATACAGAAATCGCCGTGCTCGACACGCAGCCCGGCTTCGACCGCGGTACGCCTCGGGTTAATATTGCTAATTAGAAAACGGCCTGAATCCCAGATATAAAAAGAAAAACCCCGCACAAAGGCGGGGTTGAACTTTACCGTTTTCGATGACGCGAAACGTCAGAACGGAATATCGTCATCCATCTCATCAAAACCGCCGCCAGCCGGCGCATTCGAACGACCGCCACCACCGCCGCTCGCACGCGGCGCGCCGCCACCGGCCGCACGGCCACCGCCACGCGGCTGCTCGGCCGGCTCGCGGCTGTAGCCGCCGTCATCGCCGCCCATCGACGCACCGCCGCTGCGGCCACCCAGCATCTGCATCTGGTCCGCAACGATTTCCGTCGAGTAACGGTCGGTGCCGTCCTGCGCCTGCCACTTGCGCGTGCGGATACGACCCTCGATATACACCGACGAGCCTTTCTTCAGGTACTCCGACACGATTTCGGCCAGGCGGCCAAAGAACGACACGCGGTGCCATTCGGTCATTTCCTTGAATTCGCCCGAGGCTTTGTCCTTGTAACGGTCGGTCGTCGCAAGGCGAATGTTCGCCACCGCATCGCCGCTCGGCAGATAGCGCACTTCCGGATCGGCCCCGAGGTTGCCGACGAGAATGACCTTGTTCACGGATGCCATGAAATTCTCCTGTTGTGCCCAAGGACAGTTTCTTTTGTCTAAGGGACAAGCTATTTGTCAAAAATAGAGCCTGGGGACATTTTCCTGTCAAAGCCCGCGCTCTGCCAGCGTACGTCCAACAGGACATTCCAAATCAGATCCACACCCGTCGCAACACGGCCCCACATATTTGAACCCGTCGCAACTGGCCTGGCATCCCGAACGCCTTCTGCGAAGGAGTTCGATTTGCCCGAAATTGTAACCGAGCGCCGCGGGTTGCCCCATCGAGCATTCGAACGATGGCCATTATGGATAGGGCGACGCGGTCAAGCCTGGCCTTGGGCCGGGGATCGTTGCCCACCCTGCGCAGCAGGCAGCAACGGCTCGCCAGGTGCGCCATCAGCGCTATTCGTTCGTCTCGCATACGGTCGTCGTGGGCTACACTCAAGTCCGCCGGAACGACTGCGTGCGCCTTGTACCCAACAATGAACAGAGTTTCACCTTCAATTTCGGGGGAGATGAGTTATGGAACGCTGCCTTTGCCAAATTAAAGGTTCGCCAGGGAGCGACTAAGCATGCGTCTCAGCAAGTTGTTGCGACGGTCCTCCCATAGGGAATCCGGAACCGGGGACGGCAATTCACAGGGTTGGAGATTTGTACTTCACCGTATCGGCTTCGCGAAGTTTGTGGCGGCCGTCATTCTCATCCTGGGAGGCATGTGGCTGTTTCTCGGTATTCTTGAAGACGTCGTCAGCGGCGACCCTTTGGTCACCGTCGACCGGATGCTTCATGACGGGCTGCAGGTGCTTCGCGTTCCGCTGTTCGATCACGTGATGGTGGCCGTTTCGGAGCTTGGCGATGCGGCCGTCACGATTCCCGTGTCCCTGGCCGTGCTCGCCGTGCTCCTGTTTCGGCGCGAATGGCGGTCGGCCGGCTACTGGATCGTTGCGCTCGCAGCGGCTGAAGCTTCGGTCAAGTTGCTCAAGTTCGCTGTTCAGCGGTCCCGGCCCGTGTCGATCTACGAAGGCATTGAGCGTTTTTCCTTCCCCAGCAGCCACGCGACGTTGAGCATCGTGGTCTATGGTTTCCTCACCTACCTCGTGTGTCGCGGACATCGGAGGGAGGTGCAGTTCAGGATTGCCATGACAATCGGTTGGGTCATAGCGCTGATTTCCTTTTCCCGTCTATACCTTGGTGTTCACTGGTTTTCCGACATCATCGCGGGTCTCAGTCTCGGCATGGCCTGGATTACGTTTTTATCGGTCGCCCATCATCTGCGGGATCGAGACAGGCAAGGTTCCTCCGTGCTGTGGGTGTCTGCCCTCGTGACTTTTCTGGCCGCCGCTGTGATTCACATCGCCCTGTCCCACGCTGTTGATTTTGGGCGCTACGCCATGTAGCTGACGACGGAATCAGGGACGAATATCGACTTCAGGCATGCATGCTTTCATGCGCTGGCGCGCACGGTCATTGCGCATCACCTCATCTGACCGCGCGACGCCAGCCTTATGCCTCGGAGCAGGCACGACGGGAACATCACCGGAAGGCCTTCAGGGTTTCACGGTGTGCCACATGCCCTTGAATCCGTCGCCGTTCATTTGACCGGCCTGTTTGTCCTGCGCAAAGCGATACAGGGGGTGGCCCTTGTAGGTCCATTGATGCTTTCCGTTACTGGCAGCGATGAGCCCCCAGTCGCCGCTCGCCTTGTCGTATGAATCCGCGACGGCTGCGGACCACGTGGCGGTACAGGCGCCAACGCAGGCGCTCTTGCCCGGCACCGTGTCCTTGTCGAACGTGTAGAGCGTCATTCCATCGTCGTCGACGACCCTTCCGTTCGAAATCTTTGGAGTCTCCGCAACCGACACAATCGGCAGGGCGCAAGCAATGATGCACAACAGGGTTCTGGTCATGATTTCCATCCTTGCATAGATGCGGCGGCAGCGTCACCGCACGACGGAACGACGCGAAGATCGCAAACGTGGCGCGAAGTCGTGCCAAAGATCGACACTGCGCGACGCGCGTAACAGTTAAACGATTGATCCGGGGTCCTATTCCGTTCCCCGCGCGCTACGCTCTGCCGCACGGCGGACGGATGCGCGCGCATGGCGTAATGTCGAGGCGAAACCTCCGGTACTGCGATGTCACCTGCCAGGAATCCCGTTTCAAACCTGCTCCCGCCAGCGGGCGTGGACCGGCGTGCGCTGCTGCTGCTCGCTGCGCGGAGTCTGCGCGGGATCTGCGACGGGTTCGTCGCCGTGCTGCTGCCGGCGTATCTGCTGTCGCTCGGTTTCGGGAAGCTCACGGTAGGCCTGATCGGCACCGCGACATTGTTGGGCTCGGCCGTTGCGACTGTCGTTGTCGGCTTGATGGGCGGCCGTTGCCCGCAGCGCGCGCTGTTGCTCTTCGCCGCCGCCCTGATGGCGGCAACCGGCCTGGCGTTTGGATTCCTGTCGTCGCTGTGGCCGCTGCTCGTGGTGGCGTTTGTCGGCACGCTCAACCCGGGTTCAGGTGATGTCAGCCTGTTTCTGCCACTCGAGCACGCACGCCTCGCCGAATTCGCGCAGGGCGACGCCCGAACCGCGCTCTTCGCCCGCTACAGCCTCGTTGGCGGGCTGTCGGCGGCACTCGGCGCGCTCCTCACCGGACTCCCGGACTGGTTCGCCGCGCATACCGTCGTTTCCGCGCGCTTCACCATGCGCTCGATGTTCATCGTCTACGCATTAACAGGCGTCGTTGTATTTCTGCTGTATCTGCGTTTGCCGAAACGCGAGGCGCACGCGGCGACGCTCCACACGCCACTTGGGCCGTCGCGCGGGATCGTCACACGTCTTGCGCTCCTTTTCAGCGTCGACGCGTTCGCGGGAGGCCTGCTCGTCAACTCGCTGCTCACGCTGTGGCTGATTCAGCGCTTTGGTCTTTCGCTTGCCGCCGCGGGACAGTTCTTTTTCTGGTCCGGGCTGCTGGGCGCGGGTTCGCAACTGGCCGCTGCGCCCATTGCTCGCAGGATTGGCCTGCTCAACACCATGGTGTTCACCCACATTCCATCGAGCGTATGTCTGATCGCGGCCGCCTTCACGCCAACGCTACCGCCGACTCTGGCCTTGTTGCTGGTGCGCAGTGCGCTGTCGCAACTCGATGTGCCGACCCGGAGTGCTTACGTGATGGCCGTCGTGACGCCACCCGAACGGCCGGCCGCTGCGAGCTTTACGGCGGTGCCGCGCAGCCTCGCAGCGGCGGTGGCGCCGACGATCACAGGCGGGCTGCTTGGAGCCGGCTGGCTCGGCGCGCCGTTGATCGTGTGCGGCACGCTCAAGATCGCCTACGATCTCGCGATACTTGCCGCTTTCCGTCACATCAGACCCGACGGAGGCTGATCGCGACCGGCAGGCCGCTGAAAAACGCGTTGAGGGTGCGAGCCGTGAGCGGCGCGCGCAAGGCGAGTGTCTCCACGCGCGCGGAGCGCCTTGGCGCTCATGCCGTTGTGCCGGTATCAGGCGCGCTTGGGCGGCGCCTTCATGTTGGCCGCGACGATCAGCCAGGACAGGACGAGCCCGGAGCACGTATAGAACACCGTGCTCGCGCCGCCGTGCTTGAGGAGCCAGCCGCCGACCACGCCGCCGAGCGCGAGGCCGATGGACTGCGTGGTGTTGTACACGCCCGTGGCCGCGCCCTTGCGTGCGCCCGGCGCGAGCTTCGAGACAAGCGACGGCTGCGACGCCTCCAGGATATTGAAGCCGAGGAAGTAGATGAAGAGCACTGCGCCGACGATCATCAGCGTGTGCGCGAGCGAGCCGAGCAGAAGCTGGCCGATCAGGATGAGCGAAATCGCGCTGACGAGCACCGCCTTCATCTTGCCCTGCTTTTCGGCGACGATGATGGCCGGGACCATCAGCACGAATGCGAGGCCCATCACCGGCAGATAGATCATCCAGTGCGACGAGACCGGCAGGCCCGCATCGACGAGCAGGCGCGGCACGACGAGGAAGAGCGCCGTCTGCGTCGCGTGCAGCACGAGCACGCCGTAGTTCAGGCGCAGCAGCTCGACGTTGTGCAGCACTTCGGCGAAGGGCGCGCGCACGTGCACGGGCTTGGGCGCATCGGGCACCACCCAGAGCACGACGCCCACCGCGAGGATCGAGAACACGCCGACCAGCGTGAAAAGCCCGCTCATGCCGACCCAGTGAAACACGATCGGTGCGCCCACAATGGCGACCGCGAACGAAATGCCGATCGAGCCGCCCACCATCGCCATGGCCTTGGTGCGGTGCTCTTCGGCGGTGAGGTCGGCGATGAACGCGATCACCGCGGACGACACCGCGCCCATGCCCTGAATCACCCGGCCGACGATGATCCAGTCGATGTCGTGCGCGAACGCGGCGACGAAGCTGCCGAGTGCGAAGATCACGAGCCCCGCGGCGATCACGGGCTTGCGCCCGATCCGGTCGGAGAGCCAGCCGTAGAAGATGTAGAGAAGCGATTGCGTGACGCCGTAAGCGCCGAGCGCGATGCCGACCAGCAGCACGTTGTCGCCGCCGGGGATCGTTTTCGCGTAAACCGAAAATACCGGCATGATCATGAAGAGGCCCAGCATGCGCAGCGCGAAGATCGCAGCGAGCGACACGGTCGCGCGCAACTCGGGCGCGGACATGCGTGATGAAGTAGCGGACGGATTGGACATCGGAAAGGTGGTTTGATTAGGCTGCCGCTGCCCGCGGAAATGGAAGCAGGCGAGCGCGGACTTCGTTAGTGCCGTAATGGCTCCCGGCTTGACACCCCTGCGGCTCCGGCATCCTCGCGCGGCGCAACGTGCGCTTGTGCCGCGCTTGTGCCGCGCCTGTGCCGCATCTGGTTCCTCCGGTACTTCCGGCGCCGTCTTGCAACAGCACGCGAACGCCCCATCTGCGATGCAGGAACAACGGCCCGCCTGGTTTGACCAAAGCAGTGACCGCAGCGCTCATTGCAATGCTCGTCGCAGTGCTCATTGCAGTACCGGTAACCGCACCCGCGGCATTACCTTTCAAGAGCCTTTAAAGACCGTCAGCAAGCCGTAACGGCGGTCTGGAAAAGTCGTTATAGTAGCAGGTTTAGCCTTCCCTTCTGCTGCAGGTTCATGGAACAAATCCGTATCCGTGGGGCCCGAACCCACAACCTGAAGAACGTCAATCTGGACCTGCCGCGCCACCAGCTCGTTGTCATCACCGGGCTCTCGGGTTCGGGCAAATCGTCGCTCGCGTTCGACACGCTTTACGCGGAGGGCCAGCGGCGTTATGTGGAAAGCCTCTCGGCCTACGCGCGCCAGTTTCTGCAGCTCATGGAAAAGCCGGACGTCGATCTGATCGAGGGTCTGTCACCGGCTATTTCCATCGAGCAGAAAGCGACGTCGCACAATCCGCGCTCGACGGTCGGCACCGTCACGGAAATCCACGATTACCTGCGTCTTTTGTTCGCGCGCGTCGGAACGCCCTACTGCCCCGACCACGAAATCGCGCTCGAAGCCCAAAGCGTTTCGCAGATGGTGGACGCCGCGCTCGCACTGCCCGAAGACACCAGGCTGATGATCCTCGCGCCCGTGGTCGCCGACCGCAAGGGCGAGCACACCGAACTCTTCGACGACATGCAGGCCCAGGGCTTCGTGCGGTTTCGCGTGCGCTCGGGCGGCGGCACGGCCAACGAGGGCGAGGCGAAGATCTACGAAGTCGAATCGCTGCCGAAGCTCAAGAAGAGCGAGCGGCACAGCATCGACGTGGTCGTGGACCGGCTCAAGGTGCGCGCCGACACGAAGCAGCGCCTTGCCGAATCGTTCGAGACGGCGCTGCGCCTCGCCGAAGGCCGCGCCATCGCACTCGAAATGGACACGGGCAAGCAGCACCTCTTCAGCTCGAAGTTCGCGTGCCCGATCTGCTCGTACTCGATTCCCGAACTGGAACCGCGTCTTTTCTCGTTCAACAACCCGATGGGCGCGTGCCCGGAATGCGACGGCCTCGGCCAGATCACGTTCTTCGATCCGAAGCGCGTGGTCGCGCATCCGTCGCTGTCGCTCGCGGCGGGCGCGGTGAAGGGCTGGGACCGGCGCAACCAGTTCTACTTCCAGATGCTGCAGAGCCTCGCGGCGTTCTACGACTTCGACATCGACACCGCTGTCGAGGATCTGCCCGAGAACGTGCGCAAGATCCTGCTCTACGGCTCGGGCAAGGAAGAGATTCCGTTCTCGTACATCAACGAGCGCGGCCGCACTTCGGTGCGCGCGCACGTATTCGAAGGGATCATCCCGAACCTCGAACGCCGCTACCGCGAAACCGATTCGGTCGCCGTGCGCGAAGAACTCTCGAAGTACCAGAACAACCAGGCCTGCCCGCACTGCGAAGGCACGCGGCTGCGCCGCGAAGCGCGTTTCGTGCGGATCGGCTCAAATGCGGGTTCAAATGCGGACTCAAGCGCGGACTCAAGCGCGGGCGCGGCCGGCGACGCGCGCGGCATCTACGAGGTGAGCAGCTGGCCGCTGCGCGAGACGCTCGGCTACTTCCAGACGCTGCGGCTCGAAGGCGCAAAGCGCGAAATCGCCGACAAGGTCGTGAAGGAAATCGTCGCGCGCCTGATGTTCCTGAACAACGTGGGCCTCGACTATCTCTCGCTCGATCGCAGCGCGGAAACGCTCTCGGGCGGCGAAGCGCAGCGCATCCGCCTCGCTTCGCAGATCGGCTCGGGCCTCACCGGCGTGATGTACGTGCTCGACGAGCCGTCCATCGGGCTGCATCAGCGCGACAACGACCGCCTGATCGCCACCCTCAAGCACCTGCGCGACCTCGGCAATTCCGTGATCGTCGTCGAGCACGACGAGGACATGATCCGCATGGCCGACTATGTCGTCGACATGGGCCCGGGCGCGGGCGAGCACGGCGGCATGGTGATCGCCCAGGGTACGCCGGAGGAAGTGGAGAGCGACCCGGCGTCGATGACCGGCCAGTACCTCTCGGGCGCGCGCCGCATCGAATTCCCGGACGAGCGCAAGGAGCCCGACGAGCGCCGCCTGCGCATCGTGGAAGCGCACGGCAACAACCTCAAGCGCGTGACGCTCGATTTGCCCGTCGGCCTGCTCACCTGCGTCACGGGCGTCTCGGGCTCGGGCAAATCCACGCTCATCAACGACACGCTCTATCACGCGGTCGCGCAGCATCTGTACGGCTCGTCGGCGCAACCGGCGCCGTTCGAGGCGATCGAGGGCATGGAGCACTTCGACAAGGTCATCAACGTCGACCAGTCGCCCATCGGCCGCACGCCGCGCTCGAATCCGGCCACCTACACGGGCCTCTTCACGCCGATCCGCGAGCTGTTCGCGGGCGTGCCCGCGGCCAAGGAGCGCGGGTACGATCCGGGACGCTTCTCGTTCAACGTGAAGGGCGGACGCTGCGAAACCTGCCAGGGCGACGGCGTCCTCAAGGTGGAAATGCACTTTCTGCCGGACGTGTACGTCCCGTGCGACGTCTGCCACGGCAAGCGCTACAACCGCGAAACGCTCGAAGTGCAGTACAAGGGCAAAAACATCAGCGAGGTGCTCGACATGACCGTCGAGCAGGCCTACGGATTCTTCAAGGCCGTGCCGGTCGTGGCGCGCAAGCTGAAGACGCTGCTCGACGTCGGTCTCGGCTATATCCGGCTCGGCCAGTCGGCCACGACGCTTTCGGGCGGCGAAGCGCAGCGCGTGAAGCTCTCGCTCGAGCTATCCAAGCGTGACACCGGCCGCACGCTGTATATACTCGACGAGCCGACCACGGGCCTGCATTTCCACGACATCGCGCTCTTGCTGGAAGTGATTCACCGGCTCCGCGACCAGGGCAACACGGTGGTCATCATCGAGCATAATCTTGACGTCATCAAAACCGCCGACTGGATCGTGGACATGGGCCCCGAAGGCGGCGCGGGCGGCGGCCAGATCGTCGCACAGGGCACGCCCGAGCAGGTCGTAAAATCGAAGGCGAGCTTCACCGGACGGTACCTCGCGCCTCTGCTCAAACGGCAGACCGATGCGCTGGCAACATCGGCGGGGAAATAGGGCAGCTGCCCGGGGGAACACGCGGCAACGCGTGCGGGCACCAACAACAAGGCAGCGAATCAGGGGAATTTAGCGTTCCTGCCGATCTGGAAACGGGATACTCGGATCATGGTCAAGCGCAGCGAAGCGACAGACGAAAAACAGGTGCGCGACCTCAGGCCGCGGCCGGTCCGGCTGACGAGCGACATGAGCCTGCCGAATCTCTCGGCCGTCGAAATCGGCAGCTACATCGTTGCAATCGGCGGCTTGTGGACCGTGCTCTACCTGAGACTGCTCGGCGCGCTCCTCGCGGGCATGCTCGTCTACCAGCTGGTTCACACCATCGCGCCGTTCATCGAGCGGCGCATGTCGAGCCAGCGCGCGCGCTGGGCGTCGGTGGTGCTCGTCTCGATCGTGATCGTCGGCACCTTGACGGGGCTCATCGTCGGCGTCATCGAGCACTTCGAGCACGACGTGCCGAGCGTCCAGCAGGTCATGACCCAGATGATGTCCTTCGTCGACCAGGCGCGCGGCCGCATTCCGGAAGCCGTCGCGGCCTACCTGCCGGTGGACGTCGACCAGTTGAAGGTCAGGGCCGTCGCGCTCATGCACGAGCATGCCAACCAGCTGGGCCAGGGCGGCAAGAATGCCGCGCGCATTTTCGGGCACATTCTGATCGGCATGATCATCGGCGCGATCGTCGCCATCAGCGCGCAGAAGAACACGCAGCGCCTGCCGCTTTCCACCGCGTTCGTCACGCGCGTCGCGCGCTTCGCCGACGCGTTTCGCCGCATCGTCTTCGCCCAGGTGAAGATTTCAGCCATCAACACGGTGTTCACGGCCCTCCTCCTGCTGCTCGTCCTGCCGATCTTTCACTCGCGGCTGCCGCTGGCGAAGACGCTCGTCGTGGTGACGTTCGTGGTTGGCCTCCTGCCCGTGATCGGCAATCTGATCTCGAACACGCTGATCGCCGCCATCGCGCTCACGGTGAGCCTGCCCGCCGCGATCTCCGCGCTCGTGTTCCTGATCGTGATCCACAAGCTCGAATACTTCCTGAACGCGCGCATCGTCGGCGGCCAGATCGAGGCGCGCGCATGGGAGCTGCTCGTCGCCATGCTCGTGATGGAGGCCGCGTTCGGCCTCCAGGGCGTCGTGGCCGCGCCCATTTTCTACGCCTATATCAAGCGGGAACTGATTTATCTGCGGCTCGTTTGAATGCGGCCGCAACAAAAAACCGGCGCCCTCGCGGACAGCCGGTTTTTTTACGCCTGTTCTTTTACGCCCGCGAGTTTGCGCCCAATGATTTACGCCCGGTTTTTCCGGGCGCACAGCGCACTGAAGCCTAGCGGAACACCACCGTCTTGCTGCCGTTGAGCACGATGCGATGTTCGACGTGCCACTTCACGGCGCGCGCGAGCGTCACGCACTCGACGTCGCGGCCAATCGCCGTCAACTGATCCGGCGTCATGCTGTGGTCGACGCGCTCCACTTCCTGCTCGATGATCGGACCTTCGTCGAGGTGCGTCGTCACGTAGTGCGCGGTCGCGCCGATCAGCTTCACGCCGCGGTCGAATGCCTGGTAGTACGGCTTCGCGCCCTTGAAGCTCGGCAGGAACGAGTGGTGAATGTTGATCGCGCGGCCTGCGAGCGCGTCGCACAGTTGCGGCGAGAGGATCTGCATGTAGCGCGCGAGCACCACGAGATCGGCGCGCTCGCTTTCCACCACCTCCAGCACGCGCGCTTCCTGCGCGGCCTTCGCCTCCTGCGTGCCGCCGAGCAGCGGGAAATGATGGAACGGAATGTTGTAGCTGGCGGCGAGCTGGTAGAACTCCTTGTGGTTCGAGATGATCGCCGGGATCTCGATCGGCAGCTGGCCCGTGCGGTAGCGGAACAGCAGATCGTTCAGGCAGTGGCCGATCTTCGAAACCATGATGACGACGCGCGGCTTCACGTTCGCGTCGTGCAGTTCCCAGCGCATGCAGAATTCCTGCGCGAGCGGCGCGAATGACGCGCGCAGCCCTTCGAGGCCCGCATCGCCGCCCACCTGCTGGAAGTGGACGCGCATGAAGAACTCACCCGTGTGGCTGTCGCCGAACTGCGCCGAATCGAGAATATTGCCGCCGCGCTCGAACAGAAAACCCGACACGGCATGCACGATGCCCGGCCGGTCGGCGCACGACAGTTTGAGAATAAAGCTGTGATCGGTCGACATGACCCTCGTAACTCCTTCGTATTGCAGGGAAATTGCCGCGCCCCTTTTACAGTAACTGCGACCGTGACTGCGACAGAGGCGGCGGCTCGAAGATCGCGGCGATGCCTTCGCACGCGTCTTCGTCGATCCAGTTGCGGCGCAGCAGGCAGTCGAGCGTCGCGAGACTCGCATCCACGGTCATCGCGCCCTCTTCGATCCAGCACGCGGCCTCGTCGATGCGCGCCAGCCGGTGCTCGCCGACTTCACCGTCCTGATTGTGCGGAACGAAATCCTCGGGCAGCGCGAGATCGTAGACGAAGACCTGCTCGGCCTGCGTGCCTTCCGGCAGCGATTGCAGCACGTGCACGGTGCGGCCCGCGCGGGCGCGCTGCGCGAGGTCGGCCGCGATGCCCGCCTCTTCCCAGCATTCCTTGACGATCGTGGCCTCGATGCCGAAGCCCCAGCCGATGCCGCCCGCGACGACGTTGTCGAGCATGCCGGGGTCGGTGGCCTTGGTCGCGCTGCGGCGCGCGATCCAGAGCTGCGGCGCGCCGGGGGAAGGCGAACCCGCGTATTCTACGACGCCGTTCAGATGCACCGCCCAGGTCATCGTCCCGAAAAAGCGCGACGCGGCGCGTTCGATGTACGCGAGCGGCGGCGCATCGAAGGCGTTGCGGATCGCGTAGGTTTCGTCGCGCCAGCCCGGGATGCGACCGTCTGCCGCAAGCGCGCCGATCACGGCGCCGAGCGCCGCGCTGCGTGAAGTCAGGTTGTCGAGCGTCGGCGACATCGCCACGCGTGCGCCGTCCACAACGAACACGTCGGGCCAGCGCGCGAGCAGCGCGGCGTCGGCCCGGCGAACCCAGCCGACGCGCTCGGCGCCGATCCGGAACGGCAGATGGGCGCTCACGTCGAAACGGCGCGCGGCGCTAATGCAAGGCAAGGTCATCGTGAGAAGCTCCAGCGGAGCGGATCAGTCGCGCAGCGCGACACGAAGTCCGAGTCCGATGAACGTGAGACCGGCGAGCCGGTCGAGCCACACGCTCGCGCGCGGCCGGCGCTTGAGCCAGCCGCCGATGGTTCCCGCGCACAGGCCGATGACCGAGAACGCGACGACGGTCTGCAGCATGAAGGCAACGCCGAGTTCGAGCATCTGCAGCGTCACGCTCTGCGCGCCGTGCGCATCGACGAACTGCGGCAGGAACACGACGAAAAACAGCGTGACCTTCGGGTTCATCATGTTGCCGAGCACGCTCTGGCGGAAGATCGTCGAGAGCGGCTGACGCGGGCGGTCGCCCGCGGCGGCAAGCCCCTGGCTCCTGAGCGCCTTCACGCCGATCCAGACGAGGTACGCGGCGCCCGCGAGCTTGAGGATCTGGAACGCGAGCGGCGACGAACGCAGCAGCGCGGCGATGCCGAGCGCGGCGAGCGTCGTGTGGAACGTCACGCCGGCCGCGAAGCCGAGCGCCGCGACGAGACCCGCCGCACGGCCCTGCGAGATGCCGCGTGCGAGCACCTGGAGGTTGTCCGGGCCGGGCGCGAAGGTGATGGCGATCGACGTCGCGAGAAACAGCGCGAAATTGGGCATGGGATCAGTGTCCGCCGAAGGACGTGATGGTGAAAAGCGGCAGGCCGGCATCGGTCAGCAGCTTCGAGCCGCCGAGGTCGGGCAGGTCGATGATCGCCGCGCCTTCGACGACCGTCGCGCCGATCCGCTCCAGCAGCAGCTTGCCCGCGAGCATCGTGCCGCCCGTCGCGATCAGGTCGTCGACGATCACGACACGGTCGCCCTTGCGGCAGGCGTCGTCGTGAATCTCGACGGTCGATTCGCCGTATTCGAGCTTGTAGGTCTCGGCAACGGTCGTGTACGGCAGCTTGCCGATCTTGCGGATCGGAATGAAGCCCACGTTCAGTTCATACGCAACGATCGGCCCGATGATGAAGCCGCGCGCGTCGAGGCCCGCGACGTAGTCGAGCTTCGCGTCGACATAGCGCTCCACGAACAGGTCGATCAGGATCCGCAGGCCTTTCGCGTCGCCGATGAGCGGCGTGATGTCGCGAAACTGCACACCCGGCTGAGGCCAGTCGGGCACCGTGCGGATCAGGTTCTTCACCAACTGCGCAGGTTCGGCCGGCGCGTTCGCAGGTGCGTTAGACATGATTTCTCCGGGTAATTAATGTCAGTGCTAATAGCAGCAATATTCTGGATTCGGGTTTGGGGCGCTGATGCACACACGCTCTTGCAGCCGCATTCAGGCCGCCGACGTCCCCGCCGCGCCGGCACCGGCCTTGCGGTGCCGCGAAAGCCGTTCTTCGGCCTTGGCGAGGTGCTCGGGCAGGCCGCGAATGACGATGATGTCGTTTTCGCGCAGCTTCGTCGCCGGATCCGGCTCGACGCCGCGAATGCCATGCCGGCGGATCGCGGTCACCTCGACGCCGAGGTCGTACAGCCCCAGTTCGTCAAGCGTGCGGCCCACGGCGTCGGCGCGCGCATCGACCGGTACGGATTGTAGCCGCACCTGCTCGTGGCCGTCCTCGCCGGCATCGTCGGTGCCATGGAAATAGCCGCGCAGCAGGCTGTAGCGTTCGTCGCGCAGCTCCTCCACGCGCCGCACGACGCGGCGCATCGGCACGCCCATCAGCACGAGCATGTGCGAGGCGAGCATCAGACTGCCCTCGACGATCTCCGGAATCACCTCGGTAGCGCCCGCCGCGAGCAGGCGTTCGAGATCGGCGTCGTCGACGGTGCGCACGATCGTGGGCAGCGTCGGCTCCAGTTCGTGGATGTGGTGCAGCACGCGCATCGCCGACTGCGTATTTGCGTAGGTGATCGCTATCGCCGCCGCACGGTGAATACCGGCTGCGACAAGCGACTCGCGCCGCGCCGCGTCGCCGAACACCACCGATTCGCCCGCCGCCGCAGCGGCCGTCACGCGGTCCGGGTCGAGATCGAGCGCCACATACGAAAGCCCTTCGTATTCGAGCATGCGCGCGAGGTTCTGCCCGGCGCGCCCGTAGCCGCAGACGATCACGTGGCCGCTTTGCTTGATGCTCTGCGTGGCGATGCGCGTCATCATCAGCGACTGCTGCATCCATTCGGTCGACGACAGGCGCAGCACGATGCGATCGGCGTTCTGGATCAGGAACGGCGCGGCGAGCATGGAGAGCAGCATCGAGGCGAGGATCGCCTGGAGCAGCGTCGGATCGACGAGATGCTTGTCGAGGATGAGGTTCAACAGCACGAAGCCGAATTCGCCGGCTTGCGCGAGCCCGAGGCCCGTGCGCATCGCGACGCCGGGCGACGCGCCGGAGGCCCGCGCGAGCGCCGTGATCATGATCGCCTTGAGCACGACCGGGCCGATCAGGAACGCGGCCACCAGCAGCGGGTGCTGCACGATCACGTGCGGATTGAGCAGCATGCCGGTGGTCACGAAGAAGAGCCCGAGCAGCACGTCGCGAAACGGCTTGATGTCCTCTTCCACCTGATGCCGGTACGGCGTTTCGGCGATGAGCATGCCCGCGATAAAGGCGCCGAGCGCGAGCGAGAGGCCGAATTTATCGGTGATGAACGCCGCGCCGAGCGTGACGAGCAGCACGTTCAGCACGAACAGTTCCTGTGAGCGGCGCCGCGCGACGACGTTGAACCAGCGCGTCATGAACTTCTGGCCGACGATCAGCAACAGCGCGAGCGCAAGCACGATCTTGATCGCGGCGAGCCCGAGCGACTCCATGAGCGACTTCGAATCGCCGCCGAACGCGGCGATCACGATGAGCAGCGGCACGACGGCCAGATCCTGGAACAGCAGCACGCCGAGGATGTTGCGGCCGTGCGCCGATTCGATTTCGAGCCGCTCGGCGAGCATCTTGCTGACGATGGCCGTCGACGACATGGCGAGCGCGCCGCCCAGCGCGACGCACGCCTGCCAGGTGATATGCACCCACGGCTCCAGCACGAGCCCGAGCAGGAGCGCGACGGCGATCGTCCCGAGCACCTGCGACAGCCCGAGCCCGAACACGGCGTAGCGCATCGCGCGCAGCTTGGACAGCGAAAATTCGAGGCCGATCGAGAACATCAGGAACACGACGCCGAACTCGGCGAGGTTCTGCGCGCCGTGCATGTCCGGCACGATGCCGAGCGCGCGCGGCCCGACGAGGATGCCCACGCTCAGATAGCCGAGCATCGGCGGCAGGTTCAGGTAACGGAACAGCACGACGCCGACTACCGAGGCAAGCAGCAGAAACAGCGTCATTTCCAGCGGGGAGATCATCGTGTGAAGCGTCCTCGTGTAGCGTTGCGTCTGCGGCTTATTGTCTTTGGCCCCTGATTGCCTCCCTCAATGGCCACGCAAAGGAAACGGATGTTTGCATCGGGCACGCGCCGGCTGCGTCAATGATCGGCGCAAAGCGGGCCAAAAGGGAAGCGCTTTCGGGAAGCAACGCAGAAGCACGACAGGGGTGAAAAGCTTCGCGCGGACGCCCGGCTCGACAGGCTGCCGACAGCCCGCGAACATGCCGCCAACAGCGCACCGACGGGGGCTTTCGGGCCTTGTGCGCCGGCACGGCGAACAGGCGCCTTTGCTATACTCCGCGGATGATAGCGAAAATCAATGGCGATCGGGCGCTGAAGCTCGCTCGCAACGTGCTCGACACCGAAGCCGACGCCGTGCGCGCGCTTCGCGAACGACTCGACGACAGCTTCGTCGGCGCAGTCGATCTCATCCTTGGCTGCCGCGGCCGCGTGGTCGTTTCCGGCATCGGCAAATCGGGCCACATTGCCCGCAAGCTGGCCGCCACGCTCGCCTCGACCGGCACGCCGGCCTTCTTCGTCCACCCTGCTGAAGCCAGTCACGGCGACCTCGGCATGGTCACCGCCGACGACGTGTTCGTGGCGCTCTCGAACTCCGGCGAATCGGAAGAACTGGTCGCGATCCTGCCGCTCGTGAAGCGCATCGGCGCGAAACTCGTCGCCATGACGGGCCGCCCGCAATCGACGCTCGGCCAACTCGCGGACGTGCATCTGAATTCCGGCGTGGAAAAGGAAGCCTGCCCGCTGAACCTCGCGCCCACCGCCAGCACGACGGCGGCGCTTGCGCTCGGCGACGCGCTCGCGCTCGCGGTGCTCGACGCGCGCGGCTTCGGCGCCGACGACTTCGCACGCTCGCATCCGGGCGGCGCGCTCGGCCGGCGTCTGCTCACTTATGTGCGCGACGTGATGCGCACGGGCGAGCAGATCCCGTCGGTGCGCGAGGGCGCCACCGTGAGCGACGCCCTTTTTCAGCTCACGGCGAAGCGCATGGGCATGACGGCGATCGTCGACACGGAAGACCGCGTGAGCGGCATCTTCACCGACGGCGACCTGCGCCGCGTGCTGGAGCGCGTGGGCGATTTCCGCAATCTGCCGATCGAATCGGTCATGACGAAGGGCCCGCGCACGATCGGGCCCGACAATCTTGCGGTCGAAGCCGTGGAACTGATGGAGCGCCACCGCATCAATCAGATGCTGGTCGTCGACGGCGCAGGCAAGCTGATCGGCGCGCTCAACATGCACGACCTGTTTGCGAAAAAGGTGATCTGAACATGACGGCCCTCCCACTCGACGCCACCGCACGCGCCGCGCGCGTGCGCCTGATGATTTTCGACGTCGACGGCGTGCTGACCGACGGCGGCCTGATGTTCACCGGCGCGGGCGACACGATGAAGGCGTTCAACTCGCTCGACGGCCACGGCGCGAAGCTCCTGCGCGAAGCCGGCATCGACACGGCCATCATCACCGGGCGCCGCTCGGAGATCGTGGCCGTGCGTGCGAAGGAGCTACGCATCACGCATCTGCACCAGGGCGTGGAAGACAAACGCGTCGCGTTCGCGCAACTGCTCGCCGAAACGGGCGTGACGGCGCAGGAATGCGGCTACATGGGCGACGACTGGCCCGACCTCGCGGTGATGCTCCAGTGCGGCTTCGCGGCCGCACCGGCGAACGCCCACGCCGACGTGCTCGCGCGCGCCCATTGGGTCGCCGCCGCGCACGGCGGCCACGGCGCGGTGCGCGAAGTCACCGACATGATCCTGCGCGCGCAGAACCGCTATGAGGCGCTGCTTGCGGCCGCCTGCGCGCCGCATGCGGCGAAGCCGTGATGAGCGCACAGAGATTCCGCCTTACGTCGCTTGTTCCGCTCGTCTGCGTGGCGGCGCTGGCAGGTTTCACGTGGTGGCTGCTGCAGGCGGTCCAGCCGCACGAAAAGGAAGCGGCGCCGCGCCCGCTCACGCACACGCCGGATTATTTCGCCGATAACTTCTCGGTGTCCGAGCTCGACCAGTCGGGCGCGACGCAGTACCGGCTCACCGCGACGCACCTCACCCACTACGAGGACGACGACGACAGCGAGCTTGCGATGCCCGCCGTGCGGGCGTTCCAGCCCGGCAAGCCGATCGTGACGGCCACGGGCCAACGCGGCACGGTGAACGCCGACGCCTCGATCGTCGATCTCTACGACAACGCGCACATCCTGCGCGCGGCGGGCGAGGGCGACCCGGATATGCAAGCCGATTCCGAGCATTTCCGCGTGCTCGTCAATGACGATGTGATCCAGACGGAAAAGCCGGTTAAACTTCGTCGCGGCCTGTCGGTCATGACGGCCAGCAGCGGCATGAATTACAACAACGTCACCCGGGTCATCCAGCTTCACGGCAACGTCCGCGGCGCAATCGCCCCGGCTGATTCCGGCGGCTCGTCCTGACCCGCGGGCCGTCCACCCCAGGCACGATTGCATGAACGAATCGCTTCCCCGTCCTCCGTCCGGCGCCTTGCGCGCTTATCGCACCATGGCTCGCGCCATGGCTGGCGCCCTGGCTGCGCTCGCGGCCGCGCTGTCGCTCGTCGCCTTCGCACCCGCAGCACACGCCGAGCGCGCCGACAAGGACAAGCCGCTCAACATCGAAGCGGACAACGTGACCTATGACGATCTGAAGCAGCAGACCATCTTCACCGGCCACGTCGTCGCAACGAAGGGCACGATCCTGATCAAGGCCGACAAGCTCGTCGTCACCCAGGATCCGCAGGGCTACCAGTACGCGACCGGCACGGTGCCGCCGGGCAGCTCGACGCTGGCGTTCTTCCGCCAGAAGCGCGAAGCGGTCGACGAGTACGTCGACGGCACCGCCGAGCGCATCGACTACGACGGCCGCCAGGATCTCACCACGCTTACGACGCGCTCGACGGTGCGCCGCCTGCAGGGGCTCTCGACCGTGATGGATCAGGTTCACGGCAGCATCATCACCTACGACGGCCAGAACGACTTCTATACCGCGAAGTCGGGCAAGGACGTCGCAGGCCCGGGCAACCCGACCGGCCGCGTGCGCGCCACGCTCTCGCCGCGCAACAGCGGCGGGCAGCAGCTCACCGGCGCGCCGGCCACGCTCGCGCCGTCAACCACGCTGCAGGAAGCGCCGCAACAATGAACACCGTGACCGCCCCCCTCAGCCACGGCCGGCAGCTCGAAGGCAAGACGAGTTCGCTCGTCGTGCGCAACCTGAAAAAGCGCTACGGCTCGCGCACGGTCGTCAAGGACGTCTCGCTCGACGTGAAGAGCGGCGAAGTCGTCGGCCTGCTCGGCCCGAACGGCGCGGGCAAGACCACGTCCTTCTACATGATCGTCGGCCTCGTGCCGCTCGACGCGGGCGAGATCGATCTCGACGGCCAGTCGATCAGCCTCCTGCCGATCCACAAGCGCGCCGCGCTCGGGCTTTCGTATCTGCCGCAGGAAGCGTCGGTGTTTCGCAAGCTCACCGTCGAAGAGAACATCTGCGCGGTACTCGAACTGCAGGTGGACAGCGACGGCAAGCGCCTGTCGAAAGACATCGTCGCGCAACGCGCCGAAGCGCTGCTCGACGAACTGCAGATCGCACATCTGCGCGAAAACCCGGCGCTCTCGCTATCGGGCGGCGAGCGCCGGCGCGTGGAAATCGCGCGCGCCCTCGCCACCGATCCGAGCTTCATCCTGCTCGACGAACCGTTCGCCGGCGTCGATCCGATCGCCGTGCTGGAAATCCAGAAGATCGTGAAGTTCCTGAAGCAGCGCAACATCGGCGTGCTAATCACGGACCACAACGTGCGCGAGACGCTCGGCATCTGCGACCACGCGTACATCATCAGCGACGGCACCGTGCTCGCGGCCGGCGCGCCTGGCGACATCATCGAAAACGAAAGCGTGCGCCGCGTGTATCTCGGCGAGCACTTCCGCATGTAATTCCCGCACGCGCGCCCCGGCCCGTGCCGCCGGGCGCCGCGTGCAAGCCTTCCCTTCCGCAGCGTTTTTCCCTTGCCGCGCCGCTCGCCTCGCGAGAGCCGCGGGTCGCCGCGCGCGCAAAAGGGATTGAAACGTGTGCGGAGCGCCGCTATCTGCAAAGTAATCGCGACCTGATTTGCAGATCGGTTCGCAGGCGATGAACCGGACACAAGCCGATCGAAAAGCGAGCCGAAAAGCCGAAGAGCCGAATCATTTGAGGGCCGCACCAACGCGGGGCGCGCGCGTTTTTGTGGGTGCTGCGTGGTATCGCGGGCGTGGCAAACTCTTTACAATGAATCGCAGACCGCCATGAAAGCCAGCCTCCAACTCCGCCTCTCGCAGCATCTTGCGCTGACCCCACAACTGCAACAGTCCATCCGGCTGCTGCAGCTCTCGACGCTCGAACTGCAGCAGGAGGTGTCCACGGCGATTGCACAGAATCCGCTGCTCGAAAACGACGACGACTGGATCGCAAGCCCGCTGCGCGTCGCCGCCGACGGCTCGCTCATCGCGCAGCCGCCCATGTCTTCGGGCGAGGCGATCTCCACGACGGGCGCACCTGCGGCATCGACATCGGCATCTTCGGCGAACGGCGGCGAAAACGGCGAAGGCGAACCGCAGGGCGTCGACGAATACGATGGCCTGGGCGCCGATGCTACCGGCGACACAACCCAGTGGAACCTCGACGACTACGGCCGCTCCGGCGCCGCTTCCGACGACGACGACCTGCCGCCGCTGCAGATCCACGAATCGACCACGACGCTGCGCGATCACCTGATGGCGCAATTGCGCGTGACGCAGGCAAGCCCGCGTGATCGCGCACTCATCACGTTCCTGATCGAATCGCTCGACGACGATGGCTATCTGTGCGCGACGTGCGATGAAATTCTTGCCGATATCCCCGAGGAACTCGAAGTCGACGCCGACGAGCTGAACGCCGCGCTCGCGCTGCTGCACAGCTTCGATCCGGCGGGCGTGGGCGCACGCTCGGCATCCGAATGTCTGAAGCTGCAGTTGATGCGCGTCAACACATCGCCCACGCGCACGCTCGCGCTGGAGATCGTGTCCCACTATCTGGAACTGCTCGCGGCACGCGATTTCACTCGGTTGCGCAAGCAACTGAAGACCGGCGACGACGAACTGCGCGAGGCGCATGCGCTGATCCGCTCGCTCGAACCGTTCCCGGGCGCCGCCTACGGCAAGGCCGAGGCGGACTACGTGGTGCCGGACATCATCGTCCGGAAGACGGGCCAGAGCTGGCATGCTGAGCTCAACCCCGAAGTCGTGCCGAAGCTGCGCATCAACCATCTGTACGCCAATATCCTGCGCAACAACCGTGGGGATCCGGGCAGCGGATCGCTGCGCCAGCAACTGCAGGAAGCGCGCTGGCTGATCAAGAACATCCAGCAACGTTTCGAAACGATCCTGCGCGTGGCGCAGGCCATCGTCGAGCGTCAGAAGAATTTTTTTGCGCATGGTGAAATCGCCATGCGCCCCTTGGTTTTGAGAGAGATTGCTGATACGCTGGGCCTACACGAATCAACTGTCTCGCGTGTGACAACCGGCAAATACATGCTGACTCCATTCGGCACACTTGAATTTAAGTACTTCTTTGGATCGCATGTCTCGACCGACACAGGAGGCGCGGCGTCATCAACGGCCATCCGCGCACTCATCAAACAATTGATAGGAGCCGAGAACCCTAAAACTCCTCTTTCAGACAGCCGCATCGCCGAACTGCTGGCGGAACAGGGTTTCGTGGTTGCGCGACGCACCGTCGCCAAGTACCGCGAGGCGCTGAAGATTCCGGCAGTCAATCTGCGCAAGTCTCTTTAGCCTTTTGCCGGGAGTCCGGCATGGGCGTTTTCCGGCCGCCGCGCCAGTTGGCGGATATGGCCGGCCGAGGTAGTCCGCCGCGCAGGCCTTTCGGGGAAACCGCGCGCGGCCGCACCAGTCGACCGGCATAGCCGCGTTTCACGCGCCAAGCGGCCAATAGCCTGGAGAAGCACTATGAATCTCAAGATCAGTGGACACCATCTCGAAGTAACGCCAGCTTTGCGAGAATACGTGATCACCAAGCTAGACAGGGTGCTAAGACATTTCGATCAGGTAATCGATGGCAATGTGGTCCTCTCGGTCGACAACTACAAGGAAAAGGATAAGAGACAGAAGGTTGAAGTGAACCTTCATCTGAAGGGCAAGGACATTTTCGTGGAAAGCGCGAACGGCGACATGTACGCGGCCATCGACCTGCTCGTCGACAAGCTCGACCGCCAGGTCGTCCGCCACAAGGACCGTCTGCAAGGTCACCAGCACGATGCACTGAAGTACCAGGAAGCCACGCCGGCCGCCGAAGCACCGCCGCAATGATCGCGGCGCGTTTTATCGGTGATCCTCATCGGCGAGTTTCATCTGCGAGTTTCGTCTGCGATACTCACCGATGAGCGAGGCTCCCCAGCAGCCGGAGAACCGGCCGCAAGCACGAGCCGCCCTGAAACGGGCGGCTTTTTCGTGTAGGCAGCACTTCGAATGGTTCGATCGGGTGCAACCCTGCACAATGGGTTGCACGTATGCGAGGCGCATCGCACCATCGGCCCGTATGCTTGCACTATAATGATCCAGTCGTATTTGGGGCGTATCGCCCTACGGTCCCGGCACCGGCTTCGTCGCGAAAATCACATGCACTACGGAGACGCGGGGCTCGGCGCCGGATTTCGGGCCGCATGCCGAGGTAAAGAGCATCCAGGCCACGTTTTCGCCTGCCAATATGAATCGTTTAGCCAAAATACTGCCTGTCGAGAACGTCGTCGTCGGCCTGTCCGTCACCAGCAAGAAGCGCGTCTTTGAACAAGCCGGCCTGATCTTCGAAAATCAGAACGGCATTGCCCGCAGCACCGTCACCGACAATCTCTTCGCGCGCGAGCGCCTGGGTTCCACGGGACTTGGCGAAGGCGTCGCCATTCCGCACGGCCGCATCAAGGGCTTGAAGCATCCGCTCGCCGCGTTCGTGCGCCTCGCCGAGCCCATCCCGTTCGAAGCGCCCGACGGCCAGCCCGTCTCGCTCCTCATCTTCCTGCTCGTGCCCGAACAGGCCACGCAGCAGCACCTCGAAATCCTGTCCGAGATCGCACAATTGCTGTCGGACCGCGAGGCGCGCGAGCGTCTGAATACGGAACAGGAACGCGAAACGTTGCATCGTCTGCTCACCCAGTGGCAACCTTGAGGTAACGCGCCGCATCGCGTGCCGGTCCCGCGGGCGAGACGCCCCGGGCAACGGACACTTGCAGGCCCTCGCGGGCACGGCGGCCAGCCATGGCGCCGGGCCCCGGCCAGCGGCAGCGCCCGGCTCAGGCCGGGCGCGGATCATAACGGTGTCACTCGCGGAGTCATGGATTCATGGATACTTCCAGCATCAACGCCCAAAGCATCTTCGACGACAACGCCACCACGCTGAAGCTCAGCTGGCTGACGGGGCACGAAGGCTGGGAACGCGGCTTTTCCACCGAGACGGTGGCGACGGCCACGGCGAGCGCGGACCTCGTCGGCCACCTGAACCTGATCCACCCGAACCGCATCCAGGTGCTGGGCGAAGCCGAAATTCAGTACTACCAGCGCCAGACCGACGAAGACCGCTCGCGCCACATGGCCGAGCTGATCGCGCTTGAGCCGCCGTTCCTCGTCGTCGCCGACGGCATGACCGCGCCGCCCGAACTGGTCCTGCGCTGCACGCGCTCCTCGACGCCGCTCTTCACAACGCCGATGTCGGCGGCAACGGTCATCGACAGCCTGCGCCTTTACATGTCGCGCATCCTCGCGCCGCGCGCGACGCTGCACGGCGTGTTCCTCGACATTCTCGGCATGGGCGTGCTGCTCACCGGCGATTCGGGCCTCGGCAAGAGCGAACTGGGCCTCGAACTGATCAGCCGCGGCCACGGCCTCGTCGCCGACGACGCAGTCGATTTCGTGCGTCTCGGCCCGGATTTCGTCGAGGGCCGCTGCCCGCCGCTCCTGCAGAACCTGCTGGAAGTGCGCGGCCTCGGTCTGCTCGACATCAAGACGATCTTCGGCGAAACCGCCGTGCGCCGGAAGATGAAGCTCAAGCTCATCGTGCAACTGGTGCGCCGCCCGGACGGCGAGTTCCAGCGGCTGCCGCTCGAAAGCCAGACGGTGGACGTGCTGGGCCTGCCGATCAGCAAGGTCACGATCCAGGTGGCGGCGGGCCGCAACCTCGCGGTGCTCGTCGAGGCCGCCGTGCGCAACACGATCCTGCAGCTGCGCGGCATCGATACGCTGCGCGACTTCATGGACCGACAGCGCCTCGCGATGCAGGACCCCGACAGCCAGTTCGCGGGCAAGCTGATCTGACGCGAGAAGCAAGCCACGCACGCCAGACCCGCGAGGCTTGCTTCTCGCAGGTATTCGCGGGTCTTCGCATCACGACGTACTGTACGCCCGCCCTGTCATCACGGCCGTGCGGGTCCAATGCTATGATGGCCGAATCGGGTTCTTCTGCTTTTCCATGCGAATCATCCTGATCACCGGTATCTCAGGCTCCGGCAAGTCGGTGGCGCTCAATGCGCTCGAAGACGTCGGCTACTTCTGCGTCGACAACCTGCCGCCGCGCCTTCTGCCGCAGCTCGCGCATTATCTGACCGACGACGGTTACGATCGCCTCGCCGTCGCGATCGATGCGCGCTCGAGTTCGTCGCTCGACGACATGCCGCAGATGATCCGCGACCTCTCGCACGAGCACGACGTGCGCGTGGTGTTCCTCAACGCGAGCACACAGTCGCTGATTCAGCGCTTTTCGGAGACGCGCCGCCGTCACCCGCTTTCCGGCTCCGCAGCGCACGACGCAAACGTTGGCATGCTGAAATCGCTCGAAGAGGCCATCGAGCACGAACGCGAACTCGTCGCGAATCTCGCCGAATTCGGCCACCAGATCGACACGAGCAACCTGAGCGCCAATGCGCTGCGCGCGTGGGTCAAGGCGTTCGTCGAGAGCACGCGCGGCTCGCTCATGCTCACCTTCGAATCGTTCGGCTTCAAGCGCGGCGTGCCGCTCGACGCGGACCTCGTGTTCGACGTGCGCACACTGCCCAATCCGCACTACGACGCCCGTCTGCGTCCACTCACGGGCCTCGACCAGCCCGTGATCGACTTTCTTCGCGCACAGCCGGCCGTCCACGAAATGATCGACGATATCTATGGATTCGTCGCCAGGTGGCTGCCGCATTTTCGTGCGGACAACCGCAGCTATCTCACCGTGGCGATCGGCTGCACGGGCGGCCAGCATCGCTCGGTTCACATCGCCCAGACGCTCGCCACGCGCTTTGCGGGCGAATCGAACGTCATCGTGCGTCACCGCGATGCACCACTCGATGTTGGAGAATCGTCCCGGCTGATTGCCTAACCGGCCCGCGTGCGGGCCTTGACCGAAAGCGCTGCGCCATGTCCTCGTCCCCTGCCGTGCTCGCCGAATTGCCGTTGTTTCCACTTCATACGGTGCTCTTTCCAGGCGGCCTGCTGCCGCTGAAGATCTTCGAGGCGCGCTACCTGGACATGGCAAGCGAGTGCCTGCGCGAGAAGACGCCGTTCGGCGTGTGCCTGCTCAAGAGCGGCGCCGAAGTTGCGCAACCCGACGAAATCGCAGTGCCCGAAACGGTCGGCTGTCTCGCTGAAATCGAGCAGTTCGACGTCGAGGCATTCGGCATGCTGCTGATCCGCGCGCACGGCACACGGCGGTTTCGCCTGCTGTCGCATCACGTCGAAACCGACGGCCTGCTCGTCGGCACCGCCGAGCTGCTGCCCGACGACATTCCGATGGAAGGCAGCGATCGGCTTGCGCGTTTCGGCGCATGTGCGGAGGTGCTCGAACGCATCATCGCGACGATGCGCGAACGCGATCCGGACAACGTGCCGTTCGCGCAGCCGTTGAGCCTGAACGATCCCTCGTGGGTGTCCAATCGCCTCGCCGAAGTGCTGCCGATCGCGCTGCGTGCGCGCCAGAAGCTCATGGAACTGCCCGACGCCGGCGCGCGCATCGACGTCGTGCATCACTACATGCAGCAACATCAGTTGCTGTAGTTCTGTCATTCGTTCGATCCGCGCACGTCAGATCAGCGAACCGCGTAGCCCGTCGAGCAGCTTGCGCACCGGCGCGGGCACGCCGAATGCGTCGATCTCGCCCAGCGCGACCCACGCGGTTTCTTCATCGGAAAGTTCAAGCGCGGACGCTGCGCCGCCGTCGCGAGACAGCTCGATCACACGCGGCTCGATTTCAAGCTTGAAGTGCGTGAACGTATGCGAGAACGGCGCGAGCGGCGACACTGCGCCCGCCGCGCCGAGCGACTGTGCACGCGCGGCAACCGCCGCTTCGCCGTCCGCTTCGGGCAGGCTCCAGAGGCCGCCCCAGATGCCGCTCGGCGGACGCTTTTGCAGCATCACCGTATCGCCGTCGAGCAGCACGAGCATCCACGTGCGGCGCGTGGGCACCGTCTTCTTCGGGCGCGCCGCAGGCAGTTCGCGCTGGCGCCCGGTCGTATTCGCGACGCAATCCGCCGCGAACGGGCAGCGCGCACAATCGGGCTTGCCGCGCACGCACAGCGTCGCGCCGAGATCCATCAGTCCCTGCGTATAGGCGCTCACGTCTGCACTGCTCGCGCCGTCGTTCGGCACGAGCGAATCGGCAAGCGTCCACATCGCGTTTTCCACGCGCTTTTCCCCCGGAAAACCCTCCACGCCGAACACGCGCGCAAGCACGCGCTTCACGTTGCCGTCGAGGATCGTTGCACGCGCACCGAATGCGAACGATGCGATGGCCGCCGCCGTCGAACGTCCGATGCCGGGAAGCTCGGCCAGTCCCTCGACCGTGGACGGAAATTGCCCGCCATGCTCGCCTGCGACCACCTGCGCGCACCGATGCAGGTTGCGCGCCCGCGTGTAGTAGCCGAGTCCGGCCCACCTCGCCATCACGTCGTCGAGCGGCGCGCGCGCTAGCGCCTCGACCGTGGGAAAGCGTTCGAGAAATCGTGCGTAGTACGGAATCACGGTGCCGACCTGGGTCTGCTGCAACATGATTTCCGAAAGCCAGATGCGATACGCATCGCGCGTGTTCTGCCACGGCAGGTCGTGGCGGCCGTGCTCGCGCTGCCACGCGATGAGGCGCGGCGCGAAGCTCGCGCGCAGTTCCGCGGGATAGCCGGCGAGTTGTTCGGCAGAATGCGCGCCGGAAGATGGCGAAGAAACGTACATGAAATAGCCGGTGAATCAGCGCTGGCAGCGCGGACAGAAATAAGTGGACCGCTGGCCCTGGACGATCTGCCGGATCGGCGTGCCGCACACGCGGCACGGCTGGCCCGCGCGGTCGTAGACGAAATATTCGAGCTGGAAATAGCCGCTTTCGCCGTTGCTGCCGACGAAGTCGCGCAATGTGCTGCCGCCTTTTTCTATCGCCGAAGCGAGCACGGCACGCACGGCATCCGCAAGCAGTTCGTAACGTGCGAGCGATACGCGGCCCGCGGGTGTGGTCGGACGAATGCCCGCGCGAAACAGGCTCTCCGACGCGTAGATATTGCCGACGCCCACCACGATGTCGCCCGCGAGCAGCGCCTGCTTGACGGAAACCTTGCGGCCGCGCGTTTTCCGATAGAGCAGCGCGCCGTCGAACGCCGGCGTGAACGGCTCGATGCCGAGATTCGCCAGCAACGGATGGCCGAGCACGTCGCCCGCCTCGCGCGGATGCCAGAGCACCGCGCCGAAACGGCGCGGATCGCGAAAGCGCAGCGTAAAGCCGTCGAAGAGCCAGTCGACGTGATCGTGCTTTTCCGCTGCGTGCAGCTTCGCCCCATTCCGGAGCACGCGCAACGTCCCGGTCATGCCGAGGTGGACGATGAACCAGCCCTCCTCCACTTCGAACAGCAGATATTTTCCCCGGCGGCCCACGGAACGGATCGTGCGGCCGCGTAGCGTGCGTGCGAGCGCAGGCGGCACCGGCCAGCGCAGCGCGGGATTGCGCACGTCCACGCGCTCGATGCGACGGCCCGCGACCCAGGGCTCGATTCCGCGGCGGGTAACCTCAACTTCCGGCAATTCGGGCATGTCTAACGTCTTGACCTGGTGATGTTCGGAGTTGGTCTGCAACTTGCGTCGTCGTTGTGCGCGTATTGTAGCCAGCGCGTTACAATCGACCGAAACATTCGACCGAAATCCATGGAACCGTCTTTCGTAAAACTGTTTGCGAAGCGCCCGGCCCCTTACGCGCCACGCCTGCCTTCCACCATGGGCGTCCGCCTGATCGGCGCGGCGGTTGTCGCGGCCTGGGCGTTGACCACATCGAGCGCGTACGCACAGGATCCGGCCCCGAACACGGACGATACGTCCGTTTCGATCCCGGACGCATTCGGACCGGAAACGCCCGATGAGATAAAAGATCTGCCCGGCACGCCGCTGTCGAGCCAGATACTGTTCCAGGTTCTCGCCGCGGAAATCGCGCTCCAGCGCGACCAGCCGGCACCCGCTTATCAAACGTACCTCGCACTCGCGCGCGACACGCACGATCCGCGCATGGCGCAGCGCGCGACGGAAATCGCGCTTGCCGCGCAAAGCCCGTCCGACGCGCTGAACGCCGTCCAGCTCTGGCAGCAGTACGCACCCGATTCGGAGCGCGCCGCACAACTCGACGCATCGCTGCTCGTGCTGTCCGGCCGCCCCGAAGACGCCGCGCCGCTGCTCGCGCGCGAACTCGCGCATGTGCCCGCGGAGAATCGCGGACCGGCGCTCGTCTCGCTGCAGCTCCTGCTTTCGCGTGGACCGAACCGCATCGGTGGTCTGGCGGTGCTGAAGGATCTGCTGAAGGACGACATGAACCGTCCCGAGGCGCAACTTGCGATCGGCCGTCAGCAATTGCTCGCCGACGATCTGCCCGGCGCGCGCAAGTCGTTCGAGCAGGCGCTCACGCTCAAGCCCGGCTACCTGCCCGCGGCCTTGATGCTCTCGCAGATGGGACCTGAAGAGCGCAGCGAGGGCATCGCGGCCATCGAGAAATTCGTGCAGCAGAACCCGAAGTCGCGTGAAGGGCGGCTCGCACTCGCACAGACCTACCTGGCCGCCGACCGCCTCGACGACGCGCAAAAGCAGTTCGAAATCTTGCGCAAGAACGGTCCGAAAGACCTGATGCCGCTGATGGCGCTCGCGCTGATCAACGTGCAGCAGAAGAAGTTCGAGTCCGCGCAAAAGTATCTGACGCAATACGTGCAGCTTGCGGAAAAGACGCCGGATGCGGACGCGGGCCAGGGTTACATCTACCTCGCGCAACTTGCCGTCGAACAGAAGGACGACGCCGCGGCGCAGAAATGGCTCGACAAGATCAGCACGACGAGCCAGCAGTATGTTCCGGGGCAGATCGCGCGCGCGCAGCTGCTCGACAAGGAAGGCAAGACCGACGACGCGCGGCGCCAGCTCGCGAGCATTCACTCCGACGATCCGCACGACCAGGCGCTGATCGCACGCACGGACGCTACGATCCTGTTCGACGCGAAGCGCTATCCGGAAGCGGAAGAGCGGCTCGCGAAGGCCGTGAGCGACTTCCCGGACGACGCCGATCTCGTCTACGACTACGCCATGACGGCCGAAAAAACCGGCCATTACGACGTGATGGAAGCGCAGTTGCGCAAGCTCATGAAGGCGCAGCCCGACAACCCGCAGGCGTACAACGCGCTCGGCTATTCGCTCGCGGATCGCAATCTGCGCCTGCAGGAAGCCGACAGGCTGGTCGAGAAGGCTTCGGCGCTCGCGCCCGACGACGCGTTCATCATGGACAGCGTGGGCTGGGTGAAATACCGCCTCGGCGACAACGCCGACGCCATCAAGCTGCTGCGCAAGGCGTACAGCATGCAGCCGAACGCCGAGATCGGTGCGCACCTCGGCGAAGTGCTGTGGAAAAACGGCGACCAGGACGGCGCGCGTGCCGCATGGCGCGAGGCGCACAAGCTCGAACCCGATAACGACACGCTCCTGAAGACGCTCAAGCGCTTCCGGGTGAACGATCTCTGATATACCGCCTGCCCCGCTGATGCCTGTGCTGAAACCTGCGTTGAAACTCGCGTTGAAACCCGCGTTGAAACCCGATACCCGGCCGACTTCCGGCCCCGCCGTATTTCATTCGTTCTACAACCGCCTCGTGCGGCGCCCGGCGCTCAGCGTAGCGGCGTCGGCGCTGCTCGCGCTCGCAGGTTGCGCCACGCAGCCGCCGCACCAGCCGTCCACGTCGAACGCCACGACGTCGCTCACGACGCAGACGAACCGCGCATGGCATGGCCGCTTCGCCGTGCAGTACGTCGACCAGTACGGCCGCCCGAACAATGCCTACGGCAACTTCGACATGCGCGAAGCCGACTCGACGGTGACGCTGCAACTGCGCAATCCGCTTGGACAGACGATGGCGATCGTCACGTCGTCGCCGGCGCAGGCGACGCTCGAATTGCCGAACCGGCAGCCGCTCACCGCCGACAACGTGTCGACCCTGATGCGGCAGGCGCTCGGTTTCGCGCTGCCGGTCGAGGGCCTGCGCTACTGGCTGCAGCCCTCGGTCGCGCCGACTTCCCACGCGTACACGAAAGCCGATCCGCAGGATCCGTCGCGCCTTGCACAAATCGAGCAGGACGGCTGGACCATCGACTACATGGCCTATGCCGATGCGCCTGCCACCGGCGTGAAGCGCCTTAACCTCACACGCGACAACCCGCCGCTCGCGATCAAGCTGGTGCTCGACCAATAAACCGGGCGGCCCCGTCCGTCACACGCATCATGACCGAAACTCAAGACTCGCTGCGCGATTGCCTCGCGCCCGCGAAACTCAATCTGTTCCTGCACATCACCGGCCGCCGCGCGGACGGCTATCACAACCTGCAGACCGTATTCCAACTGCTCGACTGGGGCGACACGCTGCACTTCAAGCGCCGCCAGGACGGCCGCATCACGCGCACGACCGAAGTGGACGGCGTTCCCGCCGAGCAGGACCTCACCGTGCGCGCGGCGACGCTGCTCAAGGAGCATACGGGCACGCGGGACGGCGTCGAGATCGACATCGAAAAGCGCCTGCCGATGGGCGCGGGACTCGGCGGCGGCAGTTCGGACGCGGCAACGACGCTGCTCGCGCTGAACCGCCTCTGGAAACTTCATCTGACGCGGGGCGAACTCCAGACGCTCGCACTAAAACTGGGCGCGGACGTGCCATTCTTCGTGTTCGGGAAGAACGCGTTTGCAGAGGGTGTTGGCGAAGCACTGGAAACTGTACAATTGCCCGCGCGTCATTTTCTGGTTGTGACGCCGCAGGTACATGTTCCGACTGCCGCGATTTTTTCGGAAAAATCGTTGACACGAGATACGAAGCCTTGCACAATAGCAGTCTTTCTTGCACAGCAAGCAACGCAAAACGGATGGCCAGACAGTTTCGGCCAGAACGATATGCAAGCGGTTGTCGCAGGAAAATACGCGGAAGTAGCGCAGGTGTTGAAGTGGTTTAGCGGTATCAAAACCAGCATCACGCCAGCGCGGATGACCGGATCGGGCGCGAGCGTTTTTGCAGCGTTTTCCAGCCGGGCCGAAGCAGAAGCGGTGCAAACCGAACTGCATGAAGTCCAACCGGCGTGGAGGAGCGCGGTGACATCGAGTCTTGATACCCATCCTCTCTTCGCTTTCGCGGCATAGATTTATGCCTCGCTGAACGGCCCTGCCCACTCAGCGAAGCGCAGAGTTAAGTGTAGGGGAGTCGCCAAGTTGGTTAAGGCACCGGATTTTGATTCCGGCATGCGAGGGTTCGAGTCCTTCCTCCCCTGCCAAATATTCCTGCAGCAACGCCTGCAGATATCCCGTAGTTCTTCTCGCCCCAAGTCCGCAGCAGGTGCATGATGAGCAGCCATGACGGCCTGATGGTTTTTACTGGCAACGCAAATCCCGCGCTTGCACAGGAAGTCGTCAAGATCCTCGGTATTCCCCTCGGTAAGGCTATGGTTAGCCGCTTCTCCGACGGTGAAATCCAGGTCGAAATCCAGGAAAACGTACGCGGCAAGGACGTCTTCGTCCTGCAGTCCACCTGCGCGCCGACGAACGACAACCTGATGGAATTGATGATCATGGTCGATGCGCTCAAGCGCGCATCCGCAGGCCGGATCACCGCCGCGATCCCCTACTTCGGCTATGCCCGTCAAGACCGCCGCCCGCGTTCGGCGCGCGTCGCCATCTCGGCGAAGGTCGTGGCGAACATGCTGGAAATCGCCGGCGTCGAGCGGATCATCACGATGGATCTGCACGCCGACCAGATTCAGGGCTTCTTCGATATCCCGGTCGACAACATCTACGCGACGCCCGTGCTGCTCGGCGATCTGCGCAAGCAGAACTACGAGAACCTGCTGGTCGTGTCGCCGGACGTCGGCGGCGTGGTGCGCGCCCGTGCGCTCGCCAAGCAGCTCAACTGCGACCTCGCGATCATCGACAAGCGCCGCCCGAAGGCGAACGTCGCCGAAGTGATGAACATCATCGGTGAAGTCGACGGCCGCACCTGCGTGATCATGGACGACATGGTCGACACCGCCGGCACGCTCTGCAAGGCCGCACAAGTGCTCAAGGAACGCGGCGCGAAGAAGGTGTTCGCTTACGCCACGCACCCGGTTCTCTCGGGTGGCGCAGGCGAGCGTATCGCCGCCTCGGCGCTCGACGAACTCGTTGTGACCGACACCATTCCGCTCGGCGCCGAAGCACGTTCGTGCGCGAAGATCCGCGCGCTTTCGAGCGCCGGTCTGCTTGCGGAAACCTTCTCGCGTATCCGTCGCGGCGACTCGGTGATGTCGCTGTTCGCGGAAGGCTAAAGAGATTCGCGTCAAGGCGCGGCGTTCGCAAGAAAGCCGCGCCTTCGGCGTAATCAGCGCAAACGGACGAAGGTTTGCGCTGTATTGTTTGGGGCCTTCAGGCAGCTAATTTGCCGGAAAGGCCCCGTTTTACTGCCTGGTCGCGGGCAGTGCATAGGAGAAAAACATGAAAGTCGTCGCTTTCGAGCGCAACCTGCAAGGTACGGGTGCAAGCCGCCGCCTGCGCAATGCTGGCAAGACCCCTGGCATCGTTTACGGTGTCGGCGTCGAGCCGCAGATGATCGAACTCGATCACAACGCGCTGTGGCACGCCCTGAAGAAGGAAGCCTTCCACTCGTCGATCCTCGAACTCGAAGTGGCCGGCAAGTCGCAGCAAGTCCTGCTGCGCGACGTGCAATACCACCCGTTCCGTCAGCTCGTGCTGCACGTGGACTTCCAGCGCGTCGACCCGAACAAGAAGCTGCACACGAAGGTGCCGCTGCACTTCATGAACCAGGAAGAAAATCCTGCCGTGAAGCTGTCGGGTGCGATCATCTCGCACGTCGTGAACGAAATCGAAGTGCTCTGCCTGCCGACCTCGCTGCCCGAGTTCGTCGAAGTCGACCTCGCCAAGATCGAAGCTGGCCAGACGCTGCACGCGAAGGACATCGCACTGCCCGCAGGCGTGACGCTCGTCGCGCACGTCGAAGCGGAAAACCCGGTGATCGTCTCGGCGACGGTTCCGGCCGGTGCCGTGGCGGCAGCCGAAGGCGAAGAAGCAGCAGCCGAGTAAGCTGCGGCCGCAAGCCGATATCCTCTCGATCCGTTTCAATGAAACGGTCGACGTAACCCGCCGCGGTTTGCCCCGGCGGGTTTTTTTTCGCGCTTTTTCTCGCGTTTTTTCATTCTTTCGCGCATTTGACCGCATCGGGCCACAGCACATGATCAGGTTGATCGTCGGACTCGGCAATCCAGGCGCCGAATACACCGCGACGCGCCACAACGCCGGTTTCTGGTTCGTGGACCAGCTCGCGCGCGAAGCAGGCACGTCGCTGCGCGACGAACGGCGCTTTCACGGCCACTACGCGCGCGCGCGGCTTTTCGGCGAGGAAGTGCATCTGCTCGAGCCGCAAACCTACATGAACCGCTCGGGACAGTCGGTCGTCGCGCTCGCGCACTTCTTCAAGATCCTGCCCGACGAGATCCTCGTCGCGCACGACGAGCTCGACCTGCCGCCCGGCGCCGTCAAGCTCAAGCTCGGCGGCGGCAGCGGCGGGCACAACGGCCTGAAAGACATTTCCGCGCATCTGTCGACCCAGCAGTACTGGCGTCTTCGCATCGGCATCGGGCATCCGCGCGACCTGATTCCGGAAAGCGCGCGCGCCGGCGCCAAGCCCGATGTTGCGAACTTCGTGCTCAAACCCCCGCGCAGGGAAGAGCAGGATGTGATCGATCGGTCGATCGAGCGCGCGCTCGTTGTGATGCCAACCTTCGTGAAAGGCGAAACGGAACGTGCAGTCATGCTGCTGCATCGCAATGGTTAGTTGATGGCTTTGCATGGGACCGGAGCAGGCACTGAAGCGCCAACTCCGGTCGACAGCATTGTTTGGGATAGGAGAGTGTCTTGAGTCGTTACTGGAGTGACATCGTCCACCGTCTCGTGCCCTATGTGCCGGGCGAACAGCCCGCACTCGCGAAACCGGTGAAGCTCAACACCAATGAGAATCCGTATCCGCCGTCGCCGCGCGTGCTTGAGGCAATCCGCGCAGAACTCGGCGAGCACGCAGAATCACTGCGCCGCTATCCCGATCCGGTCTCCAGACGGCTGCGCGCCGTCGTCGCCGCGCATCACGGGCTGAGCGCCGATCAGGTGTTCGTCGGCAACGGCTCCGATGAAGTGCTCGCGCACGCGTTCCAGGCGCTGCTCAAGCACGACTTGCCGATCCTCTTTCCCGACATCACCTACAGCTTCTACCCGACTTACGCACGGCTCTACGACGTGCAGTACCGCACGGTGCCGCTCGACGATGCCTTCGCGATCCGTATCGAGGATTACGCGCAACCCAACGGCGGCGTGATCTTTCCGAATCCGAATGCGCCGACCGGCCACGCACTGCCGCTCGCGCAAATCGAAAAACTCGTCGCGGCGAACACGGAATCGGCAGTGGTGATCGACGAGGCCTACGTCGATTTCGGCGCCGAATCGGCAATCGCGCTAATCGACCGCTATCCGAACCTGCTCGTCGTGCACACGACGTCGAAGTCGAGATCGCTCGCCGGCATGCGCGTTGGTTTCGCGTTCGGCCATCCCGATCTGATCGATGCGCTCAACCGGGTGAAGGACAGCTTCAATTCGTATCCGCTGGACCGCCTGGCGCAAGCAGCAGCCGCCGCCGCCTATGAAGACACCGAGTGGCTGCACACGACAAGCGCACGCGTGATGGCAAGCCGGGCAAGACTCACCGCGGCGCTCACGGAACTGGGTTTCGACGTTGTGCCGTCGGCGGCGAACTTCGTGTTTGCGCGCCATCCGTCGCACGATGCGGCAGCCATCAGCGCGAAGCTGCGCGAGCAGGAAATCTTCGTGCGCCACTTCAACGCGCCGCGCGTGAACCAGCATCTGCGCATCTCGATCGGCACCGACGCTGAATGCGAGAAGCTCGTCGCCGCGCTAAAAGGCATCGTGAAATAACGCCGGCGTCAGGCCCAGAAAAAGAAAACGCGCCCATAAAGCGCGTTTTTTCATGTCGCAAGCAGAAACAGCGCTCAGCCTTTCTTCGCCGCCATCAGCGCGTGGTACTTCTGCATCAACTGCTCGGGCGACTCGACATGCGCAGGATCGCGCGGAATGCAATCGACCGGGCACACCTGCTGACACTGCGGCTCATCGAAGTGGCCGACGCACTCCGTGCACTTGTTCGGGTCGATCACGTAAATTTCCGGGCCCATCGAAATCGCGTCGTTCGGGCACTCAGGCTCGCAAACGTCGCAGTTGATGCACTCGTCGGTAATCATCAGGGCCATACTTCCACCAACTTTTCGTTCAAAAACAGTGCATTATAGCTTTTCAGCCTTCCGCACGGTCGTGCAAAATTCACCGAAATCCATGTTTTTGAGTTGCGGCTGAGTTGCACAGGTGTTGCAGATTTTGCAGCGCGCAAAGTCCAGATAGCACGCCACGCAATGAGCAACAAGACGTTTTCCGCACAATTGCGACGTCAGCGAGCCGGAGTGCCCGAACGACGCGATTTCGATGGGTCCGGAAATTTACGTGATCGATCCACCTCATATGGGGCCACATCAAACTAAATCAGGTCTTGTAATGGACTACGAGTGATGTCGCTTCACGCTTTGTCGGTTGAGCCGACAAATACCGGACCTGGGCGATACGCGATTTAATCCGCATATTGCTCCATGAACCGCAGCTTTCCACGTGTTTATTGCCGGGTTGTAGTCGATATAAAGCGTCATACAGCATATAAATGTCGGTTTTTTTGGGTTCCGTTATTGCGCACACCGTGTCAAACTTCGGCCACGCAAAAATTACACGTAGGATAATTATACGTAGAGGATGACCGGCATGCTGGACCTGAGTTTGCTCAAGATCGACCGCCTCGCTGTTCACGATGTGCATCCGCGCGGCCCAGATCAGTCGTACGTGAAGCCGACACATCGCCCCAATTTAGTGAACCTGCCAGTCTCCGGCATGGACATGTTCAACCGTCGGCTCGCTCAGGCGCTTGGGCACAAGTCGAGGGGCGTACGAGCCGACTTTCGTGAAATTGCTGCTGGCAGTTTCTTCCAGGAAGCGGCCGGTTTGATGCACGGTGACGATCAGCAGTTTATCGATTTTTCGATGGCTGCGGCGGATCGCTTGGCGCGTGCGCAGTTAAACCGGGACTACGCGCCCAGCAAGATGATTGTGCTCGCCGGCACCGTGACGCAACTTCAGCGCCCGTTTGCTGCAGTGGTGAAAGCCGACATGCAGGATGCGCTGGGTGAGAAGACAGAGAACGGCAAGACCGTCATCGATTATCTGGAACATATCTTCCTGACTGTTGATTTGCACGGAATCCTGACCCACGAATTGCATTGAATTCTGACCCACCCGTTGGACCAGCTTTACGGGTTATTCGGTGGGTATCTGGGTCTTCTTTCTCTCCTTCTTTGGCTGTG
>NZ_SCRP01000034.1 GCF_004298475.1 Paraburkholderia sp. | reverse complement strand
CAGGCCAACCCCATCACGCAGGTGCCTGTCGACCAGCTTCTGTTTGAACCGCTCATCGTACTTCGTCATGAAAAACACCCCAAAGGCTGGATCGGCGTCCAACTTTTGGGGTGCAGTTCAGTCGCGGGTTTCTGTGGGTTTTCCGTACTGGCCGGAACTTGCCGGAATATTCTCTGGTGCTCGGGCCGGAATGAAATGTTGACGGCTAAGCCTTGTCAGATAAGCCGCTGATGATTTTCAGTCTTCAGAAAACCCCCAAAACAACCCCCGCATCGTGGCCCCTGCGTGGTTGCCAGCGTGCAACGAGGTAGGCGGCCTCGCCCGCGTCAGAACTGTCAGAGTGTTCAATCGCGTGATGGCCAGTTGCGGAAGTCCATCGGCAAGTCGTCCTCAGGTGCCGGCAGCCCGAGCGCCCGCGCCACGAAATCAGGATCTGCCGGTGCCACTAGTCGGGAAGCAGCGCCGCGTCGATCTGCTCAATCGGAATGCGGCCGCATTTGTTCAATCTGAACTGGCCTGCGTGCAGCATCTTGGAAACTGTGCTTCGGCTGAGCCCGAGCCTCTCAGCCGCCTGCTTAATCGTCACATGTGGCGGACGTAATGGTTTCTTTTCGAACAAATCAACGGCCTGCTTTGCGATGAGCAGTATTTGTTCGTCGGTCAGTTGTTCGTTGATCGGGCTTTGCGCGGCGGTGGCTGGGCGATCCGTGCCAATTCGTCGCGACAGTTCTTCGCTATCGCGCTTGAGCCTCGCAGCGATCGTGCGTAGGTCTTCCCCTTGGTCTGCCATGATTCGCTCCCGAAGTGGAGCGTCCATCTTGCCACTGTTGCCGAGTGCCGAGGTTTACAAATTCCCGCTTGACGGCCGGCGGCCGGTGGAACTACCCTGCGAATGCTGCTGAAACAACAGCGGCTCGGGTTTGGCGACCTGACATGCTCTCTGGCGCAAGGAAGCCGCGCCGTCGTTCGACCCGCGGCTTTGCTTTTTGCGCACGCCTTCGCACGCCTTCAATGGGCGGGCCTGGGTGGGGAGACCTTCGGGTCTGCCGGTATCCAGAGACGCCGGTTCGCCAACCCTGCTCAGTGCCCGCTCACCCCGTTTGGCGACGGGAGCGGGTTGCTCAACCTGTCTCTGGAGGCCGCATCATGCGCCAAACACCCGCTCGTTCTGAGCAAACACAATCCCCGCTTGAAATCATCCGCGCTGCCCTGCGCGACGCTGCAACCGCGCCGACCGTGTTCGATGCGCTCGACGTGACCGGCGACGCCCTGCGCCGCCTTGCCGAGCTTGCCCGCGCGGAGGTGGCGCATGGCTAATCTCACCCCCGCAAAACTGGCAGAGCGTGCGCGTGCCGAAATCAGTGCCGCCGCCGATGCGCTGCTCCGCACCAATGCGCTGCTCGTTGTCATCAAGAAGGCAGTGGATGAAAGCAACCTCGATGGCCTGTGTGCTCACTCGCTAATCGAAACGGCGCTCGAACTCACGGGCGTCTATGCCGAGCGCGCCGACGCGGAAGCCGATTTTTTTGCGGAGGTGCATTGATGAGCGAGCAAAGCTATCTCGAACAAAGCTTTCCCCGCTTTTCTGAACCGGTCGTGACGGCGGCGCGCGAGGGGCGCCTTGATGCCGCGCCGCTGGTTGACGTGCTCGAACGCGCGTTAATCGTTGCCAGCGGTGTGGCCGCAGTGTTGCAGCTTGAGACCGTGAATATCGTCCGCGGCGAAGTGAGTACACCCGATGACGGGCTGGAGTCGCCGCTGTCGAGCGGCATCATGCACAGGCTCTTGGAACTTGCTCGCGTGTCCGCGGAGTCGCTGGAACGCGACATCGAGCGCGTCGCTGACTGGGCGGATAAGTGCTGTGCCCCGGAAGGAAAGGGCTGAGGTAATGGCCACCGCCAGTAAAGACGTTTTGGCATAATCGTTTTTACCGCGCCTAGCTCGACGGGGCGAAAACCGGGTTCCCTGACCCGTTGGCGCGGCTCCTCCTCAGGGCATATGTGCAGGGACGTAGAGACATGAGTGCGACTTACTTGTCGCTCGACGCGGCATGCAAGGAACTCAAGTGCCGTCTTGGTCGGCCAACATCGACCAGTGATGTACTGCGCGCAGCTGGCCACGCAGCGATCGACATTTATTGCGAACTCGCCGGCCATAACCTGCTCGGGGAATATCACGGTCCATCGATCGATGGTCATGGCGACGACGTGAACGAGGTTATCCCGGATGGTATCTATCAACTCACGATCGACGGGGGACCGCCATCAAGGTACCTGCTTGCTCTCGCGAAAGGGGGCGCGTGGAAGTTGGAGGACCAGCCGCATGAAGGCATAACGCTTTTCCTGCCTGGCGATGCTGACGATTTAGGCCGGCCTGCTTGGGACGTCGTCGAGGGCGCCGCGCTGCCCGAGCAAAGCGACAACTTTGATCCTGATGCCATTCCCGAGCATGAGCACATATTCGAGCTCGAATATGTGCCGCCCCGGTGGCTTCCAGGTGCTGACGAATTGCGCATAGGGGTTTCGACGCTCGATGCCTTGGAGTGTCGATTGGCGATAGACCAAGCGCAAAAGGTCAAGCAGCGCGCCGAAGTCTCCAAGGCGCCGCCGCCGATTGAGCATTTACCGGACCGTCCACTGGTGCTGGAATGGGACTATCAATTCGAGAAGCCGAACTGGGACAGATGGAGCAAGCTTGACGGGGCCTTTCTATGGGAGGCAGCGTGCCTGGCAGCGGATATTGAGCCGCCGCAGCCTGGACAAAAGGGAATCTTTTGTCTGAGTCAGTTGAGTGTGTTCCCCGCGGCGTTTGACAACGTTTGGGACGCGGTGAATCGGGACGCCTACATCTCGGCGAACGTGGAACCAAAACCCGACAGCGGACGAATGATGTACCCCGTGCGGATAGATGAATTTGCACATTGGGCATTGCGTAAGGGATTTTCGTTGCCCGCGGCGATGCAAGAGCGGGCCATGCAGTACAGTGCGGGTCAAGAGGAGATCGAGGTGCGCAGCCACAACGGCAGAGTCCAATTACAAGCTAGCGCCTCTGAGACAGACGCGGGCCGCTGGCCTTGGGGCAGTCACGAAACACAGCTACTACGTAAGCTCGGGGAAGCGGCTGAGACGTTCTGGAAACGCTACGATCCGACGGACCCTACGACGGCGCCGACGAATGACCAGGTTCGAGACTGGCTGACAGCGCAAGGTGTATCGAAACGAACTGCTGAAGTCATGGCAACGATCTTGCGCGCCGACGGATTGCCTACCGGTCCACGCACATCTGCATAGAGGAATTCCCCGCGCCCATTCTTGGCCTTATTTGATAAGGGTTTCCGAGATTTACCGCAGTTCCCCGCGCTAAGTTCACGCAGTGAACTGCGGCTATTTTTACAATATCCGTTAATTTACGCTGGCTCCATTGCAATCGACGCCTCAGGAGGCACCGCAATGGCTCGCAAATCAGCTGACGTACAACGCACTGGCGAAGTATCCGTCAACGCTCCTCAAACGCTTCCCGCTGTCGGGTTCTCTCGCTGGGAGCAACTCCGGCAGTTCATCCCCGTCAGCCGCGAAACGTGGCGCAAGCTGGTCAAGGAAGGCCGCGCGCCACAGCCGCAGCGCTGGACCGAGCGTTGCACCGTGTACAGCAACGAGGAAGTCCATCGCTGGATGAAGAATCCGGCGGCCTATCAAGTGCAGATCTCGATCGCTGTATAAGGGGCTCGCGACGATGGCGAACCTCACGACTCGCGCGCCCTGCGTCGGCGGTGTTCGGTTGCATAGCCGGTCGATGCGCACGGCCGCCTCTTCTGCAGCCGCGTTTGGACAATCTATCGACGATCATGCGCGCGAGCTGCGCATTGACGCACTCGGTCGCCTGGTATGCGCGGCTCAGACGCGTGTACTGCGCGCTCGCTGCAGTCATCTCATGCTGGCGGAAATCAGGACGCGCAGCGCTGCCCAGATCCGTCGCATGGAAGCCGCGTTGAGGGTGTTGGCATGACGCGCCCATCTTTCCAGTTTTACCCGGGCGACTGGCAGGCGAACAGCAACCTGCGGCGCTGCACCCATGCCGAGAAGGGCGTGTGGATCGACGTGATGTGCCTCCTACATGACTCCGAAGAGTACGGTGTGCTGCGCTGGCCGCTCAAGGAAATCGCACAGGCAATCGGCGCATCGCTCGCCACGCTCAAGAGCATCGTCAACAAGGGTGTCCTGAAGGGCGCGGATAAGGGGCAGACGTGCGCGGCGTGCATCTACGTCCCGCGATCCGGGCGTCGTGACGGTGAGCCAGTGACGCTGGTTGCCGGGCAGGATGGGCCAATCTGGTACTCGTCGCGGATGGTCAAGGATGAGTATGTCCGCTCGGTTCGTGGCGAGTCGTCGCGCTTTCAGAGCGAAGGTGACGGTGCATCGAAGGATGCACCAAAGCCCCCCTTTGGTGATAGCACCAAAGCTTCACCAAAGCCCCCCTTAGGTGACGGCTCTTCATTTTCATCTTCGTCTTCAAAAAGACAAAAACAACGCGCTCCGCGCTTCGATGCGCAAGCGCATCTCGAATCTTTGGGCGTGCCCTCAGATCTCGCACAGGACTGGCTTGCGGTGCGCAAGGCGAAACGGCTCGCACCTACCGTTACCGCTTTTGACGACACCAGCGCCGAGGCGGCCAAGGCAGGGATCTCGATGACCGATGCGCTGCGAACCTGCGTGGTCCGCGGTTGGGGTGGCTTCAAGGCTGACTGGCTGACATCCGGTAGCGGCCGCATCAACGGGCACGGCAGTTCGGACAGCGTATTCGGGTGAGCGCCATGGATCTTCGCTATCCCCGCAACTCTGCCGAACTTATTGCCATGCGCAAGAGCGGCAACGTGTCCGCGCTTCCGGTGCTCGTCACGCTGGCGGGCCCGTTGCCCTATGCCAACGTCACGCTGTCGGCGCATGCCGGAGAACGGTACGACTGGAACCCGGTTCGCGCGCTCGATATCGAGGTGTTTGCGTCCGCCAGCGTGCCGTGGGACTCGCTGCTGCGGACGCTCGCCGACATTGCCGCGATCGTGCCCAACACGCTCGTGCTGACGTTCCGTGAAGGTCCGCGTATCCACTGCGGCGAGACGCGCACGGTACCGGGCCAGGACTTCGCCTTGTTCGACTGGTTCCCGATGCCCGTCGAGACGACACGCTGGGCCGCATCACGGACGCTCGCGCGCCGATTGCTGGCCGCTCTTGGCGACATGCTGCCGAACCCATACGACCGCGCATGTGAGCTGGCGATCGAGCTGCTCGTCGAGCAAAACGCAACCGTTACGGAGGTGGCCTGATGGCCCGCACGATTCCCGACAACATCGACTGGGAGGCGTACGCATGCGCCGAGGACGATGGCCGCGCCGACGTGCGCCCTGCACACGAGTTCATTGATGAGCTCGTCGAGCACCTGTACGGCGCCGAGCAGCAACAGATCGGCGTCGCTTCGCCGTGGCCCAGTGTCGGTGGCGACCTCATGTTTCGCCCGGGTGAGGTGTCGCTTTGGGGTGGCGTGAACGGCCACGGTAAATCCGCCGTGCTCGGCTACGCCATGCTGCACGCCATGACCGCGGGCGAGCGCACCTGCATTGCATCGATGGAAATGCGCCCGCGCGCAACGATGGAGCGCCTCGCGCGCCAGGCTGCGTGCAACGAGAAGCCGGCTGGCGGCTATTTGCAGGGCTTCGGCCGCTGGACCAATGACCGGCTGTGGATCTACAACCACGTCGGGACTGTGCCGCGAAACCGCATGATCGCGGTCTCGCGATACTGCCGCAAGGAGCTCGGCGTCTCGCACATGGTGATCGATAGCCTGCTCAAGTGCGGCATCGCGCCCGACGACTACGCGGGCCAGAAGTCGTTCGTCGACGAGCTGTGCGCACTGGCCCGGGACACCGATCTGCACATCCACCTCGTGCATCACGCGCGCAAGCGCGAGAAGGAATCCGACGTGCCCGACAAGTTCGACCTGAAAGGCGCGGGTGAGATTACCGACCTCGTCGACAACGTGCTGATCGTCCATCGCAACAAGCGCAAGGAGGCTGATCTGCGCAAGACAGATCTATCCGACGAGAAGCGCGCGTCGATCGAAGGGCAGGCCGACACGGTGCTGATATGCGCGAAGCAACGCCACTACACCTGGGAGGGAAACGTGCGGCTTTGGTTCGATCCGGCCAGTTTGCAGTTTCGGGACGATCCGAATGCGCCAGGGCGATATCTGGATCTGGACTCTGGATCGTGGAGCCAAGTATGGCAACGGTAACTGGCGGCCACGTTGACCTGCACAGATCAAGGGAAAAACAACGACATGGGGTTCAAAAAGGGGGTATCGGGCAATCCGGCCGGCCGCAAGCGAGGCACACCCGACAAGCGCACGGCGCTGCGCGAACTGCTGCAGCCGCACGCCGAGGGCCTCGTGAAGAAGGCTGTCGAACTGGCGCTGGCGGGCGACACGACGGCGCTGCGCATCTGCATCGATCGGTGCATCCCGGCGATCAAGGCGAAGGATCAGCCGATCAGCCTGAAGGGTTTGAACGGCACACCGGCGCAGATGGGCAAAACGGTTTTGCAGGCAATGGCGGCGGGAAAGATCACGCCCGACGAAGCAGCCGCGGTGATGCAGGTTGTCACCGCGCAGTTGAGGGTTATCGAGGTCGACGACCTTGTGAAACGCATCGAGGCCTTGGAGGGCAACGGCAATGCCAAGTAGCAGCACTCTCAGAACACGCATCGAGCAACTGGAGCAGCGGCAACCTCCTGCGGATGCCCCGCGACTGGTGGTGATCGTGGCGATGGGCGATCCCGAGGAGCGTCCCCGCCTCGTCGGTCGGCCCGGGCACATCCACTTCGAGGCAGTACCTGAAGGCATGACCCTGGAAGATGTTGAACGTCTGTACCGCTAAACCAATTCAGCGCAGTGGCGAGGAGCAGAGCAATGGGAAGCAGTCTCAAGTCGCGAGTGACGCAGCTCGAAAGAGAACTCTCGAGTTCGATTAATCCGCTGGTCATCGTGATCCGGCGCTTCGGTGATGGACATCCTGTGGGTGTCGAATGGAACGGTGAGATGTACGAACTCGATGCCGGCGAAACGATGGGCGAACTGGAGGCACGGCTCGCTGCGGAAATCAATCGCCAGCTACCCCGCGGCGCCCGAACACTGCGACCTGTTGTGATCGACGAGAACGATTTTCTTGTCCTGTGACGTGATAGTCCGATTTCCAACAATCCGTGAGGAGGGGTGTATGTCCGACGTAACGAGCGAAATGCACTTGCTGCAATTCGCGAAAGCCATAGACAGATTCGATCAGCCGGTGGCCCGTGAAAAGATCATGGCTCTGGAACGGGAAATCCAGAAGATGCCGCAAGTCGACTGCCCGGTGCGCCACTACTTCGCCCCCGGCATGTACGCGCGCGAGATGACGATTCCAGCGGGCGTGGCGGTCACGGGGGCGGTGCATCGCCACGAGCACCTGTGCACCGTTTCGAAGGGGCGCCTGCTGGTGCTAGACGACGAGTTCATGAGGGAGATTCAGGCACCCTGCACGCTGGTCTCCAAGGCAGGGAAGAAGCGCGTCGGGTACGCACTGGAGGAAACGGTCTGGACGACCTATCACTGCACCACAAAAACCGATCTCGACGAAATCATGATCGAGATTACCGAGTCGACGAACGCTGAACTGATCGGCGGACGCGACAACGTGCAGATGCGGAATAACCGCGCTGCGGAGGATCGTGCCGACTACGCGCGCTTTCTCGTCGAGTATGGTCTGGCGCAGGATGTGGTGACAAGGCTGGTCGAGAATCCGTACGACCAGATTAACGTTCCAATCGAGACGCTCGAACTGCGCGATTCGCTGATCGCCGGGCGGGGGATGTTCGCCAAGCGAGACTTCAACCCGGACGAATTTATTGCTCCGGCCCGGGTCAAGGGGTTTCGCACTCCGGCGGGAAGATACCTGAATCACTCGGCCAAGCCGAATGCCAGGTTTGTGGATCTGTTCAACGGAAATCTAGCGCTGGTTGCCAATCGCCTTATTCGGTCAGGCGATGAGGTTGTGGTCGACTACAGGCAGGCCATGCGGGTCAACGGGGCAGGGTTCAAGCCTATCGGGGGTGAAGTATGAGTTCCGCAATCGGAGCAGCAATTGGAATCGGCACATTCTCTGCGGGGGCACTGGGAGGAACGATTGGAGCCGTAGGGTCACTCGGCAGCGCTCTCATTGGAAGCAATGCAGCGTCGAACGCCGCCAATGAGCAGGCTGCGGCAGCGGGAAACGCCACTGCAGCACAGTTGCAGATGTTCAACACGACGCAGGGGAATCTTCAGCCGTACATGCAGACCGGCAACAATGCTCTGAACGGTCTGACGTGGTTTGCGAACCAGGACAACAATCAGCAACTCAATTACCCCAAGTTCTCGTTCAACTACGACCCGTCGCAAGACCCCGAGTACAACTTCCTGCTCAAGCAGGGGACGAACGCGATCACAAGCCAGGCCTCGGCGCTCGGTGGCGTGAATTCCGGGGCGACGCTCAAGGCTCTATCCGACTATGGTCAGCAGACTGCACTGGGTTCGTACCAGAACGAGCTCAATAACGCATTGACCTCGTACAACACGAATTTCAACACGTGGAATTCGAACCTCAACAACATCTTCAGTCGCCTCTATAACACGGCGAGTTTGGGCGAGAACGCGGCAGCGGGGGTTGGCAATGCGGCCATCCAGACAGGACAGTCGATCGGCAACAACATGATCGGCGCCGGTAACGCACAGGCGGCTGGCACCGTTGGTTCTGCGAATGCGCTTTCTGGAGGAATCACGAGCCTGCTGAACAACCAGGCGTTCCTGAACTCGTTTGGCGGTAACTCTGGGGCATCCGGCCTTGTTGGAGGCCAGAGCGCATTGAATTTTGCCAACTCCACAGGCGATCCATTGGGTTCGCTGATTTCCTCTCAGGGGTGGTAAATGCCGGTCGATCCGAACAACTACGGCGAACTAAAAGGATCGCTATTGATTGCGCAAAAGGAAAAATCGACGACATATATCAAGGATGCCTTCCGAAAGCGTTAGAAGCGAGTCCCCGCGTTGAGCTGAATGACCGCAGCGCCCGCCTTGATTCGATCAAGGTAGTTAGCCCACTTCTGCATCATCGCGCGGCGCTCCTTGATGAATCGCGTGCGGTTGTATGCGCCACCGAGATTGTCGGGGACCGCGTGCGCGAGCTGGTGCTCGATGACCTCGGGCTTCTGCTCGAGCTCTTCATGCAGGATCGTGCGCGCCATGGCCCGGAAGCCGTGGCCGGTAATCTCGGTGCGAGTGTCGTAGCCAAGACGGCGCAAGGCCGCATTAATGGTTGCCTCACTCATGGGCCGCTTACGGTCGCGTGCGCCGGGAAACACGTAGCGATCTGAGCCGGTGAGCGCGTGCAGATCGCGCAGGATTGCGACGGCTTGCGTGGCGAGCGGCACGAGGTGGGCCGTCGTCGTCTTGGTGACGAGGTAGCGCCACTCGCCTTTATCGAGGTCGAATTGCTCCCATTCCGCCTTGCGTAGCTCGCCGGGGCGCACGAACAACATCGGCGCAAGCTTGAGGGCGCACTGCACCGGGAACGTGCCGGTGAAGCCGTCGAACGCGCGAAGCATCTCGCCAACCTTGGCGGGCTCCGTGATCGAAGCGAAGTGCATCGTCTGGGCAGGCGGAATCGCGCCGAGCAGGTCGCGCGCCGGATCGTTCTTGCAGAAGCCTTCCTTGATCCCGTAGCGGAACACGCGGCTGATCTCGCTGCGGAGCCGGTGTGCCGTGAAGCGCGCGCCGCGGCTGTCGACGCGCTTCATCACGTCGAGGATTTCCGGTGCCTCGATCTCGGAGATAGGGCGCTTGCCGAGCCACGGGAAGGCGTCGTTCTTGAAGCGCGCCAGCGTCTTGTCGTACTGCGCCGGTTCGACATAGGGACGTCGCTCGTCCATCCAGGCGAGGGCGACGGCTTCGAACGAGTTGGCGGCAGCCAGCTTCGCGGCCCGTTTGTCCGCCTTCTTCGCATCGCCCGGGTCGACGCCGCCCGCCAGCTTCTCGCGCGCGGCGTCGCGCCGTTTGCGTGCCTCTGCGATTGAGACGTCGGGATACATGCCGAGCGCGAGGCTCTTCTCTTTCCCGTTGATCCGATACTTGAGCACCCAGCGCTTACCGCCGGCCGGGGTGATCAGCAGGAACAGGCCGCCAGCATCAAACAGCTTCTGCTGCTTGGCTGCGGGCTTGGCATTGCGGACTGCTAGTTCGGTAAGAGCCATGGGGTGCTCCGTGCGCCGGTCGCGGGGGTGTTTTCGGGGGTCTTTTCCGCTATCGATTTGCCGGAACCCCAGACGACCCCTGAAAAAACCCCAGAGCGGGGGTTGTTTGTACTAGTGGAAGTTGGGAGTAGTTTGCAACAAAAAAACCCGCGAGACTAGATCTGGCGGGGTTCTTTGGGAGAACGTTGTGAACGTTGGGATATTCTTTGGTGCCTCGGGCCGGAATCGAACCGGCACTCCTTTCGGAACCGGATTTTGAGTCCGGCGCGTCTACCAATTTCACCACCGAGGCGTCTTTCAGACGCTATCTGCTGCCGTTGGCGGCCGATAGCGCGTGAATTAGCCGAAGATTATGACGCAATTCGGCCCGCCCGGCAACCGGGGCCGCTATGTCGTTCAAACGGTGCGGGAGAACCGCTCCGAGCGTTGCGTGCCGAGGTACTGGTCGAACACCATCGCAATATTGCGCACGAACATGCGTCCGGCCGGCAACACGTCGATGCGGTTCGTGCTGCACGCCACGAGGCCGTCTTCCTCGAACGCGCGCAGGCGCTCCAGTTCGGACGCGAACGCGGTCGCGAAACGGATGCCGTAGGCGGCTTCGAACAAGTCGAAGCGCAGTTCGAGGTTGCACATCAGCTGGGTGATGATGTCGCGGCGCAGACGGTCCTCGGCGCTCAGCTTCACGCCGCGGACGATCGCGAGGCGTTCGTCGTTGATCGCCGCGCCGTAGCCCGGCAGATCCTTCGCGTTTTGCGCGTAGAGATCGCCGACCTTGCCGATCGCCGATGCGCCGAAACCGATCAGGTCGCAGTCCCGGCGCGTGCTGTAGCCCTGGAAATTGCGATGCAGCGTGCCCTGCTTCTGCGCAATCGCGAGTTCGTCGGTGGGCAGCGCGAAGTGGTCCATGCCGATGTAGACGTAGCCCGCTTCGGTCAGCTGCTCGATCACGAGCTGCAGCAGCGCGAGCCGCGTGTCCGGCGTGGGGAGCGTGCTGGCGTCCATCTGCCGCTGCATCTTGAAGAGCTGCGGCAAGTGCGCGTAGCCGAAGACCGAAAGACGATCGGGCGCGAGCAGCAGGATCGTTTCGAGCGTGCGGCGAAAGCTTGCCACCGTCTGATGCGGCAGGCCGTAGATCAGATCGACGCTGATCGACTCGAAGCCGTTTGCACGCGCCGCGTTCATGCAGTCGACAGTCAGTTCGAGCGGCTGGATGCGGTTGACCGCGCGCTGCACGACCGGATCGAAGTCCTGCACGCCGAGGCTCATGCGGTTGAAGCCGAGCCCGCGCAGATGAGCGATCGTAGCCGGCGACGCCTCGCGCGGATCGATCTCGATCGAATATTCGCCTTCGTCGTTCGGGAGCAGCCTGAAATGCTCGCGCGTGGCGGCCATTAGCGTGCTCATTTCTTCAGGCGAAAGGAACGTCGGCGTGCCGCCGCCCCAGTGCAGCTGCGAAACCGGACGATGCGTGTTGAAGAGCTTCGCCTGCAGTTCGATTTCGTGGATCAGCTGCTTCAGGTACGGCTTGGCGCGTCCGCGGTTCTTCGTAATGACTTTGTTGCAGCCGCAATAAAAACAGACGGTGTCGCAGAACGGAATGTGGAAGTAGAGCGAGAGGTCGGTTTCTTCGGCGCCCGGATCGGAGGCGGCGCGGCGGTACTGGGCCAGATCGAAGTCGTCGCGGAACTGGAGGGCCGTGGGGTAAGACGTGTAGCGCGGACCGTTCGTACCGTATTTGGCGATCAGGTCGGGGCGGAAAATCAGGTCGGCGTCGCTCATGCAAGGGCTCTCATAGGTGGCGCGCCGTAAAATTGCTCCCTGCGCCGCACTGGACGGCACATCGGACGACAAATTTTCTGGCGCCAGTTTGATCTAGTTTAAAAGGGCACACGTTGCTCCGATTGTGTAAAAAGGTCGCATAGTGCAGTGGCACAATGCCGCCTGGTCCGTCGCACGGCGGCGGACCAGACGGCATAAATCGCTTCAGGAAACAGATGATCAGTTCCGCTTCCCCTTTCGACGTACCAGGGCACGCGTGCCGCCCCGGCTGCGGCGCGTGCTGTATCGCACCCTCGATTACCGGCCCGATTCCGGGCATGCCTCACGGCAAGCCCGCGGGCGTGCGCTGCGTGCAGCTCGGCGACGATCTGCAATGCGCGATCTTCGGCTCGCCGTTGCGGCCCGCGTGCTGCGACGGACTGCAGCCGCAAGCCGACATGTGCGGCGCGTCGCGTGAGGAGGCGATTATATGGCTCACGTGGCTCGAAACCGAGACGCAGCCATCGCACCAGGCCTGAATCCATTTCGCATTATTATGCTGCGGCGTTGCGCCGCCCATCAGGGAGATTTCGCATGACCCACTCCGCAACGCGCGTTTCCCGGCGTGCCTTCCTCCTCGCGGCCTGTGCCACGGCGGGATCGGTCGTGTCGCTGGGCGCGTGTGCGACGGGGACCTTTCCGTTCATCCCCGATCACTACACGTTCTCGCAGCAACAGGTACAGGCCGCGGTCCAGCGCAAGTTCCCGTACCGGCGCGAGGTGCAGCAGCTCTTCGATGTTGCGCTGACGAATCCGGTGGTCACGCTGCTGCCCGAGCGCAATCGCGTCGCGGTGAAGCTCGATGCGCAGCTCGAAAGTCCGCTCATGCAGCAGCCGGTGAGCGGCGTGTTCACGCTGTCGAGCGAACTGGCCTGGGACGGCGAGCGCCACGCCGTTGTGCTGAAGCAGCCGTCGGTCGACAGCGTCGACATGCAGGGCGCCGCCGCAGCTTATGGCCAGCAGGTCGGCGCAGTGGCGGCGCTCGCTGCGGCGCAGTTGCTCGACCACTATGCCGTCTATACGTTCAAGCCCGAGCAACTGCAGTTCGCCGGAGTCAGCTACGAACCGGGTACAATCTCGGTCCTTACAAATGGCATACGCGTGCAGATCGTCGAGAAATGAACTGACGAAACGCCGCTGCGCGCAGCCGTCGGCGGGCGCGCGCGTGGTCCGTCCGGCGCGAACCTTCGCGAGGAGAACGGATGGACTGGTTGATGATCTGCAAGGCCCTGATTCTGGGCGTCGTCGAAGGGCTGACTGAGTTTCTGCCCGTTTCCAGCACCGGCCATCTGATCGTGGCCGGCAGCATCCTCAAATTCGAGGGCGACTACGCCAAGAGCTTTGACGTCGTGATCCAGCTCGGCGCGATTCTCGCGGTCTGCTGGGAATTTCGCCGCAAGATCGGCAGCGTGATCGTCGGTCTGCCCGCGCGTTCCGACGCCCGGCGCTTCACGTTGAACGTGATCGTCGCAACCGTGCCGGCCGTCGTGCTCGGCCTGCTGTTCGAGCGGGCGATCAAGTCGGTGCTGTTCGCGCCTCTGCCCGTCGCGCTCGCGCTCATCGCGGGCGGGATCGTCATTTTCTGGGTGGAACGGCACCAGCGCCGCAGCGGTGCGCCAGTTGCGCAGACAAGCGCGCGCGTACGCTCGATCGACGAAATCTCGCCCATCGATGCACTGAAGGTCGGTTTCGCGCAGTGTTTTGCGCTGATTCCGGGCATGTCGCGCTCGGGCTCGACGATCATCGGTGCGATGTTGTTCGGCTTCGAGCGGCGCGTCGCGACTGAATTTTCGTTTTTTCTCGCGATCCCCGTGATCTTCGGCGCAACCGTCTACGAGCTGCACAAGAACTGGCACGGGCTCCCGGCCGACTGGCTCGGTGTTGTCGGTGTCGGCTTCGTCGCCGCGTTTGTGAGCGCGTTCCTGTGCGTGCGCTGGCTGTTGCGCTTCGTCGCTTCGCACGATTTCACCGCATTCGCCTGGTACCGGATCGTGCTTGGCCTCGTCATTCTGCTGGCCGGTTACGGCGGCTGGCTCGGCTTCGACGCGTAAACGAAAACGGGGCGCTTCAGTGAAAAGCGCCCCGTTTTTTTATCGTGTGAAGAGCGATCAGCCCGCTGCGCGGCGGCGGAACACCAGGTCCCATACGCCATGGCCGAGGCGCAGGCCGCGGCGCTCGAACTTCGTCACCGGACGATAGTCCGGGCGCGGCGCGTAATCGGCGGCCGTATTCGCGAGCCCCGGCTCGGCGCTCAGTACCTCGAGCATCTGCTCCGCGTAGTTCTGCCAGTCGGTTGCGCAGTGCAGATAGGCGCCCGGTTTCATGCGCGACACGAGGAGTTCCACGAACTTCGGCTGGATCAGACGGCGCTTGTGGTGGCGCGCCTTGTGCCATGGATCCGGGAAGAAGATGTGGACGCCGTCGAGGCTCCCCGGCGCGATCATCTGTTCGAGTACCTCGACCGCGTCGTGCTGGATGATGCGGATGTTCGAGAGGTTCTGCTCGCCAATCAGCTTGAGCAGCGCGCCGACGCCCGGTTCATGGACCTCGACGCCGAGAAAGTCGTCGCCGGTACGCAGCGCTGCGATTTCCGCCGTGCTCGCACCCATCCCGAAGCCGATTTCCAGTACGCGCGGCGCGCTACGGCCGAATACGGCGTCCCAGTTGGCCTGCTCAGGCGTATACGGCACCACGAAACGCGGACCGAGTTCGTCGAGCGCGCGGCGCTGGCCCGGCGACGTGCGGCCCGCGCGCGTCACGAAGCTGCGGATGCGGCGGCGGTGCAGGACGTCGCCGGCAGCATTTTCTTGCGCTTCTTCGTGCGGTTCGTTGTGCGCCTGGTCGTGCGCTTCGGCGGACGCGTCGGAGGGCAGGCAGTCGGACGGGACTGCGTCGTTCGGATCGTGAATCATGTTCGAGGATGGGAAGGTGGGGGCAGCGGGTACGGCATCGAACGGCGAGCCTTGCGTTCGCTGCTGCCTGACACGGGATCGGGCTCAGGCGGCGGTTGTGGCCTGCGGCGGACCGGAACCCGCGAGTCTCGCACGTGCACCGCGCGCGAGGTGCGACCGGCCCTGAATTCGTCGCGCATTATAGCAGCGCAGGCGCGTACGTCCGGCGCTGCTGCGGGTGCTTGTTTGGCGCTTGTTCGCCGCTTATTTGGCACTCGGCGAGCGCCTTTCGGGCGTTCAGTCGGCGGAGATCCAGACGTGAATATGCGCCGGGTGATGCAGCTCGAATTCGTTGATCCGGCCGGCACGAACGTCGAGCAACAGGCGCTCGAGTTGGGCAGCCGTTTCGTTAAGGGGCTGGGCGTCGGCCGGAATTCGCTCAGCGGCGTGCGAGAGCAGATCGTTGCGGGCGCCCACGATCAGCGCGATGGCGCGCTTGCGAGGCATGAAAAATCGTTCCATCGATGACAGCCCCGCGGCATGCGCCAGGCGAGTCGCTCAAGAGAGGGAAATGGGGCAGGCCAGTGGGCGGTAGACGCCGGAGCAGGAACGTGCGACGGGGGAATTCAGGTCAACCTGGCGTGCCCGCGCTGCGCTCCCGCAGTGCTCCCGTTGAGGTTCCGCTGTGGTCCGTAGGGAGGCTGGCAAGCCGATGTGGAGCGGGCGATGGGAATCGAACCCACGTCTCCAGCTTGGGAAGCTGGGGTAATAGCCATTATACGACGCCCGCAGAGCGCGCCATTTTACAGGGTTTGACGTGATTACGGTAGACGGGATTTCCGGACGCTGACGTGAAAACTATCGAGCGAAATCTCATCTATGACATACGGATGAGCCAGCACCCGCTCACCCATAAGCAGGTCAATCAGGACGGGATCCGAATGGCCGAGATGATCGATCCAGATTGATGTATCGACAAGGATCATTCGACGTCCTGCCGACGACGCGGCGCCGCCTTGATCCCCGGTTGACTGCCGCCAAGGTTCGCGAGTCGTTTTGCGGCCTCGCGCTGGATCAGCGCCTTTAGCGCTTCGCGTACAAGAGCCGTTTTCGCTTCGACGCCCGTGTACGCCTGAGCCTTCATGACCAGGTCGTCGTGAAGGGAAATAGTGGTGCGCATGGGAGCCTCCGTGCAATGGAGATGCACGGATTATGGCGTCAAATGATGCTCAATTGCGGTGCGTTAGGGCGTTGTCGTAGCCTCGGCAGTACGGGCATTTGCTGGTTGCGCCGTTCGGTCCCTGAACGCGCTGCGGCGCGCGCAGCGCGCACCGCAAGGCAAGCGCGATCAGATCCCGAAGAGCGTAAGCGAGACGACGGCGCGCGTGATCACCATCAGCAGCACCTGCACGATCACGAACAGCAGGATCGGCGAAAGATCGAGTCCGCCCATTTGCGGCAGGATGCGCCGCAGCGGGTTCAGGAACGGTGCGGTCAGCTCGAACAGCACCGGCATGGCGGGCGAGCGCGGATTGAGCCACGACAGCAGCGCCATGAGGATCGTCAGCCAGAAAAGCAGGTTGAGCGCCCACTTCACGACCGTCAGCACTGCGACGATCACGAGCATCGGCAACTGGCTGACCAGATCGATGCCCCCGAGCCAGAACATCAGCAGCACGTAGACGATGGCCGCGACCAGCGCGGCCACGATGCTCGCCCAGTCGATGCCGCGCAGACCCGGGATAACGCGCCGCAACGGCAGCACGATCCAGTTAGTGACCTGTTGTACGGCGTGAGTCACGGGGTTGTAGGCGGGTACGCGAACGAACTGCAGCCATGCGCGCAGGAGCAGGGCGGCGCCGAACAATGTGAAGATCGTGTTGAGCAGAAAACGGGCGATATCGCCGAACATCGGTGTCCTTTCTTTCGTGTGGTTGGGGCCGCGCAAGCGGAACTGGAATCAGACCGATACCTTGATCTCGCTGATCAGGATCGTGCCATTTCCGCTGTCGGTGTAGTTGGGAATGTCGTCGAGAAGCGTCTGCGCGAGCGGCATGTGCCGCGTGGTGTAGTACTCGCTGTCGAAGCGCCCGTTCTGGCGGTGCGGATAAAGGATGCTGACCTTGATCATTGTGCGTTCTCGTCGGTGAATCCCGTAGCGTAGCGGGCGCTGCGTGGTCCGGCGGCGCGCGCGCCGTTTGCCACATTACCACGGCTTTTGCCGGTGCAGTGCGCTTCGGCGCGCGGCGTCGCGCCGAAGCCCTTTTGTCGAGCATCAGGCTCGACGTTTTTTGAGGTAACCGGGTAAAGTTGTTCCACTCTGTCGCGTTGGCGCGCCGCTGTGGAAGCGGCAGGACGAAGCGGGCACAAAGCGGATACAAAGCGGATACAAAGCGGGCGCAAAGCACCGGCAAGGCGCCCCAGCACACGCTCTGTTCGCTGTCGTACCGATGCGCGGCACCGGGTGCAGCTAAAACGATTATTCGGGAGAGGCACCATGGGCTGCCGCGCACGTCGGATGGCAGCCCGGCGATCAGGGAGAAATATCGGTGCGCGGTGCATCGGCGGCACAAGGCGCGGCGCGCGCCCAGGCTGCTGGCAGGATGCAGTCGCGACACGGAATGCGATGGCATGAACGCACGCGCGGCGTGGACAACGCGCGTGCGGCATGCGGATGGGTACACGGGGTGCTTCGGTGCGGCTATCTCGCAACACTGCAGCCGACGCCCCGGATTTTGCGCACAATACTTTCCAGGGTTTCGGTTTTTGCTGTTGAAGTCGTGCGTTGTTTCCTGTCGGTAGTCCGATTCGGGAGTCCACCATGAGCATCTTTGCTTACCGGAAGCATCTTCGGTTTCTTACACCTGGCCAGCGCCGCCGTTGGTGGGATCAGAAAAAGCGCCTGAAGCCCAGGGTGCAGATCAGTGGCGCCTATGTTCCCCCGAATGTCATACGCGAGTTCACCTATGTGAAGGTCGGATGACGCCGGACGAGCGGCCCGCAGCCGCCGTCTGCGGCAACGAGCGATGCCCGGTTCCCGACCGGGCATCGTCGTTTGTGCGCCACGTTACAGGTCGCGTTTGCCCGTGGTTTGAACCGATTTTGTAATCAATCTTTACCGCACCGGTTGCCACGCCGCGCCGTTTTGACCGCCACAACGATCGCGCCGCACCACGGATGGCAATCCAGGCCTCGGCAGCGCCTTTCCAGGGGCTTTCACGGATGACGTTGCGTCGCTTCGCTGAGGAGGCGCGCCGCGAGGCATGAGGATGGGATTGCAATTTGCAACAAATGGCCAATGCTGGCACGCTGCGTTTTCGATACATTTGAATCGCAAGTTGTGCCGTCATGTGAATTGGCGCCGTTGTCGGCTGTCAGGAGAAGGGAAGTGAAAAAGACCGTTTCGTTTATCGTTGCCGCTGTGCTGGGTCTGGGGCTCGTCAGCGCAGCCGAGGCGCATGTTTCGGTGGGCATCGGTATCGGCATTCCGGTCGCGCCTGCGTATCCGGTGTACGCGGCGCCGGTCTATGTGCCGCCGCCCGTCGTTTATGCCCCGCCGCCGGTCGTCTACGCGCCGCCGCCCGCAGTGGTGGTTGGCGGTTACTGGGGCGGGGGGCCGTACTGGCATCGTCCGTACGGCTACGGTGGGTACGGTGGTTATGGCGGCTACTATCGCGGTCGCGGTCATTACCGGCATTGGTGACATGGGCGGCGGCTGCCGCCCTGCAACATGTGCTGTGCGCTACGGCGTAACGCAGGCTCGGGCCGCGTTGCGCCGTTTGCTTTTTTCTTCCGCGTAAACGTTGGACGTTGGCCGCGTGAGTTCAGGTCGCGATAGCCGTGGACGATCACGCTCTACGAGAAGTACGCGAACCGCAGCGCCGAAAAGACATGGCACGCGCGCGCCCGCCGCGTCTGCGGGAGCGCGCGTTACGGCAGCGCAAGTAGTAAGCGTTCGGTCCTCAAACGCCAATACACAGGTATTTCAGTTCGACATACTCGTCGATGCCGTATTTCGAGCCTTCGCGGCCGAACCCCGATTGCTTGACGCCGCCGAACGGCGCCACCTCGTTCGAAATGAGGCCCGTGTTGATGCCGACCATGCCGTATTCGAGCGCCTCGGCTACGCGCCACACGCGGCCGATGTCGCGACTGTAGAAATACGCGGCGAGACCGAATTCCGTGTCGTTGGCGAGCGCGATTGCTTCCGCTTCGTCGCTGAAGCGGAACACCGCGGCGACCGGGCCGAACGTCTCTTCCCGCGCGATCAGCATGTCGCGCGTGACGTTCGCGAGCACAGTCGGTTCGACGAAGCGGCCCTCGCGCACGCCGCCGCCGGTGATGAGCGTTGCGCCTTTCGCGCTCGCATCGTCGATATGCAGCGCGACCTTTTCGACTGCGGCGTCGTCGATCAGCGGGCCTTGCGTCACGCCCGCCTCGAAGCCGTTGCCGACGCGGATCCTGCGCGTCGCCGCGGCGAGCTTTTCGACGAACGCGTCGTAGATCGAATCGTGCGCATAGAAACGGTTCGTGCAGACGCAGGTCTGGCCCGCGTTGCGATACTTCGAAATCACCGCGCCTTCGACGGCTGCGTCGATATCGGCGTCGTCGAAAACGATGAACGGCGCGTGGCCGCCGAGTTCGAGCGCGAGTTTCTTGACCGTCGGCGCGCATTGCTGCATGAGGATGCGGCCTACCGGCGTCGATCCGGTAAACGACAGGTGTCGTACGACGTCGCTCTCGCACAATGCCTTGCCGATTTCAATTGAATTCGCCGCGTCGGCCGTCACGACGTTGAACACGCCGCGCGGCACGCCCGCGCGCTGCGCGAGTTCCGCGAGCGCGAGTGCGCAGAGCGGCGTTTGCTCGGCGGGCTTCACGACGATCGTGCAGCCCGCCGCGATTGCCGGTGCGACTTTACGCGTGATCATCGCGATCGGGAAATTCCACGGCGTGATGGATGCGCATACACCGATCGGCTGCTTCAGGACCACTAATTTTCTGTCGGTGGCGGGACTCGCAAGGACGTCGCCGTTCACGCGCTTTGCTTCTTCAGCGAACCATTCGAGGAACGACGCGCCGTAGATGACTTCGCCGCGCGCTTCCGCAAGCGGCTTGCCTTGCTCGGCGGTCATGATCGTGGCGAGGTCGTCGGCGTGTTCGATCACGAGATCGAACCAGTGGCGCAGGATCGCCGCGCGCGCCTTGCCGGTTTTCGCGCTCCACGCTGGCAGGGCGGCGTGCGCGGCGGCAATCGCGCGCCTTGCCTCGTCGGCGCCCAGGTCAGGGACGCGCGCGATCTCCGTGTTGTCGGCGGGATCGAGCACGGCAAAGTCCGTCGTGCTGCCGCTCCATTCGCCGTCGATGTAGGCGCGCGTCTTGAAGAGGGCGGGGTCCTTCAGCTGCGTGAGGCGCTCCGTTGCGAACAGCATCATCTTCGTGTCTCCTGAGTGCGTCGGCGGCGCGGCGGCTGTCGCGTCGTCTGTCGATACGAGCCGTGCCTGGCGCGCGGCGCGTATCGACGCGGCTCAAAGACCCGCTTCGCCTCAGAGCCCCAGTTCGTCGTAAAGCCGGTCGACGCGCGCTTTCACGCTGGCGTCCATCGTGATGGCGCGGCCCCATTCGCGCGTGGTTTCGCCGGGCCACTTGTTGGTCGCGTCGAGACCCATTTTCGAGCCGAGCCCGGCTACCGGCGATGCAAAGTCAAGATAGTCGATCGGCGTGTTCTCGACGAGCACGGTATCGCGCGCGGGGTCGATGCGCGTCGTGATTGCCCAGATTACTTCCTTCCAGTCCCGGATATTCACGTCATCGTCGACCACGACGATGAACTTTGTATACATGAATTGGCGCAGGAAGCTCCAGACGCCGAACATCACGCGTTTTGCGTGCCCGGGATAGCTCTTCTTCATCTGCACGATCGCCATGCGGTAGCTGCAGCCCTCGGGCGGCAGATAGAAGTCGGTGATCTCGGGAAACTGTTTCTGCAACAGGGGCACGAACACTTCGTTGAGCGCGACGCCGAGCACGGCGGGCTCGTCGGGCGGCTTGCCGGTGTAGGTGGAGTGATAGATCGCGTCGCGGCGCATGGTGATGCGCTCGACCGTGAAGACGGGGAACCACTCCTGTTCGTTGTAGTAACCCGTATGGTCGCCGTAGGGGCCTTCGAGCGCGTGCTCGTAAGCGGCGCTCGCGCCCTTCGACGGACGCGGCGGCGCACTAGCGGGCGCCGCCCCCGGCTCGCCGGACTGCGGGTAGATGAAGCCTTCCAGCACGATTTCGGCGCGCGCGGGCACCTGCAGCGTATCTACGCCCGGCGTCAGGCACTTCGCGAGTTCGGTGCGCGCGCCGCGCAGCAGGCCGGCGAACTGGTATTCGGAGAGCGTGTCGGGCACGGGCGTGACGGCGCCGAGGATGGTCGCCGGATCGGCGCCGAGCACGACGGCTACCGGATACGGCTTGCCGGGGTTCTTCAGCGCGAACTCGCGGAAGTCGAGCGCGCCGCCGCGGTGCGCGAGCCAGCGCATGATGAGCTGGTTGCGGCCGATGAGCTGCTGGCGGTAAATGCCGAGGTTCTGGCGCGTCTTGTTCGGTCCGCGCGTGACGGTGAGGCCCCAGGTGACGAGCGGACCGGCGTCGCCGGGCCAGCAGGTCTGGATCGGGAGCCGGTTGAGATCGACATCGTCGCCCTCCCAGACGATTTCCTGGCAGGGCGGCGAGCTGACCGTCTTCGGCGCCATGTCCCACACCGCTTTGGCGAGCGTGAAGAGCTTGCCGGTGTCTTTGAGACCGCGCGGCGGCTCGGGCTCCTTCAGCGTCGACAAGAGACGCCCGACGTCGCGCAGCGATTCGAGCGCGGCGCCGTCACCCGCGCCTTCCGGCGTATCGATGCCCATGCCGAGTGCGACGCGGCGCGGCGTGCCGAACAGATTGCCGAGCACCGGGAATGCATGGGTCGAGCGGTTCTCGAACAGCAGTGCCGGACCGCCTTTGCGCAAGACGCGGTCGCACAGTTCCGTCATTTCCAGCACCGGGGAGACGGCTTGGGGCACGCGGCGCAATTCGCCGAGCGTCTCGAGGCGGCCGACGAAGTCGCGCAGGTCTTTGTATTTCATCAGGAGCGAGTGAATGGCCGGGGCCGCATGAGGCGGCGGCTGGGGCTGCGGGTTGGGCCGCGGATCGGGCTGCGGATTGGGCCGCCGTCGCCGGACGTGGCAGGCAGACGCGGCAGCTGGATTGTCGATTTTACATGTGTTGGCTGACACACGCTGCCGGACACAATGCGTAATGGGCCGGAAACGCGCTTGGCGTATCGGCCCCGACGGATTGAACGCTGTTCATTATTACAAATAGTTATGATTTCTGTGTTCTATAGTATTGACGATCTATAAAACGCTGCTAGAATCCGCAAACACTGGTTGCAGGGCTTGCAATTTTTAACCACCGTCCCGGTCCTTCAGACGCGATGCGTCGCCGTCAAGCCGACTCCCTGCACGGCTTCATACGGTCTAGATAAGTAGTCTTCGCCAGCGCGCCTTTGCGCTGGCTGTTCGCGTGAGAACTCCTGAGCGCGCCCCTGGCGTGCCATGCCGTATGTAATACAGGAGGAGTTCCACCCACGGCGTACTTGCCGTTTTCCCGACGTCGCTGCCGCACCAGCCAGGGCGCGCGGCGTCTTGATCCTGCAATGGGTTGTTGGCGATTGGCCGTCCCGTCTGCCGGATCATGCACCATGGGAGATCTGTAGATGAATACCTGGTTAATGTGGTGGCGCGCCGACGGACGTCTGTCGCAAGGCTTCCGCGCACTGCTTGAGCGCGGCACCCGCCTGAGTCGTAACCTGTTCAGCCTCGTTGGCTGCTGTGCCGTTCTGCTTGCACTCGCTCTCTGGCTGCTGCCCACGTGGCGCGGCGCGCTGGCCGCACGCCTGATGCCCTTCGTATCGGCGGCCGTGCAGGCCGGTCCAGCGCGCCTGCTGCAAGGCAACCCGCTGCCGTCCTTCGCGCCCCCGGGCGCGGCGACGGACGACAACGACGGCGCGAACCTGCCGGTGGCGCTCGTACCCGATACCGCTGGCGCTGCCGCAAGCGTTGCCGCCAATGCGCAAGCGGGCGTGACGACGACGCTGAACGCCGTCACCCTCAATGGCCTCGATTCGCATTCGCTGCCGAGCGTGGGTTCGCTTGCACGCCTGATTCCGTCTCAACGCATCACGCCCGATGCCCGCGACGACCGCGTCATAGTCTCTCAACGTGAGCAGTCGCTCGTGTCCGGCTACCTCGCGCGCCGCTATCGCGTGGCGCAGGGGCCGGTAGGCGAACTCGTGAAAGCCGCGTTCGATACGGGCCGTGAAGTGGGTCTCGATCCGCTGCTGTTGCTTGCCGTGATGGCAATCGAGTCGGGCTTCAATCCGTATGCCGAGAGCGGCGTGGGTGCGCAGGGGCTGATGCAGGTGATGTCGAAGGTCCACTCGGACAAGTTCCAATACTTCGGCGGACAAAGCGCAGCGCTCAATCCGCTCGCGAACATCAAGGTCGGCGCGCTCGTGCTGAAGGACTGCATTGCGCGCGGCGGTTCGGTGCCGGGCGGGCTGCGTCTGTACGTCGGTTCGACGTCGCAGGACGATGGCGGCTACGGCGCCAAGGTCATGGCCGAGCGCGGGCGTTTGCGCGATGTCGCTCGCGGCCGGAACGTGCCTGTCAATGCGCCGCAGGCGCCCGTCCAGACCGCGTCGGTGAGCGCAGCGTCGAAGGCGGCTGGCAACAAGCGCGTGCAGGTGATGCTCGACGGTGCGCATTCGATCGCGGCCAAGGCAGTATCGGAGCAGGACGATGCCAGCACGACCACGCAGAAGCACGGTTCATCTGCCGAAGTTGGCGCGTAGTTGGGACCGTAGTTGGCGCGACCCGCGGCAGGTCCGCCGGATATAGAAAAAAAGCACCCTCGGGTGCTTTTTTGTTGCCTGCTGCAATAGCAGCCGCGGCGCCTAGCGATTGAACAGCTTGCGCAGCCGTTCGACCGCTTCTTCGAGCCGCTCGTACGCGGTCGCATACGAGAGCCGCACGTACTGATGCGGCGCGGCGACACCGAAGTCCATGCCCGGCACCATCACCGTGCCCGCGTCGTGGAGCATCGCGCGAGTCAGTGCGTCGCTGTCGCCTGCGGCCGGATGTGCGACGTGCGTGCAGTCCGCGTAGACGTAGAACGCACCGTCGGGCATCACCGGCACCTTGAAACCGAGCGTTTCGAGCGCAGGTGCAATGAAGTCGCGGCGTCGTTTGAATTCGAGGCGGCGTGACTCGTAGATGGCGAGCGTATCCGGCTCGAAGCACGCGAGCGCCGCGTACTGCGCGAGTGCCGATGCGCAGATGAACAGGTTCTGCGCCAGTTTCTCGAACGCGCCGACGAGCGCGGGCGGCACAACCAGCCAGCCGAGCCGCCAGCCCGTCATGTTGAAGTACTTCGAGAAGCTGTTGACCGTCACGACGTCGTCGCCGAACGAGAGCGCCGAAACGGGCGGCGCGTCATAGCTCAGACCCTGGTAGATCTCGTCGACGATCGTGAAGCCCCCGCGTGCACGCACCGTCTGCACGATCCGTTTCAATTCGGCGGGATCGATCGACGTGCCCGTGGGATTCGACGGCGACGCGAGCAGCACGCCGCGCGTGTGTTCGGTCCAGTGGCGTTCGACGTCGGCGGCGGTCAGCTGGAAGCGCGCCTGCGGGCCGCTCGGCACGAGCACGGGCTTGCCTTCCGCAGCCGCCACGAAATGACGGTTGCACGGATAGCACGGGTCGGGCATCAGCACTTCGTCGTCGCGATCGACGAGCGCGGTGCACGCGAGCAGCAGCGCCGCCGAGGCGCCCGCCGTGACCACGACGCGCGCCGGGTCGATCGTAAGCCCGAAGGTGTGCTGGTAATGCGCGGCGATTGCCTCGCGCAGTTCGTGAATGCCGAGCGCGCTCGTGTACTGCGTGACGCCGCGGCGCAGGGCGGCGGCGGCGGCCTCCACCACCGGCTCCGGGGCCGTGAAGTCCGGCTCGCCGATACCCATGTGGATGATGTCGCGTCCGGCGCGTTCGAGTTTCGCCGCTTCCTTGGCCAGTTCCATGACGTAGAACGGCTGGATTTCGTCGACGCGCGCGGCAAGCCGCAAGAGCGGTTCGGCAACGGTGTTCATGCGGGTGATTCCAGTTCTTTCATACCGGCCTGGCGGGTCAAGAAAGGTCAAGGCCAAGGCCCGCGCGTATTCGGCGCGGCCCCGGCCCCCGGCCTCAGGACCTGCGCGCAGCCTGAATTTCAGCGGCGCGCAGTTGCACCGACAACTTGTCGAGCACGCCATTGACGTACTTGTAGCCGTCCGAGCCGCCAAACGTCTTCGTCAGTTCGACCGCCTCGTTGATCACGACACGGTACGGGATGTCGACGTGATGCGTGAGCTCGTAAGTCGCGACCAGCAGCACGGCGCGCTCGACGGGCGAAAGCTGCTCGATCGGACGGTCGAGGCACGGCGCGATGGTGGCCGACAGCGTGTCCGCGTCGCGGATCACGCCGTGCAGGATCGCGTCCAGATGCTCATGATCGGCCTTGTCGTAGCCCTGCGAACCGCGCAGCTGGGCGTCGATTTCGCCGGCGGGCACACCCGACAGCAGCCACTGATACAACCCCTGCGTGGCCAGTTCGCGGGAGCGTCGGCGCGCGCTCTTCATCGTTGTTCCTCTTCGTCTTCCTCGTCCTCTTCGTCGTCGCCGCCGTCGAGCTGTTCGAGCGCAACCGTGAGGTTCGCCATCTCGACTGCGACGCGCGCTGCGTCGCGACCCTTTTCGGTCATGCGCGCGACGGCCTGTTCTTCGGTTTCGGTCGTCAGCACGGCATTGGCGACCGGCACGCCGAAGTCGAGCGAGATGCGCGAGATGCCCGCGCCGCTCTCGTTCGAAACGAGTTCGAAGTGATACGTCTCGCCGCGCACGACCGCGCCGAGCGCGATCAGCGCGTCGAACTGGCCGCTTTCCGCGAGCTTTTGCAGCGCGAGCGGGATTTCCAGCGCGCCGGGCACGGTGACGAGCAGCACGTCTTCGCCCGTCACGCCGAGGCGTTCGAGTTCTTCGATGCACGCATCCGCGAGGCCGTTGCAGACGGGTTCGTTAAAGCGCGACTGGACGATGCCGATGCGCAGTCCGTCGCCGTCGAGGTTCGGTTGGTATTGTCCGATTTCCATGTGGTGTCCGTAGGTTCGGTTGAGCGTGGTGACGGTGTGAGTGGGCGCGCCTGGGGCCTGGCCCGTCAGGCGCGCGTCGCGGTGCGCTCGGCGCCTTCCGGCGGGCAGGGCGCTTCAGTGCTGCTGCCGGGCATCGGCACGAAGCCGGTGACTTCGAGCCCGTAACCCGACATGCTGCCGAGGCGGCGCGGTTTCGACAACACCTGCATGCGGCCTACACCGAGTTCGCGCAGGATCTGCGCGCCGATGCCGTAGGTCTTGAAGTCGACCGGACGGCGCGCGAGCGCTTCCGCGCGCTCCTTCTGGTCGAACGCCGTGAAGACGTCGATCAGATGTTCCCTGGTGTCGCCGCAGTTGAGCATGACGATGACGCCGAGATCGCGCCCCGCGATTTCGCGGATGGCGGCGTCGAGCGTCCACGAGTGCGTGGACGCGCCCGTTTCGAGCAGATCCAGCACCGAAAGCGGCTCGTGCACGCGCACCGGCGTGTCGCGCTCGGGCGTGGGCGTGCCGCGCACGAGCGCGATGTGGGGGGTGCGCGTCGGGTGGTCGATGTACATGATCGCGCGGAAGGTGCCGTGCGCCGTCTGCATGGTGCGTTCGGCAACGCGCTCGACGATCGACTCGGTGCGGCTGCGATAGTGGATCAGATCGGCGATCGTGCCGATCTTCAGGTTGTGCTGCTGCGCGAATTCGATGAGATCGGGCAGGCGCGCCATCGTGCCGTCGTCCTTGATGACCTCGCAGATCACCGCGGCCGGCGTGAGGCCCGCGAGCGCCGTGAAGTCGCAGCCCGCCTCGGTGTGGCCGGCGCGTACGAGCACGCCGCCAGGCTGCGCCATGATCGGGAATACGTGGCCCGGCTGAACGATGTGATCGGCGCGCGCGTCGTGCGCGACGGCGGTCTGGATCGTGCGGGCGCGGTCGGCGGCGGAAATGCCCGTCGTCACGCCTTCGGCCGCTTCGATGCTGACCGTGAACGCGGTGCCGTACTGCGTGCCGTTGCGGTACGTCATGAGCGGCAGGTTGAGCTGCTTGCAGCGCTCCTGCGTGAGCGTCAGGCAGACCAGGCCGCGGCCGTACTTCGCCATGAAGTTGATCGCCTCGGGCGTCACGAATTCTGCTGCGATGACGAGGTCTCCCTCGTTTTCCCGGTCTTCTTCGTCGACGAGGATCACCATCCGGCCGGCTTTGAGCTCGGCGATGATCTCTGGGGTGGTGGCGAGGGTCATTATGAGGATCTGGTCTGGAAAGCCGGTATTTTACGCCACGCGGGCGTGCGCGTCGCCGTCGGCGGGGGCAAGAAACAAGAAGAGACCCGCCCCGTTCCGCAGCGGGCACGCTACGCGCGTTGCGCCGCGCAGTTGCCGCGCCGTCGCCACGTTCCGGCTCGCTGCCCGGTGCCTCGCCGACGCGTTGGCCCGGGGTTGGCCGAACGGCTGGCTGGGCGGCGGAAAACACCCTCGGCACAATAGTAACGGTTGATGTTATTAACGCACTACGTTACTATTTGCGATGATTACTTCGTTTGCTTGCCGGGATACCGAGGCGCTCTTTTTCGGGCGCCGGGTCGCACGCTTCGCGCTCATCGAGCGGGTAGCGGTGCGCAAAATGCAGCAGATCCATGCCGCCGCCACGCTTTCGTTTCTGCGGGTGCCGCCGGGCAATCGCCTTGAGCGGCTATCCGGCGACCTGGCTGGCTACTACAGCCTGCGCATCAATGTGCAATGGCGGATCTGCTTTCATTTCGCAGACGGCGACGCATCGGAGGTCCGTATCGTCGACTACCACTGAGGAGCATCACCATGGCACGCGAAGTTCCGCTTGCGACACCGGGCGAGATTCTTTCGGAAGATTGGCTCAAGCCTCTCGGCATCAGCCAGTACGCACTCGCCAAGGCGATTGACGTGCCGCCGCGCCGCGTCAACGAGATCGTGCTCGGCAAGCGTGCGATCACAGCCGACACGGCGGTGCGCTTCGCCGTCTTTTTCGGCACCGACGCACGCAGCTGGATGGAGCTACAGGCCCATTACGACACCGAACGTGCGCGCGAACAGCTTCAGGACGTGCTCGCGCGCATCAAGCCGTTTGTCCGGGCCGAGCACGTCTGAGTAACCGTCTCTCGAGTCAAGCCCGATGAAGTGAATTGTCCCAAGGCGTGTTGGTTCTGACCATGGCATTGAGCATGGTCAGCAGCTTGCGATTGTCAGGCAAAGCTGGGCGCGCCAAATCGCACCCAATCGCGCAATAAGGCCGGGCTGTCCGGCACGTCCTGCTTTCACAGCCATTACGAACGATGACGGTGTACATCTGTCGACGCCAAACGTTTCGTACCGGTCAAGGCAATGCATATTCAGGCATGGAAAATCGCTCTTATACGTTTTAGTATCGATCAACGGGAGCGGTTCACCTCGAACCAGACCAACGTAGCTACACAAAATAAATCGAAAATAATCTCCCATGACATGTGCTGATCGTGCAGGCACATATAGCTGCATTAACAACTGTCATGGGCGAAGACATTCGGGGAAACCATGAAACTGACTTTTCGCGCAAAGCTCTTTGCCCCTCTGTTCGTTTGCTGGATCAGTTTATGGGCGGTGACGGGAGCGGGCCTCTACCACAACAAGGCGCGTCTGCTGGAAGAGCGGCAGCTTGCGATGAAATCGGCCACTGAAATCGGCGTCTCGATCGCAAAGGATTACGCGGCGATGGTGGCCGCCGGAAAACTTCCCCTGGCTGAAGCGCAGCAACAAGCGCTGGCCCGTATCAGAGCGCTGCGCTTTGGGAAGGACGGTTACCTTTTTGTGATCTCGTCCGAGCCCAAGATCCTGCTGCATCCGATCAAGCCCGAGATGGAGGGGCAAAACGTCGCGGATTATAAAGATCCCAAGGGGCACCACCTGTTCAGGGATATGGCGGACATCGCGAGAACCAAAGGCGAGGGGTGGGTGGAGTATGTCTGGCCCAAGCCAGGCAATCCCGACCAATCCAGGGTGTTTCCCAAGGGCACCTATGTCTTGACGTACAAGCCATGGGACTGGACGTTCGGAACAGGCGTCTATCTGGATGACCTGACCGACGCGACGATCAAGGACTTCTGGCTGGCTTTTCTGGCGCTGAGCCTGGTCGGTATTTTCCTGAACGGCGCAAGCCTGCTGGTCATTCGAAGCTTGAACAAGGCGGTCGGCGGAGAACTTGAAGCCGCCGCAGACGTTGCGCGACGAATCGCCGCCGGTGATCTGTCCGAAACGGTCAAGGTCAAACCCGGTGACGACTCCAGCCTGCTGCACACGATGAAAACCATGCAGGACAGCCTGCTGAGTATCGTAACCAAGGTGCGCTCGGGCGCCGACGCCATCTCGGGCGCCGCGGGCGAAATGAACGCGGGCAATGTCGACCTGTCGTCACGGACCGAACAACAGGCGGCGGCATTGGAACAGACTGCCGCGTCGATGGAGGAACTGACGGCGACCGTGAAGGAGAATGCAGACAACGCGCATCAGGCCAGCCAGATGGCCGTTGCAGCTTCGCGTGTAGCGGGCCAGGGCGGGGACGCCGTCGCCGAAGTGGTGAGCACCATGGCGGCCATTAACGTGTCGTCGAGGAAGATCGTCGACATCATCGGCGTTATCGACGGCATTGCCTTCCAAACCAACATCCTCGCGCTCAATGCGGCGGTGGAAGCCGCACGCGCTGGCGAGCATGGCCGGGGGTTTGCGGTCGTTGCAGGCGAAGTGCGCACGCTGGCGCAACGCTCCGCCGTGGCCGCCAAAGAGATCAAGGCCCTGATCGACGATTCCGTCTGCAACGTGGATGCCGGGACTTCACTCGTCGAGCAAGCCGGCGCGAAGATGAAAGAAGTCGTGGAGAGCATCCAGCGTGTGTCGGACATCATCAGCGGGATCGCCGCAGCCGGGCACGAGCAAACGAACGGCATCGAACAGGTCAACCAGGCCGTCGCTCAAATGGATCAGACGACGCAGCAGAACGCCGCGTTGGTCGAACAGGCTGTCACCTCGGCGGATGCATTGGACAAGAAGGCCGGCGAATTGACTCAGGTGGTCAATGCGTTCAGGTTGAAAAACTGACATCCTGAATCGGTCCAACTGCGCGGTCCAACCGCGCAGCCCGGCTGTGCGGCCTCGACTTTACGGCCTTGACTTCGCGGCGGCGTGTCCGCGTGTCATCGGTCAGGGCACGCGCCGCCGGTCGTCAGTACACGGGATCTCAATCGCGCTAGCCCGATTCAACACAAACGGGCACGTCGGCAAAAGTCGCCGACGTGCCGCTTTTCTCAGAGCAGGTTCACCGCCAGTGCGAGTTACCGCAGTCCCCCGCTGGCAACGATATGCTCGCCCGTCAGCCATTTAGCGTCGTCCGATGCAAGAAAAACCACGGCTGACGCGATATCGTCCGGCTGCCCAATGCGGCCGAGCGGCGTCTGGCTGATCGCAAACTGCTCGAAGTCCGATCCGATGAACCCCGCGGTGTGCGTACCTTCGGTCACGACCATGCCAGGATTGATTGCGTTCACGCGGATCTTCTTCGGCCCGAGTTCGCGTGCGAGCACGCCGGTGATCGCATCCACCGCGCCCTTCGTTCCGCTATAGACAGCGCTCCCCGGTGGCGTAATGGTCGTGACGACCGAGCTGACGTTGATGATGCTCGCACCTTCGCCAAGATGCTTGACGGCAGCCTGCGTGGTGAGCAGCACGCCGAGCACGTTCGTGTCGAACTGCTTGCGGTAATGGGCTTCCGTGACTTCTTCGATCGGCGCCATCTCGTAGATGCCGGAGTTATTGACGAGTATGTCGAGGCGACCGTACGTTTCGATGGCCGTGCTGACGATGCCTTGCGCGTCGGTGGCCTTCGACACGTCGCCGCCTACGGCAACTGCCTTCCCTCCGGCCGAAGTAATGGCGGATACAACGGTATCCGCACCCGCCTTGCTGCTCGCGTAGTTGACGACCACCGCAGCGCCTTCGGCCGCGAGTGCCTTCGCAATACCGGCGCCGATGCCTTTCGACGCGCCCGTGACAATGGCTACCTTCCCTGCAAGCTTGCCCATGATGTATTCCTCAGCGTAAATCGCACCATTAATCGAAACCGGCGTTTTGACTTGCATGAAGAAATCCGCCGGTGCTGAGCGTGAATGTAGAGGTCCGCGGCGCCGCGATAAAGCGGCGGGAAACGAATTGAGTGGCAGGATCATCCGAACAATCGGAGTAAACGGCCGCAGAATTTGCAACCGCATTGACTGCAGCGATGAACGGATAAGGTCTGTGATGTACTCGAGAGCTTATATCCGTGAGACGCGCGGATTCAGAGCGTTTCCAGCATCGGGTAGGTATATTGCTCTTTGTAGTGACATGTCGATTCCGCACGGAGGACGAGATGAATAAAGTGTCCCTTGCAGTTCTGATTTCCCTTTCAACCCTGGCGGGTGCCGCCTATGCGCAGACGGAGAACGGCATCACCATGAGCACCGACCCGCAGAAGATTGCGGAATTCGAGCAGCACGCACAGGAAGTGCAGGCGCACCAAGGCGAAGCGCAGCCGGCACGGATGGCGCCGGCGAGAGTGACGAGAGAGCATCCCGGGGTGAAAAAGCATCATCCGTACGTCGGGAAGTCTGCGCCGGCGCAGTGATATGGCGCGTGTGCCGAAAAAGGGAATCTTTAAAGACGTGACGGTATACGAGCCGCAGAAAGCTGCTCGTATACCGTCAGAAATACCGTCGCGTCACGGCGCTTGTAGCGAGACGACGAAAGGCGATGCTGGACGATGCCCGCAGTCGGTCAGAGCGTTTCCAGCATCTGAAGCGTTTCCGGGTGCTTGGCGACCAGTCGGATCAGTGTGGCGGCCTGTGCGTTGGGCCTGGCCTTGCCTTGCTCCCAATTCTGATACGTGCGCACGTTGATGCGCAGGCTTCGGGCCATGACGGCTTGCGATGCGTGAGAGGCTTCGCGCACGGCCTTGATTTCGGCCGGCGAGACTTCGAGCGCATCGGGCACGTCGGCCTTGATCTTCCGCAGCGTGATTTTCCCTTCGCGCTCCGTAGCAAGGGCGTCGAGACCCTCAGTCAATTCAGCAAACAGATTTCGCTTCTTCATTGCTTGCTCCGTATCGTGACCTCTCTTGCCAGCAGCTTCGCGAAGGCTTTGCGCTCGTCACTGGATAGATCTGCCATTTCATCCTTGTCGTACAGTGTGAACAACCAGAATTGGAAACCGCTGACCCAGTAGTAATAGATCACTCGTAGGCCACCGCGTTTGCCTTTCTGGCGGCGTTTGTCGGCGAACCTCAACTTCCGCAGACCGCCGGCTCCTTTGATCAAGTCACCAGCCTCGGGATTAGCCAGCAGCTCTTTCTGCAGGACGGCGTACTCGTCATCCGCCAGGTAGTTCTCGCGTTCACGGGAAAATGGCGGCAGTTCAATGAAGGTCGCTTGCATGACAAAACTATACGCTACCTGCGTATAATTACAAGGGCCCGTGTCGGCGAGCGGGCCGGACCACGCTTGTTAGCTCGGCGTACATCTTCTCCTGGTACGAGGTTGCTCCCTTTTCCATGTTGCATCTTTACTGCACTCACAAGCTGCTCAAACGCCTGAATCCTGATGTGCTCGAGGTCGGAAGCAGCACCACGAAGCTTGGCAACTGGTACGCAACTGTTTTGCCATGGCGGCCGCAGGTTGCGATGCTTGTGAATGAGCGGACGCTATTGCCGGTGCTGATGCCGTTGGCTCCGGCCGCCAACCTGGCGGTCAGGCTCCCGGGGGCTCTGGTGGATATACTGGCCGCCCACGGCGTGCCGCGTTCGTTTATCGACTCGGAAGTACGCGAAATGCAGGTCGTCAAATACGCGAAGACGCAAAATCGCAGCGTTGTCGGCATCATGACGGAGTTCGCACATCTCGCCGAAGCCTACCGCACCCAAGACAAACCGACCGAACTCATCGAGCTGTCGCTAGAACTGGCGCGTACGCCGTGTAGCCCGCTTTACAAGGGACCCGTGTCCCCGGAGCGAGCGTTGAAAGAACTGACGAGCGGTGGAGGAACAGCCGCCTGATTGCGATCGGCCGCGGCGTAGTCCGGTTTGAGTGACAGGAGGGTTGATAACCGACGCGCCGGGGCAACGCGCCCCGAGAGTTGCACTGTTGCCCGCCAGGCTCCTCGCAGCGGTCAGCTACGTTGGATAGTCGACGCCGTCGACAGCATCCGCTCCACATACCGCGCAATCAGGTCGATCTCCAGATTCACCTGCGACCCGGCCTGCAGATGCCTGAGCGTCGTCACCTCGACAGTGTGCGGAATCAGGTTGATCGAGAATTCACAGCTGTCCGCGCGGTCGTCGACCGAGTTCACGGTGAGGCTCACGCCATTGATCGTCACCGAACCCTTGTAAGCGAGGTAGCGGCCGACGTCGGCGGGTGCGAGAACGCGCAGTTCATGCGACTCACCGACCGGCGCAAAGCGCGTAACCGTGCCGAGGCCATCCACGTGGCCCGACACGATGTGGCCACCGAGGCGGTCATGCGCGCGCAACGCCTTTTCGAGGTTCACGTCGCCGGTCGCGGCGAGGCCCACGGTGTGGTTCAGGCTTTCGCGCGAGACTTCGACGTCGAAGCGCGTTGCCGACTTTTCGATCACGGTCATGCACGCGCCCTGGATCGCGATGCTGTCGCCGATCTGCACGTCATCGAGATCGAGGCTGCCCGCATCGACGGTGAGGCGCACGCCCGCATCAGCACCGGCGCCAAGCGGCTTGATCGATTCGATGCGGCCCACTGCCGCGACGATTCCGGTAAACATCGTGCTGTTCCTTGTGTTCGTTTCGTGAGTGAGAGGCGCGGCGGCCCTTTACGGCGCATCCGCCTGCGGGTTCTCGCCGCGCACCACGCGCACCACCCGCGCGAGGATGCGCAGATCGTCGCCGATGCGCTCGACCGCATGGAAGGTCAGGCGCGTGCGCTCGTCGAGGCTCGCGGGCGCGGCGATGTCGATCATGCCGAGCGCGTCGGTGCCGAGCAGCGACGGCGCGACGTAGAGCAGCAGCTCGTCCACGCAGCCCTCGCGCAGCAGCGAGCCGTTGAGCTTGTTGCCGGCCTCGACGTGAAGCTCGTTCACGCCGCGCGCCGCCAGTTCGGTGAGCATCGCGGGCAGATCGACCTTGCCGTGTCCGTTGCCGAGCGCCACCAGTTCGGCGCCGCGCGCACGCAGCGCTTCGGCCCGCTCGGCATTGCGATCGTCAAGCGAAGCGCAAAACACGAGTGTCGGCGCGCCAGCGAGAATCTGCGCTTCGGGCGGCACTTCGAGCCTGCTGTCGACCAGGATGCGCTTCGGCTGGCGCGGCGTGTCGACCGCGCGCACGGTCAGGCGCGGATCGTCTTCCCTGACGGTGCCGATGCCCGTGAGAATCGCCGAGGCACGCGCGCGCCACGCGTGGCCGTCCGCGCGCGCTTCGGCGCCCGTGATCCACTGGCTCACGCCGGAGGGCAGGCCCGTGCGGCCGTCGAGCGACGCCGCGATCTTCATGCGCACCCACGGGCGCTTTCTCGTCATGCGCGAGACGAAACCGATGTTCATCTCGCGCGCTTCGTTCGCGAGCAGCCCGCAGCGCACGTCGATACCGGCATCGCGCAGCATCGTGAGGCCGCGCCCCGATACGAGCGGATTCGGGTCTTCCATCGCCGCGATCACGCGCGCGACCTTCGCTTCGATGAGCGCGCCCGCGCAGGGCGGCGTGCGGCCGAAGTGGCTGCACGGTTCGAGCGTCACATAAGCCGTTGCGCCGCGCAGTTCATGGCCGCGCCCGCGCGCGTCCTTCATCGCCTGGATTTCGGCGTGGTCCTGGCCGGCCGGCTGCGTGAAGCCTTCGCCGATCACCACGCCGTCCTTCACCAGCACACAGCCGACGCGCGGATTCGGATCGGTCGTGTAAAGGCCGCGCGCCGCGAGGGCGAGCGCGCGTTCCATATGGACGAAATCGGTTTGCGAGAACATCGTCGTGCACTTCCGGGCAGCGGTTCGGGTGAGCCGGGCGAGGTGCCCGGCGCTCTCTCGTGGCGTGCGTCGCGCGAGTTTATGCTTCGGCGAACGCGCGGCGTGCGGCGGCGATGGTCTCGTCGATGATCGCGTCGTCGTGCTTGATCGACACGAAGCCCGCTTCATAAGCCGACGGCGCGAAGTACACGCCCGCGTCCAGCATCTGGTGGAAGAAGCGGTTAAAGCGCGCGACATCGCTCTTCGTGACTTCGGCGAAGCTCGTCGGGACCTTCTCGGCGAAGTAGAGGCCGAACATGCCGCCCACCGAATCGGCGACGAACGGCACTTTCGCTTCGCGTGCCGCCTCGGTGAGGCCTTGCGCGAGACGCGCGGTCTGCGCCGTGAGGCGATCGTAGAAACCGGGCGCCTGGATCAGCTGCAGCGTCTTGAGACCGGCCGCGACCGCAACCGGATTGCCCGAGAGCGTGCCTGCCTGATACACGGTGCCGTTCGGCGCGAGGTGATCCATGATCTCGCGCCGGCCGCCGAACGCCGCTGCGGGCATGCCGCCGCCGATCACCTTGCCGAGGCACACCATGTCGGCCTCGACGCCGTAGAGCGCCTGCGCGCCTTTGAGGCCCACGCGGAAGCCGCACATCACTTCGTCGAAAATCAGCACGACGCCGTGCTTCGTGCACAGGCTGCGCAATGCGCCGATGAATGCCGGCGAGGCCTTCACGAGATTCATGTTGCCCGCGACGGGTTCGATGATCACGGCGGCGATTTCGTCGCCGAACGCCTTGAACGCCTCTTCGAGCGCCGCGACGTTGTTGTACTCGAGCCCGGTGGTGTGCTTCGCGATGTCAACGGGCACGCCCGCCGAAGTCGGGTTGCCGAACGTGAGCAGGCCCGAGCCGGCCTTCACGAGCAGGCTGTCCGCGTGGCCGTGGTAGCAGCCCTCGAACTTCACGATGCGGTCGCGCTTCGTGAAGCCGCGCGCGAGACGCAGCGCGCTCATGGTCGCTTCGGTGCCGCTCGACACCATGCGCACCTGTTCCATCGACGGCACGATCCTGCAGATTTCCTCGGCGATCTCGATCTCGGCCTCGGTCGGCGCGCCGAACGAGAAGCCCTTCGAGAGCACGCGCTGCACGGCGTCGAGCACTTCGGGATGGACGTGGCCGAGGATCATCGGGCCCCACGAGCCGATGTAGTCGATATAGCGCTGGCCGTCGGCATCCCAGAAGTACGGCCCTTCGGCGCGCTCGACGAAGCGCGGCGTGCCGCCGACCGAGCGGAAGGCGCGTACGGGCGAGTTGACGCCGCCGGGAATGGTTTGCTGCGCGCGTTCGAAGAGGGCCTGGTTCCTGGACTGGGTGTTGGACATGAGTGCTGAACCTGCGTGAGTGATGTGGCGCGCGGCGTGCAATCTCGCGCCGCGTAGGGGGAATCTGGCGAAATTGTACCGGACTCGCGGGGATAGGTCCGGGGTGCAGGTTGCCGCGGCAGCCGCGCGCGCCGCGCTGGCGCAAGAGCGGCCAGCCCGGTCCGAAGGCGGGTGGGCGGGGTGCGACGTCGCGACGAAACCGGTCGCGAAACCGGCCACGAAAGCCGCCACGATGGACGATTTTTCCGTTTTTGGAGCCGTTTTTGCAGCGCTAAAGACCCGTGCCTGCCTCGGGTACAATGGCTCGCTCCGATGCCGCGCGCGCCACGCGCGAAGCGGCTCATGACCGATACGGCCGCGGCTTGACGCCGCTCGAACGCACGCGGCCCGCTTCTGCACGTTTCTGCCCGTTCCTGCCCATTTCCATGCCTCATTCGCCACGCCGCCGGCCTGATATCCGGCTGATTCTGCTGCTCGGCGCGCTCGCGGCCTGCGGCCCGCTCGCAACCGACATGTACCTGCCGAGCCTGCCGGGCATCGCGCAGACGTTCGGCGTATCGGCAGCGGCGGCGTCCGCGACCCTCACGAGCTTCATGGCCGGTTTTTCGGTCGGCATGCTGCTCTACGGCCCGGTGTCCGATGCCTATGGCCGCCGCCCGGTGCTGCTGGGCGGCATCGCGCTCTTCACCGTGGCGAGCATTGCGTGCTGGCTGTCGTTTTCCATCGGCGAACTGGTGATCGTGCGCTTTTTGCAGGCGCTCGGCGCGGGCGCGGCGTCGGTGCTCGCGCGCGCCATCGCCCGCGACGCACACGATCCATCCGATGCCGCCAAGGTGCTTTCGATGGTCGCCATCGTCATGTCGATCGGGCCGCTGCTCGCGCCGCTGATCGGCGGGCAGTTGCTGCTGATCGGCGGCTGGCGCGTCGTGTTCGTCGCGCTCACGCTGTTCGGGCTCGCGTGCGCCGTCGCGGCCTGGCTGCGCGTGCCCGAGACCTGGCCGCCCGAAAAGCGCGAAAGCGCGGCGGTGTTCCGATCGTTCGCCGCCTACGGGCGCCTGCTGCGCGATCCGCTCGTGTGGGGGCACATGCTGTGCGGCGGCATGGCGTTCGCGTCGATGTTCACCTATATCTCCGCCACGCCGTTCGTCTACATCGAGTATTTCCACGTTTCGCCGCAGCATTACGGGCTTTTCTTCGGCGTGAACGTGTTCGGCATCATGCTCGGCAACGTGCTCAACACGCGGCTGGTCGGCCGGCTCGGCGTGCTGCGCATGGTCTCGATGGCGTCGACGGTCAGTTGCATCGCGTCGCTGTTCGTCGCGCTGATGTGCCTGACCGGGTGGGGCGGGCTGTGGTCGATCGTGTTCGGGCTGTTCTTCGTGGTGAGCGTGGTGGGCGTTCTCGGCGCGAATTGCGCGACCGATCTGATGCACCGCTATCCGATGAACGCAGGCGCGGCGGCGGCCGTGTTCGGCGCGGCGCAGCTTGGCCTCGGCGCGCTCGCGAGCGCCGTGGTCGGCGCGTTTCCCGGCGTCTCGCCGTTCGGCATGGGCGTCACGATCGGCGTGTGCGGCATGCTCGCCTACGTCGGGCGCTTGCTCGTCGTGCGCTGGCACGGGCATCCCGCGCCGGGTCAGGCGCGGCAGCCTGCTTCGACATAAGCGAAGCGGCCAGCGGCAGCCGCCATGAAAAATGGGACGCCAGGACGTCCCATTTTTTTGCCCATGCCGTTGCGCGCGCAAAGGTGCGCGTACAGGCCGCAATCAGTCGCGCGCGGTCGACGACGCTCCGTGGCTCAGCCAGTCGAGCACGGCCGATGCATCGTCGTCGGCCTGCGCGCGCACGCGTTCCATCGCGTCGTGCATGTCGCCTTCCGGAGACGCGCGGCGGATCGCGACGCCCACCGCGAGAATGTCGATCATCAGCAGATGCAGGATGCGCGAGATCATCGAAAGCTGCGACTCGCGCATTTCGATGTGATCGGTTTCGAGCGCAACGTTCGCGCGGCGCGCGAGCGGCGTGTTGCTCGACGTGATGGCGATCACCTTCGCGCCGGCCTGCATCGCGACGTCGAGCACGCGCAGCAGCTCGGGCGCGCGGCCCGATTTCGACACGGCCACGATCACGTCGCCCTTGCCGAGCAGCGCCGCCGAGGCCGCCTGCATGTACAGGTCGCCGTAGGCGATGGTCGGAATGCCGAAGCGGAAGAACTTGTAATGCGCGTCCTGCGCGACGATGTGCGAATTGCCGAGCCCGTAGAACTCGATGCGGCGCGCGCCGTTGAGCAGCGAGATGGCCTCTTCGACGTGCTCGAAGTTCAGGTGCTCGCGCAGCTGCAGAATCGCCGAAACGGTGTTGTCGAGCACCTTCGCGCCGAAGTCGGTCGCCGCGTCGCCCAGATGCACCTGGCTGTGGCTCACGGGAATCGTGCCCGTGAGGCCGGTCGCGAGCTTGAGCTTGAAGTCGGAGAGCCCCTGGCAGCCGAGCGAGCGGCAAAAGCGGATCACCGTCGGCTGGCTCACGTCGGCCTTGCGCGCGATGTCGATGATCGGATCGTTGATGATCGAGCGCGGATGGTTGAGCGCGAGGTCGGCCACGCGGCGCTCGGCGGGCGTGAGCGCGTCGCGCATCTGGCGGATGCGTTCGAAGACGGCCGACGAGCCGCCGCCCGCGCGGTTCGACAACTGCTCGGCGAGGATCGCGGAGACGCCGAGGAACGCCGGATATTCGGCGGTGATGACGTAGGTGGGGACATTCGCGAGATACGCGTCGAAGCGCCCTTTGGCCTCGAAGCGCTGGCGAAACGACGAGCGCGCGAACAGCTCGCCGAGACGCGGCACGACGCCGCCGCCGATATAGATGCCGCCGAGCGCGCCGAGCGTCATCGCGATGTTGCCCGCGAAGCTGCCGAGAATGCCGCAGAAGCATTCGACGGCTTCCTGCGCGAGCGCTTCGCCTTCGTGGGCGCGCCTGGCGACCTCGGCCGGATCGAGGCTGGCGACGACGCGTTTCTTGTCGCGCGCGGCGAGCGCACGATAGATCAGCTCAAGCCCCGGGCCCGCGCACACGCGCTCGAACGAGACGTGCGGCCACTTCTTGCGGGCGAACTGCAGCACGAGGTCTTCGCGCTCGTCCTGCGGCGAGAAGCTCGCGTGGCCGCCTTCGCTGCCGAGCGCGATCCAGCGGTCGTCGGCGGGAATCAGGCCCGAGACGCCGAGGCCCGTGCCCGGCCCGAGCAGGCCGATCACGCTGTTCTGGCGCCGTGTGCCGCCGCCCACCTGCATGCGCTGGGTGTCGGTGAGGCCCGGCAGCGCCATGGCGAGCGCGGTGAAGTCGTTCACGACGAGCAGCGTGTCGAAGCCGAGCGTGCGGCGCGTGGCTTCGATCGAGAAGGTCCAGTCGTGGTTGGTCATGCGCACCTGGTCGCCGTCGACCGGGTTCGCAATCGCTATCGCCGCATGATTCACGCGGCCGATCTTCACGTCGGCCAGGTATTGCTCGATTACTTGCGCGACGCCCGGGTACTCGGCGCACGGATACACGCGCACCTGGCCGATTTCGCCCGGGCCGGTTTCGAGTGCGAAGCGCGCGTTGGTTCCGCCGATATCGGCGAGGAGCCTCGGTCCGTCGGCGTGCTGGCCCGCGGACGGGCCAGCTTTGTTAGGCACACCAGTAGACATCGAGTCTCACTCCCTTGTCGTTCGCCAGTTTAGATATGGCGTTGTTCTGTTCGGCCGCGGCGGCCTGTTGCAAAACGTCAAGCTTACGTTGTCCCGCGATCAGCAGGAAGAGGCGATCGATCTGGCGCAGCGCCTGCATCGACCACGACACGCGCGCATGCGGCGCCGCCCGCGGATGCACGGCGACGAACGGACGAGCCGTCGTGATCGCTTCGTGCCACTCGGGCGCGTCCGCGAAGATCGAAGCCGTGTGGCCGTCCTCGCCCATGCCGAGCACGGCGACGTTGGGCAACAGGCGCTGCGGATCGGCGTTGAGCGCGGCGACGTGCGAGTCGAGCGTGGCGGACACGTCCACGAGCGGCAGGAAGCGTGCGAGCGCAGCCTCGTTTTTCAGCAGGGTTTCGCGCACGAGGCGCGCGTTGCTGGCGGGGTCGGTCTCCGGCACCCAGCGGTCGTCGACGAGCGTGACGTCGGTGCGGGCCCAGTCGAAGCGATGCGTCGACAGCGCCTCGAGGAACGGGCGCGGGCTCGTGCCGCCGGAGACGGCGAGCGTCGCCCGGCGCGTGCCGGTGCCGGGGGCGGCCTGCTGAGCGGCGAGCGACGCATGTAGCGCATCGCCCACGGCGCGTGCCAGCGCGTCGGATTGGACGCGCGGGTCATCGAATACATGAAGCTCGATCACTTCTCCTCCATGCAGCTAGTGCGGAGATCATTGCGGATCTCGTGCAGATTCCATCAGCCCATCAGTCGTGTCCGGGCGGCCGCGCAGCGCGTGGCCGCCGTCCTGCATCCAGCGTCAGTTTTCCTCTTCGAGCCAGCAGGTGCCGTGCTGCGCGAGCATCGCGCCCGACGCGGCAGGTCCCCACGTGCCGGCTGCGTAAGGCTTCGGCGGACGCAGCGAGGCCGCCCATTCGTTCAGGATCGGCTCGACCCATTTCCAGGCCGCTTCCTGCTCGTCGCGGCGCACGAAGAGCGCGAGCCGCCCGTGGATCACGTCGAGCAGCAGGCGCTGATACGCCTCCATCTGGCCTTCGCGGAAGAACCGGTCGAACGCGAGATCGAGGTGCACGCTGGCGAGATTCATCCCTTCTCCAGGCTGTTTCGCGAGGCAGTAAAGACGAATGGTCTCGTTCGGCTGCAGGCGGATCACGAGGCGGTTCGCGCCGGGGCGCAGCGCAGGCGCGCCGAGCGCCGAGTGCGGCACGGGGCGGAAGTTCACCACGATTTCCGCGACGCGGTCCGCGAGCCGCTTGCCGGTGCGCAGGAAAAACGGCACGCCGGCCCAGCGCCAGTTCTCGATCTCCACCTTGAGCGCGACGAAGGTCTCGGTGCGGCTGTCTTCCTTCACGCCCGGTTCGGTCGCGTAGGCCGGCACGGCCTGGCCGCGGATCACCCCCGCATGATACTGGCCGCGCACCGCAACCTTGCTGATGTCGCGGGTATCGATGGGCTTGAGCGCGCGCAGCACGCGCAGCTTCTCGTCGCGCACCGAGTCGGAATCCATCGAGTGAGGCGGTTCCATGGCGACGATCGACAGCAACTGCAACAGGTGATTTTGCACCATGTCGCGCAGCGCGCCGGTATTGTCGTAGAAGTCGCCGCGCGCCTCGACGCCGAGTTCCTCCGCGATGGTGATCTGGATGCTCTCCACCCATTCGCGGCGCCACAGCGGCTCGAAGAGCGCGTTGCCGAAGCGCAGCGCGAGCAGGTTCTGCACCGGCTCCTTGCCGAGGTAGTGATCGATCCGGTAGATCTGGCCTTCGGCGAAGATTTCGCCGACAGCGTCGTTGATCGCATTCGACGACTTGAGGTCGTAGCCAAGCGGCTTTTCCAGCACGATGCGCGCGTTGCTGTTCAACCCGACCGAGGCGAGCGCGCGGCAGATCGGCACGAACAGCGACGGGCCCGTCGCGAGATAGAACACGCGGATGCCCGGCAACGGCGCAATGGCGTCGCGCAGCGTCGTGAAATCTTCTGCGCGCGACAGGTCGAGCTTCACATAGTCGATGCGGGCGAGAAAGCTGGCCCACGCGGCTTCGTCGAGGCCGTTTTTCGAGACGTGCGGCCGCACATGCGCGTCGACCCACTGAAGGTACTGCCCGCGGTCGTCCTCTTGCCGTGCGACGCATACGATCTTGCCCGACGCCGCGAGCATGCCTGAGCGATGCGCTTCATAGAGGGCGGGGAGGATCTTGCGCATCGACAGGTCGCCGGTGCCGCCAAAGAGAACGAACGTGAAGCCCGAATCGGTCTGGGATTGCATAGTCTCCGTCACAGTCCTGGGGGCCGCTGCAGGGGGAAATCGGGCGGCCGTAGTTCGACAAAAATTTTTTTGACACTGAATTGTAGTTTAACTACAATCCAAATCAAGAGGTAACGTTCAATCGATGGAAAATGCATGCCGGAGCGCGGTATAAAGGCGCCGCCGGCCCATGAATTCCCGGGCGGACGGAACATTCCTCATGGTAATGGACAATGAAATTGTCCACGCGCGCCGTGGTGGACGGGGCGCGATCCCGAGGGACGTTGGGCCGCTTTACGCGAGATGCGATGAGCGGCGCCTCGACCAGCTGCAGGTGCGGGCGATCCGTGCGTTGCCCGCCGGCCGGTGAAAATCAAAAGAGGAGACAGTCAGTTGCATCCCAAGCCACTCATCCCATGAGCGTACAGCGGCCGTACTCCGGCACGCGGCCCGCGCGCATCCAGCGAAAACGCATGCTCGCGCGGCACTCCGGCGCCCGACCGTCCAGTGTTTTGCCTGTTTGAACCACACCCGCACCCTGGCGACATCAGGGGCCAATCGTTTTTTTTCAGGTGTCTGGAGGAGATAAGCAATGAAATTCCGAGCGATCATGGGCGCCCTGTGCGCCGCAGGTCTGTTGGGCAACGTCGCGGTCACCGCGCAGGCAGCCGAATCCCTCGAAGTGCTGCACTGGTGGACGTCGGGCGGCGAATCGAAAGCCGTTGGCGTGCTCAAGGACGACATGCAGAAGCAGGGCTATGTGTGGAAGGACTTCGCTGTTGCCGGCGGTGCGGGCGCGGCGGCCATGACCGCACTGAAAACCCAGGTGATCTCGGGCAATGCGCCGAGCGCTGCCCAGATCAAGGGGCCTCTGATCCAGGAATGGGCTGACCAGGGCGTGCTCGTGCCGGTCGATTCGGCCGCCGCCGACTGGAAGGCGCACCTGCCGCCGCAGATCGACAAGATCGTGCGCGCAGACAATCACTACGTCGGCGCGCCGTTCTCGGTGCACCGCGTGAACTGGGTGTGGATCAACAAGGCCGCGCTCGAGAAGGTGGGCGGCAAGCCGCCCACCACGTGGCCGGAATTCTTCGCGCTCGCCGACAAGCTGAAGGCTGCCGGCTATCAGCCGGTCGCAGCGGGCGGCCAGCCGTGGCAGGACCTGACGCTGTGGGAAGACGTGGTTCTCTCGCAGGGCGCGGACTTCTACAAGAAGGCGCTCGTGGATCTGGACCAGAAGACGCTCACGTCGCAGCAGATGGTCGGCGTGTTCGATACGGTCCGCAAGATCGAGTCGTACATGGATAACGGCCGCACGGGCCGCGACTGGAACCTCGCGACGGCGATGGTCATCAACGGCAAGGCCGGCATGCAGTTCATGGGCGACTGGGCGAAGGGCGAGTTCGCGACCGCGAACAAGCAGCCCGACAAGGACTACGTCTGCGCGCCCGTGCCGGGCACGGAGAAGGCCTACACTTTCAATGTCGACTCGTTCGTGTTCTTCCAGCAGAAGGGCCAGAAGGCCGCAACGCCGGGCCAGGTCGCGCTCGCGAAGACCATCATGAGCCCGTCGTTCCAGGAGCAGTTCAGTCTGTACAAGGGTTCTATCCCGGTCCGTCTGGGTGTGGACATGAGCAAGTTCGACGCCTGCGCGAAGCGCTCGTACGCGGATGAGCAGACCGCCATCAAGGTCGGCGGCTATGTGCCGTCGCTCGCGCACGGCATGGCTCAGCCCGATGCCACCGCCGGTGCGATCACCGACGTCGTGACGAAGTTCATGAACTCCAGTCAGGATTCGAAGAGCGCAGTCGAAGCGCTCGCGAAGGCCGCAAAAACGAAGTAAGCAGGGTGAATTCCGCGCGCGGCACGCTTGTGCGCCGCGCGCGGCACCCTGGACATGACGGTTCGAGCTGAACCCTATCATCGTGCGAAGCCTCTTTCGCACCGTACCAGGAGTTGCGCAGTGACTGCTTCTCTTAGCGGCAACGGCAAGGCTGCAACGCCGGCTGCCAGCCGCGTGTCGCCCATGTCGGCGCTCGCAGACCGCTGGATCCCGAAGCTGGTGCTTTCGCCCAGCATCCTGATCAGCCTTGTGTTCGTGTACGGCTTCATCATCGTCACCGGCTATCTGTCGCTGTCCAATTCGAAACTGATGCCTCGTTACGAATTCGCCGGCCTCGCGCGTTACAGGGAACTGTTCGCGAACGATGTCTGGTGGACGTCCGCACAGAATCTCGGCTGGTTCGGCATTCCGTTCATCGGCATCTGTGTCGGGCTCGGCCTGTTCCTCGCGATCCTGCTCGACCAGCAGATTCGCCAGGAAGGTGCGCTGCGCGCGGTGTTCCTCTATCCGATGGCGCTGTCGTACATCGTGACCGGCACGGCCTGGCAGTGGATCATGAATCCCGATCTCGGCATCCAGCGCGTGATGCACGACTGGGGCTGGACGAGCTTCGCGTTCGACTGGCTCGACAATCCGGACCGGGCGATCTTTTGTATCGTGATCGCGGCGGTGTGGCAGTCCACGGGCTTTTGCATGGCGCTGTTCCTCGCCGGGCTGCGCGGTGTCGATGCGGAGATCTTCAAGGCCGCCCAGGTGGATGGCGCGACGCTGCCCACGATCTACCGCAAGATCGTGATTCCGAGCATGCGTCCGGTGTTCTTCTCGGTGCTGCTGATTCTCTGCCACATCGCGATCAAGACCTTCGACCTCGTCGTTGCGTTGACTGCGGGTGGTCCGGGCACGGCGTCGTCGCTGCCGGCCATCTTCATGTACACGTTTTCGTTCAACCGCGGGCAGCTCGGCGTAGGCGCGGCCTCGTCGATCATGATGCTCGCAACCGTCGTGGCCGTGCTCGTGCCGCTGATGTACCTGGAATCGAGGAGCACGCGCAATGCAGCCTAAGATGAAGGCAAGCCGCGTGGTCGTGTATGCGGCACTGATCCTGTTCGCGTTGTACTTCCTGTTCCCGCTCTACGTGATGCTGTCGACCTCGGTGAAGAGTCTCGATCAGCTGCACACGGGCAACATGCTCACGCTGCCCACGCATCCGAGCTTCGCGCCGTGGGTGAAAGCGTGGAGCGAGGCGTGCACCGGCGTGCGCTGTGACGGCATGCAGCCGTTCTTCATGAACTCCGTGAAGATGGTGATCCCGGCCGTGCTGATCTCGTCGATCATCGGCGCGTTCAACGGCTACGTGCTCACGCACTGGCGTTTTCGCGGCGCGGACGGTTTGTTCACGATGCTGCTGGTCGGCTGCTTCATTCCGTTTCAGGCGATCCTGCTGCCGATGGCGCGACTCGAAGGCTTTCTCGGCCTGTCGAACACGATCGGCGGCCTCGTGCTCGTGCACGTCGTGTACGGCATCGCGTTCACCACGATGTTCTTCCGCAACTTCTACGTGAGCGTGCCCGCCGAACTCGTGAAGGCCGCGCGCATCGACGGCGCCGGATTCTTCATGATCTTCACGCGCATCATGCTGCCGATCTCGCTGCCGATCTTCATGGTGTGCCTGATCTGGCAATTCACGCAGATCTGGAATGACTTCCTGTTCGGTATCGTGTTTTCGGGCGTCGATTCGATGCCGATCACGGTCGCGCTGAACAATCTCGTGAACACGTCCACGGGCGTGAAGGAATACAACGTCGACATGGCCGGCGCGATCATCGCCGCGCTGCCTACGCTGCTCGTCTACGTGATCGCCGGCCGCTACTTCGTGCGTGGCCTTACGGCGGGCGCGGTGAAGGGTTGACCAGGGTCGAAACGCCCACGTTTGAATAAAGGATTCACAGTATGGCAAGCCTTTCCATTCGCGACGTCTACAAGACCTACCCGAACGGGGTGCCCGTCCTGAAGGGCGTCAACATCGACATCGAAGACGGTCAGTTTCTGATCCTCGTCGGCGGCTCGGGCTGCGGGAAGTCGACGCTGCTCAACATGATCGCCGGCCTCGAAACGGTCACCAAGGGCGAGATCTCCATCGACGGCAAGGTCGTGAACGAGCTTTCGCCGAAGGACCGCGATATCGCGATGGTGTTCCAGTCGTACGCGCTCTATCCGTCGATGACGGTGCGCGAGAACATCTCGTTCGGCCTGAATATCCGCAAGGTGCCGAAGACCGAGCAGACGCAGATCGTCGATCGCGTGTCGAGCATGCTGCAGATCCAGCACCTGCTCGACCGCAAGCCGGGCCAGCTCTCGGGCGGCCAGCGCCAGCGCGTCGCGATGGGCCGTGCGCTCGCGCGCGATCCGGTGATGTTCCTCTTCGACGAGCCGCTGTCGAACCTCGATGCGAAGCTGCGCATCGAAATGCGCTCGGAAATCAAGCTGCTGCATCAGCGCCTCGGCACGACGATCGTCTACGTGACGCACGACCAGATCGAGGCGATGACGCTCGGCGACCGCATCGCCGTGATGAAGGACGGCATCGTCCAGCAGTTCGGCGCGCCGCAGGAAATCTACGACTCGCCGTCGAATCTGTTCGTGGCGGGCTTCATCGGCGCGCCGCCGATGAACTTCATCGAAGGCAAGCTCGTGGAACAGGGCTCGGGCGTCGGTCTCGAACTCGATACGGGCGTGGCGCGCGGCGTGCTGAATCTGCCGTTCCAGGCGAACAGCCTGCGCGCTAATGTCGGCCAGGAAGTCGTGCTCGGCCTGCGCCCGGAGCGCATCACCGATGCGCGCAGTTCGCACGACGGTCACGGCCACGCACTGCAGCGTCACACCGTGATGGTCGACGTGATCGAGCCGACCGGCCCCGATACGCTCGTGTTCGCGCAGGTCAACGGAAAGCGCGTCGTGAGCCGCGTGCACCCGGGTTCGAACCCGCAGCCGCTCAACCAGATGGAGCTGTTGTTCGACGTTTCGAAGGCGGTGCTGTTCGATCCGAAGACGGAAGCGCGTATCGCCTGATATCGCCTGATCGCGTCGTTCGCGATGCAATGAAAAAGCCTCACGCGCAGTTCAGATCGCGCGTGAGGCTTTTTTTTGGATTCATCGCGGATTACCGGGGAAACCGGCGCGCGGCGGTCAGCGCGGCATATGGGCGCCAGCCGGGCCGACCGGATGCGGCTGCAGCAGCACGAGCACCGCGCCTGCGCCGCCGTCGTGCGGCCGCGCCTGGCAGAACGCGATCACTTCCTCCTTCTGCACGAGCCACGTGCGGACCTTGCCCTTGAGCACCGGCTCCTTGCCGACGGAGCCGAGCCCCTTGCCGTGAATCACGCGCACGCAGCGCAGCCCGCGCTTGCCGGCTTCGCGGATGAAGGTCTGCATCGCCTCGCGCGCTTCCTCGCGGCGCATGCCGTGCAGGTCGAGTTGCGCCTGCACGATCCACGTGCCGCGCCGCAGCTTCTTCACGACCTCGGCGCTGATGCCGGGGCGGTGATAGTAGAGCGAGTCGTCGGTGTCGAGCAGCGCTTCCGGGTCGAACTCGTCGGAGATGGCTTCGTGCAGCACTGCCTGTTCGTCGCGCTGCGTCTGGATCGGCAGCGGCACGGGCTGCGCGCGGCGCGCCGACGCGCGCTCGGGCGCATTCAACGGCGCGATGGCGCCCATTTCGCGGCGGAACATCTCGCTGTCGGCGGCGGCTTCCGTGCGGGCCGCCTGTGCGGCCGCGCGTTCGCGCTCGCGTTCGCGGGTCTGCGTCTTCAAGGCGTCGCGCAGGCTGCCGAGCCCCGCGAAGCCCGCGGCGGGCTTGCCGGTTTCGGCCGTGGCCGCGGACGTTGCAGCAGGCGTTGCCGCAGCGGAAACGGCGGTGGCGGAAGTAGCGGGACGGGGTGCGGCGGGGCGCTTGGGCTCGCCGGGATGGGGCACGTTCTTCGGCATGGCGTGAGGCGCTTTCGGGTTCGTTCGGGTTCGATCGCGGCGGGGCGCATTGCGGCGCGTGTCGTACGTGGCGCGACAGCGGCGTAACGGCGTGGTGCAACAGCGGCGCGATGGCGACGCGCGGCGCAAAAGAAAAGGGCCGCCGGCTGGCTGGCCGCGGCCCTCGTTCCGGTGCGCCGACAGGCTTCAGATCGCTATTCTAGCGGTCCGCCGCTGCGCCCGGGTGCTGGTCTCAACGGTCGGCTTCCGCGCTCATGACGTGCGGCTGGCCGAGTTCATGGATGCTCTCGAGATAGCGCTGTGCGTCGAGCGCGGCCATGCAGCCCGTGCCGGCGCTCGTGATCGCCTGGCGATAGACGTGGTCCTGCACGTCGCCCGCCGCGAACACGCCCGGCACGTTCGTGCCGGTGGCATTGCCGTTCATGCCGCCGGCCGTGATGATGTAGCCGTTGTTCATCTTCAGCTGGCCTTCGAAGATATCGGTGTTCGGCTTGTGGCCGATCGCGACGAACACGCCTTGCAGGTCGAGATCGGTCGTCGCATCCGTCTTCACGTTCTTGATGCGCAGGCCGTTCACGCCGCCGTCGTTGCCCTTGACTTCGTCGATCACGTGATCCCACTTGATGTCGACCACGCCTTCCTTTTCCTTGTCGAGCAGGCGGTCGATCAGGATCGGCTCGGCGCGGAACTTGTCGCGGCGATGGATCACCGTCACCTTCTTCGCGATGCCCGCGAGGTACAGTGCCTCTTCGACAGCCGTGTTGCCGCCGCCCACCACGGCGACGTGCTGGTTGCGGTAGAAGAAGCCGTCGCAGGTCGCGCAGGCCGAGACGCCGCGGCCCATGAACAGTTCTTCGCTCGGCAGGCCGAGGTATTGCGCCGACGCGCCCGTTGCGATGATCAGCGAGTCGCACATGTACTCGCCCGAGTCGCCGATCAGGCGGATCGGCTTTTCATCGAGCTTGGCCGTGTGAATGTGGTCGAACACGATTTCCGTGTTGAAGCGCTCGGCGTGGGCGAGAAAACGCTGCATCAGCTCGGGGCCTTGCACGCCGTCCGCGTCTGCAGGCCAGTTCTCGACGTCGGTCGTGGTCATGAGCTGGCCGCCTTGTGCGAGACCGGTGATGAGGAGCGGCGAGAGATTGGCGCGCGCGGCATAGACGGCGGCGGTGTAGCCGGCGGGGCCGGAACCGAGAATCAGGACTTTGGCGTGTTTGGTTGCAGACATGGTCGAAATCCGTAGAAAGGCACGGCGATTGACACCGAAAAGCGGCAAGATCGCCCGGCAGTGTGGCGGGACACACCTCTATGTGGGCGTTAGGGCGCAATTATAAAGGCCGGGGGCGCAGGCTGCCTCATGAAGCGTTCCGATCGGGCCGATAGCCGATCGCCAACTGATCCGCCAATGATCGCCAGCCAGTCTCCGATGCGCGCCGCATGGCTCGCGCGGCCCGGCGTGCCGCGAGGCGGACCGCTCGATGAGGCGGCGCGGGCCGCGCACGGGCAGTCCGCGCGCGACAATCCACTACAGCCACTGCGCGACAACACGCCGCGTGCGGGCGTGCGAGCGGTGCTGGCCGCCGCCGCTGTTGCCGGTTACCGTCATTTACAGCCGGGGCCGAAACAACGCGTTTACAATAGGCCGATTCGGACGACGGCGGCCGCACAAGTCCGCTGCCCCTACTCGCAGCGGGCGCGGGCCGCGAACGCATCAAGGATCAGCACCAGGATTCAATGGCCAAAGCTCCCTATTCCGCGCAGGCGCAGGCGTTGCCGCACCGCATGTCGCGTCTGTTCACCGAGATCCGCTGGATCCTTCAGGTGGCGCTCGGCGTGTTCCTGCTGATGGCGCTCATCAGTTACAACCGCCGCGACCCGAGCTGGACCCACGCCACCCACGTCGATCACATCGCGAACTGGGCGGGCCGCGTCGGCGCGTGGACCTCGGACATCCTGCTGCTGCTGTTCGGCCTCTCTGCCTACTGGTGGGTTGCGCTGCTCGCGCGGCGCATCGCCGCGAACTACCGGCGCATCACGCGCCAGGAAGGGTTCGACGACGCGGGCGACGCGGGCGATTCAGGTAACACTCCGCGCGACCATAGCTGGATTGCCGAAGGTTTCGCGTTCGTGCTCGTGCTGCTCGCCAGCAATGGCATCGAGGCGTTGCGCATGTGGTCGCTCAGGGTACAGCTGCCGCGCGCGCCGGGCGGCGTCGTGGGCGAAGCCGTGGCGCGCGGCGTCTCGCACGCGCTCGGCTTCACGGGCGGCACGCTCGCGCTGCTGGTGGTGCTCGCAATCGGGTTGTCGCTCTATTTCCGCTTCTCGTGGCTCTCGGTCGCCGAACGGGTCGGCGAGGCGCTGATCAACGCAGTCACGTTCGCACGGCTGCGGCGCGAGGAAGGGCGTGATCGCAGGCTCGGCGAGGCCGCGGCGGTCAAGCGCGAAGGCAAGGTCGAGCGCGGCCGCGTGAAGATCGAGGATCACGAGCCGGTCGTGATCGTGCCGCCGGTCGTGACGCCGGAGCGCTCGGAGCGGGTCGAAAAGGAGCGCCAGGTGCCGCTTTTCACGGACCTGCCGGGCGATTCCACGCTGCCGCCGATCGCTTTGCTCGATCCGGCGCCCGCCGTGCAGGAAACGATCTCCGACGAAACGCTCGAATTCACCTCGCGCCTCATCGAAAAGAAGCTCAAGGATTTCGGCATCGAAGTCGCAGTGGTGGCCGCCTATCCGGGCCCGGTCGTCACGCGCTACGAAATCGAACCCGCGACGGGCGTGAAGGGCAGCCAGATCGTGAATCTCGCGAAGGATCTCGCGCGCTCGCTGTCGCTCGTGTCGATCCGCGTCGTCGAGACGATTCCGGGCAAGAATTTCATGGCGCTCGAACTGCCGAACCAGCGCCGCCAGACGGTGCGCCTCTCGGAGATTCTCGGCTCGGCCGTGTATGCCGACGCGGCGTCGGCGCTCACGATGGGCCTCGGCAAGGACATCGGCGGCAAGCCGGTCTGCGCCGATCTCGCGAAGATGCCGCACCTGCTCGTGGCCGGCACGACCGGCTCGGGCAAGTCGGTCGGGATCAACGCGATGATCCTCTCGCTCCTCTACAAGGCGAGCGCCGAGCAGGTCCGCATGATCCTGATCGACCCGAAGATGCTCGAAATGAGCGTCTACGAGGGCATTCCGCATCTCTTGTGTCCGGTCGTCACGGACATGCGCCAGGCCGGCAACGCGCTGAACTGGACCGTCGCCGAAATGGAGCGCCGCTACAAGCTCATGAGCAAGCTGGGCGTGCGCAATCTGGCCGGTTTCAACAACAAGATCGAGGAAGCGGGCAAGCGCGAGGAGAAGCTTCCGAATCCGTTCAGCCTCACGCCGGACGATCCGGAACCGCTCGACAAGCTGCCGCATATCGTCGTCGTGATCGACGAACTGGCCGACCTCATGATGGTGGTCGGCAAGAAGGTCGAAGAACTGATCGCGCGCATCGCGCAAAAGGCGCGCGCGGCGGGCATTCACCTGATCCTGGCCACGCAGCGTCCGTCCGTCGACGTGATTACCGGCCTCATCAAGGCCAACGTGCCGACCCGCATGGCGTTCCAGGTTTCCTCGAAGATCGACTCGCGCACGATTCTCGACCAGATGGGCGCCGAATCGCTGCTCGGCATGGGCGACATGCTCTACCTGCCGCCCGGTTCGGGCTTGCCGGTGCGCGTGCACGGCGCGTTCGTCTCCGACGACGAAGTGCACCGCGTCGTCGAAAAGCTCAAGGAGCAGGGCGAGCCGCGGTATATCGAGGGCCTGCTCGAAGGCGGCACGGCGGGCGAGGGCGACGAAGGCTCGGCGGGCGCGGGAGCCAGCGGCACCGGCGACGAGTCCGATCCGCTTTACGACCAGGCCGTCGAAGTGGTGATCAAGAACCGGCGCGCGTCGATTTCGCTCGTGCAGCGGCACCTGCGCATTGGCTATAACCGGGCAGCACGGCTGCTCGAACAGATGGAGCAGTCGGGGCTCGTCTCCGCGATGTCGTCGAGCGGCAACCGCGAGATTCTCGTCCCCACGCGCGAGACCGAATGAGGCCGCGCGCATCCCTTTCCTCATGGAGAACGAATTGATGCAGTTCCAGGCAGGACTTTCCACCCGTCTCGTTCAAGTGGGCGCCCGTGCGGCGCGCACGTGCGCGCTCGCGCTCGGCGTGTCCGTGCTGATGGCGTCGCACGCGTTCGCGGGCGGCACCGATCAGCTCAAACAGTTCGTCGCGCAGGTGCATTCGGCGCGCGGCGAATTCGTGCAGCGCGAGCTGAAAGTGCCCTCCGGCGCGGCGAACGCGAGTGAGGCGATAGCCACGGCCACGGCGAACGCGAAGACTTCGAGCGGCACGTTCGTCTTCGCACGGCCGGGCAAGTTCATCTGGCAATACCAGAAGCCGTATCAGCAGCTGCTGCAGTCGGACGGCGAAAACCTCTTCGTCTACGACAAGGACCTGAACCAGGTCACCGAGCGCAAGCTTGGCGGCGCGCTCGGCGCGAGCCCGGCGGCGATCCTGTTCGGCAGCAACGATCTGGAGAAAAACTTCACGCTGCGCGACGCGGGCGTGAAGGGCGGCATCGACTGGCTGGAGCTGATTCCGAAGGCGAAGGACACGCAGTTTCAGAGCGTCGGCATCGGCTTTCGCGACGGCAATCTGCAGGCGATGGAACTGCACGACGTGTTCGGCAACGTGACGCTGCTCACGTTCTCCAACATTCAGAAGAATCCGTCGCTGAGCGCGTCGGCATTCAAGTTCGTCCGGCCCGCAGGCTCCGATCTCGTGACCGGCGGCGATAACTGACGCTCGCGTGTGACCGGCACGGCGCCAGAAGTGCACCGGAAAGCCAATAGAAACGGAAACGGGCGGCTCATTGCGAGCCGCCCATTTGCTTTCTGCTTCGCGTGTTTGGGAAATGGCAGCGGATCGGGTCGAAACTCAGGCCGAAAATCAGGCCGGATTCACGCGGAAAAACGGATCACGCCGTCCGTGCCGGTCGTGCGTCTGAGCTTGCCCGCGAGCCAGAGCAGATGCAGGTGCGCGAGCGCTTCGCCCATCGCGAAAGTCATCTGGTGGATGTCGAGTTCGCGCTTGAACATGAGCGGCACGATGTCGGCGGCGCTGCGCGGCTTCGCCGCGCACGCTTCCATGACTTCGGCAAGGCGCGCATCGTGGTGCGCGCGCAGTTGCGCGACGCGCGTGCGCACGCCGCGAAACGGCTTGCCGTGCGAGGGCAGCACGAGCGTGTCTTCGGCCATCGTCTCGTAACGTCCGAGCGATTCGAGGTACAGGCCGAGTGGATTGGCTTCCGGCTCCATTTCGAACACGGAGACATTGGTCGAGATGCGCGGCAGCACCATGTCGCCGGACAGCAGCACGCCGGTTTGCTCGCACCACAGCGCGCAATGCTCCGGCGAATGGCCGTAGCCTGTGACGACGCGCCACGCGTGAGCGCCGATCGTCACGACGTCGGCTTCGCGCAGGCGGCGGAATTGCGTCGGCAGCGCGGGCACGAGGTTCGCGTAGTAGCCTCGGCGGTTGCGCAGCTTGTCTTGCGATTGCGCATCGACAAGACCGTGCAGCCCGAAGTGACGCGCCGCGCTTTCGCCGCCTGCGTTCGAACCCTCGCCGGACGCCATCACGCGCGCGCTCGCATACTCGCCGAGCGTCGCCCACAGGCGCACGTTCCAGCGCTCTTTGTCGCCGCCCGTGCAGATCCACTGCGCGAGGCCGATGTGGTCGGGATGGCAGTGCGTGACGAGCACGCGCAGCACCGGCAGGCCTTCGAGCGCCGTGTCGAACACCTGCTCCCAGTGCGCCTTGATCGTGTCGCTGGCAATGCCGCAATCCACCACGGTCCAGCCCGGCTGGCCGTCGATTTCGTCGCGCAGCAGCCACAGGTTGATGTGATCGAGCGCGAACGGCAGCGGCATGCGCAGCCACTTGACGCCGGGGGCGACGTCGAAGACGCGGCCGGGTTCCGGCAGGGTGTCGGCGTACGGATAGTCGAGCTGGTGTTCGAGAGCGTTCATTGCGGGTGTGTTCTCCTTTGTCGCCGCCGCGGGCAAGGCTGGCTTTCCGGCATGGTTGCCGCGTCGCATCAATCCCGCAAGCTGATATATCTCACTCCGGGCGCGCCCGGAGTGCACGTCCCGGGTGCGCGCCGGTTGCACTGCGGTTGCGTAACCAGCAGGTTGACGATAACGTAAACGCCGATTCTATCGTTCAATGCACGGACCTGCTGGCGGCAGCGTGCCTGCCGTTCACTGCTCACCATGACCCAGTACACGATTAGCGAACTCGCCCGCGAATTCGACGTGACGCCGCGCGCGATCCGTTTCTACGAGGACCAGGGCCTGCTCGCACCCAGCCGGGAAGGCGCGGGCGGCCTCAAGCGCGTGTTTTCGGGGCGTGATCGCACGCGCTTGCGCCTCACGCTGCGCGGCAAGCGGCTCGGCTTTACGCTGTCGGAGATCCGCACGCTGCTCGACCTGTACGATTCGCCGACCGACACGCTCCCCCAGTTGCAGGCGTTTCTCGATACGGTCGTGCGCCACCGCGAGATCCTCGAGCGCCAGCGCGCCGATCTCGACGCCACGCTCGAAGATCTCGCGCAGTACGAGACGCAGGCGCGCGAACTGCTCGCACGCACCGATACGCGGGCAGACGAAGCGGCAGACGAAGTGGCAGACGAAGCGACAAACGAAACGACAGACGCGCGGAAGTAGCCGTGTCTGCCATCCGGTTCATTGAAGGCGTTGCTTCGCGACGCACGTTACAGACAAAGGCGGCAAGGCCGCGATGAAACACTTTCCGAAACTGCTCTCGTCGCAGATTGGCTTCGACGTTGCGCAGACGATACTCGAGGGCTTCAACCGCCACTACGGCAATTTCTGCGACGCGGCGGTGCGCGCGAAGGGGCTTTTCGAGTCGGCGGACTGGCACGGCGTGCAGCGGCTCGCGCGCGAGCGCATCGCGTCGTACGACGAGCGCGTCAAGCACTGCGTGGTGACGCTGGAAGACGAGTACGACGCGGAAACCATCGACGACGACGTGTGGCAGCAGATCAAGCTGCACTACATCGGCTTGCTCACGACGCACCGGCAGCCCGAGTGCGCCGAAACGTTCTTCAACTCGGTGTGCTGCAAGATCCTGCATCGCTCGTACTTCAACAACGACTTCATCTTCGTGCGGCCCGCGATTTCGACGGAATACATCGAAAACGACGAGCCCGCGGCGAAGCCGGCCTACCGCGCGTACTACCCCGGCAAGGACGGGCTCGCGGCAACGTTCGAGCGTATCGTCACGAACTTCCAGCTGGAGACGCCGTTCGAGGACCTCGCGCGCGACGTGCAGTGCGTGCTGCGCGCGCTGCGCGACACCTTCGGCGAAGTCGAGCCGAAGCCCAATTTCCAGATTCACGCGCTGTCGTCGCTGTTCTTTCGCAACCAGTCGGCGTACGTGATCGGACGCATCATCAACGGCGATCTGCTCGCGCCCTTCGTCCTGCCGATCCGCCATGTGGCGGGCGGCCGGCTCGCGCTCGACGCCGTGCTGCTGCGCCCCGAGCAACTGCTCGTCATGTTCAGCTTCGCGCATTCGTATTTTCTCGTCGACATGGGCGTGCCGTCGGCCTACGTCGAGTTTTTGCGCACGATCATGCCGCTCAAGCCCAAGGGCGAGATCTACACGTCGCTCGGGTTGCAGAAGCAGGGCAAGAATCTCTTCTACCGCGATCTGCTGCACCATCTTTCGTATTCGTCGGACCGGTTCGCCACTGCGCCCGGCATCCGCGGCATGGTGATGATCGTGTTTACGCTGCCGTCGTTTCCGTACGTGTTCAAGGTCATCAAGGACAGCTTTCCTGCGCCGAAGGAAACCACGCGTGAAGAAGTCGAGGCGAAGTATCAGCTCGTCAAGCGCCACGACCGTCTGGGGCGTCTGGCCGATACGCTCGAATATTCGAGCGTCGCGCTGCCCGTCGCGAGGCTCGACGAAGCGCTCGTGCGCGAACTGCAGCAGTCCGCGCCGTCGATGATCGAGTACGAGGGCGACAACCTCGTGATCCGCCATCTGTATATCGAGCGCCGCATGGTGCCGCTCAACCTGTGGCTGCAGAACGGCAGCGACGCGCAGATCGAGCACGGCATCCGCGAATACGGCAACGCGGTCAAGGATCTGATGCACGCCAACATTTTCCCCGGCGACATGCTGTACAAGAATTTCGGCGTGACCCGCCACGGCCGCGTGGTGTTCTACGACTACGACGAAATCGAATACCTGACCGACTGCAACATCCGGACAGTGCCTGAACCGCGCAATGAGGAAGACGAATTGTCCAGCGAGCCGTGGTATTCGATTGGCCCGCGCGATATCTTTCCCGAGACCTATCGCACGTTCCTGCTCGGTGACCCGCGTGTGCAACGTTATTTCCTCGCGTATCATCCGGACTTCTTCGACCCGGCGCTCTGGCAGGAGAGCAAGGCGCGACTCATCGCGGGCGAAGTGCCGGACGTTTTTCCCTACGATCCGTCGATGCGCTTTTGCGCGCGCTACCCGGAAAGTTATTTGAAGGGCGAACCGGGTGGTGAACTGAAGGGCGAACTGAAAGAAGCCACCCCGGCGGCGCGCGTCGCCTGACGCTCACGGATCAACCAGCTAAACGACATGACATCCATCCCTGACAATCCGCTTGCTCAACTGTTCGAGAACAACGAAAAGTGGGTCACCGCGCGTCTCGCCGCCGATCCCGAGTACTTTTCACGCCTCGCGCACCAGCAAGCGCCCGAATACCTGTGGATCGGCTGCTCCGATTCGCGCGTGCCTGCGAACCAGATCATCGGCCTGCCGCCGGGCGAGGTGTTCGTCCATCGCAACATCGCGAACGTCGTCGTGCACACCGACCTCAACTGTCTTTCGGTGATCCAGTTCGCCGTCGATCTGCTGAAGGTGAAGCACATCATGGTGGTCGGCCACTACGGCTGCTCGGGCGTGGGTGCGGCGCTGCACGGCAAGCGCATCGGCCTCGCCGACAACTGGCTCCATCACGTTCAGGACGTGCGCGGCAAGCACGCGGCGCTGCTCGAAGAGTGGCCGATGGGCGAGGCGCGCCATCGCCGCCTCGTCGAGTTGAACACGATCGAGCAGGTTGCGAACACGTGCCGCACGACCATCGTCGGCGATGCATGGGCGCGCGGCCAGTCGCTCACGGTGCATGGCTGGGCCTACGGCGTGCACGACGGGCGTGTGCGCGACCTGGGCATGACCGTCAGCGGGCCGCAGCAATTGCAGGAGACGTATGAGCGTTGTGTCGCGGGCGTGTCCGCGCATCGCGCCCATGAGGCAGATAACGACGTCGTTGCCGCGGACGCCGCCAGTCTTGGCGATGTGCCGGCCGTCGTCGCAGGAGTCATCAAGGAGCTTAAACATGAGTGAGACATTGAAGGACCCGATCGTCATCGTCTCGGCGGCGCGCACGCCGATGGCCGGTTTTCAGGGCGATTTCGCCTCGCTGGCGGCGCCGCAGCTCGGCGCAGCGGCGATTGCTGCGGCCGTCGAGCGCGCGGGCCTCGCACCGGCGCAGATCGACGAAGCCGTGATGGGCTGCGTGCTGCCCGCGGGGCAGGGCCAGGCGCCCGCGCGCCAGGCGGCGCTCGGCGCGGGCTTGCCGCTCGCAGTGGGCGCGACGACCGTCAACAAGATGTGCGGCTCGGGCATGCGCGCGGTGATGTTCGCGCATGACATGCTGCTGGCCGGCTCGGTGGACGTGATCGTCGCGGGCGGGATGGAGAGCATGTCGAATGCGCCGTACCTGCTGCCGAAAGCGCGCGCGGGCATGCGCATGGGCCACGGCCAGGTGCTCGACCACATGTTTCTCGACGGCCTCGAAGATGCCTACGACAAGGGCCGTCTGATGGGCACCTTCGCCGAGGAGTGCGCGGGCGAGTACAACTTCTCGCGCGAGAGCCAGGATGCGTTCGCGATCGAGTCGCTCAAGCGCGCGAAGCGCGCCAACGAGGACGGTTCGTTCGCGTGGGAAATCGCGCCGGTGAAGGTCGCGTCGCGCGCGGGGGAAACGACGATCTCGCGCGACGAGCAGCCGTTCAAGGCCAATCCCGACAAGATCCCGACGCTCAAGCCCGCGTTCAGCAAGACCGGCACGGTGACGGCGGCGAATTCGTCGTCGATTTCGGACGGCGCGGCGGCACTCGTGCTGATGCGCGAATCGACGGCCAGGCGCCTTGGCGTGAGCCCGCTCGCGCGTGTGGCGGGGCATTCGACCTTCGCGCAGCAGCCGTCGAAGTTCACGACCGCGCCGGTCGGCGCGATTGCGAAGCTCTACGAGAAGACCGGCTGGCGGGCGAACGACGTCGATCTCTATGAGATCAACGAGGCGTTCGCCGTGGTCACGATGGCCGCGATGAAGGAGCACGATCTGCCGCACGACAAGGTCAACGTCAACGGCGGCGCGTGCGCGCTCGGCCACCCGATCGGCGCATCGGGCGCGCGCATTCTCGTCACGCTGATCGGCGCGCTGCGGGCACGCGGCGGCAAGCGCGGCGTCGCGAGCCTGTGCATCGGCGGCGGCGAGGCGACGGCGATGGGCATCGAATTGCTGTAACGCGAGCGAACTGCGGTAGGCTGTTTAGCGGCGCGCGGCCTCGCGACATCGAGGCCGCGCGCGACAGAAAACCGGAGTGGCGACATGAAAACAGCGTTGATCGTAGGTGCGTCGCGCGGCCTTGGCCGCGAGTTTGCGCAGCAGTATGCGAAGGCGGGCTGGCGCGTGCTCGCCACGGCGCGCACCAGCGCCGCGCTGGACGAACTGGGCAGGCACAACGTGCGGCCGTTTCAGCTCGACGTCACGCGGCCCGACGAGATCTCGGCGCTCGGCGCGGCGCTCGAAGGCGAGCGGCTCGACGTGGTGCTCATCGTGTCGGGCGTCTACGGCCCGCGCACCGAGGGCGTCGAAACGATCTCGGCCGAGGATTTCGACCGCGTGATGACCACCAACGTGCGCGGTCCGATGCAACTGATTCCGGTGCTGCTGCCGCTCGTCGATGCGGCCAACGGCGTGCTGGCCGTGCTGTCGAGCCGCATGGGCAGCATCGGGCAGACCACGGGCACGACGGGCTGGCTCTATCGCGTGAGCAAGGCGGCGCTCAACGATGTGATCAAGATCACCTCGCTCCAGACGCGCCGCGCCACCTGCATCGCGCTGCATCCGGGCTGGGTGCGCACCGACATGGGCGGCCCGCAGGCGGCGATCGACGCCGCGCGCAGCGTCACGGGCATGCGCGAGGTGATAGCCGAAGCGGCGGCCGCGCGCGACGTGTTCAACGGACGCTTCTTCCAGTACGACGGCACCGAACTCGACTGGTGACGTACCGATCCTGACCGCGCACGCTGTCGCGGTCTTTTTGCTTGACGGGCGTGCGCGCGGCGCGCCGCCCGAACGGAATTTCCCCTGATTTTCTCTCGATGAATGCTGAAACCTCGCGCGCCGCACGGCCTGCCGATTGTCCGTGCGGCGGCGCCGCGCCGAACCTGAAAGCCACCGCGAAGCCGCCGCGCTACGCGGCGTGCTGCGGCCGTTTCATCGACGCGGGCGCACAGCCCGAAACGGCGCTCGAACTGATGCGCTCGCGCTACACGGCCTACGTACTCGGCGAGAGCGCGTATCTGCGTGCAACCTGGGCCTGCGAAACGTGCCCGCCGGACCTCGACGTGGATCCGTTGGCGCCCGCTGCGCCGCGCTGGCTTGGACTCGCAATCAAGCGTCATGAGCAGACGGATGCAACGCATGCGGTCGTCGAATTCGTCGCACGCTACAAGACCGGAGGCCGCGCCTCGCGGCTGCATGAAGTGAGCCGTTTCACGCGCGCGGAGGATGGCCGTTGGCGTTATGTCGACGGCGATGTCACGGATACCTGAATGCCTGCACGCGTGAGCGCCAATCCCCCGCGCGGCCACTGCAACGCGTCCATGTTTGAATACATTCGCCTGAATACGTAAGCGCCCAAATCCTCGGGTTTTTCCGGAATTGATGCGAGAAGTGTGCGACGAATGTGCGCGCACAAAATGACCGGATTCGCACGAGCGCCAAGCCCTGCCGGGCACACGTCGCACTGGCATGTGTTATGCCGGGAAACCCCTGTATTGCGCAGCAATAAATTGTTGTGCGACTATGAAATCACGGTGTTCGCAGTTCGCATAAGTCAGAGGTTAAACATGGCTTGTGCGTTCGGTGCGCGATTCGGTCAACCGGCGGTTTTGCCTCGCGATTTTGCTTCGATGGCGACGCCCGGTTCAGGTCCGAAACGTTGCACGGCGAGCGTCGCCGGGGCGCGATTGCACGATTGCTGCGCGTTTCGATAGTGGTGTTCCGATTGGCTTTTCCCCGCGAAGGGTCGCCCAGGCACGTGTCTTGCGAGATGCGCAGCGGCTGTCGTCGCGCCGGAAATCGGGCCGGCCGGAGTAAGACGGATTCAACAACGATTCTCGCGGGCGGGTGGCGCATGGCGTTCAAAAAGCTACTGACCGGTTGGGTGTTGGCTGGCACGGCGTGTGTCTTTTCGGTCGCGCACGCAGCATCGCTTGCCGATCCGCAAGGACCGCACCGCGTCGCACCTGTTGCTGCCGCCGCAGCCAACGTTCAACGCGTCGAACCGGTCTCGGCCGGGTCGCTCGGCAGCGCCAATGTCCCGCGTCTCGCGCTCGACGACAGCTGGCTGCCTGCCGTGCGCGCCGACATGAATGCGCGGGTAATCCGTATTCCTGTCGACGCCGATGGCGACATCACGCTCGAAACCACGATTTACCGCCCGGAAGGCCCCGGCCCGTTCCCGATGGTGGTGTTCAATCACGGCAAGATTCTCGGCGACCCGCGTAATCAGGCGCGCAGCGATCCCGTTTCGTTCGCGCGCGAATTCGTGCGGCGCGGCTATGTGGTCGTCGCGCCGAACCGCCGCGGCTTCGCAGGCTCGGGCGGCGACTACGTACAGGACGGCTGCGATGTGGCGAGCAATGGACTCGACCAGGCTGCCGATGTCGCCGCGACCGTCGCCTATATGTCGAGGCAGCCGTACGTCGACGCGAACCACATCGTGGTGGCGGGAACGTCGCACGGCGGTTTGGCGACGATTGCCTACGGCACCGAAGCCGCGCAGGGCGTGCGCGCGCTCATCAACTTCTCGGGCGGCCTGCGCCAGGACACCTGCAAGGGCTGGCAGGACAACCTGACCCAGGCCTTCGGCGGCTACGGCGGCAAGGCGCGCGTGGCGTCGCTCTGGCTTTACGGCGACAACGATTCGGTATGGACGCGCGATCTCGTCACGCGGATGTACGCGGCGTACCACGATGCTCAGGCCGCAGAAGCGCTGCCCACTGCGAGCGCGAAGCTCGTCGATTTCGGCGCGTACAAGAACGACGCGCACCGGCTGGTGGGCGACCGCGACGGCGTGAAGATCTGGTGGCCGCAGGTCGAGGTGTTCCTCGCCCGCGCGGGCATGCCGACCGCGGTCGAATATCGCGTGGCGGAGTCTGCCGCGCCGCGCGGCACGGGCTATGCCGCCATCGATTCGGTGAGCGCGGTGCCGTTCCTCGACGCGAATGGCCGCAGTGGCTACCGCAACTTCCTTTCGCAGTATTCGAGCCGCGCGTTCGCGGTGTCCGATTCGGGCGCGTGGTCGTGGGCCGAAGGCGGCGACAATCCCATGGCCGTCGCCATCGCAAACTGCCAGAAGCACAGCAGCGACGCCTGCCATCTTTACGCGGTCGACAACGCCGTGGTCTGGTCTAACGACGCAGCGATTGCCGCGCGCAACGACGCCAGCGCGGGTGTGGCGCCCGCCGTCGCCGATACCGCCAATACTCCCAATATCCCCGACATGGCCGTTCACGACGACCACGCGCTCGCGAGCCGTTAAGCGCTTCCTTACACAGCGCGCGGCGTGATGCGCGCGCTGTCTCGCGCACCTTCCGATTGCCCGATTCTGCTTGCGCGTACTGCGGCGCGTGCACGCCCTTTCTTTGCGGCACGCCAATTTTCTGTCGTTCCCACAGATTTTTTTGCGTAAGCGCAGGTCACTTTGCCGTCGTCATCTGCGGCCATTTCCGGCCTTCATTGAAGATCCGTTCCGTGCAGCCGGGAACGGCGCCGAACGTCGCCGCGCGGTGCCGCGCAAGGCCATTTTTGGGGGTAGTGCATTGCGCAGGCGTTCGCGCTACTCTCGGTCCCGCTGTCGTTTCGGGAGTCGTACTTGAATCAGCATTCCAACCTTGCCAGCGATAACTGGGTCGCGCGCAGCCTGCGCGCCGTCTGGCATCCGTGCACCCAGATGAAACACCACGAGCGCGTGCCGCTCGTTCCCGTCGCGCGCGGTGAAGGGCCGTGGCTCTACGACCGCGACGGACGGCGCTATCTCGACGCGGTCAGTTCGTGGTGGGTCAACCTGTTCGGCCACGCCAATGCGTCGATCAACGCGGCGCTCAAGGCGCAGCTCGATACGCTCGAACATGTGATGCTCGCGGGCTGCACGCACGAACCCGCCGTCGAACTCGCCGAGCGGCTCTCCGCACTCACCGGTCACGCGCTCGGCCATGCGTTTTTCGCGTCGGATGGCGCATCGGCCGTGGAAATCGCGCTGAAGATGAGCTTTCACGCGTGGCGTAATCAGGGTGAAAGCGACAAGCGGGAATTCGTCTGTCTTGCGAACAGCTATCACGGCGAGACGATCGGCGCGCTGGCCGTGACCGATGTCAAGATCTTCCGGGATGCATACGATCCGTTGCTCCATCACGCGCATGTCGTCGCGTCGCCCGATGCGCGCGCCGCACGCGAGGGCGAATCGGCCGCCGACGTGGCGCGGCGCGCACTGGCCGACGTGGAGAAGCTGTTCGAGGCGCGCAGCGCGCACATCGCCGCGCTGATCGTCGAGCCGCTCGTGCAGTGCGCGGCAGGCATGGCCATGCACGATCCTGCGTACCTCAAGGGCCTGCGCGCGCTGTGCGACCGCTATCGCGTGCATCTGATCGCCGATGAAATCGCCGTGGGCTGCGGCCGTACGGGCACGTTCTTCGCTTGCGAGCAGGCGGACATCTGGCCCGATCTGCTGACGCTTTCGAAGGGCATCAGCGGCGGCTATCTGCCGCTCTCGATCGTGCTCTCCCGCGATGCGATTTTCGACGCCTTCTACGACAACGACACCACGCGCGGCTTTCTCCATTCGCACTCGTACACGGGCAATCCGCTCGCGTGCCGCGCGGCGCTCGCGACGCTCGACCTGATCGAGCAGGGCGATGTGCTGGCCGCGAACGTGCGCAAGTCGGCGCGCCTGCGTGATGCGTTCGCGCCGCTCGCGGCGCATCCGCTGGTGCGCAATATGCGCCAGCGCGGCACGATCCTCGCGTTCGACGCCCGGATCGACGATGCAGCACGCGCGGCCACGTTCTCGCGACGCTTCTTCGAGCAGGCGCTCAAGCGCGAGTTGCTGCTGCGGCCCATCGGCACGACGGTGTACGTCATGCCGCCGTACATCCTCGATGAAGAAACCCAGACATTACTCGCCGAACGCACGCGCGAGACATTTGACGCCGTAGTGGCGGAGGACCTCTGATGCAGTTGCTGGACACACTTGAACAGGGTTTGCGCGAACTGGATGCGCGCGGCCTGCGCCGCCGCCGCCGCACGCTCGACACGCCTTGCGATGCGCACATGCGCGTCGATGGCGTCGATATGATCGGCTTCGCGAGCAACGACTACCTCGGCCTTGCCGCGCATCCGCAACTCGTGGCCGCGCTCGCGGCAGGCTCGCAGCGCTACGGCGCGGGCAGCGGCGGTTCGCATCTGCTCGGCGGGCATTCGCGCGCACATGCGCAGCTCGAAGACGATCTCGCGCAATTCGCGGGCGGCTTCGTGGACGACGCGCGCGCGCTGTACTTCAGCACCGGCTACATGGCGAACCTCGCGGTGGTGACGGCGCTGGCCGGGCGCGGCACGACGCTCTTCTCGGATGAGCTGAATCACGCGTCGCTGATCGACGGCGCGCGCCTTTCGCGCGCGGACATCCAGATCTATCCGCACGCCGATGTCGATGCGCTGAGCGCCCTGCTCGAAGCGTCCGGCGACGGCCCGAAAGTGATCGTCAGCGACACCGTGTTCAGCATGGACGGCGACATCGCGCCGCTCGCGCGCCTCGTCGAACTCGCCGAGCGGCACGAGGCGTGGCTCATCGTCGACGATGCGCACGGCTTCGGCGTGCTCGGCCCGCAAGGGCGCGGCGCAGTCGCCGAGGCTGGGTTGCGCTCGCCCAATCTCGTGATGGTCGGCACGCTCGGCAAGGCCGCGGGCGTGGCCGGCGCATTCGTCGCGGCGCATGCGACGGTCTGCGAATGGCTCGTGCAGCGTGCGCGCCCGTATATCTTCACGACGGCCTCGGCGCCGTCCGTGGCGCATGCGGTGTCGGCGAGCCTGCGCGTCATCGCCAGCGACGAGGGCGATGCGCGGCGCGCGCATCTGCGCAAGCTGATCGAGCGCACGCGCGCCATCCTCAAGGAAACATGCTGGACGCCGGTCGATTCGCAGACGGCCGTGCAGCCCCTCGTGATCGGCGCCAACGACGCGACGCTCGCGCTTCAGGCCGCACTCGAACGCGACGGCCTCTGGGTGCCCGCGATCCGTCCGCCGACCGTGCCGGCGGGCACGTCGCGGCTGCGCATTTCGCTCTCGGCCGCGCACTCCGAAGCCGACATCGAACGTCTGCACGCGTCGCTGCAACGCGCGAGCCGCGAAGCGCAGGAGCGCGCGCAATGAGTGCGGTGATGTCGTTTTTCGTGGCGGGCACCGATACGGAAATCGGCAAGACCTTCGTGAGCGCCGCATTGTTGCGCGGCTTCGCGCGCGCGGGTCTGCGCGCTGCGGGCATGAAGCCCGTGGCGGCGGGCGCGTTCGAGCGCGACGGCGTGTGGCACAACGACGACGCCGATCAGCTCGACGCCGCCGCGAACGTGCTGCTGCCGCCCGAACTGCGCACGCCGTTTCTGCTGAAGGAGGCTGCCGCGCCGCATATCGCCGCCGCGCTCGAAGGCGTGACGCTCGACCTCGACCGCATCGTGGCGTGCTACCGGCAGGTGCGCGAGCGCGCGGATGTGGTCGTGGTGGAAGGCGTGGGCGGCTTTTGCGTGCCGCTCGACGCGACGCGCGACACGGCCGATCTCGCCGTCGCGCTCGGCCTGCCCGTGGTGCTCGTCGTGGGGATGCGGCTTGGCTGCATCAGCCACGCGCTGCTCACGGCCGAGGCGATTGCCGCGCGCGGCCTGACCATCGCGGGCTGGGTCGCGAACCGGATCGATCCGGCCATGACATTCCCCGAAGAAAACATCGCCGCGCTACGCGAGCGCCTCGCCGCGCAATTCGGCGCGCCCCTGCTTGGCGTCGTGCCGCATCTGAGCGGCGCGAGCGCCGACGCTGCAGCTACCTGTCTCGACATCGATGCGCTCACGCATCCTGCTCAAACACTGTCACGAAGGACCCACGACATCATGACTCAAACCCTCCTCGCGAACGCCGCGGACACCGAGCCGGTTCAGCCGGGCGCCACGCGCTGGCGCGTGGCCGACATCGTCGCGCTCTACGACCTGCCGTTCAACGACCTGATGTTTCGCGCACAACAGGTGCATCGCGAGCATTTCGACGCAAACGCCATGCAGCTTTCGACGCTGCTGTCGATCAAGACCGGCGGCTGCGAAGAGGACTGCGCATACTGCCCGCAGTCGTCGCATCACGACACGGGCGTCGACGCCAGCAAGCTGATGGAAGTCGAAGCGGTGCTGAAGGCGGCCAGCGCGGCGAAGGCCAATGGCGCGACGCGCTTTTGCATGGGCGCGGCGTGGCGCAATCCGAAGGAGCGCCATCTTGAGCCGATCAAGGCCATGATTCGCGGCGTGAAGGAGATGGGGCTCGAAACCTGCATGACGCTAGGCATGCTCGACACGCAGCAGGCGCACGAACTCGCCGATGCGGGCCTCGACTACTACAACCACAACCTCGACACGTCGCCGGAGTTCTACGGGCAGATCATCTCGACGCGCACGTACCAGGATCGCCTCGACACGCTGGAGCGCGTGCGCGATGCGGGCATCAACGTGTGCTGCGGCGGTATTGTCGGCATGGGCGAGTCGCGCCGCGAGCGTGCGGGCCTGATCGCTCAGCTGGCGAACCTGGAGCCGTATCCGGATTCGGTGCCGATCAACAATCTCGTGCAGGTGCACGGCACGCCGCTCGAAGGCGTCGACGCGCTTGATCCGTTCGAATTCGTGCGCACGATTGCGGTTGCGCGCATCACGATGCCGAAGGCGATGGTGCGCCTCTCGGCGGGACGCGAGCAGATGGACGATGCGCTGCAGGCGCTGTGCTTCATGGCGGGCGCGAATTCGATTTTCTACGGCGATCATCTGCTCACGACCAGCAATCCCCAGGCCGAAGCGGACCGCAAGCTGCTCGCGCGGCTCGGCATTCGCACGGAAGCCGCCGAGCTGTTGCCCACGCAGGAGGACGCGCAGCAAGGCTGCTGCGGGCAGTGCGGTTCTTAAGCGGGATAGAAGCGCGGGGTAGAAGCGCGGGATCGAAGCGCAAAGCGTTCGAACCGCGCCCATGATGAAAAACGCCACGTTGCGATCTGCTCGCAGCGTGGCGTTTTTCTTGGGTATTTCGTCGGCTTTTCGTGGACGGGAAGGGCGCAGCGGCGCTTTCCTCCCGCACACGACATGGCCGCGAGCCACGGCGCATGTGACAGGCGCGTGCGCGGGCCGTGCGCTTATGCGTAAGCGGCGCGGCGGCGTCCTGCGAGCACGAGATAGCAGAGCGCGCCGATCACGAGCGAAGGCAGCGTAGCGCCGAGATTCGGCAGCCACTGATTGAGCGCCTGATAGGCGCCGAAGCCGATGGCCCACGCGGCGAAAGCGCCGACGTGCCAGCCGCCCGAATAGCCGTAGACGCCGCCCGGATCGGCGATTGCCTCTGCGTCGATGCGGCGGCGGCGCACGATGAAGTGATCGGCGAGCACGACGCCGAAAAGCGGCGCGAACACCGAACCGATGAACAGCAGGAAATTCTCGTAACGCGCCATCGGCATGACGATGCCGATCAGCGTGCACAGCGCGCCGAACGCCGCCGAGAGCCACGGTACGCTCGCGCGCGTCCAGAACGTGCCGGTCGAGACGGCAGCCGAGTGGATGTCGGCGAAGGCATTGTCGATCTCGTCGATCAGCACGAGCAGGAGCGCGAAGCCGCCGCCCGCCTGCGCGAGCGCCGAGGTGAGCAGCGCGTCGCCGCCGCCCGCCGCGAGGCCATAGATGGCGCCGAGCGCGTAGAACCACATGTTCGCAATGCCGTAGCCGAACAGCGTGCCGCGAAACGTTTCGCCCGGGCGGCGGCCAAAGCGCGTGTAATCGGCGATGAGCGGCAGCCACGAGAGCGGCATCGCGACCACGAGGTCGATGGCGCTGCCGAACGGCATCTCGCCGGTGCCGGGGCGGCGCATCAGCGCGCCGAGGTCATGGCGCGCGAGCAGGTTCCACGTGAGCCACGCGGCGCCCGCGAGCAGCAGCCAGATGCCCCACGTCCGCAGGAAGCGCCGCACGAAGGAGAGCGGGCCGCTCACGGCGAGCAGCGTCGCGAGCAGGCCGAAGACCAGCGTCCAGACGATCGGCGTCGAGAAGCCGAAGGCTTGCTTCGCGAGCGCATCGGCGGAATCGCGCATCACGATGATCTCGAATGCGCCCCAGCCGACCAGTTGCACCATGTTGATGATGGCCGGAACCGACGCGCCGCGCACACCGAGCGTCGGGCGCAGCGACGACATCGCCGCGAGGCCCGTATCCGTGCCGATCACGCCCGCGAGCGCGAGCAGCACCACGCCGATCACGCTGCCGATGCCGATTGCGCTGAGCGCGGCCGGCAGCGAGAGGCCCGGCACGAGCAGCGCGCCGGCCTGCGCGACGAGCAGGCCGATGCCAAGCGAGAACCACAGCGCGAAGGCGTCGGCGGTGCGGAACTGGCGGCGCGCGTCCGGCACGGGCACGAGCGGCGCGTAGGTGGAGCCGGAGTCGCCGGCGGGCGAATCGTGGTTCATCGGCTGGTTCATCGGGAGAACGGTCCTCTGGTGTCGTCTGTCGTTATCGGTTCGTCCGGGGCCGGATCGGCCGCGGATTGCAGGCCGACCGGGCTGACCGGGGGTGACCACGCATGCGCGGTGTGACTCGTGAGCCCGGGAAGCTCGCCCGCCCGCTCGCGCTGTCATAATGCTCGATTGCGTCCGGCGCGACTGTCCGGTCCGCCGCGCTCGGGCACGCCTCGCGCGCTGGTGCCCGACTGTCGGCGGTGCGCCCGAAAGCCGACATTATCCCGAAAACGTCATGTTTGAAGAAACCCGTGCCAACGTACCGCTCGCCGAGCGGCTGCGACCGCGCTCCATCGACGAAGTCATCGGCCAGAAGCATCTGCTGGGCCCGAACAAGCCGCTGCGCGTCGCATTCGAGTCGGGCGAAGCCCATTCGATGATCCTCTGGGGGCCGCCGGGCGTCGGCAAGACGACGCTCGCGCGCCTCATGGCCGATGCGTTCCACGCCGAATTCATTGCGCTTTCGGCAGTGCTTTCGGGCGTGAAGGACATTCGCGAGGCCGTCGAGACCGCACAGGTGCATCGCGCACACGGCCGGCAGACGCTCGTGTTCGTCGACGAAGTCCACCGCTTCAACAAGAGCCAGCAGGACGCTTTCCTGCCGCACGTCGAATCGGGGCTGTTCGTGTTCGTCGGCGCGACGACGGAGAATCCGTCGTTCGAGGTGAACAGCGCGCTGCTGTCTCGCGCGGCGGTTTATGTGCTGAAGAGCCTCGACGAGGACGAGCAGGGCGAACTGCTCGGGCGCGCGAGCGAGGAACTGGGCGGCCTGACCTTCACCGACGAGGCGAAAAAGGCGCTGATCGGCTCCGCAGACGGCGACGGCCGCAAGCTGTTGAACAATCTCGAGATCGTCGCGCGCGCGGCCTCCCGGCAAAAATCGACCGCAATCGACGAGGCGCTGCTGGGCAGCGCACTCGCCGAAAACCTGCGCCGTTTCGACAAGGGCGGCGACGCGTTCTACGACCAGATCAGCGCGCTGCACAAGTCGGTGCGCGGCAGCAACCCGGACGGCGCGCTGTACTGGTTCTGCCGCATGCTCGACGGCGGCGCCGATCCGCGCTATCTGGCGCGGCGCATCGTGCGCATGGCGTGGGAGGACATCGGGCTTGCCGACCCGCGCGCGGCGCGCATCACGCTCGACGCCGCCGAAACCTACGAGCGGCTCGGCTCGCCCGAAGGCGAACTGGCGCTCGCGCAGGCCGTGATCTATCTGGCTGTCGCGCCGAAGTCGAACGCGGGCTACATGGCGTACAACGAGGCGCGGCGCTTCGTCGGCCAGGACCAGTCGCGTGCGGTGCCGATCCACCTGCGCAACGCGCCGACGAAGCTGATGAAGGAACTCGGCTACGGCCACGAGTACCGCTACGCGCACGACGAACCCGATGCCTACGCCGCGGGCGAAACCTATCTGCCCGACGGCATGCGCGAACCGCACTGGTACCGGCCGACGCCGCGCGGGCTCGAAGGCAAGATCGGCGAGAAGCTCGGGCGGCTGGCCGAACTCGATGCGCAATGGCGCGAGGATCATCGTGACGAAATTCGCGACGAGAATCACGACGAAATTCGCGAGAAGAAGCGCAAGGGCTGAATTCCGGCCTGGGTTCGGCCTGGCCGGGGCTTGCCGCACGGCCAGCGACGGTATTGCCCACGGACTCGGCGCGCCGGTGCGCTAAAATCGCCCCTTCACACAACGAAACTGCGTCTCACAATCTCATGCTCGACATCCAGCTGCTGCGCAAAGACCTCGACGGCGTCGCGAAGCGCCTCGCCGACCGCGGCTACACCCTCGACGCCGCGGCCTTTTCGGCGCTCGAAGCGGAACGCCGCGCCATCCAGACCCGCACTGAAGAACTGCAGGCGCGCCGCAACAGCCTGTCGAAGCAGATCGGCGCGATGAAAGGCCGTGGCGAGGACACATCGGCGGTCATGGCTGAAGTCGGCGGTATCGGCGACGAGATGAAGGCGTCGGCGGCCAAGCTCGACGAAATTCAGGCGCGCCTCTCGGATCTGCTGCTCGGCGTGCCGAACCTGCCGCACGAGAGCGTTCCGGCGGGCAAGGACGAAAAAGACAACGTCGAAGTGCGCCGCTGGGGCGCGCCGCGCGCGTTCGATTTCGAGGTAAAGGATCACGTCGATATCGGCGCGCCGCTCGGGCTCGATTTCGAAACGGGCGCGAAGCTCTCGGGTGCGCGCTTCACGATGCTGCGCGGCCAGATCGCGCGCCTTCACCGTGCGCTCGCGCAGTTCATGCTCGACACGCACACGCAGCAGCACGGCTATTCGGAGACGTACACGCCGTACATCGTCAACCCGGAGATCCTGTACGGCACGGGCCAACTGCCCAAGTTCGCCGACGACATGTTCCGCGTGGAGAAGGGCGGCGGCGAGAACACGGTTACGCAGTACCTGATTTCGACGTCGGAAATCTCGCTGACGAACACGGTGCGCGAGAGCATCGTCGAGGGCAGCGCGCTGCCGATCAAGCTGACCGCACATTCGCCGTGCTTCCGCTCGGAAGCGGGCTCGTATGGCCGCGACACGCGCGGCATGATTCGCCAGCACCAGTTCGACAAGGTCGAAATGGTGCAGATCGTTGCGCCCGAAACGTCTTATGACGCGCTCGAGCAGATGGTGGTTCACGCGGAAACCATTTTGCAGAAGCTCGGCCTGCCTTATCGCGTGATCACGCTGTGCACGGGCGACATGGGCTTTTCGGCGGCGAAGACGTACGACCTCGAAGTGTGGCTGCCCGCGCAGAACACGTACCGCGAGATTTCGAGCTGCTCGAACACCGAAGCATTCCAGGCGCGCCGCATGCAGGCGCGCTACCGCAACGCGCAGGGCAAGCCGGAACACGTGCATACGTTGAACGGCTCGGGTCTCGCGGTCGGCCGCACGCTTGTCGCGGTGCTCGAAAACTATCAGGAAGCGGATGGTTCGGTGACGGTGCCCGAAGTGCTGCGGCCTTACATGGGCGGTGTGGCGCGCCTTGAAGTGGGCGCCTGATCGGGATCGAGGCGAGATCGCGTTTTCCGGTTCTCCGGATTTTTCGAAAGGGGACTTGGAAAACGCTGCAGGGTGTTCTATAATCTTCGCTTCGCCAGTCAACGACCGGGCTTGGCGAGGCAGTATTTAGTTGTAAAGCAGTACCCGGCAGTACCCCGGAGAGGTGGCAGAGTGGTCGATTGTACCTGACTCGAAATCAGGCGTACGTTTAAGCGTACCGTGGGTTCGAATCCCACCCTCTCCGCCAGAATATCTTGCAAAACCCCGCGAAATCCAGATTTCGCGGGGTTTTGTCTTTTCTCCCCGCCAAAATACCCGCCATCAAGAAAAGTGTCTGTTGCCATATTTTCTGGCTAGCAGTGCAAAACCGCGCTGGACCGATAAAATCTGTACTGATTTGCCCAGATCTTGCCAGCCGCCGCACAATCGCTTTGTGCAGAAGAATTTTCATGCCTGGCGTTTCTGAACCCGCAAAAATTGCAGCCCCGGGAATTCCAACGGAAACAATCCCCGATATGGCTATCGGTCATTCATTTTGATTTCATTAATGAACAAATGATGACGTGTCCAGGTTGATAGTAAACAGCTATTTCTTGCGCACGTAATGAAAGCGTTTGTTGAATTATCGCTTAAAAAGCAATGATTTATCACGTGAGAGCAGAGGTGTTTCCTGACGCGTATCGCGTTTGGGTAATGTAGATGCAAGTAGAGCGTGTGCTTTGAGTAAAATTCGCTAATTCGGTGTTCCACCGATGTCGGCATGGCAAATCGCACGCACGGCAGATTGCACATCTGGAAGATCTGAACGAAGCCGCCAAACCCCTATTGGAGCCGCTTTACCTATACCGAAGCGGCGGCAATGCCGACGCACCGCGTGCAAATCTGATGTAGAGCATCTTGTTGCAGGTCAGTGGCCAGAAACCGCGATGCCGTGAAGCGGCGCATGGCCAGGCGTTTTACCGACGTTGTAAGATACGCAGGCTGGCTCTGGACGATGGACGACCGGATATCGCACGAATCGCGCCCGAATCGCGCCCGAATTGGGCATGATTCTCGCCTGCCTACGATGGCGGATGCGCGCCCGGTACAATCGCTCCTTTGAATTTTGCGTGGGGTGCCGCTGGCGCCGCCGCGCCCATTTCGGTCCACAGATGGCTATAACCTACAAGTCCGCCGCCGACATCGAGCGTTTGCGCATTGCTGGCCGCCTTGCCGCCGAGGTGCTCGCCATGATTGGCGAACACGTGAGGCCCGGCGTCTCCACCGACGAGCTCGACGCGATCTGCAACGATTTCATCGTCAATACGCTAAAGTCCGTGCCGGCGAACGTCGGCTACCTCGGGTTTCCGAAGACGATCTGCTCGTCGGTCAACCAGGTCGTGTGCCATGGCATCCCGAACCGCAATGAGATCCTCAAGGACGGCGACATCATCAATATCGACGTCGCCATCATCAAGGACGGCTATTTCGGCGATACCAGCCGCATGTACACTGTCGGAACGCCGAGCACGGTCGGCCGTCAACTCGTCGATACCACGTACGAGGCGATGCTCGCCGGTATTCACCAGGTGAAGCCGGGTGCGACGCTCGGCGACATCGGGCATGCCATCCAGCGGCGCGCGCAGGCCGATGGCTTTTCGATCGTGCGCGAATATTGCGGCCACGGCATCGGCAAGGTCTACCACGAAGAGCCGCAGGTGCTGCACTACGGCCAGCCGGGGCAGGGCCTGCGTCTGAAGCCGGGCATGGTCTTCACGATCGAGCCGATGGTCAATGCGGGCCGCGCCGGCACCGCCGTCCTGCGCGACGGCTGGACCGTGGTGACGAAGGACCGCTCGCTTTCGGCGCAGTGGGAGCACATGGTGGCCGTCACGGACGACGGTTACGAGCTGTTGACCCCGTGGCCCGATGGCACCGGCGATTACGAGGCGCCATGAGCGAGGCGCCGTGAGCGAGGCGCCGTGAGCGCCATAAGCGTCGCAAGACCGACCGTAAAGTGCCATGTGCGCGACGATCGGTCATTTTTGTGAAAGAAGAATTTGACTCTCGGACGCGTTCGGTTAAAGCTACGCGTTAATGCTTTATAGGGGTTTACGACTGCATGAGTCCGTCACTGACCGTTCGCCGCATCGCTGCCGATCAAGGTGCCGTGTTGCGCGAGCTTCGAACTGCGTCATTGCGCGATGCGCCGTACGCGTTCGGCGATGCAACGCTTGAGGACGCGCTCCTGACCGATGCAGCCGTTTTCGACGCCGCTGCGGCCCGCTACGCGGACTCGCACGCCTGCACGTCATTCATTCTCTACACCGAAGGCCATCCGGCCGGGCTCATCGGCGCGACCTTCGAGACCGAGCCGACACGCCGCGCGGTCGTTTCGGCGCTGTGGGTCGCGCCCGCCGTCCGGCATCTGCGCGGCGGCGAATTGCTCCTGAACGCCGCGATCGACTGGCTCATCGCCGAAGGCGCGACACAGGTCTTCGCGTGGATCACCGACAACAACACCACGGCCATGCGCTTTTACGAGCGCCTCGGTTTCGTCGCGACCGGCGATCACGTGCGCAGCAAGCACTCGCCTGAGCAGTGGGAAATGCTGCTCGTGCGCGAGGTTGCAAGCAGCGTGCGCAGCGCGTCGTCGAATTGATCGCGCATCAAGTTCCGCAACGCGTCGTCGCTTCATCGTTCCCCATTCGATTCAATCTCGGGCAATCCTGCAGGCAGCCTCGCAGGCAATTTGCGTGCCGTGCAGGGCGGGTGCGCGTCCGGCGCGCGCATCGCGTGCGCGGCGCGTTGCATTCGTTTTGTCGCCGGGCGATTGGGCCGCTAAAAATGGTGGCCGCGCGCGTCGACGCCTGTAAAATACGCAAAATTTTTCGTCGAACGCCATGTCGCCCAGGAAATCGCCCTATTTCGAACTGAAGAGCGGCTCAGTCGATACGCTTCTGTTCGTGGTCAAGACAACCGAAGTGGATGCCATGCGCGCCGAACTCACACGGCGCTTCGAGGCCACGCCCGAATTTTTCGCAAACGATACCGTCGCCATTGACGTGCGGCGGCTCGGCGACGGCGAGGCGGTCGCGCTCGGCGACATTGCGCGCCTGCTCGAAAGCGTGAGCATGCGCCCGGTCGGCGTCGTGGCGCAGCCTGCGCAGCATGGCTGGGCCGCACACGCCGGGCTGCCGTTGCTCGAAGCGCGCGACCGTCGCGGCTCGAATGCGAAGCCCGCGGCGGAGGAAGCGCCTGCCGTTGCGGCAGCAACGACCTCCGAGGCGCAAGACGTGTCTGCTGCCGGTGCGCAATCCGGGCGCGCCGGCGTCGAGAGCGAAGCCGCTGCCGACGCCGCAATGGCGGCTGTCGAAACCGCGCAACCGGTTACGCGCGCCGAACCGACACTCGTGATCGACCGGCCGCTGCGCTCGGGGCAGCGCATCTACGCGAAGGGCGACGTTGTCGTGCTCGGCCTCGTGTCGAACGGCGCGGAAGTGATCGCCGAAGGCAACATTCACATTTATGCGCCGCTGCGCGGCCGCGCGCTCGCGGGCGTGCACGGCAATCACGATGCGCGCATTTTCTGCACGTGTCTCGAAGCGGAGCTGATTTCCATTGCGGGCATTTACCGCACCACCGAAGTGCCGCTGAGCGCCGACGTGGCTGGCAAGCCTGTGCAGATCCGGCTGGACCAGGAAAAGCTGTTGATCGAACCGTTGAGGCTCACCTGAGGCGCTGCCTCGCGCGCTTCATGCAGCACGCAGTAGCGGCGCGCGGTACGCGATGGGGCAAAACTGAAGAAATTGACGAACGCAAGGTAAGGGAATGGCAAAAATCATTGTGGTGACTTCGGGCAAAGGTGGCGTGGGCAAGACGACCACGAGCGCGAGTTTCGCATCGGGCCTCGCGTTGCGCGGCCACAAGACCGCAGTCATCGACTTTGACGTTGGCCTGCGCAATCTCGACCTCATCATGGGTTGCGAGCGCCGCGTCGTGTACGACCTCATCAACGTGATCCAGGGTGAAGCGAACCTGAACCAGGCGCTCATCAAGGACAAGAAGTGCGAGAACCTCTTCATCCTGCCGGCCTCGCAGACGCGCGACAAGGATGCGCTCACGAAGGAAGGCGTCGAGAAGGTCATCAAAGATCTCATCGCGATGGACTTCCAGTACATCATTTGCGATTCGCCCGCGGGCATCGAATCGGGCGCGCTGCTCGCCATGCACTTCGCCGATGAGGCGCTCATCGTGACGAACCCGGAAGTGTCGTCGGTGCGCGATTCGGACCGTATTCTCGGCATGCTTTCGTCGAAGACGAAGCGCGCGATCGAGGGCCACGATCCCATCAAGGAGCATCTGCTGATTACGCGCTACAACCCGAAGCGCGTGAGCGAAGGCGAAATGCTCTCGCTCGGCGATATTCAGGAGATTCTGCGCATCGAACTGATCGGCGTGATTCCGGAATCGGAAGCCGTGCTGCATGCGTCGAATCAGGGTTTGCCGGCCGTTCACCTGGACGGCACCGATGTCGCCGAGTCGTATAAGGACGTCGTCTCGCGCTTTCTCGGCGAAGACAAGTCGCTTCGTTTCACCGACTACCAGAAGCCGGGCCTCTTTCAGCGCCTCTTCGGCAACAAGTAAAGGAGGCGCAACTCATGTCGTTTCTTTCGTTTTTTCTCGGCGAGAAGAGAAAGTCCGCCTCGGTAGCGAAGGAACGCCTGCAGCTCATCATTGCGCACGAGCGGGCAGGCGGCCATCCGCCGGCCGATTATCTGCCGGCGCTGCAGCGCGAACTGGTCGCGGTGATTTCGAAGTACGTGAAGATCTCGGACGAAGATATTCGCGTCAGTCTCGAACGTCAGGACGACCTCGAGGTGCTCGAGGTCAAGATCGAGATTCCGCAAGCCTGATGACGCCGCGCCCGGCCTTCGCGCCGTGCGCGGCGCAGACGTTGTCGTTTGTTTGCCCTTCTCCGCGGTTCACGGCAGTCGTGCTGCCGTAACCGTTCCCTTGCGCGTGCAAGCGGTTTTTGCACGCGCGTCTTCAGTTGCGTTTTCCGCTATCAGCGTTGAGGCGTTTCGTTCGCCTCTGCGGGGTCGGGTTCGTTGCGCTGGAGCGGTTCCGGCATATCGGGTATCTCCGCGCTCGCGCTTGCCGGTTCCGCCTGCGATTTCGCTTCGGGCGCAGGATGCGGCAGCGTCAGATAGCGCAGCGATAGCGTCTCGTAGAGCGGCGGCGCGAAGATACGCGCAACCCGGCTCGCGATCAGCGCGGTCGCCATCAGCGAGATCACGAGCGCATGGCCGTCGATCATCTCCATCACGATCACGAACGACGTGATCGGCGACTGCGTGACGGCCGCAAGATAGCCCACCATCGCGAGCGCGATCAGCATCGGGAGCTGCAAGCTCCCGAATACCGTGTGCAGCAGGTTGCCGAAGCCCGCGCCGATCGACAGCGATGGCGCGAAAATGCCGCCCGGAATGCCCGGCAGGTAAGAACCCACCATCGCGGCCATCTTCAGGAACGGGTAGGCCGTCGAAAGCTGCTCGCGCCCGTCGAGGAGCCCGCGCGCTTCGGCGTAGCCGCTGCCGAATGTCGTGCCGCCCGAGGCGATGCCGATCACGGCAATCGCGAGCCCGCAGAGCGCCGCGAACACGATCGGCTGCTCGCCGTGCAGCTTGCGCAGCGGTGCCGGAATCCAGCGTGCGGTATTGAGCAGCAGCCAGCTGAACACGCCGCCCGCAACGCCCGTCACGACGGCGGTCAGTACCACGGCGAGCGCGAGCAGGTCGGGAAAGTGCGCGCCGATCTGGATCGTGCCGAAGTACGTGTAGTTGCCGTTCAGGCCGAGCGCGATGGCGCCCGCGATGATGATCGTCGTGATGACGACGCCGCTTGCGCGGGCTTCGAAGCTGCGCGTGAGTTCCTCGATGGCGAACACGATGCCCGCGAGCGGCGTATTGAACGCGGCGGACAGCCCAGCGGCCGCGCCGGCGAGGATGAGCTTGTGTTCGATGAGCCGGTTCGAGCGCGGATAGAGCCGCCGCATGTTGAACATGAGCGCGGCGCCGATCTGCACGGTCGGGCCTTCGCGGCCGATGGTGAAGCCGCCGAGTATGCCGAGAAACGAAATGCCGATCTTGCCCGCGAGAATGCGCAGCGTGAGCAGGCGCGCGCCGGTTTCGCCGCGCTTTGCGTGCAGCGCGGCGATGACCTGCGGAATGCCGCTGCCTTCGGCGCCGCGAAAGAACGTGCGCGTGAGCCAGACCGAGAGGGCCGCCACGGCCGGCGTGACGATGAGCGGCAGCCACGCGTGCCCGCGCTCCATGTGCAAAAACGCGTCGTAGCCCCAGTCGATCAGCCGCGCGTAGAACACGGCGACGAGACCCACGGCGACGGCGCCGAGCCACAGCACTCCGTACTGTCGCCACAGGCGGCGGGCGCGCCGCATGGCGGTGGAGGAGAGGTCAGGGCGGATCAACTGCATGACTATGCCTGTGGCGCAAAGCGCGAATTATAGCGATGTGCCGCCTTCGTCCACCTTTCAGGCAGACGACGGCGCGACAGCGCTCGTGCGCGGACCGGTCTACATCCTGAAAAGAGGGGGCCGATACATTTCGCAGCTTTGTTGACCTATGCCTGTTGCAGTCGTCGAATCCGTTAGAATCTCAAAAAATTGGACGTATGGTGGGTCGGCGGGACAATGAAACGAATTCTGGTTGTTAAGGTGACCTCGATGGGCGACATCGTGGAGGCACTGCCTGTCGTCGCCGACATTCGCCGTGCTTTTCCCGGCGTGAAAGTCGACTGGCCCGCGGACGAGTCGTTCGTCGATATCGTGCGCTGGAACGCCGGGGTCGATCGCGTGTTGTACGCGCCGCTGCGCCGCTTCAAGAAGACGCGCCGCTGGAGCGACTTCAAGGCGATTCTGGCTTCGATTGTCGAGCTGCGCGCCGAGCGCTACGACGTCATCATCGATATCCACGGCGTGTACAAGAGCGCGATCATCGCGTGGCTCGCACGTTCGAAGCGGTGCTTCGGCTATCTCGCGAAGGACCTCGGCGAGCGTGGAGCGGCATTTGCGTACAACGGCCGTTTCGGGCCGCGCCCGGCGTGCGATGCGTGGACCGGCATGCGCGTGAGCGCAGGCGAGGCGCTCGGCTATACGGTCGACACGCCGCCCGAGTTCAACATGCGCGTGCCGCGCCTGGGCGACGCGCTGCCCGCGCCGGAAAGCCCGACTGCAATCATCTTTCACGCGACGTCGAAGGATGAGAAGAAGTGGCCGGTCGCGCATTGGGGCGAACTGTGCCTCGCCTTGCAGGCGCGCGGCCTGCGTATCGAATTGCCGTGGGGCTCGGAGGTCGAGCGCGCGACGGCCGTCGAAATTGCAGCGCTCGTGCCGGGCGCCGTGGTGCTGCCGCAACTCACCGTGAGACAGGTCGCGCAGCGTATCGAGGACGCGGCGCTCGTCGTCGGCACCGATACCGGCTTCGTCCACCTCAGCCACGCGTTCAGCCGGCCGACTGTCATGATCTTCGTCACGACGTCGGCGGAACACACGGGCGTGCGTGCGCCGGGGCGTTCGATTTCGGTTGGAGACGGTCTCCACGTTCCGCCCGTCAAGGTCGCGCTCGACGCCGTCGATCAGGTCTATCCGCCGCGTGGCAACACGACGGCAGGCGATGCGTTCGCTCCGGCTGCCTGAATGCGCACCTGAATACGCACCCGCTCACCCAGCCGCACGATTGCCCGGCCGTCCCGGGGCATTGCTCAGACGCGATGCCGTGCCGCGCTCAAACTTCCGTTTACCGGTTTGTTAAATGTGTCGCCGCAGATTGGCGAATCTTGCGCGTGCGGCCCGGTGGCGCGCTGCGCCGCCTCGGCTGTAACACGCCTCGAACGGCCACTTACAAATTGCAACGCCTCGCGAAGGCGCCGTCGTGTTCAATCAGAACCGTCTAAAGGCCGATCACCGAGCGGCCGGACAACCAACATCGACTCGACGGGAGAATGACGTGAAACGATTGACGCTAACCATCATTGCAGGCGCACTGCTCGCAGTGGCGCTCGGCGGGTGCATCGTGGTGCCGGCAGGCGGCTACTACGGTGGCGGCTACCATCGCGGCTACTACTGATAACCGTTCGGGAGGATAAGGGCGGCGCGAATGCTGCAACCGCGATGCGGGTCAGGCGAGCAACATTTCCATCGCGACGACAGCCGCGATGGCCGCAATATTGGCTGCGACCGCCTCGATCACGACGGCGCGCCAGCTCGCGGTTCGCCAGCGCGCCGCCAGCACAAGCGAAAAGCCCAGTGCGAGCGCGATGATCAGGACGACGTCGGCGTTGCTCAGATAAAGGTTCATCGTCGGCTCCCGGCGCGGCAAGAGCGGGGTTGGCTAACCGGAATTTCTGACCGGTTGTTCCGAGTATAGTCAGGCGCCGCGCACGCACCAAGCGGCCAAAAGAAGCGGAGTCCGCGAGAAGCGGCTCCGCTTTTGCCTTGATTGAGGCGCGGTGCGTTACATCAATGTGTTGTGACGCGTTTCGTGCATGCTCAGGACGCCGAACAGGCTCACGGCGGCCGCAATCGAAACGTAGGCGCCAACCTACGACAGCCCGCCGCGCGCGGCGAGCACCTGCGCGATATACGGCGCTACGGACGCGCCGAGAATGCCGCCCAGGTTGTACGCGACGCCCGCGCCCGTGTAGCGCACGCTGGTCGGGAAGAGTTCGGGCAGCAGCGCGCCCATCGGGGCGAAGGCGGCGCCCATCAGGAACAACTGGATCACGAGGAACAGCAGTACGAGCGGCAGCACGCCGCTGCCGAGCAGCGGCGCCATCGTGAAGCAGCACCGCCGAGATGACGAACGGCACGCGCCAGCCCCAGTCGCAGGAACTGCTGATCGGAAAGCGTCGAGGCGAGGCCGAAGAAGAGGCCGTTCGAGGCGAGAAAGCCCACCGACGGCCTGAACTGCGGAAACATGCCGAACCAGCCGCGCTTGCCTGGCGGCGCGTATTCGGTCGCGAGCAGCGCCGCGCCGCCCCATTCGCCGCCAAGGCCAATGCCCTGACCGAAACGCAGGATGCACAGCAGGACCGGTGCGAGGCTGCCGATCACGTCGTAACCGGGCACAAAGCCGATCGCCGTCGTCGAGAGGCCCATCACGAGCAGGGATGCGACGAGGGTCGATTTGCGGCCGATGCGGTCGCCGAAGTGGCCGAACAGGAAAGAGCCGATCGGCCGCGCCACGAATGCAAAAACCGGAGCGCGGCGGGTGCGAGGCGATCCGGCGCGGCTCAGTTGAAATTCTGTGCTTGCGGCGACGCTAGCGTGCGCAACTGGAATTTGCCGTCGTCGTTGAAGAGCCAGTCCTCGAACATTTCGAGCTGGCCGAGCGAGTTGAGCAGACGCGCAGGCGGCGGAGGCAGCGGCGTCGCGCGGTGCAGCGTCGAGAGCGCGGTGGCTTCGGCATCGTCGTCGCCATTGGTGCGGTACACCGACGACTTCACGACCTGGCCATCGCGGTCGACCACGAACGAAACGACGACGAGCGAGCGCAGCATTGCCTGCGGCGTGCCGGCGAGGATATAGGAAGGATTGCGTTCGACGATGCGGTGCGCGACCGCTGCGCGATATTGGTCGAGCGTGTAGCTGTTGAGGGCCGCGGGCGGAATGGCGAGGAGCGGCCTCGGCGGCGGCGTGATGGTGCAGGCGCTGGCGATCAGCAGCAGCAATGCGAGCCCCGTGCGCCGCAGCACAAGGGCAGACGAACTGGCGAAGCGGCGGGTCGGGCAGACGCTGATGAGCATGGCGCGCAAGCTCGGAGGCGAGACCAGATTCGAGCTTAGTCGATACGCTGCAGGATGCAATCCGCAGTGTCCCGCGCCGTGCGGTGAGCGCCCGGCGTCGGATGAAGCGAGGAAACGGACTGGTTTAGAGCAGGGGGAATTGCCCGCACGGATCGGTCGTGACGGTCCCGCAAGCGTACGAATACTGGCCGCTCTTCAGGACCAGTTCCTTGCCTTGTTGAACGTTCTCGCGGAAATCGGGCGAGCTTTCCCAGGCGATGAAGCCACTGCACATGACGGCAGACAGGACCACGAGCGAAAACGCGAATCTTTCAAGACGTTGATAGCGGTATGGCATGACGGCAATTCCCGGGAAGAGCCCGGATTTTACCGTGTTGTCAGGGTTAATACCTATGATTCCGATCGGGTCAATGGTGCCGTTCTCGCCTGCTTCATGCGTTTCGCCCTTGGCGGGGGGAGCGTGATTCGGCCGTGGGGCATTTCACGGGGACGGGACGCAAAGACACTGGCGTCGTGGGTGCGAGCGCCCTCAGTGCAAACGATGCGGTCGATATGACCGGGAAAACGGCGCGTAGCGCTAGCGATTTCCACGCCCAGCATAACTGTTCCGGGTGCGACAAAATAACGCAGTCTTTCACGGGCGCTGGCGACGAGAGCTGGCTAGGCGTCCGACGGGTGATCCGGTAATATTTCGTAAAATTACGACTTGCTCCGTAATTTCCCGGGGCCAATGCGAATCTTCGTACGCGTGTTCGCCTTGGCTGTCCGAAGGATCGGGCCGTCGCATTCCGTGCGTGAGATGGCTCGTCGAACATTGGTGATCGGGACTGCAAGTGTCGATAAGAACTGCGATAGATGTGCGCAGCAAAATCGATCAGCCCGTGCCCGAATCGTCATTCAGGTGCACTGCAGTTGCAATTCGCAATGCGGTCACGTCTGCAGCCGGCTGCCTCCGTGTTTAGGCTACGTATGAAAATGAAAGCGGATGGCGGTTGATGATGTCGATTTCCGTGATTTACCACTTGCTGGCGAGAGCTATCCCTGGGCGAAGCGCCGGTGCCGTGTTTCGGAAGATTCGCGTACTGATGTACGCACTGCTCAATCCATTTGCGGCCCGCATCTGGCTGCGTGCCGTGGCGACCAACGCGCTGCTCGCCGATATTGCCGTGCGTAACCGGCGCTACCTTGAACGTCCCTTTCGCCGCTTCATCCAGGCGGATATGCCTGCCCGCGCACGTGCCGAACTACTGTGCGGACATTTCCGCGTCGTGCGGGAACTCTTCGGCGACGATCGGGTGCGCAGTCTTTATCTGAAGTCGGATCACGTGACTTTGGCATCGAGTGGCCGATATGCCATCGTGGTGAGCGAGCCGGTACGCTGCTGGCGCGAGGGGTTGCTTACCGTCGCCTGGCGCGACATGGTCGAGCACGTCGATCTTGCGTGGGCGACGATCAGTTTCGAGTGGCATGCCGGATCGGGGAAACGCGGGGCGCTGATCGGCGGCCTGCAGGGGCCGGCGGGGACGGACAGAGAGCGGGTGCGCGAGGCGACGCGCGCATGCCACGGATTGCGGCCGAAGGCTGCGGTGGTGGAGGCCGTCTGTTTGCTGTCGAGGATGGCAAAGGTCGACGTGCTGAGCGGGGTGACGAAGAAGACGCACGTTTCCGCCGGAACGCAAGTGCAGGTGCGCGCGGATTATGACGGCTTTTGGGAGGAGATCGGCGGTGTTGAAACCGCTGGGCGGTATGTGTTGCCGCTTAGCCTGCATCACCGCGACGTCAGCGAGGTTCCGTCGAACCGGCGTTCAGCGTTTCGCAGGCGGCAAACGCTGATTGCGGACTTGCTGGCGCAGATTGCGCAGGCGGTCGATGCAAAGCCGGTCGGAGAGGCGATGCCTGGCCATCTGGGCCACCTGAAGGGCGACAGCAAGGCCGACAGCAAGGCCGACAGCGATCGTCTGGATTTTGCTGTTGCGCTGACAACCGATCCTCGTGACGCGGAACCGGTTTTTGCATTCAACGGCGTCAAACCCCTGCAAGCCAATAAGCCGGTTTCGCAACGACTCGCTGCCTGAGCCACCTGAGCCGCGTGATATTTTTCCCGTGCGAACGGGATGCTCGAAGCCGTACACGGCTGGCACACGCCAAAAAACAAAACGCGCACACCGTGACAGTGCGCGCGTTTGGTAGGGGATCAAGCGCGGGAACTGACGAACCGCTTTCCCGAGGGCCTCATCCTGCAGACATGTATGGCGGAGGCGGTGTCCGCCATGTAAGTCTTAACGAAGACAACCGAAGATAAACGAAACCCCTTACGGATAGGGGCATTAGAAAAATTGGTTGTCTAGCGTCGTCTAGCCAAGTACCATGAAATCTTGATATTTTTGGCGGGTACGTTGGCGGGTAGAAGATGCCGAAAGTTGCTAAGGAACTAGGTGCGCTGGCCGTTTCGCGCTTGACGTCACCGGGCATGCACGCGGTCGGTAAGGTCGCGGGGCTGCATCTGCAGGTCACGGAAAGTGGCGCGCGCTCGTGGGTGCTCCGGGTGACGGTCGGGGGGAAGCGCCGTGAAATCGGCCTGGGTGGCTATCCAGCGGTCACGCTCAAGGATGCCCATGACAAGGCGCGGACGACGCGCGACGAGATCAAGTCGGGCGTCGATCCAGTGCTGGTGCGCCGCGCCGCGCGCAGTCGCATCAAGGCTGAGCAGGTAACCGAAGTCACGTTCGAGGATGCCGCGCGGACCTACATGGCGACCAAGGTTTCCGAGTGGAAGAATCCCAAGCACGCGGACCAGTGGAAAAACACGCTTGAAACCTACGCCTATCCGTTCATCGGTCGTCTGCATCTTCGGCATATCCAGCGTGAGCACGTAGTACAGGTGCTTGAGCCGATCTGGCTGGAAAAGAACGAAACTGCGTCGCGCCTGCGCGGGCGTATCGAGGCGATCCTGAGCTGGGGCAAGGTCAAGGGCTACCGGGACGGGGAGAACCCGGCGGCGTGGCGCGGCAACCTCGAAAACCTGCTGGCCCGGCCGTCGAAGGTGCAGGAGGTCCGCAACCATCCTGCCGTGCCGCTCGCGGAAATGGCCGACTTCATGAAGAAGCTGCGCGCCGTCGAGGGCAATAGCGCGCGGTGCCTTGAATTCGCGATCCTGACCGGAGCCCGCTCGGGGGAAGCCCGTGGTGTCCGGTTCAGCGAGATCGACTGGAACACCAACGTCTGGCGTGTGCCTGCTGAGCGGATGAAGGCGAAGAAAGAGCATCGCGTCCCGCTGTCGGCAGATGCGGTCAAGCTGCTGACGTCCATGCCGCGCGCGGAGGATCAGGACCTGATCTTCCCGAGCCCGCGCGGGAAGGTACTCTCCGATATGGCGATGTTGATGCTGGTTCGCCGAACCGGCATCGATGCCGTGCCGCACGGCTTCCGCTCGACCTTCCGCGACTGGGCTGGCGAGATGACGAACTATCCGCGCGAGCTGGCGGAAGTCGCGCTGGCGCACGTCAAAGGGGATGCAACCGAGGCGGCGTACTGGCGCAGCGACGTGCTCGAACGTCGACGCCGAATGATGAGCGATTGGGCGAAGTTCATCGCGAAGCCGATGAAGGCCGCCGCCAACGTGACGCATCTCAACAAGAAATCTGCCGCCTGATGGTGTCAGGCAGACTAGCCGACGGAGACATCCATGCAGGAGCCGATTGTTCATATCTCTCCCGCGCCGTACGTGACGGTTGCGCTGGCGGCCGCAATTACGGGCCTCACAGAGAAGGCGATCCGCCGCAAGATCGAGGAAGGCAAGTGGATCGAGGGCCGCGAATATCGTCGCTCCCCCGATGGCGGGGTGTTCATCTCGATCAAGGGGTATCAGCAGTGGATCGAGCGCGGCCGCAGGTAGCGTAACGCCGATCAACAAGACCGCTGCCGACGGTATCAGGCAAAGCGGCGGCCGCCAGCTGGCGGCGACAACAACATTCTGGCCTGACTAGCGATGACCCAAAAACCTTTTACATTCAATCCAGCAACTCAAGGTGTAGCAAGCGAATCACTGCAGATCGACGGCGGATATGTGCAAGCTGCCGGGATGGCCGGAGGCAGTCAGCAAGCTCCAATGGTGTCCGGTGGCGGCAGTGCTTCGATCACGAAAGCAGACGGAACCGTAGCGCCGATCGAGCCTGCCGAGGCTTACGCGCCCATGCAAACGCCTGCATTCAACGCGCAGGAACGTACGTATTTCGCCGAAGCTGAACATTGGAACGAGGTTGAGCTTTTGGGCCTGTGCCTCGGCGTGCCCCGGTATGCAGACCGCGACGATATTGCGCCGGAACACAGCCGGGAGGGGATGAAGAAGGCAATTCGGGATGCGCTGGGGGACGGTTCGTTGCCCGGGGACCGCAATCCGGACGCCAGGCCGGGCGAAGCTGTCTACGGTGGGGTCTGGCGAATCCAGCCGCTCGATGCGATCGAGTGGGCATTCCGATGCGAATACCCGCTGCCCGGGTGGCTTACGGGAAGCAAGGAGACGGAGCTACACGCGCGGCATGAAGCCCGGAAGGCCGCGGCTGGCCGTTTAACGATCGACGAGGCTGCGCAGGATCTGGCCAAAGGAACGGGCCAGGACGCTGTCAGCTGGCTTGAACTGATCGTAGGGACCATCCAGACATCCCAGAAGCTCCGTGAAGATCCGAAATCAAAGCTAACGGGCGCCAATCTCGTGGCGCTCAACCCGCGAGATCCCACAGACGCGCGCCCCTACAACATGCCGGCCGCTCCCCATTGGAAGCACGGTGTGCGTACCAAGCACGAGCAGGTCGATCGTGCGGCCGTAAATCGATGGCTCGATGCCCACCCGGAGTGGCTGGTGTCGTATCGTTTTGAAATTCGCGATGCACCCGCCGATGTGCCGGGTACTACGCCCGCAAGCAAACCAATTTCCCGGCAGCGACACCAAGAGCAAGAGATTCTGCGGGTGCTTCGCGAACTTGGGCACGACCCGTGCAAGCTACCCAAGCGGGTCAACGGCAAACGATGGGTGGCCGCCGATGTGCGCGACAAGCTCACCGGCCCCGGATGGACGAAAAGCATCCACACGAAAGCCTGGCAGCGCCTCCTCGATGACGGCTCAATCCGGGAGGCCTAAACCCTACCCGCACGACCCTACCCCAAGTTGGTACACGGTAGACGGTTGCGGCGGGGGATGGTTGTGAAAATCTAATGACGGACATCGACATGCACGAACTTGCATGTGTCGAGACAACCTCTAAGGAGAGAGTCGATGTCCGTCAACCTCAAGGGCCTGCGCCCTGTTCAAGCTGCCGAAAAGCTCGGCATCGGCGTGAGCACACTGTGGGCGCGCGCCAAGCGCGAAGCTGACTTCCCGAAGCCGGTAAAGCTCAGCATGCGCACCACGATTTTCGTCGAGCACGAACTCGACGCCTATCTGCAGAAGCGGATCGCGGAAGCGCGCGGCGCAGTCCTCGCATAAGGGGGCGCGCGATGACCAGCAAAAATGAAAAGGGCCGCAACCCCCAGCAGGGCGCGACCCAGAAGACCAGCGCCGTCAATTCTACGGGCAACAGTCTGGCGGCACAACGCGCACGAATTCTCGATTTCCTGCGTCGCCGTGGCGCGTTGAGCACGCTCGATGCTCGGCACGAGATCGACGTGATGCATCCTGCGGCGCGTGTGATGGAGCTGCGTCGGCAGGGCCACCCGATCTTGACCAATTGGGCGCGCGAGATGACGCCCGAAGGTGGCACGCATCGCGTTGCACAGTACCGTCTGATGCGTGCGGCGCCGGGAATGCAAAGAGGTACCGCGCAGCTCGTCACGTTCGTTCAGTACGACGAGTCCGGCCAGATTGTCCGTTCGACCACGTTCGACAAATTCCATGCCGCACGCGCGCTGCCGCCACTGTTCGCCTTGGGCTTCACGCGGTTGCGCGAGGTGCGCGCATGAATGCTGCGTTTCCGTACCCCGTCGACATCGACACGCTTCGGCAGTTCATCCAACTGGCACGGCCGAGCGGGGGCGCGCTGACGTTGCTGCATATTGCGGCCGCCGGTGGCGCACCGCAAGCGCGGACGTTCGACGTGCCGGCCGAGCTCGACGCGCTGATCGAGTACGCCCGCCAGCACAATGCCGCGCGCTCCAATATCTACTGGTTGCCCAACGCAGCCGCATGCCGCGATCGCAAGCCCGCCAAGGGTGATATGACGGCGGCGCGCTTCGCGTGGGCGGACTGCGATCCCGATATCAAGCGATTCGGCAGTTACGACGCGGCGCGTGTGCACCTGACCGGCACTCACGCCGCGCAGCTTGAGCCAGTTGCGTCGTTCGTGATCGACTCAGGCAACGGCCTGCAGGCGTTTTTCCGGCTTGCCCAGCCAGTCGCGCTGCCCGCCAGCCTTGATGCCTACGAGCGCATCAATCAGGCGGTCGGCGAGGCATTCGCGGGCCCCGGCACGTTCAACGTGGACCGCATCATGCGCGTGCCGGGTACGTGGAACTGGCCGACGACTACGAAGCGCAAAAAGGGCTACCCCGAAGCACCGGGCATGGCGCGCATCGTGTCAGCGTCGACCCGAACGTTCACCCTCGAGCAGCTCGGCGAGCTTGTGAAAGTAGACGAGCCGGGCGCGCCGCCAGCCGGCGTTGATGCCGACACTGGCGAGGTGGACGCCGAGCGCCGGTTCGCGGATCTGCTGAAAACGGACGTGAAGCTGCGCGACCGATGGGCTGGCGGCACGACGGGCCTCGCCGACACGTCGGGCAGCGCAATGGACCTGTCGCTGTACGCGATGCTGATCGCACGGCGGTTCGCCCACGACGACATCGTGACGCTGATGGCGGGCTGGCAACACGGTAGCGCCTCTGGCCGGGCGCAGGGCGCGCGGTACTGGGATCGGCTGCGAGGGAACACCGAAGCGCAACCGGTTCAGCTCACGCCTGCCGACAAGGCCGTGCACGAGCTGAACCAGCGTCACGCGTACGTGCTGCTGGGCGGTTCCGGGGCCGTGCTGAACGAACACGAGTCCGGCGCTGATTTCATCAAGCTCGATGCATTTCGCGCCTACTACGCGAACCAGCTCGTGCCGGTCGAAAGCGTCGACAAGCAGGGGCGGGAGGCCACGAAGTGGGCGCCGGTGGCCGACGTATGGCTGAGGCACCGCGAGCGGCGCACGTTCGACGGCATCGAGTTCGCCCCCGGCGGCGCGCGGCGCGGCTGGTACAACCTCTGGCGAGGCTTCGCCGTCGAACAGCTCCCCGGCATGACGATGTTTCGCGCGGGGCTGCGCTGCCGGCGCTTTCTCTCGCACGTCAAATACAACGTCTGTCATGGCAATCGCGAGCAGTTCCGGTACTTCATGCAGTGGTGCGCGGACATGGTGCAGCGGCCCGATGAAAAACCCGGCGTCGCGGTGGCGATCAGCGGCGAGAAGGGGACCGGGAAGACCAAGGTTGTCGAGGTGCTGGCGGCACTGCTCGGGCGGCACGCGCTGTCAGTCAGCCAGCCCGAGCACTTGGTGGGCCGCTTCAATGCCCACCAGGCGCAGGCGCTCCTTGTCGCTGCTGAGGAGTCGTTCTGGGCTGGCGACAAGAAGGCTGAGGGTGCGCTCAAGCATCTGATCACGAGCCCGAGCGCGATGATGGAGCGCAAGGGTGTGGACGCGGTCGAGATGCAGTCGCTGACGCGGTTCATGTTCGTCGGCAACGCCGAGTGGATCTTCCCGGCGACAGCGGACGAGCGGCGCCTGTTTGCTATGACGTGCGGAAACCGCCGCCAGCGGGACTATGCGTACTTCCGCGCGATTGATGACCAGATGTACGGCGCTGGGCTTCGCCGGCACAAGCGCGGCAGCGCGGCACCCGGACTGCAGGCACTGCTGACCTTCCTCGCGGCGCTCGACCTGAGCCGCTTCGAGATCCGGGCAATTCCGGAAACCATAGGGCTGCGTGAGCAGCGCGCCGCGACGTTCGAGCCGCACGAGCAGTTCTTCCGGGACTGCCTCACCAATCAGGAAATTGGTGGCGGCCCGTGGACCGAGGAAAGCATGCGGTTCTCCAAGCAGGCGCTCTATCAGGTGTTTGCCGATTCAGTACAGGGGCGGCGATTCATCGTGAACCAGGCGGTTTTCGGTCGGTGGATCAAGCGCGTGTTTGGTTGGAAGGAGGTCCGCATTGGTTCGAACCCGCGGGAGTGGGTCATGTCCGGTTGGTCTGCGGCTCGAGATGCGTTCGCGGACGGTATGAAGGTGGAGATTGAACTGGACGACGACGAACCAGCCCATGCGGCGCGAGCGAGCGCGCAAGAAATTGCGGATGCGCGGTTTTTTGCCTGTTCGGATGATGGTAGCGACTTGGCATGAGCGGCTTGGCTCCACGCAAAAAATAACGTGGAGCCGTGAAAGCCTTATCCAGTAAGACTTGCGCCATGACTCCATTGCTCCACTACCAATTTCTGTTTGTGCAGCGGAGTGCGAATCGGAGCGTGAAGATCATAAGTAGTAGTGCTTATTTTCTATTTATATCTTTTTACATGGAGTTAAGTGGAGTAGTGGAGCCGAGGCCGTGCAGCAAGGGTTTGGCGTGCTCCATGTGTGCTCCACGACTCCACGTATAGGCGGCTGCTAACAGCCAGAAAGCAGGGTAACCAAGGCAGTGCGATCAACAGGAGATTTCATCGTGACTTTGGCTGAACAACTTCAACGGGACCGGCTCTTGAACGCGGTCAACATGACGCACGCGCGTTTTCGGGCACTGCTCGCCACAGCGTTGGCTGCGACCCAGCGGGCGCAGAGCGGGCTTCCCGTCGTGGACGACATACGCATCCTGTGCGCCGACATTTCGCTGATGCAGGGCTGGCTGGAGGGTGAATCGCTTGCTGTGTCGTCAGGCGCGCCGCAACAGTCGGGCGCCCCTGACGATCAAGCCGGTGCAGTGTCTGGACCCGTGGTGCACTGACAGGGGATCGATATGGAAATGTTTGATGTGCAGGAGCTGGACCGAGTTGCGCGGCGCGATCATGAAATCCTCGACGCGTTGCGATCTCGCGATCTCACGCGCGCCGAACACGCAATGCTCGACGCCCCGCAAGCGCAGTGTTCGGTGATTCACCACTTCGGCCCGGGGCTATGCGTTCGCGAGGTGTTCCTGCCCGCCGGCGCGTTCGTAGTTGGCCACCGGCACAAGACGGCGCACCTGAACGTTTTCCTGAAAGGCCGGCTACGGATGGTGCGGGATGACGGCAGCACGGAGGAACTGGTCGCGCCAATGATGTTTGTCGGGCAACCGGGGCGGAAGTGCTGCTACGTCATCGAGGATGTTGTCTGGCAGAACATCTTTGCAACCGAGGAAACCGACATCCAGAAGATCGAGGCGCAGTTTCTCGACAAGAGCGAAGGTTTTGCAGCCCATCAGGAACGTGAGCTGTTGGCACGTGCCGGCGAGCATGCGGATGACCGCGCCGATTATGCCGCCGCGTTGCTCCAGACGGGTTTCGACGAAGCAACCGCGCGGGCCATATCCGAATCGACCGCTGACCAATGTCCGTTCCCGCACGGTGCATGGCGCGTGAAGACTGGGCCATCTCCCATCGAAGGTACGGGGCTTTTCGCGACGACGCCGATCGCCTCTGGCGAACTGATTGCGCCTGCTCGCATCGGTGGTTTGCGCACGCCGGCCGGTCGCTTCACGAACCATTCCCGTGCGCCGAATGCCGAAATGGTGTCGCGCGCCAACGGCGATATCGATCTTGTTGCGTTGTGCGATATCGGCGGTTGTCGCGGCGGTCAGGACGGGGACGAAATCACTATCGACTATCGCCAGGCGCTTGCGCTGTCTGGCATTTGCTAACAGGAGGGTATATGTCCGCAGTAGCCGTAGCTGTTGTAGGTGGAGGCCTTGTCTCCAGTCTCGTTGGTGCAGGCGCCTCGGAAAGTGCGGCCAATACGCAGGCCGACGCAGCGAACAACGCGACGCAGGCGCAGCTTGCGATGTTCAACCAGACGCAGCAAAACCTGCAACCGTACATGGATGCAGGTAACACCGCGCTCTCGACACTGACCGGGCAACTGGGCGCACTGAACAACCCGATGGCGATCCAGCCGTCGATCAACAACACGAACTGGCAGTCGCTGATGAGCCCGGCCTACCAGTTCCAGCTGCAGCAGGGTCAGCAAGCATTGCAGAACAGTCAGGCCGCCAGCGATGGCGTGCTCTCCGGGGCCGCACTCAAGGGGCTCGTCAACTACAACCAGCAGGCCGCCGGCACCGCGTTCCAGAACGCGTTCAACGACTACCAGACGCAATACGGCAACCAGTTCAACCAGTACCAGACGCAGAACCAGAACATCTACAACCGCCTGTCGAATCTCGCGAACCTCGGCGAAAACGCGGGCGCGAATGTGGGTCAGGCGGCCACGCAGACCGGTGCGAATGTCGCGAACACGATGCAGGCAGCCGGGAACGCGCAGGCAGCCGGGATCATGGGTATGGGCAACGCGGTCACCGGTGCCGTGAATAACGGTATGGGGTACTACATGCTCAACAATCTTTCCGGCGGCAACCTGTTCGGCGGGGGAGCGGCTGCCGACTATGGGGTGCCCGGCTGGACACCGGCAGGAGCCTAAACATAAGCCCGCTCGGGGATTTAGGCCGTACCCCGAGCAGTCGACCAGCACAGGGAGCGTTAAATTATGAGTGACTTATTTTCGACATTGCAGGCGTTTGTCGATGCGTCGGATGAGCAGCCCACATTCGATCCCGCGAAGAGCTACGGCACGCCCGCGTCGATGCTGGATAACCTCCAGAATCAGGAGAGCAGCGGCGGCAAGAACCTCGTGAATCCGAAGACGGGCGCGATGGGCCCGTACCAGTTCCTGCCGTCCACGCTCGCGGCGCTGCGCAACCAGGGCGTCAAGTTCGATCCGTTCGATCCGCAGCAGTCGCGCGCGGCGGCCGACTGGTACATTCAGCAGCTCAAGCAGCAGAACGGCGGCACATACCAGGGCGCGCTCAAGGCCTATGGCGGGTTCGTGCACGCCGACCCTACGCAGTATGTCAACCACGTGATGAACGGCGTGCCGGACTTCGGTGGCGGCACCGTGCCCGGTCAGTCGAGCGTCGGTCAGCAGCCATCGGGTTACAGCGGCCCGAAATCGGACTTGCTGTCGACATTGCAGGCGTTCGCCGACGCACCGGATAAGCAGCCAGCGAAAGCGCCTGCGCAGCCGCAGCAGTCCCCCGGTGTTGTGGCCTCGCTCGCTGCTGGCGCCGGCCACGGCCTCGGCTCGATGGCGATGGGGGCGCAGGAACTCATCGGGCGTGGGCTCAATGCCGTCGGCGCCAATACTGTCGGTCAGTGGCTCACGAACGACGCGCAGCAGGGGCAGCAGAAGCTGGACGCCGAGGTGGCGCCGTATCAGTCGGCGCACGATGTTGCGACAGGCGCTGGCGATATCGTCGGCGGCATTGGTGGAATGGCGGCGCTTCCCGAGGTCAAGGCGCTTGAAGGCACCGGCTTTCTGGCGAATGCCGCCAAGGGTGCCGCGTACGGTGCGACGGCCCGGGCATCCAACCCGAACGTCAATTACCTGCCTCAGAAAGCTGTCGACGCGGTCGCTGGCGGCCTGCTCGGCGGGATTGGTGCCAAGCTCACCCAGTTTGTGTCTCCATACCTCTCGAACACGGTCAATTCGATGCGCGGCCGCCTGGGTATCCTCGGTTCGCAGTCGAACGCATCCAGCGCCGCTGCGGGCGTCGTGAACGACGTCTTGCAACGAGCCGGTGTCGATCCGTCCAAGGTTTCGCCGGCCGCCATGTCCGGTCCGGTGTCGCAAATCGCCGATGCATTGCGCACTGGCGGTACGCCATCGCCCAACGCCGCAGCGACGATCGCCCGTATGGGGGAGGCGGCATCGTTGCCGGTTCCGGTGGAACTGTCGGCCGGTCAGGCCAGTCGCGATCCGATGCAGTTCGCCCAGGAGCGCAACTGGCGCGGCGTGTCGGGTGTCGGCGAGACGGTGCAGGCGCTGGAGGCGCGCCAGAACGCGCAACTGGCCGGAAACCTCGACGCGCTCGGGGCGAATCAGGCGCCAGCACCGATCGACGTTGGGCGGCAGATCATAGGTGCCGCGAACAGCTTCGACAACGGTTGGTCGAACCATATCACCCGCCTATACAGCGCAGTCAGGAACACCGGGGGAACGTCGGCGGCTGTGAACACGGTGGACGCTATGAAGCCAGTCGCGCAGAGCCTCAAGGATTCGTTTATCTCGCCGGAATCCCTCCCCGGCGACGTGCAGCGGGTCTATCAAGGGTTGCAGACCGGCGCGCTCCCGCTCACGGCTGGCGACATGATGGCGGTCGACAAGATGTTGTCACGGGCCCAGCAGGGCGCGACGGATGGGAACGCCAAATACGCGATCGGGCAGATCCGCAGCGGGCTCAGCAACGCGACGATCGACGGCGCAACAGGGCAGGACGCCGTGACCGCGTACAACTACGCGCGTTCGGCGGCAAAGCAGCGTTTCGATTTCATCGACGCGAATCCGTGGTATCGAGACGCGATCAACGGCGTGGAACCCGATAACTTCTTCAAGCGCAACGTGCTGCAAGCCAATTCGCAACCGCTGACGAACATGATGCAAGGCCTGCAGAAGAACAATCCGGACATTGCGCAAAACGTGCGGAACGCCACGGCCGACTTCCTCAAGAGTAAGGCTACGCCACGCGCGACGGCGGACGAAGTTCCTGTGTTCAACCACGCTACGTTCGACCGGCTGGTGACCGATCCAAACAACGTGCAGCGACTGCAGGCCGTGTTCGGTCCCGATGGGTTTGACACGATTCAGTCGATCAACAACGTTGCGCGCAACATCAAAACCGCGCCGCCAGGCGCGAACGTGAACACCTCGGGCACGGCGGGGGCGCTGGCGGACATGGCGCAGAACGGTGCACGCGGCGTGGCACTGAGCGGGTTGACCGCTCTCGGCCGCGCGGCGGGACTGGGCCCCGTAGTGGATCTGGGAGCCGCTGCGGCGCGGGGTATTGGAAACGTGGTCAACCGACAGAAGATGGCCGCGAGCGTGGTCGCTCCCGACATAGCGCGATCCGGATCTAGTCGAGCCACCGGCTTTCCACGTCGATTGTTTCCGGCGGGTGGGATGAGGCTTTCGGATCTCGCTGGAATCCCAGCCAACGCAGCACCCGCCGACGAACAGCCCGGCCAGTGAGCTTGCCGATCAGATAGGAGTTGGCCCGGAGCGTGCCCAACATCGCCCCGACGACGTACAGGACGATGCCTGCCGCCAGCACGACGGCAATGGACTCGATCTGGGCCAACACCATGACTCTTCGGGATGAAACGATCTCGGGGCATTGTAGGAGCAAATATGGCGACAAACAGCAAAAAGCCACGTGGCGCGGGCAAGCAGTTCCAGCCGGGCACAAGCGGCAATCCGACGGGGCGGCCTAAAAAGACGCCTGAAGAACAGGAACTGATTGACATGTGCCGAATGAAATCGCGCGCCGCGCTCGACGTTGTCGAGCAGATCATGCTGCGCGGCGCGAGCGAGCGTACCCGGCTGGCGGCCGCGTTGGCCGTGATCGAGCGCGCGTACGGCAAGCCACGGCAGGAGATCGATGCCAACGTAAGCGGGCAGATTCAGACCATTACTCGCCGGATCATCGATCTTCACAGCGGCGAGGATTTGGCGTGACCGGGAACCGTTCCAACCGACCATGCGAGAGTGTGATGAGCCAGAAAAAACCTTCGCTGGATGAAGACCCGTTTCTCTATACGGCATCGCTGCTTAAAGCAATTTGCCACGCCCTGACCACCGAGCAGCGCGCGCGAATTGCGGCCGAGCTGATGGCGGACGCGCACGATATGAACGACGCCGCCGAGTCTGCGGATGACCAGCAATTCGCGCTTGCGCTTGCCTCGCTGGCTGCTCTTGCAGAAGACGGCCCCGATGCGGCGTTCAACGTACTGGACGCGATCCAGCCGCGGTAACGAGAGGATCACATGCGATACGCACCCTTTGGGCTGGCGGTACCGGCGACCGGTGCTGCGGTGTTCCTCTCGATCCTGTCGGGAATGCAGCGCGGCGGGTTGCCTTCCGAGCGTGTGGCGTGGGTGATGATCGGCGTGTTGCTGACCGCAGCCGCGCATCTGCTGCCCGCGCTGTGGAGCGGCGCAAGCCTCCCGCACCGCATCATCGCAGCGGGAATCTGGATGGGCTGCATGGCTGCGACGTGCTATGGGCACGCAGTGTTCTTCCTGCTCGCCCAGCAGCACGCCGGCGAGCACCGGGCGCAGGCAGTGACCGGGCCGCACGACGTCGGGCGCGATCTGGGCGCGATTGCAACGGACAGGGCAACGGCGGTGGCGCAGCTGGTGGCCCGGTGTGCGAGCCGGTGCGAGGCGAAGCACGTCACGCTTCGGGCGCGCATTGATGCGCTGGACGCCGAGGCGGACGACGCGCGTCGCCGGGAAACGGCCGCTGATCGTGCCGTTACTCGCCGTGACGAGCTGCGCGCCGACCCGGTAACGGGCCGACTCGCGAGCGCCCTGGGCGTGCCTGAGTCGAGGCTTGATCTGCTGGTCGGGATGTTGTGCGCGCTCACGCTAGAAGGGGTGGGATGCCTGTGTTGGGCGCTGGCGCTCGATCGTCCCGCAGGCGCGGCGAAGGTCGTCCCGCAAGCACCGTGCGAAAGGGAGGTACCGCCGGCGGTAACGGTTGCGGAGCCCGCAGTCACGGAAACGGTGGCCAGTAACGGGCCGCCGGACGCGGGAGATCGAGAGCGAGTAGCGGCCGAGATCGCCGCGGGGCGACTGCGCTGCACGGTAGCGGATATCCGCCGGTTCCTCAGCTGCTCGCAGCAGCGAGCGATGCTGCTACGCCGTGAGCTGGAGTCGATGGCATTCGCATGATCTACGGCGTAGGGCTCACGAAAGATCGGGTATCGTCTGGCGCACAGGAACCAGCGAGGGGCGTATGGGCAAGTTCGATGATTTGGCGCGGCGGCTGCGGGCACGTGTGGAGCAGAGTGCGAGCCGCGAAAAATCTCTCGACTGGAAGGCCGCCGGTGCGATCGACGAGCTGCGCGCGAAAATTGAAGCTCTGCAGGCCGAGAACACGCGTCTCGATGCCGAAAACCGAACCTTGCGCACGGAGAACGAGAGGGGCAAGGCGTCGGCGGTCGAAGTAGCGCCGACGGTCGAGCGTGAGGCGTCGCTACCGCCCGGCATGCGTGCGCTCAGTGTCAAAGAAGCTGCCGCGCTGCTCAGCGTCTCATACCGGACCGCGTTTGAGCACAAGGCGTCGCTCGGCTTTTTTCGGGTCGGCGCCGCATGGCGAGTTTGGCCCGAAGACTTGAAGGCGGCGACGTCGGGTTCAGTCGCAAAGCAGGCGAAGTCAGAGGAACCGCAACCCTCTCAACTTCGAACCGGTGCCGGTGTTTCTCAGATGCTCGGCCTTTCGCGCTCTGCGCGGGAGGCGGCAGCCGAGCTGGACGAGCTGCTGGCGCGACGGACCGAAAGGCGCTCCAAAACGAAAGGCGGGGCTTGACGCCGCCCACCTGACGCAGGCATGATCGGCTTGCTGCTGAAACAACAGCGGCTCGGGTTTGGCGACCTGACATGTACAAGGCGCAAGTAAGCCGCGCCGTCGTTCGACCTGCGGCTTTTCTATTTGCGCTCGCCTTTGCGCGCCTCTTTCAATGGGCGGGCCTGGGTGGGGAGACCCTCGGGTCTGCCGGTTACCTTGTACGCCGGTTCGCCAACCCCGCTCAGTGCCCGCTCACCCCGTTTGGCGACGGGGCTGCGGGTCTTACCCGTACAAGGAGGTCGCACAATGCGTCAAACCCTCGCTCACCCCGATCAGCTGCAATCCCCCCTCGAAATCATCCGCGCCGCCTTACGTGACGCTGCAACCGCTCCGACTGTGTTCGATGCGCTCGACGTGACCGGCGACGCGCTGCGCCGTCTGGCCGAGCTAGCCCGTGCGGAGGTGCGTCATGGCTGATTCCAAACTCACGCCCAAGGATGCGTGCTTTCGTGGCGCGCTTATGTTCGACCACTACGCACGCCCCAACGCGCCCGAATGGTCGACCGTATCGAGCGATCTGATCGGCGAGATCAGTCGCGCGTCCAATGCGATTTCGACGATTTCGCGACTGGTGCACAACAGTCTGTGTGAAACGGTGGACGATGTCGATGTCGATGTCGTGCCACTTGGGCATGAGGCGCACTGCGGGCTTTTGAATGCCGCTGATCTCATTGGCCAGTACCTCCACCAGATCGCCGGGAAGATGCACGATCAGGCGCACGCCCACGTTGAGAAAAGGGCGAAGGTGCATCATGGCTGAGCGTATCTATGACATCGAGGAGGGATGATGGCGCGCTTACCCAAGGCTTCGAAGCCGGAATTGAACCAACTGAGCACCCGTGAACTGGAGCTGTGCGTCGAACTGCTCGACGTGCTCGCCGAGCGCATTGCATGTCGCGTAGCGGCACGGCTACGCGATCGGACTGTAGCGACAACGATCGTTAGTCCGCAACGCGCATCGGGGGCAGCGGAAACGCCTTCAAGTGAGCATCTGGTCCGAGCCGGGGCGTTATACCGCGTGAGCGACGTTGCGCAAAAGCTGGGTGTTTCGAAGGCAACTGTATATGGGCTAGTGCGCAGGGGGGAACTGGAACTCATGAAGATCGGCCTGCGCGCGAGCTGTGTTCCGGGAGAAAGTATTGCAGCCTTTATCGCGAGGCGTCGGGGTCGATAACGTAGTGCAGACGCCGCCCGTGTGGCAATTTCAGGCTGGCCGTTGCCGGCCTGTTTTCGTTTACAGGCCGTTGCGCGCGGTACGATTCTAGAGACAGGCTAATCCTTACGTTACGGACCCCGCGCCGCCATGCTTAACGCTATTGAGACACGGACCCCTCCCACGATCGAGCAATTGCCCGAAATCGAAAAGCAGGCGCGTGCGGTGGCGGCGCGCATCGCGGAAGAGATCGCCCAGATCGATCAGGCATTGCACGGGCTTGATGAGCTGCTGAACTTCCTGCAGCCCCCGCACACCGGCAAGATACGGATCGAATGGTGGAAGCGAAACGGGCGCCTGGTGCCGCAGCCTGTCGTCTGGCGTCATTCGGCGGCCGGCTGGCGGGCGGAGCGGGTGCCGGTGGCTGGCTTGAGTCGGCGCGTGCGTTCGGCCCGCGAGTTTCACGATAACCAGAAGCAGGTCCGGGCGGTGTGCCAGAACGTCACGAAGCTGCTGACGATGCGGGAGCAGACGCTGGCGCCGCTCGCGATGTTCCGGCGCACGACGTCGGGCACACTGAACACGAACCGCCATCGGCTTGTGCTGGCAATTGCAGGAATCGACATTGCACTCGCGACGATGCGGGCGGTGTACGGTGTCAGTGACAGTTTGACGGTCGAGAACGCGGAAGGACTGGCCAACGAGTGACGGTGAACAGCCGGCGGCGTGGTGACGATACAACGCCATTCAAGCACTTCAGCGGATGGCGGGTGTTTTGGCGGGTAGAAATGAAAAACGGGCCGAAAGGCCCGTATTCATTGGATGTCTGGCGGAGGCGGTGAGATTCGAACTCACGGAAGGGTTACCCCTTCGCCGGTTTTCAAGACCGGTGCATTCAACCACTCTGCCACACCTCCGAAGCCGCGCATTGTAACTCAAAAGCCGGTGTCGCCAGCAGCCTGCGCGTTGCGTTAGCCGGCGTCCTTGAGAAACATCTCCTGCAGATCGTTCAAAAAGCGCTGTCCGAGTTCGGTCGGCGCAATTTTCTCGTAATCGCGGCTGATGAGCCCGCGCCGCTCGGCCTCCTCGAGCGCTGGTTCGATCGACGTCATCGAAAGCCCGGTGGACTCGGCGAAGCGATACACCGGGAAACCTTCCACGAGCCGCAGCGCATTGAGCATGAACTCGAACGGCAGATCGTGCGGGCCGACCTCGTGCTCCTCCTGCACCGCCGTGCCTGCGCGGGCCTGCTCGATGAACGTCGTCGGATGCTTGTAGCGCGCCTGGCGCACGATGCGGTTCGGGAACGACAGCTTCGTGTGCGCCCCCGCGCCGATGCCGAGGTAGTCGCCGAAGCGCCAGTAATTGAGGTTGTGGCGGCATTGCCGATTCGGCTTCGCATACGCCGACACCTCGTAGCGTTCGTAGCCCGCTTGCGCCGTGCGCGCGTGAATCCACTCCTGCATGTCGGCGGACTGATCGTCGTCGGGCAGCGGCGGCGGAAACTTCGCGAACAGCGTGTTCGGTTCGAGCGTCAGGTGATAGAGCGACAGATGCGGCGGCGCGAATGAGAGCGCCGTTTCGATGTCCGCCTGGCATTCGGCGAGCGTCTGCTTCGGCAGCGCGTACATCAGGTCGAGGTTGAAGTTGTCGAAGGTCTTCGCCGCGACTTCGACGGCGTGACGCGCCTGCGCCGCATCGTGGATGCGTCCTAGCGCCTTCAGGTGCGCTTCGTTGAAGCTCTGGATGCCCACCGAAAGCCGGTTCACGCCGCTCGCGTGAAACTGCGCGAACTTGTCGGCTTCGAATGTGCCCGGGTTCGCTTCGAGCGTGATTTCGGCATCGGCGTCGAGCGGCAGCAGGGCGCGCACGTCCGAGAGCAGCCGGTCGAGCCCGGCCGCCGAGAGCAGGCTCGGTGTCCCGCCGCCGATGAAAACCGAGTGCACCTGGCGGCCCCAGATGAGCGGCAGCGACTGTTCGAGGTCGGCGCGCAGCGCGTCGAGGTATTCGTTCTCGGGAAAGCGCTCGCCTTTCCATTCGTGCGAATTGAAGTCGCAGTACGGACACTTGCGCACGCACCACGGGAAATGCACGTAGAGCGAGAGCGGCGGCAGCGAGGTCAGCCGGATGCTGCCCGGCATCGAGAACGCCTGGATCACGCGGTTACCGGTTTCATGCGCCTGGCTCATGCGTCCTCCCTGAGCCGTGCGAGCAACTGCTTCAGCGCAATCGCCCGGTGGCTCGATGCGTTCTTCACGGCCAGATCGAGTTCGGCGGCGCTCGCGTTCAGCGCCGGCAGGAAGAAGTAGGGGTCGTAGCCGAAGCCGTTGGCGCCGCGCGGCGCGTCGAGCACGATGCCGTGCCAGCGGCCTTCGGCGATGAGCGGCTCGGGGTCGTCCGCGTGGCGCACGAGCGCGAGGACGCAGTAGTAATACGCGCGGCGATCCGCGTGGTCCTTCAGGTGCTCGACGAGCAGCGCGTTGTTCGCCGCATCGCTCTTTTCGCCGCCCGCGAGCTGCGCGTAGCGTGCGGAATGCACGCCCGGCGCGCCGCGCAGCGCGCGCACGCACAGGCCGGAATCGTCGGCCAGCGCGGGCAGGCCGGTCAGCTTCGCCGCGTGACGCGCCTTGGCGAGCGCATTTTCGACGAAGGTCGGATGCGGTTCCTGTGCGTCGGGCACGTTGAATTCGCCCTGCGGCACGAGTTCGATGCCCGCCGTCGCGAAGAGCGCTGCGAACTCGCGCAGCTTGCCCGCGTTGTTCGACGCGAGCACGACGCGCGCGAGCGCGTCAGCAGCCACCATCTCGCGCGCGAGCGCGTCAGCGGTCATGTCGCGCGTCTCAGCCATGCACGCTCTCCAGCACGGCCTTCTGCTTCTCGACGAGCGTGCGGATGCCGCTTTGCGCGAGGTCGACCAGCGCGTCCATTTCGGCGCGCGAGAACGGCGTGCCCTCAGCCGTGCCCTGGATTTCGACGATGCCGCCCGAGCCGGTCATCACGACGTTCATGTCGGTGTCGCACTGCGAGTCTTCGGCGTAGTCGAGGTCGAGCAACGGCGCGCCTTCGTACATGCCGACCGAGATCGCCGCGACGTAATCGGTGATCGGCGAGCGCTCGATGCGGCCCATCGCGAGCAGCTTCGACACCGCGTCGTGTGCGGCGACGAAGGCGCCCGTGATGCTCGCCGTGCGCGTGCCGCCGTCGGCCTGGATCACGTCGCAGTCGAGGTTGATCGTGCGCGCGCCGAGCGTTTCGAGGTCGAACACGGCGCGCAGCGCACGGCCGATCAGGCGCTGGATTTCCTGGGTGCGGCCCGTCTGTTTGCCGCGCGCGGCTTCGCGGTCGCTGCGCGTGTGGGTGGCGCGCGGCAACATGCCGTATTCGGCGGTGAGCCAGCCCTGGCCCTTGTCGCGCAGGAACGGCGGCACGCTTTCGGAGACGCTCGCGGTGCACAGCACCTTCGTATCGCCGAATTCGACGAGCACGGAACCTTCGGCGTACTTCGTATAGTGGCGGGTGATGCGGACGTCGCGAAGCTGGCTGGCGGGGCGGCCGCTCGGGCGCTGGATGGATTGGGTCATCGGTGAGGCGTGCGCGCAGGCACGAAGCAGGGAGCGAAACGCTAATTTTACCGTCGGATGCGCCGCGTGCGCGCGATGCCCCTGACGGTAGCGTCGCCGTGCGCTTGTGAGTCGCCTGTGGGCCGCTTCCAGGTCGCTCGTGAGCCGCTTCTAAGCCGCGCGTGAGCCGCGCGTGAGCCAGTTGCGGCGCGGCTGCTCGCGATGTCGCCGCGGATGCCGCCCCGGATGTCGGTGCAGCCAAAAATGGGATAATGCGCTTTCTCCGCCCCGCGTCATCTCCAACACGCCGGGCGCCTCGATCCCTCCGCCGTGTCCCGTGCGTCGACGCGCGACGGCACGGCTTTATCGCGAGACGAACCATGATTTACAGCATGACCGGCTATGCCAGCGCCACGCGCGAGCTTGCGGCTGCCTCGGGCACTGGCGGCGCGAGCGTGTCCGTCGAATTGCGCACGGTGAATTCGCGTTTTCTCGACCTGAATTTCCGCATGCCCGAAGACGTGCGCGTCTGCGAGCCGACGCTGCGCGAAATGCTGATGACGAAGCTCTCGCGCGGCAAGGTCGATATCCGCATCAACGTGCAGCGCAGCGAGCAGGGTGCGAATGCGGGCGCGCTGAACCGCGATGCGCTCGATCAGCTCGCCGCGCTCGAACGCGCCGTGCTCGAAGCGTTCCCGGAATCGGGCCATCTGCGCACCGGCGAAATCCTGCGCTGGCCCGGCGTGCTGGCCGAAAGCGGCATCGCACCCGAAGTCCTGCGCGACGCGGTGCTCGGCTGCGGCAAGCAGGCCATCGCGGACCTCATCGACGTGCGCGCGCGCGAAGGCGCGCAGCTGGCCGCCATGCTGCTCGCGAACGTCGCCGAAATGGAAGCGATTGTTGCGAAGATCACGCCGCTCGTGCCCGAGCTGATCGTGAAGCATCAGCAGAAGATCGTCGAGCGGCTGCAGGAGGCGCTCGGCATCGCGGCGCCCGAAGCGAGCGGCAACGGCACGATCGGCGGCGTTTCGCGCGAAGAAATCGCCGAGCGCATCCGCCAGGAAGTGACGATGTACGGCATTCGCATCGACATCGCCGAAGAACTGTCGCGTCTCACGGCGCACCTGAACGAAACGCGTCACGTGATCGAGAAGGGCGGCAAGGTCGGCAAGCGTCTCGACTTCATGATGCAGGAGCTCAACCGCGAAGCGAATACGCTCGGCTCGAAGGCGGCGGCGAAGGAACTCGCCGATGCGTCGATGACGCTCAAGCTCCTCATCGAACAGATGCGCGAGCAGGTTCAGAATCTCGAATGAAGGAAGCAACGAACATGACTGGTCAAAGCAGCGAAACGCAACAGCGCAATCCGTACGTGGGCGTTTATCCGGGCAACCTCTTCATGGTGGTGGCCCCGTCCGGCGCGGGCAAGTCGACGCTCGTGAACGCGCTGCTCGCCGAGGACAGTGCGATTTGTCTTTCGATTTCGTACACGACGCGCGCGCCGCGCTCGAAGGAGCGCGACGGCGAGCATTATCACTTCACGAACGTGGCCGATTTTCTCAAGCGTCACGGCGAAGGCGAGTTTCTCGAAAGCGCCGAAGTGCACGGCAATTACTATGCGACGTCGCGCGTGTGGATCGAAGATCAGATGAAGATCGGCCATGACGTGCTGCTCGAAATCGACTGGCAAGGCGCGCAGCAAGTGAAGAAGCAGTTTCGCAACGCGGTGGAGATTTTCATCCTGCCGCCGTCGCTCGATGTGCTCGCGGATCGTCTGCGAAAGCGCGGCGAAGACGAGCCGAACGTCATCACGCGGCGCCTGCTCGCAGCGGGCAGCGAGATGGCGCATGCGAGCGAGGCGGAGTACGTCGTGATCAACGAAAACTTCGACCGCGCGCTGCAGGATCTGCGCAATGTCGTTAAGGCAACGCGTCTGCGTTTCGCGTCGCAATACGCGCGGCATACGGCGCTCTTCGTGGAGCTCGGTATCCACCAGCCGCAGCCCGGAGCATCGGGCACATAAGGTAGAATAAGAACCTGCTGAGAATGAGAAGGAAACCGACATGGCCCGCATCACCGTCGAAGACTGTCTGAAACAGATCCCGAACCGCTTCGAACTGGCACTTGCCGCGACGTATCGCGCCCGCCAGCTCGCCCAAGGTCACACGCCGAAGATCGAGAGCCGCGACAAGCCCACGGTCGCTGCGCTGCGCGAGATCGCGGCTGGCCAGGTCGGCCTGGAAATGCTGAAAAAGGTACCTGTCTAACGGCGCCTCGCACGCTTTCCCGTTTGGCTAGTCAGTAGTTCCGCGCGCAGTTGCTTTAACGTCAACGCCAACCTGATACGGAGGGGAACATGAGCACCACACCCTCGCCGGCCACGGAAGTGGACCAGGAAGCCGAGACCGCGAGCCCTGCGCGCAATTACATCGACGCAGTTCTCGAACAGTCGTTCCGCCATCTGTTCGGACCGACTGCCACACCGGAGCAGCCCCGCAAGCACGGGGTCGTCTCCATCGCCAATCTGACCGCCGCGCTCTCCGGTTACCTCACACCCGAGGAAATCAAGGAAGTCAAAGCGGCGTTCCACTTCAGCGACGAAGCCCACCTCGGGCAATATCGTCAGAGCGGCGAGCCCTACATCACGCATCCTGTCGCCGTCGCGGAAATCTGCGCGGGGTGGAAGCTCGACGCCCAGTCGATCATGGCCGCGCTGCTGCACGACGTGATCGAGGACCAGGGCGTGACCAAGGCCGAGATCGCCGAGCGCTTCGGCCCGAAGGTCGCGGAACTGGTCGACGGGTTGTCGAAACTCGACAAGATGGAGTTCCGCAATCGCGAAGAGGCGCAGGCGGAGAACTTCCGCAAGATGCTGCTCGCGATGGCGCGCGACGTGCGCGTGATTCTCGTGAAGCTTGCGGACCGGCTCCACAACATGCGCACGCTCGGTGCGGTGCCGCCCGAGAAGCGCCGCCGCGTCGCGCGCGAAACGCTCGACATCTATGCGCCGATTGCACACCGGCTCGGCCTGAACAATACCTATCGCGAACTGCAGGACCTGAGCTTCGCGAACTTCAACCCGCACCGCTACGCCACGCTCGAAAAGGCGGTCAAGGCGGCGCGCGGCAATCGCCGCGAGGTGGTCGGGAAGATCCTCGAATCGGTGCAGCGCGCCATTGCCGAGGCGAAGATCAACGCCGAAGTCACGGGCCGCGAGAAAACCATCTTCAGCATCTACAAGAAGATGCGCGACAAGCAACTGTCGTTTTCGCAGGTGCTCGACGTTTACGGTTTTCGCGTCGTGGTCGAATCGGCGCTCGAATGCTATACCTGCATCGGTGCGCTTCATGCGCTCTACAAGCCTGTGCCGGGCAAGTTCAAGGACTACATCGCCATTCCGAAGGTGAACGGCTATCAGTCGCTGCATACCACGCTGGTCGGCCCGTTCGGCGCGCCGATCGAGTTCCAGGTGCGCACGCGCAAGATGCACGAGATCGCCGAAGCGGGCGTGGCGGCGCACTGGCTCTACAAGAATGGCGGCGCCGATCTCAACGACGTACAGAAGCGCGCGCACCAGTGGCTCAAGTCGCTGCTCGACATCCAGAGCGAGGCGGGCGATTCGAGCGAGTTCCTCGAGCACGTCAAGATCGACCTGTTCCCTGACGCGGTCTACGTCTTCACGCCGAAGTCGAAGATCATGGCGCTGCCGCGCGGCGCGACGGCGCTCGACTTCGCTTATTCGATCCACAGCGACCTCGGTAACCAGTGCGTCGCCGTGAAGATCAACAACGAGCTTCTGCCGCTGCGCACCGAACTGAAGAGCGGTGACATCGTCGAGGTGATCACTGCGCCGTACTCCAAACCGAATCCGGCGTGGCTCGGCTTCGTGCGCACCGGCAAGGCGCGTTCGGCGATTCGTCACTACCTCAAGACGATGCGCCTGACCGAGTCGGTGCAGCTTGGCGAGCGGCTCGTCGATCAGGCGCTCAAGGGCTACGGCTACCAGCTTTCGGACGTCACGCCGGAGGTCTGGGACAAGCTCGTGCTGTGGACCGGCAACAAGAATCGCCAGGAAATCTTCGCGGACATCGGCCTCGGCCGTCGTGTGGCAGCGGTGATGGCCAAGCGCATCGAAGTGCTGATGAGCGGGCAGGACGCGGACGACGACGAGCACCAGAATCCGCCGCGCGAGCAGAATGCGCCGCATGCGCCGCCTGTGGTCATCACGGGCACCGAAGGCATGTCGGTGCAGCTATCGGCGTGCTGCCGTCCGATTCCGGGCGACGACATCATGGGCTACATCGGCATCGGGCTCGGCATGGCAATCCATACGACCGACTGCCGCGTCGCGCAGCGCATTCACCGTCGCGACCCGGGGCGCTGGATCGACGTGGCCTGGGCGCCGCAGCCGGGGCGTCTGTTCGACGTCGCGGTGAAAGTGCTCGTGAAGAACACCAAAGGCGTATTCGCGCGCGTCGCCGCCGACATCACGTCGGCAGATGCCAACATCGTGCACATCGCGATGGACGACGACCTCGCGCAGGAATCGAACCTCCTGCGCTTCGTGATCCAGGTGAGCGATCGTCTGCACCTCGCGAATGTGATGCGCCGTGTGCGCACGAACCCGGATGTCATGCGTATTTCGCGCGAGCGTTCGAGCGACGAAGGTCACCATCGCCATGACGGCGGCATGCGGATCGAGCGCGAGCGCGCCGACTACTGACACCCGCGCAGCCCGCTGCGGCACGATAGGCGCGTAGAACAGAATCTGTCTGGCCGGACTTTGAACGGCCTCACCGCGCGGGCTGGCTCTGCGGGTCGAGCATCGAGCCGCCGTCGGTCATCCCGTTCCCGATTCGAGTTGAGGAAGTAGCGATGAATGCAGCTGATCTGACCGGCATGACGCTCGATTACTGGGTCGCGCGCAGTCTCCATGATTTTGTCCGCGAGATCTATTTCACCGACAGCGGCACGAAGGTCGCCGTGCGCGGCAACGAGCGCGGGCGGCCGTGGGACGGCCGCTTCACGCCGTCGACGTCGTGGGAAGCCGCGGGTGTTGTGCTGGAGCGCGCGCAGCGTTTCGAATTACGCGAGCGCCGTGACGGGGGCGAGGCAGTTTGCGTCGCCGAGTTCGAGGGCAGTCACCGGACGGTCGAGGCACAGGGCGAGACGGTGCGTGTCGCGCTACTGCGTGCGTTCGTGAAGAGCCGTTTCGGCGATACGGTGCCTGAGATGCTGCGCCAGCCACAAGCGCTGAACGGCCTGCATGCCGAGCAGGTGAGCGAGCCGAGCGCTGTCGGCGCGGTGGAGGATCTGCCGCACCCGGATGCCCAGATCGGCGATATCGGCACGTCACCGCGCTAACGCTCCGGGCACGCGCTAGCGCGATATCTACGCAAAGGCATGCCAAAAGGACAAAGGGCCTTCCTGACGGATCAGGAAGGCCCTTCGAGGATGGTGCGGCTGGCAGGATTCGAACCCACGACCCCTTGGTTCGTAGCCAAGTACTCTATCCAACTGAGCTACAGCCGCACACTGAAACGGTACTACCTACTGCGGTAAAGCGAAAGCGCCTTCAAAAACCGAGAGCACTTGAAATTGCTTGAAATAGGTGGCGCGGCTGGCAGGATTCGAACCCACGACCCCTTGGTTCGTAGCCAAGTACTCTATCCAACTGAGCTACAGCCGCACGCAGAAGAGGGATTATAGCAGGGCTTCAAGAAAAGGGAAGGGTTTTGGTGCGGGTTGTCTTGCGGTGCGCTTCGTATAACCTCAAGATATGTCGTCCGTACCGCAGTGGCTCATCATGAACAAGGCATTTGTAAAAGAATCGTCCGATGACGACGATGACGATCTCGAAGGCGGTCTGCCCGAGATTCCCCCAGGAGCGAAAAACTACATCACGCCCGCCGGCTACCAGCGCATGCGCAGCGAACTGCTGCATCTGATCGACGAGGAGCGCCCCGAGGTGGTCAGGCTCGTATCGTGGGCCGCCTCGAACGGCGATCGCTCCGAGAACGGCGACTACATTTACGGCAAGCGGCGTCTGCGGGAGATCGACCGGCGTATCCGTTTTCTCACCCGGCGGCTCGATCTGGCCGAGGTGGTGGACAGCAGTCGTCAGGAAAACACCGACCAGGTGTTCTTTGGCGCAACCGTCGAATACGGCACCGAGGACGGCGAAGTGCATACGGTGACGATTGTCGGAATCGATGAGATCGATCTCGATCACGGGCACGTGAGCTGGATTTCACCGGTAGCGCGGGCGCTGCTCAAGGCGAAAATCGGCGATCAGGTGACGCTGCATACACCCGCAGGTGCTGTGCCCATCGACGTGCTCGACGTGCACTATCCGGCACAGGGCGGTTGAGCGGCGTACGTCGCGCGTTTTGCACACAGCAATAGAAAAAGGCGCCGCAACGGGCGCCTTTTTCAGCTGCAATACTGCCAGCAGGGTGCTTCTTAGAAGCGGTGACGCATACCGACCGTCACAGCAACCTGGTTTTGCGTCGTCGATGCCGAGCTCAGGCCGTTCAGGTAAGCGCCGACTTCCGAGTTCGACGAAACGTGCTGCCAGTTGCCTTGCAGGTACACGTCGGTGCGCTTCGACAGCAGGTAGTCCGACTGCAGCGAAACCGTGTTGAAGTTCGGGTTCACGCCGCCACCCAGGTTCGCGCGGGTGTACGTGTATGCGCCTGCCAGGCTCAGGGCCGGGGTCAGAGCGTAGCGGATGTTGCCTTCGAAGTTCTGGAAGCGGGCGCTGTCCCCGCGGAAGGCGATGCCGCCGCTCGTTGCGTTGCCGGTGCCCGATTGCGTACCCGAAATGCCGCCGCCTGCTGCGTCTGACAGGTTCGTCTGCGTGTACACGAAGCCTGCCGTTGCCGGGCCGAACGCGTAGTTCAGGCCAGCGCCGAACGTGCGTTGACGGCCTGCCAGGAACGTCCATTCGCCGGTTTGTGCGCCCGCGCCGCCTGCGCCCGTGAAGCTCCCACCCCGGTTGGCGGCGAACGAGGCCGACGCGATGTCGTTGTTCAGCTGGAGGTAACCCGCAGCAACGTTCAACGGACCGTAGTTATACGTTGCGCCGAAGCTGTACGCACGGTTGTTCGCGAACTGCGAGCTGTTCGAGAACGAGTACGTGCCGCCGAACTTGAAACCCGAGTAGTTGATGCTCGAGTACTTGATCGTGTTGTTGAAACGGATCGAGTTGTTCAGGTTGTCGTTGTCGAACGGGTGTGCAGCGAGCGTGCCGCCGTATTGCGAGCCGGTGTTCGACAGCGGTGCCAGGTAGTCAACGACGCTGTCGTACTGGCGGCCGAGGGTCACGGCGCCGAACTGGTCGCTTGCGAGGCCGACGAATGCCTGACGGCCGAACATGCGGCTCGACTGGCCGAACGTGCCGTTGGCGATGTTGAAGCCGTTCTCCAACGTGAAGATCGCCTTCAGGCCGCCGCCGAGGTCTTCAGCACCGCGCAGGCCCCAACGGCTGCCGTTGACCACGCCGCTCTTTTCTTGCCAGGCGCTGTGGCCGCCCTGGTTGTTCGTGTACGTGATGCCGGCGTCGATCAGACCGTACAGCGTCACGCTGCTTTGTGCGTGCGCAGCCGTTGCAAAAACGCCCGCAAGGGCAGCGACCATGAGAGTCTTTTTCATCTTTGTAAACTCCGAGAACAGTATGGGTTTCGGGGAACCCAGGCTTGTGGAAACCGCCCACGCGAGTGGTATCGACAGCTGATACTGCGTGGGTATTAGTCCGCCGAAATCGGTTTCCGGACAGGCAGAGTGTAGAGAGGGGGCTTTGAAACCTGTGATTTCGATTCACGCAATAAAATATTGCGCTATACGAAATTATCCGGCGGATCGTGGTGAGCCTTTGCTGGCAAAGGCTTTGGGGGCCATCGGCCCCGAGTGGGGGCAGGATGTCAACCGCGTGGCGTTGTGTGATTGCTACACCGATTGCTGCACCAAATGATGCGGAAGAAAGACTGCAAATGGGCGTCGGAATCGATTATTGCGACCTATGTAACAGATGGTCGTGTTCTCTATGCTTAATACGCAATGCAGGCAGCGTCTACACTGTCAACGCTGCTTTTCGAAGCAGACTTTTTCGTTGACGAAAAAGATCTCCAAACCGTTGTTGCGCGGCCCAAAGCCGCGCTTTTTTGGGGGGCGCGCGCGGTTCATCCGCTGCTTTCCAGCCTTCGCTGCTATTTGTACGGGGTTCGGCACAATGACTTACTTGGCGCTCGCTCCGGGCGGCTGCGATTCGTCTTGCGCAGTCCAGTCCTCCATCACGTAATGGCGTGCGTCCATAGGGGAACAGAGCAGGTTGTGCCAGTGGTCGCCGTGCCACGAACCGTAAGTGTCGAGTTCGCCTGGCTCGTGAGGCGTAACGTCGTCGGTTTGCACTAGCCACTTCAACCAGCGATGCAGGCTCGTCAGCATGATGCTCTCCTGATACGCGCTAACTCTATTCATACTGGTTTGAATATTTTGCTTTAACAACCGGGAAAAACACTTACGTTTGACACCAATTGTTACACACAGGGAATTCTTTCCACTGAAGAATTATTTGAAGATGGGTTGGGTAAAAATGACGGAAATCGGCGCAGGTCTTCTTTGATGCGTATTTTTTGCATCAATATTGATGCGCGCTGGCTTTATTCGGGGATCGGAAGATCGTTTATAAAAAATTCGCTTGACTGGTGATTGATCTTCAATTTATAACGGCAAGGCTGATTTTCCTGCTGTGCTCAATATCCTGGCGGCGCGCTGCGATTGCGGTGGGGTAGGGGTCGGTTGGCTTACGGCGCGAGGATTAATTCCTGCGTCATCAAAATTTCGAGGGAAACGGAAACATGGAAACCGGTATCGTCAAATGGTTCAATGATGCAAAGGGTTTTGGCTTTATTACGTCTGACGCTGGCGGCGACGATCTGTTCGCACACTTTTCTGAGATTCGCGCCGACGGCTTCAAGTCGCTGAAGGAAAATCAACGCGTCACGTTCGACGTCAAGATTGGCCCGAAGGGCAAGCAGGCGGCGAACATCCAGCCGCTGTAATTGCCTGTGGCGTAAAGTCGCCTTGCGTCTGTAGTATGAAGAAAGCCCTGGTAAATCCAGGGCTTTTATTTTATTGATGCCTTGTTTGGATGCGTTAAATATCGTCGTAATAATCGGTTGAATAGTTTGCTTTTACGCAATCGGGTAAACGCCGGACCTCAATGCGCGGATCGTCTTGCAAATGAATCCATGCCGCGCCGCTCAGGTAAACCAGGCAATCTGCGCATGAACAGGGCATACTTCGCCTGTTTCCTCTATTCAGTCTTGCTGTTTCACCATGTTCGACACTCATTTGAGCCCCGACGCGGCGCAAGCCGACGTTCCCATCGTTTTCGTGGACCTCGAGACGACGGGCGGCTCCGCCAGCGAGCACCGGATCACCGAAGTGGGCGTCGTCGAGGTGGCGGCAGGCCAGGTGGCGCGCTGGAGCACGCTGGTCGATCCCCGGCAGGCGATCCCGCCGTTCATTCAGCAGCTCACCGGCATCACCAATGAGATGGTGCGGGGCGCGCCCACCTTCGACGAAATTGCGCCTGCGCTTTTCCAGCGCCTCGCGGGCAAGCTGTTCATCGCCCACAACGCGGCATTCGATCGGGGTTTTCTGCGCGTGGAGTTCGAACGCGCCGGCTACTCGTTCAACCCCGATGTGCTGTGTACGGTGCGTCTTTCGCGGGCGCTCTTTCCGGGTGAAAAGCGGCATGGTCTTGATGCGCTCGTTGAACGGCACGCGCTCGTGCCGTCGGACCGCCACCGCGCGCTCGCCGATGCCGACCTGATCTGGCAATTCTGGCAGCAACTCCCGGCGCTTGTGCCCGTGGCGACGCTGGAAACGCAGATCGAGCGGCTGACGCGCCGTCATCGCCTCGCCGGCGACATCACCGACGAACTGATCGATACCGCTCCGGCTGGCCACGGCGTCTACGCCTTTTATGGCGAAAACGATGCGCCGCTCTACGTGGGGCGCAGCGTGCGTGTGCGTCAGCGCATCCGTGCGCATTTGTCGGGCGAGCGGCGCTCGTCGCGTGAGCAGCGTCTGGCGCAGCAGGTTCGCCGGGTCGAGTGGCGCGCGACGGGCGGCGAGATTGGTGCACTGCTTGTCGAGGCCCAATGGATCGCCGCTCTTCGGCCCGTCTTCAACCGTTTGCCGCGTGTGGCGAAGCACGATCCGCAATCGGCGCCCTGGCCGTTCGAGGGCGCGGTGCTGGTGGAGGAGCGTGATGCGGCGGACGGTTCTGCCGTCTTGCATCTGATAGACCGGTGGTGCTATCTGGGCGCAGCGGCCAGTATGGGTGAGGCGGTCGCGCTCGCGCGAGAAGCGGGCGAGTCGCCGTTCGAAATCTCGACGTGGCGCATTTTGCAGAGTCGTCTCGAACGCGGTTTGCGCGTGCAACCGCTGGCGGCATGTGGAACGGACGGTGCCGCGACGGTTGCCTGACCGGTTCGTTTGTCGGGTGCGCGTGACGGCTATGCCGTTGCGCCCACGCCGCCCGCCGTGCAGACGTGTTCGAGCGCCTGACTCATCGCCTCGGTGCGAGCCGAGTCATAGCGCGTCAATTGCTTCCAGTTCGCGATCGATCGCGCCACGCGCGCCGGGCAGTCGGCCGATGCGCGCAACGGCTGCACGCGCGCAAGCGCACCAACCAGCTGTCCGGTGAGCCGGTCGAGCTGCGGGCGGGTCACGGTCGCGAGATCGGGCGCCTCACCGCTCGGGCCTTGCGACGTGCGCCACGTTTCGAACAGGTTCTTCTGCATCTGCGTACTGGCATCGATCTGATCGCGGAAGAACGTGCGCGCGAAAGCGGGATCGACGCCCGCCGCCGACGCGCGCTTCTGCACATCGTCGAGTAGCGCGGCTTCGCGCGGCGCGTCGGTGATCGGCTTGTGATGCTCCCACTTCCAGTGTGCGATGGGCTCCGCCAAAGACAGGCGTTGCGACACGAGTGCAATCAGGTTGGTCAATGCGGTGTCGTCGCCGTCTGCGCGGGCGCTGGAAAGGGGGAGTGCGAACAGCAATGCGGCGGCGCAGCACGCGCTCGCGCGAATGATGACATTCATATTGGAGATAAAGCGGGCAGTCCCGGAGCGCAAAAGCGAAGAATAGCCGGAATTGGCGCGGATGCGGCGAATCGCGCGATGGATCGGGGTGCAACGCCAGGATTGTGCGCCCGGTCAGGCGCGTACAGGCGGGTGGCTGAGTGAATCACGCGCAGCGGGCGGCGCGAGCCTCGCGCCTCGTCACCCCGCCGACGTGTGTGGGATCGCCGTTATTGCTGGTCGTGTGCCTTGCGTTGCTCGTCGAGAAACGCCCGCACGTGTGCGGGCAATTCATCGCCGAGGAACTCGACGGCCACCGGTTCCGGGTCCGGGCTGCATACTTGGTCCGGGGCCGGGATGCGGGGCGGTTTGGCGTCCATGATCTTTCTCCTGTATGAGTCGATTATCTGACTCGGCACTTCAATCGCGCTAGCCGTCATCACCGTAACAGTGCTTTTCGTGCGCGCGTGTTGCTTTCACCGCACAACGACACATTGGAATAGGAGTCCGGGAATATAATCGCCAAGTTCCATTCCATTCCATTCCTGCAAACGCGCGGGAGCATTCCTTCGTCGTTCTGACGATCCCTTCGCGAACCCTCCACACGAGGGGCTCCGCACCGTTCGTCACCCATTCCAGCCTGTCTGCAGCCTCTCCGCCGCCGGACGCGCCTCGACGCAAGGGCTGCGTTGTATGCGTAGCGTCGATGCCCTGTTATTGCTCCGCTGTTGCTGTATTGCTGCGCCTGTCGGCTCAACGGATGATTATTCGTTGGCGTTGACGCTAAAAGCATTAATTCCGTCTTTAAAAACTTCAAAAAATCGTAGGCGCTCGCCCAGTTGATTTATTGGGCGACGTAAAAGTCAATCCATACGATTTATTGTGCGGTGCGCATAAGCGCGTGCGATGGCGAAGCGGATCGTTCGCACCGCTTGCTGATTTTCTGCCGCAGTCCGCCGTTTACATTTCGGCAGACTACGGCGCAGGCGTGCGCCGTAGTCTCGGCATGGTTCGCTGGCGGTGTAGGCTGGCGGTGCAGCCTCGTTGTGTAGCACTGGTAGTGCAGCCAGAAAGCAAAAAGCCCAGTCGCGAGGACTGGGCTTTTGCCTGAAACCTGTTGGTGCCGGAAAGAGGAATCGAACCCCCGACCTTCGCATTACGAATGCGCTGCTCTACCGTCTGAGCTATTCCGGCATCAGAGAAAGAAGATTATAGGAAGAATTTCGCAGATGTGCAAGCCTTCTCCCTGCCTTTTCTATTTTTGGGCTTCGTGGTGATAGCGCGTCACGCGCTCGACTTCGTTCTTCGAGCCGAGGAACACCGCCACGCGCTCGTGCAGCCCCTTCGGCTTGATGTCGAGAATGCGCTCGTTGCCGTTGGTCGCCGCGCCGCCCGCCTGCTCGACGATGAACGCCATCGGGTTCGCTTCGTACATGAGACGCAGCTTGCCGGGCCGCGACGGATCGCGACGGTCGGCCGGATACATGAAGACGCCGCCGCGGTTCAGGATGCGGTGCACGTCGGCGACCATCGAGGCGATCCAGCGCATATTGAAGTTCTCGCCGCGCGGACCCTCCTTGCCTGCGTTCAGCTCGCCGATGTACTTCTGCACCGGTTCGTACCAGTGGCGCGCGTTCGACGCGTTGATCGCGTACTCGCGCGTCTCTTCGGGGATGCGCATGTTGCTCTGCGTGAGCACCCACGAACCCAGTTCGCGATCGAGCGTGAAGCAGTTCACGCCGTGGCCGGTCGTGAGCACGAACACGGTCTGCGGGCCGTACACGGCGTAGCCTGCGGCGACCTGCTGCGTGCCCTGCTGCAGGAACGACTCTTCGCTGGCCTGCTGGCCGTCCGGGCAGCGCAGCACCGAGAAAATCGTGCCGATCGACACATTGACGTCGATGTTCGACGAGCCGTCGAGCGGGTCGAACACCAGCAGGTATTCGCCCTTCGGGTAGTTGGCCGGAATCGGGAAGAACGTTTCCATTTCCTCCGACGCCATCGCGGCGAGGTTGCCGCCCCATTCGTTGGCGTCGAGCAGGATTTCGTTCGACAGGATGTCGAGGTTCTTCTGCACTTCGCCCTGGACGTTCTCGCTGCCGGCGGTGCCGAGCGCATCGCCGAGTGCGCCCTTGCTGACGTTGTAGCTGATCGCCTTGCATGCGCGCGCAACGACTTCGATCAACAGACGCAGATCGGCAGGCAGGTTGTGATTTTCGCGCTGCTGCTCGATCAGGTACTTCGTGAGGGTGGTTCGACGTTGCAAAGCCATGGAGAGTCTCCGGATACGCTAGGGAATAGCCCGATTCTACCCGCTCGGCCCCACCGGGCCTGACAGTGGCGGACGGAAAAATAAGGTTCAGCGCGGATTTCCGGGAAACGAGGCAACGGCTGGCCGGAGCGGATGCGCAGATCGTCGATGTTCTGGTTCGCTGACAGCGTGCCCTTACAGCGCGACCTATACTTCAGGAAATGCTTCAGGAAATCGGTCCCTTTATGAGCGCACTGGCCACGGTGACTGCCCGGTTCGTGGTCAAGCAGGCGGCGATCGGCTGCGTCGATATTTCAGCCCAATCAAGGAGATACGAGCTATGGACAAGGCATTCAGTACGTTAATCGCGGCCGCCGCAGCACTCGCATTTTCGGGCGGCGCTTACGCACAGAGCAACAACACGCTGGCGACCCCGACCACCGTCTCGCCGGCCGCCGCCCATGCAACGAGCGGCTACGGCGCGCCTGGCGCTACCAATACGGATAGCGGCATGGGCGGGTTGCCGAACTCGGTTTCGCAGACGGGCATGAGCAGCAACCCGGCGCCCAGCATGCCCGCTTACGGGGTCAACAACACGCTGGCGACTCCGAGCACCGCGTCGCCCGCCGGTAAATAAGAGCGATCCTCGCGCGTGTCGTAACGGACGATTATTTTTGCCGCCCGTCGCAAGAAAGGCCGCTGTCCCCCAGGGACAGCGGCCTTTCTCTTGCTTGCCTCGGCTTCAGCCGCGTCGCCGCGTCAGGCCAGCGCCTTCTCGACGATCTCGCGCACGTCGCGCGACTTCGCTTCTGCCGCAACTTTCTCCAGCGCCGCGCGCATCGGCTCGCGCAGTGCGGGCGTGAAGCGGCGCCACAGTTCGAGATTGCGCGCGAGACGCGCCGCGACCTGCGGGTTGAACGCGTCGAGCGCCAGCACCTGCTCGGCCCAGAACGCGTAGCCCGAGCCGTCGGCGGCGTGGAATTGCGCCGGATTCGACGCGCAGAAGCTGAAGATCAGCGAGCGCGCGCGGTTCGGGTTCTTCAGGTTGAACGCCGGATGCTTCATCAGCGCGCGCACGGTTTCGATCACCGGATGCTGTGCGCTGCCGCGCTGCGCGGCCTGCAGGGCGAACCATTTGTCGATGACGAGCGGCTCGCGCTCGAAGCGCGTGTAGAAGTCTTCCAGTGCATGCCGCGCGACGTCGCGGCCCGTGCCCGCCGCTGCGTTCAGCAGCGCCTGGAGCGCCGCCGCGCGGTCGGTCATGTTGTCGGCCGCATCGTATTGCGCAGTGGCGAGGCGCACGGCATCGGCCGGGTCGTCCAGTTCCGCAAGATACGACAGCGCGAGATTCTTCAGCGCACGGCGGCTCGCAGCCTCGGGCGTCGGTTCGTAGGCGCCCGGCGTGAGGTGCTTGTCGTAGCTCGTGAGCCAGTCGGCCTTGAGCGCCGCGCCGAGGCGCTTGCGCACGAACAGGCGCGCGGCGTGCACGGCGGCCGGATTCGATTCGGCCATCTGCTCGGCGAGATAGGTTTCCGACGGCAGCATCAGCGCGAGTTCGCGAAACGACGGCGAAAGCGTTTCGTCGTTGAGCACGCGGCGGAAGGCGTCGACGAGCGCGTCGTCGACTTCGAGCGGCTCCGAGCGCGCCGCGCGCGCGGCGAGCGCGAGCAGTTCGCGTGTCGCGAGGCGCTGTCCCGCTTCCCAGCGGTTGAACGGATCGCTGTCGTGGGCGAGCAGGAATGCCAGTTCAGTGCTGCTGTAGTCGTACTCGACGATCACGGGCGCCGAGAAATTGCGCAGCAACGAAGGCAGCGGCTTCACGGGTACGTCGACGAAGGTGAAGGTTTGCTGCGCCTCGGTGAATTCGAGCACGCGCGTCGTGCCGCTCACGGCGCTTTCGTCTTCGAGACGCAGCGGCAGGTCCGCGCCGTCCGGCCCGATCAGGCCGATCGCGAACGGAATCAGCAGCGGTCCCTTCTGCGTTTCGCGCGCCGCGGGCGAACTGTTGGCGTAATCCTGCGCGAGCGTCACGCTGTAGCGCCTGTGCGCTTCGTCGTAGTGCGTCGTGACCGTCACGCGCGGCGTGCCCGCCTGGCTGTACCAGCGCTCGTATTGCGCGAGGTCGCGGCCATTGGCGTCGGCCATCGCCGCGAGGAAGTCGTCGCAGGCGACGGCCTGGCCGTCGTGGCGCTGGAAGTACAGGTCCATGCCCTTGCGAAAGCCGTCGCGGCCAAACAGCGTCTGATACATCCGCACGACTTCCGAGCCTTTTTCGTAGACGGTCATCGTGTAGAAGTTGTTGATTTCGACGTAGCTCTCGGGGCGCACCGGATGCGCCATCGGGCCCGCATCCTCCGCGAACTGCACCTGGCGCAGCACGCGCACGTCTTCGATGCGCTTCGTCGCACGCGCGGCGTCGTTTTCGTCGCCGCCCGACATCGCCGCCGAGAACTCCTGGTCGCGAAACACCGTGAGCCCTTCCTTGAGGCTCAACTGGAACCAGTCGCGGCAGGTCACGCGGTTGCCGGTCCAGTTGTGGAAGTACTCATGGCCGACCACGGCTTCGATGTTGGCGAAGTCGGTATCGGTGGCCGTTTCGGGATTGGCCAGCACGTACTTCGTGTTGAAGATGTTGAGCCCTTTGTTCTCCATCGCGCCCATGTTGAAGTCGCTGACCGCGACGATCATGAAGCGGTCGAGATCGAGTTCCAGCCCGAAGCGCTTTTCGTCCCAGCGGATCGAGTGGATCAGCGAATCCATCGCGTGGCGCGTCTTGTCGAGGTCTTGCGGTTCTACCCAGACCTGCAGCAGTTTTTCCTTGCCCGAGCCGCTTTTGAGGCGCTCTTCGAGTGCGACGAGCTTGCCCGCGACCAGTGCGAACAGATAGCTCGGCTTGCGGAACGGGTCTTCCCACTTCGCGTAGTGACGGCCATCGGGCAGCGTGCCTTCGGCGATCAGGTTGCCGTTCGAGAGCAGCACCGGATACGCGGTCTTGTCGGCGCGCAGCGTGACCGTGTAGGTCGCCATCACGTCGGGGCGGTCGAGAAACCAGGTAATGCGGCGAAAGCCCTCGGCTTCGCACTGCGTGAAGAAGTTGCCGCTCGACACATAGAGACCCGACAGCGTCGTGTTGGCGGCAGGGGCACAGGCGCCGGTGAGCACGAGTTCGAATGCGTCAGGCACGTTCTCGAGCGTGAGTCCGTGCTCGTGGGCGCGCACGCGCGCGTACGGTTTGCCGTCGATCTCTGCGCTCACGAATTCCAGTTGCTCGCCCATCAGTTCGAGATCGGCTGTGGAATCGGTGGCGTGTGCAGCGGCAGGATTGCGGCGCACGCGCATCGTGTTCTTGACGATCGTGCGTTCGGGGACGAGGTCGAACTCGAGATCGACGGTGTCGATCAGAAAGGCAGGAGGGGCGTAGTCGGCGCGGCGGATCACGTTGGGCGTGGCGGTATCGGACATGGTCTGGTTGCGGTTTCGTCGAGTGGTGCGGCGCGCGTGGTCCCGCAGCGGGTTCCGGCCGGCAGGCGCCGCAGATCGCCCCATTGTACAAAGGCGCGGACCGGTTGTCCGGCAGCGGGGCCGCAGCGCGAACTTCTTTCCGATCGTGCGGGCAAGTCAGTATGATCGCACTGCTGCGCCTGCAGACCCGGCCTGCAGACGCGGCGCGGCTGTTTTGATCTGGCAGGAAACTGGAATGGGTACGAGAAAACAATGAAGCACCACCGATGGACGCGCCGCGCACTGATGCTGCTGGCGGCGCTCGCCGTGACGCTGTCCGGCTGCACGACTTACGTGACGAGCCAGGTGACGGCGCTCTCCGCGTGGGACGGCGGCAGCGACGCCACGCGCACCTACGCCTTCACGCGCGCTGCGAGTCAGAAGCAGACCATTGAGCAGGCGACTTATGAGGTATTCGTCGCCGATGCTTTGGCCTCGCACGCGTTCCGCCAGGTTTCCGAACCGCAGGCGCGCTATCTGGTGGCGCTCGTTTATGGCAGCCACATGGGTCAGATGATCGTCGAGCAGCCGATGTTCTTCCAGCCGTGGCCGGGACCGTACTGGAGGCGGTTCGGTCCGTGGGCGCCGTGGGGCGCGTTCCCGCCTGCCTATGTGGACCAGATGGTTCCGGTGTATTCGCACATGCTCGGCATCCGCATCACCGACCGCGCGACGGGCGCGGAGCGCTACAACGTGACGGCGCGCACCGAGGGCGACGAGCCTTCGCTCATACGCGTGATGCCGTATCTGGTGCGCAGCGCACTCGCGGATTTTCCGATGGCGAATGGTTCGGTGCGCGACGTCAGGCTGCCGGTCGACAAGAACGCCGGGATGCCGAACGAGGTGAGCGCGCCGGCCCCGGCTTCGGCTGCCGCCGCTACGGCGAAGTAGCGGGCGCACGCGAGCAGCCGCAGCCAGGGGCAGGCCGGTAGAGGCGTGGCAAAAGCAGCCGGCAAAAACCGCGCTTGTCTGGCTTTAAACGCCTACGCCCATCAGCGCGAGCACGCCCAGCACGACGAAGAGAACCGCGGCGATGCCGTGCACGAGCTTTGTCGGCAGCTTGTGGGCAAAGCGGTCGCCGAGCAGGATCGCGGGCACGTTGGCGATCATCATGCCGAGCGTCGTGCCGGCCACCACACCGAAGAAATCGTGAAAGCGTGCCGCGAGAGCGACGGTGGCGATCTGCGTCTTGTCGCCCATCTCGGCGAGGAAAAAGGTCACGACAGTCGCGCCGAACACGCCGAGTTGCGTGCGGTTGACATCGGATTCGCCTTCGCTGAGCTTGTCGGGCACGAGTATCCACAGGCCCATCGCGACGAATGACGCGGCGAGCGCCCAGCGCATCACCGAAGGGGTGACGAGCGCGCCGAGCCACGCGCCGAGCGCTCCGGCGCCCGCGTGGTTGATGAGCGTGGCGGCCAGTACGCCGAGGATGATCGGCACCGGCTTGCGATAGCGTGCGGCGAGGACGAGCGACAGCAACTGGGTCTTGTCGCCGATTTCAGCGAGCGCAACGGCGCCTGCGGAGACGAGAAATGCCTGGTTCACGTTTTGATGGATCCTCGGGCCGGAATGTGTGCGAGCGACGACCCGCGACGCGCCGGGCCCTGTTAGCGGCGCGCGTGGGTCATCGGTCTCGCCAGGCCAGAGGCTGCACCTGCCATGGCTGTTTCGGCCAAGTCTGTTGACAGGTGCCCCCGCGGATCGTGCGCGGATCGCGTCAAACCTGGTTACAGGCTCGTGGCGCGGCACGATGCGGGGCGGCTACTCCCCAATGAGCGGCGGATTATAGCACGCGGTTTGGCGTCAAATTGCATCAATTCGCGTCGAACTGCACCGCTTTGTGCCGCTACGAAACTACGGAGGGTGTTGGCTCGATGACGGCGCGACAAACTACGGCTCACACAAAAAATCAGGGTATTGCGTGTTCGCGCAATACCCTGAGTAACGCAATACGTTTGAAACGTACGTCTAAATAAAACGCTTACGAAAGCCTCTTGACTGCCTCTTCGGTCGTCCACACGGCATTCGCCATGAAGCGGAAGTTCGTTATTGCGGCCTGGTAGCCATCACCGTCCGGAAGAATCGCCGCAGCCGTTGCGTCACGGACGACCGCCACCTCGAATCCCTGCTCCAGCAATTCACGCAGATGCGATTCGACACACAGGTTCGCGGACATGCCCGCCAGAATCACCTGATCGACACGGTGTTTTCTCAACTGCAGGATGAGATCGTTCTGCTGCGGCCCGTAGACCTTGTGCGGCGAAGCAATGATGGTTTTATTGTCGAGGATGTACTGCTTGTACTCAGGCATGAAATCGGCGCCGGAATTCTCGAAGCCATCCACGGAATAAGGACTCGGCCGTTTGAACATGCCCACTTTATGCATGAGCTTTTCAAGCGCGCCTTCGAATTTCCAGTTGTTATCCCACGGGTAGTAGTAGTGCGGCGAGATCGCCACAACAATATTGGCTTTCTTCGCGGCGGCAAACAACTTGCCGAGATTCTCAACGGTATTCAGTTCCGTGACGCTCTCGCCCACTGCGCCCCAGACGACACCCTTCGGACTTAGAAAGTCGACTTGGGGGTCAATGACAACGAGAGCGGTACGCGGCAGAACAAGAGCCATGTCCGAGGGCGGAAGCATCGATGAGGCAGGGGCGGCGTATTTGTCCATTTCTGACGTTCTCCAGAGACCCGGGTTGGGCGGTTGGCAACTTTCTCAAGCGCGACCTTACCACCGGGAAAAAATATCTGTTCTAAAGCAGTCCTATGAAGCACGGCGCACAGTTTCTGTCTTGAATCAGGCGGTAAAAACCTCTGGAGAGCGTCTACGCGGCGGAGATAATTTCTGACAAAAAATGCAGGATCCGTATGGAGGATCCGTCTGCGATTTATCTCTGCATGGCGGCGGCGGTGGCGAAGGGTGGGAAAGGTTTACCGTCCGAGGTCAAACATTCCTTCGCTTCGTGCGCTCGCCGCGCCGATGCACGCGCTTTCCCGCCGCGTAGGTTTCGTACACGGCGCGATCGTCGCCGAGCATGGCGAGCGCGAAGAGCAGTTCTTCGAGCGATTGCGCACGCGCCGTGCGCCGTGCGAGCAGCGGCGTCGCTTGCGGATCGAGCACGACGAAGTCCGCTTCGCTTTGCGGCGCGAGCGTGCCGATCATGTCGCCGAGATCGAGCGCCTCGGCCGCGCCCGCCGTTGCGAGCCAGAACATGCGCGTCGCGCTCAGGTGATGCCCGCCCATGCGCGCGACCTTGTGCGCTTCGTTCATCGTCTGCAGCATCGAAAACGACGTGCCTCCGCCCACGTCCGTCGCGAGCGTCACGAGCATGGCCGATGCGTCGGCGCGATCGAAATCGAACAGGCCGCTGCCGAGGAACAGGTTCGACGTCGGGCAGTGCGCGGCGACCGCGCGCGTTTGCGCCATGCGGCGGCGGTCCTCGTCGTCGAGCCAGATGCAGTGGCCATACACGGCACGCGGTCGCAGCAGCCCGTAATGATCGTAGACGTCGATGTAGCTGCGGCGGTGCGCAAAGAGTTCGCTTACCCAGTTCACCTCCTCGCGACTCTCGGCGGCGTGGCTCTGGATGAAGATGTCCGGATGCGCCTTCGCGAGCGTCGCGCAGGCTTCGAGCTGCGCCTCGGTCGAGGTGGGCGCGAAGCGCGGCGTGAGCGCGTAAAGCTGGCGGCCGCGCTTGTGCCAGCGGCCGATCAGTTCGGCGCTGTCGTCGTAACCCGATTGCGGCGTATCGCGCAGGAACGCGGGGCAGTGACGGTCCATGAGCACCTTGCCCGCGATCATGCGCAGGTTCTTCGCCTCGCTCGCACGGAAGAGCGCGTCGGCGGACTGCTTGTGCACGGTGCAATAGACGAGCGCCGTGGTCGTGCCGTTCGCCAGCAGTTCATCGACGAAAAAGCGCGCCGTATCCTGCGCGAGGGCTTCGTCTTCGAAGCGTCGCTCGGTGGGGAACGTCCACGTTTCGAGCCACGGCAGCAGGCCCGGCGCGGGCGACGCAATCATGTCGGTCTGCGGATAGTGGATATGCGTGTCGATGAAGCCCGGCACGATCAGCTTGTCGCGCAGATCATGGACGCTCGCATCGCCCGCGACGAGCCCGGCGAGTGCCGTCCACGCGCCCGCTGCCGCCACATGGCCGTCTTCGACGATCACGACGCCGTCTTCGTGAAAGACCGCGGCGTCGGGCGATTGCGCAGGATCGCCCGTGAACGTCAGAAGCTTCGCCCGGTAAGCCGATTGAGTCATGGGAACAGCGTCTCCGATCGATGCGGGTAGGGCATGCAGCGGGGCATGCGGTTGGACATGCCCTGCCGCGCCGTGCTCGCCTACGCGCTTATGTGCTTACGCGCTCGCGCCGTGCCAGTAAGCGTCGAGTTTCGCGATCAGCGCGTCGCGTTCCTGCGGCGTCACGAACGACGCCTCGAAGCCATTGCGCAGGATCGCGTACACCTCGTTCTCGTCGAGCTTGAGCGCATCGATGATGGCGGTGTAGTTCTCGTTCACGTAGCCGCCGAAGTAGGCCGGATCGTCGGAATTGACGGTCACCGCGACGCCGCGGTCGAGCAGATCCTTCAGCGTGTGCTTCGTCATGTCGTCGAATACGCACAGCTTGATGTTCGACAGCGGGCAGACCGTGAGCGCCACGCGCGAGTCCGCCAGACGCGTGACGAGCGCCGCATCTTCGATGCTGCGCACGCCGTGATCGACGCGGTCCACCTTGAGCAGATCGAGGGCTTCGTAGATGTACGAGGGCGGGCCTTCCTCGCCTGCGTGCGCAACGAGTTTCAGGCCCCTGGCGCGCGCCCGTTCGAACACGCGCTCGAATTTCGAGGGCGGATGTCCGCGTTCGGACGAATCGAGTCCCACGCCGACGAGGCGCGCATGGCGCTCGAAGAGCGGCAGCGCGGCGTCGAAGGTTGCGAGCGCATCGGCTTCGCTCAGGTGGCGCAGGAAACACAGGATCAGCTTGCTCGTGAGCCCGCGCTTTTCGGCATCGGCCAGCGCGCGGTCGATGCCTGCGACCACCGTTTCGATGGCTACGCCGCGTTCGGTGTGCGTCTGCGGATCGAAGAAAATCTCGGCATGCACGACGTTGTCCGCGAGCGCGCGCTCGCAGTAGGCCATCGTCATGTCGTAGAAGTCGTTTTCCGTGAGCAGCACGCTCGCACCGGCGTAGTAGATGTCGAGGAACGACTGCAGATCGGTGAACGCATACGCCTCGCGCAACGACTCGATCGAGTTGTACGCGAGCTTGACGTTATTGCGCTGCGCGAGCTTGAAGATCAGCTCGGGTTCGAGCGAGCCTTCGATATGGATGTGCAGTTCGGACTTCGGCGCGCGAGCGGCCTTTTCTGTGAGGGAGATTGCCTGGTTTGTGTTTGCCATGATCTGGTCGGTGGGTAAAAGGGTGATGTCACGCGCCATGACTGCCTGCGCGTGCCCCGATAACTTGCAAGAGTTGTGCGGCGGCCGAGATCGCGATGGCTTCGGGCGATTTGTCGGCGATGCCTTCGACGCCGAGCGGACACTTCATCCGTGCGATCTGCGAGGGATCGATGCCGCGCGCCGCGAGCCGGTGCTCGAACTGCTTGCGCTTCGTGTGCGAGCCGATCATGCCGAAGAACGCGTAATCGCCGCGCCGCAGGATGCGTTCGGCGAGCGCGAGGTCGCGCGAATGATCGTGCGTCATCACGATGAAGCTCGTGCCGGGCGCGGCGGTGTCGACGGCTTCGTCGGGGGCGTCGTTCGCGTCGATCTCGACGTTGCGCGCGCCGAGCGCCGCGAGCGCTTCGGGTGGCGGGAACGCGGCGTCGCGCTCGTCCACCCAGCGCACGCGGCAGGGCAGCGTGCCGAGCACGCGCACCAATGCCGCGCCGACATGGCCCGCGCCGAACACGACGACGGGGAAGTCGTTGGGCGCGATGGTTTCGGTGAGAAGCGCGTCGCCTGCGTGCTCGCCCGACTCCCAGAGCAGGCAGTCGGGCGCTTCGACGCCCGGTTCCGGCTGCGAGAGCATCACGGCATCGGCTGCCGCTGCCGCTGTTGCTGCTACCGCCGCTGCTGCGCTGCCCTGGGCTCCCTGGCTCGCGCTCGGGCCGCCGTTGCGCGTGGCGCGAAACGAGACGCTGCGTACGGTCGATTCGCCCGCCGCGAGGCGGCGCGCAAGCGACGCGAGCCAGCCGAGGTCGCCCACATCGAGCCGCTCGAACGCGAGCACGACCGCGCCGCCGCAGCACTGGCCGAGGCTCGGCCCGAGCGCGAGGCGTTCGAGTCGCCGCATGTGCGGCGCGCGCATGCCGTCGCGCAGCGCCTGGCGTGCGATCTCGATGGCTTTCCATTCGAGATGGCCGCCGCCGATGGTGTGGCGCGCGGCGTCGCGCGTCACGATCATCTTCGTGCCGGCGTCGCGCGGCGCCGATCCCTCGACGCGCGCGACCGTCACGAGCACGGCGGCGTCGCCGCGCGCGAGCAGGTACTGCAGATCGGTGAGCCAGGCGTGCATCTGGCGCTTCTCCCTCGTCGGGCGGCGCGCAAGGCGCGCCGCCGGTTGATCTTCACGGTTATGCGCTTTCAGTCCATCTTCACGGTGCGCGCCGCTGCGGGCACGGCGGCATGGCCGGGCGCGGCGTTCCCGGCCGCGGGTGTAAGCGCTGGCGACTGAGCGCTCGACGTAGCCGCTGCGATGGCGCGCAGTGCATCGAGCGCGTCGAGAATGGCCTCGGGCGTCGCGGGCGCACGAAGCGGCGCGGCTTCGCGCGCCTCGGGCACCGCAGCGCCGATCGCGTCGCGAATCGCGAGAAACACCGAGAACGGCAGCAACAGCGGCGGCTCGCCGACGGCCTTCGAGCTGAAGATGGTCGGCTCGGCATTTTCGTTGCGATAAAGCTGCACGTTGAATACGGCGGGCGTATCGCTGACCGCTGGAATCTTGTACGTGGACGGCGAGTGTGTCATCAAACGACCGTTGCTGTCCCACCAGAGTTCTTCGGTCGTGAGCCAGCCCATGCCCTGGATGAACGCGCCCTCCACCTGGCCCATGTCGATAGCCGGATTGATCGAACGGCCGGCGTCGTGCAGCACGTCGGCGCGCACGAGCTTCCATTCGCCGGTGAGCGTATCGACGACCACTTCCGATACCGCCGCGCCATACGCGAAGTAGTAGAACGGATGGCCGGTCAGCGTGCGGGCGTCCCAGTGGACCTTCGGCGTCGCGTAGAAGCCGTCCGACCAGAGCTGTACGCGCTTCATATACGCGAGTTCGACGAACTGCGCGAACGCGATCGACACGCCGTTCGCCCGCACTGCGCCGTCCTCGAACGTGACGGCGTCGGGCGTGCCGCCGTATTCGGCGGCGGCGAGCGTGGCGAGACGGGCGCGGATCGTGAGCGCGGCATCTTCGGCGGCTTTGCCGTTGAGGTCGCTGCCCGTCGAGGCGGCGGTGGCCGACGTGTTCGCCACTTTCGCGGTATCGGCGGCGCTCACGCGCACGCGCGCGAGCGGCAGCCCGAATGTGCCCGCCACCACCTGCGCGACCTTCGTGTTGAGCCCCTGGCCCATTTCGGTGCCGCCGTGGTTCACGAGCACCGAGCCGTCGCGGTAGACATGCACGAGCGCGCCCGCCTGGTTCAGGTGCGGCACGTTGAACGAGATGCCGAACTTGACCGGCGTGATCGCGATGCCGCGCTTGAGCACCGGGCTCGTGCGGTTATACGAGGCGAGCGCGGCGCGTCGTTCGGCGTAGCGGCTCGACGCGAGCAGTTCGCGCGTGAGCGGGGCGAGCACGTTGTCCTCGACGCGCTGGCCATAAGGCGTGATGTCGCGCTCGCCGATGCCGTAGTAGTTCGCGAGCCGCACGTCGAGCGGATCGCGGTTGAGCTGCTTCGCGACGGCGTCGAGCATGACTTCCATCACGAGCGCGCCCTGCGGTCCGCCGAAGCCGCGAAACGCCGTGTTCGACTGCGTGTTCGTCTTGCAGCACAGTGCGACGATCTCGACATCGGAGAGGTAATACGCGTTGTCGAAGTGGCACACCGCGCGGGTGGCCACGGCGCCGGACAGATCGGCGGAATAGCCTGCGCGCAGTGCGATTTCCACGCGCGTGCCGAGCAGGCGGCCCGTATCGTCGAAGCCTGCTTCGTAGGTGTACAGCGCGTCGTGGCGCTTGCCGGTGATCATGAAGTCGTCGTCGCGGTCGGCGCGCAGCTTCACGGGGCGGCCCGTCTTGTACGCCGCGAGCGCCGCGACGCACGCGAACAGCGCCGACTGCGATTCCTTGCCGCCGAAGCCGCCGCCCATGCGGCGGCATTCGCACGCGACGCGGTGCGCGGGCCAGCCGAGCAGATGCGCGACGACCTGCTGCATTTCGGACGGATGCCGCGTCGAACTGTAGACGAGCATGCCGTCCTGTTCCTCCGGCAGCGCATAGGCGACCTGGCCTTCGAGGTAGAACTGTTCCTGGCCGCCTGCTTCGAAGGTGCCCGCGATGCGATGCGGCGCCGCGACGATGCGCGCGGCAGGCTCGCCGCGCGACAGGCGCAGCGGCGGCAGCACGTAGTGCTGCATCGCTTTCGCCTGCGCGATCGAGAGCACGGCTTCGAGCGGTTCGTAACGCACGACGTCGTCGCTTGCGGCGAGCGCGGCGGCGCGCCGCGCGAGTTCGTGGCTCGTTGCGATCACCGCGAACACGGGCTGCCCGAGGTACTGCACCTCGCCGCTCGCGAGCACCGGGTCGTCGTGCACCACCGGGCCGCAGTTGTTCTCGCCGGGGATGTCGGCGGCGCTGAGCACGGCAACCACGCCCGGCGCTTCACGCACGCGGCGCAGATCGAGCGACACGATGCGCGCATGCGCGTGGCGCGAAAGGCCGAGCGCCGCATGCAGCGTGCCGTGCCGTTCGGGGATGTCGTCGGTGTAGCGCGCCTCGCCGCTCACGTGCAGTTCGGCGGATTCATGCGGCAACGGCGCGCCCGCCGCCGAGCGGGCCGTGTGTGTCGGGTGTGCCACGTGCGCCGCGTACGCTGTGTGCGCAACCATCGGATCGGACTGATGGTTCATCGCGTGTCTCCTGCGAGCGCCATGTTGTCCTCGCCTTCGAAGGCGAACGCGTTCACCTCGCGCGGCGCAAGCGGAGCGTCGTTGCGCGTCTCCAGCCAGCAGCGCCACAACAGGTTGCGCGCGACCTTGATGCGATACGCGGCGCTCGCGCGCAGATCCGTGAGCGGTGTGTAGTCGTCGGCGAGCGCGTCCATCGCGCGCAGCACGGCCGCTTCGTCCCAGTGCGCGCCGCTCAGCGCGGCTTCGGCGAGCGCGGCGCGCAGCGGCGTGGCGGCCATGCCGCCGAACGCGATGCGTGCGAGCGCGATCACGCCATCGTCGCCGATATCGAGTGCGAACGCGGCACACACCGCAGAAATATCCTGGTCGTAGCGCTTCGAGATCTTGTAGGTGCGAAAGCGCAGCGTGGGGGCGCGGCGCGGCACGCGAAGCGCCTCGATGAACTCGCCCGTTGCGAGCGCATTCTTCTGATAGCCGGTGTAGAACGCGTCGAGCGGCAGCGTGCGCACGTCGTCGGCGCGGCGCAGCACGAGTTGCGTGTCGAGCGCGAGCAGCGCGGGCATCGAATCGCCGATCGGCGAGCCGTTCGCAATGTTGCCGCCGAGCGTCCCCGCATTGCGGATCGGCGGCGACGCGAAGCGCGTCCACAGTTCCGCGAGCTCGGGATAGTCGACGGCCAGCGCGGCGTATGCCTCTTCGAGCGGCACGGCGGCGCCGATCGTGATGGCGTGCGCGTCGTGCGTGAGCGCGCGCAGTTCGGCGACGTTGCCCGTGTAGATCAAGTCGCCCAGATCGCGAAACTGCTTCGTGACCCACAGGCCGATGTCGGTGCTGCCGGCGAGCACGCGCGCTTCGGGCCGTGCGGCACGCAGCGCGGCGAACTCGGCGAGCGTGCGCGGCGCGAAGAACGTGGCTTCGCCGTACCCGGCGCCGCGCGCATCGGGGCCGCGGTATTCGAACGTGGCGGGGCGCTGGAGCTTGTGCAGGGCGTCTTCGATAGCCGTGCGATCGAGCGCGACGCGGGCATGGCGCGTGTAGTCGAACATGCTGCGGGCCGCGTCGACGATGGGCCGGTAGCCGGTGCAGCGGCACAGGTTGCCCGAAAGGGTCCGGTTGATCTCGTCGCGCGAGGGCACGCCCGCATCGACGCTCTGGTGTTCGTAGAGCGCCCACAGCGACATGGCGAAGCCCGGCGTGCAGAAGCCGCACTGCGAGGCATGGCAATCGACAAGCGCTTGCTGGACCGGATGCAGTGCGCCATCGGGCGCGCGCAGGTCTTCGACGGTGAAGAGGGCGCGGCCGTCGAGCGTGGGCAGGAACTGGATGCAGGCGTTGACGGCTTTGAGGACGAGGCGTCCGTTGGCATCGAGTTCGCCGACGACCACCGTGCATGCGCCGCAGTCGCCTTCTGCGCAGCCTTCCTTGGTGCCGCAGGCATGCAGGTCTTCACGCAGGTATTGCAGTACCGTGCGCGTGACCGGAACGTCGCTCACTTCGTGCACGGCGCCCCGGCGCAGGAATCGGATGGTTTGCCTTGTCATGATGGATCCGGAAGACATTGCGGATCGGGCGCGCGTTACGCAGGGGGCTTGCCGGAGCCGGCCTCGCGCACGTAGATCGCCATCCTTTTTGCAAGATAGCACTGCTCGGGCGAGGAAAGTATTCCCCGCCGCGGATGGGGGTTATCTGGCGGCCGTCATGAATGACGGCGGGCGGGTGTGATCCCGCCCTTTCCCTGCATTTTCCCCGCGCTTTGGCGGCGGGACGCCCAGGGAAGACGGCGCAGCGGTGGCGCCGGGATGGGCGCCATGGGTGCAGGAAATGCCGCATGCGCCACAGGTGCGGCGGGTGAAGCCTGGTGCAAGCGGCGAGGCCGGTGCAATCGGTGCGGCGGGTGCAACGATCGCGATGAGCCGCCGTGCTGCCTGGCGGTGGATCAGCGGCGGATGCCGGGCCACGACACCTGGCGGCGACGGTTGCGCCACAGGCTCGAAAGCACGGTCACGAACATGCAGACGAACGCGATCAGCGACCACGCGGGCATCGACACGCCGAGGATCGGCGGATAGATCGTCTCGCACAGGCCCCCGACCTTGAACACGCCCGGCAGCCACTTGGCGGGCGGCAGGCCGTCGACGACGGGCTGCAGGACGTCGAAGCCGCAGCTCATGTTCGGGAACGCCTGGACCCAGACGAGCCGCGCCGCGGCGATGATGCCGCCCAGCGCCGACAGCACGATCAGGGCTTCGAGCACGCGCACGCCGCGCCAGCTCGACAGGCGCGCGCCGAGGAACGCGAACACGGCAACCAGCAGGAAGAAGTAGCGCAGGATGATGCACAGCGGACAGGGATCTTCGCTCCTGTAGTGCTGCATGTAGAGAGCGCCGCCCAGTAGCGCGAGGGAAAGCAGAGCGAGGAGGACCAGGAGGCCGCGCTCGCGGCGCAACAGCGCGTTATCGTCGTTCATGTGTGTCGGATGGCGATTTGAATGGCGCAGCGTGTGCGGGCTGCGACGGCGTGTCCGCGATTCTAGCGCGAAGGATGCGCGCGGCGCGCTCGGCGGACTTGATCGTGTGCAGGGTTCGTGATCAGCGCGGCCCGCGCGAGGCGGGCCGTGTCCCCGGGTTTCAGCGCCATTCGGGGCGCTTCACAGGGCACTTCACAGCGCACTTCACCGGGCGCTTCAAGCATGCATCAGCGCCCGTCGGCACACCTCAGCGCAACGGCGCGAGCACGGCTTCGACGCCGCGCCCGATGGCGAGCAGCGCGTCGTCGGCGTAAGGCGCACCGACGAGCATGAGCCCGACCGGCGCCGCGCCATGGTGGTGGCACGGCAGCGAGAGCGCACACGCATCGAGGAAATTGAACGCACTCGGGTTGCGCAACACGAGGGCGTTGGTCTGCGCGAAGACGTCGTTGTCGGCGGCGAGCGGCGCAAGCGGCGGCGGCACGATCGGCACGGTGGGCGCGATCACGGCGTCGAAGCGCGACCAGAGCGTCGCCTGTGCCTCTTCGAGCACGGATGCGCGCGCGGCGACCAGGTCGAGATAGTCGCAGGCGCGGGCCGGCTCGCCCTTCAGGATGCGGACCAGCACGCGCGGATCGTATTCGTCGCGGTGCTGCGCGATCAGCTCGCGATGCCACGCGTAGGCTTCGATCGGCGAGAAGCCGTAACGGTTGATCTCCGGCAGCCGGTCGAGTGCGGCGAAGCGCACTTCGGAGACGATCGCGCCCGCCGCGTCGAGGTGCCTGAGCGCGGTGTCGATTGCGTCGGCAACTTCCGGCTCGACGCCGTCGTTCACATAGTTGGTCAGCACGCCGAGCCGCACGCCTTCGAGATGGCGCGCGGCCGGCACGTGCGGCGCGAGCCCGGCGAGGATGCGGTCGACGAGCGCGCAGCACGCGACGCTGTTGCCGATCGGGCCGAATGAGTCGAGCGTCGGCGAAAGCGGGACGGCGCCGGTCTTCGGGACGCGCGCGGCAGTCGGCTTGAAGCCCGTGAGGCCGCAGAACGCTGCCGGGATGCGGATCGAGCCGCCCGTGTCGGTGCCGAGCGCGACGGCGGCCATGCCGTCGGCCACGGAGGCCGCCGCCCCGGACGACGAGCCGCCCGCCACGCGCTTATCGTTCGCCTTGTCCGCCTTGCCCGCGCTGCCCGCGACGCCCCGCCGGTACGGCGAGAGCGGGGTGCCATAGTGCGGATTCAGCCCGAGCCCCGAGAACGCGAACTCGCTCATGTTGGTCCTTCCGATCAGCACGGCGCCCGCGTGGCGCAGTCGCGCGACGGCGGCGGCGTCGGCCTGCGCGGGCGGCGCGTCGCGCAGCGCGGTGGAGCCTGCCCGCGTGACTTCGCCTTCGATGTCGAACAGATCTTTCACCGAGACAGGAATGCCCGCGAGCGGCGAAAGCACGGTGCCCGATGCGCGCAGGCGGTCGTGCGCGTCGGCGACGGCGCGCGCGCGTGCGGCATCGACGTGTGTGAAGACGGTCGAGCCCTGGCCTGCCGGGTCAGCGATGCGCGCGAGTGCGGTTTCGACGAGCGCGCGGCTCGTCGTGCGGCCGGCGTCGAGATCGGCGGCAAGCCGGGCGAGCGGGGGAAACGGGGTGAATTCGGTCGTCATGGCGTCATGAAAGGGTGAACTGCCCGGCCCGGCAGCGGCGTACGGACTGCAGTCACGGGCTCGTTATTGTAGGGCTGTATTTTCACCGTAGCGTAGTTGGGATTGACGCATCCATCGGTTAAGATTTCGTCCTTCGTCAGCAATTTGTAAGGTCTATCCCGCATGCATCAGGAAATCGGCTTCATTCAGGATCTGGCTGTCGTGATGGCGCTGGCCGGCGTCGTCACGGTGCTGTTTCATCGCCTGAAGCAGCCGGTGGTGCTCGGCTATATCGCCGCGGGCGTCATCATCGGGCCGTACACGCCGCCGTTTCCGCTCATTCACGGCGAGCAGACCATCCAGACGATGGGCGAGCTCGGCGTCGTTTTCCTGATGTTCTCGCTCGGGCTCGAATTCAGCCTGAAGAAGCTCTTCCAGGTCGGCGTGACCGCGATCATCGCGGCAGTCTCCGAAATCGCGCTGATGATGTGGATCGGCTACGAGATCGGCCGCGCGTTCGGTTGGAGCGCCATGGATGCGCTCTTTCTCGGTGCGATTCTCGCCATCTCCTCGACCACGATCATCGTCAAGGCGCTCTCCGACCTCGGCCTCAAGCGCGAGAAGTTCGCGCAGCTCGTGTTCGGCATCCTGATCGTCGAGGACATCCTCGGCATTGCGATGCTCGTGCTGCTCGGCGGCCTCGCGCAGACCGGCGAACTCTCGCCCGGCATCGCGTTCATCACGCTCAGCAAGCTGCTGCTCTTCATGGTCGTATCGCTGCTCGCGGGCATCATGGTCGTGCCGCGCCTGCTCGGCTACGTCGCGCGCGTGGGGAGCGACGAGATGCTGCTCATTTCGGTGCTGGGCTTTTGCTTCGGGTTCTGCCTGCTGGTGGTGAAGCTCGATTATTCGATTGCGCTCGGCGCGTTCCTCATTGGCGCGATCATGGCCGAGTCGCGGCACCTGCATCGTATCGAGCACCTGATCGCGCCGTTGCGCGACGCTTTTTCCGCGATCTTTTTCGTGACGGTCGGGCTCATGCTCAATCCGCACGTGATGGTGGAATACGCGTGGCCGATCGCCGTGATTTCGCTGGCGGTGGTGCTCGGCAAACTCGTTTCGTGCGGGCTCGGCACGTTCCTCGCGGGCAGCGACGGACGCACGTCGATGCGCGTGGGCATGACCGTCTCGCAGATCGGCGAGTTTTCGTTCATCATCGCGTCGCTCGGCCTCACGCTCAAGGTGACGAGCGGTTTCCTCTATCCGATTGCCGTCGCGGTTTCGGCCATCACGACGCTCACGACGCCGTACCTGATCCGCTTCGCCGATCCGCTTTCGCAAAAACTCGCGCGCGCCATGCCGCCCGTCGTCTCGAACGTGTTCGCGCTGTACGGCCAGTGGCTGAGCAGCCTGATGCCGCGCTCGTCGGGGCCGACCTTCTTCACGCTCGTACGGCGCATCGTGGTGCAGGTGGCCGTGAATCTCGCGCTCGTGTCGGCGATTTTCATCGGCGTGTCCTATGGCGCGTACTATGCGGCGCCGGCGTTGTCGGCGTGGCTGCCCGATGCGAACATTCAGCGCGTCGTGCTGTGGGGCGGGGCGCTGCTGATCGCGATGCCGTTTCTCGTGGCCGTATGGCGCAAGATGCAGTCGCTCGCGCTGCTGCTGGCCGAGGTGAGCGTGAATCCCGAGCATGCGGGGCGCTTGACGCGCGCGCTGCGTCATACGATCGCCGAAATCGTGCCGGTGCTCGCGATGGTGGGCGTTTTCCTCCTCGTCGCAGGGCTTTCGCGGACGATCCTGCCGCCAACCGGCTATCTGATCGGCCTGCTGGCGGGCGCGGCGGGGCTCACGATGCTGCTGTGGCGCTGGTGCGTGAAGATCCACGCGTCGATGCAGATCGCGTTGCGCGAGACTTTCGACGAGCGGCCCGACGCGTAAATGCCCGGTTTCGCCAGTGCGCCGGTGATGGCGGGCTGGCGGTAACTGTGCACGGGACTGGCGGCTCCTGGCGGGGCGACGCATAATCGTCCCGTGTTAATCGTTCGCGCGCCGCGCGCCTGACCCCACGTCATGAGCGACAACAACTCCGACCACTCAGAGATTCCCGACGGCGCTGGCCGTCCCCCCGATGCCGGATCGCCCGGCACCGCCCAATCCACCGCCTCAGCCGGCTCGTCCGGCGCTTCTTCCGGTTCACCCTCTGCTCCCGCTTCCACATCGCCCGCAGCCCCGGCCGATGCGCCCGCGAGCGTGCCGACTGGAGGGCCGACTGCGGGGCCGACCGCGGTGCCGGCCACGGGGCAGGGCGGAACAGCACGCGAGCCCGCGCCCGCGCAGCAGGAGGCGGCGCACGTGCCTGAGATTCCCCTCCCGCAGACGACGGACGCGGGCAAGACCGCGCCTGCCCCGGCGGAAACTCCGCGTCCGGGCGCAGCGCCTGCGGGCTTTGGCCAGGCGCCGGACTTCGGCAAGCAGAATCCGCCGCCGCCCGGCGCGCTGCCGCCCAATCCGCCGCGCTATCTGCAGCCGAACGATTCGGCGTGGTCCGTGTTTGGCCGCATCGTCGCCGCGCGTGCGCGGCAATTGTTCGACCGCGCGGGGCAGCGCATCACGCAGCGCACGCTGCGCATCGGCGTTTCGGCACGGATCTTTCACCCGGAGCCGGGCGCGCGAGGCCTGCGCGGCAAGACGCTGCAATATCTCGAAGAGTCGATTGCGCACTGGGTCATGTCGCGCGACGTGATCGTGTTCATGATCCCGACGGTCGGCCACCAGGGCATGCTGCATCCGAGCAATATCCGCCTGCGCGATTACGCGAAGCATCTCGACGGCCTGCTGCTTCAGGGCGGCGCCGACGTCTCGCCGCAGACCTACGCGGAAGCGGCGGCGCGGCCCGAATGGCCGGGCGACCGCGTGCGCGACATGTACGAACTGGAGCTGCTGCACGAGTTCGTGGAGTCGGGCAAGCCGGTGCTGGGCGTTTGCCGCGGCTGCCAGCTGATCAACGTGGCATTCGGCGGGACGCTCTACCAGGACATCGCGACCGACGTGCCGACCGCAGGCGTGCACGTGAGTGAGCACTACGATCAGCACCGTCATGCGGTGACGTTCCCCGAGGGCTCCACGCTTTCGAGCATGTTTCCGGGGCGGCGCGAGGCGATCGTCAACTCGATCCACCATCAGGCGGTGAAAACGCTGGGGCGCGATCTGACGGTCGAGGCGGTGTCTGCCGGTGACGGCCTGATCGAAGCGGTGCGCTATCGCCGTGCGCCGTTCGTGCTCGGCGTGCAGTGGCACCCGGAATTCCATCGCGCGGGCGGGCCGGAACTGCTCGACTGCACGCCGCTGCTCGATACCTTTCTGCGCTCGGCGCGGGAGACGCGCTTTTAGTGCGTTTCTGGTTCTAGTCCGATGGGCCGCGGGGAGCCGCGTGCCCAGCGCGTCAAAGTAAGGCTGGCGGGGAAGGATTCGATTGATTGGGACTGCGTGTCATGCGTGTCGCACCCCGAGCCCGGCTTCACGCCGCGTCGGGATGATGATCGCCCACCAGGGGAGGCAATCGCGTGTGCCGCGTTCCCCGGTAATCCTCGATGACCTTTTTTTCGTGCGTGAAATATGCGCCTGGAGGTTCGTTACGCTCATGAGTAACGCAAGTCGTTCGCGACGGCCTCGATCACTTCGGCCCACGCGCCCGGCTGCGGCTGGCGCACGAGCCGCGCACGCGGATACCACGGGCTTTCGTCCGTGCCGGTGAACCAGCGCCAGTCGGCGGCGAACGGCAGCATGACCCAGAGCTTCGCGCCGAGCGCGCCCGCGAGGTGCGCAATCGACGTATCGACCGACACCACCGCATCGAGACGTTCGATCACGGCGGCCGTATCGGCGAAATCGGCGATCTTGCCGTCGAGACGGTGAATCGCGCGCGCGCACGGATGCGCGTCGAGCGTGGCGCGTTCCGCGTCGCTCAGTTGCGGCTGGAGCACGATCCAGTCGATGCCTTCGAGCGCGAAAAGCGGTTCGAGCGCGTGCAGCGGCAGCGAACGATTTTCATGCTTCTGGATTCGCCCCGACCACGCAATGCCGATCTTGCGCTTCGCCTGGCCGCCAAGCGATCCGCGCCATTTGCGCAGGTACGGCGCGGGCGCCGACAGGTAGGGCGTGTGCGCGGCCAAGTCGTCGAAGGTCGTGCCGAGCGCGAGCGGCAGCGAGAGCAGCGGGCAGTGCAGGTCGGCGGCCGGTCGCGGTGCGCCCTGGGCGATCAGCGTGATCTGTGCGGCCTTGGCAACTGGCGCGATGAGCGGGACCAGTTGCGGCTGCACTTCCAGCACGACGCGCGCACCGCGCGCAGCGACGAGCGGCACGAAGCGCACGAACTGCAGCGTATCGCCGAAGCCCTGTTCGGCTTCGACGAAGAGCGTGCGGCCGTCGAGCGGTTCGCCGCGCCAGCGCGGCAACGCCATGGCCGGTGCAACGCGCGCCGGGGGCGCATCGAATGGCGCGGGTTCGCACGCGGACGGATCGAGCCGCCATTCGTATTCGGGCAAGCCGCGCCGGAAGTCGCCGGTCGTGAGCCACGCAATGGCGCGGTTCAGATGCGCCGCCGCGAGTTCGGGGCGCACGCGCAGGGCTTGGTCGAATGCGCGCACGGCGGCTTCATGGTTGCCGAGCGCGTGGTGCGTCGTGCCGAGCGCGAGCCACGCAAGCGCGAATTTCGGATCGATGCCGACCGTGCGTTCGAGCGGCACGACCGCTTCGTCGTGCCGGCCCAGCGCGGCCAGCGCATTGCCGAGGCCGAACAGCGCGGGCGCGAAACGCGGCTGCAGCGCGAGCGCGGCCTCGAACGAGGCGACCGCTTCATGGTGCTGGCCGGTGGCGTCGAGCGTATTCGCGAGGTTGAAGTGTGCCGCGACGAAACGCGGCTGCGCCGCGAGCGCCGCGCGGAACTGCACGAGCGCGTCCGCCGTGTCGCCGAGCGCGTTCAGCGACATCCCCAGGTTGTTGTGCGCGCCAGCGTGCCCGGGACGGATCTTCAGCGTGCGGCGAAACGAGTCGATCGCTTCGTCGTAGCGGCCGAGTGCGTGAAATGCGTTGCCGAGGTTGTTGTGCGCCGACGCATCGCCCGGCTGCAGGCGCACCGCGTGGCCGAACGAGAACATCGCGTCTTCGTGACGGCCGAGCGCGGCATAGGCATTGCCGAGGTTGTAGTGCGCGAGCGGGAAGGTGGGCGCGAGCGTGAGGGCGTTGCGAAAACGTTCGATCGCACCCTCGATTTCGCCGAGCGCCTTCAGCGCGTTGCCGAGGTTCAGCTGGAGCGCGGCGTCGTCCGGGCGCAGATCGACCGCACGCCGGACGAGATCCGCCGCTTCCGCGTGTTGCCCCCGCTGGTGCCGCAGCACGCCGAGCAGGTGCAGCGCATCGACGTGCACGGGATCGGCGGCGAGCGTCGCGCGATAGCCGCGCTCGGCGTCGTCCAGTCGGCCGTCGCGATGCGCGGCGTACGCGCGGACAAAATCCTGTTCCATGGCCGAAAAGGCAAAACCCGAAAAGCTCCAAAGGGCGCATTTTCCCATACTCGGGAGAGCGCCCCGACGCTTGACCGTAAAATCACGTTGAGATAACGTGTGAACACATATTCACATGTTTAGGCGGAATGCATGACCCCGTTTTACGACGATGAACGCGTGGCGCCGCTTGCGGACCTCTTTCGTCTGCTTGGCGACCCCACGCGTTTGCGCATCGTGCTCGCTTGCGCGCACGACCGGCTCGCGGTCGGTGCGATTGCGGAAGCCCTCGGGCTTTCGCCGTCGCTCGTGAGCCATCATTTGCGACTGTTGCGCGCGGCCCGCATCGTGAGGGCCGAACGCGAGGGCAAGCAGGTGTTCTACGCGGCCGCCGACGCGCACATCAGCGCGATGCTTGCGGGCATGCTCGAGCACGTTGCGGAGCCGGTCACGGACTGGCAGGAGCACGCGTGATGAACGGGGAGCGCAAGCAGCAGGGCTTGGCCGAGGAGCGCGAGGACGAACACGCGCCCGTGTGGTTCGACCACGACAAGGCGGGCGAGACCGCCCATCGCACCGGTCGGCATGGGCACGCGCATGAGGGTGAGCACGTGCATGAAGCGGGCCACCCGCATGACCACGAGCACGAGCACGATCACGACCAGCATCACGATCACGAGCACGGCCAGGATCACGATCACGATGAGGATCACGACGGCGGCCACGGGCATGATCACGCGCATGGCCACGGCCACCATCACCACCACACGCCCGCGGTAGGCCATGGCCGCGCGTTCGCGCTGGCCGTCGTGCTGAACGTCGTGATCGTTGTCGTGCAGGCGATTTACGGCGTCCTCGCCCATTCGACCGCGCTGCTCGCCGACGCCGGCCACAATCTCTCCGATGTCCTCGGCCTGCTGCTCGCCTGGGGCGCCGCGTGGCTCGCCACGCGCCGGCCATCGGCACGCTACACGTTCGGCTTCGGCAGCTCGTCGATACTCGCTTCGCTCGCGAACGCCGCGCTCCTGCTGGTCGCGTGCGGCGCGATCATCATGGAGGCGGTCGACCGGCTCATCTCGCCCGCACCCGTGGCGGGCTTCGACGTGTTCGTCGTCGCGACCCTCGGCATGGTCGTCAACGGTTTCTCCGCCTGGCTCTTCATGCGCGGCCAGAAGGAGGATCTGAACATCCGCGGCGCGTTCCTGCACATGGCCGCCGATGCGGGCGTGTCGGCGGCCGTTGCCGTCAGCGGGCTTGTGATCCTCGCCACCGGCATGACCTGGATCGACCCGGTCATGAGCATCCTGGTCGTGCTCGTGATCCTCTACGGCACGTGGGGCCTCTTGCGCGAGTCGGTCCGGCTCGCGCTCGCCGCCGTGCCCCAGGGCGTCGACATGGAGCGCATCCATGCGTTTCTCGCGGCGCAGGACGGCGTGACGGACGTTCACGATCTGCACGTCTGGGCGCTCTCGACCACGGGCAACGCACTGAGCGTGCACCTCGTGATGCCCGCAGGCCATCCGGGCGACGACGTGCTCGACGGCATCGTCCACACGCTCGGCACGCGCTACCGCATGAAGCACGTGACGCTGCAGGTCGACATGGGCACGTCCGGACACCGCTGCGCGCTCGATCACCCGCCGTATCCGCACTGATCCGCACGGACCAGGACTATCCCGCCCATTGATGCGCCGCCGCGTGGGCGTGCGGATGGCGGGCGTACACTACGGTTCATGTCGACCGCATGGAGGTCTGCATGACCGTGGCTTCTTCCTTGCCGCCCGTGCTCATCGTCGGCGCGGGGCCTACGGGTCTCGCCGCTGCGATGAGTCTCGCCCGCGCGCGCATTCCGGTCCGCCTGATCGATCGCGCGCCCGAGCCCGGACGTCACACGCGCGCCATCGGCATTCAGGCGCGCACGCTCGAACTCTTCGAACAGCATCGCATCGTCGAACCGTTTCTCGAACTCGGTCATCGCGCCCACGTCGCGAACCTCTATTCGAACGGCTTGCGGCGCGCACGGCTCGATTTTGATCCGCTCCTCACGCGTTATCCGTACTTGCTGTTTCTGGACCAGGCCGTCACCGAGCGCATTCTCACCGATCATCTCGCGACACTCGGCGTCGAGGTCGAGCGCGGCAGCGAATTGCTGACGTTCACGCAGGGTTCTGCAGGCGTGAATGCCGAAGTGCGGCGCGCGAACGGGCGCAGCGAGTCGATACGCAGTGCCTATCTGATTGCAGCGGACGGCGCGCACAGCACGATACGGCACAAGCTCGCGATGAAGTTCGACGGCGAGACGCTCGCGCAGTCGTTTCTGCTTGCCGACGTCGCCGCAGAGACGCCCTGGCCCGACGACGAGTTCCATGTGTTCGCATCCGGTGACGGCCTCGCGGCGCTCTTTCCGTTCGGCAAAGGCCGCTGGCGTCTGATCGCCGATTGCAAGGCCGCAGTGCCTGCGGCACCCGAAGGCGCGATTCCGGTGCCGACGCTCGAAGAATGCCGGGCGATCGTCGAGCGGCGCGTGCATCATCCCGTCTCGCTCGCGGACATGACCTGGGCGTCGTATTTCAGCGTGAACAGCCGCATGGTGCGCGAGCTGCGCATGGAGCGCGTGTTCTTCGCGGGCGACGCGGCGCACGTGCACAGCCCGGCAGGCGCGCAGGGCATGAATACCGGCATTCAGGAAGCGTTCAATCTCGGCTGGAAGCTTGCGCGCGTGCTCGCGGGCGGCGCGCCCGAGCGCCTTCTCGACACCTATCACGCCGAACGCTATCCGATCGAGCGCCTCGTGCTGCAGCAGACGAGCTTCATGATGCAACTCGCGGAAGCGGACCATGGACCCATGAAGCTGCTGCGCGAGCGCGTGATGCCCGCGCTCGTCGCGCTCGGGCCGTTGCGCGATGCCGCGCGCCAGGCCGTGAGCGAACTGTCGATCCAGTACCGGCGCAGCCCGCTCACGCTCGAGCACATGGTGGACGGCGGCCCGCGCGCGGGCGAACGCGCACCCGATGCGCTTGCGCGCGTAATCGACGGACCGCTCGGGAAGGCGCCCGGCAAAGGGCGCATTTTCGACCTGCACGACCCGGCGAGCTTCTCGCTGTTCCTGCTCGTGGAGGACGGCGGGACGAACGGCGCCGCGCAGAACGGCAGCGCCGCGCGCGCGACCGAGGCGCTGAAGAACTTCGTGGAGGCCATCGAGCGGATCTTGCCGCAGGCGCTGCGCGTATGGTGGCTCAGCGACGCGCCGAACGGCGACACGACGCCCGAAGGCGAGGGCGCGCCGTCGCTCGCCGAGTCGTACGGGCGCACGCGCCCGGCGTTCTATCTCGTGCGCCCGGACGGATATCTGTGCGCGCGCGGACGCCCGTCGTCCGATACCAATGGCGTGCTGCGCCTGTGCGAGACGTGGTTCGCGGCGAACGGTATCCAGCCCGCAAGCGTCGACCGGGAGTGAGCGCCCTGGCGCAAGACCAATAGCAAACGGCGCGCACGGCAGACTGCCCGTGCGCGCCGCTCATCGTCCTACCTTCAAGGGTTCGACTCGGCGGGTTCAGCCCCGCGTGTCTTCAGCCCGCTCTTCAGCCCGCTCTTCAGCCCACTGCGGCGGGTGTCAGCGACTCGCGATACTTCGTCAACGCGACGAACACGATCTCCGTGAGCCCGGCTGCCTCGGCGCCGCCGTCGAGTTCGGCGAGCAGCGCGCGGCGCATGCGCGGTTCCCAGAAGCGGCGGATGTGCTCCGCAATGCCTTTGAGCGCCTCCTCGCGATCGGGCAGCGAGTCGAAGAACATGCCGATCTGGTTGGCCATATCAACAAGATGGTCTGCTTTCATCGCGTCATTTTCCAGAGGCCGTAACAGTAATGCTTTCGTGCGAGCGGAGCAGTTCGAGCTGCTCGGCGTTGAAGCGGGCGTACGCGCGCTGCCACTCGGACGGCTGATGCACGTGGCTCACCTGCACCGCGGTCACCTTGTATTCGGGGCAGTTGGTGGCCCAGTCGGACGACTCGGTCGTGATGACGTTCGTGCCCGATTCGGGGAAGTGGAACGTCGTGTAGACCACACCCGGCTGCATGCGCGTACTGACCTTCGCACGCTGCACGGTTTGCCCCGCGCGCGATTCGATGCCGACCCAGTCGCCGTCGCGAATGCCGCGATCTTCGGCGTCGACCGGATGGATTTCGAGCCGGTCCTCTTCGTGCCAGCGCGAGTTGTCGGTGCGCCGTGTCTGCGCGCCCACGTTGTACTGCGAGAGGATGCGGCCCGTCGTGAGCAGCAGCGGATAGCGCCGCGTGACCTTCTCCGGCGTCGCGATGAACTTCGTGATCACGAACTTGCCCTTGCCGCGCACGAAGGTGTCGACGTGCATGATCGGCGTGCCGTCGGGCGCTGCTTCGTTGCACGGCCACTGAATGCTGCCGAGTGCTTCGAGACGCTTGTACGAGACGCCGTGGAACGTCGGCGTGAGGCGCGCGATCTCGTCCATGATCTGCGACGGATGCGTGTAGTTCATCTCGTAGCCGAGCGCGCGCGAGAGCAGGATCGTGACTTCCCAGTCGGCGTAACCGCCGAGCGGCGGCATCACCTTGCGCACGCGCGAAATGCGGCGCTCGGCGTTGGTGAACGTGCCGTCCTTTTCGAGGAACGACGAGCCGGGCAGCAGGACGTGCGCATACTTGGCCGTCTCGTTCAGGAAAATGTCCTGCACGACGATGCATTCCATCGACGACAGCGCCGCCGTGACGTGCTGCGTATTCGGGTCCGACTGGACGATGTCCTCGCCCTGGCAGTAGAGGCCCATGAAGGTGCCGTCGAGCGCCGCATCGAACATGTTCGGCAGGCGCAGCCCCGGTTCCGCCTGCAGCGCGACGTTCCACGCGTCCTCGAAGAGGCTGCGCGTGGCGACGTCGCCCACGTGGCGATAGCCCGGCAGTTCGTGCGGGAACGAGCCCATATCGCACGAGCCCTGCACGTTGTTCTGGCCGCGCAGCGGATTCACGCCCACGCCTTCGCGGCCGATGTTGCCGGTCACCATCGCGAGGTTCGCGATGCCCATCACCATCGTCGAGCCTTGCGCGTGCTCCGTGACGCCGAGGCCGTAATAGATCGCGGCGTTACCGCCTTTGGCGTAAAGACGCGCGGCTTCGCGCACGCTTTTCGCGGGCACGCCAGTAAGCGCTTCGGTTGCCTCCGGCGCGTTTTCCGGCAGCGCGACGAAATCGCGCCATTGCTCGAATGCAGGCGTTTCGCAACGCTCGGCGACAAACGCTTCGTTGACGAGCCCTTCGGTGACGATCACGTGCGCCAGTGCGTTGACGATGGCGACGTTCGTACCCGGGCGCAGTTGCAGGTGATGCGTGGCCTTGACGTGCGGCGTATCGACGATGTCGATGCGGCGCGGGTCCACGACGATCAGCTTTGCGCCCTCGCGCACGCGGCGCTTCAGGCGCGAGCCGAATACCGGATGGCCGTCGGTGGGGTTCGCGCCGATCACCACGATGACGTCGGAGTGGTCGATGGATGCGAACGTCTGCGTGCCGGCCGATTCGCCGATCGTCGTCTTCAGGCCGTAGCCGGTCGGCGAGTGGCACACGCGCGCGCAGGTATCGACGTTGTTGTTGCCGAACGCGGCGCGCACGAGCTTCTGCACGAGATAGGTTTCCTCGTTCGTGCAGCGCGACGACGTAATGCCGCCGATCGAGTCGCGGCCGTACTTGTCCTGAATCCGGCGGAACTCGCTCGCGGCGTACTGGATCGCTTCGTCCCAGCTCACTTCGCGCCACGGATCGGTGATCTTCGCGCGAATCATCGGCTTCTTGATGCGGTCCTTGTGCGTCGCGTAGCCCCACGCGAAGCGGCCCTTCACGCACGCGTGCCCCTCGTTCGCCTGACCGTTCCGGTGCGGCACCATGCGCACGACCTGGTTGCCCTTCATCTCGGCCTTGAACGCGCAGCCCACGCCGCAATAGGCGCAGGTCGTCACGATCGAGTGCTCGGGCTGGCCGAGCATCACGACGGTCTTTTCCTGCAGCGTCGCCGTCGGGCAGGCGGCCACGCACGCGCCACACGACACGCATTCCGAATCCATGAACGGCTCGCTCATGCCCGCCGCGACGCGCGAATCGAAACTGCGGCCCGAGATGGTCAGCGCGAACGTGCCCTGCGTTTCCTCGCATGCGCGCACGCAGCGGTTGCAGACGATGCACTTCGACGGATCGTAGGTGAAGTACGGATTCGACTCGTCCTTCTGGTCCTTGAGGTGGTTGGCGCCCTCGAAGCCGTAGCGCACTTCGCGCAGGCCCGTCACGCCGGCCATGTCCTGCAGTTCGCAGTCGCCGTTGGCGGGGCAGGTGAGACAGTCGAGCGGATGATCGGAGATATACAGCTCCATCACATTGCGGCGCAGCACCTGGAGCCGATCGCTTTGCGTGCGCACTTTCATGCCTGCTTCGACGGGCGTCGTGCACGAAGCCGGATAGCCGCGCCGTCCCTCGATCTCGACGAGACACAGACGGCACGAGCCGAAGGGTTCGAGCGTATCGGTGGCGCAGAGCTTCGGCACGTTCACGCCTGCCTCGATGGCGGCGCGCATGACGGACGTGCCCGCGGGCACCGTCACGCACTGGCCGTCGATTTCGAGCGTCACGTCGACGTCGGAATGGCGCTCGGGCGTGCCGTAGTCGGTGTCGTCGAACGGCGGGCGTTGTTTCATCGCCTGCGATTTGCAGCTGCAATTACCGGAGCCGCAGCCGGCGTTGGAGGTGAGCGCGTCGGACATGGGGTGGCTCCTCGTTCAGGCGGTCGCCGCGCGAGCGGTCGGCTGGACAGGTTCGAGACCGAAATCTTCGGGAAAGTGGTTCAGTGCCGAGAGCACCGGGTAAGGCGTCATGCCGCCCATCGCGCAGAGCGAGCCGCAGACCATCGTGTCGCACAGATCGCGCAGCAGCGTGACCTGCTTTTCCGAGGTGTCGCCGTTGCGGATCTTCGCGATCACTTCGACGCCGCGCGTCGAGCCGATGCGGCACGGCGTGCACTTGCCGCACGATTCGATTGCGCAGAACTCCATCGCGTATTGCGCGAGTTCGGCGAGACTGGAGGTGTCGTCGTGAACGACGAGCCCGCCGTGGCCCACCACGGCGCCGACTGCGGCATACGCTTCGTAGTCGAGTGGAATATCCCACTGGCTTTCGGGCAGATAGGTGCCGAGCGGGCCGCCCACCTGGACGGCGCGCGCGGGGCGACCGCTTGCGGTGCCGCCGCCGTAGTCGTACATGAGCTCGCGCAGCGTCACGCCGAACGCGAGCTCGACGAGCCCGCCGCGCGCGATGTTGCCCGCGAGCTGGAACGGCAGCGTGCCGCGCGAGCGGCCCATGCCGAAGTCCTTGTAGTACGCGGCGCCCTTCGCGAAGATGATCGGCACCGTGGCGAGGGTGATGACGTTGTTGATGACGGTCGGCTTGCCGTAGAGACCGGCGAGCGCGGGCAGCGGCGGCTTCGCGCGCACGATGCCGCGCTTGCCTTCGAGCGATTCGAGCAGCGCCGTTTCCTCGCCGCACACGTACGCGCCCGCGCCCTTTGCGACGAAGAGATCGAACTGTCTGCCGCTGCCGAGCACGTCGTCGCCGAGCCATCCCACTGCGCGCGCGCGGCGGATCGCGGCTTCGAGCGCCGCAATCGAATGCGGGTACTCGCTGCGCACATAGATATAGCCGACGGTTGCGCCGACCGCGATGCCCGCGATCGTCATGCCCTCGATCAGCACGTACGGATCGCTTTCCATGATGAGGCGGTCGGAGAACGTGCCCGAGTCGCCTTCGTCGGCGTTGCAGACGATGTACTTCTGGTCGGCTTGCGCGTTCGCGACGGTGCGCCACTTGATGCCGGCGGGGAACGCCGCGCCGCCGCGGCCGCGCAGGCCGGAGTGGATCAGCGCCTCGCAGGCTGCGGCGCCGGTCATCGCGAGCGCGTGGCGCAATCCGTCGAGGCCGCCGTGCGCGAGGTAATCGGCGGTGGAAAGCGGGTCGGTGATGCCGATGCGCGCGAAAGTGAGCCGCTGCTGCTTGCGCAGATACGGGATCTGTTCGACGAGCCCGACGCTGCGCGCGTGCGGCGCGCCTTCCGCGAAACCCGCGTCGAAGAGACTGGCGATGTCTTCGGGCTCGACGTTGGCATAACCGACGCGGCCTTCGGCCGTTTCCACTTCGACGAGCGGTTCGAGATAGAGCAGGCCGCGCGAGCCGTTGCGTACGACTTCGATGTCGATGCTGCGCGCGGCGGCTTCGCTCGTGATGGCGCGCGCGATGGCGTCGGCGCCGAGCGCGAGCGCAGACGAATCGCGGGGAACGTAGATGCGCGTCATGCCGCCTCCCCGGTGCTGTCGCTGCGGTTGGTGCTGTCGGCTCTGGCCACGGCGGCCATGGCGGCGGTGAGCAGTGCGTCGAACTTCTGCGGCGTCACTTTCGCGTGCAGCGTGCCGTTGATCGTCATGGCAGGCGAGAGGGCGCACTGGCCGAGGCAATAGACCGATTCCAGCGCGAGCGGCCCGGCTTGTTCCTGAGTTTGTTCCTGAGCGTGCTCGCGCTCGTGGCCATGCTGTTGCGAGAAACAGCAGCCCGTGTGCGATTCGATGTGCTGCGCGAGCGCCTCGCTGCCCATGCTGCGGCACGACTCGGCGCGGCAGAGCTGAACGGTCACGGCTGCTGGCGGCGTGGTGCGGAAATGGTGGTAGTAGCTGACGACACCGTGCACTTCCGCGCGCGAGAGATTGAGCGCCTTCGCGAGCGGCACAACGGTTTCGGGCGGCACGAAGCCGGTTTCGTCTTGAATCGCGTGCAGGATCGCGAGCAGCGTGCGTCCTGGTTGCGCGTGCCGGCGCACGAGATCATCCGGTGCGTTCACTGTCGAGTTGTCCAAAGCGGGGGTCCTCCTGGGACATATATGCACTTGTTATTCATAAACTGTGCATTTATCCTGCGGTTGCTTCGTAGTTTGGCTGAACGATAGGCCGGTGCGATGCGTTTCGCAATAGGAAGAGAGACTTCATAATGATCAAGGTCGAGTGCCAGGCGCAGTTGCTCGTGCGGGATGCCGATGGCCGCGAGGCAAGCCTGACGGACGTTGTGCCCCTGCTTACGCTGGTCGCCGAGGAGGGCAGCATTGCGCAGGCCGCACAGCGTAGGGGTTTGTCCTATCGGCATGCATGGGGGGTGCTGCGCGAAGTCGAGGCTCGGCTAGGGGGTGCGCTGATCGCCAAATCGCGCGGACGCGGCTCCGTGCTCTCGGAACTCGGCGAAGCCGTGTTGCGCTCACAACGACTTTGCGGCGAGCGCTTGCAGGGCAATCTCCAGGCGCTTGCGAGCGAGGTGGCGAGCGATCTCAACCGCTGGCTCGCGCCGAACGCGCAGAATCTGCGCATTCATGCGTCGCATGGTTACGCGGTGGCGTCGATGGTCACGGCGCTCGTCGCGGATCAGGTGCCGGTGGAAATCAAGTACCGCGACAGTGTCGACGCCATCACGGCGCTCGCACGCGGCGAATGCGATCTGGCGGGCTTTCATCTGCCGCTCGGCGAATTCCGCTCGGCATGCGCCGATGCGTACCGAAGCTCGCTCGATCCGCAGCGCCATGTGTTCATTCACCTGACGCGCCGCAAGCAGGGCCTGTTCGTCGGCCGCGGCAACCCGAAGCGGATTGCCGGGCTCGCGGACCTCGCCCGCCCCGATATCCGCTTTGTGAACCGGCAGCCGGGCTCGGGCACGCGGCTGCTGATCGACTTGCTGCTCACGCGAATCGGCGTCGATCCCGAACGCGTGAACGGCTATGCCTCCGCCGAGCTGACGCACTCGGCAATTGCGGCATTTGTCGCGAGCGGGATGGCTGACGTTGGTTTTGGCGTCGAGCCGGCGGCGCACCATTTCGGACTCGATTTCGTGCCGATCGCCGATGAAGATTATTATTTCGCCTGCGATCGGGCGCAGCTTGAACGGGAGCCGCTGGTTTCCGTGTTGAACCGGCTGCGCGGCGACGCGTTCAAACAGGTTGTTGCGCGTCTCGCTGGCTACGATCCGGCTGAATGCGGCGAAGTTGTGGAGCTTGCCGACGGGTGGGTGGGCAAGCATCTGGCGCTGTAATACGATGCAATGTGTCTGCGCTGCTGTGAGCAACACATTTTGTGATACCTTCGAGCGAGTCTTGCTTTCCGTTTCAGACGCGCGTCCAACGCGCCAATCGATCATGAAATTCGTGCTTAATGTCTGTGCCGCAGCAGCAACTGCGGGCGCCCTGTTTGCCACCGTTTCGATTGCTTTCGCCCAGAATTCGCCGGGCGTGCCAGGCGGTATCCTCAACGACGAGTTCAAACTCCAGGCGCATCCTCAACTGCAGTTTGCGGCTTCGGCGCCGGACAACAAATACCAGCATGGGAAGCCTTCGGCCCGGCGTCGCCAGGGTGATCTGGGCGATCCGAACGGCTGTAATCTGCAGTGCCCGCAGGACGAGTGATGCGTTGAGCGCTTGCGTACCGGGAACGAGGCGGTTCCCGGCGCGCAGAACAAAAAGCTCGCGAAGCCCGAAAGGGCTTCGCGAGCTTTTTGTTTGAGCGGGCGGAAAATTGGTGGAGCCGGCGGGAATCGAACCCGCGTCCAAAGGCAGTCCACACCCAGTTCTACATGCGTAGTTCTGTCATTTGATTTAACCGCAGCGACGCGGACGAACACGCTGCGCTACGGCGATTCACTAGATTTTCGACTTTGGCGTCGTGACGCCGACAAAGCTTAACTGACGTAAATGACCTCTGGCGGTATTGCTACCGGTCTTGCGACGCTGACCCGTCAGTGAGCCAGGCAGAGGACGGCGGCCTTAGGCTGCCAGTGCGAACGTATCGTCGTTTGCAGTTACGTTTTTCCCATTGATTAACGAGGTGACGGGTCCTCGGCATGCCCTGACTGCTTCATAACCCCTGTCGAAACCAGGTCGGCCCCAGAGGAAGTGGCAATTATCCCACAGTACGCCAGATGAGGCGAACCGCGCCCGTTTCAAGGGCGCGTGCCGTGTCGTCGATGGCAATTACGCTGCTGGCGGCCCTTTGCGGACGTTGCCAAGCAGCGCGAGCAGCGTTGTCGTCGTGTCCGCCACGAAGTGCGCGCTCCACTGCGACGGCGGTATGTCGTTGCCGCAGTAGCCGTAGGCCGCTGCGATCGTCGCCATACCGGCGGCAACGCCCGCCTGAACGTCGCGCAAGTCGTCGCCCACGTACACCGCGCGCTGCGGATGAATGCCAAGCGCCTGCGCCGCATGGAGCAGCGGCGCGGGATGCGGCTTCGCGTAGGGCGTGGTGTCGCCGCTGACGACGCAGGCCGCACGCGTATCGAGGTGCATGAGCGCGACGAGCGGATCGGTCAGCCGCGCGACCTTGTTCGTCACGATGCCCCAGCGTACTCCGCGTGCGTCGAGGTCGTCGAGAACGGCGTCGATGCCGGGAAAGAGCGCCGTCTCGATGCGCAGGTTGGCTGCGTAGTTGGCGAGAAACTCCTCGCGCAGCGCAGCGAATTCGGCATGATCGGGACCGATCCCGAACGCGCCGCCGATCAGTCCCCGCGCACCTGCCGAGGCGAGCGGACGCAGCCGCTCAATCGGCGCGGGCGCAAGACCGCGCGCGTGACGCATCTGGTTGACGGCGGCGGCAAGGTCGGGCGCCGTGTCGGCGAGCGTGCCGTCAAAATCGAACAGCACGGCTTCGCAGGCGGCGAGCGCTGCGCCGTCATCGGCCGCAGCCGGGACTTTCGTGGATGAATTCATGTCGGACGTGAAGTCGCGCTGAAGTCGTGCAACCTGCGCCTCAGGCTTCGCGCTGGCAGGCAACCATGTAATTGACGCTGGAATCGTTCGAGAGCGCATAGCGCCGCGTGAGCGGGTTGTACGTCACGCCCCGGATCTCGGCGAGGTGCAGCCTGGCCTCGCGAACGAACCCGGCCAGCTCGGACGGGCGGATGAAGCGCGCGTAATCGTGCGTGCCCTTGGGCAGCATCTGCGCGACGTATTCGGCGGCGATCACTGCGAGCATGTAGGACTTCACGTTGCGGTTGAGCGTCGAGAAGAACACCCAGCCGCCCGGCTTGACGAGCGTGGCGCACGCAGCGACGACACCGGCCGGATCTGGCACGTGTTCGAGCATTTCCATGCAGGTCACGACATCGAACGACGCAGGTTCGCGCGCGGCGAGCGGTTCGGCGGAAATCTCTTCGTAGTCGACGGTCACGCCGCTTTCGAGGCTATGCAGGTCAGCAACGCCGAGCGCCTCTGACGACAGGTCGATACCTTTGACGTTCGCGCCGAGTCCGGCCATCGACTCGGACAGAATGCCGCCGCCGCAGCCCACATCGAGCACGCGCTTGCCGGCGAGGTGCGCGTAGCTGTCGATCCAGTTCAGGCGAATGGGGTTCAGTTCGTGAAGCGGCTTGAATTCTGCGTTCGGATCCCACCAGCGATGAGCGAGATCGCTGAATTTCTGCAGTTCATGGGGATCGGCGTTCGTCATGTTGTAAGACCTGAGGCGCGGTTGCGGGTGGAGGAAAGCTTCAGTATATAGGGGCCGGGCAGGCTCGCAAAATGGCGCCCCGTGTTTCCCTTTGCCGCCGCTGACCCGGGTGGCTGTTCGTGCCCCGGTGCAGGAAGAAAAGCAGGGCGAAAAAAAACCCCGCCGAAGCGGGGTTCTGATACTTTCAGTCGCGGCTCGCGAATTACTGCTTCTGGGTGCCGACGACTTCGACTTCCACGCGGCGATCCGGTGCGAGGCAGGAGATGAGAGCCTTGCGGTTCTTCTGGTTGCAGCCCGTCGTAACCGGTTGGCGCTTGCCCTTGCCTTCCGTGTAGATGCGGTCGGCCGGAACGCCCTTGCTGACCAGATACGACTTCACGGCTTGTGCGCGGCGCAGCGACAGACGGTCGTTGTAGGCAGTCGAGCCGATACGGTCGGTGTGGCCCGTTGCGACGACGACTTCGAGGTTCAGCGCCTGGATCTTGCCTGCCAGTTCGTCCAGCTTTTCCTTGCCGGCCGGCTTCAGGGTGGCCTTGTCGAAATCGAACAGGGCGTCAGCTTGATACGTGATCTTCTGGCTGGTGATGGCCGGTGCCGGTGCCGGTGCGACCGGCGGTTGCGGTGCCTGGGCGACCAGTGCGCCATCGCACTTGGCGTTGGCGGTGGCCGGCGTCCAGAATGCACCGCGCCAGCAAAGCTCGTTCGTGCCGTTCATCCACACGTATTCGCCGGTACCATTCACCCAGTTGTCGTTGACGGCTTGTCGCGACGCCGGCACCGATTGTGCCGAGGCGGATGCAGCCATAACTGCGGTAGCTGCAATGAACGCGAGCTTTGAAAGTTTATTCATATTTCTCCTCTCGAATTTGAGATTACCGCAGGTTTACTGCGAGCCATGTGACGAAGACAAGTCATACATTGCTCGAAGTATAACATCGGCGCGTTATCGGTTACGTGTTGTGTAGACTTCGAGCCGTGTCTAACACTGACTTTGCGTTCGCATTTTGCCATATCGTTCCCGTCCGACGATAAAAAAAATCCGCCCCTTTCTTCGGGGTCAGTCGAATGTGGTAGACCCGCAACAAAAAGTTCCCGCGACATACCCTGGGCACGACGGTGGTCACAGTTTCCTGCAATAGACGGTGCGCTGTCGCCCGCCTGTTTCATCTGCGGTCCCGCTGTGGTTCCCATGTTGCGCTGCTATTTCCCTTCTGCGTCCATTCAGCGCGTTTTTGAGCGGTTCCTTGCGGTGCCTGCTAATAGGTATACGTAGGGCGCGGTCGGGGGTGTCGCGCATGGTAGAATCGCGTGATGCGCTGCGTCCGCGGCGTCCATGCGACAGCATGGGCGCGCCGCGGTGCCAGTCGGGATTTCCCGGCTGCACCGGGCGTGCCTGTATACGACATCGATAATGGATCAATTCGCCAAAGAGACTCTGCCTATCTCTCTCGAGGAGGAAATGCGCCGCTCGTATCTCGATTACGCGATGAGCGTGATCGTCGGGCGGGCGCTTCCGGATGTTCGCGACGGCTTGAAGCCCGTGCACCGGCGCGTGCTCTACGCGATGCACGAGCTGAACAACGACTGGAACCGTGCCTACAAGAAGTCGGCGCGTATCGTCGGCGACGTCATCGGTAAATATCACCCCCACGGCGACACCGCTGTCTACGACACGATCGTCCGCATGGCGCAGGATTTCTCGCTGCGCTACATGCTGGTGGACGGGCAGGGCAACTTCGGCTCGATCGACGGCGACAACGCCGCGGCCATGCGATACACCGAAATCCGCATGGCGAAGATCGGCCACGAGCTGCTTGCCGATATCGACAAGGAAACCGTCGATTTCGGGCCGAACTACGACGGCAGCGAAAACGAGCCCCAAATCCTGCCCGCGCGCATCCCGAACCTGCTGATCAACGGCTCGTCGGGCATCGCGGTCGGCATGGCCACGAACATCCCGCCCCACAACCTCGGTGAAGTCGTCGATGCCTGCCAGCATCTGCTCAAGAACCCGCACGCTTCCATCGACGAGCTGATCGAGATCATTCCGGCCCCGGATTTCCCGACGGCGGGCATCATCTACGGCGTTGCCGGCGTGCGCGACGGCTATCGCACCGGCCGCGGCCGTGTCGTGATGCGCGCGGCCACCCACTTCGAAGAGATCGACCGTGGCCAGCGCATGGCGATCATCGTCGACGAGCTGCCGTATCAGGTGAACAAGCGTTCGCTGCTCGAGCGCATCGCCGAGCTCGTCAACGAGAAGAAGCTCGAAGGCATTTCGGACATCCGCGACGAATCCGACAAGAGCGGCATGCGCGTCGTGATCGAACTCAAGCGCGGCGAAGTGCCCGAGGTCATCCTCAACAATCTGTATAAGGCGACGCAGCTGCAGGACACGTTCGGCATGAACATGGTCGCGCTGGTGGACAACCAGCCGAAGCTGCTGAACCTGAAGGAAATGCTCGACCATTTCCTGTCGCATCGCCGCGAGGTGCTCACGCGGCGCACCGTGTACGAACTGCGCAAGGCCCGCGAACGCGGACATGTGCTCGAAGGTCTCGCGGTTGCGCTCGCGAACATCGACGAATTCATCGCGATCATCAAGGCCGCGCCCACGCCGCCGATCGCGAAGCAGGAGCTGATGAACCACGCGTGGGATTCGTCGCTCGTGCGCGAGATGCTCGCGCGCGCCGAAGCCGAGAACGCGGCTGCCGGCGGGCGCGAAGCCTATCGCCCGGAAGGCCTCAATCCGCTCTTCGGCATGCAGGGCGACGGCCTTTACCGTCTGTCCGATACCCAGGCACAGGAAATCCTGCAGATGCGTCTGCAGCGCCTGACCGGTCTGGAGCAGGACAAGATCATCGGCGAGTACCGCGATGTGATGGCGCAGATTGCCGACCTGCTGGACATCCTGGCGCGCCCCGAGCGCGTAACGGAGATGATCTCCGGTGAACTCACCGCGATCAAGAGCGAATTCGGCGATGAGCGCCGCTCGAAGATCGAGCTGAACGCGACCGAACTGAACACCGAGGACCTGATCACGCCGCAGGATATGGTCGTCACCATGTCGCACGCGGGTTACGTGAAATCGCAGCCGTTGTCCGAATATAGCGCCCAGAAGCGCGGAGGTCGCGGCAAACAGGCGACGTCGATGAAGGAAGACGACTGGATCGACACGCTCTTCATCGCCAATACCCACGACCACATCCTGTGCTTCTCGAACCGCGGGCGCGTGTACTGGGTGAAGGTGTATGAGGTGCCGCAAGGCTCGCGCAACGCGCGCGGCCGTCCGATCGTCAATATGTTCCCGTCGTTGCAGGACGGTGAGAAGATCACCGTCGTGCTGCCGGTGAAGGAATTCTCCGCGGACAAGTTCGTCTTCATGGCGACCGCGCTCGGCACGGTCAAAAAGACGCCGCTTGAAGCCTTCAGCCGCCCGATGCGCAAGGGTATTATCGCGGTCGGTCTCGACGACGGCGACTACCTGATTGGCGCGGCCATCACGGACGGCCAGCACGACGTCATGCTGTTCTCCGATGCCGGCAAGGCCGTTCGCTTCGACGAAAACGATGTGCGTCCGATGGGCCGAGAAGCACGCGGCGTGCGTGGCATGCAACTCGACGAGGCGCAGCAGGTCATCGCGCTGCTCGTTGCCGGCGATGAGCAACAGTCGGTGCTCACCGCAACCGAGAACGGATACGGCAAGCGCACGCCGATCACCGAGTACACGCGTCATGGGCGCGGTACGAAGGGCATGATCGCGATCCAGACGTCCGAGCGCAACGGCAAGGTTGTCGCGGCGACGCTCGTCGACCCCGAAGCCCAGATCATGCTGATTACGACAACGGGTGTGCTGATCCGCACGCGCGTATCGGAAATCCGTGAAATGGGACGCGCGACGCAAGGTGTTACACTCATCAGCCTTGACGAGGGCACGAAGCTTTCCGGTCTGCAACAGGTCGCAGAGGCCGACGCAGAAGGCGAGGCGGGCGACGTCGAACCGGGTGAGGGTGAGGGCGAGAATCAGCTATAACCCGTCAGCTGTAAATCGCCGGCAGTCAATCATAGGGGCGGTCCGCGCGAGCGGGCCAGCCAGTGCAGGAAAGTCCTGACTGGCGCGAGGCGGAACCGGTTGCGGGCGAACGACGCATCGCACGGTCCGCAGCGCGGGCAGTTCGACTAATTTCTCTAATAAGGGAGTAATGATGCAAAAACGATTCAAGCAGGTTTTGTTGCTGGCCGCTCTCGTGCCGACGTTTGCAATGGCCCAGGCGCTCCAGTCCCAGGCGCCCGCGCAAGCTCCGGCCGCTGCGGCAGCACCGATCGATTCGGCCAAGCAAGCCGCGATCAAGGACCTGCTCGACGCGATCGACGCCCAGAAGCTCGTCGGCGCAATCGGTAACAGCGCACAGATGCAGGCCAAGCAGCTCGTTCCGGCGATCCTGTCGGATGCACTGTCCGAAAACAAGACGATGACGGACAAGCAAAAGCAGGCTTCCGTCCCGGCGCTGCAAAAGAATGCCGTGCCGAAGCTGGTTGACCAGGCAGGCCAGGTCTTCGCAACCGACGCGTTCCGCCAGGACGCAATGACGGCTCAGTACGAAGCCTACGCAAAGTACTACAGCACGCAGGAAATCAAGGACCTGACCACGTTCTACCGCAGCCCGACCGGCCGCAAGTTCATCCAGGTGCAAGATCAAGTCGGCCGTGACGTCGTGAGCGGTCTGATGCAGAAGTACATGCCGCAATCGATCAAGGCAACGCGCGACCAGGCCGACAAGGAAGTCGCCACGGTCAAGCCGGCCAAGTAATCGGTCGAAAAAGGGCGCGCGAGTCCCGGCCGAACGGCTTCAGGGATCGATCAGGGATCGAAAGGCGCGCGCCTTTGCTAGCCGGGAGCCGCGTTGGCGGGTTCCCGGTGACAGTGCGATAATGGCCGTTTGCGCGTGAGCGCAGACGGCCATTTTCTTTTTTCGGCGCGTTTTTCGGCCTTTTTTGCCGCAGCGCCTGCCTCGGGGATCTCATTACGATGCGCGTGTTCAACTTCTCCGCCGGACCTGCGGCGCTGCCCGAAGAGGTGCTGCGCCAGGCCGCCGACGAAATGCTCGACTGGCACGGCAGCGGGATGGGCGTGATGGAGATGAGCCATCGCGGCCCCGAATTCATGCAGATCCACAGCGAAGCGCTGCTCGATCTGCGCGACTTGCTGCAGGTTCCGGCGAGCCACCACATCCTGTTTTTGCAGGGCGGCGGTATCGGCGAGAACGCCATCGTTCCGCTCAACCTGTTCGGCACGAAGCCGCGCGCGGATTTCGTGGTGACCGGCTCGTGGTCGCAGAAGTCGCAGAAAGAAGCGCTCAAGTACGGCGCGGCCCATATCGCCGCGACGGGCCGCACGGGCGCCGGTTTCACGCATTCGCCGCCGAAAAGCGAGTGGCAGCTCTCCGACGATCCCGCCTACGTGCATCTGTGCACGAACGAAACGATCGACGGCGTCGAGACGTTCGAGATCCCCGACCTCGGCGATATTCCGCTCGTGGCGGATGCTTCGTCGCACATCCTTTCGCGTCCGATGGACATCGCCAAGTACGGCGTGCTCTACGGCGGCGCGCAGAAGAACATCGGCATGGCCGGCGTTACGGTCGTGATCGTGCGCGAGGATCTGCTCGACCGCGCGATGCCGATCTGCCCGTCCGCATTCGAATGGAAGACGGTTGCCGCGAACAACTCCATGTTCAACACGCCGCCCACCTACGCGATCTACATCGCCGGACTCGTGTTCAAGTGGCTCAAGCGCCAGGGCGGCCTGGCCGCCATGGAAGCGCGCAACATCGAAAAATCGAAGCTGCTGTACGACACGATCGACGCGGGCAGCTTCTACATCAACAAGGTGGAGCGCCGCGCGCGCTCGCGGATGAACGTACCGTTCTTCCTCGCCGACGAAGCACGTAACGAAGATTTCCTCGCCGGCGCGAAGGCGCGCGGGCTGTTGCAGCTGAAGGGCCATAAGTCCGTCGGCGGCATGCGGGCGTCGATTTACAACGCGGTGCCGCTCGAGGCAGTGAAAGCACTGGTCGAGTACATGAAGGAATTCGAAGCAAAGCACGCATGAGTCCCCGGGTGGTCCGCCGGGTTGGCTGCCGGGTTGACCGCATCGGGCGCTAGCGTGCGCGCATCCTTTCATATTGCCGGTTTCACGCATGGACGACGAACTCAATTCAAAACTCAAGCCGCTGCGCGAGCGCATCGACGCGATCGATGCGCAGCTGATCGCACTGCTGAACCAGCGTGCGGCGGTCGCGCTCGAAGTGGGCGAGGTCAAGAAGCACTTCAACGCGCCGGTGTTTCGTCCCGAGCGCGAGCTGCAGGTCATCGCACGCCTGCAGGACATGAGCCCAGGGCCGCTCGGCAACGATCACATCAGCGCGATCTGGCGCGAGATCATGGCCGCGAGCCGCTCGCTCGAAAAGACCATTACGACCGCCTATCTCGGCCCGGTCGGCACGTATAGCGAAGAGGCGATGCACGCGTACTTCGGTCAGACGATCGAAGGACTGCCGTGCCCGTCGATCGACGAAGTGTTTCGCTCGGTCGAGGCGGGCGCCGCCGAATTCGGCGTCGTGCCGGTCGAGAATTCGGCCGAAGGCGCCGTGTCGCGCACGCTCGATCTGTTCCTTGAGATGCAGCTCGCCATCGGCGGCGAAATCGCGCTGCCGATCCAGCACAACCTGATGACGCAAAGCGGCACGCTCAAGGGCGTCACGCGCGTGTGCGCGCATCCGCATGCGCTTGCGCAGTGCCAGCACTGGCTCACTGCAAATGCGCCGCAGCTCGAGCGCCAGGCCGTGGCGAGCAACGCCGAGGCCGCGCGTCTGGCTGCCGCCGATTCGTCCGTTGCCGCCATCGCCGGCGAGCGCGCGGCCGCGCACTACGGTCTGCAGATCGCGAACGCGCTGATTCAGGACGATCCGCACAATCGCACACGCTTCGTGATCATCGGCAAGCAACTCGCGGGTGTGACGGGACACGACCAGACGTCGATGATCGTTTCGGTGAAGAACGAGCCGGGCGCCGTCTACAAGCTGCTCGAGCCGCTCGCGCGCCACGGCGTGTCGATGACGCGTTTCGAGTCGCGTCCGGCGCGCGTCGGCACATGGGAGTACTACTTCTACATCGATTTCGAGGGCCATCGCGACGATCCCGCCGTGGCTGCGGCGCTCGATGACCTCGGCAAGAAGGCCGCGTATCTGAAGATCCTGGGATCGTATCCGCGCCTGCGCTAACGCTGCGTGTGACGATCGCCCTGCCTTAAGAGGCTGCCGCGTTCGTAGTGGTGTCGCAGTGGCGTTTTCAGCGGCGCTCGAAGGCTCGCTCGCGACGATGTGATCGCGGCGTATGTTTCCCACTTTCCGGTGATGTCGTGAGCGCGTTTCCCTTTAACAAACTGGTGATTTTCGGCGTCGGCCTGATTGGCGGATCGCTTGCGCTCGGCCTGCGCGAGCGCGGCGCCACGGGCCGCGTGATCGGCGTCGGGCGGCATGCGCACGCCGTCGAGCGTGCGCTCGAACTGGGCGTGATCGACGTGGCGACGACGCTCGCCGACGAAGCGGCGCTGGCCGAAGCCCTCAAGGGCGCCGATATCGTGCTGCTCGCCGCGCCCGTTGCGCAGACGCGCACGCTGCTCGAACGCATCGCGCCATACCTCGAAGCGCAGACGCTCGTGACCGACGCGGGCAGCACGAAGAGCGACGTGATCGAAGCGGCACGCGCAGCGCTCGGCGCGCGCATCGCGCAGTTCGTGCCCGGGCATCCGATCGCGGGCCGGGAATCGAGCGGCATCGAGGCCGCGCTGCCCGATCTCTACGTCGGCCGCAACGTCGTGTTGTGCCCGCTCCCGGAGAACGCGCCGCAAGCGGTCGAGCGTATCGCTGCAATGTGGCGCGCGACCGGCGCCGTGACGGGCACGATGAGCGCCGCGCAGCACGACCGCGTGTTCGCGGCGGTGAGCCATCTGCCGCACGTGCTGTCGTTCGCGCTCGTCGACCAGATTCTTGCGTCGCGGGATGCCGAACTCAAATTCTCGTTTGCGGCGGGCGGTTTCCGCGATTTCACCCGCATCGCCGCGTCGAGCCCCGAAATGTGGCGCGACGTGTGCCTTGCGAACCGCAGCGCGCTGCTCGCCGAACTCGACGCCTACACTGGAGTGCTTGTGAAGCTGCGCGCGGCCATCGATACCGGTGACGGCGCCGCGCTCGAAGCACTCTTCGCGCGCTCGCGCGAGGCCCGCACCGCGTGGCAGGAGCGCGGCGGCAAGCGGGTCGCCGACGTATCCCCCGACAAATAAGCGAAATAAGCGCCCGACCGAATTCTCAGGACTAGCTCATGGACTACCTCGATCTCGGACCGTTCTCCCGTGCCTCCGGCACGATCTATCTGCCAGGCTCGAAGAGCATTTCGAACCGCGTGCTGCTGCTTGCGGCGCTGGCCGAAGGTGAGACGACGATCACGAATCTGCTCGACTCCGACGACACGCGCGTCATGCACGATGCGCTCGAAACGCTCGGCGTGAAGCTCAGGCGCGAAGGCGAAACCTGCGTCGTGCAGGGCACGCGCGGCGCCTTCCAGGCACGGCGCGCGGATCTCTTCCTCGGCAACGCCGGCACGGCGGTGCGCCCGCTTACGGCGGCGCTCGCGGTCAACGGCGGCGACTACCGCATCTTCGGCGTGCCGCGCATGCACGAGCGGCCCATCGGGGACCTCGTGGACGGCCTGCGCCAGATCGGCGCGTCGATCGATTACGAGGAAAAAGAGGGCTATCCGCCGTTGCGCATCCGCCCGGCGCAGGTTTCGGTGGATGGGCCGATCCGCGTGCGCGGCGACGTGTCGAGCCAGTTCCTCACCGCGCTCCTGATGACGCTGCCGCTCGTGCGCGCGAAGGACGGCGTGAGCATCGTCGAAGTGGATGGCGAGCTGATCTCGAAGCCCTACATCGATATCACCATCAAGCTCATGGAGCGCTTCGGCGTGAAGGTCGAGCGCCCCGGCACGCATCGCTTCGAAGTGCCGGCCGGCGTGCGCTACCAGTCGCCGGGCAAGATCATGGTCGAGGGCGACGCTTCGTCGGCGTCCTATTTCCTCGCCGCGGGCGCGCTTGGCGGCGGACCTTTGCGCGTCGTGGGCGTGGGCCGCACGAGCATCCAGGGCGACATCGGTTTCGCCGACGCGCTCGGCCGCATGGGCGCCAACGTCACGATGTCCGACGACTGGATCGAGGTGCGCGGCATCGGCAACGACCACGGCAAGCTCAATCCGGTCGACATGGACTTCAACCTGATTCCCGACGCGGCAATGACGATTGCGGTGGCCGCGCTCTTCGCCGACGGCGCCACGACGCTGCGCAACATCGCGAGCTGGCGCGTGAAGGAAACCGATCGCATCGCCGCGATGGCGAAGGAGCTGCGCAAGGTCGGCGCGGATGTGCAGGAAGGCGAGGACTATCTGATCGTGCGCCCGCCCGCGCGCCTCACGCCGAACGCTGCGATCGACACCTACGACGACCACCGCATGGCGATGTGCTTTTCGCTCGTGAGCCTCGGCGGCGTGCCGGTGCGGATCAACGATCCGAAGTGCGTCGGCAAGACGTTCCCCGATTATTTCGAGCGTTTCCTCTCGCTCGCACAACCCTGAGCCCGGCCCTGACGTCAGCATGAAATCGTCCCGCCCCTTTTATCCTGTCCCCGTCATCGCCATTGACGGCCCGACCGCGTCCGGCAAGGGCACGGTGGCTACGCTGGTTGCCGCGCATCTCGGCTTTCACCTGCTCGACAGCGGCGCGCTCTACCGGCTGTCGGCGCTCGCGAGCGTGCGGTACGCGATCGCGCCCGACGATGCCGACGGCCTGGCCAAACTCGTCGACGATCTGCACATCACGTTCCGCGAAGGGCTCGCGCAGCTCGACGGCGTGGATGTGTCGAGCGAAATCCGTGAAGAGGCGATCGGCAACCGGGCCTCGATGATCGCGGCGCATCCACCCGTGCGCGCGGCGCTGGTGGCGCGCCAGCGGGCGTTTCGCAAGCTGCCTGGGCTTGTCGCGGACGGCCGCGACATGGGCACGGTGATCTTCCCGGACGCCGTCCTGAAGGTGTTTCTGACGGCCAGCGTCGAGGCACGCGCGGCCCGCCGGTATAAGCAATTGATCCAGAAGGGATTTTCTGCTAATATGGATGACTTACTCCGGGATTTGCGCGAGCGCGATGCACGCGACAGCAACCGCGCTGCCGCGCCGCTTAAGCCCGCGGAGGGCGCGATGCTGCTCGATACCTCGGCGCTGTCCATCGACCAGGCGGTCGAACAGGTCGTGCAGTGGTACCGGGTACATGCTGGAGTACAAGCGGGAGTACAAGCGGGAATACACGCGGGAGTCCATGAAAGGGCGCATGAGGCCCAACACGGACAACCGTCGCGTCATCACGATTAGTTTCAGTTGTAGCTGCAGTAGTAGTGGTGCTCCGCGTGAGCGGAGCGTGTGTTAAACCCTTTAACCCCGTATGGTTTTTGCATTCGTGCCGCGAACTGGTGTTCCGGCATCGGCGTGAAACCGGTCAGGATGGCCGGTGAGCAGTGAGACGCCGGGCAAGATCCATGCAAATTCAGATTTCTATGTCCGACCTGCAAACCTCTACCCCGAATACCGAATCTTTCGCGGCTCTGTTCGAAGAGTCGCTGACCCGCCAGGACATGCGCGCCGGCGAAGTCATCTCCGCTGAAGTCGTGCGCGTCGACCACAACTTCGTGGTCGTCAACGCTGGCCTGAAGTCCGAGGCCTATATTCCCATCGAGGAATTCCTGAACGACCAGGGCGAGGTTGAGGTTCAGTCGGGCGATTTCGTTTCCGTCGCGATCGACGCGCTGGAAAACGGCTATGGCGACACGATCCTGTCGCGCGACAAGGCCAAGCGCCTTGCTTCGTGGCTGTCGCTGGAAAAGGCTCTCGACAACAACGAACTCGTGACCGGCACGATCACGGGCAAGGTCAAGGGCGGCATGACCGTCATGGTCAACGGCATCCGCGCGTTCCTGCCGGGTTCGCTCGTCGACACGCGTCCGGTCAAGGACACGACGCCGTACGAAGGCAAGACCCTCGAATTCCGCGTCATCAAGCTCGACCGCAAGCGTAACAACGTCGTGCTGTCGCGCCGCGCAGTGATCGAAGCCACGCAGGGCGAAGAGCGCGCGAAGCTGCTCGAGACGCTCAAGGAAGGCGCGATCGTCAACGGCGTGGTCAAGAACATCACCGACTACGGTGCGTTCGTCGACCTCGGCGGCATCGACGGCCTGCTGCACATCACCGACATCGCATGGCGTCGCGTGCGTCACCCGAGCGAAGTCCTCTCGGTTGGCCAGGAAGTCACCGCGAAGATCCTCAAGTTCGACCAGGAAAAGAACCGCGTCTCGCTCGGCATCAAGCAACTGGGCGACGATCCGTGGGAAGGCATCTCGCGCCGTTACCCGTCGGGCACGCGCCTGTTCGGCAAGGTCACGAACATCACCGATTACGGCGCGTTCGTCGAAGTCGAGTCGGGCATCGAAGGCCTCGTCCACGTTTCGGAAATGGACTGGACCAACAAGAACGTTGCGCCGTCTAAGGTTGTCCAGCTGGACGACGAAGTCGAAGTCATGGTCCTCGAGATCGACGAAGACCGCCGCCGTATCAGCCTCGGCATGAAGCAGTGCAAGCCGAATCCGTGGGATGACTTCAGCCGCAACTTCAAGAAGGGCGACAAGATCCAGGGCGCAATCAAGTCGATCACCGACTTCGGCGTGTTCATCGGTCTGCCCGGCGGCATCGACGGTCTCGTCCACCTGTCGGACCTGTCGTGGAGCGAAACCGGCGAAGAAGCCGTGCGCAAGTACAAGAAGGGCGACGAAGTCGAGGCAGTGGTGCTCGGTATCGACGTCGAGAAGGAACGCATTTCGCTCGGCATCAAGCAGCTCGAAGGCGACCCGTTCAGCAACTTCGTTGCTGTCAACGACAAGGGCTCGATCGTCGACGGTACGGTCAAGTCGGTCGATGCCAAGGGCGCTGTGATCACGCTGAACGCCGATGTCGAAGGCTACCTGCGTGCTTCGGAAATCGCCCAGGACCGCGTGGAAGACGCCCGCAACGTGCTGAAGGAAGGCGACAAGGTCAACGCGATGATCATCAACATCGATCGCAAGTCGCGCGGCATCAACCTGTCGATCAAGGCGAAGGATTCGGCCGAGCAGCAAGAAGCGCTGCGCACCATGTCGGCTGATTCGAACGCAGCGGCAAGCGGCACGACGAACCTCGGCGCGCTGCTGAAGGCCAAGCTCGACGGCCAGAACCAGTAAGCCTCAACGGGGGCAGCTGAAGTATGACCAAATCTGAATTGGTCGCGCAGCTGGCTACGCGATTTCCGCAACTTGTCCTCAAGGATGCGGATTTCGCGGTCAAGACGATGCTCGATGCGATGTCCGACGCGCTTGCGAAGGGTCATCGCATCGAAATTCGCGGCTTCGGCAGTTTCGGCCTGAACCGCCGGCCGTCGCGCGTCGGACGCAACCCGAAGTCGGGAGAAAAAGTGCTGGTGCCCGAGAAGTTCGTGCCTCACTTCAAACCCGGCAAGGAGTTGCGCGAGCGCGTCGACCAGCGCTCGGGCGAACCACTGAAGGCAGACGAGCCAGACGACGATCTGTAAGCGTTGCCCGCAGTAACGGCAACCTTGCGGATCGCCGGCGCTCAATCGAGTTGGCCAGCCGCATGGACCGGAAAAAGCGCCTCAGGGCGCTTTTTTTTTTCGCCTGTGCCGTGCTCGTCCGATGCCTGTTCCTGTGCTTGTTCCCTTGCTTGTTCCTGTGCCTGCGCGCGCAGGGCGGCAAGGCGTGATGATCGGCCTCAGCGCGGCGGCTTCCCGTGCAGGTGCCCTGCGGCAGGGCGTTCATTTACAATACGGGGCGATTCGGCTCGATTTGTGCCGCCACGCCGCACGGCGGCCGTCGCCGGCGCCTTTTTCGCAACTGCCGAGAGACCCTTTCATGAAATTGATTGCCTGGGTGATCCGTGTGCTGGTGTTCGTGTTGCTGCTCGTGCTCGCGCTCTCCAACACGCAACCCGCAACGCTGAGCTTCCTTGCCGGGTACGCGTGGCAGGCTCCGCTGATCCTGATCGGCCTCGCGTTCTTCGTGGTCGGTTTGCTCGCCGGGCTGCTGTCGGCGCTGCCGGCCCTGTTCAAGCTGCGCATGGAAAACGGCCGCCTGAAGCGGGATCTGCGCACCGCTCGCGAAACGCCCGCGCCTGTCGCCGAACCGCCGCTGCCGCCGCTCATCTGAATCGCTAGTGTCACCGCGCGCCGCATACGCGCGCGGCTCATCCTCCTGCTTAAACCATCGCTCGCATGGATCTCGATTTCTGGTGGCTGCTCGTCATTCCCGTCGCATTCGCGCTCGGCTGGATGGCGTCGCGCTACGATCTCAAGGCGCTGTTATCCGAAAGCGCCAATCTGCCGCGCTCGTATTTCCGCGGACTGAATTTCCTGCTCAACGAGCAGCCGGACAAAGCCATCGACGCATTTATCGAGGTCGCCAAACTCGACCCCGAAACGGTCGAGCTGCACTTCGCGCTCGGTAACCTGTTCCGCCGCCGCGGCGAAACCGATCGCGCGATCCGCGTGCATCAGAACCTGCTTTCGCGTCCCGACCTGCCTGTGAACGAACGCGATCACGCCCTCTACGAACTCGGCCAGGATTACCTGAAGGCGGGCATGCTCGACCGCGCCGAAGAAACGTTCGTTTCGCTGCAGTCGGGCGATTACGCGCAAGGCGCGCAACGCGCGCTCCTCACGATCTACGAGATCGAGAAAGACTGGAACCGCTCGATCGAGACCGCGCGTCACCTCGAAACGATGGGCGCGGGTTCGCTCGACCTCGAAATCGCCCAGTTCCACTGCGAACTCGCGCAAGAAGCCCTGCAGCAGAAAAAGCCTGACGAGGCGCGGCGCCAGCTCGACCTGGCGCTGAAAGCGAATCCGCAGAACGTGCGCGCGACGATCCTCGGCGGCGACGTCGATGCGGCGAGCGGCGCATTCGAAGCCGCGCTCGCGCAGTGGCGCCGCGTGGAGGAGCAAAACCCCGCGTACCTGCCGCTCGTCGCCGAGAAGGTCATGAAGGCCTACGAAGCGCTCGGCCATGCTGAAGACGGCGCGCAACTGCTCACCGAGTGGGTCGATGCGTATTCGTCGAACGATCTGCTCGACGTCGCCTACAAGTACGTGGCGGCGCTGCGCGGCCCCGACGCGGCACACGTGCTCGCGCGCACGCAGATGCAGAAGTCGCCCAATCTCGCCGGCATGTCGCGTCTGCTCGAAGCGCAGCAGGCCGCCGCGGAGGAGCCGCGCCGAAGCGAAATCGAATTGATGCGCTCGCTGCTCCAGCAGCGCACCAAAAATCTGCCACGGTACACGTGCCAGAATTGCGGTTTCCGGGCGCGCCTCTTCTACTGGCAGTGCCCTGGGTGCAGCGGCTGGGAAACCTATGCACCGCGCCGCGTCGAGCCCGTTCCCGCCTCGAACTGAATGAACTGAACGTCGGGCGGCGCTCGTGCGTACTGCGCGCCTGACTGGCCGCCCGCAAACGGGCGGCTCGCCGCCAAACCCATTTCCGAAAATGTCACCGGAGCGCGTATGAAAATCACCATTATCGGTACCGGCTACGTCGGTCTCGTCACCGGGGCGTGCCTCGCTGAAATCGGTCACGACGTGTTCTGCCTCGATGTCGATCCACGCAAGATCGACATCCTGAACGGCGGCGGCGTGCCGATCCACGAGCCGGGTCTGCTCGAACTCATCGCGCGCAACCGTGCGGCAGGCCGCATCACGTTTTCGACCGATATCGCCGCGAGCGTCGCGCATGGCGATGTCCAGTTCATCGCGGTGGGCACGCCGCCCGATGAGGACGGCTCGGCCGATCTGCAGTACGTCCTCGAAGCGGCGCGCAGCATCGGCCGCTACATGGACGGCTTCAAGGTGGTCGTCGATAAGTCGACGGTGCCCGTCGGCACCGCGCAGCGCGTGCGCGGCGTGCTCGCCGAGGAACTGGCGAAGCGCGGTCTCGCCGACAGCGAGCAGCACGGCTTCTCGGTCGTGTCGAATCCCGAGTTCCTGAAGGAAGGCGCGGCCGTCGAAGACTTCATGCGGCCGGATCGCATCATCATCGGCATCGACGAGGACGAGCAGGGCAACGTTGCGCGCGAGAAGATCAAGCGCCTCTATGCGCCGTTCAACCGCAATCACGAGCGCACGATCTACATGGATGTGCGCTCCGCCGAGTTCACGAAGTACGCGGCCAACGCCATGCTCGCCACGCGCATCTCGTTCATGAACGAGATGGCGAATCTCGCCGACCGCGTGGGCGCCGATATCGAATCGGTGCGGCGCGGCATCGGCTCCGATCCGCGCATCGGCTATCACTTCCTCTATGCGGGCTGCGGCTATGGCGGCTCGTGCTTCCCGAAAGACGTGCAGGCGCTCATCCGCACCGCCGCCGAATCGGGGCAGCACCTGCGCATCCTCGAAGCCGTCGAGGACGTGAACCACGATCAGAAGGAAGTGCTGGTGGGCAAGATCGTCGGCACGTTCGGCGACGACCTGAAGGGCCGGCACTTCGCCTTGTGGGGCCTCGCATTCAAGCCCAACACCGACGACATGCGCGAAGCGTCGAGCCGCCGCCTGATCGAGGCGCTGCTCCTGCGCGGCGCGACGGTCACCGCGTACGATCCGGTCGCCACGGACGAAGCGAAGCGCGTGTTCGCACTCGACCTCAAGGGCGCGCCGGAACTGCTCGCGCGCCTGACGTTCGCAGCGAGCCAGGACGAGGCGCTCGTGGGCGCGGATGCGCTCGTGATCGTGACGGAATGGACGGCCTTCAAGGCGCCGGACTTCGCCTACCTGAAGTCGGTGCTCAAGTCGCCGCGTATCTTCGACGGGCGCAATCTCTACGAGCCGGACGCCATGGCGGAACTCGGCATTGACTATTACTCGATTGGGCGGCCGCATGCCAAGCTCGCAACCGACGCAACCCCCGCAGTCTGATATCGCCACGGCGGCGCAAGCGCCCGCCATCGAGCGTGTGCCGCGCGAGAAGCTCGCGCGCTCGCGCGTGCTGGTGGTGGGCGACGTCATGCTCGACCGTTACTGGTTCGGCGACGTCAACCGCATTTCGCCCGAAGCGCCGGTGCCTGTCGTGCATGTGCAGCGCCAGGAAGACCGCCTCGGCGGCGCGGCGAACGTCGCGCGCAACGCGGTGGCGCTCGGCGCGCAGGCGGGCCTGCTGTGCGTGGTCGGCCACGACGAGCCGGGCGAGTGCATCGTCAAGCTGCTCGGCGAGAGCGGCGTCAACGCCTTTCTCGAACGCGATCCCGCGCTGCCCACCACGATCAAACTGCGTGTGCTGTCGCGCCAGCAGCAGTTGCTGCGCGTGGACTTCGAGAACACGCCCGCGCACGAAGTGCTGCTCGCGGGCCTCGCGCGCTTCGACGCGCTTTTGCCGGCGCACGACGTGGTCCTCCTGTCCGACTACGCGAAGGGCGGGCTCACGCACGTCACGAAGATGATCGCGAAAGCGCGTGCAGCGGGCAAATCGGTGCTGGTCGATCCGAAAGGCGACGACTGGGAGCGCTATCGCGGCGCGAGCGTCATCACGCCGAACCGCGCGGAACTGCGCGAAGTCGTGGGCACGTGGAAATCGGAAGACGATCTGCGCGCGCGCGTGACGAAGCTGCGCCACGAACTGCAATTCGACGCGCTGCTGCTCACGCGCTCGGAGGAGGGCATGACGCTCTTCACCGACGACGGCGTGCTGCACGCGCCTGCCGATGCACGCGAAGTGTATGATGTGTCGGGCGCCGGCGACACGGTGATCGCAACCGTTGCGGTCTCGCTGGGCGCAGGCCTGCCGCTCGTGCAGGCCGTCGCGCTGGCGAACCGCGCGGCGGGCATCGTGGTCGGCAAGCTCGGCACGGCCACCGTCGACTACGACGAACTCTTTCACTGATATAGCGCACACGGTGCGCTTTTTGCGTGCCGTGTGTGTAGTCGGTGCGCGGCCGGTGCCGGGCACGACTTCTTCTTGACAGGCACACCATGACCCTCATCGTGACCGGCGCGGCCGGCTTCATCGGCAGCAACATCGTCAAGGCGCTCAATGAACGCGGCGAACACCGCATCATCGCCGTCGACAATCTCACGCGCGCAGACAAGTTCAGGAATCTCGTCGACTGCGAGATCGACGACTACCTCGACAAAACCGGGTTCGTCGAGCGCTTCGCGCGCGGCGACTTCGGCAAGGTGCGCGCGGTGTTCCACGAAGGCGCCTGTTCGGACACGATGGAAACCGACGGCCGCTACATGATGGACAACAACTTCCGTTATAGCCGCGCGATTCTCGATGCCTGCCTCGCGCAGCGCACGCAGTTCCTGTATGCGTCGTCGGCGGCGATCTACGGCGGTTCGAGCCGTTTCGTCGAGGACCGCGAAGTGGAAGCGCCGCTGAACGTCTACGGCTATTCGAAGTTCCTGTTCGACCAGGTGATCCGCCGCGCGCTGCCCACGGCGCAAACCCAGATCGCGGGCTTTCGCTATTTCAACGTTTATGGCCCGCGCGAGACGCACAAGGCTCGCATGGCGTCGGTGGCGTTCCACAACTTCAACCAGTTCCGCGCCGAAGGCCGCGTGAAGCTCTTCGGCGAGTACAACGGCTACGCAGCCGGCCAGCAGACGCGCGACTTCGTGTCGGTCGAAGACGTCGTGAAGGTGAATCTGTTCTTCTTCGATCACCCCGAAAAGAGCGGCATTTTCAACCTCGGCAGCGGACGTGCGCAGCCGTTTAACGATATCGCGAGCACGGTCGTCAACACGCTGCGCGCGATGGAAGGCGCAGCGCCGCTCACGCTCGACGAGCAGGTGAAGCAAGGTCTGATCGAGTACATTCCGTTCCCCGACGCGCTGCGCGGCAAATATCAGTGCTTCACGCAGGCCGATTTGACGAAGCTGCGCAACGCGGGCTACGACGCACCGTTCCTCAGCGTTCAGGAAGGCGTCGATCGTTACGTACGTTGGCTGTCCGGCCAGGTTTAACGCGTAGCGGCATCTTTCTAAACTGGACTCTCACTGCCGGCGATGGTCGCCGGCAGGTGGTTTAAAGGGAGATCCAGCATGATCAGGAAAGCACTTGCGGCGGTTTTGCTGCTCGCTGCATTCGGCCAGGCGTTCGCCGCGGTCGACGTCAATACGGCCAACGAAGACGCCCTGCGCGGCATCAAAGGCATCGGTCCCACGCGGGCCAAAGCGATCCTCGACGAGCGCAGCGCGCACGGCCCGTTCAAGGACGCTGCCGATCTCGCTAAGCGCGTGAAGGGCATGGGCGGTCATACCGTCGAACGTTTGCAGGCCGAAGGATTGTCGCTCGGGCCGTCGAATGCGCAAGCGGGCAAAAGCGGCGGCGCGAAGCAGGCAACGCCGGCCAAAGCCGCGCCGCCCGGCCAACCTGCGACCACGGTGACAGTCAAGAAGTAGCGCGGCGCCTCCGTATTCATCATTCGTGCAGGACAGTCAGGCACGGCATCAGCCCTGAACGGTTACGTCTCCTTCAGGCGCCGCTTCGGCGGCGTTGACCCGCGGCCCGGGCCGCGGGGTTTTTTTGCATGCATCGTTTGCTCGCTTCGTGTAGACGGCGATCACGCAATGCGGGTGCGCAGGCGTGTGTGCTGGTGCGTTGCCCCCGTGACTGTCAGGGCTCCCCGACGTTGCTGTGCCGTGTGGTTTAGAATCGACACATCACATTACCCGCGCCTTGCCTTGTGCATTGCGCCCGACCGCACTTAGCCATGTCATACAAGACCATTGAAGACACGATCGGCAACACGCCGCTCGTACAGCTTGTCCGCCTCCCGGACGATGAAATCCGCGCCCGCAACAACGTCGTCCTCGCCAAGCTCGAAGGCAACAATCCGGCGGGCTCGGTGAAGGACCGTCCGGCGCTCTCGATGATCCGCAAGGCCGAAGAGCGCGGTCGCATCAAGCCGGGCGACACGCTGATCGAAGCGACGAGCGGCAACACGGGCATCGCGCTCGCAATGGCCGCCGCGGTGCGCGGCTACAAGATGGTGCTGATCATGCCCGAGGATCTCTCGGTGGAGCGCCGCCAGAGCATGTCGGCCTACGGCGCGGAGATCCTGCTCACGCCCGTGAAGGGCGGCATGGAATACGCTCGCGATCTGGCCGATCAGATGCAGCGCGACGGCAAGGGCATCATCCTCGACCAGTTCGCGAACCCGGACAATCCGCTCGCGCATTACGAGGGCACCGGTCCCGAAATCTGGCGCGACACGGAGGGCCGCATCACGCACTTCGTTTCGTCGATGGGCACGACCGGCACGATCATGGGCGTGTCGCAGTATCTGAAGGAGCAGAATCAGGCGATCGAGATCGTCGGCGCGCAGCCGGAAGAGGGCTCGCGCATTCCGGGCATCCGCAAGTGGCCCGAGGCGTATATGCCGAAGATCTTCGACCGCAGCCGCGTCGACCGCGTCGAGAACGTGAGCCAGGGTGCAGCCGAAACGATGGCGCGCCGCCTCGCTTCAGTCGAAGGCATTTTCGCGGGGATTTCGTCGGGCGGCGCGTGCGAAGTGGCGATGCGCCTTGCGCGTCAACTGGAGAACGCGACGATCGTGTTCATCGTCTGTGATCGCGGCGACCGCTATCTCTCGACGGGCGTGTTCCCGGCCTGATGTGCGGCGCGGCGTGCGGGTAGCGGCGTAGCGATTGCTGCCCGTGCCCAACGCCGCGCGTGATGTGAAGTGTGAAGCGCAGTGAAGCGCGGCGAGGCGAGGCGGCTCTCCGCCGCCTTTCGAGCCGCCCTTACTGCCGGCCCGCGCCCGGTACTGTTGCGGGCTTCGGTGCGTTCCCGCCATTCACAGGCTTAGCAGACCCGTTCCCGATCCCCTGTACCGCACCTGCGCTGTTAGCTGCACCGTTACGCGGGTCGATACCATTCCCGGTTCCAGTCCCGTTATCCGGCTGCGCCGCCAGCATCTGCGCCTTCACGCGCTGCCCCAACTGATACACCGCGAGCGCATAGAAGAAACTGCGGTTATAGCGCGTGATCACATAGAAGTTCTTCAGGCCGAGCATGTACTCGGTGGCGCGCCCCGGCGTCGGCAGATCGATCACCGTGACGGGCGTGCCCGCTTCGGTTGCGATGTCCAGATCCGGCTCGTTCAGCTCGAGCCCTGAGCGCAGCAACTGTTCCAGCGGCCAGCGCGGAGTCGGTTGACCATCGGCGGCGGCCTGCGCAATGCCCTGGCTGCCCGGGTCGGCGGCGATCTTCCACACCACCGGGCGGCCCGTCTCCCAGCCGTTCGATTTCAGATAGTTCGCGACACTGCCGATCGCATCGGCCTTGCTTGCGCGCAAATCGATGTGATTGTTGCCCTCGAAATCGACTGCGTACTGCACGATACTGCTCGGCAGGAACTGCGGAATGCCGATTGCGCCCGTGTACGAGCCGAGCACCGACGACGGGTCGATCTGCGCATCGCGCGTCCACACCAGATAGTCTTCGAGATTCTTGCGGAAGGTCGCTTCGCGGTCGGCGCGGTTCGGCGTGTTCGGGTAGTCGAAGGCGAGCGTCGTGAGCGCGTCGAGCACGCGGAAGTTGCCCATGTAGCGCCCGTAGATCGTCTCGACGCCGATGATGCCGACGATCACCTCCGGCGGCACGCCGAACTGATCCGCCGCGCGCTGCAGCGTGGCCTGGTTTTCGCGCCAGAATTTCACGCCCGCGTTGATGCGCACCGGATCGAGAAAGCGCGCCTGGTACGCGCGCCAGTTCTTGATGCTGGGCGTGGGCGACGGCGTGACGAGCTTGACTGCCGTCGCCGAATAGCTTGCGCTTGCGAACAGCGCATGCAGCGCGTTCGGGTCGAAGTCGTAGCGGGCGACCATGTCGTTGATGAACGCATCGACGTTCGGATTGTTCGCATAACGCTGCGGGACGATTTCCTCTTCGAACGTCTGTCCCTGCGATGCCGGCGTCTGCGGCTGTGCCTGCGCGACGGTGAGCTGCGGGTGCTGCAACGTCTGCGCCTGTGCCGCGCCGCCCGCGAGCGGCAATGCAGTACTGAATGCAAGGGCAAAAAGCGTGGCAAGCGTGGTTCGCAGGCGGCCGGAGGCAGACAGAGCGGACTTGAGCGTCATGGGAAGCGGGGTGGTCGGAGCGAGGGTAGAGGATCCGGGGCAGTATACCCGAGCGCCTTGAAGGAAACAGCGGGGAAAGAGCGCGGAAAGAGCGCGGAAACAGCAGGGAAGCGCTGTATTTCCGGCAATCGCGGCGCTGTCATGAAAGGCCGCTGTGGTAACGTGTTGGCTGTTCGCGCGCAATCTGGCGCACCCCGAGCATGGAGACACGGCGACGCGCACGCCGCGGTACATATAACGATGACAACCGGTTTTTTCTCGCACCCCGACTGTCTGCTGCACGAAATGGGCGAATGGCATCCTGAATGTCCGGCTCGCCTGCAGGCCATCGAAGATCAACTGATTGCGAGCCGTATCGACGTGCTGTTCGAGCGCGACGAATCCGCACCGCTCGCAGACGAAGCCGCGCTATTGCGCGTGCATACGCAGGCGCATATCGACTTCGTGCGCAAGTCCTCCCCAATCGAAGGCTATGCCGAGATCGACCCGGATACGTCGATGAATCCGCACACGTGGCAGGCGGCGTTGCGCGCCGCGGGCGCTGCGATGGCCGCCACCGACGCCGTGATCGCGGGCCGCTACGAGAATGCGTTTTGCAGCATCCGGCCGCCGGGACATCACGCCGAGCCCGATCGTGCGATGGGTTTTTGCTTCTTCAACAACATTGCCGTCGCGGTGCGCCATGCGCTGGAAGTGCACGGTCTCTCGCGTGTTGCGATCATCGACTTTGACGTGCATCACGGAAACGGCACGGAAGCGGCATTCGTGGGCGAGTCGCGCGTACTGATGTGCAGCTTCTTCCAGCACCCGTTCTATCCGTTCTCGGGCGCTGACGAGGTGCGGCCGAACATGGTCAACATCCCGCTGGCGGCGCGCACGAAGGGCATGGACGTGCGCGAGGCCATCGATCTGCTGTGGCTGCCGCGACTGCACGCATTCAAGCCGGAGATGATATTCATCTCGGCGGGTTTCGATGCGCACCGCGAGGACGATCTCGGCAATATGGGTCTCGTCGAGGACGACTTCGGGTGGATCACCGACCAGTTGCGCATGATTGCGGAGCGCTATGCGAAGGGCCGTATCGTGAGCTGCCTCGAAGGCGGCTACAACCTCTCGGCGCTCGGCCGCAGCGTAGTCGCGCATCTGCGCGCGCTCGCCGATCTCTGATCGCGCGGCACCGCGTGGTAGCTCGCGGCACCGCGCGGCATCTTGGGTTGCCGTGCCGCGCAGGCGCGTTGCGCGAATCGCGCTGCACGCAGCGTATGCCGTCGTCCGGTGAACGCGCGAAAAATACAATCGACATTCAAGGAGACACGACATGAACGCGCACCCGTCCTCGGCGGCCACGAACGGCGCCGATCTGCCGCTCGTCGAACTGACGCACGATGCTTACGGCGTGCCCGGCGTCGTGCTGCTCACGCTCAATCGCCCCGATGCGTTCAATGCGCTCTCCGAAGCGCTCATCGACGCGCTGCAGGAACAACTGAGCGCGCTTGCGTCGTCGGCGGCGCGCGTCGTCGTGATTGCGGGCGCGGGGCGCGCGTTCTGTGCGGGACACGACCTCAGGGAAATGCGCGCGGCGCCGTCGCACGACTACTACACGCGACTCTTCGCGCGCTGCTCGAAGATGATGCTGACGATCCAGAAGATGCCGCAGCCGGTGATCGCGCGCGTGCACGGTGTCGCGACCGCAGCGGGCTGCCAGCTCGTCGCGATGTGCGACCTCGCCGTTGCTGCCGATACGGCGCGCTTCGCCGTGTCGGGCATCAACCTGGGCCTGTTCTGCTCGACGCCCGCCGTGCCGCTCACGCGCAACGTCTCGCGCAAGGCGGCGTTCGAGATGCTGATGACAGGCGAGTTCATCGATGCGGCGACCGCGCAGCGCGAGGGCCTCGTGAACCGCGTGGCCACCGCGGACGAACTCGATGCCACCGTGAGCGCGCTCGCGAAGAGCATCTGTGCCAAGTCGCGCGAGGCCGTCGAGGCGGGCAAGGGGCTCTTTTACCGGCAGCTCGAAATGGGCATCGAGGCCGCGTATCAACTGGCCGGTCAGACGATGGCCTGCAACATGATGACCGACCCTGCGCTCGACGGCGTACAGGCGTTTATCGAGCGGCGCGGGCGCTGATCCAGCCAATCGTCAGAAGATTCTCAGCAGATCGTGGCCGCACGCGCCTGCTGCGGGTTTCTCATGCTTCCCTGTTATGAAAATATCGGAATTGATTATTAAAAGGGATTTTGCGGGCCAGGGTAAAATCGCGGACTGAATTCAGACCAGCAACGGCGGCTGTCTGCCAGCGCACGACGATTCCGGCGAGTCCACGCGATTCGCCCGGACATCGACAGCGCGCGGCACGCCCGCCGTTTTGTTTTTTCCATGATCGAAATACGCAATGTGTCGCAACGTTTTGCCGGGCCAACGGGCTGGGTCGAGGCGCTGCACAACGTCAATCTGACGGTTCCGCCGGGCGAAGTGTTCGGCATCATCGGGCGCAGTGGTGCGGGCAAGAGCACGCTCGTGCGCACCATCAACCTGCTCACGCGGCCCACCGAAGGCGACATCGTCGTCAACGGCCGCACGCTCACGTCGCTCGCGCCCGCCGCCCTGCGCGAGGCGCGACGTGAGATCGGCATGATCTTCCAGCACTTCAATCTGCTCTCGTCGCGCACCGTGTTCGACAACGTCGCGCTGCCGCTCGAACTCGCGGGCATGAAGCACGCGCAGATCGAAGAGGCGGTGCTGCCGCTGCTCGAACTCGTCGGGCTCGCCGCGCAGAAGGACCGCTATCCGTCGCAGATCAGCGGCGGGCAGAAGCAGCGCGTCGGCATCGCGCGCGCGCTCGCGAGCAAGCCGAAGGTGTTGCTCTCCGATGAAGCGACCTCCGCGCTCGACCCCGAAACGACCCGCTCAATCCTCGACTTGTTGCGCAAGATCAATCGCGAGCTGAATCTGACGATCGTGATGATCACGCACCAGATGGAAGTGATCAAACAGGTTTGCGACCGCGTGGCCGTGCTCGAAGCGGGCCGCGTCGTGGAGACGGGGCCGGTCATCGACGTATTCCTGCAGCCGCGCCACGAAGTCACGCGCGCGCTGCTCGGCGACGTCATCGCGCAGGAGCTGCCGCCCGCACTCAAGGCGCGCGTGGCCGAGCGCCTCACGAAAGGCCGCGGCCATCTGCTGCGGCTGGCGTTCACGGACACAGGCGTCGACCAGCCCGTGCTTTCGGAGACGATCCGCCGCTTCGAACTCGATTTCACGATCCTGCACGGCCAGATCGACGAGATCCAGGGGCGCCCGTTCGGCTCGCTCGCGGTGCTCGCGGGCGGCGATCCGGTCAAGGTGGCGCAGGCGATGAACTGGCTGCGCGAGCAGGGCGTTGTGGTGGAGGAACTGTCCCATGTTGAGTGAAATGTTCGACATGTTTGTCCAGTCGTTCTGGGAGACGCTCGTGATGGTGGGCATCTCGGGCGTCGTCGGCGCGGCTGCCGGCCTGCCGCTCGGCGTGCTGCTCTATCTCACCGATCGCGACGGCGTGCTGCAAAACCTCGCCGTGAACCGCGTGATGGGCGTGATCGTCAACGCCGTGCGCTCGACGCCGTTCATCATCCTGCTCGTCGCCGTGATTCCGTTTACGCGCCTCGTGGTGGGCTCGTCGATCGGCACGGCCGCCGCGGTCGTGCCGCTCACGATTGCGGCTGCGCCGTTTATCGCGCGCCTCGTCGAAACGGCGCTGCGCGAAGTCGACCGCGGCCTCATCGAAGCCGCGCTCGCCATGGGCGCGAGCACGCGCCAGATCGTCTTCAAGGTGCTGCTGCCCGAGGCGCTGCCGGGCGTCGTCGCGGGCCTGACGATCACGTTTATTTCGCTCGTCGGCTATTCGGCGATGGCGGGCGCGATCGGCGGCGGCGGGCTCGGCGACCTTGGCATTCGCTACGGCTACCAGCGCTTCGAACCGGAAGTGATGCTGATCGTCGTCGTGATCCTGATCGTGTTCGTGCAGCTCGTGCAGTCGTTCGGCGACTGGCTCGTGCGGCGGCTGAGCCACAAGTAATCGGCCGCTCCCCATAAAAACAACACGAGACGAAGATCGGGCAGGCAATAGCGGGTCCGGCGGCGCGGCGAGCGCCGCCGGATGATGGGGCGGCATGATGGAGCGTCTTGCTGGGGGGGCTACCGGACCCGGTTTTAGAGATAGTTAGAGATAACAATCGGGATCCGGGCTTGAAGCCCGGGTTTTTTTCGGCTTAAAATCGCACGATCGTTCGCTGCTGTCGACCCAGGGCGCAGAAGCGGTTGTTCGTGAAAAGTGCCGGCGGTAGTCGCGCGCGTCAGGGCGCTCGCTATAATGTCCGCCAGGTTGACGTATTCGTAACTTCGGAGCATGTGAATGAAAGTCCTTGTGCCAGTCAAGCGCGTAGTCGATTACAACGTGAAAGTCCGCGTGAAGTCGGACGGCACGGGCGTCGATATCGCGAATGTGAAGATGTCGATGAACCCGTTCGATGAAATCGCCGTGGAAGAGGCGGTGCGTCTGAAAGAAGCGGGTGTCGCAACCGAAGTGATCGCCGTGTCGTGCGGCGTCGCGCAGGCGCAGGAAACGCTGCGTACGGCGCTCGCGATTGGCGCGGATCGCGCGATCCTCGTCGAATCCAATGAAGACCTGCAGCCGCTCGCCGTGGCGAAGCTCCTGAAGGCGCTGGTCGACAAGGAACAGCCGCAGCTCGTGATCCTCGGCAAGCAGGCCATCGACGACGATTCGAACCAGACCGGCCAGATGCTCGCCGCGCTCGCGAACCTGCCGCAGGCGACGTTCGCCTCGAAGGTTGTTGTCGCCGATGGCAAGGCCACGGTGTCGCGCGAAGTGGACGGCGGCGCGGAAACGCTGTCGCTGAAGCTCCCGGCGGTGATCACCACCGACCTGCGCCTGAACGAGCCGCGCTACGTCACGCTGCCGAACATCATGAAGGCCAAGAAGAAGCCGCTTGAGACCGTCAAGCCGGAAGACCTCGGCGTGGACGTCGCACCGCGCCTGAAGACCCTGAAAGTGGTCGAGCCGCCCAAGCGCAGCGCCGGCGTGAAGGTGCCGGACGTGAAGACGCTGGTCGAGAAGCTGAAGACCGAAGCCAAGGTGCTGTAAGGGTTCAAGGAGATTACGAAATGACGGTTCTGGTTATTGCCGAACATGACAATGCGTCCGTGAAGGCCGCAACGCTGAACACGGTCGCTGCTGCCCAAAAGATCGGCGGCGACGTGCACGTGCTGGTCGCGGGTCACAACGCGCAGGGCGCAGCGGAAGCCGCTGCAAAGATCGCGGGCGTCGCGAAAGTGCTGCTGGCCGATGCGCCGCAGCTCGAAGCGGGCCTTGCTGAAAACGTCGAGGCGACGGTGCTTGCTATCGCAACGAACTACTCGCACATCCTGGCGCCCGCCACGGCCGCGGGCAAGAACGTCGCGCCGCGCATCGCCGCGAAGCTCGACGTCGCGCAGATCAGCGATATCACCGCAGTCGATAGCGCCGACACGTTCGAGCGTCCGATCTACGCGGGCAACGCAATCGCGACGGTTCAGTCGGCCGATCCCATCAAGGTCATCACGGTTCGCATGACGGCGTTCGATGCGGTCGCAGCCGAAGGCGGCAGCGCAGCGGTCGAGAAGCTCGAAGCCGCAGCCGACAGCGGCCTCACGCAATTCGTCAGCCGCGAAGTCACGAAGCTCGACCGTCCGGAACTCACGAGCGCGGCCATCATCGTCTCGGGCGGCCGCGGTCTTGGCAGCGGCGAGAACTACACGAAGATCCTCGAACCGCTCGCCGACAAGCTCAATGCAGCGCTCGGCGCCTCGCGCGCGGCGGTGGACGCGGGCTACGTGCCGAACGACTACCAGGTCGGCCAGACCGGCAAGATCGTCGCGCCGCAGTTGTACATCGCGGTGGGCATCTCGGGTGCGATCCAGCATCTCGCGGGCATGAAGGACTCGAAGGTCATCGTCGCGATCAACAAGGACGAAGAAGCGCCGATTTTCAGCGTCGCCGATTACGGCCTTGTGGGCGATCTGTTCACGCTCGTGCCGGAGCTGGTCAAGGAACTCGGCTGATCGTCGGCGCTAAATGGTGCAAAGTGTGTTGAGCGCAAGGCATCGGGCATAACAGGAAGGGGCGCTGCGGCGCCCCTTTTTTTACGCCGTTCGCAAACAGTGGAGAGAGGAGACCAACATGTACAACGCGCCGACGAGCGACATGCTGTTCGTGATGAAGCACCTGGCGGGCCTTGACGAAATCGCGGCGCTGCCGGGCTACGAAGAGGCGACGCCGGAAACGGTCCGGGCCGTGCTCGAAGAGTCGTCGAAGCTGTGTGGTGAAGTGCTCGCGCCGCTGAATGTCGAAGGCGACCGCAACCCGAGCCGCTGGGACAACGGCAAGGTGAGCGCGACGCCGGGCTTCGCCGACGCGTTCCGCCAGTTCGTCGCGGGCGGCTGGCAGGGCGTGAAGCATCCGCACGAATACGAAGGCCAGGGGCTGCCGAAGCTGGTGGCGACACCGTGCGTCGAGATGCTCAACGCGTCGAACCTCTCGTTCGCACTGTGCCCGCTCCTGACCGACGGCGCGATCGAAGCGCTGCTCACGGCCGGCACCGAAGAACAGAAACAGCGCTACGTGCCGCGCCTGATTTCCGGCGACTGGACCGGCACGATGAATCTCACGGAGCCGCAGGCCGGTTCCGATCTCGCGGCGGTGCGCACGCGCGCCGAGCCGCAGGGCGATGGCACGTATCGACTCTTCGGCACGAAGATCTTCATTACGTGGGGCGAGCACGACATGGCCGAAAACATCGTCCATCTGGTGCTCGCGCGCACGCCGGACGCGCCCGCGGGCGTCAAGGGCATCTCGCTCTTCATCGTGCCGAAGTTCCTCGTGAACGACGACGGCTCGCTCGGTGCGCGCAACGACGTGCATTGCGTCTCGATCGAGCACAAGCTCGGCATCAAGGCGAGTCCCACGGCCGTGCTGCAGTTCGGCGATCACGGCGGCGCGATTGGCCAGCTCATCGGCGAGGAGAATCGCGGTCTCGAATACATGTTCATCATGATGAACGCCGCGCGTTTTGCGGTGGGCATGCAGGGCGTTGCCATGTCGGATCGCGCGTACCAGAAGGCCGCCGCCTACGCGAAGGAGCGCGTGCAGAGCCGTCCCGTCGATGGATCGTCGAAAGAGGCCGTCACCATCATCCATCACCCGGACGTGCGCCGCATGCTCTCGACGATGCGCGCGCTCACCGAGGCGTCGCGCGCGCTCGCGTACGTCGCGGCGGCGCAGAGCGACCTCGCGCACGGCCATCCCGATGCCGCCGTGCGCGCGCAGCACGAGGCGCGCTACGAATACCTCGTGCCGATCGTGAAGGGCTGGAGCACCGAACTCTCGGTGGAGGTGGCGAGCCTCGGCGTGCAGGTGCACGGCGGCATGGGTTTCATCGAGGAAACGGGCGCCGCGCAGTTCTATCGCGATGCGCGCATCCTGCCGATCTACGAAGGCACGACGGCGATCCAGGCCAACGACCTCATCGGGCGCAAGACGCTGCGTGACGGCGGGGCGGCGGCGAGGGCGCTGATTGCCGACGTCGCGCTGACGGTCGCCGCGCTCGGCGAGCAGGACGGCACGCCGTTCAAGTCGATGCAAAAGCATCTCGCGGCGGGGCAACAGGCGCTGGCGTCGGTGGTGGACTACGTGCTCGCGAATGCGAAGCGCGATCCGAACGCGGTGTTCGCGGGCAGCGTGCCGTATTTGCTGCTGGCGGGCATCGTGCTGGGCGGCTGGCAGATGGCGCGCGCGATGCTCGCATCGGCGCGTCTGAAGGCGGCGGATCCCGCGTTTCATGGCGCGAAGATCGCGACCGCGCAGTTCTATGCCGAGCATGTGCTGCCGCAGGCCGTGGCGCTCGAAACGGCAATCGTCAGCGCGAAGGGCGACGAGGGCGTGCTGGCGCTGTCGGCGGATCAGTTCTGAGCGCGATGCGCGTCGCGACAGACGCCGCAATGAAAACCGGCGCCACTTCTTGCGAAGGGCGCCGGTTTTATACGTGCCGTGGAGCGGCTGCTACGTGATGAGCAGGTTATGCGTAAGCGGGGCGGCCCGAGCCTTGCGTGTCGCCGAGGTAGCGATGCACGGAGAGGTCGTCGGCGCGGATCGCCGGCTGCTTGCCCGAGATGAGATCGGAGAGCAGCTGGCCCGAACCGCACGACATCGTCCAGCCGAGCGTGCCGTGGCCCGTGTTCAGGAACAGGTTCGACAGCGGCGTGCGGCCCACCACCGGCGTGCCGTCCGGCGTCATCGGGCGCAGGCCGGTCCAGAAGGTGGCTTCGGTCGTGTCGCCGCCGCCCGGGAACAGGTCGTTCACGCACATTTCGAGCGTGGCGCGGCGCTTTTCGCGCAGCGTCTTGTCGAAGCCGACGATCTCGGCCATGCCGCCCACGCGGATGCGGTCGTCGAAACGCGTGATCGCAATCTTGTAGGTTTCGTCGAGCACGGTCGATACCGGCGCCTTGTCGGCGTTGACGATCGGCGTGGTGATCGAGTAGCCCTTGAGCGGATAGACGGGGATCTTCACGAGGTTCGCGAGCATCTTCGTCGAGTACGAGCCGAGCGCGACCACATAGGCGTCCGCGCGCACGAGTTCGTTGCCGCACTGCACGCCCGCGATGCGGTCGCCCGTGACGGCGAGACCGTCGATCGGCGTGTTGTAGCGGAATTTCACGCCGAGTTTCTCGGCCATCGCGGCGAGCTTCGTCGTGAACATCTGGCAGTCGCCGGTTTCGTCGCCGGGCAGGCGCAGGCCGCCCGTCAGCTTGTGCGACACCGCGCCGAGCGCCGGTTCGGCGCGCTGGAGTTCGCCGGCCGTGAGCAGCTCGTAGGGGACGTTCGCTTCCTTGAGGACGGCGATGTCCTTCGCCGCGCCGTCGAATTGCTGCTGCGTGCGAAACACCTGGAGCGTGCCGCCCGTGCGGCCTTCGTACTGGATGCCGGTGTCGGCGCGCAGCGCCTGCAGGCAGTCGCGGCTGTATTCGGCGAGGCGAACCATGCGGCCCTTGTTGAGCGCATAGCGCTCGGCCGAGCAGTTCATCAGCATCTGCCACATCCACTGAAGCTGGAATTTCGTGCCGTCGAGGCGAATGGCGAGCGGCGCATGCTCCTGGAACATCCACTTGACCGCCTTGAGCGGAATACCCGGCGCGGCCCACGGCGCGGCATAGCCCGGCGAGATCTGGCCCGCGTTGGCGAAGCTGGTGTCGAGTGCGGGGCCCTCTTCGCGGTCGATGACGGTGACCTCGTGGCCCGCACGCGCGAGATACCACGCACTGGTCACGCCGACCACACCACTGCCCAAGACGACAACTCGCATAGCTGCTCCGATTCGATTGTTGATGCCACGCCGTCTGTGCGCCCGCGCAGGTCCGTCACCGCCCTGGAGGCCCGCAGGATGCGGGAAACAGGAAAAAATACGGTTTGAACGGAGTGGCTAGTAATAACAGCTATGTTATTGTTGGATGTCTAGATTTTGTTATTGTATTTTTGAGATATTCAGGAAAAAAACATGAGAACGCAGCGCCAACCGGTCCGTGCGCTCGACCGGCTCGATCACCGCATCCTCAAGCTGCTCCAGGAGGACGGCCGTATGGCCATGAAGGACCTCGCCGAGCAGGTCGGACTCTCGGTTACGCCCTGCATCGAACGGGTCAAGCGCATGGAGCGCGATGGCGTCATCACGGGCTACTACGCGCGCGTGAATCCGGCGGTGCTGGGTGCGGCGCTGCTGGTGTTCGTCGAGATCACGCTCGACCATAAAAGCGGCAACATGTTCGAGAAATTCCGCCGCGAGGTGCAGAAGATCCCCGAGGTGCTCGAATGCCATCTGGTCTCGGGCGACTTCGACTATCTGATCAAGGCGCGCATCGGCGAGATGGCCGACTACCGCAAGCTGCTCGGCGACATCCTGTTGCAGTTGCCCGGCGCCGTGCAGTCGAAGAGCTACGTCGTGATGGAAGAGGTCAAGGAGACGCTGATGATCGCCGTTCCCGAGTAAAGACGCTCCGGCGGCTCCGGCGCTCCGGGTTTCGGGACGGGAAATGCCCTCTTTTTCGGGCTCGACAAAGCGGCCATGTACTGTATATTTGTACAGTACATGGCCGCTTTTTTTCGTTTCGAATTTTCCCCGTGAATATTCCCGACCACGATCGCCGCGACGATCCCGACGCATGGCAACCCGTCGCGCCGCCCGCGCCGAGGAAGGGGCGCGGCGCGGTCACGAACCTCCAGGGGCGCTACGAAGCGGATCAGCGCGAGGCGTTCGACGACGGCTGGCTGCAACCTTCCGACGGCCCGCATGACGGCGCGCCCGCGCTCTTTACGCAAGTCTTCGAGGAGCGGGCGAAAACCATCCTCACGCGCAACCAGTCGCCGGATCTTCCGTTCAACGTATCGCTCAATCCCTATCGCGGCTGCGAGCACGGCTGCATCTACTGCTTTGCGCGGCCCACGCACAGCTATCTGGGGCTGTCGCCGGGGCTCGACTTCGAAAGCCGCCTCTACGCGAAGGTCAACGCGAGCGAACTGCTCGTGCGCGAGCTATCGAAGCCGTCCTACGAACCCGAACCCATCGCGCTCGGCGTCAATACCGACGCGTGGCAGCCCGTCGAGCGCGACTTGCGCATCACGCGCGGCGTGATCGAGGTGCTGGCCGAACGGCAGCATCCGTTCGCGGCGATCACGAAATCGTCGCTGATCGAGCGCGATCTCGACCTGCTCGCGCCGATGGCGCAGCGGCGGCAATTCATGGCGGCGATCACGATCACGACGCTCGACTCGGAGATCGCCCGCACGCTGGAGCCGCGTGCCGCAGCGCCCGCGCGGCGTCTGCGCACGATCCGTACGCTGGCCGAGGCGGGCATTCCGGTCGGCGTGAGCATCGCGCCGGTGATTCCGTTCGTCACCGAGCCCGATATGGAACGGGTGCTCGAAGCCTGCGCCGAGGCGGGCGCGACGAGCGCGAGCTATATCGTGCTGCGTCTGCCGTGGGAAGTTGCGCCGCTGTTCCAGCAATGGCTTGCCGCGCACTTTCCGCAGCGCGCCGGGCGCGTGATGAACCGCGTGCGCGACATGCGCGGCGGCAAGGACTACGACGCGTCGTTCTCGCAACGCATGAAGGGCGCCGGGCTCTGGTCCGATCTGCTCAAGCAGCGCTTTCGCCAGGCCGTGAAGCGACTCGGGCTGAACGAGCGGCAACACGGCATCCTCGATATGTCGGCATTCGTCGGCGCGAAGTCTGCGTGCGAGAAGCCGCAGCTCGATCTGTTCTAGCGTGTGTGTCTGCGTGTCTGCGTGTCTGCGTGTCTGCGTGTCGGCGGGCGTTGGCGTGCGTTACTGCGAGATCGCCTTGGCGGCTTCGACCTGCGATTCGAAATAGGTCTGGAATGAGAGGGCGAGGCCCGTCATCAGCAGGAACGCGCCGATCAGGAGCGAAAAGATCACGATTAAAACGACGGTCCAGCCCGAGCGGCTTTTGCGGCCGGTCTGCGCATTGAATTGCGCGTCCCATTTCTCATCGGGGCGCAGGCCATAGACGATGGCGGCCAGAAATGCCGAGAGCACGGAAACCGCGCCGATCACGGCGAGCGCCCAGCCGGGAATCGAGCCGCGTGCGGTGGCGGCGAGCAGCAGGACGCCGGGGATGCCGATCAGCGTGCCGATGACATGCGCCCAGCCCCAGACGTCGCGCGGGCCGTAGAGATAGAAGCGGTGTGCGCCGAAGCTGCCGAGGAAGCACGCGAGCGCGGTGGTGAGCGTCCTGGAGCGAAAGCGTGCGGGAGTGTTTTCGTTGGACATGGGCGGGCGGAGTCGTTGGCGTTGTGGGCGGCGCAGACAATTGGGGATTGTACGTCGCACCCGTGACCGTGCGCGCAACCTGCGGCGAGGCCGTGCCTGGCGTGCTGCTGTCGTCTGCTTACGGCTGCGTATAGGTCACGCGATAGATCGCGCCCGCGTAGTCGTCGCTGATGAGGAGCGAGCCGTCGGGCAGCGGCAGTACGTCGGCGGGCCGCCCCCATTCGCTTTCGTCGGCGTTGAGCCAGCCTTGTGCGAACACTTGCTCGCGTGCGTTCGTACCGTCGGCGTTCGCCGTGATCCGTACGACGCGATAACCGACTTTCTTGCTGCGGTTCCACGAGCCGTGTTCGGCGATGAAGATGCTGTCGCGATAATCGGGCGGGAACATCGTGCCGGTATAGAAGCGCATGCCGAGCGACGCCACGTGCGCGCCGAGCTTCGCGACCGGCGGCGTGAAGCCGCTGCACGGATGACCCGCCCCGAACTCGGGATCGGCGATATTGCCGCCGTGGCAGTAGGGGAAGCCGAAATCGAGCCCGCTGCGTGCGAGGCGGTTGAGCTTGTCGTCGGGGATGTCGTCGCCCATCCGATCGCGGCCGTTGTCGGTGAACCACAGTTCGTGCGTCTGCGGATGCCACGCGAAGCCGACCGAGTTGCGTACGCCGCGTGCAATCGTCTCGTAGTGGCTGCCGTCCGGATCCATGCGGCCGATCATCGCGTAACGCGTACGCTGCGGATCGTTCGCGGGGAGGCAGACGTTGCACGGCGCGCCTTGCGGCACGTAGAGCTTGCCGTCCGGCCCGAACGCGATGAATTTCCAGCCGTGGTGGCGCGCTGCAGGCAGGGTGTTCGTCACGACGACGGGTTTCGGCGGATCGTCGAGATGGGTGTCGATTGCGTCGAGACGCAGGATCGACGAAACGGCGGAAACATAGAGCGAACCGTCGCGCCATGCCACGCCGACCGGCATTGGCAGCTCCGACGCGATCACATGACGCCGCACGAGCTTGCCGTCGCGCAGTTCGAGGGCGTAGACGTGGCCGTCCAGGCTGCCGACATAGAGGATGCCGTTGGGCGACAGCGTCATTTCGCGGGCTGTGGGGACGTCGTCGGTGAGCACTTCGATGCGAAAGCCCGGCGGCAGCACGATACGCTCGATCGGCAGCGCCGCGTGTGCGAGCGGCGCCGTCAGGGCGAGGAGGGCTGCCAGGGCCGGAAAAAGCGCAGCGGCGTGCGCGCGGCGTGTCAGAATGGCGTCTTCTGTCTTGCGCAGGGCCGCGCGGCCCCGACCGGCTTGTTCAGCAGACGGGGAGCGAACCGGGGAACGATCATCCCGCAGCGTTCCGGCATCGCGCCGCCGTCGCACAACAACTCGCACAACCGGCCCGAAGCGCACAACGCGCCGCAGCAGCGCCGTGAGAGCCCGCTCGCGGTGGCCATCCGTCCGTGGTCGACTGCCGTTCATCGCACGCTCCCGCTCGGTTTTCACAGTTAAGTGTTTGTTATGGCTTCGGTTTCGGGATATAATCGCCGGTTTCAGTGGTTCCGAACCCCGGTTTTCAAGGATTCTAGTATGGTCATCATCCGTCTGGCACGCGGCGGCTCGAAGAAGCGCCCTTTCTACAACATCGTCGCAACCGACTCGCGCAATCGCCGCGACGGCCGTTTCATCGAGCGCGTGGGCTTCTACAACCCGGTCGCGACCAAGGGTGAAACGCTTCGCATCGCGCAAGACCGCGTGACGTACTGGCAAGGCGTGGGCGCACAGCTGTCGCCGGCCGTCGAGCGTCTCGTGAAGGAATCGCAAAAGGCAACGGTTGCTGCTTAAGTAAGCAGCGTTCGTGTCTTTTTGCCGACTGGTTTTACGCACGCACGCGCAGCATGAGCCGCGCGTGCGTGTTGTGGTTTTAGAGCGGGTTTTAGGGCGGGTTTTAAAGCAAAGCGGCTGTTGCCGCAGGCTTTGCCAAGTGAGTGGGTTGTGAGGTTCGCCGATGCATGACGACGCAAAAGCGGACGCACCAGCCGCTGATAAATCACCTGACAACGCGCGCGAAAAGCCGCGCAAGAGCGCAGCCGATGAAGCAGGACGCCGCGCTGCGCCGTCCTTCGGTGCGTTCGTGCGCAAGCCTGTGCGCGAAGGTGCTGCAGGCGCGAGCGGCAAAGCTGCAGCAGCGGTGACTGAAGGTCTTCGCCCTGAAACCGGGGCGAGCTTTCCGGCGGACGCGCTCGAAGTGGGCGCCGTGGTCGATGCTTACGGCCTGAAGGGCTGGGTGAAAGTCGCGCCGCACGCGCAGGGCGGCGGCGCGTTGCTCTCGGCGAAGCGCTGGTGGCTCGTCAAGGGCCGCGAGCGGCAGTCGTCGGCGCGGGTTGCCGCGAAAGTGCACGGCGACAGCGTCGTCGGGCAACTGGCCGGTGTGGCCGACCGCGACGCCGCGATGCTGCTGCGCGGTTCGCGCATCTACGTGAGCCGCGCCGAATTCCCCGCTCCCGCAGCCGACGAGTATTACTGGGTCGACCTGATGGGTCTTGATGTCGCCAACGAGGCGGGCGTCGAACTCGGCAAGGTCGCCGACCTGATCGACAACGGTGCGCATTCGGTGTTGCGCATCGAGTATCCGTCGACGGGCAAGGACGGCAAACCGGCCACCGGCGAGCGGCTGATTCCGTTTGTCGGCGCGTATGTCAAGACGGTGGACCTGACGGCGAAGCGCATCGTCGTCGACTGGGAAGCCGATTACTGATTGCGCAACCGGGCCCGCGCCGTTGCTTTTGTTCACTGCTTTGTACACATTTCGCTGATTGGAGAGGGCGATGCAGTTCGATGTCGTGACGCTCTTTCCCGAGATGTTCCGCGCGCTGACCGACTGGGGCATCACCAGCCGGGCGGCGAAGCAGGCGCGTTATGGTCTGCGCACGTGGAATCCGCGCGATTTCACGACCGATAACTACCGCACGATCGACGATCGTCCGTACGGCGGCGGCCCCGGCATGGTGATGCTGGCGAAGCCGCTGGAAGAGGCGATCGGCGCGGCGAAAGCTGCGCAGGCACAGGCGGGCTTGCCCGCGCCGCGCGTGCTGCTGATGTCGCCGCAGGGCGCGCGCCTCACGCACGAGCGTGTGATGGAGTTCGCTGCCGAACCCGGTCTCGTGCTGCTGTGCGGCCGTTACGAAGCGATCGACCAGCGTCTGGTCGACCGTTGCGTCGACGAGGAAGTGAGTCTCGGCGACTTCGTGCTGTCGGGCGGCGAATTGCCCGCGATGGCGCTGATGGATGCCGTGGTACGGCAGTTGCCGGGTGTGCTCAACGATGCGCAGTCGGCGGTGCAGGACAGCTTTGTCGACGGTCTGCTCGACTGTCCGCATTACACGCGCCCCGAGGAATACGACGGCGTGCGCGTGCCCGATGTGCTGCTCGGCGGCCATCATGCGGAAATCGAGCAGTGGCGCCGCCGCGAGGCGCTGCGCAATACGTGGAACAAGCGGCCCGATCTGATCGCGCGGGCCAGAAAGAACAAGATGCTCAGCCGTGCCGACGAGGCATGGCTTGCTAGTCTCGCGAAAGGTCCGGGCGGAGCGTAAGGCTTCGGACGGGCGCGCCGCGAGGCGCATAGGCGGCGCCGCTTCATGCGTGAACGGCGCCAGTTGTGAACCCATCCTCTATCGGGGCCGTGGCTGCCGGAATCCGGCACAGGTGCGAACGCCGACACGATGGCTTTTGGAGTGTATCCATGAACCTGATTGAAAAACTCGAACAGGAAGAAATCCAGCGCGTGCTGGGCGAGAAGACCATCCCCGAATTCGCCCCCGGCGATACGGTGATCGTCAACGTGAACGTGGTTGAAGGTAACCGCAAGCGCGTTCAGGCATACGAAGGCGTCGTGATCGCGAAGCGTAACCGCGGCCTGAACTCGTCGTTCATCGTGCGCAAGATCTCGTCGGGCGAAGGCGTCGAGCGTACGTTCCAGACGTACTCGCCGCTGCTGGCCAGCATCGTGGTGAAGCGTCGCGGCGACGTGCGTCGTGCGAAGCTCTACTACCTGCGCAACCTGTCGGGCAAGAAGGCTCGCATCAAGGAAAAGCTGGTGTCGAAAGACCGCGCAGCCGCTCCGGGCGAGCAGGCGTAAAAGCTGTAAGAAAAAGCACCCTTCGGGGTGCTTTTTTTATTTTCGACGCAAAATGTTTGCCGTGCAGGACAGTTCGCTCCGCCACCTTGCCGACGGCCGCCAATGGCCGCCAGCGGCAGGGAAGTGCGGATCATTCGCACTTGGAGTGCGTGTATTTCGAGAGAACCGTTGATTCGCCCCGTTTTTGAACCTGAAAGCTTGCCGATCGAATCCACCGGCGCCAGGCTGCCGCTCGTGGCCGCCGATCGGCTCACGCCACAGGGATTGCGCGCGCGCTTCGAACAGAGCCTGCCGTGGGATCCCGAGCCGCAGGAAGCCGCGCTGTTCGACGTGCGCGATCCGCGCCGGGCTGCGGTGCTGATGCCGCTCGCGATGCGCGCATCGGGCGTGACGGTGCTGCTCACGCAGCGCGCCGATCATCTGAGCAACCATGCCGGCCAGGTGAGCTTTCCGGGCGGCAGTCTCGAACCCGCCGATCCCACCCCGGTTGCCGCCGCGCTGCGCGAGGCGCATGAGGAAGTGAATCTCGACCCGGCGCGTGTCGAAGTGCTCGGCGCGCTGCCCGACTATCTGACCGGCACGGGTTTTCGCGTGACGCCCGTGGTCGGCCTCGTGCACGAGCCGTTCAGTCTCGCCGCCGATGCGCTCGAAGTGGCGGAGATCTTCGAAGTGCCGCTCAGCTTCCTCATGGATCCCGCGCATCACCAGGTACGCTTGCTGCGCTGGGCGGGCGGCGAGCGCCGTTTCTTCGCCATGCCGTATTCCGGCGCGGATGCAGGCGGTATACTCGCGCCGCATTTTATCTGGGGTGCGACGGCGGGCATGCTGCGCAACTTCTACCGCTTTCTGCTGGCCTGACGCAGTGCGGTGCGCGCAAACACCACAGCGCATGTGCGCCGTAGTGTTGTAGGTTTGCCTCCCCCGCTCAGGCACATCTGGCCCTGTGATATTGTTACAACCAACTTTACAACCACGAATCGCACGGCGCGTCGCATGACCTTCTTCTCCGTATTGCTCGCTCTCGTCATCGAACAGATGCGGGCGCTTTCGCCGAACAACCCCATCATGGGTCTCGTGCGCCTCAATGCGGAATGGGCGGCGCACGGCTTCGACGCCGGCAAGCCGAAGCACGGTCTGATCGCGTGGCTCGTCGTCGTGCTGCCGTGGACGCTCGTCACGGCGCTCGTCTACTACGTGCTCTATCACATCAGCTTCGTGCTGGCGTTCCTGTGGAACGTGGTGGTGGTGTACCTCACGCTCGGTTTCCGGCAGTTCAGCCACTATTTCACCGACATTCACCTCGCGCTCAACAACGACGACCTGCCGCACGCCCGCGAAGTGCTGCAGGAGTGGACGGGCATGGACACCGTCGACATGCCCGCGAGCGAGATCGTGCGCCACACGCTGATCCGCGCGGTGGTGGCGTCGCACCGGCACGTCTTCGGCGTGTTTTTCTGGTTTCTCGTGCCGTTCGGCCCGGCTGGCGCCGTGCTGTACCGCATCGCCGAATATCTCGCGCGCGAGTGGTCGCGCCCCACCGGCGAGCGCAGCGAGCCGTTCTCGAAGGTCGCGCAGCAGCTGTTCTTCGTGATCGACTGGGTGCCTGCGCGCCTCACGTCGCTCGGCTTTGCGATCGTCGGTAATTTCGAAGATGCGATCTACGCCTGGCGCAATCACGCGAACCAGTGGCCCGACACCAACGAAGGCGTGCTGCTCGCGGCGGGCAGCGGTGCGCTGGGTGCGCGCCTGTCGGGGCCGCTTGCCGAGCCGTCCAGCCTCGATGAGCTCGCCACGCCGGGCGAGGGCGGTCCGTACACGGTCGGCGACGACTGCACGCCGCGCACGCTCCAGTCGGCTGTCGGCCTCGTGTGGCGCGCCGTGATTCTGTGGATGATCCTGCTGCTCATGCTCACGATCGCCATGTGGTTCTGAGCTTCGGCGCTTTCTGACGCTTACATGCAAACGGCCCGCTTCGAGCGGGCCGTTTGCATGATGTGCCGTGATTCTGCGCTGTGAACCTGTGCCGTCATTCGTCGCGCACGTCGCGCTCCCGCCCGCACTGCCAGCAGACCGTGAACTGAGCCTCCAGCGTTTCGCCGCAGCGCGGGCAACGCCAGGAAGGCGCGCCGGCGGGCGGCCCGCTCTTCGCTTCGTCGATGAGGCGAAGCGCGAGCGTCTCGTCGCGTTCGTCGACGAGCCAGATTTCCGGCGCGCATTGCTCGGCGGGAATCTCGCCCATCGCGCCGCTCAGGTAGCGGTTGTGCAGCTCGCACGGCACGCCCGCCGTTTCCAGGATGTTCATCCAGTGCTGGGCGATCAGCAGGTTCGGGGCGCTTACGAGCTTGAGCATGGTATTGGTCCGCTCAGCGCACGATCTGGCTGATCTCGTGCATGAGCTGCGCGTAGAGCGCCTGGCGCTCCGGCGCGACGCTGCCGTCCTCGACGGCTTCGAGCACCGCACAGCCCGGCTCGTGCAGATGATGGCAGTTGTAGAAGCGGCAGTGCGCGAGCAACGGTCTGAACTCGGGGAATGCGCGCTCGAGCCGGCCTTCGGTCAGGTGGTAGAGGCCGAACTCCTGGAACCCCGGCGAATCGATCAGCGCGCCGTCGCCAGCCGTTCCGTCGTCCGGCAGCTTGTAGAGGCGCGTGAACGTCGTCGTGTGACGGCCGCTGTTGAGCGCCGTCGAAATCTCGCGCGTAGCCGCCTCGGCGTCGGGGATCAGCAGGTTCACGAGCGTCGACTTGCCCATGCCCGACTGTCCGAGCAGGATCGTCGCGTGGCCGTGCAGATGCTCGGCGAGCGTCGCGCGCGCCGCTTCCGGCCGGCCTTTCACGGAGACTTCGAGCACCGTGTAGCCGAGCGCCCGATAGCGTTCGAGCCGCGCGCGCGCAAGCGGCAGCGCGGCTTCCACGTCGATCTTGTTCAGCACGATCAGCGGCTTGAGGTCGTTGGCTTCGGCGGCCACGAGCGCGCGGCCCAGCAGATCCTCGCTGAAGTGCGGCTCCGTGGCGAGCACGATCAGCAACTGGTCGAGGTTCGCGGCAAAGAGCTTCGACTTGTACTGGTCGGAGCGATAGAGCAGGTTGCGCCGCGCGCCGATCGCGACGATTACGCCCTGGTCGGCCGAGGTCGACTGGTACTCGACGCGGTCGCCCACGGCCACCTCGCTCTTTTTGCCGCGCGGGAAGCACTGGAGCGGCGCGCCGCCGTCTTCGGGCGCGACGAGATAGTGGCGGCCGTGCGCGGCGATCACGAGCCCGTGCAGCGTGCCGTCGGCCGCGCCTTTCGTGCTACCGGTGCTGCCTGCGCTGCCCTTCGAGACGCGCCGGTTCATGCGTGTGCGAGCAGCCGGTCGATCCGCTGCGAGGCGGGCGGGTGCGAGTAGTAGAACGCGGTGTAGACGGGATCGGGCGTCAGCGTCGATGCGTTGTCCTCGTACAGCTTCACGAGCGCGTTGACGAGGTGCTGGGCGTCGATCTGCGTCGCGGCGAAGGCATCGGCTTCGAATTCGTGCTTGCGCGAGCTGAGGCTGCCGAGCGGCGTCACGAAGAACAGGAACACCGGCACGGCGAGGAAGAACAGCACGAGCGCAAGCCCTTCGTTGCCGCCGAGCAGCGACGGCCGCACGCCAAGCCCTTCGTAGAACCACACGCGCTGCGACAGCCACCCGAGCAGCGCGAGCAGCCCGAGGCTGATCGCAAACGTCACGGCCATGCGCTTGACGACGTGGCGGCGCTTGAAGTGGCCGAGTTCGTGCGCGAGCACGGCCTCGATTTCGCTGCCGGACAGGCGGTCGAGCAGCGTGTCGAAGAACACGATGCGCTTGGCCGCGCCGAAGCCCGTGAAGTAGGCGTTGCCGTGCGCCGAACGGCGGCTGCCGTCCATCACGAAGAGACCCTTGGCGGCGAAGCCGCAGCGCTGCATCAGCGCTTCGATGCGCGCGCGCAGTGCTTCGTCCTTGAGCGGTTCGAACTTGTTGAAGAGCGGCGCTATCAAGCTCGGATAGAGCACGAGCACGAGCATCTGGAACGCGACCCAGACGGCCCACGTCCACAGCCACCAGAGGCTGCCCGCCTGCTGCATGAGCCACAGCACGACGAACAGAAGCGGAATGCCGAAGACCGCGCCGATCAGGAGACCCTTGATGCGGTCGACGAAGAACATGCGCTTCGTCATGCGGTTAAAGCCGAAGCGCTCTTCGATCACGAACTGCCGGTAATAGTCGAGCGGCAGTTCCACGATGCCGCTGACGGCGAGCACCGCCGCGACGAGCGCCATCTGCCCGGCATAGCTGCGGCCGAGCCAGCCCGAAATGCCGAGATCGAGCGCCTGCACGCCGCCGAGCAGCGTCAGCACGATCAGCACCACGGCGGAGAGCAGGATTTCGAGCACGCCGAGCCGCGTGCGCGTGATCGTGTAATCGGCGGCGCGCTGATGGGCGGAGAGCGGGATCGTGGCCGAGAACTGCACAGGCACCGCGCCGCGATGTGCGGCGACGAAGCGCACCTGGCGCGAAGCGAGCCAGAGTTTGGTCGCGACCATGGCAACGACCGCGATCACGAAGAGGGCACTAAAGACCAGCGCAGGAGACATATTGGGCATCCGGGGGATCCGTGGTATCTATGCGACAATTATATGTTCTAGCCGGCTGCGCCACGCATTCCGCGCGTCGACAGCGCGCAGCCGCGTCCTCACCGATCCGGGTTGCAAATCATGACAGATACAAATTCCGCCACGTCGAACGGCCAGGCAACACTCATCGAACGCACCGACATGAACCTGATCTGGCTCGACATGGAGATGACGGGACTCGATCCCGACAACGACCGGATCATCGAAATTGCGGTGGTGGTGACGAATTCGACGCTCGACAAGGTGGTGGAAGGCCCGGTGCTGGCGATCCATCAGACTCCGGCCGATCTCGACCGCATGGACGAGTGGAACCGCAATACGCACGGCCGCTCGGGCCTGATCGAGCGCGTGCGCGCCTCGACGGTGACCGAGGAGAGCGCTACCGAGCAGATTCTCGCGTTCCTGTCGCAATACGTGCCGCCGGGCAAGTCGCCGATGTGCGGCAACTCGATCTGTCAGGATCGCCGCTTCATGGCGCGCTGGATGCCGACGCTCGAACGTTTCTTCCACTACCGCAATCTCGACGTGAGCACACTCAAGGAGCTGTGCCGCCGCTGGCAGCCCGCGATCTACAAGGGCTTCCAGAAGCGTGCGATGCATACGGCGCTCGCCGACATTCACGAGTCGATCGACGAACTCAAGTACTACCGTGAGCATTTCCTCGTGCCGGCTGCGTCAGGCGTGGCCCCGGAAGGCGTACCGGCGGGCGGCGCAGCGAAGTGAGCGCGCCGCGCCGGGCTCGCCCGGCGCACGGCAGTCGAGCGTCATTCACGTACCGCACGCCCGTTTTGTACGCAGGGCAAGTTACGCGCGCGGGGCGCGCTGCGCGCTCTTCGGGCGGAACGCCGCGACGACGTTCGGATCGGTTTCGATATACGGGCCGCCGATCAGGTCGATGCAGTACGGCACCGCCGCGAAGATGCCCGGCACTTTCACCGCGCCGGTTTCGTCGCGCAGACCTTCCAGCGTTTCCTTGATCGACTTCGGCTGACCCGGCAGGTTGATGATCAGCGCCGCGTGGTCTTCGGTTTCGCGGATCACGGCCACCTGGCGTGACAGGATCGCCGTCGGCACGAAATTCAGGCTGATCTGGCGCATCTGCTCGCCGAATCCCGGCATTTCCTTCGTCGCGACCGCGAGCGTCGCCTCGGGCGTCACGTCGCGGCGCGCCGGGCCGGTGCCGCCCGTCGTCAGGACGAGGTCGCAGCCCAGGCCGTCCACGAGCGCCGCGAGCGTTGCAGAGATCGTTGCGGCGTCGTCCTGGATCAGACGCGTTTCGGCTCGCCAGGGCGACTTCAGCACCGCGCCGAGCCATTCCATCAGCGACGGAATGCCCTTGTCCTCGTAGACGCCCGCGCTCGCGCGGTCGCTGACCGATACGAGGCCGATCACCAGTTCGTCCGGATGGTTGCGCTCAGGCTTCGTCATCGCCGGCTTCCTCTTGTGCGTCGTGGTCTTCCTCGTCGCCTTCCGCCGCGCCGCTCGCCGTCTTGATCCACTGGAACAGTTCGCGGAAGTACTTCGGCGGGCGGCCTTGCTGCTGCTCGCGGCGCACGTTGCGGATCAGCGTGCGGCCCTCCTGCGGATCGGCGACGGGATGCTGGCGGATGAAGTCGGTGAGCGCGGCGTCGTCGGCGAGCAGTTTCTCGCGCGTGCGCTCGATCCAGTGCAGGCGCGCCGTGGCGGCCTTGTTCACGCCGCGGTGCTCGTCGAGCGCGGTGCGCAGCGCAGCCGTTTCGGCTTCGGTCAGGCCGCGCATCATGCGGCCCACGTACTGGAGCTGGCGGCGCTTGCCTTCGTGATCGGTAATGCGGCGCGCCTCGTGGACGGCGTCCGCGAGATCTTCGGTCATCGGCATGCGCTTGAGGGCGTCTTTCGGCAGCTCGACGAGCGCCGCGCCCAGTTCCTGGAGCGCTTCCATCTCGCGCTTGATCTGCGACTTGCTCGGGCGGTCGTAGCCGTTGTCGTCGACCTCGGCGGCGGCGTCGTTCATCGGTTGAATGCGGGTTTTGCGTTTCATGGGCGGTATTGTAGCGTGCCGGGACGGCCCGGCCGCGCGCGCAAGCCCCGCACGCGACCGCCCGATTTCGCCGCTCGATTTCGCCGCCCGATGCCGCCCGATGCCGCTCGATACTGCCGCGCGCAGCCCGGAACGATCGCGCAACGCGCCGCGCCCCGAAGCCGCGGCGCGTTTTCGCCGCTGCCCGACTGCGGTGGAGAACCGGATACCTTGCTATGATCCCGGGATGCGCCAAGGGCGCCGAATCATCCGACACACCACACCAGCGGGCCCCGGTCATTCATGGGCCCAGAACCGGACAGTAACGACAATGGCAGCAGACATCGAAGCCCGGCAGCGCTTTTTCCCGCACACCCAGGACGAACTGAAGGAGATCGCGTCGGACATCCTTCGTCACGCGAAGGCGCTCGGTGCGAGCGACGCGGCGACGGAAATCTCCGAAGGCGACGGGCTGTCCGTCTCCGTGCGGCGCGGTGAAGTCGAGACCATCGAGCACAACCGCGACAAGATGGTCGGCGTGACCGTCTATATCGGCAACAAGCGCGGCAATGCGAGCACCTCGGACTTCTCGCCGCAGGCGCTCAAGGACACGGTCGCCGCCGCGTACAACATCGCGCGCTTCACCGCCGACGACGACTGCGCGGGTCTCGCCGAGCGCGATCTGCTCGAAACCTCGCCGCGCGATCTCGATCTCTATCACCCGTGGAATCTTTCGGCGGAGGAAGCCGTCGAGATCGCACGCCGCGCCGAAGACGCCGCGTTCGCCACGGATCCTCGCGTGAAGAACTCGGAAGGCGCGAGCGTTTCCGCGCAGCACTCGCAGTTCGTGCTCGGCACGACGGGCGGCTTCCTGCACGGCTACCCCTATTCGCGCCACTACGTGTCGTGCGCGCCGATCGCGGGCGAAGGCCGCCAGATGCAGCGCGACGACTGGTACACGTCGCGGCGCAGCGCAAGCGAACTGGCTTCGCCTGAAGCGGTCGGCCGCTACGCCGCCGAGCGCGCGCTGTCGCGCCTGAACGCGCGCGGCCTCGATACGCGCAAGGTGCCGGTGCTGTTCGAGGCGCCGCTCGCGGCCGGGCTGCTCGGCGCATTCGTGCAGGCGACGAGCGGCGGCGCGCTCTATCGCAAGACGTCGTTCCTCGTCGACAGCCTCGGCACGCAGGTGTTCGCGCCGCATATCCAGATCGTCGAGGATCCGCACGTGGCGCGCGCAGCGGGCAGCGCACCGTTCGACGAAGAGGGCGTGCGCACGCATCGCCGCGAAGTCGTGAAGGACGGCATCGTGCAGGGCTATTTCCTGTCGTCGTATTCGGCGCGCAAGCTCGGCATGCAGACCACCGGCAACGCGGGCGGCTCGCACAACCTGCAGTTGAAGAGCTCGCTCACCGAGCCCGGCGACGACTTCGAAGCAATGCTCAGGAAGCTCGGCACCGGTCTGCTGCTCACGGAACTCATGGGGCAGGGCGTGAACTTCGTGACGGGCGACTATTCGCGCGGCGCGTCGGGCTTCTGGGTCGAGAACGGCAAGATCCAGTATCCCGTCGAAGAGATCACTGTGGCCTCGACGCTGCAGGAGATGTTCCACCATATCGTCGCCGTGGGCGCGGATACGCTCGCGCGCGGCACCCGGCAGACCGGTTCGGTGCTGATCGAGCGGATGACGGTCGCGGGGCAGTAACGCGGCTATCGGCCTGAATTTGGCCTGAATTTGGCCTGAATCAACGCAAACGGCACGCTTTCATTAGCGTGCCGTTTTTGTTTTTGCGTCGCGTGTGCTTACGAGGCGTGCTTCAGTCGCGGCGCTCGTAAGTCACGAACGCGAAGTCGAAGTCGTTGGGCGGATTGGCGTGCAGCGTCTCGCGCGACGTTTCGCGCCACAGCGCGGGATCAGGTGCCGGGAAACTCGCATCGCCCTTGAAATCGGCGGCGATTTCGGTGACCACGAGCTTGTGGGCCAGCGCGAGCCCGTCTGCGTAAAGCTGCGCGCCGCCGATCAGAAAGGCCTCGGGCGCCTCGTCCTGCGCCGCGAGCGCGAGCGCCGCTTCGAGGCTCGTGACCGTGTCGCAGCCGGGAAAGCGCTTCGAGCCGTCGCGCGTGACGACGATGTTGCGCCGTCCGGGCAGCGCGCGGCCGATCGATTCGTGCGTCTTGCGGCCCATGACGATGGGCGCGCCCATCGTGGTCCGTTTGAAGAAGGCGAGGTCTTCGGGCAGCCGCCAGGGCAGTTCGTTGTCGCGGCCGATCACGCCGTTGCGGGCGCGCGCGACGATTACCGTGAGGGTTGTCATCGAATGGAGCAGAGGGTTGGGAACATCGCCCCGATTTTACCCGAGCGCCGCCTTGCTTCTCGTGGGCGCTTGCCTCGGACCCTATGGCTCGTTTTCGGCCTCGCCGCCAAAGATCGTTTTTTCGTCGCGCAGGCCATGCGCGCCCATCAGCCGGTACAGCGTCACGCGCGAGATGCCGAGGTCCGCGGCCGCTTCCGCAAGACGGTGGCGATGACGCAGGAGCGCGGCCTCGATCGCCCGCTTCTCCGCCGATTCGCGCGCCTGCGCAAGCGTCACGGTCTGCTGCGCGGTGAAGTTGGCGAGGTCGAGATCGTCAGCGGTGATCAGCTTGCTCTCGGCCATCACGATCGCGCGCCGCACGCGGTTGATCAGCTCGCGCACGTTGCCCGGCCAGTTGTAGTTGTACATCGCCTCGATCGCGTCGGGCGCAAAGCCGCGGATCTTGCGCGCGCTGTCCATCTTGAACTTGTGCAGGATGTGATGCGCGAGGATCTCGATGTCCTTGCCGCGCGCGCGCAGCGGCGGCTCGTCCACGCGCAGCACGCACAGGCGATGAAAGAGGTCGGCGCGGAAGCCGCCGGTGTGCATCGCCGTTTCGAGATCGACGTGCGTCGCCGAGATGATGCGCACGTCCACCGGAATCTGCTCGTGGCCGCCGAGGCGCTCGATCTTGCCTTCCTGGAGAAAGCGCAGCAGGCTCGCCTGGCTTTCCATCGGCAGGTCGCCGATTTCATCGAGAAAAAGCGTGCCGCCGTTGGCCGCTTCCACGCGCCCGATCTTGCGCTGGTTCGCGCCCGTGAACGCGCCGCGCTCGTAGCCGAACAGTTCGGATTGCAGAAGATGGTGCGGAATCGCGCCGCAGTTGATCGGCATGAACTGCGCCTTGCGGCGCGACGAGCGCTCGTGAATCGCGAGCGCCGTGAGTTCCTTGCCGGTGCCCGATTCGCCCGAGATGAACACGGTCGCGTCGGTGCCCGCGACCTTGCGGATCGTGCGAAAGAGCTGCTGCATCGCTTCGCAGGTGCCCACCATTTCGTCTTCGTCCTGGACCGTGGTGGCGGGCGCGTCGAGGTCGCAGAGCGACACCATGCCGTACGCGTGCGTCACGAGGTAGTCGAGCGTCGCGTCCGTCACCGGCAGATGCACGAAGTCGAAGCAGAAGTGGCGGATCAGCCGGCGCACTTCGGGATCGATGAGGTGCGCCGCATCGGTGAGCGCGATCCAGCCGACTTGCTGGAGCCGCAGCACCGCTTCGAGCCCCGCGCAGTCGCGCAGCGCGAAGCCGGTCAGATCGATGAGACCCGCGTACGCGGACTCGGGCTTCACGAGCCGCGACGCCTCGTGCGCGGTGCGCGCCGCCGCCAGCTCCCAGCCGCGGCTTGTCAGGTAGGCCGAGCGCGCCGCGTCGGGCGTGCGGGCGAGATAGACCAGCGTGCGCACGGGATCCGCCACGGGCTTTGCAGCAGGCTTTGTCGCCGGCTTCGTAGCGGGATTCGAAGCGGGATTCGAAGCGGGCTCGCCGGTCTCGTGCGCAGCGCCGGGCACATCGGGCGGCCTCGCGAGAGCAGGCCGCTGGCCTGCGCCTGCGAGTGGCGTCACGGTGGCGTTGATGGGAGAGGATTCACGCACAATCGTCCTCGTGTTCGTCAGAAGGTATAGGGAAACCGCACGCCGACGACGAAGTTCGGCGCGTCGGGCGTGAGGCCCACGGCAACCGCGCCGTTGATCGTCAGGTGTTTGTTGACCACGTGATTCAAGCCGAAGTTGAGCACCGACGCGGTGGTCTGGCTGCCCGGCACGCTGGCCCAGGCGCCGCCCGGCGCCCGGGTCTGCGACTGCGGCGAGATCGCCATCGTGTAGGCGATGCTGGCCGAATCCTTGTCGGAGAACGCGAGCGCGACGCCGCCGCCGAACTGGTAGATATCGCCGAGCTTCACTTCGGCTGGCTCGACTTGTCCGGCCACCGACGAAATATCGGCGAACGAGCGCGCAATGTTGTACGTGTACGAGAAGCTGCCGAACAGCACGACCGGGTCGTAGGTCTTCAGCACGGACAGGCCCGCCGTGATGTTCCAGAAGCCGGTGCCCGTGGGCAGCCTGGTCGGCGCGACGAGGTTGGTGTTGTCGGCGCTGATCTGCACGAGCTTGATGCCGAACGGCGAACTGCCGGTCGGCGTTTTGACGCGCAGGCTGCCGACCACGTCGGGCAGGTTGTTGGTTTCCTTCAGGAACTGGTAGTAGATCCCGAACGTCACGTCGCCGATGTCGGACGAGTTGACCGAGGCATCGGAGAGCGTGCCCGCCGCGCCGCCCGCGCCGCCGATGATGAAGCTGCTGTGGCGGTAGACATACGGCACGTCGACGTCGACGCTGATGCGGTCGGTCAGGCCATAGCGCGTGTCGAGATCGGCCTGAAGCTGGTGCGACTTCGTTTCGCCCAGATTGATGTTGCCGAGGAAAATCGCGTCCAGCGCGAGGAAGCCCGAAAGCTGCAGCTGGCGGCGGTCGTAATACGTGTCGCTGATGCCCCAGTCGAGCGTGAGCCGGCGGTCGAAGAGCGGCGCGTGCTCGCGCTCGACGACAGCCTGCTCGGCCTGGGTGCGCTGCGGCTGCGCTTCTTTCTGCGTTTCTCCAATCGTGGGATTCACGCCGACGGGCGCGCCCTGTTGCGGGCCGCTCGATGCCGAACTGCCGGTTGCGCCGCCGCCCGGCCCGGAGTCGGGCGAAGGCGGATTGACCGGCACGCCGGTCGCGGTGCCCGTGAGCGAGCCTGGCGCCGTTGCGCCCGGCAGCGCCTGGGCGAGCGGCGGCAGCGGCATCGGCAGACCATCGTCGCCGGGCTGTTCGGCGACCGCCGTATCGGAAGCGGCAGAAGCGGCGGCGGCAGCGGCGGCGCCCGGCACGCCGCGTCCGCGCTGCGCCATCTCCAGATTCGTGACCTGGCGTTCGAGCGACTGGATCTGCTTTTGCTGCTCGTCGACCACTCGCATGAGCATGTTGACGCGCTCCTCGATCGACTGATTCTGAAGCTCCTGGGCACCGGCCGAATGTGCGAGCACGAACAGCGCGGCGGCTACGGGTATGGCCGCGCGCTTCGGGCGCGGCGGTCCCGCTCTGGTCATCGAGTTCATTCTTGTTTCCCCCGGGTTTCGAGGCGGGTGGCCGACCGGTCGTCGTGCAATCCGCTCCCGCGTGTCGCGATGTGCCTCGTCCCTGCTGTGCTGCTGTGCCGAATGCGGCAGGGCGCGCGCCCGCGTTGCTCTCTCCTGGTCAGTGCAGATTGCGCAACGCCTGCAGCACGCCGGTCTGCCGGATCGTGGCGCCGCCCATCTGCTGCGTCTGCAGCGCGAGCGACAACTGATTGGCGACCTGCTGGCTGTTGCCTGCGATCTGGAGCAACTGGGCGACTGCGCTTGCCTGTTGCGCGTTGCCAGGCACGATGTTTTGCGTGGCGATGCCGGCCGGTGTCTGCACCGTCACGTTGATGCTGTTGTTGGCGAACGTGATGCCCGCCTGGATGCTGCCGTTCGTGTTCGCGGCAAACGCGGCGGTCTGGTTGCTCGCGGCCGGGACGCCTGCCGCCGGAATGCCCGGCTGCGGCGTGCTGTTGCTGTATGCGACGATCGCGCTGTTGGTGCCGACGTTGTTGTTGCCCGCGACCTGGGTGATCTGCGACACGCCGTTGACCGCCACGTTCTGGCCGCCCGTGGCGACCGCGGCGGGGTCGGCGCCGCTGTTGTGCAGGTTGGTGCCGCGGCGCGTATCGGTGACTCTGGCCTCGGTCTCGATTTGCGCGGTGAGCTGGTTGGTGAAGTCGTGCGCGACCGTGAGCGCGCCCTGGGCAATGGCCGTGGCGCCGTTCGGCAAGTGCCATTGGGTCAGCACGCTCAGGACGAACCCGGAAATCATGTCGCTGCCGGCAAACTTGCCGGTCTGACTGGCGAGCACGTCGTCGCCGACGCTCTCGCACTGGATGCCGCGCTGCGCGACGCTGCCGGGGCTCAGGAATGCAGGTGGCGTCGGGGCGTCAATGCTGCCTGCGCTCGCATGACCGCAGGCGAGCGCGAGGAGCGCTGCCGTGACGCCGCGTGGTGATAGGCTGCGTTTCATGGCTCGATCAAGACATCAGAACATGACGGCCCGCTCAAGGCCGTAATCGACGAAGGGCGTCGCCGCCGTGCCGTTCGCCAGTGCATTGGCGCGCAGCTTCAGCGCAAGCGACTCGTTGTTCTGCAGCAAGGGGGAATCCTCCTTGAACGGTTTGCCGAGCACCGCGAAGACGAGACCGTTCCAGGTCTTCGCGAAGTCGCCCTCGGCGACGATGCGGTTGCCGAGCGCCGGGTCCGCGAGGAAGACGCGCCCGTCTTCGGCATGCTTCACGATCACGAAGTGTTCGTAGCCGTTGATGTTCATGAGCACGAGCACGGGAATCTGCAGGTGATACAGCGCGTCGGCGTTGACGCGGAACCCACGTCCGCGCAGGCCGATCGTTTCGACGAACTTCTTCATGTCGAGCATCGAAAAGCCGTTCTTCTGGACCACTTCCGGTTTCGAAAACGTCATCATCCGGCGGATCAGCTCCACTTCCGGAATGTCGATGCCGTAGCCGTACTTGAGGAGGGTTCCGAGCGCAGCCGCGCCGCAGCTGTAGTCGAACTGCTGGGTGACGATGCTGCTGTAACGGATGTCCTTCATCGAGCGGATCGGCAACTTGACCGGCACGCCGATGAGATTAGTCGCGTCGATGCTCGACTGTGCGTGGGCGAGCGCACACAATGAGCAAGCTGCGAGCGCTGCGACACAAGCCTTCAGCGCCGGGAACCGGTCGAGCCCGGACATGGTTGCCTCCTGCCGAAATCGCGCCGGCTGCCAACGTCGCAGCCGGCGCGGGTCCTGGCGCTTACTTCGATACGGTCAGCGCAGCAATGGCGAGGCCGTTGTGCTGCACGTTGCCCGCGCCACCGGCGATGTTCACGCCGATATTGCCGCTTGCGCCCGCGAGCGCGTTCGGCGCCATCGAGGCGGTGCCGCCGAAGCTCCCGTTGAAGTTCAGGCCGGCGGACTGGCTGCTCTGGTCGGTGGCGACCATCGCTGCGCTGCTCGGGGCCGACTTCTCGATGCTGCTCGATGCGGCGAGGCTGTTGTTCTGCACGTTGCCCACGCCCGCGGCAATGTTCACGCCGATATTGCCGCTTGCTCCGGCGAGCGCGTTGCTGCCGACCGACGCGTTGACGTTGAAGTTCTTGATCTTCGCGTTGCCCGCGGACGACTGGTTGTTGAAGATCTGTGCGTTGCCGAACACATTGCCCGCATCGATCATGGCAAGCGACGCTTCGTTGCTCTGCGCGTTGTCGACGCCTTCCGAGATGTTGATGCCGACATTGCCCGAAACGCCTGCGCCGGGCGCGCCGGTGCCGCCGATATTCGCGTCGAGCGAGCCGGCCGGAATGCCGTTGTAGTGCGTCGTGACTGCGCCGACCGTCGTGACGTCGGTGGTGTTGTCATGCGCCTGCAGGTTCCAGTCGGCCGTGACCGAGTGCGACTCGACGGAGCCGGATATCGAATAGTGGCTGGACTGCTCGCCGAAGGCCTGGTAGCCCGAGCCCTCGTTCGCCGAGAAGTGCCAGGCGGCATGCTGACCGGAACCCTGCGTGCCTTCGAAGTAGCCGGCGATGCCCGAGCCCTTCGCGTAGCTCGACGCGTGGTAGCCGCCGGAGAAGCCGCCCGCCACGTAGCCTCCGCCGCCGCCCCAGTTCTCGTCGCCGTAGCGGTAGTAGCCATACGAGCCGCCGGCATGGCCGCCGCCCGATACATGAGCGCCCTGGCTCTGGTGCACGTCGTAGAAGTAGCCGCCGATACCGGAGCTTTGCTGGCTATATTCGTAGCCGCCGCCGCTCACGCCCGCCTTCTGGTTCGCGTAGGAATATCCCGACGATTCCTGGAAGCCTTGCGCACCCCCCGATGCCCTGAAATTCGTCTTCGTGACCGAAGCGGACGCGGTGCCGCCCGCGTCGACCGTCCGCGACGTGTTGTGGACGAGGGTGGTGAGGTGACCCGTCGTGTACGTGCCTGTCGGCGGGTTCGGTGTCAGCGTGACGGCGTCGAGGTTGACGCTCTGCGTGTTGTTGACGACCGCGCCGGTGGTGTTCGACACGTCCACGCAGCCGAACATCAGGACGCCGCCCCACAGGTCGACGCCCTGATGGATGACGGTGGAGTTGAAAATGTACGGATCCGTCCCGCCGTGGGCGAAGACGCTGCCCGAGGAGACTGCGAGCACGGCCGCAGCGATGAGAGTGCGCTTCATGATGTCGCTCCGATACTGATTTGTTCAGTTAGAAAAGAGTGCCCGCCGGGGGACGGAGCACAAAACTGTTCGCCGTAGCATTACCGGCTCCGACGGTCTGGTTCACCTGCACGAGACCCGTCGCATTCCTGAATGCTGTACTGCCGATACGCGCTTCACGAATGCCATGGGTCTCGTCCGATCGACCCGGACCCCCGTTCGTCGCTGCCGCCGCGGACAGTTCCGCATCCGAGGCGACATCCACGCCGATCGCACCAGTGCCGATCCGGGCACTGTTGCTCTGCGTATTTCCCATGCCCGCAGCCTGGTTGACCATGACTGCGCCCGACGCGCTGGCAAAGGCGCCTTCGCCGATGCTCGCGCTCGCATTGCCGAGGCGCGCCCGCGCGCTTGCGTACTGTTCGCCGCCGATGCTGTTGACCATGACCGGGCTGCCGCTCGTGACCGTGAGCTGATTGGCCTGCGCATTGTTGAGGCCGGCTGCCTCGTTGACGGCGACCGCGCCGAGCGTGCCGTTCGCGGCGCCCGCGCCGATGTCGGCGCTCACGTTGTTGACCGTCTGCGCCTGGGCTTGTACTTGTGCCGCGCCTGCGCAGACGAGGCATGCGGCGAGCGCGAGCGTTGCCTGCCGCGGCCGGCGGGAGCACCTGCGGGGCGCGCTCATTTGAGGGCTCCGAGGGCGGCGGCGAGCGGCGCGAGCGCGCCGTTCACGCCGGACGAGATCGTGTTGCCGATGCCGCCCGGCTGGGCGCTTGCGCCCATCGCCACATTGCTGCCGGTGTTGCGGCCGCTCAGGATGCCGGTGAGCGCCTGCATGCCCGCGGCGTTGGCGTTGGTGTTGGTCGTGCTGCCCGGCGCGACGCCAGCGGAGCCGCGCGCGTTCGTGAGATCGGCGTCCGAGGCGACGGCGGCCATCGCCGGATCGAAGCCGCTCGCGGGGAAGGTGGTCGCGCGCACGGCGACCGGATCCTGGCGCTTCGGCACGTTGGCGAAGGCGCTGCGCGGGGTGATGTCGCGTGCGACGACGATGTCGCCGGGATTGTCGCCCTGTTGCGCTGCGGCGACTGCTGAAACACCGGCTGCAAGGAATCCGCAGACAACTGCGGCGCCCCTGGCCGAACGCCGGCTGTGGGCCGGTGTCGTGATGCAGGCTGGCATGCTGGTCTCCAACGAGTCCGGCTTGTGTGGCTCACGCCATGCCGGACGCCGTTCCGCGCTAGCGGCCCGGTTTACTTTCTCGTGTAATTGGCGATGTTTCCTTGCGCCGCCTGTGAGTTGTCGACCGGAATCGGCAACGGTGCGGGCGGGGCGATTTCATCCCACAGGGTGACGCTGCCGCCGCCGCGCATGAGCTGCGGCGTGGCCGCGACCATCAACATGCCGACTGCGCCGCCACGCTGGTGCGCGAGCGTCTGGTCGTCCAGCGGGCTGCCGGCTACCACGGGGTCGTCGGCGGGCGGTGTCGAGCTTTCAGCGAGCGCGCCGCTGTCCGTCGGCGGCGGACTCGTGTCGAGCGTCGCCGGGACGAGCGCGGGCGCGGACAACGTATGGAGCGTTGCAGGCATGACATCGGCAGACGAATTGGCTTGCACCTGGGCGGCGGGCGTACCGGCTGCGCCGTCCGGTGTCTGCGCGTGCACCGCGGGTGCAAACCCGAGCAGCGCCGCCGCTGTGAACGTCACAAGGGCTGCGGTGCTGCCGGTGGCATGGCGCCTGACGATGAGGTGGTTGAGTCGCATGGCGTATCTCCTCGTGCAGGAGATTTAGCGAAACGTGTGCCATGCGCCGCAATCCATTGATGTACTTTGGAGAGCGCTTTTTCCGCCGATTCTCGAATGGCGGATTTTCACCAAAACGTTTCAGCGCTGAAACGTGAGCCCCTTAAAACACAGTTTCGTATTGCACGGGTAATACATTCTGGAAACGCCACATTAATGTTGCTGTTATGTTGAAAACAACTGCTTTATTAATCTGGTTTGCGACAATAGCCGACGGCTGACGCTGGAAGCCTTTCCATCCGACCCGTTTTGATACGTCAGGCATAATTTCTATCCAGAAATGTTGCGCATAGAGTAAGCTTGATCAAAACACGCTTGAGCAAATTAGAATAAGACCCCCTCGGGGGCAATGACACACACGCCGCGTCTCGGGGTTTCATCGTCGCCAAAAGCATGTTCGTTCGCTTCTGATCGAGGCAGAATGACCGGTGCTTTATGCTCCGTATCTGGGCATTCAGGTGCGTGTCGTCATTTACAAACAAGATGTCGGCGAGAGGATCTGAATAATGGAACCCGCAACGCGGCAACTGGTGTATGTATCACGCAGTCCAAGCGACGCGCTGAATGAGCGGTTCCACGAGCGCGGCTGGCAGGTGGAAGTGGTCGGCAACGCACGTGACGCGCGCCGGGTGCTGCGCGCCGGGTCGCCCGCAGGCGGCCTGCTGGACCTCTCCAGCCATTTCCATCTGGAGGAGATCGGCTCGTTCGAGCCGTGCCTCACGCTGCCCAACGTCGGCTGGGTCGCCGCCACGACGACCGGCCAGCTCCAGGACGCCACGCTGCGCCGCCTCGTGCGCGATTACTGTTTCGACTACGTAACGGTCCCGTGGAGCGGCGAGCGCATCGTTGATTCCGTCGGCCACGCGTACGGGATGGTTTCGCTGGGCGAGACGGCCTCGAACGACACGACGGGCGGCGCCGAAGGCGAGATGGTCGGCTCGTGCGAGGCGATGCTCGCGCTCTTTCGCTCCATCCGCAAGGTTGCCCTGACCGATGCGCCGGTCTTCATCTCGGGCGAGTCGGGCACCGGCAAGGAACTCACCGCTGTTGCCATTCACGAGCGCTCGTCGCGGCGCGGTGCGCCGTTCGTGCCGATCAACTGCGGTGCGATTCCGCCGCATCTGCTGCAGTCGGAACTGTTCGGCTACGAGCGCGGCGCGTTCACGGGCGCGAACCAGCGCAAGATCGGGCGCGTCGAGGCGGCCCATGGCGGCACGCTCTTTCTCGATGAAATCGGCGACCTGCCGATGGAAAGCCAGGCGAGCCTGCTGCGCTTTCTCCAGGAGGGCAAGATCGAGCGCCTCGGCGGACATCAGTCGATGCCGGTGGATGTGCGCATCATTTCGGCGACGCACGTCGACATGCGCGCCGCCATGGCCGAAGGGCGCTTCCGCCAGGATCTGTATCACCGCCTGTGCGTGCTGCAGATCGACGAGCCGCCGCTGCGCGCGCGCGGCAAGGACATCGAACTGCTCGCGCGGCACATGCTCGAGCGCTTCCGCAAGGATGGCAGCCGGCGTCTGCGCGGCTTCTCGCCCGACGCGATCGCGGCGCTCCACAACTACAGCTGGCCGGGCAACGTGCGCGAACTGATCAACCGCGTGCGGCGTGCGATCGTGATGTCGGAAGGGCGCTCGATCACGGCGCGCGATCTCGAACTGGGCGACTACGTCGAGGTGATGCCGGTGTCGCTCGCGCAGGCGCGCGAGTCCGCCGAACGCCAGGCGATCGAACTCGCGCTCCTGCGCCATCGCGGGCGCCTTGGCGACGCCGCGCACGAACTCGGCATCTCGCGCGTGACGCTTTACCGGCTGCTGTGCGCGCACGGCATGCGCCACATGGAAAGCGAGCCGCTCTCGCCGCATCCGGGCGGGATGCTTTCGGCGGGCAGCCTGTAAGTCCGGGTCGCATATCATCTTCCACGCGCGCCGGGCCGGTTTTCCAGGCCCCGGCGGCGCGCTTGCTAGAATCGGGGTTTATCGATCCGAACCGGGTGCCGCGCGCCCGCCGAAGGGACCCCGCATGAAACAGTATCTCGAGCTTGTCCGCTCGATTCTCGACACCGGCACCTGGCAGGAAAACCGCACCGGCATCCGCACGATCAGCCAGCCCGGCGCCATGCTGCGCTTCGATCTCCAGCAGGGCTTTCCCGCCGTGACGACGAAAAAACTGGCGTTCAAGTCGGCGGTCGGCGAACTGATCGGCTTTTTGCGTGCATCGAGCAGCGCGGCCGATTTTCGTGCGCTCGGCTGCAAGGTCTGGGACGCCAATGCCAACGACAACGCGCAGTGGCTCGCGAATCCGTATCGCGAGGGCACCGACGATCTCGGCGACGTCTACGGCGTGCAGTGGCGGCGCTGGCCGGCGTACAAGGTGCTCGACGCCGACGCCGACTCTGCGGCGGCCCGTCTCGCCGACGCCGAAACGCGCGGCTACGCGCGCGTGGCGCAGTTCGTCGAGGACGGCCGTCCGAAGGTGCTGCTATACAAGGCCATCGACCAGTTGCGCCAGTGCCTCGACACGATCGTGAACAACCCCACCGACCGGCGCATCCTGTTTCATGGCTGGAATCCGGCGGTGCTCGAGGAAATCGCGCTGCCCGCGTGCCATCTGCTGTACCAGTTCCTGCCGAATCCGGTGAAGCGCGAGATCTCGCTGTGCCTGTATATCCGCAGTAACGACGTGGGGCTCGGCACGCCGTTCAACCTGACCGAAGGCGCGGTGCTGCTGCACCTCGTCGGGCGCTTGACCGGCTATACGCCGCGCTGGTTCACGTACTTCATCGGCGACGCGCACATCTACGAAAACCAGCTCGACATGCTCAACGAGCAACTGCGCCGCGAGCCGTTCGACAGCCCGCAGCTCGCGATTTCGGAGCGCGTGCCCGAGTATGCGAAGACGGGCGTCTACGCGCCCGAGTGGCTGGAGAAAGTCGAGCCCGCCGACTTCTCGCTCGTCGGCTACCGGCATCACGAGCCGCTGACCGCGCCGATGGCGGTCTGATTCCTCGCTGTTCTCATCCCCGATAAAAATCCCGCAGTCCTGAAGAGGACTGCGGGATTTTTGTTGGCGCTGCCGCCGCTGTGACGCGTGCGGTGCAGGCGCTTAGCCATGCTGATGATTGTCGTGGCCGCTGTTCGCGTTCGGATTCGGATGCGGCGCAGGGGCCGGAGGCGGAGGCGGAGCCGGATGCGGCTGGGGTTGCGGCTGCGGGTGGAACTCCGCACGCGGCTGCGGCTGCGGTTGAGGCTGCGGTTGCGGGCGGAACTCAGCACGCGGCTGCGCTTGAGGCTGCGGTTGCGGACGGAACTCCGCACGCGGCTGCGCTTGAGGTTGCGGTTGCGGGCGGAACTCAGCGCGCGGCTGCGGTTGAGGCTGCGGTTGCGGGTGGAACTCAGCGCGCGGCTGCGGTTGAGGCTGCGGCTGCGGGTGGAACTCGGCGCGCGGCTGCGGCTGCGGTTGAGGCTGCGGTTGCGGGCGGAACTCGGCGCGCGGCTGCGGCTGAGGCTGCGGTTGCGGACGGAACTCAGCGCGCGGCTGAGGCTGAGGCTGCGATTGCTGTTGCGGTTGCGGTTGGAATGCCGCATGTTGCTCTGGCGGCTGCGGACGAACCTCAGGATGCGCTTGCTGCTGCGGCGGCTGCGGCATGCGTTCGGGCGCGGCTTCGCGCATCTGGCGCATCTGGGGCTGCGGCTGACTGCGGGAGACATCGCGCGGCTGTTGCATCGCGAATTGCGGCGGGCGCTTGTTCTCGCGCGCGGCGGGCTGGTCGCGCGTGGCCATCGGCGCATGCGGTTGCGTCCACATCGGCTGATGCGTTTCAACCTGTGCCGCGTTCGGTGCGCGGCCTGGCTCGCGAGCGGGCGTGCCAGGCATACCGCCGCGCATGGCCTCCGTCGGCCGGCCCGCAAACTGCGGCGGACGCGGCACGCCGTGGTCCTGCGTTGCCGGACCCGGACCGCGCGGATTCGCCATTGCAGGCACCATTCCCGCCTGGGCATGGTCCTGCACGGGCGCATGCGCGGCGAAGCCGGGTGCACGGCCGGGCTGCGGCGCCACGCTGGCGGGCCGTCCGTTCCCGGCGATCACCGGCGAATGCGGCGGCACCACGCGCACGTTCTGCTGGCCCCATGTCCGCTGCGGCGCGCCGAACGGCGCATGCGCGGGCGCGGAAGCACGCACTACCGGCGCGCCCGCGCCCGGCACCGTGCCGTGCTCGCGCGCGAAGCGTTGGGCGAGATTGTCGTGCAAGGCGGGCGGTGTTACCGGCGCGCGCGTCGCCACGACCTGGCGCTGTGCGAGCGCACCCGGCGGACGATAGTCGGCGCGCCGCATGTTGCCGCCGAAGCTGCCCGACACCGGCGCGATGCCCGGCGTGCCCGATGCGATGTGCGCGCCGCGCCATTGCTGCGGATCGACGCGCTGCGCGAAGCGCGCAACCGGCTGGCCGTGGACGAACGCTGTCGCGGGCACCGCCGTCACTGCGCCTGGGACGCGATAGTTCACGTACGTATTGTTCACGTACGTATTGCGGATGTTGATGTTGTTGACGACGGTCCGGTTCACCCGCTCGTAGTAGTCCGGGCTCCAGTCCGCCGAGCGCGGATGCCACGGCTCGCCCGGGCCGAGCGCGAACCACGCGACGCCTGCCGCCGCGATGCCGCCGCCGCTCAGTGCGATGCTCCAGTCGGGGCCGCCATCGCCGCCGCCGACGAAGGCGACGAGCGCAGGCGCATAGACCGGCGGCTCGCTGTCGATCAGCGGACCCGGAACCCAGGCCCACTCATCGTCGATATTGGCCCAGCGTCCGTAGTGGTAGGGCGCGAAACCCCAGGGCGCGTCGTCGACCCACGTCCAGCCCCACGGCGCCTGCCAGACCCACTGGCCGTCGTGATACGGCGCCCAGCCCTCGGGCTGCGCGTTCGGCTCCCAGACTTCGCCGTATTGCGGGTCGTCGTGCCAGGTGCCGTTGGCGTCGAGGTCCTGATAGCCCGGCATGTCGCGCGAAACATAGCGCGCCGAGATCGAGCGGTCCTCCGCGGCGTCACGCGCGCGCGCCCACCGATCGAATGAATCAGGCGGCGGTGCGGGTTCGCTGGCCTCTTCCTGCAGGTCGGTTCCGGCGAAGCGGATCTGCTGGCCCGCCGACATCGGCAACTGGCCGTTCTCGCCGTAGACGGTCGCGCTGCCGCTACGCACCGTCACGGTCGTCGAACTGCCGTCCGGCGCTACGTCGACGCGATAGTCGCCGGGGCCGTTCACGCCAAGCGCGAGATTCGGCGTGTCGATTTCCCAGGCGGTGCCGCGGGGCAGTTCGCGCACCCGCGTCGAGAGCGTGCCTTGCGCGACCTTCAACTGGGCTGTCGAATCGTCGAGATTCAGGACGTCGACGCTCGTCTGTGCGCCGACGCGGACCGCCGTCGATCCGATGTGCAACTCGGAGCGCGCGTTTGCGTCGTCCCAGAGCTGGTCGCCGGTCGTGAGCGGGCGGTTGAGCTGGGCGTAGGACCAGTCGGTCGCGCCTGCGGGTTCGGTCGTGACGGGGCCCGCCATGTAGTCGAGCCGCGCGACGCGCCCTGGCGGATCGATGCTGGCGTTCTGGGCGGCGGGTGCGCCGCCGGGCGCCGACTGGGCGAACGTCGGCGCTGCAGCGAGATTAATCGCCGCCAGCGCGGCGCAGGCGATGAGCGTGCGGCCGGTGGTCCGGCGAAACTGGATGATCGTAGCGGTGCGGTGCTTCACGTTGTTTCTCCACAGCACGCCTTCTTGTTCGGCGTGTTCTGTCAGGAACTGTAGCGGCCTCGCTTGTTTCCATGCGCGCGGAATTGTAATGGGCCATCCCCGATATGTAACAGAACGTGTGTCGCCGGCTGAGCGTGCAAGATCGTGCGGAAAAGCGCCGGTTTTGCGGGTGAAAACGCGGGTGAAATCGGGGGTGAAATCGCGGGTGAAAAGACCGGGCGCGCGGCGTATGCGGTGCCGCGCGGCGAAGCGTAATCGCGGGGGGAAACGCGTCAGCTCGCAATGAGCGTGTCGAACGCGCGCCGACCTTTCGGCGTGATACGCAGCACGCGCGGCAGGCTCGCGCGTTCGACCCAGCCGCCCGCGATCCACGCGTCGAGCAGCGCCGCGCCCAGTGCGCCGCCAAGGTGCGGTCGCCGCTCGCTCCAGTCGAGGCAGGTGCACGCGAAACGGCGGCGTCGCGAGCGCAGCGCGCCGATGTCCACGCCCCAGTCGCGCAGGCGCGCGGCGCCGCCCGGTGTCGCGTCGATGTTCTCGCCTTCGCACACCAGCACGCCGTCGCCGACCAGCCGCTCGAACACCTGCACCGCGACTTCGCCCGCCATGTGGTCGTAGCAGGTGCGTGCATGGCGCATTTCGAGCGGTACGGTGCGCGCGGGCTTCGTCGCGGGCAATGTCGCCGTGCTCGCCTGGGCGACGTTCATCAGCGCTTCGATTGCCGCGGCGACATCGGGCGTTGCGATCCGGTAGTAGCGGTGACGGCCGCGCACGTCGAGTGCAAGGAGGCCGCCTTCGGCGAGGCGCGCGAGGTGCGCGCTCGCAGCCGATGGCGAAAGACCTGCGATCAGCGTGAGTTCGCCGGCCGGGCGGGCGCTGCCGTCCATCAGCGCCCACAGCATGGCGGCGCGGCCGGGATCGGCGAGCAGCGCGCCGATGCGCGAGAGACCGGGAAAATGGCGCGTATCGGCGGCGGGTGTGGCTGGCATGGCGATTCCTCGATGGTGGTCCGGCGGCGGCATGCGGGTGCTCGCAGTTGCCCCGCAGTTGCCTGCTTGTGCCTGCTTGCGCCCGCCAGCGTGCGCATAACGTCACTTTAGCCGCACGCAGCATGCGACGTTTCAGTGCGGCATGAAATATCGAATTCCGCGTTCGTGCAGGCCGCATGCCCACGGCGCTAGAATTCAGGTTCTTATCCCGACTTCATCCACTGCAATGACGCGTTTTCTTGCCATCGCGGCCGCGTGCTCGCTCGCGATTCTGTGCACGGCGTGCGCCGGCGGCTCCATGCCGTCGAGCGACGCAAGCGGCATCACGATGTACGGCACGCTCGACGAAGGCATCGTCATCCGCCACTGATCGCCGCGCCCGTATAATCGACGCCTTTCGAGACAACCCCCCGCGCGAGCGGACATCCCACGAGCGGAGCCCATCATGAGTACGCCATCCCAGCCGCTGGACCGTTCGGAAACGACGTTTCGCTTCCTTGCCGAGCCGACCTCGGTGAATTTCGGCGGCAAAGTGCACGGCGGTGCGCTGATGAAATGGATCGACGAAACCGCCTACGCGTGCGCCGCCGTCTGGTCGGGCCGCTATTGCGTGACGGTGAGCGTCGGCAATATCCGCTTTCGCAGGCCGATTCAGGTCGGCAACATGGTCGAACTGCGCGCGCGCGTCGTCGCGACGGGCCGCACGTCGATGCACATTCACATCACCGTGCACGCGGGCGATCCGAAGAGCGGCCAGTTGCGGCTCACGACCGATTGCCTGATCGTGTTCGTCGCCGTCGACGAAAACAACAATCCGGTTCCGGTGCCGTCGTTCGTGCCGGAAACCGACGAGCAGAAGCGCCTCGCCAAATACGCGCTCGACGTGAAGGAAGCGCTCGACGCGATCGTCGAACTGAAGCCCGACGAAGTTGCGAAGGGCGTCGTTTAGTGCGTCTTTCAGGGCTTCGTTTGAAGCATCGATAAAAGCGGGCGGCCTGGGCCGCCCGTTTGCATGTTTGCGCGCGTGCGAAGGTGAGTGCGAAGGTGCGTGCGCAATGAACGCCGCTACGTCTTCAGATTCCCGACCATCTCCTCGGGACGCACCCACTGATCGAACTCCTGCTCGGTGACATGGCCGAGCGCGAGCGCGGCGGCCTTGAGCGTCGTGCCTTCCTTGTGCGCTTTCTTGGCGATCTGCGCGGCCTTGTCGTAGCCGATGTGCGGATTGAGCGCGGTGACGAGCATCAGCGATTCGTTGAGCAGCGTGTCGATGCGCGTGCGGTTCGGCTCGATGCCCACGGCGCAGTGATCGTTGAAGGAGAGCGCGCCGTCCGCGAGCAGTCGAATCGACTGCAGCACGTTATGCGCGATCATCGGGCGAAATACGTTCAATTCGAAGTTGCCGCTCGCGCCGCCCACATTCACGGCGACGTCGTTGCCGAACACCTGGCAGCAGAGCATGGTGACTGCTTCGGATTGCGTAGGATTCACCTTGCCCGGCATGATCGAACTGCCGGGCTCATTCTCGGGAATCGACAATTCGCCGAGCCCGCAGCGCGGTCCGCTCGCGAGCCAGCGAATATCGTTGGCGATTTTCATGAGGCTCGCGGCAACGGTCTTGAGCGCGCCGTGCGCGAAGACCAGCGCATCGGCGGCGGCCATCACCTCGAACTTGCTCGGCGCCGTCACGAAGGGCACGCCGGTGAGCCTGCCGATCGTTTCGGCCACCTTCTGCGCGAACTGCGGGTGCGCGTTCAGTCCCGTGCCGACCGCCGTGCCGCCCTGCGCGAGTTCGTACAGATGCGGCAGCGCCGACTGCACATGGCGGATGCCCTGATCGAGCTGCGCGACATAGCCGGAAAACTCCTGGCCGAGCGTGAGCGGCGTGGCGTCCTGCAGGTGCGTGCGGCCGATCTTCACGATGTCGGCGAAAGCCTGTGCCTTGCCGTCGAGCGTGTCGCGCAGCGTCTTCAACGCGGGCAGCAGATGCCTGACGATGCCGTACGCGGCGGCGACGTGCATCGCCGTGGGGAACACGTCGTTCGACGACTGACCGCGATTCACGTCGTCGTTCGGATGGACGAGGCGCGCTTCGCCGCGCTCGCCGCCCAGCATCTCGCTCGCGCGGTTCGCGATCACCTCGTTGAGATTCATGTTGGTCTGCGTGCCGGAGCCGGTTTGCCAGACCGCGAGCGGGAATTCGCCGGGATGTTTGCCCGCGATGATCTCGTCGGCGGTCTGCATGATGGCGTGCGCCTTTTTCTCGTCGAGCACGCCGAGCCCGAGATTCACCTCGGCCGCCGCGCGCTTGATCGTGGCCAGCGCCGTGATCAGCTCCGGCGACTGCTTCTCGGTGGAAATGCGGAAATTCTGCAGGGAGCGCTGCGTCTGCGCGCCCCAGAGGCGCGCGGCCGGCACGGCGATTTCGCCGAACGTGTCGCGTTCCATTCTTGTGTCTTCGGTCATGGTCCACTCCGGTGGATGGTGCGGCGTCGGCTCGCGGGGTCGAAGCCCGACGCCGGATCGCGCACTCAAAGCGCGCGGTCGGCGTTTGCAGTCAAGGCTCGCGGTTAAAGCTCGCGGTTAAAGCTCGCAGTTAAAGCTGATTGTCGAGCGGCAACAGCAAGAATAGCCCGGTTAGCACATTCCGGTAGAAACCCGCGTGCGGATCGAGGTTGTAGGTGTGAACCGCGCCGTCCTCGACGTCGGTCCAGACGAGCGGCGAATGTGCGGCGGTGTTGCCCGTGAGCATCGCGCGTTCTTCAGGCGTGGCGAGTGTCACGCGGTAGCTGAGTTCGGGCGAAGTCGCGCGCGCGAAATAGCTGGCGACTTCGTGCGCGAGCGTGGGGCTGTCGATCGTGAGTGCGAGTTCTGTGTTGAGGCGCGCCGAGCGCGGATCGAGATTGAGCGAACCGATCACGAGCGTGCGTTCGTCGATCACGTAAGCCTTCGCGTGCAGGCTCGCCCGCGAGCGCGAACCCGCGATGCCGTGCAGGTGCAGATCTTGCCGCCCCGGATGGGTCGGCTTGAACTCGTAGAGTTCGGCGCCCGCGCGCAGAAGCGGCACGCGGTAGGGACTGTAGCCGGCCTGCACGACGATGGCGTCGGTCGCGGCGAGCGAGTTGGTGAGGAACGCAACGCGCACGCCGCGCGCGCTCAGCTTGCGCACTTCCTGCACGCCGGTATCGTGCGGCACGAAATACGGCGTGAACACGAGCACGCTCGTCTGCGCGGTGCGGATGCGCTCGATCAGCGAGCGCATCGCGTCGCCTGGCTGCGCGCTCTGCGTCTCTTGTGCGTTGGCGATCTTGCCGGGCGAATCGGCGACGAACGTGCAATCCGCCCAGTCGAGCCCCAACTGGTGCCCGGCGATCTGCGCGGCGAGCGGCGTGGCGTTCAGCGGCTTCGCATCGTATGGGTCGGCGTTGTTGTGCCAGTGCGCGCGCAACATGTTGCGCGCGTTGTCGAGCTCGTGCGGATCGAAGGTCTGATGATTCAGCGCGCTGAGCGGATACGACAGGCTGCTGTTCCAGTAGTCGTCGAAACTCGCCGACACCTGGGCGGCGACCGGACCCGCCGCGAGCACGTCGAGGTCGGTGAACTGCAGCGTCGGGCTTGCGCTGAAGTATTCGTCGCCGAGATTGCGGCCGCCGACGATCGCCAACTGGTTGTCGACGATCATCGCCTTGTTGTGCATGCGGCGCGTGAACTGGTCGAGGTCGGTGAACAGGTTTGCCGTGCGCGTGAACATGCTCTCCTGCGCGCTGCCGTACGGATTGAACACGCGGATCTCGATCAGCGGGTGCGTGTTCAGCGCGGCCATCAGGCTGTCGATGTCGTGGAAGTTCAGATCGTCGACGAGCATGCGCACGCGCACGCCGCGATCGGCTGCGTAGAGCGCCGCGCCGAGCAGCAGCTTGCCGGTCGCGTCCTCGTTCGCGATGTAGTACTGCAGATCGAGCGTGCGCGTCGCCGCGCGGGCGAGCGCGATGCGCATCTGGAGCGCGTCGGTGCCGGTCGCGAGCAGGCGAAAGCCCGACTGGCCCGGATGCGCGGCCTCGGGTGCTGCGAGCGCGGCGTGAAGCGGCGTGTCCGCGGAGGGTGACAGTGCGTGCGTGGTCTGGCGCGGGAGCGCCGTGGCGGGCGGGCGTGTCGCGCATGCTGTGACGAGCGAGGCGAAAAGCAGCCCGCAAACCAGGGCGAAACAGGCGCGCATGAAGAAGACGATGCGCGGTGTGCGGCTCGCGCGGGAGCGGGCGGGGGACGGCGAGACGCACTGCGCGTGCGGGGCCGCGCGGTTGCGGCATGGCGAGGAAACGGTCAGGGCGGGATGCGCGGTCAAGCAGAGTCTCCGGGGCGAACGGGGCGCGCAGCGTTTCGTGTTCGTTTTACGGCGTTCGCGAGGATTCTACGGGAAGCGGCGCGGCGGGCGCCGCGAGCCGTCCCGGCGGCAGCCGTCGTTTCAGACCGGCTGGAAACGTCGAGACCCGGGCGCACGCGACACTGCATTCGTCCTGAACGAATGGAGATGGCGATGCCTGCAGCGAAGCCTGTGACGACCTTGAACGTCGCACGCGGAATGTGCCGCACATGGCGTGCCGCGCGCGGCGCTTCAGCCGCGCGCAGCGGATCCAGCGTCGCGGCGCAGGCTCCTGCGGTGAAAGCGCAGCGTCATCAACAGCGCGACGGTGGCGAGTCCGGCGGCGAGGCCCCACCAGAGGCCGCGCGCGCCAAGGCCGAAGTGGAACGCGAGCACATAGCCCGTGGGAAAGCCGATGCCCCAGTAGCCGAGCGTGGCCGCCAGCATCGGCACGCGCGTGTCCTTGAGTCCGCGCAGGCAGCCCGAACCCACCGTCTGCACGCCGTCGACGATCTGGAACAGCGCAGCCACACCGAGCAGCGACGTTGCGAGCGCGACGGTCGCCGCGTTGGCGGGGTCGTCCAGATGCAGGTACAGGCCGACGATCCAGCGCGGCGCGAGCACCATCACGAGCGCCGACATCGACATGAATCCCACGCCGAGCCCGAGCGCGGCGAATCCCGCATGGCGCGCCGCATGCGGTTGTCCCGCGCCGGCCCAGTAGCCGACGCGTACGTTGGCCGCCTGGCCGATCGCAAGCGGCACCATGAACGACACGGATGCCACGTTCAGCGCGATCTGGTGCGCCGCGAGCGGCATCGCGCCGAGCAGGCCCATCAGCAGGCCGGTGGCGAGGAACAGCGTGGCTTCGACGGCGTAGGTGATCGCAACCGGCCAGCCGATCGAGACGAGTTCGCCCATCAGCGGCGCCGTGGGCCGCCGTGCGGCAACGAAATGCTGGTGCGAGGGCCGCAGGTGCAAGAGCGCCATCAGCACGATGGCGATGAGCCAGACCGTGATCGCGGTGGCTGCCGCCGAGCCGAGGAACCCGAGCCGCGGCAGGCCCCACACGCCGTGAATGAGCCCGTAGTTGAGGAAACCGTTGACGAACACGCACGCGATCGACACCCAGAGCAGCCGTTTTCCCGCACCGATCGCGGGCAGGAACGAGCGCATGAGCCCCACGCCGATCAGGCTTGCGGGCGCGCCCCAGCGCAGCACGGCTGCGTATTCGCCGACGTGGCGCGCAAGCAGCGCCGGCTCGCCGAGTGCGAGCAGGATGGGCGTGGCAAACGAGAGCAACGCGAACGCGGGCAGCGCGAGCATCAGCGAGAGCGCGAAACCGGTCCAGTAGATGTGCGGAACGTGGCTCTCATTGTCCGCGCCGCGCGCCTGCGCGACGCTTACGCTCACCGAAGTCAGCACGCCCTGCAGCACCGTCACGACGACGAAGAACAGGTTCGCGCCGAGCCCGCCTGCGGCGAGCGCATCCGCGCCGAGCGAGCCGAGCAGCACCGTGTCGGTGACGCCCATTGCCATCTGCGAAAGCTGCGCGATGGCGAGCGGCGCGGCAAGACGGGCGGTGTCGGCGGCGTGGCCGGTCAGCGTGGGCGGCGCGATGGCGCGCGTGGCGAGCGTCGGTCGAGTCATGAAAAACAAGCGGCGCGAATAATCGCGCCGCGTATACGTTAGAGAGGAGAGGGCGTTCCGTCGAAGCTGACAGCTTATGGCGGGAATGCCGCGTTGTCGATCACGAGGCCCGTTTTTGGTGCGGATTCTTTCAATCGGCTTCGCGCACGGCGATGCGCGTGTCGCCGAGCAGCACCACCTGGCCCGCGCGGATCTTGCAGGTTTTGCGCAGTTCGACTTCGCCGTCCACCTTGACCGCGCCCGACGCGACGATCTGTTTGGCCGAGCCGCCGCTATCGGCGAGTCCGGTGATCTTCAGGAGGTTGTGCAGTTCGACGAAATCGCCGGTCAGCGTGAAATCGAGGTTGGGCATGGCGTGTGGGGTTCTCCGGCCAATCAGGCGGGCAGGAATCGGGTGAGTCGAAGGGTTCGCATCATAAGCGATGTGATGCGGCCATGTGCTGCGACCATGTGCTGTGCGTTGACCCAATGGCGGTGTTTTCGCTCGCAACATGGCTTCGGCGTGCTTCAGAGAGGATACGCCAGGGCATGCGCTGCGCCGAACCGCTGCCGTTCGGCGATGTCGGCGATAAATGCCGCCAGATCGCGCTGCGAGCGGCGCTTGCGGGCGCGGGGTGTATGGATATACAGTATGCGTCGCCGCCCCCGATCCCTGACGCCCACTGCCGTGTCCACCGTTGTCGACAACCCCGTACCGAGCACCGCCGCCTGGCTCGCGAAGCTCAACGACGCGCAGCGCGCCGCCGTCGAACATGGCGGCCCCGGCGCATTCGCTCCGGGCGCGCCGCTGCCGCCGCCGCTCCTCGTCATCGCGGGTGCGGGTTCGGGCAAAACCAACACGCTCGCCCATCGCGTCGCGCATCTGGTCGTCAACGGCGCCGATCCGCATCGCATCCTGCTGCTGACGTTCTCGCGGCGCGCGGCGCTCGAAATGACGCGCCGCGTCGGCCGCATCGCCGCCGGTGTGCCGGGCGCGGCGGCTACGCTTGCCCAGGGGCTCACGTGGGCGGGCACGTTTCACGGTATCGGCGCGCGCCTGCTGCGCGAGTACGCCGACCACATCGGCTTGTCGCCCGCGTTCACGATCAACGACCGCGAGGATTCCGCCGATCTGATGAACCTCGTGCGCCATGAGCTGGGTTTGTCGGCGAAAGACAAGCGCTTCCCGTCGAAGTCCACGTGTCTCGCCATCTACTCGCGGGTCGTCAACACCACGGACTCGCTCGCGGACGTTCTCAATCGCGCGTTTACCTGGTGCCTCGAATGGGAGCCGCAACTGCGTGCGCTCTTCGCGGCGTATGTCGATGCGAAGCAGAAGCAGAACGTCCTCGACTACGACGACCTGCTGCTCTACTGGGCGCACATGGCGGCGGAACCGTCGATCGCCGCCGATCTCGCGAGCCGCTTCGATCACGTTCTGGTGGACGAGTATCAGGACACCAACCGCCTGCAGGCCGCGATCCTGCTCGCGCTCAAACCCGACGGGCGCGGGCTCACGGTGGTCGGCGACGACGCGCAGGCCATCTATTCGTTTCGCGGCGCGACCGTGCGCAACATCCTCGACTTCCCGGCGCAGTTCGATCCGCCTGCGCGCCAGGTGACGCTCGAGCGCAACTACCGCTCGACGCAGCCGATTCTCGCCGCGTCCAACGCCGTGATCGACGCCGCGCGCGAGCGCTTCACGAAGAACCTCTGGAGCGAGCAGGCATCGGCGCAGCGTCCGCGCCTCGTGACCGTCGCCGACGAAGCCACCCAGGCGCGCTATGTCGTCGAGCAGATTCTCGCGGCGCGCGAGGAGGGCATGAAGCTCAAGCAGCAGGCCGTGCTGTTTCGCGCCGCGCACCACAGCGCGACGCTCGAAATCGAACTTGCGCGCCGCAACATTCCGTTCGTGAAGTTCGGCGGGCTGCGCTTTCTCGATGCCGCGCACGTCAAGGACGTGCTCGCGGTGCTGCGCTGGGCCGAGAATCCGCTCGACCGCGTCGCGGGCTTTCGCGTGACCCAGCTCATGCCGGGCGTCGGTCCGGCAACGGCTGCGCGGCTGCTCGATCAGGTTGCGGCGTGCACGGGCGCGTACCGCGCCGCCGAGGCGCTTGCCGCGTTCGCGCCGCCGCCGCGCGCGGCAGCCGACTGGGCTGCGTTCGTCGCGCTGATCGAGAGCATCGGCACGCGTGCGACGCCGTGGCCCGCCGAATTCGAACTGGTGCGGCGCTGGTACGAGCCGCATCTGGAGCGCAACCATGAAGACGCGTCGGCGCGTCTCGCGGATCTGCTGCAAATGGAGAGCATTGCGAGCACTTACGCGTCGCGCGAGCGCTTCCTCACGGAACTCACGCTCGATCCGCCCGATGCGACAAGCGCCGAATCGGCCGATCCGCTGCTCGACGAGGACTACCTGATTCTCTCGACGATCCATTCGGCCAAAGGGCAGGAGTGGCGCAACGTGTTCGTGCTCAACGGCGTGGACGGCTGCATTCCGTCCGATCTGGGCGCGGGCAGCGACGAGGAACTCGAGGAAGAGCGGCGTCTGCTGTATGTGGCGATGACGCGCGCGAAGGACGATCTGCACATCGTCGTGCCGCAGCGTTTCTACGTGCACAACCAGACTGCGTCGGGCGACCGCCATGTCTGGGCGTCGCGTACGCGTTTCATTGGGGCGTGTGCGCTGCCGCTCTTCGAGTCGTGCGCCTGGCCGCCCGCGCCCGTGGTGACGGCGCCGGGCGCGGCAGGCCTTGCGGCCGCCGCGAAAGCGAAGATCGAGATCGGCGCGAAGCTCAGGAAGATGTGGGAGTAGGCCGCTTCGGCCTGGTGCAACTTAGTGTGAGTTGGTGTGGCCGTGCTGCTCGTTGTTCCGGGGTGGGATGAACACGTTGCGCAACCAGGCGGCGAGACGCGAGAAGAGGTCGTCGGGTTCCTCGACGAAAATCTCCGGCTTCAACAGGCGCAGATACTCGACGATCTGCTGCGCTTCCTGCTTCTGGAACGCGCCGTGGTTGATCGCGAGGCGCAGCAGCCCGCGCAGTTCGCCAAGGCGCTCGCGCGCGATGCTGCCGGTGCTCGTTTCGCAGCCGATCTTCGCTTCGTAGATGCGCTGGCGCATCGATTCCGAGAGGCGCCACGCGGGCGTCTGCATCGTCTCTTCGAGCACCCGCATGTCCTGCACGGATGCCTTGATCTGCGCCGCGAGCGGATCGATCAGCACCGATTCGCCCTGCGCCTCGGTGACGATCGCCTCGGCCCAATCGCGGCACTGCTTGGTCAGCTCCTCGGGCGTCCACTCGGGGCGCGACGCAAAGCCGAAGCCAAATTCGGTCGCCTGCCGCATCAGGATCGAGACTACTTCGGGGAATTCCTTGTCGAGCGTGCGCTTGGCCCAGGCATACTGCCCGCCCGCCAGCATGCGCTGCACCGCGTGCTCCGTGAGCGGCACCATGTTGTCGAGCAGCTTGGCGCGCAGGAAATCCTCGAACGACGGCGTCGCGAACTGCGGATCGAGCTTAAGCGACACGCGCAAGAAGGCTTCGAAGTCCTTGCGCAGCGTCGCAAGGGTTTCGTCCTTGAGATTGAGGGTGATGTGCCCCATGTGGTCGTCCCGTGTAATCCGTGCCGTATTGCATCGTGCCGGCGCAAGATGCACCGCGAGCATGAACCACCGGCCGCGAGCGCGTGGTCAGTGGCGCCAAAGCAGGCTTTGACGGGATTAACGGCGAAACGAAAGGAAACTTGAGCGGGGCCGCGCGGGCCGCGCCTCGCGCGGCGATCCCGCCTGCGGTTTTGCGCGCGGCTTTGCTGGCGCTTTTGCCTGCGCTTTTGCCTGATCCGTCAGCGCAGGACGACGCCTTGCCAGAGGAAGAACACGGCGAGGCCGACCGCGATCGTGACGAGCGGCCGGCGCGTGAGCGCGCTGACCACGATCGCCGCGAGCGCGCCGACCAGCTGCGGATTGCGCCACGTAAGTTCGGCGCCCTGGCCATGCGGCGAAACGGCCATCGGCACGATGATCGCGGTCAGCACGGTCACGGGCACGAAGCCGAGCGCGGTGCGCACGAGCGGCGGGAACACGAGGCGCTCGCCCAGCACGAAGACGGCGGTGCGCACGAGCCAGGTGATGACGGCCATGCCGAGAATGAGGACAACGTAGCTCATTGACCGGCTCCTGCGGTATTGCGCGCGGCGCCCGCCGGGCGTGCCGTACCGGCGCTGTCGCGCGAGCCGCGCGGCAGCGAGAGCACGACGCCGACGGCGACGCCCGCCAGCACGGCGGCGAGCAACCCGAGCTTGTACGGCCAGGCTTGCCAGAAGAACGCGAGCGCGCCGGCGGTCACGGCAGCGGCGATGTAGCGCACGGCGACGAGCTGCGGCACGACGATGGCGATGAAGGTGGCGACCATCGCGAAGTCGAGGCCGAGCGACTGCAGGCCGGGAAACGCGGCGCCGAACAGCAGGCCGACGGCGGTCCAGATCTGCCAGTTGACGTACATCGCGACGCCGGAGCCGAAGAAGTGCCACGGCGAGACGTCGTCGCCGGGCGGGTGGCGGCGGAAGTGGGCCCAGGCGACGGCGAAGACTTCGTCGGTGAGCAGGCCGCCCAGCACGAGACGCCAGCGCAGCGGCAGATGGGAGACGTAGGGTGCGAGTGTCGCGCTATAGAGCACGTGGCGCAGGTTAACGACGAGCGTGGTCGCCCAGATCACGACGAAGCTCGCGTGCGAGGCGATCAGGCCGAGCGCGATGAATTGCGCGGAACCGGCGAACACGGCGAGCGACATCAACTGGCCGTGCCAGAGCGCGAGCGGGCCCGAGGTGACGAGCGTGCCGAAGATCACGCCGAAGGGCGCGGCGCCGACCATCATGGGGAGGGTGTCGCGTGCGCCGGAGACGAATTCCTGGGAGCGGGTGGGGTGCGTGGTCAAACTGTCCTCCTGATACAGGACGACAGCATAACGGGCGCGCGTGTGCGCGGCTTGTACGTTCTTGCGCCAGCGGCGGGTGGGGACGGACGGGAGCGTGCGGCGCGGGGCCGGAACCGATGGGCCGGGTGCGCGTGGGTTCTGCGGGTTCTGCCGTGGGTTCTGCGGCGGGTTTTGCGGGTTTTGCCGGTTCCAGGCCCTACGACGACTGCCAGCGCCCCGGCGGCACGCCGAACACGCGGCGAAAGTGCCGTGTGAAGTGGCTCTGGTCGGTGAAGCCGCTGGCGGCGGCTACGTCGGCGACCGAGGCGCCCGCGCGCAGCGGCGCGAGTGCGCGCTGCAAACGCAGCTGCGTGCGCCACGCGTGCGGCGGCAGGCCGGTCGCCTGGGTGAAGAGCCGCGTCGCATGGAACGGCGAGAGGCCGACCGCTTCGGCGAGATCGGCCACGCGCAGCGGCGTGGCGAGGTCGGCGGCGAGCAGGGCTTTCATCGTCTCGACGCGCGGATCATTCGTCTGCGGGCGCAACGGAGCTTCGGCCGTGCTGCCGTGGCGCACGAGCAGCGTCGAGAGCGCGTCGAGCAAGGCGCCTTCCACCGCGAGCGCGTCACCAGCCGGTACGGAACCGGCGCTGATGCCTGAGCCTGAGCTTGAACCTGAGCCTGAGCGGCGCCGGTCGGTATCGGTTTCGAGCAGCTGGTGGGCGCGCGAGAGGCGGCGGGCCAGATCGGGATCGCGGATCACATCGGCGCCGAACCACGGCAGCGGCTGCGCGCGGCCCGCGATTTCGGCGGCGAGAGCTTGCAGGTAGTCGACGGGAACGTACATCACGCGATAGCGCCAGCCCTCGTCGACGGCGCGCGAGCCCGTGTGCAGCTCGCCCGGACTGATGACCGGCACCGTGCCCGCTTCCGCGACGTACTGCGTGCCCCGATAGCGATAGCACTCGGCGCCTTCTTCGATCACGGGGATCGCGTAGGCATCGTGCCAGTGCGGCGCGAACGTGTGCTCGTGATATTCGGCGGTGAGCAGATCCGCGCCCGGCAACAGCGGCGTGCGCCAGTAGCGGGCAGAATCGCGGAAACGGCGGGCGGTCATGACGGGAGTCCGAAGCAGGCCCTTAGTTTAGCGTGTAGCGCGGCGGCTAGCGCAGCGGGATCGCGGTCTCTGGCGGCACCGGTACGGCGCTGACGCTGTTCTTCGCGCTGCCGCTCACGACGCGGTCGCTGTAGGTCAGGTAGACGAGGGCATTGCGTTTGGCATCCACGACGCGCACGACGTGCAGCGTCTTGAAGAGAAACGACATGCGTTCGCTGAAGACATCGGATTGCTGCCTGAGCGGGCCCGTGAACGACAGCGGCCCGACCTGGCGGCACGCGATGGACGCTTCGGTGGGATCCTCGGCAATGCCAAGCGTGCCCTTCACGCCGCCCGTGCGCGCCCGCGAGACGTAGCAGGTGACGCCCTTCACCTGCGGATCGTCGTAGGCTTCGACGACCACGCGGTCCGATCCGGTGAAGCGGAAATTCGTATTCACGCTGCCGATCTCTTCGGCGTGTGCGGCGGCGAGTGCGCCGAGGCATGCACCGGCGACGGCGGCGCGCGACAGCAGGGAGGCGAGACGAAACACTTTCACGGGGATTCCCGAAGAGGACCAGACGCTATTATCGGGCAGGGTGTGACGCTGCTGTCGCATTGACCTGCCGTCGTCTGCCCGCGAGGCGCATGACATGAGAAGCCGCGAAAAAGAAAAAAGGCGTTGCACGAAATTCGCGCAACGCCTTCGATTTTTGGCTCCCCGACCTGGGCTCGAACCAGGGACCTACGGATTAACAGTCCGGCGCTCTACCGACTGAGCTATCGGGGAACAGCAATACAGCAAAATCTTCACTACATAAAAAAACCCGTTATGGTCAACGGGCTTTTGCAATTCTATGCAAATTCCTGTGCCAGATTCTTGGCTCCCCGACCTGGGCTCGAACCAGGGACCTACGGATTAACAGTCCGGCGCTCTACCGACTGAGCTATCGGGGATCAACAAAAGCAGAGAACGAGATTCTATGGGGCGCGGTGGGATCTGTCAACACCTCTTGCGCCATCCTTAAGACAATTCGCTTGCCGGACGACGCAACGGTCGCGAAGACCGTCATGGAGAGAGTGTGATGAGCGTGCTCACCGCAGCCGTGGCAGCTTTAGCAGCAACCCCGGCAGCACCCGCAGCGATAGTCTCGGCAGAGACTGCGCACAGCCACCGCCTTGCACCGCGCTTCTACAACGCGGCGCGAGGCACGGCAGAAGCGCTGTTTAGCGCTGGAGCATCCCGAGCTTGTCCTTCACGTCCTTGAATTCGTCGGCTTCGGGCAGCGGCGACTTGGTCTTCGTGATGCTCGGCCAGCCCTTTGCCAGTTCGGCGTTCAGGTCGATGAAGTTCTGCTGGTCGCCAGGCACGTCTTCTTCGGCGTAGATGGCGTTCACCGGGCACTCCGCTACGCACACTGCGCAGTCGATGCACTCGTCCGGATCAATCGCGAGGAAGTTGGGACCTTCGCGAAAGCAGTCCACCGGGCACACATCGACGCAATCGGTATAGCGGCACTTGATGCAGCTTTCGGTCACAACGTGGGTCATTCAGGCAACTCCTGCATGCTTTGTATCGGGGGGATGGTGCGTGCGCCAGGCGCCTGCGCCAAAAACGCTATTGTAACTGAACGTGAATTCTCCCAGCCAGAGGCAAGCGCCCGTTATCAGATCGTTTAGTGATTAGTTTATTGCAGCCGCGAGCGTGCGTGCTCATTGTCCCTGCTGTCCGCGCGGGCGTGCCGCCGTGCAGCGGCGTGCGTGTGCGCGTGCAGTCCGCCCGGCAAGGCGTGCATGCAATCGGGTAACATTGTCGCACCGCTGGCGCGGCGCCTGCCGGGACCCGCGCGTGCGCCATTGCGTCACGGGTCCGGGTGTTGTGCAGGTTTTCGCAGGCCCGCGTCCTCAGAATGCAGTCCGGCCGATTCACCATGATCATTACTTCGCTGCTCGACACCGATCTCTACAAATTCACGATGATGCAGGTGGTGCTGCATCACTTCCCGGCGGCGAGCGTGGAATACCGCTTTCGCTGCCGCACGCCGGACATCGACCTCGTGCCCTACGTCGACGAGATCAGGAGCGAAATCCAGAAGCTCTGCCGTCTGCGCTTCAGCGAAACCGAACTCGAGTACCTGCGCCGCCTGCGCTTCATCAAGAGCGATTTCCTCGATTTCCTCGCGCTTTTCCATCTGAGCGAGAAATACATTTCCGTCACGCCCTCGCCGAAGCAAAACGGCGAGATCGACATCGAAATCACGGGCCCGTGGCTGCACACGATCCTCTTCGAGATCCCCGTGCTCGCGATCGTCAACGAGGTGTACTTCCGCAATACGCAACAGGCTCCTCAGTACGGCGAAGGCCGCGAGCGCCTGCGCCACAAGATCGAACTGCTCGGCGCGAAGCCGGAGTTCGCGGACTGCAAGATCGCCGACTACGGCACCCGCCGCCGTTTCTCGAAGCGCTGGCACGAGGAGGTGATCCTCACGCTCAAGCAGGATCTCGGCGAGCAGTTCGCCGGCACGAGCAACGTGTACTACGCGATGAAGCACAATCTCACGCCGCTCGGCACGATGGCGCACGAATATCTGCAGGCCTGCCAGGCGCTCGGCCCGCGTTTGCGCGACTCGCAGATCTACGGCTTCGAGATGTGGGCGAAGGAGTATCGCGGCGACCTCGGCATCGCGCTTTCGGACGTCTACGGCATGAAGGCGTTCCTGCGCGATTTCGATATGTATTTCTGCAAGCTCTTCGACGGCGCACGCCACGATTCCGGCGATCCGTTCGACTGGGGCGAGCGCCTGCTCCAGCACTACGCGGACAATCGCTGCGACCCGCGCACGAAGACGATGATTTTTTCGGACGCGCTCGACATCCCCAAGGTGCTGAGTCTTTACCAGCGCTTTCGCGGACGTTGCAAGCTTGCGTTCGGCGTCGGCACGAACCTCACCAACGACCTCGGCTATCAGCCGCTGCAGATCGTCATCAAGATGGTCCGCTGCAACGGTCAGCCGGTCGCCAAGCTTTCCGATTCGCCGGGCAAGAACATGTGCAACGACCGCGCGTATCTCGCGTATCTGCGCCAGGTGTTCGGTATCGAGAGGCTGGCCGGCGAGGACTGCGCGAACGCGTAGCCGCAGCGGCGCGAGGTGACGCTCTTGCGGTCCATGTGCGTGCAGCCGCCGTTTTCGGCGCACATCGCGCCGGTATAATCGGCGCACGCCCGACTTCAACATAACGAGGACTGCAAATGGATATCGCGGATACCACGGCCGCCCGCCGCAGCATACTCGCGCGTATTCGCGCGGCCCAGGGTCGCAGCGCGACGCCGGACGCCGCCGAGCGCGAGGCCGTAGCCGACTACCTCGAGCGCCATCCCGAAGGCCCGCGTCCGCCGATCGAGGGCGATCTCGTCGCGCACTTCGTACGCGAGGCGCAGAAAATGTCGTCGACCGTCGACGAGGTCGAAGGCCTCGCCGCGGTTCCCGCCGCCGTCGAGCGCTATCTCGCTCAACACAACCTCCCGATGCAGGCCGTCGCCTGGCAGACGCTCGACGCGTTCGACTGGGCCGCCGCAGGACTTTCCGTCGAATTCCGCAAGCCGGGCGACCGCGATCTCGTCGGCCTCACGGGCTGCTTTTGCGCGGTTGCCGAGACCGGAACGCTCGTGTTGCTGTCGAGCCCGCAAACGTGGGCCTCGGGCGCGCTCTTGCCCGAGACGCACATCGCGGTCGTGCCTGCCTCGCGCATCGTGGCCGGTCAGGAAGACGCCTTCGCGCTGATTCGCACCGAACGCGGCGAGTTGCCGCGCGCGGTCAACTTTGTCTCGGGGCCGTCGCGCACCGGCGACATCGAGCAGACCATCGTCCTCGGCGCGCACGGGCCGTACCGCGTACATGTCGTCGTCGTGCATGGCGCGTAAGGGGAACATGCCGGCGCGCGGGCTACGCGCGCACACGGGGAGTTCGCGTGCGGCGCTGCGCCGTTGCGGGCAAGTCATGCATGGAATGCGGCGCGCAGCGACCGGCACAGGCGCCGCGCTGGTCTGGGGTTTGATGCCCGAGTACGCGCATGCCGAGGGCGTCGAAGCGGCCACGCTATCCGCAAGCTGGGCCTTGCCGTTCGCGGGTTTGCTGCTGTCTATCGCGCTCTTTCCGATGCTGGCGCCCGCATTCTGGCATCACCATTTCGGCAAGATCACTGCCGCCTGGTCGCTCGCATTCGCGCTGCCGTTCGCCGCGCTACACGGCATCGGCGCCACCTGGCCGATGTTGCTGCACGCGCTCATCGACGAATATCTGCCGTTTATCGCGCTGGTCGGTGCGCTGTACACCATCGCGGGCGGCATCAGCGTCTACGGCAATCTGCACGGGTCGCCGCGCACGAACACGGCGATTCTCGCGCTCGGCACGCTGCTCGCGAGCGTCATGGGCACGACCGGCGCAGCCATGCTGCTGATCCGTCCGCTCCTGCGCGCCAACGACAACCGGCGTCACAACGCGCACGTCGTCGTGTTCTTCATCTTCCTCGTCGCGAATGCCGGCGGGTTGCTGACGCCGCTCGGCGATCCGCCGCTCTTTCTCGGCTTCCTGAACGGCGTCGGCTTCTTCTGGACTGCTCAGAATCTCGCGCTGCCGATGCTGTTCGTCTGCGGCGTGCTGCTCACGATGTTCTATGCGCTCGATAGGTGGCTCTTTACCCGTGCAGGCGAAGCGCGTGCCGCGTTCCTCGACGCGACGCCGGACACCGGCCCGCTCGGCATCGGCGGCAAGATCAACTTCGTCCTGCTCGCGCTCGCCGTCGCGCTCGTGCTCATGAGCGGCGTCTGGAATCCCGGTCTGTCGCTTGCCTTCGCGGGCGCGCACGTCGAACTGCAGAACCTGCTGCGCGACGCGGGGCTCGTGGCGCTCGCGCTGGCGTCGCTCGCCTTCACGCCGCGCACGGTCCGCGCCGCCAACGACTTCAGCTGGGCGCCCATCGTCGAAGTCGCGAAGCTCTTTGCGGGCATCTTCGCGACGATCACGCCGGTCATCCTGATCCTGCGCGCGGGGGAGGCGGGCGCATTCGCGCACCTGATCCGGCTCGTGAACACGACGCCGGGCCAAACCGACGGTGTCGCCTATTTCTGGGCGACCGGTCTTTTGTCGTCGTTTCTCGATAACGCGCCGACGTATCTCGTGTTCTTCAACCTCGCGGGCGGCGACGCCCCGACGCTGATGACGGCCGGAGCGAAGACGCTCGCCGCGATTTCGGCGGGTGCGGTGTTGATGGGCGCGATGACCTACATCGGCAACGCGCCGAATTTCATGGTGAAGGCGATTGCGGAATCGCGCGGCGTGCGCATGCCGGGCTTCTTCGGCTATCTTGGCTGGTCGTGCGTGATCCTCGTGCCGGTCTTTTTGGCGACGGCCTGGGTCTTTTTCGCCTAGCGGCGCCGCCTGCGGTGCCCGACAATGACGCCACGCGGGCAACGCATGCGCAATCGAACCTGAAGTGGAGAGCAATGATGCAGAAGATCCTTGTGGCGAGGCCGATCTTTCCGGACGTGATCGAGCGGCTCAAGCAATATTTCGACGTCGACTGGAACAACGGCGACGCACTTCCCGCCGATGAACTCGCACGCCGTCTCGCCGACAAGGATGGCGCATTGACCGCGGGCGATCCGATCGGCGCCGCGGAGCTTGCCGCCGCGCCGAAGCTGCGCGTCGTCGCGAACATGGCTGTCGGCTACAACAATTTCGACATGGCCGCGTTCAATGCCGCGAACGTGCTCGGCACCAATACGCCCGACGTGCTCAACGAAACCACCGCCGATTTCGGCTGGGCGCTGATGATGGCCACGGCGCGCCGCATCACCGAATCGGAGCGCTTCCTGCGCGCGGGCAAGTGGCAGAAATGGGCGTACGACATGATGCTCGGCGCGGACGTGTACGGCTCGACGCTCGGCATCGTCGGCATGGGCCGCATCGGCCAGGCGATTGCGCGGCGCGCGAAGGGTTTCAACATGCGCGTGGTCTATCACAACCGTTCGCGCGTCGCGCCCGAAATCGAGGCGGAACTGAACGCCGAATACCGCACGAAAGAAGCGCTGTTGCGCGAAGCCGATCACGTCGTGCTCGTCCTGCCGTACACGGCGGACAATCACCACACGATCGGCGCGGCTGAATTCGCGCTGATGAAGCCCACTGCGACGCTCACCAACATCGCGCGCGGCGGCATCGTCGACGACGCGGCGCTGGCCGAGGCGCTGCGCGCGCGGCGCATCGCAGCTGCGGGCCTCGATGTCTTCGAGGGCGAGCCGGGCGTGCATCCGGCGCTGCTGACCGTGCCCAATGTCGTGCTGACGCCGCACATTGCGAGCGCGAGCGAAGCGACGCGCCGCGCCATGGCGAACCTCGCCGCCGACAACCTCATCGCCGCGCTGGGCGCTGGTCCGCGCGCGGGCCGTCCGCCCAATCCGATCAATCCCGCCGTGATGGGGAAAGCCCGTTCATGAGCCCGTTGCTCCTGATGTCCGCCGCGACGCTGCTGGTTGCCGTCGCGCTCGTGGTGGCGCTCGTCGCGTTGCAGCGCGCGCGCCGCAGCGATGAAGCGGAAACCGACGCGCTCCACCACGCGCTCGACGCCCTGAGCGACCGGCTCGCCGCCTCGACCGACACGCAGGCGCGCGCCGCCGAGCGCATCGAGCGCGAACTGCGCAACGAGATCGCGCGCACCGCGCAGGCATCGCGCAGCGAGTTCGGCGGCGGCTTCGCGCAGGTGCAGCAGGCACTCGCGTCGCATCTCACGAGCATTGCGACGGTGCAGAACAACCAGATCGACGGTTTCGCACAGCAACTCGTCAAGCTCACCGAGACCAATGCGCAGCAGCTCGACGCCGTGCGCCAGAGCCTGCAGCAGCAGGCGCAGCAGGCGCGCGACGAGCAGGGCGCGGCGCTGCGCCACTTCGGCAACGTGCTCGGGCAGCAGCTTGCGCAGCTCACCGAGGCGAACGACCGCCGTTTCGCCGAAGTGCGCGCAACACTCGAGCAGCGCTTGAAGGACATCGAAGCGAACAACGCCGCGAAGCTGGAGGAAATGCGCCGCACCGTCGACGAGAAACTGCACGCGACGCTCGAACAGCGCCTTGGCGAATCGTTCAAGCTCGTGTCCGATCGGCTCGAACAGGTGCATCGCGGGCTCGGCGAAATGCAGACGCTCGCGGCCGGCGTCGGCGACCTGAAGAAGGTGCTCACGAACGTGAAGACGCGCGGCACGTGGGGCGAAGTGCAGCTCGAAGCACTGCTCGAACAGATGCTCACGCCCGATCAATATGCGAAGAATGTCGCGACGGTGCCGAAGAGCAGCGAGCGGGTCGAGTTCGCGGTTCGTTTGCCGGGCCGCGGGGATGCCGGCGCGGGCGTGGGCGCGGGCGACACGGCCGCGCCGGTGTGGCTGCCCATCGATGCGAAATTTCCGCGCGAGGACTACGAGCGCCTGATCGACGCGCAGGAGCGCGCGGATGTCGCAGCTATCGACGAGGCTGGCCGTGCGCTGGAGGCGCGCATCAAGGCGGAGGCGCGCACGATTGCCGAGAAGTACGTCGCGCCGCCGCACACGACGGACTTCGCGCTGCTGTTCCTGCCGACCGAAGGTCTCTACGCCGAAATCCTGCGCCGCCCGGGTCTCACCGATCTGTTGCAGCGCGACTTCCGCGTGACGGTGGCGGGGCCGACCACGTTGACGGCGCTGCTCAACAGCCTGCAGATGGGTTTTCGGACGCTGGCGATCGAGCGTCGTTCGAGCGAAGTGTGGCAGGTGCTGGGCGCGGTGAAGACCGAGTTCGGCAAGTTCGGCGACGTGCTCGCGAAGACCAAGACGCAGCTTGAGACGGTGACGCGCTCGATCGAGGCTGCGGAGGTGCGCACGCGTGCGATGAACCGCAAGCTGCGCGACGTGGAGGCCTTGCCGGGCGAAGAGGCGACGAACCTGCTCGGCGACGCGCTGCGCAACGGCGCTGGCGACGAGTAGTCGCGTAGTCGCGTAGACGAGCAAGCCGCGCGATTCAACAGTCGAGAGACTCGAAACCCAGGACTTAAGCGCCGACGCAAAACGGGCCGCCTGCGAGAAAGCGCAGGCGGCCCGTTTTTTTCTGCGAGTAGTGGCGGCGCTGCGCCGTCAACCCGCCTGGCTGGCGGCCTGTTCGGCGGGTGCGGCGAGCTGTTCGAGCGCGTCGCCGGTCATGCGTACGACGCGCCAGTCGGGCAGCACGGTCGCGCCCATTTTCTCGTAGAAGCCGATGGCGGGCTGATTCCAGTCGAGCACGGTCCACTCGAAGCGGGCGCACTGCCGTTCGACGGCGATGGCCGCGAGTGCGCGCAGCATCGCGGTGCCGAGGCCCGTGCCGCGCTGCGACGGCTGGACGTAGAGGTCTTCGAGATACAGCCCGCGGCGTCCGAGGAACGTCGAGTAGTTATGGAAGAAGAGCGCGTAGGCGACGATGCGCCCCGCGTCCTCGGCGACGAGCGCTTCAGCCGCAGGCCGCACGCCGAAGAGCGCATCGGCGAGCAGATCTTCCGTCGCGACGAACAGATGCGTGAGCTTTTCGAACTCGGCCAGCTCGTACATCAGCGCGTGAATCGCGCCGACGTCGGCGGGCATGGCCGTGCGAATCGCCGCCGCCATTACGCTTCCTCCGGCACGTCGGAGAGGTGGATCTCGATGCCGCCGAAGCGCGACGCGACCCAGTTGTACGCGTGGCATGCGATCCACAGCAGCACGAAGCCGAGAATCGCGTTGAGCAGCAGCGCGCTGAAAATCGTCGAGAGTTCGACCGAGCCGTAACGGATGAACGCGACGAGCACGCCAAGCAGGACGATCGGCACGCTGAACATCAGATAGACGAGGATCAGCGCCTTGGCCGTTTGCCCCGGAGCGATGAACGAGATTTGTTTTTTCATATGAGTCGGTCCGTATGACGTAGTGGACGTGTCGAATTTGACAATGGCTGGTGAGGGGGCGGCCCGTGTTAGACGAGTCCGTCGAAAAGCATGATGTCGACCGTGTCGCCGGCATCGAGACTGGCGGCTTCATGGGCGAGCACGATAAAGCAATTTGCCTCGCTCATGGTGCTCAATGCGCCGGAACTCTGGGAGCCGGTCGGCGCGACGCGCCAGTGGCCGTCGCCGTCGCGCACGGCGACGCCGCGCTGGAATTCGGTGCGCCCCGGACGTTTCTTGATCGGTATCTCGCAACGGGCCGGGATCAGCGGCACGGGCTGCGGCGCCGCACCGGCCATGGCGAGCAGCGCCGGGCGCACGATCTGGTAGAAGGTGACCATCGTCGCAACCGGGTTGCCCGGCAAGCCGAAGAGGAGCGCCGCATGCCCCGCGCCCGGCTGGCCGCCCGACCAGATGCGCCCGAAGGCGAGCGGGCGGCCCGGGCGCATCGCCAGGCTCCAGAACTCGACGTCGCCGAGCGTCTGCAACTGCGTGCGCGTGAAGTCGGCATCGCCGACCGAGACGCCGCCCGAGGTCAGCACGACGTCGGCGCTCTGTGCCGCCGCTTTGAGCGTGGCCGCAAGCGCGGCCGGCTCGTCGCGCACCATGCCGAGATCGATTGCCTCGACGTCGAGGCGCTTGAGCATCGCGCCGAGCGTGTAGCGGTTGCTGTCGTAGATGCAACCCGCATCGAGCGGACTGCCTGGCGTGCGCAGTTCGTCGCCGGTCGAGAAGTACGCCACGCGCAGGCGCTGTTTCACGTCGACATCGACGATCCCGAGCGAGGCCAGCAAGCCGATGTCGGAGGCGCGCAGCACGCGGCCCGCGCGCAGCGCGGCGCGGCCCTTCGCAAGATCCTCGCCCTTGCGGCGGCGGTTCGCGCTGCGCGACACGGCATTCGCCGCGAACGTGACGCTATCGCCTTCGCGCTGGGTGTTTTCCTGCGGCACGACCGTGTCGCAACCGGCGGGCATGGGCGCGCCGGTCATGATACGCACGCAGGCGCCTGGCGGCATCTCGCCCGTGAACGGGTGCCCGGCGAAGGCCTTGCCCGCAACGTTCAGCGTGAGCATGCCCGTGGCAGCGGCAAGCGCCGCGCCGTCGAAGGCGTAGCCGTCCATCGCGGAGTTGTCGTGAGCGGGGACGTCGATCGGCGAGATCACGTCGTGGGCGAGCACGCGCGCAAGCGCGTCAGGCAGCGGCACCCGCTCGCTGGCCGCGATCGGCGTGACCCATTGCAGCACGATGGCCTCGGCGGCGCTGACGGGCAAGGCTTGGGGATCGTAATGGGTGACGCAACCGGACAGAGTGTTATGCGTGGTCATCGGGGGGAGCAGCATCGCGTCCGCACCATGAGTGCGGCGATCGTCCTGGTGGGCATGCCGGAGAGTAATGGACGGCGACAGGAAGCGGGCCGGTCGCGTTCTTCAGGCACGGTCGAGGTCGGCGAGTTCCTGTAAGGAATTGATATTGTAAAACGCACGCTCGTCGGCAAAGTTCACTTCGACTGTCTTGTGGCGCGCGTACCACGCGCGCACCTTGCGTTCGCCCGCGCCCAGAAAGGCGGCGAGATCGTCGGCGAGCGACGTGCGCACGAGCGCGAACACCGGATGCAGCGTGCTGTTGCCTGCGCTGTTGCCCGCGCTGTCGCCCGCGCTGTCGCCCGTGGCGCTCGTCGTGACGACAGTGGCGATGTCGGCGTCTTGCGCGAGCGCGGCCGCAGCGAGGCGCGCAGCGAGATCGGCAGGCAGCCAGGGCGAATCGCACGGGGCGGTGAGCAGCCATGGCGTTTTCGCCGCCTGAAGTCCGGCGAGCAGACCCGCGAGCGGGCCGGGAAAATCGGGCAACGTATCGGCGAGGACGGCGGCGTGCCACGGCGCGCCGAGCGCCGCGTACACGTCCTGATGCCGGTTTGCGCTGATGGCCAGCGCGCCGACTTGTGGCGCGAGCCGCGCGAGCACGTGCGCCGCGAGCGGCCGGCCACGCAGCAATTGCAGGCCCTTGTCGGCGCCGCCCATGCGCTGGCCGCGCCCGCCCGCGAGCACGAGACCCGTGATGACGGCGGTAGGCAGAGCGGGAACCATCGATGCGTCAGCCACCGATGTAGGACATTTCGATGCGGTGCTCGTCGGAGACGGCCGGTGCGGCGGCGCTGCCGCGCAACTGCGAGTAGCGATCGGCGCGGCCTGACCAGATCTGCGCGATGGCGGCCGAGATCGTCTCGTCGCTCGTGCCGTTGCGCACGAGCGCGCGCAGGTCGTAGCCCATCGAAGCGAACAGGCACAGATACACCTTGCCCTCGGTCGACAGGCGGGCGCGCGTGCAGTTGCCGCAGAACGCGCGCGTCACGCTCGAAATCACGCCGATCTCGCCCGCGCCGTCGGCATAGCCCCAGCGCTGCGCGGTTTCGGCTGCGCTGTGCGCTTCGAGCGGCAGGAGCGGGAAGTGTTCGGCGATGCGCGCGACGACCTCGGCGGACGGCATCACTTCGGCCATGTTCCAGCCGTTCGACGTGCCCACGTCCATGTATTCGATGAAGCGCAGCGTGACGCCCGAGCCGCGGAAGTGACGTGCCATCGGCACGATCTCGCCGTCGTTGGTGCCGTGCTTGACCACCATGTTGAGCTTCAGCGGCGCGAGCCCGACGGCGTGTGCCGCCTCGATGCCGTCGAGTACGTCCGCGACGGCGAAGTCGGCGTCGTTCATGCGGCGAAAGAGGGCGTCGTCGAGCGCGTCGAGGCTCACTGTGACGCGCGTGAGCCCCGCGTCGCGCAACGCGCGCGCCTTGCGCGCGAGGATCGAGCCGTTGGTGGTGAGCGTGAGATCGAGCGGTTCGCCGGTGGGCGTACGCAATGCGGCAAGACGTTCAATCAGGAATTCGATGTTCTTGCGCAGCAGTGGTTCGCCGCCGGTCAGGCGGATCTTCGTGACGCCTTGCGCGACGAAAAGCCGCGCAAGTCGTTCGATTTCTTCGAGCGTGAGGAGTGCGGCGTGCGGCAGGAATTGATAGTTCTTGTCGAAAACCGCGCGCGGCATGCAGTAGACGCAACGGAAATTGCAGCGGTCCGTGACCGAGATGCGCAGATCCTTCAACGGTCGCGCGAGCGTGTCGAGCACCTCGCCGGACGGCGTGTGCAGACTGTCGCCGGCCTTCAGGGGCGGCAGCGAGCGAGCATCGGCAACGGGGATGATGCGTCGGGGCATGATGGTTTCGTTCAGATGTTGTAAAGATTCTAGCCGAACCGCTGCCCGGCCACCGACAAGAGAGAACGCTGATATATCAAAAAAAAGCCCGCCGTGGCGGGCGGGCTTGCTTGCGCGTATCGACGCGGAGACGGCGGGCGTGATGCCCGGCGTCTCCCGTCTGCACGGACCTTACTGCGCCTCGTGATGCGTTTCGACCTGCTGCATCGGCGTCGTATCGACCGGCGGCAGCGGCTTGCGCTCACGCGGCACGCGTGCGGGCTTCACCACCTGGGCGGCGGCCGCCTGGGCGTCGCGCAGCTTCTCGGTGTTGGTGTTGACCCAGACGAGACCGGCGGACGCCAGCATCGGCTCCAGCGCCTCGGACGACAGCGCGCTGGCGGCAGCAGGACGTGCAACGGCTTGCGTCACGGGCTCTGCGGCAGCAGCGGGCGCTTCGACGCGTGCTTCGGGCTCGACCGGCTGCGGCGCCGGTTCTGCCGTGGCGGCCGACGGCCGGGCGACCGGGGCTTCGGCGTGGTGCTCGCGAGCGGCCGGTTCGACCGGAGCCGGTTCAGCGGCGGGGGCTTCGGCCCGGGGCGCTTCTGCAGTCGCTGCAGCTTCTGCGACCGGAGCGGCGACCTCGGCTGCTGCCGGAGCGGCGTGCACCGGAGCGGCCTGTTCGACCTTTTCGACCGGCGCGGCAGCGTGCCCTTCGTGCGCTTCGAGCTTCGTCTCGACGGCGTGCGCCGCTTCCGGCAACGGCGTCACGACGACCGTTTCGGCGACGACTTCGTGCACGGTCACGCCGGGCGCGGGCGCTTCGGCCTCGACTTCAGGCTGCGCGACGACCGGTGCTGCAACGGGAGCGGCAACCGGAGCGACGTCGACGGGTTGGACGGGCGCCGATTCCTCGACGTCCGCGCCGCCTTCCTGCGCGCCCTCGGCCGTCAGGCCTGCGGTGCCTTCTTCACGCTCGCGACGGCCGCCACGACGGCCGCGGCGGCGGCGGCGGCGTTCCTCGCCGTCGCGCGATGCGCCTGCGTCCTCGTCGGTAGCGCCGGGTGCGAGGCCTTCGGACTGCACGGCGTCAGCGGCTTCGCTGGCGGCCGCATCGAGACGCGCTTCCTGGGCTTCGGCTGCCTCCGACTGCTGCGGACGGCGGCGCTCGCCGCGTTCGCCGCGCTCACCACGTTCACGGCGCTCGCCGCGCGGCGCGCCGGCTTCCGCCGTCTCGCTGTGGTCCTGACCGCGTTCTACACGTTCGATGCGCTGCTCGCGCGGTTCGCGTGCCTCACGGCCTTCGCGGCCCTGGCGACCCTCACGTCCTTCGCGCGGCTCGCGTGCTTCACGTGCCTCGCGGCCTTCACGGGGCTCGCGCGCCTCACGCGGTTCGCGACCTTCACGCGATTCGCGTGCCTCACGGGGCTCGCGACCTTCACGCGGTTCGCGACCCTCGCGCGGTTCACGTTCTTCGCGGCGCGACGACGGCTGGCCGGTGCGTGCACCACCAGCGCCTTCGCCGCGGCCTGCTCCATCACGGCCGCCGGGGCGGCGGTTGCGATTACGGTCGCCCGTTTTTTCGCCGCGCTCGGTGCGTTCGCCACGGGCCGGACGGGCAGCCTTGTCCTGCTGCTCGGTCGCGACCGGTGCGGGGGCCGCAGCCGGCGCGCCGCCGAAGAGGCGCTTGAGCCAGCCGAAGAAACCGCCGCCGGTTGCCGCCGCGGCAGCCTGTGCAGCCGCCGGTGCGGCCTCGGCGGCCTTCGCCGCCGAAGTCGGGGCCGGACGCTCCGGCGTAATGCCCTTGACCGCGGCTTCCTGCTTCGGCTTGGTTTCGGCGGTGCGCTTGCTGTAGCCGGTTTCCGATTCGAGTTCGCGAGCCGCTTCCTCGGCCATCTTCCAGGACGCGCGCGGGTCGTCGAGGCGCGTATCGTCGTGACGCAGGCGCTCGAGCTTGTAGTGCGGCGTTTCGAGATGCTTGTTCGGGATCAGGACGACGGCAACCTTGAAGCGCGACTCGATCTTGTTGATCTCCGAGCGCTTCTCGTTGAGCAGGAAGGCGGTCACTTCGACCGGCACCTGGCAGTGGATCGCCGCGGTGTTTTCCTTCATCGCCTCTTCCTGGATGATGCGCAGGACCTGAAGCGCCGACGATTCCGTATCGCGGATATGGCCCGTGCCGTTACAGCGCGGGCAGGTGACGTGGCTGCCTTCCGAGAGGGCGGGGCGCAGACGCTGGCGCGACAGCTCCATCAGGCCGAAGCGCGAGATCTTGCCCATCTGCACGCGCGCACGGTCGTGGCGCAGCGCGTCCTTCAGGCGCTGCTCGACTTCGCGCTGGCTCTTGGTCGACTCCATGTCGATGAAGTCGATCACGATCAGGCCGCCCAGGTCGCGCAGACGCAACTGGCGCGCGACTTCGTCGGCTGCTTCGAGGTTGGTGCGCGCGGCGGTTTCCTCGATATCGGCGCCCTTGGTAGCGCGCGCCGAGTTCACGTCGATGGCGACGAGCGCCTCGGTGTGGTCGATCACGATCGCGCCGCCCGAGGGCAGCGGCACCGTGCGCGAGTACGCCGTCTCGATCTGGTGCTCGATCTGGAAACGCGAGAAGAGCGGGACGTCGTCGTGGTAGCGCTTCACCTTGTTGACGTTGTCCGGCATCACGATATCCATGAAGGCGCGGGCCTGGTCATAGATCTCGGTGGTGTCGATGAGGATTTCGCCGATATCGGGCTGGAAATAGTCGCGGATCGCGCGGATCACGAGGCTCGATTCGAGGTAAATCAGCATCGGCTGGCCGCTCTGGCCGGCCTGCGACGCGGCTTCGATCGCGCGCCACAGTTGCATCAGGTAATTCAGGTCCCACTGGAGCTCTTCAGCCGAACGGCCGATGCCGGCCGTGCGGGCGATGATGCTCATGCCGTCCGGCAGTTGCAGCTGCGCCATGGTTTCGCGCAGTTCCTGACGGTCGTCGCCCTCGATGCGGCGCGACACGCCGCCGCCGCGCGGGTTGTTCGGCATCAGCACGAGGTAGCGGCCCGCGAGCGAGATGAACGTGGTGAGCGCCGCGCCCTTGTTGCCGCGCTCTTCCTTCTCGACCTGGACGATCAGTTCCTGACCTTCCTTGAGGGCGTCCTGGATGCGCGCGGAGCGCATGTCGACGCCTTCGCGGAAGTACTGGCGGGCGACTTCCTTGAACGGCAGAAAGCCGTGGCGGTCTTCGCCGTAGTTCACGAAACACGCTTCGAGCGACGGCTCGATGCGCGTGATGATCCCCTTGTAGATATTGCCTTTGCGCTGTTCGCGCCCGGCGGTTTCGATGTCGATGTCGATCAGCTTCTGACCATCGACGATGGCGACGCGCAGTTCTTCCTGCTGCGTCGCGTTGAACAGCATTCGTTTCATTGAACGGCTCCAGAGCGGCTTTGCGCGCGGCCCGTGCCGGCGCCAGGCAAGAAACCTGGCGGCACAGTACGGGCAGCGGCATGCCGCGCCTTATTGTGTTTTCACAAGCACGCTGGAGCAGGAACGATGGCGGGGAGAATTGCCTTCAGGGCGCCCGGCCAGGCGGTGCGCAGCATACGGCTGCGCCACCCTGGATGGGCCGCGGGGCACATGCGAATACGGCTTCAACAAGCGGCGTGACTTGCCGCGGGAGCGCGACGGCGCGTTGTTCCTGAGCTTCCGGTCTGCTCGCCGGGTGCGCGATGCAAGGCGTGCGCACACACAAAAAGCGATGCAGCCCTGCCGCAGCGGCGAACCGCGCGCGCTGCCGGCAGATTCGGGTTCGCGGCCCATGCCGCAAACGGGAAGCATTCAAGGAACGCCCGTCTTCCCCCTCGGGGTGTCTCGCCACCTTTTGACGTCGCCTTGTCCCGCACGTTGCCGGGATGCTTCAGGCGCTCGCCGTATTTCGCCACCGGCGCGTCCTCTCGCCGGTCACTTCGACCGTGCGGCGGGACTCGCCGGATGAATTCTTTATACCAACCTTCCGTTACCGTCGGAAACCGCTACTGACCGAACGTGCCTGTGGGCGCCGTCCCTGCCGCTGCGGTTTTCCGTGCGTGCAACTCGTTGCTTCTCATCATGCGGGGTGAGCAACCAGCCCCGGGCGCAAGTAAAATATCGGTTTATCGCTTGCTGCCTGCGCCGGCAGCGCGGTTCGAGAACCTGACGGAACTTGTAGCCGTTCGGTCGACCGTCGCGTGGGCGCTGGGCAAATTATATTCAGAATGAAAGGGTTAGGCAAAACATCCCAGAATCAGGTCGCAGGCGACCAGGTTTCGTTCGTCGAGATCGACGAGGACGCGGCCGGGCAGCGCATCGACAATTTCCTCCTGCGCATCTGCAAAGGTGTGCCGAAAAGCCATATCTACCGGATTCTGCGCAGCGGCGAAGTCCGCGTGAACAAGGGCAGGATCGATGCGCAGTACCGGCTCGCCGAGGGCGACGTCGTGCGCGTGCCGCCCGTGCGCACGGCGCAGTCGGGCGCCGTCGCCAGTGCGGCGCCGGTGCCTGCCGGACAGTTCCCGGTGCTCTACGAGGACGAGGCGCTGCTCGTGATCGACAAGCCGTCCGGCGTCGCCGTCCACGGCGGCAGCGGCGTGGCGTTCGGCGTGATCGAGCAGTTGCGCGAGGCGCGCCCGCAAGGCCGGTTCCTCGAACTCGTGCACCGGCTCGACCGCGAGACCTCCGGTATTCTCATGCTGGCCAAGAAGCGCGCGGCGCTGGTCGGCCTGCACGAGCAGATCCGCGAAAATGCGATGGACAAGCGCTATTACGCGTGCGTCCATGGCGACTGGGCGAGCGACTGGGGCCGCCGCCGCGCGGTGAAGGAGCCGCTTCACAAGTATCTGACCCCGGAAGGCGAGCGCCGCGTGCGCGTGCAGCCCGACGGCCTGCCGTCGCATACGGTCTTCAACCTCGTCGAGCGCTGGCCTGCCTACGCGCTCCTCGAAGCCGAGCTGAAAACCGGCCGCACCCACCAGATCCGCGTGCACCTCGCGCACGTCGGGCTGCCGATTGTCGGCGACGCCAAGTACGGCGACTTCGCGCTCAACAAGGCGCTTGCCCGGCAGGGCGCGAATCCGGGGATCAAACGCATGTTCCTGCACGCGTACCGGTTGAAGATCGCGCACCCGGTCACGGGCGCGACGCTCCAGTTCGATGCGCCGCTGCCGCCCGAATGCCGCCGCTTCATCGACGAACTGCGCGCGCAGCGTGACGGCGCACAAGGACAGGAAAGCCAGGAAGGTCAGCAAGGCGCGGCCAGGCCCGCCGCACGACAGGACTAGAAGCGCGACCAGAAGCACCACTGGAAGCACGATTGGATCGCCACCGTTTTTGGAGAAGGACCGCATGGCCCGAGAGCAATTTGACCTGATCGTGTTCGACTGGGATGGCACGCTAATGGATTCGACCACCCATATCACACGCAGCATTCAGGCCGCCTGTCGCGATCTCGGCCTGCCCGTTCCCGGCGACGAGGCCGCGAACTATGTGATCGGCCTCGGCCTGCGCGAGGCGCTGCAAATCGCCGTGCCCACACTCGATCCGGCCGACTATCCGCTGCTCGTCGAGCGCTATCGCGTCCATTTCCTGATCCGCGAGCAGACGACCGAACTCTTCGTCGGCGTGCGCGAGATGCTGGCCGAACTGCGCGAGCGCGGCTACCTGCTGGCCGTGGCGACCGGCAAGAGCCGCGTCGGCCTGAACCGCGCGCTCGACGAGGCGCGCCTGACGAGTGTCTTCGACGGCACGCGCTGCGCGGACGAAACCTTCTCGAAGCCGCACCCGGCGATGCTCCACGAACTGACGCGCGAACTGGGGCAGGATACTGGCCGTACGGTCATGATCGGCGACACGACGCACGACCTGCAGATGGCCGTCAACGCGGGCGTGGCCGCGGTCGGCGTGGGCTACGGCGCGCATCCGGCGAATTCGCTCGAGGCGCTTTCGCCGCGCTACGTCGCGCCGGACGTTGCGTCGCTGGCGGCATGGCTGAGGGCGTACGCGTGAGCGAACCGGCAATCGATCCTGTGCGCGTCTGCGCGGCGGAGGAACTGCTCGAAGGCGGCATGGGGCTGCGCCTGAGTGCGACCTGGGCGGGCGGCGACGCCGTGGTGTTCTTCGTGCGCTACGGCGGCGAGGTCTACGGCTATCTGAACCGCTGCGCCCACGTCCCGATGGAGCTCGACTGGGTCGAGGGCCAGTTCTTCGAGTCCTCCGGTCTATACTTGATGTGCGCGACGCACGGCGCGATCTACCAGCCCGATACCGGCAAATGCGTTGGCGGACCGTGCCGCGGGGGGAGTTTGCGACGGGTGCGCGTCGAAGAACGCGATACGCCTGACGGCCGAGCGGTATTCTGGCTCCCCGACCACGATCTGCGCCCGCATCAACCCTGATCATTCACCGCACGCATGCCCGATAATCCGACCCCTGAACCGAACGAGCCGGTTCGCCCCTCTTCGGCGAACCGCAATGCGCCCGCACCCGGCTGGGAGCGCGAGGTGCTCGAGCGGATCGCGCTCGCCGCCATCGACGAACAGCGCGCCGCCCGCCGCTGGAAGATCTTTTTCCGCTTTGCGTTTCTGGGTGTGCTGCTGGCAATCGCCTGGGGCGTGCTGAGTCTGTCCGGCACGCGCGTCGAAACCGGCGCGCGTCATACGGCGCTCGTGTCGCTTGACGGCGAAATCTCGACGGATACGAACGCGAACGCAGAGGATATCGGCAACGCGCTCAACGATGCATTCGACGACGACGGCACGGCCGGTGTCATTCTGCGCATCAACAGCCCGGGCGGAAGCCCCGTCCAGGCGAGCATCATCAACGAGCAGATCCGGCGTCTGCGCGCGAAGCACCCAGCCATCCCGCTCTACGTCGTGGTGGGCGACATGTGCGCGTCGGGCGGCTATTTCGTCGCCGCCGCCGCCGACAAGATCTACGTGAACAAGGCCAGCATCGTTGGCTCGATCGGCGTGCTGATGGACGGCTTCGGCTTCACCGGGTTGATGGACAAGCTCGGTGTTCAGCGCCGTCTGCGCACATCGGGCGAGAACAAGGGCTTTTACGATCCGTTCTCGCCGGATACGCCGAAGATGGACGCGCACGCCCAGGTCATGCTCGACCAGATCCACCAGCAGTTCATCGACGCCGTGAAGGCCGGCCGCGGCAACCGTCTGCACGACTCCCCGGACATCTTCTCCGGGCTCTTCTGGACCGGCGAGAAGAGCGTCGAACTGGGTCTGGCGGATGATTTCGGCGACACCGACTACGTCGCGCGCGAAGTCATCAAGGCCCCCGATATCGTCGACTACACTGTCAAGCAGAGCCTGACAGACCGGCTCGCCAAGCGCTTCGGCGCGGCCGTGGGTACCGCGGCGGTGCATGCGCTGATTGCGGGCGGGAACATGGTCGTGCGCTAACCTTCGCGCCGAACTTCGGCGTTACCCCACGAACGACCGCTCGCGCGCCGCGCGAGCGGTCGTTGTCGTTTCAGGGCCTGATCTCAGCGGGCCGGTCAGACGGCGAGCAGCAGGAAGATGGCCGGCCGCTTGTGCAGATCGGGCGCGGGCAGTTTCTTCCAGTCGGACACCGCGCGGCTCACGATGGTCTCCGTCGGCAGCGTGAGGTCGGCGGCGACGCAGACGAGCGTCGACGGTGCACAGCCCGCGAGCAGCGCGTCGAGCATCGTGCGATTGCGGTACGGCGTTTCGATGAAGATCTGCGTCTGCTTCGCCTTGCGCGAGTGCTGTTCCAGCTCGCGCAGCTTCTTCGCGCGCTCGTTGGCGTCGACGGGCAGATAGCCGTGGAACGCAAAGCTCTGTCCGTTCAGGCCCGAGGCCATCAACGCGAGCAGGATCGAACTCGGCCCGACGAGCGGCACGACCTTGATGCCGCGTTCGTGCGCGCGCCGCACGAGCAGGGCGCCCGGGTCGGCCACGGCGGGTACGCCCGCCTCCGAAACCAGTCCGGTATCGATCCCGGCGCGAAGCGGCGCGAGCAGCTTGTCGATTTCTCCGGGCGGCGTGTTGACGTTCAGTTCGCGGATCTCGATTTCCTGGATCGGCCGCGTCGTGCCGACGCGCTTCAGAAACGCACGCGTCGTCTTCGCGTTTTCGCCGATATAGCTCGCGAGTGTGCCCGCGCGCTCGCGCACCGGCGCGGGCAGGACCGCCGCGAGCGCGGCTTCGTCGCCGTCGCCGAGCGTGTTCGGAATCAGGTAGAGCGTGCCGGTCATTGCGCCTCCAGCAGCGGGTAGCCCGCGGCGAGCAGCATGCGCGTGAGCGCGATCAGCGGCAAGCCGATGAGCGCGGTGGGGTCGTCCGATTCGATCGCTTCGAGGAGGGCGATGCCGAGCCCTTCGGATTTCGCGCTGCCCGCGCAGTCGTAGGGTTCTTCGGCGCGCAGATAGGCGTCGAGCGCGGCGTCGGGCAGATCGCGAAAGCGTACCCGGGTCACGATGTCGACGGTATCCGTTTGGCCAGTAGCGGTATCGAGCAGACTGAGCGCACTATGGAACAGCACTTCGCGGCCGCGCATCGACTGCAGCTGCGCGAGCGCACGCTCGTGCGTGCCGGGCTTGCCGATCTGCTTGCCGTCGAACGTCGCGACCTGATCGGAGCCGATCACGAGCGCACGGCCCGTGGTCGCGGGCAGGGCGGCGGCCACGGCGCGCGCCTTGGCGGCGGCGAGGCGCAGGGCGGTGGCTTCAGGCGTTTCGCCGGCGAGCGGTATTTCGTCGACGGCGGGCACGGCGGTCTGGAACGGGATCCGCAGCCGTTCCAGCAACTCGCGTCGATAGCGCGACGTCGAGGCGAGAATCAGAGCGGGCCGGCTCGTGGCCGGATTGGGGAGCGAGGAATCCTGCATGGTCGATCGGTTAGAGAAAACGGGGCTGGACGCCGGAACTGCGAGGCTGCACAGGCACTTGCATGCGTGATCTTAAGTGTTTGACTCGTAAAGACAATAGCGATATGATTTTGGGCTTTTCATCGGTACGCTCATTTCGCGCGCTTTTTCGCTTTGTTGGCGCGGTAGGCGGATGCCCGCCGGTGCGGCATTCAACAAGCATCTCAACGAGCATCGCGGAAAACGAGGCGTTGAAACATGCTTCGCCGGGGCTGGCAGATCTGAACTGCGCCGATTCGCGGGCCTGTCCGGGGAGTGTCCGGTTCGACGTGAGCAGGCCGTCTGAACGCATCGAAGCCGCTTTCCGAGGTCGGCAGTTGCTTTTAGTGGCAAGTGACGACACGGGGAGCACGGATAGCAGGAGCGCATATGACCGAGCCAACGGGTAAGCCTGCGGGCACCATCGATTCGCTGAATCCGCGCGATCTCGATATTTTCGAATTTGCGCGTAGTGCTCGCGAGGCCGCAGGGGCAGTGCGTCTTTCGCAACTGCCGCGCATGTTAAACGAAGTCGCTGCCGACGCGCCAGATCGCGATACCGCGTTCACGTGGCAGGCGGCGGGCTTCACGCAAACGGAGCTGCAGGACGACGGCACCGAGGGGCCGCAGCCGTATTTGCGGCTCGCGCTTCACGGCAGCGCGTGGCTCACGTGTCAGCGTTGTCTTGCTCCCTGCGAGCAGGCGTTCAACGCAGACCCGGCCTTCCGTATCGTCCAGACGGAAGAAGAGGCGGAGGAGTTTCCGCTCGACGACGATGAAGCCGAAGTGATCGTAGGCTCGCGCCATTTCGATCTCGTCGACTTGATCGAAGAGGAGCTGTTGCTCACGCTGCCGCTCGTGCCGAAGCACGATGTTTGTCCGGAGATCCATGAAAGTCTCGCCTCGGGTGCCGATGGTGCGGACGGCGTGGATTCCGTGGACGACGTACCGGAGCAGGAAGTCGAGCCGGAAGAGCGCGTCAATCCGTTTGCAGCGCTCGAATCGCTCAAGAAGGACGGTCCCGGCAGCGGACGCTAAAGCAGCTGCAGGTGGCGTGCAGTACTAGATTCATGGGCCTCGCCCCGGAGTCGGGCTATCCCCAGGGTGGCGGCGGCCGGATCGGGCTGTGTTAGAATTCGGAAAATTTTCAGGAGTTATCATGGCAGTTCAACAAAACAAGAAGTCGCCGTCGAAGCGCGGCATGCACCGCTCGCACGATTTCCTCACGGGCGCTCCGCTGGCTGTCGAGCCGAGCACGGGTGAAGTGCACCTGCGCCACCACATCAGCCCGAACGGCTACTACCGCGGCAAGAAAGTCGTCAAGACCAAGAACGACTAATCGTTCTACTGTGCGGCGCCGGTTGGATAACCAACCACAAACTGCTGCGCATGGCGATCCCGTTCGCTTGACAATTTTTCGGCTTGGCAAAAAAGGCGGCATTCAACTGCCGCTTTTTTGTGCTTGAAATCCGTCGCATTCCATGACTGTTACGCTCACGATAGATTGCATGGGAGGCGACAACGGTCCGTCCGTGACCGTGCCTGCCGCAGTCAATTTCGTTCGCTTGTATCCCGACGCGCATCTTCTGCTCGTCGGCATCGAAACGGCTATCCGCGCCCAGCTGAAAAAGCTGAGGGCGCTGGATAATCCCGCGTTCACCATCGTCCCTGCCACCGAGATCGTCGAAATGGACGATCCGGTCGAGGTCGCGCTGCGCAAGAAGAAAGATTCGTCGATGCGCGTCGCGCTCAATCGCGTGAAAGAAGGCGAGGCCCAGGCGTGCGTGTCGGCTGGCAACACCGGCGCGCTGATGGCCGTGTCGCGCTACGTGCTCAAGACGCTGCCAGGCATCGAACGCCCGGCCATCGCTTCTGCATTGCCGAATCCCGCCGGCTACACGACGGTGCTCGACCTTGGCGCCAACGTCGACTGCGAACCGCATCATCTGCTCCAGTTCGCCGAGATGGGCCATGCGCTCGTCGCCGCGCTCGAAGGCAAGGAACGCCCAACCATCGGGCTCCTGAATATCGGCGAAGAGGTCATCAAGGGCAACGACACCATCAAGCGCGCGGGCGAGCTGCTGCGCGCGAGTACGCTGAATTTCCGCGGCAATGTGGAAGGCAACGACATTTACAAGGGCACCGTCGACGTGATCGTCTGCGACGGTTTCGTTGGAAATGTCGCGCTGAAGACGTCGGAGGGCCTCGCGCAGATGCTCAACGGCATGATCAAGGAAGAGTTCGGCCGCTCGTGGCTCACGAAGCTGATGGCGCTGCCCGCGCTGCCCGTGCTGATGCGCTTCAAGAAGCGCGTCGACCATCGCCGGTACAACGGCGCGGCGCTGCTCGGCCTCAAGGGGCTCGTCATCAAGAGTCACGGCTCCGCGGATGCCTACGCGTTTGAGTGGGCGATCAAACGCGGGTATGATGCCGTCAAAAATGGCGTGCTGGAGCGCCTCGCGCGCGCGATGGACGAGAACGCCGGTTCACTCGAACGCGCTGCCGGCGAATCCGGCAGCAGGCAGTCCGGCGGGCCGCTTGCAGGCGAGACGCCGCCCGGTACCGCATCTTCCTCGAAGGCATAATGGTTCAATCGACTTTATATTCCCGCGTGCTCGGCACGGGCAGCTTTCTTCCGCCTGAGCGCGTCACCAACCAGGAACTGGCTGAACGTCTCGCTGCGAAGGGCGTCGAGACGAGCGACGAGTGGATCGTCGCCCGCACGGGCATCCGTGCGCGCCACTTCGCCGCGCCCGACGTCACCACGAGCGATCTCGCACTTGCCGCATCGCAGCGCGCCATTGCCGCCGCCGACGTCGATCCGCAGTCGATCGACCTGATCATCGTTGCGACTTCCACGCCCGATTTCGTGTTTCCGAGCACGGCCTGCCTGCTGCAGAACAAGCTCGGCATCCGCAATCACGGCGCGGCGTTCGACGTCCAGGCCGTGTGCGCGGGCTTCGCGTATGCCGTTTCACTCGCCGACAGCCTGATTCGCACCGGCCAGCACCGCACGGCGCTGATCGTCGGCGCGGAAACCTTCTCGCGCATTCTCGACTTCAACGACCGCACGACCTGCGTGCTGTTCGGTGACGGCGCGGGCGCGGTCGTGCTGCAGGCGTCCGACGAACCGGGCGTGCTGTCGAGCGTGCTGCACGCCGACGGCAGCTACGCGCACATCCTCTGCACGCCGGGTAACGTGCATGGCGGCGTGATCGCGGGCAACGCGTTCCTGCACATGGACGGCCAGGCCGTGTTCAAGCTCGCGGTGAACGTGCTCGAAAAGATCGCTAACGAGGCGCTGGACAAGGCGCAGCTCAAGCCCGAACAGATCGACTGGCTGATTCCGCACCAGGCGAACATCCGCATCATGCAGAGCACCTGCCGCAAGCTCGGCCTCCCCGCCGAACGCATGGTGGTCACGGTGGGCGAGCACGGCAACACCTCGGCAGCCTCCATCCCGCTCGCACTCGATGTCGCGGTGCGCGACGGCCGCATCAAGCGCGGCCAGAACGTGCTGATCGAAGGCGTGGGCGGCGGCTTCACCTGGGGCGCTTCCGTCATCCGCTATTGATTCCGACCGGGCGCGCGGCGCCACGCTTTTCGGCTGATGCGCGCGCCGCTTGCTGTGGCGCGCGGCTCGCCGTGGCGCGCCGCCCGTCTGCATAGACAGAATTTGGGGACGTTATGAAATTCGCTTTCGTTTTTCCGGGCCAGGGCTCGCAGGCCGTAGGCATGCTCGACGCCTTCGCCGATAGCGCCATCGTGCGCGAAACGCTGCAGGAAGCCTCCGATGCGCTCAATCAGGATCTCGGCAAGCTGATCGCCGAAGGCCCCGCTGACGAACTGAACCTCACCACCAACACGCAGCCGGTCATGCTGACCGCGGCGTACGCGGTCTACCGCGCCTGGCAGCAGGCGGGCGGCGCGGCCCCGGCGATCGTCGCCGGCCACAGCCTCGGCGAATACACGGCGCTCGTCGCCGCTGGCGTGCTGGCGTTCCGCGACGCGGTGCCGCTCGTGCGTTTTCGCGCTCAGGCGATGCAAAGCGCGGTGCCGGTGGGCGAGGGCGGCATGGCTGCCGTGCTCGGTCTCGATGACGACACCGTGCGCGCGGTCTGCGCCGAAGCCTCCGCGGCCGTGGGCAACCCCGGCGGCGTGGTCGAAGCGGTCAATTTCAACGCGCCGTCGCAAGTCGTGATCGCGGGCCACAAGGCCGCGGTCGAAAAGGCTTGCGAAGTCGCCAAGGCGAAGGGCGCCAAGCGCGCGCTGCCGCTGCCGGTTTCCGCGCCGTTTCACTCGTCGCTGCTCAAGCCCGCATCGGATCAGTTGCGCGAGTATCTCGCGAACGTGACGCTCTCCGCGCCGCAGATTCCGGTCGTGAACAACGTCGACGTGGCGTTCGCCACCGATCCCGCTGCGATCCGCGACGCACTCGTGCGCCAGGCCGCGGGCCCGGTGCGCTGGGTCGAATGCGTGCAGGCGATTGCCGCGCAAGGCGTGACGCACGTGATCGAGTGCGGTCCGGGCAAGGTGCTCGCGGGCCTCACGAAGCGCATCGACGGCAACCTCGTGGGCGCTTCGGTGGCAGACCCGAAGTCGCTCGAAGAAGCGCTCAAGCTCGTGGCCGCCTGAGCAGTGACCCGAGCGACATCCGCAACGGATTCGACAGATAGATACATGGACAAGACTCTCGATAATCAAGCCGCAATCGTGACCGGCGCCTCGCGCGGCATTGGCCGGGCAATCGCGCTCGAACTGGCGCGCCAGGGCGCGACGGTGATCGGCACCGCGACGAGCGAATCGGGCGCGCAGGCGATCACGGCGGCGTTCGCAGAAGCGGGCCTGAAGGGCCGCGGCGCGGTGCTGAACGTCAACGACGCGGCAGCGGCCGAAGCGCTCATCGACGCGACCGTGAAGGAATTCGGCGGCCTCGCGATTCTCGTGAACAACGCGGGCATCACGCAGGACAACCTCGCGATGCGCATGAAGGACGACGAGTGGGACGCGGTCATCGACACGAACCTGAAGTCGGTGTTCCGTCTTTCGCGCGCCGTGCTGCGCCCGATGATGAAGGCGCGCACGGGCCGCATCATCAACATCACGTCGGTGGTGGGCGCGTCGGGCAATCCCGGCCAGGCGAACTACGCGGCGGCCAAGGCCGGCGTCGCGGGCCTGACCCGCGCGCTCGCGCGCGAGATCGGCAGCCGCGGCATCACGGTGAACTGTGTCGCGCCGGGCTTCATCGACACCGATATGACGAAGGACCTGCCCGCCGAACAGCAGGCAGCACTGAAGCAGCAGATTCCGCTTGGCCGCCTCGGCAGCCCGGACGACATCGCTCACGCGGTGGCGTTCCTTGCATCGCCGCAGGCGGGGTACATCACCGGCACGACGTTGCACGTGAACGGCGGCATGTACATGTCGTAACCAGATTCGGGTACTATCCGCGCCTCGATGCGTTTGCTTCAGCCGTTTTCAAACGCCGTTGCGGATAGCCCATCCGGAACCTCGAGCGCCGCTTTTCTGCCAGGTCAAACCTGCTAAAATGCGCGCACTCGCATTCATGAACTAACTTTTTTTCCCTTGGAGGGGTAATGGACAACATCGAACAGCGCGTGAAGAAGATCGTCGCCGAACAACTGGGCGTCGCCGAAGCCGAAATCAAGAACGAAGCATCGTTCGTGAACGATCTGGGCGCCGACTCGCTCGACACCGTCGAACTCGTGATGGCTCTGGAAGACGAATTCGGCATGGAAATCCCGGACGAGGAAGCCGAGAAGATCACGACGGTTCAGCAAGCCATCGACTACGCTCGCGCGAACGTCAAGGCCTAAGGGCATTCAGGCGCTTTTGTCCGCGGTTGCGCATTTGCGTAACAGGGGCCTGCACCGCCATGGCGCGCGCGGCCCAACAGGACTCTCGTCAGTGAACCCGCACACGCCCGCACCCGCTGCCGGGCTCTTGCCGGTCAACTAGCCACAGGGCTCACAGGAGCATCTCCTGCGGCCTCTGTGGCTTTCGTTTTTGTCATCTATGGAAAAGGGGTTACCGTGAGCCGCCGTCGAGTTGTTGTTACAGGCCTGGGGCTGATTTCGCCTGTTGGCAATAATGTTGCCGACGGCTGGGCCAATGTGGTCGCCGGGAAATCCGGCATTGCCAACATCACGAAGTTCGATGCCGCGAACTATTCGACCCGCTTCGCCGGTGAGGTGAAGGGCTTCAACGTCGAGGATTACATCCCCGGGAAAGAAGCGCGCCATATGGATGCGTTTATCCATTTCGGCATCGCCGCAGGCATCCAGGCAATGCAGGACAGCGGTATCGAGATCACCGAGGAGAATGCCGAGCGCATCGGCGTCGTGGTGGGCTCGGGCATCGGCGGCCTGCCGATGATCGAAATCACCCAGACCGAACTGCTGAACCGCGGCCCGCGCCGTATTTCGCCGTTCTTCGTGCCCGCCTCGATCATCAACATGATCTCCGGCCATCTGTCGATCAAGTACGGCATCAAGGGCCCGAATCTCGCGATGGTCACGGCTTGCACGACCGGTCTGCACTGCATCGGCGAAGCGTCGCGTCTCATCGAGTACGGCGATGCCGACATGATGATCGCGGGCGGCGCGGAATCGACCATTTCGCCGCTCGGCGTCGGCGGTTTCGCGGCGGCGCGCGCGCTCTCGCAGCGCAACGACGATCCGGCAACGGCGAGCCGTCCGTGGGACAAGGATCGTGACGGCTTCGTGCTGGGCGAGGGCGCAGGCGTGATGGTCCTCGAAGAGTACGAGCACGCGAAGAAGCGCGGCGCGAAGATCTATGCGGAAGTCACCGGCTACGGCATGAGCGGCGACGCGTATCACATGACCGCGCCGCTCGAAAATGGCGACGGCGCGCGCCGCTGCATGCTGGCGGCAATGCGCAACGCGCGTGTGAATGCCGACGAGGTGAACTGGCTGAACGCGCACGGCACGTCGACGCCGCTTGGCGACCTCGCGGAAACCACCGCGATCAAGCGCGCATTCGGCGACCACTCGAAGAACATCGTCGTGAACTCGACCAAGTCGATGACCGGGCACCTGCTCGGCGGCGCGGGCGGTCTCGAATCGGTGTTCACGGTGCTGGCCGTGCACAACCAGATCTCGCCGCCGACGATCAACATCTTCAACCAGGATCCCGAGTGCGACCTGGACTACTGCGCGAACACCGCGCGGGACATGAAGATCGACATCGCGCTGAAGAACTCGTTCGGGTTCGGCGGCACGAACGGCACGCTGGTCTTCAAACGTTACGTTTGATCCGCATCGAGCGTGAAGCGGCTGCGCCGGATGCTCCGGCCAGCCGCGATTCCGTTTTTCTCACGCGGCGCCCTGGTGCGCCGTGCATCCTGTTGCGCCGCTCCGCGGCGCTTCATCTCGTTCTGGCCGTCGGTATCGGCGTGGCGGCCGCCGCCGTCCATACGTCGCTCGCACCCTGGCTGGGCGCCGCTCGCGCCATTGCTCCCACATTCGCTTTCCTTGCCCTCTGCGGACTGGCCGCTGTGGCGTGGCATCGCGCGCAACCTGCCGTCATCGAAATGGGGCCCGATTTTCTTGCGGTCTATGGAAAGGATGGCGCCTGCACCGCGCGGGGGCGTTTGACCGGCGCGTCCCAGTGGGGTACGAGCCTGCTCGCGCTGTCGGTCGAGGGGCGCGCCAGGCGCACAACCGTGCTGGTCGCTGCCGATGCGCTCGATCCCGAGGCCTTTCGCACGCTCGCCGTGCGGGCGCGGTGCGCGGCTGGACGCTGAGCGCCGAACGCCGTCTGACAGCCTGCAGCAGGAATCGCTGTAACGACTGTAACGGCCAATATGCGCGTAACGTGACGGGAGGGACAGGGCGCTACAATGGTGCCCCGCATCTACCATGAGCTAACGGATTTTTCAGGTGAGCGAAAAAGAAATCGACCAGATGCTGGTTGAGCGCGTGCAAAAAGGCGACAAAGCTGCGTTCGAGCTTCTGGTCTCCAAGTACCACCGCAAGATCATCCGTCTGATCTCGCGCCTTGTGCGGGATCCCGCGGAGGTCGAGGATGTGGCCCAGGACGCCTTTATCAAGGCGTACCGGGCGTTGCCGCAGTTTCGCGGCGAGTCCGCTTTCTATACGTGGTTGTACCGGATTGCCGTCAACACGGCGAAGAACTACCTTGCGACCCAGGGTAGACGCGCCCCGACATCCACCGAAGCAGATGCAGAAGAGGCTGAAACTTTCTCGGATGCCGATCAACTAAGGGATATCAACACGCCCGAGTCGATGTTGATGAGCAAGCAGATCGCGCAAACGGTCAATGCTGCCATGGCGATGCTGCCGGAGGAATTGCGCACCGCCATTACACTTCGGGAAATTGAAGGTTTGAGCTACGAGGAAATTGCCGAGATGATGGGGTGCCCCATAGGCACCGTCAGATCACGGATATTCCGCGCTCGCGAAGCCATTGCGGCAAAATTGCGTCCGTTGCTGGACACGCCGGAAGGCAAGCGCTGGTAACCAGGCTGGTAACCAGTGCCCGCCGGGCACGAATGCGATTCACCGGGTTGGTGTGACCGCGTGTATCACAACAGGGCAGTCTGAAAGGAAATGGGGAGCATCATGGGATCGGTCTCGATGCAATCGGTGCCAGGCTCGCGCGGCGAGCGTCTGTCTGCTTTTGTTGACGGAGAATTGACCGCTGGCGAGCGTCCAGATGGGATATTTTCTGATTTCGATCAAGAAGGGCGTGCGCGCTGGTCGGCGTACCACCTGATCGGCGATGTGCTGCGCTCGGACGATCTCGCGCTCAGCGCAGCCGCAAGCCAGTCGTTCATGGCGGGCTTCGCCGCGCGTTTCGAGGCGGAGCCGCACGTGCTCGCGCCCGCCGCGCTGCCGGTCACGCGTCCCGCTACGGGTGGTGCTACGGATGGTGCGAAGCGCGGCGCCGCACGCATTCTCGCGCTGCGTCACCGCATCGTTCCGACGCTCGCGGTTGCCGCTGCTGCCGCCACGCTCACGTGGATCGTCGTGCCGCAGATGCACGGCATGGGCAACGTCGGCGGCGCGCAGGTCGCTTCGGTATCGTCCTCGGGCGACGGCGTGCAGCGTGTCGCGATGAACGCGGTGCCGGTGCAGACCGCTGCGGTGCAGGACGGCAACATCATTCGCGACGCGCGTCTCGACGCGTATCTGGAAGCGCATCAGCAGTTCGCGCAACAGCCAGTCATGTCCGATTCCATGCCGCTGATCCGGGCCGCTACCCTCACCACGCCTCGCCAGTAAGCCTGATGCCGACACCGCAGCGCTATAACACGACATTCTGGGGGCGGCTGCCGGCATTCCTGTGCTACGCGGCCGTATTGCTGACCGTACTGTCCGCGGCTGCGCACGCCGCCGCGCAGCCCGCGCCGCAAGACGCCGCCCAGTGGCTCGACCGCATCCAGCAGGCGGCCCAGCAGCAGAATTACGCAGGCACGTTCGTTTATCAGCGCGGCCCGTTCGTGCAATCGTCGCGTATCACGCACTACGGGACGAAGAACGACGGCGAGTACGAGCAGCTCGAAAGTCTCGACGGCAAGCCGCGCAAGCTCCTGCGCCATAACGACGACATCTACACGTTCGTGCCCGAGCGCAAGTTCTGTGTAGTCGAAAAGCGCCAGAACAAGGATACGTTCCCCGCGCTGCTCGCCACGAGCGGCGACCACGTGCTGTCCGTCTACACCCCGAAAATGCTCGGCACCGACCGTGTCGCGGGCATCGAAAGCCAGGTCATCGAACTCGACCCGAAGGACGGCTACCGCTTCGCCTACAAGTTCTGGGCCGACACGAAAACCGGCCTCCTGCTGCGCGCGCAGACGATCGACCCGGCGAGCGGACAGGTGCTCGAACAGTTGTCGTTCACGCAGATCCGCATCGGCGTGCCGCTCGACAAGGCGCCGATCGTCAGCGGCATGCACAACACGGCTGGCTGGACCGTGGTGCATCCGCCGCTCGAACCGGTCGACATGGAAGCACAGGGCTGGAAATTCGGCTCGCCCGTGCCCGGTTTCCGCAAGATTCGCGAACTGCGCCGCCCGATGGCCGCGCGCGACGCGAACGAGCCGCCCATCCCCGTCGATCAGGCGGTTTTCTCCGATGGGCTGGCTGCCATCTCGATCTTCGTCGAGCCGGTCAAGAACAACAGCCGCAAGGAAGGGGCCGGTAGCAACGGCGCGACTCACGTCCTCGTGAAGCGCAGCGGCGACTACTGGATCACGCTGCTTGGGGAAGTGCCTCAAAGCACGTTGCAGCAGTTTGCGACTGCCATAGAATACAAACCTTCCAGGTAAATCCTTCGGCTGACAACGATATGACGATTTTCCCGCTGCGTAAATTGTTCGCGGCCGCGGTGGTGGCAGCGTGCCTGCCGCTCGCACCGCACGCGGCGTCGGCGGCGCCCGCCGCCAATCTGCCGGACTTCACCGATCTGGTCGACAAGGTCGGGCCATCTGTCGTCAACATCCGCACTACGACGCACGTGAGCGCCTCGCCGCACGGCCTGCCGCCGGGCACGGACGACGGCGACATGTCGGAATTCTTCCGCCGTTTCTTCGGCATTCCGCTGCCGCAGGGCCCGCATGGCCAGTCGCCTCGTGGTGGCCAGGGCGGGCAGGGCGGTGGTCAGGACGCGTCGCCGCCCGACAGCGGCAGCGACGCAGAGCAGAACAGCGGCGTCGGCTCGGGCTTCATCCTGTCGACCGACGGCTATGTGATGACGAACGCGCACGTCGTCGACGATGCGGACAGCATCTACGTCACGCTCACCGACAAGCGTGAGTTCAAGGCGAAACTGATCGGCGTCGACGACCGTACGGACGTCGCCGTCGTCAAGATCGAGGCGCGCAGCCTGCCGGCCGTGACCATCGGCGATTCGAACAAGCTGCGCGTGGGCGAGTGGGTCGTCGCGATCGGCTCGCCGTTCGGGCTGGAAAATACCGTCACGGCGGGCATCGTCAGCGCGAAGGGCCGCGACACGGGCGACTATCTGCCGTTCATCCAGACGGACGTGGCCGTCAACCCCGGTAATTCGGGTGGTCCGCTCATCAACATGCAGGGCGAGGTCATCGGCATCAACTCGCAGATCTACAGCCGGACCGGCGGGTTCATGGGCATTTCGTTCGCGATTCCGATCGACGAAGCGATGCGCGTCGCCGATCAGCTGGAGCGCAGCGGCAAGGTCACGCGCGGCCGCATTGCGGTGGCGATCAGCGAGGTGACGAAGGACGTGGCCGACTCGCTCGGGTTGCCGAAGGCGCAGGGCGCGCTGGTGTCGAGCGTCGAATCGGGCGGCCCGGCCGACAAGGCCGGCATCCAGCCGGGCGACATCATCCAGAAGTTCAATGGCCAGACGGTCGATAGCGCGACCGATCTGCCGCGCATGGTCGGCGACACGAAGCCGGGCACGAAGGCGACGATCACGATCTGGCGCAAGGGCCAGGCGCGTGAACTGCCGGTCACGATCGCCGAAATGCAGGCCGACAAGACCGCGAAGGGCGACCAGAAGAAGGCGCCCGCGCCCAAGCCGCGCGCGTCGAATTCGCTCGGCCTGTCGGTGACGGACGTTCCCGCCGATCAACTGAGCCAGCTCAAGATCAAGGGCGGCGTGCTGGTGGAATCGGTCGGCGGTCCGGCAGCGCGCGCCGGCCTTCAGAAAGGCGACATCATCCTGCGCGTGGGCGATACCGACATCACGGGCGTGAAGCAGTTCGAGGAAGTGACTGCGCGCCTCGATCCGCAGAAGATGGTGGCGGTGCTCGTGCGGCGCGGCGAGAACACGCAGTTCGTGCCGATCCGCCCGCGCAACCCGGGGCAGAAATGATGCAGACCCGCACGAAACCGCCGCGCCTCGTGCTGTACGGCCGCGCATGGTGTCATCTGTGCGACGACATGCACGCGGCGCTCGCGCCGCTCGCCGCTGCGGCGGGCGCGCAGATCGAGGTGATCGACGTCGATTCAGACCCCGCATTCCAGGCCCTCTACGACGAACTCGTGCCGGTGCTCCTGGGCGATGGCGTCGAGTTGTGCCACTACCATCTCGACGAGGCGCGCGTGCGCGCCGCGCTCGGGCTGGGCGTTTGAGCGCGCGGCGCTTCTCCGTTGCTTCTCTGTCTCTTCCCCGCCCCTGCCTGCCGAACCCCTTTTCGGCTAAAATAGGCCGGTTTTTCATCTGTTTACGAGGCGTGCTCTGCTTTTCGTCCGGGCGCGCCTTTTTCGCTTGATCGGCACTGAATGGATCATATTCGTAACTTCTCGATCATTGCGCACATCGACCATGGCAAGTCGACGCTCGCCGATCGCATTATCCAGTTGTGCGGCGGCCTGTCCGACCGCGAAATGGAAGCACAGGTGCTCGACTCGATGGATCTCGAGCGCGAGCGCGGCATCACGATCAAGGCGCAGACCGCTGCGCTCTCGTACAAGGCGAGGAACGGCGAGGTCTACAACCTGAACCTCATCGACACGCCGGGCCACGTCGACTTCTCCTACGAGGTGAGCCGCTCGCTCTCCGCGTGCGAGGGCGCGCTGCTCGTCGTCGATGCGAGCCAGGGCGTCGAGGCGCAGACCGTCGCGAACTGCTACACGGCGATCGAACTCGGCGTCGAGGTCGTGCCGGTGCTCAACAAGATCGACCTGCCTGCCGCGAACCCCGAGAACGCGATCGAAGAGATCGAGGACGTGATCGGCATCGACGCGACCGACGCCACGCGTTGCAGCGCGAAGACCGGCCTCGGCGTGGAAGACGTGCTCGAAGCGCTGATCGCGAAGGTGCCGCCGCCCGAGGGCGACCCCAATGCGCCGTTGCAGGCGCTCATCATCGACTCCTGGTTCGACAACTACGTCGGCGTCGTGATGCTCGTGCGCATCGTCAACGGCACGCTGCGTCCGAAGGACAAGATCAAGCTGATGGCGACCGGCGCGCAGTATCCGGTCGAGCACGTCGGCGTGTTCTCGCCGAAGTCGCGCGATCTCGACGCGCTGTCGGCGGGGCAGGTGGGCTTCATCATCGCGGGCATCAAGGAACTTGCCGCGACCAAGGTGGGCGACACCGTCACGCACGCGGGCAAGCCGGCCGACACGCCGCTGCCGGGCTTCAAGGAAGTGAAGCCGCAGGTGTTCGCGGGCCTGTATCCGGTCGAGGCGAACCAGTACGACGCGCTGCGCGAGTCGCTCGAAAAGCTCAAGCTCAACGACGCTTCGCTCCAATACGAGCCCGAAGTCTCGCAGGCGCTCGGATTCGGTTTCCGCTGCGGCTTCCTCGGCCTCCTGCACATGGAGATCGTGCAGGAGCGTCTCGAGCGCGAATTCGACATGGACCTCATCACCACGGCGCCGACCGTGGTCTACGAGGTCGTGCAGCACGACGGCACGACGGTGACGGTCGAGAACCCCGCGAAGATGCCGGAGCCCTCGAAGATCGAGGAAATCCGCGAGCCGATCGTCACCGTGAACCTGTACATGCCGCAGGACTACGTGGGTTCGGTCATCACGCTCTGTACGCAGAAGCGTGGTAATCAGATCAACATGCAGTACCACGGCCGCCAGGTGCAGCTCACGTACGAAATCCCGATGGCCGAAATCGTGCTCGACTTCTTCGACCGCCTGAAGTCGGTGTCGCGCGGCTATGCGTCGATGGACTACGAGTTCAAGGAGTACCGCACGTCCGATGTCGTCAAGGTCGACATGCTGATCAACGGCGACAAGGTCGATGCGCTGTCCATCATCGTGCACCGCTCGCAGTCGCAGTACCGCGGCCGCGAAGTGGCGGCGAAAATGCGCGAGATCATTCCGCGCCAGATGTACGACGTCGCGATCCAGGCGGCGATCGGCGCGCATATCATCGCGCGCGAGAACATCAAGGCGCTGCGCAAGAACGTGCTGGCCAAGTGTTACGGCGGCGACATCACGCGCAAGAAGAAGCTGCTCGAAAAGCAGAAGGAAGGCAAGAAGCGGATGAAGCAGGTCGGCTCGGTCGAAATTCCGCAAGAGGCCTTCCTGGCGATCCTGCGCGTCGAAGACAAATAAGACTGGATAACGGATAACTCAATGAATTTTGCGCTGATCCTTTTTGTGCTCGTGGTCCTTACGGGCATCGCCTGGGTTGCAGACAAACTGGTCTTCATGCCGCGCCGCCGCCTCGCTGCCGATGCGGCCGTCGCCGACTTCGATCGCCAGCAGGCGCGCATCGGCGAGCGCTTCGCCGATGAGAACGCTCCCGTCACGCGTCAGAACCTGCGCAACGACAAGTTGCGCCAGCCGTGGTGGCTCGAATACACGGCGAGCTTTTTCCCCGTGATCCTGATCGTGTTCCTCGTGCGCTCGTTCATCGTGGAGCCGTTCAAGATTCCGTCGGGTTCGATGGTGCCGACGCTGCTCGTGGGCGACTTCATCCTCGTGAACAAGTTCGAGTACGGCATCCGCCTGCCGATCACCAACACGAAGCTCACGCAGGGCAGTCCGCTTCAGCGCGGCGACGTCGTCGTGTTCCGCTATCCGAAGGACGAATCGGTCGACTACATCAAGCGCGTGATCGGCCTGCCGGGCGACGTGATCTCCTATCAGGACAAGCAGCTCACGGTGAACGGGAAGCCCGTGCCCGAGATTGCGCAGCCGGATTTCTTCGACGAAGAGCGCATCGGTTACGCGAAGCAGTTCACCCAGGATCTCGGCGGCCGCAAGAACAATATCCTGAACAACCCGGCTGTGCCGCCGTTCATCGTCGGCGCGGAAGATTATCCGTATCGCGACAACTGCCAGTACAACGACCGCGGGATTATCTGCAAGGTGCCGCCGGGTCATTACTTCATGATGGGCGATAACCGCGACAACAGCGCCGACAGCCGCTATTGGGGCTTCGTGCCCGACGCGAACGTCGTCGGCCGTGCGTTCTTCATCTGGATGAACTTCAGCAATCTGAAGCGTATCGGTTCATTCGAGTGACGGCTTGCGCGCTTTGCATGCCGATATGCGCATCGTGATGCGGCGATCCGCTTGCGCGATGCGCATGATGTGTTCGCACGCTACTTGAAGAACCCGCGGTAACTCCGCTCGACCACGCTTTTTCACCGACCACCCGGCGTTTTCGCCGGGCCGTGCCGGCGCGTTATACTCTGCCCATGCCCCAATCTCCGTTGGAAAGCCGACTGCGCTACGAATTTCGCAATGCGGAATTACTGCGCCAGGCTTTGACCCACCGCAGTCACAGTGCCACGCATAACGAACGCCTCGAATTTCTCGGCGATTCGGTTCTGAATTGCGCGGTGGCCGCCCTATTGTTCCAACGTTTTGGCAAGCTCGACGAAGGCGATCTCTCGCGCGTGCGGGCAAATCTCGTCAAACAGCAGTCGCTCTACGAAATCGCTCAGGCACTCAATATTGCGGACGGCCTGCGGCTCGGCGAAGGCGAACTGCGCAGCGGCGGCTTCCGCCGCCCGTCGATCCTCGCGGACGCGCTCGAAGCGATCTTCGGCGCCATTTTCCTCGACGCGGGCTTCGACGCCGCCCAGACGGTCATCAAGCGCCTCTACATCCCGATCCTCGATCACATCGATCCGCGCACGCTCGGCAAGGATTCGAAGACGCTGCTGCAGGAATATCTGCAGGGCCACAAGATCGCGCTGCCCACATATACGGTCGTCGCGACGCATGGTGCGGCGCACAATCAGCAGTTCGAGGTCGAGTGCACGGTGCCCAAGCTCGACGTGAAGGTGTCCGGCTCGGGCGCGAGCCGGCGAGCAGCCGAGCAGGCTGCCGCGAAGAAGGCGCTCGACGAAGTGATGGCGGCTGCGCCCGCGGTTGTGGGGAAGCCGCGCCGCTCGAAAGGCGCGCGGGCTGCCAAGGCTGAACTCGATGTCGTACCCGGCGTGACGGGCGTGCAGGGCGCACTGGATCTGCGTGCGCCGGAGCGCCGTGAGCGCGCTGCGCGCCAGCCGCTGCCGGCCGAGGCCGGTGACCGCGTGCCGCCGCCGTCGCAAGGTGCGCCGCTCGCCGTGATTCGCGCGGCGCATGTGCAGGAACGTCTTGCGGAGAAAGAGAAGGCCGAAGGTGCTCAATCCGCTCAGGCGCGCGAGAAGTCTGCCGACAAGTCCGGCACACCGGAGGCCAGCGCAACGACCGGTCATACGCTGCACCGCACGTCCGCTGCGAAGGCCGATCCCGCTGCCGAAGCGGGCACCCCCGCCGCGCTGCCCGCGCGCGCGGCCGACGCCAGCCACTGATCCAAAAGCCGTGCGCACTCCGCGCACGCGCTGCACCCAACGTTTTCTTCCCCGGTCCGATCATGAACGCTCCCACTTCCACTCCTGCCGGTTTTCGCTGCGGCATGGTCGCGATCGTCGGCCGGCCCAACGTCGGCAAATCGACGCTGATGAACGCCCTCGTCGGGCAGAAGATCAGCATCACGTCGCGCAAGGCGCAGACCACGCGCCATCGCATCACGGGCATCAACACGATCGACGACGCGCAGTACGTCTTCGTCGACACGCCCGGCTTCCAGACTCGCCACAGCACGGCGCTGAACCGCTCGCTGAACCGCGCGGTCACCTCGACGCTGAGCTCGGTCGATGCCGTGCTCTTCGTGATCGAGGCGGGCAGGCTCGGGCCCGACGACCAGAAGGTGCTCGACCTGATTCCGCCGAACGCGCCGACGCTGCTCATCGCCAACAAGATCGACCGCGTGACCGACAAGGCAACGCTTTATCCGTTCATCGAAGAGGTGCAGAAGCTGCGCGAGTTCCGCGAGATCGTGCCGCTATCGGCGAAGAATGCCGACGACATCAAGCACCTGCTCGCCACGCTCAAGCCGTATCTGCCCGAAGGCGAGCCGATCTACGGCGAGGACGACCTGACCGACCGCAGCGAACGCTTCCTCGCCAGCGAAATCCTGCGCGAAAAGGTGTTCCGCTGGACCGGCGACGAACTGCCGTACACGAGCACCGTGATCATCGACAAGTTCGAGCAGGAAGGGCGCCTGCGCCGCATCTTCGCGACGATTCTCGTCGAGCGCGACACCCAGAAGGCGATGGTGATCGGCCAGAAGGGCGCGAAGCTCAAGCAGATCAGTACCGACGCGCGGCTCGACATGGAAAAGCTGTTCGACGGCCCGGTTTATCTGGAAACCTTCGTGAAGGTGAAGAGCGGCTGGGCGGACAACGAAGCCGGGCTGCGTGCCTATGGGTACGAATGAGGGTATGAATGAGGATACGAGTGACGGCGAAGCCGTAACCACTCACGACGCCTCCACGTCACTCGAGCCCGCGGACGACGATTCGCTCTCGTCACTTTCGTCACTTTCGTCGCCCGCGCGGTCCACATCCGCCGCGCCGCGCCGCAAGCGCACGCGGGCGCAGTCTTCCTCCGCGCCAGCCGGTGAAGGCGAAGCCGCCCAGCCCGCCCGCCGCGCAGCGTTGCCGCGCGCGCCGCGCGGCGCATCCGCCGATTTTCGCATCGCCGAGCAGCCCGCCTTCGTGCTGCATAGCTACCCGTATCGCGAAACCAGCCTCGTCATCGACGTGCTGTCGCGCGACCACGGCCGCATCGCGCTCGTGGCGAAGGGCGCGAAGCGCCCGCATTCGGCCCTGCGCGGCGTGCTGCAGACCTTTCAACCGCTCGCGCTCTCGTGGACCGGCAAGGGCGAAGTACGCACGCTCACCGGCGCGGAATGGGTCGGCGGCATGTTGCCGCTTACCGGCGATGCGCTGCTCTGCGGCTTCTACGTGAACGAACTCGTCGTGAAATTCCTCGCGCGCGAGGACTCGCATCCCGAGTTGTTCCGCCACTATGTCGTCACGCTGACGCGCCTCGCGCACGACGAACCGCCCGTGCAGGTGCTGCGCTCGTTCGAGCGCGTGCTCCTGCGCGAGACCGGCTATGCGCTCGCGCTGAACCGCACGGTGAACCGCAAGGCCGTGGTGGCCGATGGGCGTTACGTGTTCGATCCCGAGCGCGGCGTGCGCGAAGCATCGGACGAATGGCCCCCGCAGTGGCCCGTGCTTTCGGGGCAGACGTTGCTCGACATGGAGCAGGACGATTACCATCGTGCACAGACCGTCGCGCAGAGCAAGGCGCTGATGCGTTTCCTGCTGAACACTTACCTTGGCGGCACGCCGCTCGCGACGCGCCAGATCCTGATCGACTTGCAGAACCTATGAGCTTCTTCCTGACTTCGCCTCACGTGATCGATCTCGGCGTGAACATCGATCACGTCGCCACGCTGCGCAACGCGCGCGGCACGGTCTATCCCGATCCGATCCGCGCGGCGCTCATGGCCGAAGACGCGGGTGCGGACGTCATCACGCTGCATTTGCGCGAGGACCGCCGCCACATCCTCGACGCCGATGTGCGCGCGCTGCGCCCGCTGCTGCGGACGCGCATGAATCTCGAATGCGCCGTGACGGCCGAGATGCTCGACATCGCGTGCGAGATCAAGCCGCAGGATGTCTGCCTCGTGCCCGAAAAACGCCAGGAGCTGACGACCGAAGGCGGCCTCGACGTGGCCGGCAAGTTCGAGGCCGTGAGCGCCGCGTGCCGGCAGCTCGCGGACGCGGGTGTGCGCGTGTCGCTCTTCATCGACCCGGACGAAACGCAGATCCGCGCTGCCCACGAGAGCGGCGCGAGCGTGATCGAACTGCACACGGGCCGCTACGCCGAAGCGCACGACGCGGGCGAGCAGGAGCGCGAATACGAGCGCGTCGTGCGTGGCGTGAACTGCGGCATCAGCCTCGGGCTGAAGGTCAACGCAGGGCACGGCCTGCACTACACGAACGTGCAGCAGATCGCGGCGATCGACGGCATTCACGAGCTGAACATCGGCCACGCGATCGTTGCGCATGCAATTTTCGCGGGCTGGGAGAATGCGGTCCGCGAGATGAAGGCGATCATGGTCGCGGCGCGCCTCGGCGCACGCGCTTAATTCGTCGCAGCGAGCCGTGGCGCTCACCTGCGCGCCGCGCGTGAGCCTTGGCGGCCGCTGCGGCTGCAAGTACACGAGGAGCATATGGCCATCTACGGCATCGGCACCGATCTCATCCAGGTGAGCCGCGTCGCGGCAGTCATGGAGCGCACCGAAGGGCGCTTCGCGACGCGCGTGCTCGGCCCGGACGAACTGGCGGTCTACGAAGCACGCCGCGCACGCTCGGCCGCGCGCGGGCTCGCCTACCTGGCGACACGATTCTCGGCGAAAGAGGCGTTCTCGAAGGCGATCGGACTCGGCATGCATATGCCGATGACCTGGCGCGCCGTACAGACCCTCAACGAGCCGAGCGGCAAGCCGATCATGGTCGCGTCGGGCCCGCTCGCGCAATGGCTCGACGAGCGCGGCATCACGATGCGCGTGACGATCAGCGACGAACGCGACTACGCAGTCTCGTTCGTGATTGCCGAAACCGACGGGCCCATCCGGTGATGGCCCACCGTGCAGCGCCCACCACACAAGACAAATCGATGAAGACAATTCCCGGGCAGGTGATGCTCGACGTGGTTGGCCAGACGCTGACCGACGATGACGTGCGCCGCCTTGCGCACCCGATGACGGGCGGCGTGATCCTGTTCGCGCGCCACTACGAGAACCGCGCGCAGCTCGTCGCGCTGACCGACGCGATCCGCGCCGTGCGCGACGATCTGCTGATCGCCGTCGATCACGAAGGCGGCCGCGTGCAGCGCTTTCGCACCGATGGTTTCACGGTGCTGCCCGCGATGGGGCGTCTGGGCGAGCTGTGGGACAAGGACGTGCTGCTGGCGACGAAGCTTGCGACGGCCATCGGCTACATCCTCGCGAGCGAGTTGCGTGCGTGCGGCATCGACCTGTCATTCACGCCCGTGCTCGATCTCGGCTACGGCCAGTCGTCGGTGATCGGCGACCGCGCGTTCCATCGCGACCCGCGCGTGGTCACGCTGCTCGCGAAGAGCCTGAACCACGGTCTTGCGCTCGCGGGCATGGCGAACTGCGGCAAGCATTTCCCGGGGCATGGCTGGGCGCACGCGGACTCGCACGTGGCGGTGCCGGTCGACGAACGGCCGCTCGAAGCGATTCTCGGCGAGGATGCCATGCCGTACGACTGGCTCGGCCTCTCGCTCGCGGCGGCCATGCCTGGACACGTGATCTATCCGAAGGTCGATACGAAGCCCGCGGGTTTTTCGCGCATCTGGGTGCAGGAAATTCTGCGCGGCCGGCTGCGATTCACGGGCGCGATCTTCAGCGACGATCTTTCGATGGAAGCCGCGCGTCAGGGCGGCACGCTGACCGAAGGTGCGCGTGCTGCGCTCGAAGCGGGCTGCGACATGGTCCTGATCTGCAACCAGCCGGACGAGGCCGAGAAAGTGCTGGACGCGCTGCGTGTCGCGGCGCCGACGCAAGCCGCGCGCGAGTCGGCAAAGCGCATTCGCCGCCTGCACGGACGCGGCAAGGCGCTGCGCTGGGACAAGCTCGTGGCGGATCCGGGCTATCTCGCCGCGCAGGCGCTGCTGCGCAGCGTGATGCCGTGAGGTGACGCGGGACATTCCTCCCAGGTGAAGAGATTGGCCGTTCTCCTTTTACCTGGGATGGCGGGATTGGGCGAGCGTAATGGCCCCCTGAATCGCCGCGCGTGCTTGCGGGCTGTTCTTCCAGCAGGCGGCTCCGAGCATTGCCGATGCCCTGGCGACGATATCCAGTGCACTGGCCCGGCTCAAATGCGCCAGCGATTCGAAACCCATTTGCTCTAGCCTGGCAATCACTGTCGGGCCGACGCCCTTCACGTCGAGCAGCGCTTTACGTTCGTCGAGAGGAAAGGGCATAACGGGCTCCGCGCCTGGTTCGAAGCGCGACGGTACCACGGTGCGTTGCGCTCAGTTCAGCCGCATCCGCTGCAGCTTGTTGTAAAGCGTTTTCGGACTGATCCCAAGCAGCGATGCTGCGCGATGGCGCGTGCCGCCCACGGCGTCGAGCGTCGCGCGAATCAGCATTTCTTCGACGTCGGCAAGCGGTGTGCCTACCGTGACCTGCACGCGGCCCGTGCGCATGTCATGCGCATTCCCGCCGCTGCCTTCCTCCGCCTGCAGTGTTTCCAGCACCTCGCCCGACGCTTCGTACGCTTGCCGCACGCGCTCATGCAATTCGCGCACGTTGCCGGGCCAGTCGTAGGCGAGGCATTCGCGAACGAACGAAGGCGCGATGAGCCGCGCGCTGCCGTTGCCGTGCGCATGCGCTTCCTGGTTGAGTTCGTCGATCCATGCCGCGGCGAGCAGCGCGGCGTCGTCGCCGCGTTCGCGCAGCGGCGGCAGCGTGAGCGCCGCCGAGTCGAGGCGCAGCCAAAGTTCCTCGTCGAGCACACCGCGCGCGACGGCTTCGCGCGGAACGGCGCGCGTCGCCGCAATGAGCCGGAAGTCCGTGCCGACTTCGCTGCTGCCGCCTACTCGGATGAAGGTCTGCGAATCGAGTGCGCGCAGCAGCGCTTCCTGCTCGCTGCGCGGCAGGTCCGTGATTTCGTCGATGAAGAGCGTGCCGCCGCAAGCCTGATCGACGAGGCCCGGCTCGCGCTGGTCCGCGCCGCCGAACGCGCCGCGCTCGTGGCCGAACAGCAGGCTCGCGAGCGGGCGGCCGCTCGCGGCGTCGGCACTAGCTGCACGCGCGTCGTGCACGATGAACGGCCCCTTGCGGCGCCGGCTCAGTTGATGCAGCGTACGTGCGGCCATTTCCTTGCCGGTGCCGGCTTCGCCATGGATCAGCATCGCGGATTCCGTGGGTGCAAGCCGTTCGATCGAGTCGTAGACGTGCTGGATCGCGCTGCTGCGGCCGAGCATCGGGCCGAAGCGGCCCATCTGGCGCAGCGCGGTGCGTAGCGTGCGGACCTCTTCGGTGAGTTCGTACGGGCGCGGGATGCGTGCGAGCAGGCTGCGCAGGCGCGGGATGTTGACCGGCTTGAGCAGATAGTCCCAGATGCCGTGGCGCAGGCCCTCGATCGCGCTTTCGATGGTGGCGTTGCCGGTCATGACGATTACCGGCAGCGCGCCGCCGGGCGGCTGGGTGGGCAGGTGCTGCAGCAGATCGAGTCCGCGGCCGTCCGGCAGGTTCAGGTCGACGAGCACGACATCGGGGATGACGCGCGTCAGCGCAGCGCGCGCATCGGCGAGCGTGGCGGCGGTATCGACTGAAAAGCCGTCGGCGGCCAGTATCGCGGACAGGCCGGACAGGCTGTTGGGATCGTCTTCGACAATCAGTGCGTGTGGCATGGCGAGTGCGGCGTGACGGAGGATTGGAGGTGCTTGATCGCGTGGCGCAGTCCGGATGCGCCGCGCCGCGCTGAGCGCGAAGCGGTACGACTGGATTCAGCGGGCAGAGACGGAGCAGTCAATTCAGATCTGGTCCTCAAGTATGGCGGCGGCGTGCCTGCCGCGCGCCGATGCGCTGGCCGGCGGCAGGCGCAGTGGCTTGCTGGGACAACCCGGTTGCGATGCTTTCTCACGGAGCAGCAGAAACCGTGCCGCGGGCCGCGCCTCGCGCGGATTGGGCCACGCAATAATTGCGCGCGGAAAAATCAGGTAAGGATTTCCTGTGCCACCGACAAACATACACGCTCGCGAAAAAAAGAAAAAGCGCCCCGGGGGACGCTTTTTCTCCGAATCCACCCGTCGCGCATCGGCGCAGCAGGCGTGCGGCACGCTCAGGCGCGGCTGCGGTATTCGTTCGTGCGCGTATCGATTTCGATCTTGTCGCCGATATTGCAGAAGAGCGGCACTTGCAGCTCGAAGCCGGTGTTCAGCTTGGCCTGCTTCATGACCTTGCCCGACGACGTATCGCCCTTGACAGCCGGTTCCGTGTAGATGATCTCGCGAACCAGCGTGGTCGGCAGTTCGACCGAGATGGCCTTCTCGTTGTAGAACACGACTTCGCAGCCCATGCCGTCCTGGAGGTAGTTCAGGGCGTCGCCCATCATCTCGCCTTCGACTTCGAACTGGTTGTAGTCGGTGTCCATGAACACGTACATCGGGTCGGCGAAGTACGAGTACGTCACTTCCTTGCGGTCCAGCACGACGACTTCGAACTTGTCGTCCGCCTTGTACACGGTTTCCATACCGGCGCCGGTCAGCAGATTCTTGAACTTCATCTTCACGACGGCGGAGTTGCGGCCCGATTTGTTGTATTCGGCCTTTTGCACGACCATGGCGTCGTTACCAATCATCACGACGTTGCCGACGCGGAGTTCCTGTGCGGTCTTCATAAAACAGTCCTGTCCAGATTAAATAGCTTCGAGTGTGCTCGACGGCAAACGTCGCAAGCGGGTTCGGATGGCGCAATCCCGAATCAGGGCGCGATGCATGTTACTTCTGCTGCCGGGCCCCGAACCGGGTTCTCGCTATCTTGTCGGGCCGTCGCAGTGAATCACTACCGTGAAGCGCTTGCGGTCGCTTGCGGCGTATCGCTTGCTGTGCGTCGCTTGCTGTGCGTCGCTTGAGACGGCTGCCGTCGGATAACCGCTTATTTTAACTGAGTTTTTGCGAATTCGGCGAGATTTCCGGCGAGGTCGCCCGCGCGTGCGAGTTCGCCCGCCCACGACGCCGCGCGGGCCGTGAATTCCGGCAGATGCGGCGCGAAGTCCGCCCAGTCGGGCGTGCCTCGGCCATTCCACACGTGCCACAAGCGTTCGAGCGCAGCGCGTGCCGCGGCGCTCAGCGGTTGGGCGTAATGATCGAGGGCGGCATCGAGCTTCGGCAGATGGGCGTCGTCGGCCTGCGGGTAGATGTGCCAGACGAACGGCCTCGCGGCCCACTGCGCGCGCACGAACGAATCCTCGCCGCGCACGAAGTTGAGGTCGCTCGCCCACAGTAGCGGGTCGTAGCCACGCTGCTCCGTGAACGCGAGGCCGTGCGCATGCAATGCGCCAAGCGTGGCGTGTGCGCCGGCGTCGAACGCGGGAAGACCGAAAAAGCGTGCGACCGCGCCCGAGATCCGGCCTTGCGGCACGAGCAGCACGATCTGCGTCACACTGTCGCGCCACTGTGCGAGCAGGCTGTCCAGCGCCGCGTTTTCGTAGGCGAAGAGCGAGATGACGGTTGCGTCTTGCGCGGGCGGCTTGCCGCCGGTCACGCGTTTCCACCACGCGGCGCGCGCTTTCGCCGATCGCTCGAAGGATGCGCGCGCGGCATCCAGGTCGCGCTCCTTGAGCACGCCGCCCGTGCCGGGTTGCAGGCCCGGAAAGAAGAAGTGCTTGACGAGCGGATAGCGCGGATGCGGCGAGGGCCGCAGATGGAAATCGGCCACCCAGTCCTCGGCGCTCAGGTACTCCAGATTGAGCCACACCGGGCGCTGCTCGCGTCGCGCCATCGCCATCACGTAGACGGGCGGCAGTTCGCACGCGAACGCCTCGATCACGACATCGGCGATCTGCAGCGTGTCGCCTGCGTGCGCGCGCTCGTGCCAGTGCTCGACGACGACGCCCTCGACGGTCTGCGTCGCGCGTGCGATGTCGAGCGCCGGGCAGAGCTTCGCGAACGCATGCAGATCGTCGACGAACACGCGGACCTGCCAGCCGTGTTCGTGCGCGAGCTGGCGTGCGAGCCGCCAGCACACGCCAATATCGCCGAAATTGTCGATCACGGAGCAGAAGATGTCGCAGGCGATATCCGAGGGAGCGGCGGATGGGGCGGATGGGGCGTTCTGGGGCGCGTCGGTCATGGCGTGGGGCGCGGGTGGTGTCGAGTCGAAGGGTGGCGCGCGTGCGCGCTGTCCGTGGCGGCCGGTTCGGCCCGGCACGGAATGATCTAAACTGACAATTCTAAGACACCGTGGGACACACCCGTTAGCTGCACGAACGGGCCTGAGCGCGTCGCGACGGACGACGCGGCCTGTCCCCGAGACTCCCGATACTGCATGACAGATTCCGACGTTTTCGACCCGAAGCCGACGCTGGCACAGCTTCCGCATCTGCCCGGCGTTTATCGCTACTACGACGCGCAAGGCGCGGTGCTCTACGTCGGCAAGGCGCGCGACCTGAAAAGGCGCGTGTCGAGCTATTTCACGCGGACCCAGCTTTCGCCGCGCATTGCGATGATGGTGACGCGCATCGTGCGGATCGAGACCACGGTCACGCGCTCCGAGGCCGAAGCGCTGCTGCTCGAAAACAACCTCATCAAGGCGCTTGCGCCGCGCTACAACATCCTGTTTCGCGACGACAAGTCGTATCCGTTCCTCAAGCTCACGGGCCACAAATTCCCGCGCATGGCGTATTACCGTGGCGCCGTCGACCGCAACAACCAGTACTTCGGGCCCTTTCCGAGCGCTTCGGCGGTGCGCGAGAGCATCCAGATCCTGCAGCGCGTGTTTCAGTTGCGCACCTGCGAGGATTCGGTGTTCAACAACCGCACGCGGCCGTGCCTGCTGCATCAGATCGCGCGCTGCACGGCGCCGTGCGTCGGCGCGATCAGCGAGGAGGATTACGCGCGCGACGTGAGCAATGCTTCGCGCTTCCTGCTCGGGCGGCAGACCGAGGTGATGAAGGAACTCGAAACGAAAATGCACGCGTTCGCGGCCGAACTCAAGTTCGAGCAGGCGGCGGCCGTACGCAACCAGATGAGCTCGCTTGCGACGGTGCTGCATCAGCAGGCGATCGAGACCGGCAGCGAGAGCGACGTCGATATCCTGGCGGTCGTGGCGCTCGGCGGGCGCGTCTGCGTGAATCTCGCGATGGTGCGCGGCGGGCGGCATCTCGGCGACAAGGCGTATTTCCCCGCGCACGTCGAACGGGCGTTGACGGACGAGGAGGGCGGGATGGCCGAGGAGGTCGACAGCGAAGCGGTGCTGGCCGCTTCGGCGTTGACCGCGTTGCCGTCGCTCGCGCGCCGGGCGCTCGAAGCGGCAGCGGGCTTGTCGGCCGCAGCGGAAACGGGCAGCGATGCGCAAGATGCCGAAGCCGACGATGCCGCCGCCGCCCGCGCCGATGCCGATCCGCTCGCGATTGCGGCGGATCTGCCGCCGGAGCCGGAACCGGCTGGAGCCGATGCTGCCACGGCTGAGGTTGACAGCACGGGCGGCAACGAAGGCGAAGAAGATGCCGACGCCGCACCATCCACGGGTGGCCGCAGGAAGGGCGAGACCGGCATCGAATCGGAAGTGCTCGATGCCTTTATCGCGCAGCATTACTTCGGCCATCGCGTGCCGCCGGTGCTCGTGGTCAGCCATCCTCCGGCGAACCGCGAACTGATCGACGTGCTCGCCGGGCAGGCCGGTCACAAGATTGCGCTGCTGCGCCAGCCGCAGGGACAGAAGCGGGCGTGGCTCGCCATGGCCGAGCAGAACGCGCGGCTCGCGCTCGCGCGGCTGCTCTCCGAACAGGGCTCGCAGCAGGCGCGCACGCGCACGCTTGCGCAACTGCTCGGGCTGGAACTCGACGATCTCGCGCATCTGCGCATCGAATGCTTCGACATCAGCCACACGATGGGCGAGGCGACGCAGGCATCGTGCGTGGTCTATCACCATCACAAGATGCAGTCGAGCGAGTACCGCCGCTACAACATCACGGACATCACGCCGGGAGACGATTACGCGGCGATGCGCCAGGTTCTCACGCGCCGCTACGAAAAGATGGTTGCGCAGGCAGCGAGCAACGAGAGCAACTTGGGCGGCGAGGCGCAGTCGCTGCCGGGCGCTGATTCCACCGATCCTGCCAATCCCACGACGGGCGCGGGGCGCGCGGAGCCCGCCGCGGCGGGCGCCACGCTGCCGAATATCGTGCTGATCGACGGCGGCAAGGGGCAGGTGGAAGTCGCGCGTCAGGTGTTCACCGAACTGGGCCTCGATCCGGCGATGCTGGTGGGCGTCGCGAAGGGCGAGGGCCGCAAGGTCGGCCTGGAAACGCTCGTGTTCGCCGACGGCCGCGCTCCGCTCGAACTCGGCAAGGAGAGCGCGGCGCTGATGCTCGTCGCGCAGATCCGCGACGAAGCGCACCGTTTCGCCATCACCGGCATGCGCGCGAAGCGCGGCAAGACGCGTCAGACGTCGCGCCTCGAGGAGCTCGAAGGCGTGGGCGCGAAGCGCCGCCAGCGCCTGCTCGCCCGCTTTGGCGGGCTGCGCGGCGTGATGGCGGCGAGCGTCGAGGATCTGGCGAGCGTCGAGGGTATTTCGCGCGCGCTTGCCGAGCAGATCTACCAGCAGCTTCACTGAGGCCGGGACGCGCGCTTTTCGCGCGTCCTCACGGTCGCTTGTGGCAGGTGCTGCGACACGGCACAATTGCAACTCCCTCGACAGACAGCGCCCGCCAATGCCGTTCAATATTCCGATTCTTCTGACGTGGCTGCGGATCGTGCTGATCCCGCTCGTGGTCGGCGTGTTCTATCTGCCCCAGACGGCGCTCGCCCCGATGCAGCAGAACGTGGCCGCCATGCTGATCTTCGTGCTGGCGGCGCTCACCGACTGGTTCGACGGCTATCTCGCCCGCAAGTGGCACCAGACGTCGTCATTCGGCGCGTTCCTCGATCCGGTCGCGGACAAGCTGATGGTGACGGCGGCGCTCCTGATTCTCGTGCACCTCGGGCGGCTCGACACGGTGTTCGCACTCGTGATCGTCGGGCGCGAGATTGCGATTTCGGCGCTGCGCGAATGGATGGCGCAAATTGGCGCATCGAAGAGCGTGGCCGTGAATTCGCTCGGCAAGTTCAAGACGGCATGCCAGATGGTGGCGATTCCGATGCTGCTCTTCTACGCGCCGCTCACGATCGGCGGCGTGACGCTGTTCGATTCGCGCGTGTGGGGCACCTGGCTCATCTACGTCGCGGCATTCCTCACGATCTGGTCGATGCTGTACTACATGAAGCTCGCATGGCCGCAGATCCGCGAGCGCGGAGTGCATTGAGGGCTTCGTCACGCTTCGTTCCGTGTCATACGTCCGAAAAAAGATCGCCATTGGGGGTTGACACGTTTCAGCGGCTTATACATAATCTCACTTCTCCGCTGAACGACGTTGTGGCAAACGGCAGAAGCGGTGGAGATAGCCGAAGATAAGCAGTGAATAGGCAGCAGATCGACGGTGAAGCAGTAAGCAGCAGTAAAAAGCAATGCGGGAGTAGCTCAGTTGGTAGAGCGCAACCTTGCCAAGGTTGAGGTCGCGAGTTCGAGACTCGTCTCCCGCTCCAGAATTCAGGTGCGGTGTTTTGCAGTAACAGGCAGCGCGCCAGTAGCAGAATCAAGCAGCACCACGCGGGAGTAGCTCAGTTGGTAGAGCGCAACCTTGCCAAGGTTGAGGTCGCGAGTTCGAGACTCGTCTCCCGCTCCAGGTACCCCGGGGAAGCAGCGCTTCCCCTTTTGCTTGGCGGGCCGTGATCAGTATGTCGGGCCGCTACGCAAATCTGTCCGGTTGTTGCGGGCGCAGCAAGCCTCGCTAACCGGCAGTCCGCTTCTGGCGCGATAGCAAAGCGGTTATGCAGCGGCCTGCAAAGCCGTGTAGGCCGGTTCGACTCCGGCTCGCGCCTCCAGATGTAAAGGAAAGCCACCTTCGGGTGGCTTTTTCTTTTTCCGCCTGGCTCCGGACTGGCTTCAGGCGCAGACCGTCACGCACAATAGCCGGATCGTTCCGTTCCCGGTCGCTCACGATGTCCATTGAACTCCCCGAAGACGCGCGCCGCGATGCGATTGCGTCGATCCAGCGCTACTTCGACGCCAACATGGAAGAGCCGATCGGCAATATCGCCGCGCAAGCGCTGCTTGGCTTTTTTCTCGAAGAGATCGCGCCGTCCGTCTACAACAAGGCCGTCGCCGACGCGCAGGAAAGCATGCAGGCGCGCATCGTCGATCTCGACATCGATCTGCACGAAGCGCCGTTCCAGTACTGGCGCAAGTACGCGCAGCCGAAGCGCCGCAAGTGAGGCGGTGCATGGAAGGATGGGGTGAAGGTCGCATTGAGGGGGGCGTTGAAGCGCACATGCGAGGCGCGGCATAATTGCGGATCGTCCGACGCCTGCTGGAAATCAACGATGAATACGCCGTCCTCCGCATTGCCGCTTGCGCATCTCGACTGGTGCTGGAAACCCTTCGACGCACTCGACGCGCGTGAGGTCTACGAAATGCTCAAGTGCCGCTCGGAGGTGTTCGTGGTCGAGCAGAACTGCGTCTACGGCGACATCGACGGCCTCGACGCCGCGGCGTGGCACCTGTTTGCCTGGGATACGGATATGGCCGACGAGCGCCCGGTGCTGGCGGGCTATCTGCGCGTGCTGCTGCCCGATTCGAGCGACCCCGACGTGCGCATCGGCCGCGTGCTGACCACGGCGGGCTACCGTGGGATCAAGCTCGGTAACGCGCTGCTCGAACGCTCGATTCGCCATATCGCTCAGCAGTGGCCCGGCGTGCCGATGCGACTGCACGCCCAGGCTCATCTGCAGCAGTTCTACGGAGCGTTCGGCTTCGAGCCGGTCTCGGAGATTCACGACGAAGACGGCATTCCACACGTCTGGATGCGCGCGGCGTAGGCTCGGCAAAAGCGTCCGCGTGCGCGGGGCCGCATGCGGTGGCGAAGTGCGAACTGGCGCGCTGAACACGCGCATCCCCGGCTGGAACGCGCGTCGATCACGGATTGCCTGCGCGCGTTACTGCTGCGCAGGCGTTTTGACGGCGAAGGGCGTGTCGAGCGTCGCGCCATTCGAGAACTCCAGCTTGATATGCACCGTGTCGCCCGGCGCGATCTTGTGCTTCGGCTCTTCCAGCATCAGGTGATAGCCGCCCGGCGCGACCGACACCGAGCCATGCGCCGGCACCGTCAGCTTGTCCACCATCACCATCTTCTGCGTCGATCCGTTCGAGATCGTCTGATGCAGCATCACGCTGCCGTAGTCGTTGCTGTCGACGTCAACGAGATCCACGTTCTTGTCGCCATCGTTTCTGAGCGTCAAATAGCCCGCTGCGGGCAGGTTGCCGGGCAGCCAGCGCACCCACGCGTTCTGTACGCTGATCGCCTGGTCGGCGGCGTGCGCGGCCGGTGCGAGCATCGCGCATGCACAGGCGAGCGCGCCGCCCAGTGCGGCGGCAAGTGATGGCAGTTTTTTCGTCATGGTGGTTCCTGTGGCGGGTAAGACATGAAATCGGGCGCTGGCCTGCACCGAACGGCGTTCGACAGCAGGCGAAAGCGTGGACGGAGCGAAGAGGGCGAACGCGGAAGGCAAAGGCTGTATCGGCAGGTCGATTCGGGAAGTGTTGGCGCCGCTGGCGCGACTGCGCGCCGCATATCGCTGCGAATGTAGCAAAATTAGCGGCAGATTACCGGGATGCGCGGATATTTCTCCCGCGTGAGACCATGTGCCGCATCGCGCTCGCACGGCGATCAGGGAAACCGCGCGGGAAACCACGCGGCAAGGGCCGCGCACCTTGCCAACTCGAAAATCGGTTGAAGGCGCGGTAAGATGCGCACACTTTCTCCGACAGCCCGACAAGCCGCCGGAACCATACCCGGCCAGCGCGCCGAGGGGTGAAAAACACGGAATGCAAGCACTACCGGCCGTATTGCCGCCTGATCAGACGGCCTTCTTCTTCGATTTCGACGGCACGCTCGTCGAACTCGCCCCGACGCCCGACGGCATCCAGGTGCGCCACGACATGCTCTCGCTGCTCGCCGAACTGCGGCGCGTGACGCACGGCGCGGTGGCGATCGTCTCGGGCCGCGGCATCGACAGCATCGACGCGTTCCTCGGCATGCCGGACCTGCCGGTGGCGGGCCTGCACGGCGCCGAGCGCCGCGATGCCAATGGCGACACGCAGCGCGTGGGCTTCAACGATGAGCGGCTCCTGCACATGGAACAGGTGCTCGCGGAAGTCGTGCGCGCGCATCCGGGGATGCTCCTCGAAATCAAAGGCGCGGCGCTGGCCTTGCATTACCGCAATGCGCCCGAGCACGAGCCCGCCGCGCGCGAGGCGACCATGCATCTTGCCGGCGAATTCGCCGATGCCTACGTCTTGCAACCCGGCAAGATGGTCTATGAGATCAAGCCGAAGGACGTCGACAAAGGCCGCGCGCTGCGCGCTTTTCTCGACGAGCCGCCGTTCGCGGGCCGCCGTCCGGTGTTCGTGGGCGACGATCTGACCGACGAAAAGGGCTTCGCGGTCGTCAATGCGCACCAGGGGCTCTCGATCAAGGTGGGCGGCGGCGACACGATCGCGCTCGCTCGCATCGATTCGGTCGACGCCCTGCTAGGCTGGCTGGCATCGCTCATCGCGACGATGCGCGGTGCGTGACACGCTGCTCCGCAGCATTCGAATTTGCGCCGCGCAGCCGGCGCTCACTCACTGATACCTGTACGGAAACCCGCACCTCATGAGCCGATTGATTATCGTGTCGAACCGGGTCGCGCCGATCTCCGAAGGCGGCCCAGCAGCGGGCGGCCTCGCGGTGGGCGTCTATGACGCGCTCAAGGAAACGGGCGGCATGTGGTTCGGCTGGAGCGGCGACGTGCTCGCGTCCGGCCAGCCGCAGATCCAGCTTGAGGAACACGGGCCGGTCACGTTCGCGACGATCGGCCTGTTGCGCCGCGATTACGACCAGTACTACCGCGGCTTCTCGAACGCGACGCTGTGGCCCGCGTTCCACTATCGCGCCGATCTCGTCCAGTACGACCGCCACGACTTCGAAGGCTATCGCCGCGTCAACGGCTGGCTCGCGCATCAGCTCGTGCCGCTCCTGCGCGACGACGACATCGTCTGGGTCCACGACTATCACCTGATCCCGTTTGCCGAGGCGCTGCGCGCGGCGGGCGTGAAGAACCGCATCGGCTTTTTCCTGCATATTCCGTTTCCGGCTTCGCAGGTGCTGCTCGCGGTGCCGACGCATCGCGAACTGGTCAAGGCGCTGTGTTCGTTCGATCTGCTCGGCTTCCAGACGAAGCCCGATTTGCGCGCGTTCTGCGACTACGTCGTCAACGAGGCGGATGGGTCAGTGATGCACCAGCCGGACGGCCTGACGCGTGTCGAGGCGTTCGGCCAGACGCTGTTCGCGGGCGACTATCCGATCGGCGTCTATCCCGACGAGATCGCCGAACTCGCGCGGGCGGGCGAGCGCGGCAAGCCGGTGCGCACGCTCAAGGCGACGCTGCACGGCCGCAAGGTCATCATGAGCGTGGACCGGCTCGATTACTCGAAGGGGCTCGTCGAGCGCTTTCGCGCATTCGAACGGCTGCTCGACCAGCACCCGACCCAGCGCAACAACGTCTCGTTCGTGCAGATCGCACCGCCCACGCGCGCCGATCTGCACGCGTATCAGGACATCCGCCTGCGCCTGGAGGCGGAATCGGGCCGCATCAACGGCCGTTACGCCGAACTCGACTGGACGCCGATCTGGTACATCCATCGTCAGTACGAGCGCGCCGTGCTGGCGGCGCTGTTCCGGGCGTCGCAGGTCGGCTATGTGACGCCGTTGCGCGACGGAATGAACCTCGTCGCCAAGGAGTACGTCTCCGCGCAGGATCCGGAAGATCCCGGCGTGCTGGTCCTCTCGCGCTTCGCGGGCGCCGCGCAGGAACTGACCGGCGCACTGATCGTCAATCCGCTCGACATCGACGGCATGGCCGATGCGCTTGCCATGGCGCTCGCGCTGCCGCTTGCCGAGCGCGTGGCGCGCTACCGCGACATGATGGCGCAACTGCGCGAGAACAATGTATCGGTCTGGCGCGACCGGTTCATGCGCGACCTCACGCAGATCGGCGACAAGCGCCGTGCCGCGCTGCCGTTGCGCTCGAAGGCGGCGCACGAAGCGGTGCAGGGGCAGGACCAGGACTGAGCGCGCGCGGCGGGCGCCGCTGGCGGGTTCGTACGCAAAGTGAAAAAGCCGCTCCAATCGAAGCGGCTTTTTCGTTTCCGGGCGGGCGCTGAAGGCGCGTCAGGCGACGTGTTTCTCGTCGGCCTTCTTGGGGCCCAGATGCAGCGTGGAATGCTTGCCGTACTGCTTGGCGAGCAGATCGCGATAGAGGCCCGGCCGGTTGCGCAGTTCTTCGGGGGTGCCGTCGTCGATCACCTTGCCCGTGCTCATCACGATGATGCGGTCGAAGTTCTGCAGCGTGGAGAGGCGGTGCGCGATGGCGATCACGGTGCGGCCGACCATCAGACGGTCGAGCGCCTGCTGGATCGCCTCCTCGGATGCGCTGTCGAGCGCCGAGGTGGCCTCGTCGAGCAGCAGGATCGGCGCGTTCTTGAGGATCGCCCGCGCGATTGCGATGCGCTGGCGCTGGCCGCCCGACAGCTTCACGCCGCGGTCGCCGACGATCGTGTCGTAAGTCTCCGGCATCGCCTCGATAAAGTCGGCACAGCGCGCCTCGCGGGCGGCGGCGAGCACTTCCTCGCGGCTCGCTTCGGGACGGCCATAGGCGATGTTCTCGTAGATCGAGCGGTGCAGGAGCGAAATGTCCTGCGGGACGAGCGCGATGGCGTTGCGCAGGCTCTCCTGCGTCACGGCCGCGATGTTCTGGCCGTCGACCTTGATCGCGCCGCCCTGGGTTTCGTAGAAACGCTGCAGCAGCGCGAGAACCGTGGTCTTGCCCGCGCCCGACTTGCCGATCAGGCCCACGCGCTGTCCGGCTTCGATACGCAGATCGAAATGGTCGAGGATCGCCTTGCGGTGCGGATAGGCGAACGTCACGCCCTCGAAGTCGACGAGCCCGCCCTGGGCGACGAGTTCGGTGGCGTCGTCGCGGTCGGGCATGCCGTGCGGTTCGAGCAGCGTCTGGACGGCCTCGGCGAGGCGCGCGACGTGCTGCGTGACGTCGACGAGCGCGACGGCGAGGTCGCGCGTGCCGTGCAGGATGGTAAAGCCGAGCGAACTGACGAGCACGATGTCGCCCGACGTGGCGCGGCCCTGATCCCAGAGCCAGAGTGCCCAGCCGAGCAGGCCCGCAGAGAGCATCGCCGTGATCACGGCGTGCAGCAGACGCAGCTTTTCGAGGTACAGCAGGCTGTCGCGGCGCGCGTCCATCTCGGCTTTCACGGTGCCGCGAAAGCGCCTTTGCTCGCGAAACGTCATGCCGAAGGCGCGCACGAGCGCCATGTTGCCGATCACGTCGACCAGCTCGCCGTCCACGGCGGCGGCCCGCGACGCGAACGTGTGGTGGCGTGCCGAGCCGCGCCCGGCGAGCTTGAAGAGAATCACCGAGAGGATCGCCGAGCACAGCAGGAGCCCGGCGGCCATCAGCGGGTTCACGGTGATGATCATGACGATCGCGCCGGCCACGGCGATGCACGGCGGCAGCACGTTCCAGGCGGTAGTGTTCTCGGCGGTGTAGACGGCGTTGGAGGTGGCGGTGATGCGGCTCGCGAGCGTGCCGGGCTGCTTTTCCGCGTAGTAGCTCGGCGAATGGCCGCTCAGGTACTGGAACAGGTCGCGCCTCAGGTCGCCCGTCACCGCGACGAACGTGTGCGCCGCGAACCAGCCGCCGACGCGCCAGAGCAGGTTGTCGGCGGCAATCAGGCCGACGAGCAGCGCGAACGCGGTCCACAGCGGTCCCGGATGATGGCGCCCCGCGCCGAGCACGTCGATCAGATGCTTGATCGCGTATTGCGAGGCGAGCGCGCAGCCGACGGCCGCGAACACGCTCGCCAGCACGATGGCATGTGCGAGCGGGTGACGACGGATGTAACGAAACAGGAACGCGAGCGGCCGCCGCGCATAGCTCGCGAGCTTTGCGTTGTGGGCGTTACGCTGGGCGATGGTGAGATGTTCCAATTGTCTGTGCTGGGTGGTCGGTCTGACGGAGCGAATCCGTACAAAGTCAAAGAGAAGAGAGAAGGCGAGCTAACCGCCACGATCGCGGACGTTCATCCATTGTAAACACCCCTTGCGCATGGCGCATCGCCCAGGGCCACGGGACGCGCATGATATCGCGACAGTACGGCGCACGGAATGTCTTGCCGACAGCTTGTTGAGATGGAGGTTCAACAGGTGTGCAAGATTGTTTTAGAGATATAATTATGGATTGCATTTGAAACGCCGTTGTGCTTGTCGGTTAACGCCGGGCAGACGGTGAGCCAAAAGCGCAGCGATCGAAGGATGCGCACGCAATCAAAAAACCGCGGAACAACCGCGGAAACAACTGCTGTAGAGCCGCGGTCAGGACTGCAGGACGCGCATTCCAGCCCCTGAGTGGAAATTATGTTTTAAAACATGGGGTTGGTGCGTGTTTCCGAGTTGTAACAATGTAAAGTTTTTGAAATGTCCTAGGCGGCATGGGTAGTGGACCCGGATAATGCCGACTCGAATAGCGTAGGGAATCTGACAGCAAGTGTGTCAACGACCGCGAGCCCTGCGCGTTTACCCGACTGTGCCGTTCCGTCAATCTGAAACTACGACGGCCAGTGTGTCGGCGATGCCGGCGTGGTTAGCGGTACGGAACGCCTCTAGTGGTGAACGGCAAGGCTGCCGGCGCCGGTGAGGGTCGATTGTCAAACTTGCAGTACTTTGCCCGATTTATTACGAGGAAGGAGTTCACCACTATGCGAATCGCTCAAATCGCTCCGTTGCACGAGGCGGTTCCTCCCAAGCTTTACGGCGGCACGGAACGGGTGGTCTCCTACCTGACCGAAGCGCTGGTCGAACAGGGGCACGATGTCACGCTGTTCGCAAGCGGCGATTCGATCACCTCGGCGAAGCTCGAAGCTTTCTGGCCGCAGGCGCTGCGCCTCGACCCGACGATTCGCGACGTGATGGCTCCGCACATGCTGCTGCTCGAAGAAGTGTGCCGCCGCGCGGACGAGTTCGACGTCCTGCACTTCCACATCGACTATTACCCGTTCTCGCTGTTCCAGCGTCAGCCGGTGCCGTTCGTGACGACCATGCACGGCCGTCTCGACCTGCCGGAACTGCAGCCGATCTTCAACGCATTCAGCGACGTGCCGGTCGTCTCGATCTCGGACAACCAGCGCATCCCGCTCCAGCAAGCCAACTGGCAGCAGACCGTCTACCACGGCCTGCCGGAAAACGTGCTCACGCCGATTCCTGACGTCGAGCCCGGCTACCTCGCATTCCTGGGCCGTGTTTCGCCGGAGAAGGGCCTTGACAAGGCGATCCGCATCGCCGGTCAGGCAGGCATGAAGCTCAAGGTCGCCGCCAAGATCGACAAGGCCGACCGTGCCTACTACGAAGAAGTCATCAAGCCGCTGATGGCGCTGCCGCACGTCGAGTACATCGGCGAAATCGGCGAAGCCGAAAAGCGTGAATTCCTCGGCAACGCGCATGCACTGGTGTTCCCGATCGACTGGCCGGAGCCCTTCGGCCTCGTCATGATCGAAGCCATGGCTTGCGGTACGCCGGTCGTCGCGTTCAAGCGCGGCTCGGTGCCCGAAGTGATCGAAAACGGCGTGTCGGGCTTCGTCGTCGAAGACGAAATCAGCGCGGTCGCCGCCATCAAGCGTATTTCGTCGCTGTCGCGCGAGAAGGTTCGCGGTGCGTTCGAATCGCGCTTCTCGTCGAAGGTGATGGCGCAGAACTACGTTCGCGTCTACGAAGAGCTGCTGCGCCAGAAGCGCCGCACCGTGCTGCGCGAAGTCGCCGCCGGTTAAGTCCGGCCGACCGCGGGCGCAGCCCGCCTGGTCGCCGAACAACGCCCCGCTGCCTGCGCACCGGGGCGTTGTCTTTTGTGCGCAAGCGTTGCCGGTCAGCGTGAGACAAGGCGGCAATGTCCCTATAATGGCCGTTCCCGCAAAACCGCTGGCAACCCTGACGAGAGGAGAAGAGCTTTGGCGAGAACCCGACCGACGCCCACGGCAGCCATTCCTGGCGCCGGGACGATGTTCGCCTTGCGTGCGATCGGTCTCGTCCTCCTCGCGCGCTGGCTCTACTCCATGGAGCAGATGAACTTCCTGGCGGCGCTGCAGGGCATGGCTTCGTCGCCCTGGGCGTGCATCAATCTCGTCTTCCTGTTTCTGCTGATCGTGCTGCCGGGCGCGAAGGCACGCATCGAACGCCCGTTCCATCCGTTGCCGTCGTGGCTGCGCCAGGCGCTGCGTTTCTTCGGTCTGCTCGGTTTTCTGTTCGCGCTGTGGTCGGTCGGCTTCTTCGTTTCGGTTGCAGGCTGGCGACGGGCGCTCAGCACGGTGGCGGCGACCAACGGCTGGCTCGTCGTTGCGCCCGCGCTGTACGCCGCGGTGGTCTGGATCTGCCGGCCGCGCGCGCTGTGGCGCACCAATATCGCCGCGCGCCGGTTTGCGATTGGCCGCTACGCGGTGTCGCTCGATTCCGCCACGCGCACCACCATCGTCTGGCTGGAAAGCCGCAAGGTCGGCCAGTACGACGCGCGCGAGCTTTCCGTGCGCTGGCCGCAGGGCACGCAGCCGGTCGGCTCCCCGGTCGCTGCGGCTGCGCCGCAGACGTCCGGCGCCGATCCAGTCATGGCGGACGCGAGCACCGACGGCGCTGCGCCATCGCCCTCCACGGCGTCGGAGTGTCCGGCGTCGGTGCCCGCTTCGGCATCCGCCTCGGCGCCGGTGGCCATGAAACGGCGCGCGAAGATCGAACTGCTGTGGGACTCGCCCGCTGCGGCGGGCCACAACCGCCAGACGGTGTTTCGCATCGGCCTCGCCACGGAAGGCGATCGGGCGGCCGCGCATGCCCTCGATGCCGCGCTGAAGCAGGCCTGACCATGTCCGCTGTGCGGTCGCGCAGCGGACGCCGCGTCGCTTGCCGCATCTGTCGTTCAATCGCAAAGATCACGATCCTTCCGGGCTGGCTATCTGGCGTCGTCCGTCTGCGCGCATCTGAAGATGACTCAGGAATCCATATCAAGACGACGGGCGGCGCGACGCGGCAAAATTCATGCGGCGTCCACATCTGAAGAAATAGCTTGCGATGCGAACCGCGCAGGGCGTTGAACCGGTCTGTTGATCGCGGACAGGCGATCGGCGTGATCAGCGGCTAAAAAATAGATTTGTTTAAATCTGCATTGTCAGATATATTTCGCGTCAGTAAATGGCGATCGGTACTCCGCGAGGTCGACGAAGGTCGAATCTGAAACCGCGGTCGGGCTTGTTTGCAAACAGCCTGCGAGCCGATGGGCCGTTTTTTTTTTCTTCATATCTGATAAGTCAGATATATGCCGATCGCTGAAACACCATGCGATCCGAGTTCAAAGGACGCAGCATGAACCCGTCGACCGGCGCGAAGGCGCCACGCCCACTGACCGGCGCAAGATTTGTCCTTGGCACGTTCGCCGTGGCGCTCGCCACCTTCATGAACGTGCTCGATTCGTCGATTGCAAACGTCGCGATCCCGACGCTCTCCGGCAACCTCGGCGTATCCATCGACGAAGGGACGTGGGTCATCACGCTGTTCGCTGCGGCCAATGCGGTGTCGATTCCGCTGACCGGCTGGCTCACGCAGCGCGTGGGGCAAGTGAAGCTGTTCGTCGGGGCGATTCTGCTGTTCGTGCTGTCGTCGGCGGCATGCGGTCTCGCGCCGAACCTGCAGGTGCTGCTCATCGCGCGGATCGTGCAGGGGGCCGTGGCGGGGCCGCTGGTGCCGCTGTCGCAGGCGCTGTTGCTCGCGTCCTTTCCGCAGCAAAAGAGCTCGAACGCGCTTGCGCTGTGGGCGATGACCGCGACAGTCGGGCCGATCGCCGGCCCGGCGCTCGGCGGCTGGATCACGGACAACTACAGCTGGTCGTGGATCTTCTACATCAACGTGCCGGTCGGCCTCTTCGCAGCCGTGACGGTCTGGAGTGTCTACCGCGACCGCGAAACGCCCACGCGCAAGCTTCCAATCGACAAAGTGGGACTGATCTCGCTGATCGTGTGGGTTGCATCGCTGCAGATCATGCTCGACAAGGGCAAGGACCTCGACTGGTTCGATTCGCCGATGATCTGGGCGCTGACGATCGTGGCGGCAATCAGCTTCGTGTTTTTCCTGATCTGGGAGCTGACCGAGGAAAAACCCATCGTCGATTTACGGCTGTTCGCCAGGCGCAATTTTCTGGGCGGCACCGTGGCGATTTCCGTCGCGTACGCGATTTTCTTTGCGAACCTCGTGTTCCTGCCGCAGTGGATTCAGGGCTTTCTTGGCTACCGCGCCGTGGATGCGGGCCTCGTGACCGCGCCGCTCGGGATCTTCGCCGTGGTCCTCGCGCCGGTGATGGGCAAGGTCATGCCGCGCTCCGATACGCGCGTGCTCGCCACATTGGCATTCGTCGGGTTCGCTGGCGTATTTTTCATGCGCTCGCACTACACGACGGGCATCGACACCTACACGCTGGTGCTGCCGACGCTCCTGCAAGGCATTCCCACCGCGCTGTTCTTCACGCCGCTCACCGCCATCATTCTCTCGGGGCTTCCGGCCGAAAAAATACCGGCTGCGGCTGGCCTGTCCAACTTCGTGCGCATTCTGGCCGGTGCGATAGGGACGTCGCTGCTGAGCAATGCCTGGAGCAATCGCACGATCCTTCATCACGCGCAACTGGTCGAGCGGACGAGCGTCGAAAATCCGGCTTTCGTCGGCAGTATTGCTCGTCTGCAAACCATGCTTGGCGCGGGCACACCCAAGGCGAACGCATTCTTCGAAGCGTCGCTCAACGCGCAAGCGACCATGCTGGGTCTGAACGATATCTTCTGGATCTCGGCTGTGATCTTTGTCGCCATCGTTCCGCTGATCTGGGTGACGAGGCCGGGCAAGGGCGCTGGTGCAGGTGCAGCGGGCGCGGGCGGACACTGACTGAAGCGAATTCGCTCAGCGCAACGAACGGAGCAATGAGCGCAAAAGATTCCTCGGGAAAAATTTGACAGCATCTGACTCTGCAGATACATTCGATCCACATTACCGAGGAAATGCAATGGAACACTACACGACGAAGAACTTCATGCTCACGCAGAGTATTGGATTCCTGCTGACCCGGGCGCGTAACTTCATCGTTGCGGAAATGGATACGGGGCTCAAGGATCTCGACGTCACAAGCCAGCAGATGGGCATTCTGCTGTCGATCCAGCAGGGCGTGGCTACGACGCCGTTCGAACTGTCGAAGCTGCTCGGGATCGACACGGGTCTGATGACGCGCATGCTGGACAAGCTGGAAGACACCAAGGGATTGCTGGAACGCTCGCGTAGCGTAGAGGATCGCCGCGTGGTCAATCTGAAGCTGACGAAGAAGGGTGAGGAAGTCACGGCCCGGATTCCGGCGCTTGCGCCGCAGGTTTTGAACGCGCGGCTGCGCAAATTCACCAAGGCGGAGTTTGCCGAACTGTGCCGCCTCCTTCGCAAGTTCAACGGAGACTGAACGCGTGCGGCCAGCGTGTGGACATACGCCGCGCGTTTTTTTATCCACTAATCTGACAAGTCAGAAAATGAGATCGCAGATGAAGCAATCCGGCATTCGTACCCGCCGTACCCACATCCGCACCCGTGCGCTGAAACTGGGTGTGCCGGCGATTTTTGCGGCGGTGCTGTCGGCCTGCGCGAACTATGCGGGCATCCATAGTGACAGGCAGATCGCCACGCCGCAACAGTTCGAGACGGCTCAGAGCCTGCCTGCGCAGCAGGGGCACTGGCCGGCTGCCGATTGGGCCGATCAGTTCGGCGATGCGCAGCTCAAAGCGCTGATCGCCGAAGCGCTGCAGGCCAGCCCGACGCTCGACGAGGCGCGCGCGCGGGTGGCCGCGGCACAGGCGTATAGCGAAACGGCGAAGGCGAACACGCTGCCGCGCGTCGATGCGACCTACTCGCTCACGCGCCAGCAATTCAGCGGCGCTGCGCAGATTCCGCCGCCGTATGCCGGCTCCTGGCAAACCGAAAACAAGGGCTTGCTGAGCGCTTCATACGACCTCGACTTGTGGGGCAAGAACCGCGAAGCGCTGAAGTCGGCCGTCTCGCAGACACAAGCGAGCCGGGCCGACGAGGAAGTCGTCAAGCTCACGCTGTCCACGGCAATCGCGCGCACTTACAACCAGTTGGCCCGCCTTTACGTGCTGCGCGATATCGCGCAGCAGGAAGTTGCGCGCCGCGAGCAGATCGATCGCATCACGGCGGGGCGCATCGCGACCGGTCTCGATACGGAAGTGGAACGCAAGACCGCGCAGGCGAATCTCGCGACGAGCCGAGCCAACGTCACCGCACTCGACGGCAGCATTCTGACCGTGCGCTATCAACTGGCTGCGCTAATCGGTGCGGGCCCGGATCGCGGCCTGTCGATTGCGCGGCCCGCGCTCGGCATCGGCGACGAAGTGCGGCTGCCGGATAACCTGCCTGCGGATCTGGTGAGCCGCCGCCCGGACATCGTCGCGGCCCGCTGGCGCGTCGACGCGATGACGCACGAGGTCAAGGAAGCGAAGGCGGAGTTCTACCCGGACATCAACCTCAGTGCCGCGATTGGCCTCGACGCGTTCGGTTTTGGCCGCTTTCTCACGGCGGCGAGCCGGACGGCTTCGGTTAGGCCGGCGATTCATCTGCCCATCTTCGATGCGGGCGAACTGCGCGCGCAGTTGAAAGGCCGCTACGCGGAGTTCGACTATGCGGTGGCCGCCTACGACCAGACGCTCGTCACCGCACTGAGCGAAGTGGCCACGCAGCTTGCACAGATCCGGTCGAGCGACGCGCAACTCGTCGACGCACAAACGGCACAAGAGGCTGCACAGGGCGCGGACCAACTCGCCCTCACGCAATACAAGGCTGGCCTGACCAACCAGTTGACCGTGCTCAATGCCGATGTCACGGCCCTGAACGCCGATGAAGCCATCGCCAATCTGAAGATGAACCGGCGGGATGAGCAGATTGCGCTCGCGTCGGCGCTCGGTGGCGGCTATGTCGACGTCTCGGCGGATGTCCTCCGCAGCGCGGATGCCGCCGCATCAACCCACCACGCCGTCGCCGTGCATTGAGCGGCGCGTTTGCCTGAACGTCAGGAGACCTGAAATGAGCGAAACCATTGCATCCGACCGTGAGACGGCCGGTCAGACCAGCGAGAAGTCCAGCGAGAAGTCCAGCGAGAAGTCCAGCGATAAAACCAGCGGCGTCGAAGCCGCTTCCGTTGCCACCGGCCCGGCAGCAACGCCCCCGGGCCGCCGCAGGCTCCTGCTCGTCCTTCTCGGCGTGGCCGTGATGGCGGCGGGGGCGGCCTGGGGCGCCTACTACGCCACGTATGGCCGCTATCACGAAACGACCGACGACGCCTACGTGAGCGGCAACCTCGTGCAGCTCACGCCGCAGGTTACCGGCACCGTGGTCGCCGTCCATGCCGACGACACGCAGATCGTGCGAGCGGGCGATCCGGTCGTCACGCTTGACCCGGCGGATTCGAGAATCGCGCTGGCGAACGCCGAGGCCGCGCTCGGTCAGACGGTGCGTCGTGTGAGCGGCCTGTATGTGAACAACAACTTCTATGCGGCGAACGTGGCGCAACGCGAGTCGGACCTCAAGCGCGCGCAGGACGATCTGCAACGCCGCGAAGCTGTTGCGAACACGGGCGCCGTCTCTGCCGAAGATATCGCTCACGCGCGCGATGCGGTCAGTGCGGCGCAGGCTGCACTCGATGCAGCCCGCCAGCAAGCCGAGGCGAACCACGCGCTCACCGACCGCACGACGATCGAAAACCACCCTGACGTACAGGCTGCCGCGTCGAAGGTGCGGGATGCCTATCTTGCGTACGCACGCAATACCTTGCCGGCGCCGGTGACGGGCTATGTCGCGCAGCGTTCGGTTCAGGTCGGCCAGCGCGTGTCGCCGGGTACGCCGCTGATGGCGATTGTGCCGCTCGACGGCGTATGGGTGGACGCGAACTTCAAGGAAGTGCAGCTCAGACACATGCGCATCGGCCAGCCGGTCACGCTGACGGCGGACGTGTACGGCTCGAGCGTCAAATATCATGGCCGGATCGAAGGCTTCTCGGCTGGGACGGGCAGTGCGTTTGCGACGCTGCCCGCGCAAAACGCGACGGGCAACTGGATCAAGGTCGTCCAGCGTCTGCCGGTTCGCATTCGGCTCGATCAGCACGAACTCGAAGCGCATCCGCTGCGTATCGGCCTGTCGATGCTGGTCGATGCCGATACGCACGACGATTCCGGCACGCAACTCGGTGCCGCGAATAAAACGAGCTATCGTACGGATGTTTTCGCGCAATACGGCGCACAGGCCGAGGCGGAGATCGCGAAGGTGATCGAGCAGAACGAGATGGCTTCGCGCGCGATTGGCGCAGCGCCGGTAGCGAAGCGTGCGGCGTCGCGCGATCGGACGGGGCGTACGGTTGCCGCGGGGTGAGTCGTGTGCGCCTGGTTTGACGGAAGCCTTTCAATATTACGTCATGCTTACTGATGGCCCGGCGCATCGTGCAAGCCATGCGTAGCGGTTATCCGGCCGCTTGATGAAGATCAGCCATTAGCGCGGACAAACGTTTTCACACGGGTTTTCCCTTAATTTGGTCCGTCGCTTTTGGCAATTAAATGGACATCAGAAAAACATCGATAGTCGAGACGACAAGAACCCGATGATGTTTGATAACGGGCCTGTTATTCAGCTTGAGCCAGAATCCGATGTCGGCATGACGATTTTGCCCGCGACCGGCGAGCACGGCCGTTCCAGCTATTGCAATACGACGTTCGTGACTGCCGGTGGTTGTGACCGGCGTGAACTGTTCGATCAATCGGCTGCCGCAGCTTGCATGTTGCGATAGCTGTCTTCAGTAACGCAAAAAGGCGGGGCAGGCTGCAGCGGGCTCGAATTCGCGCGACGGGGGCGAAACGCGAAGCAATCGCCGACGACAGGAGCGTCGGCCGCGCCGGCATGTTGGCCCAGACACCGCGTTCTTCAGGACCCAGAGAGCGATGATCGAGGCAAAAGCAATCGAAAGCATATTAGCGAGCCGGCATGGCCATGAGCTCGCCTACATCGGCGTCAAAGCGCGTCCGCGCGGTCTGGACGCGGATTTCCGCCTGCGTGCACAAGTCAACGAACTGTGCATCGCGCTATTCGATCATTGGTGCGAGCGTCGCGAGTTGACGCCGCTGATCTATCTCCTGCATGCCTGGCCTTTTCTTCCGTCCATGCATCGGCCTGTCGAGATGCTTGCTGCATCGCTGCGCGATCTTTTGCTGTTCCATGACGAAGCGCTCGACGATCGAGGCCGTCAACTGATCGGCGACATCCGGACACTGGAAGACTGTTCAGCCTGATTCGCCCATGCGCTGGCAGGGCCGGTTTGCGCATGCTGACTTCTTCGCTGACGTTATCGCTGAATCGGGCGTGACGAGGCGGCGATAGATTTTGCCGTGACATCGGTGAGAGGTTGGGCGATCGATCGCCCGGCGTGTATTCGCCGGATGTCCGTCGATTTCGCGATGCCGCGAACATGTGGCGCTCCGGGGGCGAAAAAAAACCGCATGCGTGTTCACGCATGCGGTTCAGTGCTGAATCAGCAGTTCCGGCACATGGCCGGGGTCTTTTTAGAAGATGTTGCGCAGACCGATAGCGACGCCAGTCTGGTTGTTGTGGCCCGGATAGGCGGTCAGGTACGCGCCCGTGCCGCGCGTATAGTCGACCGTGCCATAGACTTCCGTGCGCTTGGACAGCGCGTACTCAGCCAGCAGCGTGGCCGAATAGTTGTGACCGCCGCCGAGCGTATTGTTGAGCATCGTTGCGTTTTGCGTGCGGCCGTAGTAGCCAACAGCGGTAATCAGGAGCGGCACGGTGGCTTGCCACGTCGTGCCGATGTAGAAGTTGTTGTCGATACGGTTCGGGCTGGGGTTCAAACCGAGCGGGAGTCCGTCGCCGCTTTGAACCTGTGCGTTGTCAACCGTGCCGGTCCGGTCCTGCGAGCGCAGCCAGCCGGCCATCAGGCGCACCGCCGGAACGACCGTGTAAACCACGCCTACGTTGACCTGATTCCACTTCCCCTGGGCACCGGTGGGGTTGAACAGGGAGGTGCGCACGGGCGCGTCGTTCTGTTGCCAGCCAACGATACCTTCCACCGGTCCGAACGTGTACGTTGCGGTCAGGCCGTACATGCTGTCCTTGCCGACGCTGCCCGCCTGGTTGCCGAAGCCGTACATTGCCTTCACGCTCAACCCGCCGAGCGTCTTGGCGTACTTGATCGAGTTGTCGGAGTACAGGAAGGGGCCAACCGGGTTGTAGATCCAGCTGTCTTGCCAGTAGTCGCCAACGGTCAGCGGGTCAAACGTGTTGCCCATTTCTTCGAAGAACGGCGTTTGCTGGCGTCCAAAGGTCAGCGTGCCGAATTCGTCGCTCGACAGGCCGACCCATGCGGCGCGCTTGAAGAGCTGGTTCGACGAGCTGTCGAGCTTGCCGCTCCACAGCTGGAATTGATTTTCGAGCTTGAAGATAGCCGACAGACCGCCGCCCAGATCTTCCTTGCCCTTCAAGCCCCAGCGGCTAGGCGTAACAGCGCCCACAGTCATGCCGATGAGGTTGTTGTTGGCTGCATCCGCGTTGGTTTGGAAGCGGATGGCTGTATCGACGATGCCGTACAGCGTGACGGAGCTTTGTGCAAAAGCCGATTGTGCCGAGAGCGCAAGCAGGGAAGCGCCGAGCGCTGCAGTTGTCATTTTCATCGTGTCGTCCTCTTTATTGATTTGGTTTAAGCAGGCAATGTGCGGCGGTGTGGGCGTGGAGCACGCGTTCTCCATTAATGCCCTTGCCTTCGATGAGGGATAATATTTGCGCCTATTTCAAACGGCTAATAATTATTTAAAGTGTCGCATGGCTGCAACATACCTATGAATTACGGTGCGCCTTGAATATGGGTCGTATTGCGGCCGGTGGTTACCGCTTGACGGACTGCTGTGGAGCCTGCGCGAAGCGCGGTGCGGGCGACGTGCCATCGGCTTCGGGTATCCCGCTGGCGTTTCTGGGTGTGCGCTCAGCCAATCTCAACGGCGCTGTGCGTGTATGGCGCCGCACGAATTCAAGCTCGCCAATGATTTGATTTGCTGTATATATTGCGCAGCGAACCGGCCCATTCGCCCATTCGCCCATTCGCCCGTTTCCCACTTGCCGACCTGGTAAGACGCTATCCCTGCCTGGCAGTCCAAAGGTTGTTCGCTTCATCGCCGCGGCCAACGTTGATTGCGCAGTCAACGTCCGATGGTCAGAACGGCTGCACCGTGTAACGCACTCACGCTGTTGTAAGCCGCTGTCGTAAGCCGCAGTTGCAAACATGACTGAGCGATACACGGGCTTCGCTCACGGCTTACGGCGTATTTACGGCGCACTTACGGTGCATTGGGTGCGTCAATCCAGATTCATCGCCGCAACGGCACAACCCGGATCCGGCCCGGGTTCGCATGGATTGACTACGCATGGATTAATTGCGAATTGGCGCGACCAAAATGAAAAGGGCTCGCGCCTTTCGACGCGAGCCCTTGTTCTTCGGTGATTTACACCCACGAATTCTGGTGGGTAGTACTGGGATCGAACCAGTGACCCCTGCCGTGTGAATCAGAAAACAAGGCCCAAACTACTCATGTTCCACTCGTTACTTTACGTGGAACATCTTGATTTTACTCGAACTTTCCTTTTTTCAGTCATCTCCATATTTGCTCATTCGCCGGTCACTCAGTGCGCCGCTTTTGCACCACCTGGAACCACGGTCAACGACGGCCGAGGTTTGATTGACGCGGGCGCCTGCGGTCCCGTCGCACGGGCCGCTGCCTCGGTGATGACTCTCTCGATGGAGACGAAAATTTCATCCAGTTCCGCGTCCGTCATCTCATCGACAGGAGTGGCAGAGTATGCGACATTGAGTTCGTCGAAACACCGCTCGGGAATGGGGCGCGGTAACACTGGTCGATCGAAGCCCCCAGGGAAGACGAGCCGGAGCCTGCTGATGGCCATTGGATGCGGACGCCATGGATCAAGTGGGCGGTCGGCTTCGGGCAACAAGCCGTAGTCCCAACGGTCAACTTCCTCCTGGGATTGGGGCTCCAACTGAGGTTCGTCCTCGAACCGGCTCCATCTATCTTCGAATACGGCCCCACCGAGCAATCTGATTGTGTCGATCCAGCGATTGTAGTTCTCACATGCGTGTGCGCCGTCTTTTAGCTTGCTTGGTCGGCCTCCTTTGGCGCCTCCCGGAGCGAGTGGCGTTTGACCGCGGCAGAGGCGTTCGATACCGTCCAAGAACAAGTGATAAGCCCTTGTGTGTGCATCGTGCTGTTCCGCTGGATCTGCACCAATAGATGCATCGACCAGCCGCAGATCATGTAGATCTTTGTCGTCGAGCCAACCACGTTCATAAGCGGAGCCGACGATCGAAGACAGCCTTTGCAGCGAGAACGCAGATCTCTTCGAGTTTAGAGCCTTCACTACCGCATCGCCGGTTGGCAGGGTACAGCGGTCTTTATCTGTGTTCGCGACCGCGATTCCAAGGTCGCATTCGATTTGCTTCTTGGTCAGGCCAGTGACCCATGCCAACCGTTTGAGAAGCGAAATCGTCGTGGCCTTTGCCCACTCCTTGCCACCTTCGTCTCGACGATGGTTCGCCACGTAAAACCTCCCCGAATTGGCCGATTTCTTCACCACGCCAATCTACGGAAGATCGCGTCCGTAGTCAAACGTGGAGAGATGGAGCGATGCAACGAAAGGCTAGTGGTGAAACTGTTTTTGCGGAGTCGGATTTCCGAGTCGTGTTCGCACAAATGGACTCGTGCGCTCTCATCAAGCCCGCCGAGTTCGCTACGCTGTTTGGCATCACTACAAATGCTTTCTATCAGCGAGATGTGCGCGGAGAGTTTCCAAGTCCCGTGATGCGTAAGAACCGTTGCGTACGTTGGCGAGCGCAGGATGTCCGCGACTGGCTACAAAAACTCGTGCCGCAAGAGCCCGCGCAAAGGGAAGCAGCGCCAACGAACCGGAAGGAATTTGACGGCCCACGTCGGGGGCGTCGTCGTAAAACGGTCGAACGCCCGTTTTGAGTACGTCCGGTTTGCTGCCAATGGCTGAATTTGCCCGCTCGGACCGCGATGGAGCACCTCTTCGCACGCTCGACCTGCTACGGCAACGCGAGGCGGAAGCGTTAGCGCGTGCGGACGCGCGACGTGCGCAGGAGGGGCCGACGCAGCTTTTCCTGCCTGGCATGGACGAATTCATGCGTGCGATGCCGAACCATATCGCCCGGTCAAGTTTGTTCGCGCCCGTGGCCCGAGGCCGAAAGAAGATACACAAGGACACGGTACTCATCAGTCGTGCCGATGCCGTCATCAAGTTTTGGGGCGAACAGTTGGACGAGGCACAGGCTGACGTGTGGATGCAGGCGATGTACGAGGCGAGCAAGCATCCGTTGGGTGCGCCCGTGATCGTCAGGCGCGCCGGGTTCCTGCGTTCCATCGGACGACACGTTGGCAACTACGAGTACAAATGGCTGCTTCGAACAATGGAGGCGCTGACGTTCGCCATGCTAGTGATCGACGTCACAAAAGACGGCAAACCAAAATTCGAGATCGGAAAAAAGCGCGCTCTGCACCTGATTGATGGGTTCGATTACGACGACGAAACCGAATCCTACACGCTGCGGGTGGATTCACGTTGGCGATTGATGTTCGAGAACCGCGAATTCGCTTTGATTGATTGGGACAAACGGCTGCGATTCGGGCCGAGGCAAGATATGGCGAAGGCACTCCAACGGCTCGTCGCCACGTCCAATGACCCCGTGCAAAAAAACCCATTGGAGTGGTTGAAGAGCAAACTGGAATACACGGGGCGAATGCGAGATTTTGTCGATGCACTTGATCGTGCCATGCGAGAGCTCGAGCGCTTAGAAATCATCGCCGGTGGCCGGATCGAGACGAGCAAGAAGGGGCGGCTCCAGACCGTGTGGTCAAAGCTATGAAAGCCATCGGGGTCACGTCGCGCCGCTGTCGGGGTTACGTCGCGGTTCATCGGGGTTACGTCGCGCCTTTTCGGGGTTACGTCGCGCACCACGTTTGCAACCCATTGTCCGGATTAGATTTTTTGGCACGTTTTTGCCTTCTACCTTTCTTCTACCTTCTCTCTACCAGCTGGCCCTTGTGGAAAAGTCAAAAGCTTGGGAGACAGGGCTCAGCGGAAGAGGGCGCTACGCGGCGCTCACGTGCTCACTCGGTGGCCTTCGAAGTCCAACGACAATACGCCCCCGCAAGCGGGGGCATGAACGGCGCTTCGCGCCTTGACGTCCCCCTCGCCGGTCGCCTCAGAGCCCAGCCGGATCGTCCCTGCGGGCCGCCGCTCTCCCCACGCCTGCGGCGCGGGTCCCCGTGCGGCTCGATCCGGGCTCGCGGCGCTCGCAATGTGCGTGGCTGGTCAACAACGGCTCTGGCTTGCAGAGAGGGGGCCTGCGATGGGATTGTCATTGTCGCTTGGGCAAGCCTCATGGGGGCGCGTCAGGCCGAAGGCAAAACGTCGCGGGGAGCCGGTGGTCGGCTGCGGAACGCCGGCCACCGAGCCGGCGCTGTCCACGCCCTCGCGGGGTGGGCAGCGCAGCCGTCCACGGGCGGGCGCGGGAACGACGATAGCAGCTACATAACGCCGGTGTGCGAGTCGCGAACGTCATTACCGCAACCTAACCGCTGCGGCCACGATTCGCGCGAATCCTTCTCTGCTGAACACCCATCGATCCCGATTTCCAACGTGCAGAAATCGTGTCGGTCTCTTGTCCGAACGGTATGTCGGACAAGAGGGGGCTTGGCGGTTTTGGGTAGCAACACAGACATGCGAAGGCATGGCGTGTTGCTACCCAAAACTGACAAGCCCCAACCCCTCAGGGGTCGAGGCGCGTAGCGACTCGGGGGTGGTGTTAGGCCGATTTCTGCTGGCCCGAAATCTCACTGCACTGGACCCGGCCAATACCGAAATCAAACGGGCGCAGAAATCTGATAGGAGCGTGAACGATGGGAAAAGCGAAGAAATCTGCACTTAGGCTGCTGCCGCCAGACTGGCGCGAATCCATATGGGTGGCGGCATCGACACCAGAATGGCAGCAATCACGACCGCAGCTAATGCCTGCGCTTGCCGTTCTCTGGATCACAGGATGCCGCCCTGCCGAAATCGAGAAAGGCATCGAGCTTGTTGCGGGACGCGACCAACTCGTAGTCAAGATCACAGGTGCGAAATGTGAGGACGCGGGCGGCCGAGAGCGCGGTCAGCCGACGCGGCACATCGGGTTCAGCGTAGATGCTAATGCCAACCCTGCATTACGCTTTCTACACGCCTTGGCAGTCCAGAGCGCCGCCGACGGGACCGGCCGGTACACGATCAGGCACAACAAAGATTACCTGTATAACAGTGTAGTGGCCCTAGGCAGAAGCGCATTCCCAAAGTTGCGGACGCGGATCAGTCCGTATTGTTTCCGCCATCAAGTAGCGTCCGATTTGAAGGCCGCCGCCTCCGACCGGGAAATAACTCTGGAGCAGGCGGCCAAGGTAATGGGCCACCTCAGCGATTACTCAATAGGCGCGTATGGGCACGCAGTCCACGGCCGGAGAGGCCGCGCCGGACGGGTTCTGGTACCTTATGTAAGGACCGCGCGTCCCATCAAGCATTCGCCGAAGGTTGATCGCCTCGCCCGATTCAAAATGGCGAGCGCGAAGCGGCGCCAACACAAAGCGGATTGAATTTGCTACGCCCGGGTCCTCATGCGTCGTCTATGCGTCGTTTTTGCGTCGTTTCACGTACATCAAGCAGGCAGAGCCGCGATGCACTGGCGACATGCGTCGAACTTGCGTCGATATCGACGCATTCGCGGGCGCGACCAAATAACCTCATTCGTTGAGATGATCCGATTCCGAGGGCGATCTGGCGGGACCGTCGAACCGGCTGGGCAGTTGATGGCAAAGCGCGGCTGGCGCACCTAGTCGAACCCCAAGCCTGACCGATGGCTCTCTTGAGCCCCCGATCTAGCGACGCAAACCGCCTCTCAGCCCGGGTCCAGAGCGCAGGGGCTTGGCACCTGCTGTTTTCGCTGATAGCGAAAAAATTTTTGCATTTCAGAAAAAACTCGGCTACCATAGCTGTGCGGTCGGAGAACAACTCTCGTTGCTGTTGAGGCTTCGCCTCGTGGAGGGGTAACTCTCTAACACGTCCCTTCGCTTCGCCTCTGGCGAACGATATGAGGGGATAGCTGCTTCCGGCGAGAGCCGGAAGCAGGTGACTAGGAAGGGGGAAAGACGCTGTTAACTCCGCACTTTTTGTTCGTTCAGGCGGCATGCGAGAGGCGGCATGTGCCGTCGCAACCTGAATGAGGTTTTTATGCAAAGAGTACACCCCGCGCAACAGCGTTCGCGCAAGAAGAAGGCAGACAAGCTGGCGTTTTTGAAGCAGACGTTCGTTGTCGTTGGTTGGCTCGTGAAAATCTTCCGAGTCGTCAACCTCGCGGCGTCCGAGCTGATGAAGCTCTGGCACCTGTTTTTCTAAAGGCGCTACCCCGCCTTTGTTACATCCAAAGGAGAAATCGCTATGCTAAACGAAGCACTGAGATTGATCCGGGCATATCACGACATGTCGCAAACGCAGTTGTGTGCAGAACTCGGAATATCTAACTCATACCTTTCTGAAATTGAATCGGGAAAGAAGCAGCCGTCGATTGATCTTCTAGAGAAGTACAGTGGAAGGTTTAACGTTCCTGTTTCGTCACTTTTATTTTTCTCGGAGAGCCTGGATCAAAAGAAGGTCACGGATCGGGTCAGGTTGGGGGCGGCTCGGAAAATTGTGTCGTTGCTAAAATGGGTTGAACAAAAAAATGTGCGCACAGAAGACGAAGGTCGGCGCAGTAAGAGCATCTCATCAACGATATCCGATTAGTCAATGTTGTCTTTATAAGATCGGCTCGCGATCAAGGCTGGCCGATCTCTTGTATATTGAGAAGGTGGATCTCGTGACTCTACCCGGGGAGCGGAGTTACAAGGTTTTCACGCTTCCGGAGAAGCGTGATGAATTCTCGGGAAAGATCAAGAAAAAGCGGATTGTCCAAGATCCGAAACGCCCACTACGTCGCGTTCATGATCGTATCCTGTATTTGTTGAATAAGATTGAGTTACCTGAGTACGTTCATGCTGCGGTTAAAGGGCGATCATATCGATCCAATGCAGCAGCGCACACAACTGCCGCACACGAAGTTCTAACATTAGACATTAAGTCGTTCTACCCGTCGGTGTCGTATCTGCTAGTACGAGAATTCTTCCGGTACAAAATGAAGTGCGCCTCCGATGTCGCTACCACGCTAGCTGATTTATGCACATACAAGGGGGCACTTCCCACTGGGAGCCCGCTGAGTCCCTTGTTGTCGTATTTTGCCTGCGGCGACATGTTCGACGAGCTTAACCGGTTAGCGGTTGAATGCGGACTAAAATTCACGTGCTACGTTGACGATCTTACATTTTCCGGCGAAAAAATACCCGGCGACTTGGAGTCGCGCGTCAAGAGCGTTCTTCGGCGTTACGGGCACCGCTTGGCTGTCGACAAGACGATCAGATATCGACCTCACTCGCCAAAGTCGGTTACCGGTTGCATCTTGCATAACGGTGCGATTCACGTTCCCCACAGCCGATTTCGAAAAGCGAGAATGCTCGCGGCGGCGATCGCAACAACGGACGATCCTGCTTTGACGCACAAGTTGTACGAAAGGCTGGCAGGACTGTTGGGAGAGGCGGCTTATCTGGATGGTCGCTTTACTTCCTGGAAGGAAGACACAGCCAGGCTACTCAAATTAGCAACACAGAAATTGGGTGCGGCGAAAGAGGCAACATAAGCAGTGTTTCCGAAGCGGACCTGCCATTAGCGAGCCGGGCGTCACAAAGGACGACGGGTTGATGAGCGGGGCAGCATTCGGATCGCTTGGCGAGGTTATTTGGTCGCGCTTATCGCAATCGCACCGATCAGGCAGACCCTCTTGCGATATCGGGTCCGTCAAGGCAGTATTTGCACTGGTTGAATCGACAATGGACCACGGCGGTCGCGAAGCAATGCGCCGTCGATAACACTACGGGAGTCCCGGCCATGCCTGAGTTTGATCCCTACACGCTTGGCGTTGCCCAACGTAACCGCCGCATTGCGGACCAAAACAGACAGGTCGCAGAGCAGAATGGCGAAGTAGCTAAGCAGTGGATGGTGTACGCTGGCAAGCTCAAGGCCAAACTTTCAACCGTCGAGCAGGAGCGGGACGCCTTGCGTCAGAAGTTGGAGGCCATGCAGGCGCGGACCGAAGCACTCGATGCCTTGCAGGGAAATATTGCGGACGAACTCGCGAAGGTCAGTCCGTCAAATCCGCTCGTGTCCAAAGAACACCGGAACATCATTGTCGAGACCGCTTTGAAGAGGGCGCGCATACCGCAGATCCAGCTATAAGGCTGCATCACAGCGAGTAGGTTTGCCGGCCGTCTTCTACCGGCATGAAACCAGCCCCGTGGTGCCCCTAGCGATGATCGGCGAGGGTCGTGGGAGCGGCGAGCTAGCCGAACGGATCGAGAGGCCCAAAATTTTCGCATCGCTTTGCCCGCCGACTGAGGTTATCTGGTCGCGCCTGCGCGGTGCGACGACAGAAATCAACTCTTTCGAGGGTCCGGGCGGTAGGCGTATGCTTGTATCAACAAGGAGAAGAGGCCATGCCAGCCGACGAATTGGGCCGCTACATGACAAGCCCGGAGTTTTTCGCGCGCGCCAAAGCCGCCGTTGAAAAGGCAGTCCGCGAACTCGAAGCGAAGGGCATACAGCCGTGCTACATGGACCGCGAAACTGGACGGCTCGTCGGCGACGGTCGCCGCTATCGCATCACCCTGCCCGACCCGGACGTGCAGGCGGTCGTGCTGGATTTGTTTTCGGACGGCACGCATGGCGACCTGATGGACCGGCTTGTGGCGTTTGCATCGAACGACCACGGCGCGCGCCTGGTGAGCGACGCGACCCGGACTGTCGCCGGGGCGCTGCTGCTCGCGAAGACGGCTATGCCTCACGAGGCAACGTCCTTTTCTCAAACCGTGCGTGACCAGATGGCGAGTGTGCGCCCCTACCCGGAACTGGTCGAGCTTGCTCGACTGCTGATCGAGGCAGAGCGGGCGACGCAGGACGATGCTTTTAGAGATCGCAACATCATTCCCGATGCGCTGTTCGACGCGCGCATCGAGGCGATCACCGAAGCGCTCGCGCAATGAAATAAGGCCCGTCAATCGACGGGCCTTATCCATTAAACGTCTGCTGGTGGAGGCGGTACGGTCCCCGGACCGGCCGGTTTCGGAGATCCACCACGCCCGATCGATGCCGTTGCAGATCCTTGCCCGTGCTTCGTACCCGCGTCAAAGACTCCCTTGGACCTGTCGTGCATGTCTCGACCAACCGCACCCGTCATCTGTCCGCCGACCCACGCGAACACCTGGTCGGGTATCACGTGGATGAGCGCGAACGCGCCGTTGACCAGACTGAGGCACATGCTCACGTACAGGGCGATGTAGCCGATGATGCTCACCAGCCCGGTTGTCGAGTCGAATTGCGCGTTTGCCAATGCTACGCCGAACATCGTGTTGAGCAACGTGCCGAGCACAACCACGCCTGCCCCACCAAAAACGAAGCCGAGCATCATGAAGACGGGGCGAAACATCACGTTCAGCAGGAAGATATAGCCATGCGTGGTGCGTTGGCCCATGCCTTCGCCTTCGCCGTCAAGGTGGGCGAACGCCCATAGCGGTGCGGCAACGACGCTTTCACAAACGACAGCGAACCATCCGACCACGCCCCCGAACCACACCATGAACGGCAGCATCGGGATATAGATCGAGAGCATCATGCCGAAGAAAAACAATGTCAGGATGAGCGTGAAGACGAACGGACCGACCGCGCTTAACAGGCCGTCGCCCGCGCCCGTCAACAGTCCTGTAATGCCACCTGTCACCACATCGGCAATCTTTCCGGCCATGCTCTCTTTCGCCGCGCCCGCGACAGCCTTGGCGGCACTAAACGTGCCGAGCGCAGTCCAGCCCGCGTCGAGGATGTAGTCGCCGAGGTTTTTCATGCCGATCAGGGGATTGGTCGATCCGTTTGGCCCTTGCCCCGAGTTGAGGTTGATCGCCCATCTCACCAGACCTTGCGTGTTGACAAGCTTGCCGAGGATGCTTTTCGGGTCCGTTCCGGTGATACCTACCGACAGGTTATCCAGCGCACCAGGCGTCGTTGTAACCGATGCGTCCTGCTGTAGTTGCTGGCTGTAGACGGCACTGACTTTTCGGTATAGCTGCGGGTAAGGCAGATTGTCGGGGCTGGTTCCCGACACTGCTGCGGCCGTCGCATCCGCCAAGCTCGTTAGCTGCGAGTTCGCCTGCGCGAAAGTCTGATACCAGGTGCCCATCATGACCCAGCCGTCGCGCTGGAGGTTTGACTGGATGACGCTTGCGAGCTGGTTGATGCCGCTCGATGAGTCTGCGAGCGCCTTCGTGATCGTGGCCTGGTATTGCAATGCGGCCTGATTGATGGTGTTCGCAGGGTCGGCCGGCGGAGCCTGTCCGGTGTTGATAATGGACACGTAGGTCTGCGCAGCACCGGCCAGCGTTGATTGCATCGCCTTGAGCGCATTCTGGTGCTCGGCGAGCAGTTTTTCATACGCCTGGTTCGGATCGTTCGCATAGACGGCCATACCGTCGTATTGTGGGATCGACGGCGGGGCTGCAATGCTGATCTCCGCTCCGCCGCATGAGAGGCCGCGCCGGTTCATCAGGACGATCTTTGTCCCGGTTCCGGCTGAGTTGAATTTCTCGGCGGTATCGACCGATACGCCCGTGTCGTTGGGCATGTTATCGATGGCCGTGTTCGCAGCCTGCGCGCACAGATTGGCTTCGAAAAGGGCCTTCGCCAACGTCGTTGCTTGCGGCGCTGCCGGCGTCGCGATCATCGAGCCGCCGCTATTGAGCACAGTCAGGGCGGCGTCCATCGTGAGATTGGCAATGCCGACGCCGAGCACCGTTCCCCACAGCATGATCGCCTGCGCACCGTTGAAGCCGCCAAAGACCGGAACGAGCGAAGAAAAGCCGGTAGACGTTCGAATCACGAACCAGGGCGACGACTTCTTCTGACCCATGAACTCGCCATCCTGGCCGGTCGCAATCAGGGAGGCGACAAAGTGGTACGTGGCCCAGATCGCACCGACCGCGAGCATGCACGAATTCAGCACGAGAAACATTTGCGCGACCATGCTGCCGGCACCGCTTCCAGCGGTCAACGGATTGCGAACGATCGAGCCGAACACCGTTTCGAGCAGAGACATCGACTTGTCGCCGCTGCGATTCGCGGCGTTCTGGATATCGCCCATCGAAACGCTCGCCTGTTGGGCAAATGACGTTGCTGTTACGAGGATGAGCGGGACGGCCACAGCAGTCCGTTTAAGTATCTTGAGCATCGACATACCCCGTGATCTAGAACAGGCGCGGATTGACCAACCGCAGGAGCGCCCCGCGAGAGCGGAAGAAATCGCGGTAGCCGCCGAGAGGCTCGTCGGGCCGTTGCGGGCCGGTCTCCAGTTGCCATAGTTGATGCTCGTATTTGACCGTGAAAAGCAACGGGAGCATGGCACCAAACACACTGTTGAACACGGCCAGCAAGTCTTCGCCGACCACCCCATAGATGAAGTACAAAAGGCACAGGTACGCGACGAGAAGGCACACCCTCTTGCTATTGAGACACTTCCGCGCGATCTGCGGCAGCGGCAGCGCATCGGCCGGTCGGAGGGCAAGTGCTTCGCGATAGGTTCGCACGTGCCGGGTCGTTGGTCGTTGCCGTTCGAGTTCGTTGTGCAGGTCGCGCAACGTCTTTGCCCCGCTGCTGGCCGTTTCCTTGGCGGACTTGAACGCCTTATAGACTGGATAGCCTGGGACCATGTAGAGGCTCGCACGCACGACGCGGCGGCCGATGCTGGTTTTCTTCGTTTCGTTGCTCATCGTTGGATCTCCCGCGCGACTGCGTTTTCGACCGTTTGATATGCCTGCTTCAAGAGGAAGCACCAGAAAAAGATGACCCACGCTACGGCCACCGCGACGCCGAGCCAACGCGTCGGATCGCCTTCGTGGCTACGCGCCCACCAGATCAAGGCGGCGACAAAGCAATGCACGAGAAGACAAATCTGGACGACGAGGCAGGCATCCTTGAACTGCTCATGTGTGAGGCCACCACGTGCGCGGCGGCGGGCCAAGACGCGCGGCGAAGCGGCGAGCACATGAAGGAAATGGCTGATGGTCATATGTGCCGCTCTCTTTACTGGAACAGCCTAGCCAGGCTGCCGGTGATCGTTGACAACACGCCGCTGGACGATGGCGTAACCTGGCTGACTGCGCCCGATAGCAATCCACTCGACCCGGCTGTAGAGCCGGCCACGTTCTTTTGAATGGCATCAATCTGCTGCTGCACCTGGGCTTGCGCTGTGGCCATTGCCTGCACCGAGGTCTGCCGGGCCTTGTTCGCGAGCGACTGGCAGGACGCCTGCTTGATCTTGTTGAACGCCGTCGTCATCACCGAGCTATTGCCGAGGTACTGCGTCGGGTAGTCGGGGAAATTTTCGAGGCAGGCCGTCTGCAACTGGTTGAGTAGCTGAAGCTGCTGAAAATTGGTGTTGATGTTGTTCAAACGGCGTTGCTGCTCTTGAGCCTGAGCGTTCGACATTTCCGTTTGCATCGTGCAAGCAGCTTGCACGGGTTGAGCGAGCGCCGTAGCGATCAACACCATTGCCAACGCACACCCGAAACTCTGTCTCTTTGGCTTCACGGTCACTCCTTATCGAGCATTGGTCGCGCGCACGCGCTGTAGCTGCGTTTCGATCGCGGTGCGATCCGTTCCGCGTTCATTGGCTGCGAGCAGTTGCCCCAGGAGCAAGTTAGTTTGCCGCTGCGCCTCGACGTGCTCATGGGTTTGGTAGACCTGGAAGGCGGTCGCAAACAGTAGTTCGCGCAAGAGCTTCGTCGGGTCCGCCACAGCCCCGAATTCGATGTGCCAATACGGATTTTTCCAACGGCGGCCAGCCTCGAAATCTTCGAGTTCAGCGAGACTCATCGTGCCCGTGCTTTTGGCGACGCTCGATGCGGTTGCATTGAAATACTGCGCGGCGGCGTCCGACTGCTTGAGTTCTTGAATCAGTTGGGCGCTGCCGTTGAACGGTTGACGGGAGCCTATCAGGTCATTCATCGGCTTGATCGCGCTCGACATGTTGGCCTGGTAAGCCTTCTGCATCGCGATATACAGCTTGCCGGCCTCCGTTCCTGCCTCGGCCTTGTTGATACTCTCGGGCGGCTGCGGGTCGATCGACATGCGCGCATAGGCGCGTGCCGCGTCCTGCTGCTGCTGCGTGAACGTCAGATCGACGCCCTTACCCGGCACGCCTGCACCGATGAAAACGCTGTCCACGTCCGCATCGCCATCGGGCATTTGGGACGCCTTGCAGCCGGGATAACCAAGCTGCACCTCCAGAGGCGTGCAGTAGTTATCGGCGTGGATGCTCGCCGAAGCACGGCGCGAAGCCTCAACAGACGGGGCAGGCGAGTTCAGCGCCTTGTCGAGTGGCGTATAGCTGACGTGTGCGCCACCCGGACGCAGCGACGACGAGACCGAGGCAGCGCCGCTAACGGCTTGCACCGCATAGTTGCTCGAAGACGTGGCGCACGGGTCGATCGGCAACTCAGTTTCACGGGCGACCTGATCCATTTCCTGCTGTCGCTGGACTTCGAGCGCCATTTCGCGCTGCGAGTCGGACGCCTGCGTAACGGCGTTCGAGATCTTCGTGCCAATGCCCGCGATATCTGTATCGATTTCGTTGTACAGGTTCGCGAACGATGTTCCGAACCCTTGGATGAGGTTGGTGAGCGTCAGTGACGCTTGCTCAATCGCACTCACCACACAGCCATCACACAACGCGTAGGCGCTGCTGGTCGAAAGCATGGTCGAGCCGGCCAGCGCGGCGCATAGGACAGTTTTTCTCAGCTTCATGGGGCTTCTCAGTGGCAGGAGGAAAGCAGGCGCATCGCTGTCGGAGCGGATACGAACGTTTCGAGCAACCGCGCCTTCATGGCAAGGGCCTTGCCTTCGTTCAGGTACTGCCGCAGCGTCGTTTGACGGTAGACGGATACCCCGTTCACGCAGTCACACACCGTCACAACACGATCCATAGCCGTGTCGTCTCCGGACTTGAGTTGCGCAGTGACTTCGGCCCGGTGCGCATCGGCCGCGGCCTGCGCGGATGCGATCACGTCGGAGACGGCGCGTTGATCGGCAAAGGCTGTTGCCGACGCGGCAACGAGCAGGCATGCGCAAATGACTTTGCTCATGTCAGTGCCCCCGTGCGTAGACGACGGCGCGGCGCAGATCGTAGAGGCCGCACAGATACCCACGCATTTCCGTGCCGGGTTCCGTGTCCTCGATGAGACTTTCGAGCCGATCGAGTGGCATATGAAACGGGTCTTCCGTTTCGAAGACGACGGCCAACTCGCAATCGAGCGGCAGGCCATAGAGGGGGTGGGCCGGTAAAATGGGTGCAGCCATGATTTCACCTCTCTTGTTCAGGTGAGTTGTGGTCAGGCGTGCTGGCCGGTAGCAGCCGGCCAGCACGCCGCTTTTGAGACGATCAGCCGAGTTTCCGGGCCAAATCACTGGCGCGTGGCTTGTAGTAAACGCGGTGCAGTACGTTGAGCGTTCGGTGCCCTGTTATGGCGGCCAGTTCGAGAACGTTGTCCACTCTGTCCGCGAGGCGCGTGCAGGCCTCTCGACGAAGGTCATGGAAGTGGAGGTCGTCGAGCTGAGCGCGCTCACAGGCGCGAAGAAAGACCTTCTTCAGCGAATCGGCGGAAATGGGAAAAACTCGGCCGGTGATGTGGCGGGGTAGGGCGGACAACGTGGCAACAGCGCGGCTCGATAGTGGCACGTCCCTCGATTCACCGTTCTTCGTATCGTGCAGCCGGACGAACCGATCCTCCAGAAACACATCGGACCAGCGCAGCGACAAGATTTCGCTTCGTCGCATCGCGGTTTCGACCGCGACAATGACGATCGGTCTTACCCAGTCGTTTCGGCTGCCGCCGCATTCAAAGCGGCCGTTCTCGTCGCGTGGACTGGGTGCCAATTCTGCGAGCAGTCGCTGTTCTTCGTCATGCGACAGCCGACGGGTGCGGGCTCGATTTTCTCGCGGACGACGGATGACGGACACGGGGTTGGTTTCGAAGTGAACAGACCATTCGCGTCTCGCCACGTTTAGAACATGACTGATCAGCGTAAGCTCGCGGTTTACCGTTGAGCCGGAGACTTCTGTTAGCCGACGATCACGATAGCCAGCCAGGACCTTGCTGCTGAGCGCGGTGATCTTGTATCGAGCTATAGGGTCTTTGCGAAGCTTGCGAATTCGTAATAATTCGTCTGCGCCGCCTTTCTTGTGTGGTGAAACCTCTTCGGCGTACCGCTTGAAAAGATCGTCAAGGGTGTTGCGTTCGGCCTCTGTCCGGTCGACGAAGATGCCCCGGTCCATTTCCGACTCCAGTCGGCGTGCCCATGCTTCAGCGTCACCCTTGGTGTCGAACGTACGCGTTTGCTCGGGATAGCCCTGACGGCGAACTGCGGCCCGCCAGTAGTCCCCGCGCTTCCAGATTGATGCCATCAATGCTCCAGACTATGTGGTTCTTGTTGCGTCTGGGCTTATTGTCTGAGTGCGCCACTTTTGCGCCAAAAGGCGAATTCCGGGAGGTTTCAGACCAAAGAAAAAGGCCCTCGGCTAACGCCTGAGGGCCTTTGTTCTTCGGGCTTCCAACGTACCCATGAATCTGGTGGGTAGTACTGGGATCGAACCAGTGACCCCTGCCGTGTGAAGGCAGTGCTCTACCGCTGAGCTAACCACCCGAAGAGCTTTGAATTATGACGAACTTTTCGAGGCTTGTAAAGTGCTTTTTAAGCAGACTGCGTAGCAGCCGCTGTTTCGGCCGGTTTTGGCTCTTCCACAACCGGCTGCGTGCGCCATACGCTCGTGCCCTTGAGCGACTTGTCGATGCCGTCGAGCACAGCTTCGTGCGCCGCGTGCTCTTCGGCGCTCGCCGCGATCACGGGCAACACAAGCGTCTCGAGCTGCACGCGCGGCGCAGCAACGTCGCCCGCTGCGGCGGTTTCGCCCAGCATGTCGATGACGAGGCTCTCCTGGCCGCGCGTCATCGCGAGATACACCTCGGCGAGCAGTTCCGAGTCGAGCAGTGCGCCGTGCAATGTGCGGTGCGCGTTGCTGATGCCGAAGCGCTCGCACAGCGCATCGAGCGAATTGCGCTTGCCCGGGAAGATCTGCTTGGCCTGCACCAGCGTGTCGATAATCTCGGCGCAGTGCTCCCTGAACGGCGGCTTGCCGAGCAGCGCGAGTTCGGCGTCGAGGAAGCCGATGTCGAACGGCGCGTTGTGGATGATGATGTCCGCGCCCGTCACGAAATCGAGGATCTCGTTGGCGACTTCGGCGAACTTCGGCTTGTCCGAAAGGAACTCGGTCGTCAGGCCGTGCACGGCGAGCGCGCCCGGGTCGCTGTCGCGTTCCGGATTGACGTAGAAGTGCAGGTTCTTGCCGGTGAGCCGGCGGTTCACCAGCTCGACGCAGCCGATTTCGATGATGCGATCGCCCGTGCGGGCGTTCAGGCCGGTGGTTTCGGTATCGAGAATGATCTGGCGCATGTCGGATAAATCAGGTTGCTACGTGTAAAGGCGTGACTCGGTTCAGAGTTCGGCGAGCGAGGCGACGCCGCGGTTCGCGAGCGCGTCGGCGCGCTCGTTCTCCGGATGGCCGGCGTGACCTTTCACCCAGCGCCATTCGACCTCGTGCTGCGCGACGAGCGCGTCGAGCCGTTTCCACAGGTCGTCGTTTTTGACGGGCGTTTTCGCGGCCGTCATCCAGTTCTTTTTCTTCCAGCCGTGGATCCACTCGCTGATGCCTTTCTGGACATATTGCGAGTCGGTGTGGACGATCACTCGGCACGGGCGCTTGAGCGCCTCGAGCGCGGCGATCACGCCCATGAGTTCCATGCGGTTGTTGGTCGTCACGGCCTCGCCGCCGAACAGCTCTTTTTCCTGCGTGCCGAAGCGCAGCAGCGCGCCCCAGCCGCCGGGGCCGGGATTGCCCTTGCAGGCGCCGTCCGTGAAGATCTCGACGAAATCGGGAGCAGTCATGTTTCCTTGTTGCGTGTAGGGGAGGGCGTAGTGGTGGCGGCCTTCAGGCTCGGCGCCAGCACCGGTTTTTTGACCTTCAGCGGGCCGACGAGATGCATGCCGCGCACGCGCTTGATCGCCGTGACCATATAGACGGCGCCGAAAATCGGCCACCAGCGGTCGCCGGCGGCTTCCATGAAGGCGTAACGCGCAAGCCACTTGTCGGTGGCGAGCGGCGGACGATAGCAGCCAAAACGCCCGCGCTCAAGCTCGAAGCCCAGCAGCTTGATCCAGTCTTTCAGCCGCGTGAACGCGATCAGATCCTGGCGCGCGGGCAGGAACGGCTGCCCGGCGAGCTTGCCCACCGACTGTCGCGCGCCCCAGAGTGACAGCGAATTGAAACCGACGATCACCAACTGGCCTTCGGGCATCAAGACGCGCTCGGCTTCGCGCAGGAGGCGGTGCGGGTCGCTCGTGAATTCGAGGGCGTGGGGCATCACGATGAGGTCGACGCTCTGCGCCTCGAACGGCAGATCGAGCAGGTCGCACCAGACGGTGCTGCGGCCAACGGGCGCGTGGCGCGGCTGTATGGCGCCGCTGTTGCCATCGGCGTGTGCGGACGGCGCAGTGTACGGCGCGCTCGCGGCGCTCGCGCCGTCGAGCACGAGACCGCGGCACGACATGCGGTTTTCGCGCAGGGCGTCGAGCTGCGGCATGCCGAGCTGCAGCGCGTGGTAGCCGAAAATATTCGATACCACCCGGTCGAGCTGTTCCTGTTCCCAGTCGAGGACGTACTTACCGGCGGGCGAAGCGGTCCAGGCGGGCCAGTCTATAATCGTTCGGTCAGACATGTCGAAGAATACGCCGCCCCAATGAAGAGTCCGCTTTCGTACGAATACGTACCGGTTCCGGCTTTTGAAGACAACTACATCTGGGTCGTTTCGGACGGCCACAATGCAATCGCCGTCGATCCGGGCGATGCCGCGCCGGTTCGCGCCTGTCTGGCGAAACGCGGCTGGCGGCTCGTCGCTATTTTACTCACCCATCACCACAAGGACCACGTCGGCGGGGTAGCCGCTCTGCTGCATGACGAGCGGGTTCCCGTTTATGGGCCGTCCGGCGAAGCGCTCGGGCCAGTCGATCCCTTCGTCACGCGTGTGGCGGGCGGCGAGCGCGTACATCTGGAGGCGCCCGCGCTCGACTTCACGGTCATCGACGTGCCGGGCCACACGCGCGGACATATCGCGTACTTCCAGGACGCCGACCCTGCCGGCACGCCGCACATCTTCTGCGGCGACACGCTCTTTGCATGCGGCTGCGGCCGGCTCTTCGAAGGCACGCCCGCACAGATGCTCGCATCGCTGGATGCGCTCGCGGCGCTGCCCGGCAATACGCAAGTGCATTGCGCACACGAATACACGCTGTCGAATATCCGTTTCGCGCTGGCCTGCGACCCGGACAACGCTGCACTGCGTGCATGGAGCCGCGACGCGGCGGCGCTGCGCGAGCGCGGCATGCCGACGCTGCCGACCACGATCGCGCACGAACGCGCCGTGAATCCGTTTCTGCGCGCGAGCGAACCCGCCGTTCAGGCGACGCTCGCGGATCAGCTGCATGAAACGGTGCCGGACCGGCTGGCCGCATTTACGCTGATGCGCGAATGGAAGAACACGTTCCGCTGACCCGAACCTGTCGATGGGTAAGCTCATCCCATGAGTGTGGAACCGCACCCAACTTGCGGATTTGCATGACTTTTTCGAATATTTTCGATTGACGGGAACACGCAGCTTCCGTACTATCGGCTGCAAATTCCAGCCATGCGGAAGTAGATGTTTATGCGATTTATCTTTAGTGCGCTGCTGGTCCTGATGCTCGCCGCCTGCGCGAGCGGGGGACCATCTGCGAATCGTTCGGGCTCCTCCACCCAAGATCCCCAAGCCGCCGCCGACCAGCTCCGCAAGACCTCCGCCGCAAAAGAAACCATCGACGTCGATAATGCCTCGGTCAACCAATTGACGAGCGCAGATGCCGACCTGTGGGGACGTATCCGCCGCGGCTTCCAGATTCCCGATCTGCAAACCGACCTCGTCGACATGAACGCGAACTGGTACGCCCAGCGTCCGGACTACGTCGCGCGCATGACGGAGCGTTCGCAGAAGTACCTGTACCACATCGTCGAAGAACTCGAAGCGCGCCACATGCCGACCGAGCTGGCGCTCCTGCCGTTCATCGAATCCGCGTACAACCCGCAGGCGCTCTCCGTCGCGAAGGCCGCGGGCATGTGGCAGTTCGTCCCGGGTACCGGCCGCACGTACAACCTCAAGCAAAACATGTGGCGGGACGAGCGTCGCGACGTGCTCGCCTCGACGAGCGCCGCGCTCGACTATCTCTCGCGCCTGCACGACATGTTCGGCGACTGGTATCTCGCGCTTGCCGCTTATAACTGGGGCGAGGGCAACGTGCAGCGCGCAATCGCGCGTAATCAGGCTGCGGGTCTGCCGACCGACTACCAGAGCCTGCGCATGCCCAACGAGACGCGCAATTACGTGCCGAAGCTGCAGGCCGTCAAGAACATCGTGACGAATCCGCAGCAGTACGGTCTCACGCTGCCGACGATCCCGAACCACCCGTATTTCGTCACGGTCACCACGTCGCGCGACATCGACGTGGACGTTGCCGCGAAGCTCGCGAACATGACCACCGACGAATTCCGCTCGCTCAATCCCTCGTTCAAGAAGCCCGTGATTCTCGGCGCAACGCAGCCGCAGATCCTGCTGCCGTTCGACAATGCGAGCGCGTTCGAGCAGAACCTGAAGTCGTACGGGGGGCAGCTGTCTTCGTGGACGGTCTACACGACCGATTCGCGCGCGACGCCCGCGGCGATTGCGCAGAAGATCGGCGTGGACGCGGGTACGCTGATGTCGGTGAACAAGATTCCGGCGGGCATGCGGCTGAAGGCGGGCTCGACGATCGTCGTGCCGCGCACCGATGACAACGACGACGAGGACATCAGCGCCAACGTTGCCGAAAGCGCCGTGCTCGCCATGGAGCCGGACGTCCCCGACACGCGCAAGATGCTGATCCGCGTGCGCCGCAAGCAGTCGATGGAAGCGGTGGCGAGCCGTTACGGTGTGTCGGTCGGCCAGTTGAAGGCGTGGAACAAGACGCATCGCGAGCTCGTCATGCCGGGTCAGGTGCTCGTTCTGCATGTGCCGGTCGGCAAGGCGATGCCGAGCGAACCGGGACCGGTGCGCATCGCGACAAACGTGTCGGGCGGTGGCGTGCAGCGCATCGGCACCCGGGTTGCAGACACTGGGCCAAAGTCGCGCTACGATAAGAAGCATGGTCGCGTGCGCGTCGAGATCACCAAGGTTTCCGAACCGGTGAAGGTCAAGCCGTCGAGCGCCGCGCCTGCCAAGGCGTCGAAGGGGACGGCGAGCCGCCAGAAGGCCGTCACCCATACGCACAAGCGGAAAGCACAATAGCGGCTTGCGAAGGGTGACTTCATGTGTTGCGGGGGCAGCGCATGGCAATTCGCTCCGATCACTCATCGTTTGACTTCATGCGCCGCCACCATACGTGTGGCGGCGTTTTCGTTCGTGCCGCGGCAGCGCGCGGCGAACATGGCCCGGATTCAACAAAGGGCGCAATCGAGGGAGCAATCGAGGGCATAAACGCAGCGCCTTGTAGCGGTGCGCCCGGGGGCTATAGTGAAAAGGGTGTAACGCCCGCTCTTACACAGGGCGTTACATCGGTTGACGCGCGGCTGTCTACGCACGCCAGTCCGGAGCGACTCATCCTGAAATTTGAAAGAAAGGGCATTTTCGCGCTATAATTTGAAGGTTTGAGCTTATCAACCCGCACCCTAGCGCCTACCTCCCCCCATCCGTTCATCCGCCGCCCGCGAATTGCGCCTCTGGCCCCCGGCGCCGACCGAAGCCCGCCCCGACACCTTGCGTGTGGAGTGCAAAACCCAGGTCCGGCAGTGCCGCAGCCCCGCCGCAAAATGCGACAAAAGCGAGCAAACCAGCGAGCGAGCCGCGCGCGCATCCCGAGGATGCCGACGCCGCAGCCGCCGCAAGGTTACCGGTCGGATAAACAGGTCGGCACTGGGTGTTCCCCCAAGGAGTCTCCCGTGTTGCCGTCTTTCTCTCCCGCTCTGCTCGCGCTTGCCGACGGCACGGTCTTTCGTGGTTATTCGATCGGTGCGCCGGGCCATACTATCGGTGAAGTCGTGTTCAACACGGCCATCACCGGCTATCAGGAAATCCTGACCGACCCGAGCTACGCTCGCCAGATCGTTACCCTCACGTATCCGCACATCGGCAACGTCGGCGTCAATGCCGAAGATGTCGAAGCCACGAAAGTCCATGCCGCCGGGCTGATCATCCGCGACTTGCCGGTGCTCGCGTCGAATTTCCGCATGGAGCGCACGCTCGACGATTATCTGCGCGACGAAGGCGTCGTGGCGATTGCGGGCATCGACACGCGCAAGCTCACGCGCATTCTGCGCGACAAGGGCGCGCAAAACTGCGCCATTCTTGCCGGTTCCGACGACGAAGCGAAGGCCATCGAACTCGCACGCTCGTTCCCGGGGCTCGCGGGCATGGATCTCGCGAAGGTCGTCTCGACGGGCGAACCGTACGAGTGGACGACTACCGAATGGCGTCTGGGCGAAGGCTATGGCAAGCAGGCCGCGCCGAAGTACAAGGTCGTCGCGTTCGACTACGGCGTGAAGCAGAACATCCTTCGCATGCTGGCCGAGCGCGGCTGCCACGTCACCGTGCTGCCCGCGCAGGCCACGGCTGCCGACGCGCTCGCGCTCAACCCGGACGGCGTGTTCCTCTCGAACGGCCCCGGCGACCCGGAGCCGTGCGATTACGCGATCAAGGCGACGCAGGAATTTATCGCGCGCGGCATCCCGACATTCGGTATCTGCCTTGGCCACCAGATCATGGGCCTCGCAGTGGGCGCCAAGACCATGAAGATGAAAACCGGCCACCACGGCGCGAACCATCCGGTGAAGGATCTCGGTGACGGCCGCGTCGTCATCACGTCGCAGAACCACGGTTTTGCGGTCGATGCCGATACGCTGCCCGCCAACGCGCGCGTCACGCACGTCTCGCTCTTCGACGGCACGCTGCAAGGGTTCGAGCTGACCGACAAGCCCGCATTCTGCTTCCAGGGGCACCCGGAAGCATCGCCGGGCCCGCGCGACATCGGCTATCTGTTCGACCGCTTCACCGCGCTGATGGACGAAGCGAAGGGCGGCAAGCGCAGCGCGGCGGCGTAAGGCGCGCGCGCAAGGCGCGAGCCGGCATCAGGCAAGGGAGCGCTGCGAGCCGCGCGACACAAAGCGGCCCACGCGCGCATCCGGCAGTGAGCGGTGTAGCATGCGCTGGCGCGTTGAGCGCCGCGCGCCGTCCACCGGACCAAAGACACAAGGATATTTAGCGAGAGCGTTATGCCGAAGCGGACAGACATCAAGAGCATTCTCATCATCGGCGCGGGTCCGATCATCATCGGCCAGGCGTGCGAGTTCGATTACTCGGGCGCGCAGGCCTGCAAGGCGCTGAGAGAAGAGGGCTACAAGGTCATTCTCGTCAACAGCAATCCGGCGACGATCATGACCGACCCGAACACGGCCGACGTCACCTACATCGAGCCGATTACGTGGGAAGTGGTGGAGCGCATCATCGAGAAGGAGCGCCCCGACGCGATCCTGCCGACGATGGGCGGCCAGACCGCGCTGAACTGCGCGCTCGACCTGCATCATCAAGGCGTGCTGAAGAAGTACGGCGTCGAGCTGATCGGCGCGTCGCCCGAGGCGATCGACAAGGCCGAGGACCGCCAGAAGTTCAAGGACGCGATGACGAAGATCGGCCTTGGATCGGCGAAGTCGGGCACGGCGCATTCGATGGAAGAGGCGATCAAGGTCCACGCCGAAATCACGGCGGCCACCGGCACGAGCGGCTATCCGGTCGTGATCCGCCCGTCGTTCACGCTCGGCGGCTCGGGCGGCGGCATCGCCTACAACCGCGAAGAATTCGAAGAGATCTGCAAGCGCGGTCTCGATCTTTCGCCCACGCGCGAACTGCTGATCGAAGAATCGCTGCTCGGCTGGAAGGAGTACGAGATGGAAGTGGTCCGCGACAAGGCGGACAACTGCATCATCATCTGCTCGATCGAAAACCTCGATCCGATGGGCATCCACACCGGCGACTCGATCACCGTCGCCCCGGCGCAGACACTCACCGACAAGGAATACCAGATCCTGCGCGACGCCTCGCTCGCGGTGCTGCGCGAGATCGGCGTGGACACGGGCGGCTCGAACGTGCAGTTCTCGATCGACCCGCGCACCGGCCGCATGATCGTGATCGAGATGAATCCGCGCGTGTCGCGTTCGTCGGCGCTCGCGTCGAAGGCCACGGGCTTTCCGATCGCGAAGGTCGCGGCGAAGCTGGCCGTCGGCTACACGCTCGATGAGCTGCGCAACGAAATCACCGGCGGCCAGACCCCGGCGTCGTTCGAGCCGACCATCGATTACGTCGTGACGAAGATTCCGCGTTTCGCGTTCGAGAAGTTCCGCGAAGCCGATCCGCGCCTCACCACGCAAATGAAATCGGTGGGCGAGGTGATGGCGATTGGCCGCACGTTCCAGGAATCGTTCCAGAAGGCGCTGCGCGGCCTCGAAGTCGGCGTGGACGGTCTGGACGAAAAGACCGCGAGCCGCGACGAGATCATCCGCGAAATCGGCGAAGCCGGCCCGGACCGCATCTGGTACGTGGGCGACGCGTTCCGCGTCGGCATGACGCGCGAAGAGATTTTCGAGGAAACGGCAATCGATCCGTGGTTCCTCGCGCAGATCGAAGAGATCGTCCGCAAGGAAGCGGCGCTCAAAGGCCGCACGCTCGAAAGCCTCTCGAAGGACGAGTTGCGCTACCTGAAGCAAAGCGGCTTCTCCGATCGTCGTCTGGCGAAGCTCGTTGGTGCGAGCGCCGACGACGTGCGCGGCCGCCGCATCGCGCTGAACGTGCGCCCCGTCTACAAGCGCGTGGACACGTGCGCGGCCGAATTCGCGACGAAGACCGCCTACATGTACTCGACCTACGAGGACGAGTGCGAGGCGAACCCGACCAGCAACAAGAAGATCATGGTGCTGGGCGGCGGCCCGAACCGGATCGGTCAGGGCATCGAATTCGACTATTGCTGCGTGCACGCCGCGCTCGCGATGCGCGAAGACGGCTACGAAACGATCATGGTCAACTGCAATCCCGAGACCGTTTCGACCGACTACGACACCTCGGATCGTCTGTACTTCGAGTCGCTCACGCTTGAAGACGTGCTCGAAATCGTCGACAAGGAAAAGCCGGTGGGCGTGATCGTGCAGTACGGCGGCCAGACGCCGCTGAAGCTCGCGCTCGACCTCGAAGCGAACGGCGTGCCCATCATCGGTACGTCGCCGGACATGATCGACGCCGCCGAAGACCGCGAGCGTTTCCAGAAGCTGCTGCAGGACCTCGGTCTGCGTCAGCCGCCGAACCGCACCGCGCGCACCGAAGACGACGCGCTCAAGCTCGCCGACGAAATCGGCTATCCGCTCGTCGTGCGCCCGTCGTACGTGCTCGGCGGCCGTGCGATGGAAATCGTTCACGAGCCGCGCGACCTCGAGCGCTACATGCGCGAGGCCGTGAAGGTCAGCAACGACTCGCCGGTGCTGCTCGACCGCTTCCTGAACGATGCGATCGAATGCGACGTCGACTGCATCTCGGACGGCGAAGCGGTGTTCATCGGCGGCGTGATGGAGCACATCGAGCAGGCGGGCGTGCACTCGGGCGATTCGGCTTGCTCGCTGCCGCCGTATTCGCTCTCGAAGGAAACTGTCGCCGAACTCAAGCGCCAGACGGCTGCGATGGCGAAAGCGCTGAACGTGGTCGGCCTGATGAACGTGCAGTTCGCCATCCAGCAGGTTCCCGGTGATGACGGTTCGAAGAAGGACGTCATCTACGTGCTGGAAGTGAACCCGCGTGCTTCGCGTACGGTGCCGTACGTGTCGAAGGCCACGAGCCTGCCGCTCGCGAAGATCGCGGCGCGCGCAATGGTCGGCCAGACGCTTGCACAGCAGGGCGTGACCAAAGAAGTCGAGCCGCCGTATTTCAGCGTGAAGGAAGCGGTGTTCCCGTTCATCAAGTTCCCGACCGTCGATCCGGTGCTCGGACCCGAGATGCGTTCGACCGGTGAAGTGATGGGCGTGGGCAAGACCTTCGGCGAAGCGCTCTTCAAGTCGCAGCTCGCGGCCGGATCGCGCCTGCCGGAATCGGGCACGGTATTCATCACCGTGATGGACAGCGACAAGCCGAAGGCCGTCGAAGTCGCACGCATGCTGCACGAGCTCGGCTACGGGCTGGTTGCGACGCGCGGCACGGCGGCGGCGATCGAGGCGGCCGGCGTGCCGGTGAAGGTCGTGAACAAGGTGAAGGACGGCCGTCCGCACGTCGTCGACATGATCAAGAACGGCGATATTTCGCTGGTCTTCACGACCGTCGACGAAACGCGCGCGGCCATTGCCGATTCGCGTTCGATCCGTATGAGCGCGCAGGCCAACAAGGTCACGTACTACACAACGATGTCGGGTGCGCGGGCTGCCGTCGAGGGGTTGCGGTACCTGAAGAACCTGGACGTCTATGATTTACAAGGACTTCACGCTCGCCTAAACTAAGACTTCGACTGTCTGTCTAATCACCATCGAGGCGGGTAACTCCGCTAGCTGCCGCGGTTAAGCGGCGTCCCTCAGGGTCTACGTCCGGCGCGTTTTAACGTCGCCGGCGCCTTCACGGGATGCACTTAACCGCGGTGATTTTTTTTATGGCCCCAAGGCCATCTGGGCTATTTGAATTGTCTATGAGCACGATTCCCCTGACCCGGCGCGGCGCAGATCAACTGCGTGACGAACTACAGCGCCTGAAATCCGTCGAGCGTCCGGCGGTCATTAATTCCATTGCCGAAGCGCGTGCGCAGGGCGATTTGTCCGAAAACGCGGAATACGACGCGGCGAAGGAAAAGCAGGGCTTCATCGAAGGCCGCATTGCCGAGATCGAGTCGAAGCTCGCTGCGGCGCAAGTTATCGATCCGTCTTCGCTGGAAGCGGACGGCCGTATCGTGTTCGGTACGACCGTCGATCTCGAAGACCTCGAATCGGGCAAAACGGTGACGTACCAGATCGTCGGCGACGACGAAGCCGACCTCGAGCACGGTCTGATCTCGGTCAGCTCGCCCATTGCACGCGCGCTGATCGGCAAGTCGGAAGGCGACGTCGCTGCGGTGCAGGCGCCCAGTGGCGTGCGCGAGTACGAAATCATCGACGTTCGCTACATCTGACGGGTAAGCCCGCGTGAGTCCCGCTCCTTCGGCTGCACACCGTCTGTTTGGCCTCTTGGCCATGCTCTGGGTGGGTAGCCAGCTGACTATCGGCTATGCAGCCGCCCCGGTGCTGTTTGCCTCTCTTGACCGAATGACAGCCGGCTCGATTGCCGCGCAGCTTTTTCGGATCGAAGGGCTCGTCGGCCTTACGTGCGGCGTGCTGATGCTCGCGCTGTCCAACGTGCTGGTGCGGCGCGGCGTAGAGCCGTACCGGCGCTTGCGCTGGCTGCTGGCCGGGATGCTGTTGTGTGTTCTGGTCGGCTATTTCGCGGTGCAGCCGTTCATGAACGCGTTGCGCGTACAGGCCGCAGTTGCCGGTGTGGATATCGCGAATTCGCCTGATGCGGCGCGCTTTGGCATCCTGCACGGCGTGTCGAGCTTGTTCTATTTGATCGGGAGCCTGCTGGGCATTGCGCTCGTGTGGCTGCTGCCCGCCGCGTGGCGGTCTCGCGCGGCGTAGCGTCACGGCGGGGAGTACAGCGAAAAAGTGCTGCACGTGAGCGCACCGTTCTGAGGCCCGTGGGCCTGTCTGCCGCTTTCTCCTGCCGCTTTCTCCTGCTGCTTTCCTTGCCGAATCTCCACGCGCGCTGCCACGTACTGGCGGCGCGATGGCGCGACTGGCATGCTGCAGCGGCTTACTTCGAACCCTGGTGCCCGCGCTTGCTGCTGGTCTGGCGCTTCTTGGCGCGTTTGACGTTGCCGCCTTGCGTGACGCGCTCGTTGCCCTTGACGACCACGTTCTGCGGCTTGGGGCGGCGCATCGGGTTTTCGGAAGGCTTGACGACCTTGACGATGCGCGGGGCTGCGCCGCGCGTGCCGGTTTCGCGCGCGCTCGGGACGTCGCCGGCCGGGCGCTTGACGGTGCCGCGCGCGCCGGCACGGGCCGTGGCGGTTGTCGGCGCGGCTTCTTCGGGCTTCCAGATCACGAGCAGCTTGCCGATGTGCTGGACCGGCGCCGCGCTGAGACGATCGCAGATCTCGTCGTAGATCGCGATGCGTTCTTCGCGCTCATCGCCGAACACGCGCACCTTGATGAGCTGGTGCGCTGCAAGGTGAACCTTGATTTCTTTTACAACGGCGTCGGTCAACCCTTCCGCGCCGATGAGCACAACTGGTTTGAGCGCGTGAGCTGCGGAGCGAAGTTCGGCGCGCTGCTCGGCGGTAAGAGTGAGGGCGGGCATGGGATGTGGCAGACTCGACTAAAATGACGGCGCCCGGCGGGCCGAAATGAGCCTCTTGGGGCTCGCCCGGCGGACAGCGCATCGGAACAACGGAAAAACCGTGGGGACGGCAAGACGCGGGCGTGAGCCGGCGTGGATCAGCCGGACGGGCCGCGATGGCCGCACGAATAAAGCGCGTATTATCCGCTAAAAGCGCGCAATCACGCAGCAAGAGTTCACCTTTAATGGCAAAAAACCGCTTCAACCAGTCGTGGTTGCACGACCATATCAACGACCCGTACGTGAAAATGGCGCAACGGGAGGGCTATCGCGCTCGCGCCGCGTACAAGCTGAAGGAAATCGACGAGCAGGACAAGCTGATCCGCCCGGGCATGGTGATCGTGGATCTCGGCGCGGCGCCGGGCAGCTGGAGCCAGTACGTGCGCAACAAGCTCGCGCAGGGCGCGAAGCGCGACGAGGAACGGCAGGGCGGCGTGGACGGCACGATCATTGCGCTCGACCTGCTGCCGATGGAGCCGATCGCCGATGTCCAGTTCATCCAGGGCGACTTCCGCGAGGACAGCGTGCTTGCGCAACTCGAAGAAATTGTCGGCGAGCGTCCGGTGGATCTTGTAATTTCGGACATGGCGCCCAATCTCTCGGGGGTGGCGTCGGCGGATGCCGCGCGTATCGAACATGTGTGCGATCTCGCACTCGAGTTCTCGCAAAACCATCTGAAACCTGATGGCGCCCTTTTAGTAAAATGTTTTCACGGCAGCGGTTATAGCCAGATCGTCGAAAAATTCAAGCATCAATTCAAAATTGTGGCCGCCCGCAAACCAAAAGCTTCGCGGGATAAATCGGCCGAAACGTTTATATTGGGTAAACAGCTGAAGCAGCCGCGTTGACGCGGGTATCGATTCCGGTGTGCAGGGCAGGGTGAAGAAGCGTGTCGGCGGCGGGTCCTGAAAGGCTGCCGAACGCTTTACGTACAAGGCCCGGAGGCTATTCCCGCGCTAGCGAAACGTTATGGCGGGTGCCTGCGTACTGGATTAGAATGCTTTGGTGGTGCCGCAAGGCAAATGTAGGCGCCCGTCTATGAGTGAAGGAGTGGTGCTTTGAACAACAACATGTTTTCGAAGGCAGCAGTGTGGCTGGTTATCGCACTGGTGCTGTTTACGGTGTTCAAGCAGTTCGACAAGCCCCGTGTCCAGGAAGGCGTTTCCTATTCGCAGTTCATGGACGACGCGAAGAGCGGCAAGGTCAAGAGCGTCATAGTGCAGGGGCGGAACCTCACGGTCACTCCGGCGGATGGCCAGAAATACCAGATCGTGTCGCCCGGCGACATCTGGATGGTCGGCGACCTGATGAAATACGGCGTGCAGGTGAGCGGCAAGGCTGACGAAGAGCCGAACGCGCTCGTTTCCGCGCTGTACTACCTCGGGCCGACAATCCTCATCATCGTGTTCTGGTTCTACATGATGAGACAGATGCAGGGGGGCGGCAAAGGCGGGGCTTTCTCCTTCGGTAAATCGCGCGCACGCCTGATCGACGAAAACAACAACGCCGTCAATTTCTCCGATGTCGCGGGCTGCGACGAGGCCAAGGAAGAGGTCTCCGAGCTCGTAGACTTCCTGCGCGATCCCCAGAAATTCCAGAAGCTCGGCGGGCGCATCCCGCGTGGCGTGCTGCTCGTCGGCCCTCCCGGCACCGGTAAGACGCTGCTCGCGCGCGCCATCGCGGGCGAAGCCAAGGTGCCGTTCTTCAGCATTTCGGGTTCGGACTTCGTTGAAATGTTCGTCGGTGTCGGCGCGGCTCGCGTGCGCGACATGTTCGAGCAGGCCAAGAAGCACGCGCCGTGCATCGTGTTCATCGACGAAATCGACGCCGTCGGCCGTCATCGCGGCGCCGGCATGGGCGGCGGCAACGACGAGCGCGAACAGACGCTGAACCAGATGCTGGTCGAGATGGACGGCTTCGAGGCGAACTCGGGCGTCATCGTGATCGCGGCAACGAACCGTTCGGACGTGCTCGACAAGGCGCTGCTGCGTCCGGGCCGTTTCGACCGTCAGGTCTACGTGGGCCTGCCCGACATTCGCGGCCGTGAGCAGATCATGAAGGTGCACCTGCGCAAGGTGCCGATCGCCAACGACGTCGACGCTGCGGTCATCGCGCGTGGCACGCCGGGCTTCTCGGGCGCCGATCTCGCGAACCTCGTGAACGAAGCGGCGCTCTTTGCGGCGCGCCGCGGCAAGCGCATCGTCGAGATGCAGGACTTCGAGGACGCGAAGGACAAGATCTTCATGGGTCCGGAGCGCAAGTCGGCGGTCATCCGCGAAGAAGCGAAGCGTGCCACGGCGTACCACGAATCGGGCCACGCCGTGATCGCGAAGCTGCTGCCGAAGGCCGATCCGGTCCACAAGGTCACGATCATTCCGCGCGGTCGCGCGCTCGGCGTGACCTGGCAGTTGCCGGAGCACGACAACGAAACGTATTCGAAGGATTATCTGCTCGACCGTTTGGCCATTCTGTTCGGCGGCCGCGTGGCGGAAGAGCTGTTCCTGAACCTCATCAGCACGGGTGCGTCGGACGACTTCAACAAGGCCACGCAGACAGCCCGCGCGATGGTTGCACGCTTCGGCATGACCGACGCGCTCGGACCGATGGTCTACGTGGACGACGAAAGCGACGGCGGCCCGTTCGGCAAGGGCTTTACGCGCGCCATCTCGGAAGCGACGCAGCAGAAGGTCGACGCGGAAATCCGCCATGTGCTCGACGAGCAGTACAACCTCGCCAAGCGCATGCTCGACGAGAACCGCGACAAGGTCGAGGCGATGACCGCTGCGCTGATGGAGTGGGAAACGATCGACTCCGACCAGATCAACGACATCATGGCGGGTCGCCCGCCGCGCTCGCCGAAGAGTTCGCCGTCGGCTGGCGATGCTTCGTCGTCGGGCGGTAGCACGGGCAGCGAGGTGAAACCGGGCAGCGCGACTGCGCCGGCCTGATCCCGATTGCGCCAAATCAAGTAAAGTTGCGGGCCGGTGTGATTCCACATCGGCCCGCCTGCATTTCTGGCGACATCTCTTCGTTACACTTCTGACGTTCGTTGACGTGCCCAATACCACTGCGCAGAGTCTTTTGCTTCCTCAGTTGCCTTCACCGTTGGCACCGGAGCCGCTGAAGTGCGGCCGTTTCACGCTGACTTTCGAACGCCCGCTGGTCATGGGCATTCTGAATGTCACGCCTGATTCGTTTTCCGATGGCGGCCGTTATGTCGATCCCGGCGAAGCGCTGCGGCGCGCCGAGCAGATGCTGCTCGACGGCGCGGACATGGTCGACATCGGCGGGGAATCGACGCGGCCAGGTGCGCCGCCCGTGCCGGTCGCGGAGGAACTCGAACGCGTGATTCCGCTGGTCGAGCGGTTGCGTGGAGCGAACGTGCCGCTGTCGATCGATACGTACAAGCCCGACGTGATGCGCCATGCACTTGCGGCTGGGGCGGACATGATCAACGACGTCTGGGGTTTGCGGATGCCCGGCGCGATCGACGCCGTGCGTGCCAGCGATTGCGGGCTGTGCGTGATGCACATGCTCGGCGAGCCGCAGACGATGCAGTTGGGCTCGCCCGACTACACGGACGTTGTGAGCGAAGTGCGCGCATTTCTTACGGCGCGCGTAGCGGAACTCGAAGCGGCGGGTGTGGCGCGTGCGCGTATCAGCGTCGATCCGGGTTTTGGCTTCGGCAAGGCGGTGATCGAGCATAACTACGCGTTGCTCGCGCATCTGCGGGATACGGCGCCGCGCGTCCCGCAGGGCGCCGCACCCTATCCGGTGCTGGCGGGTATGTCGCGCAAGTCGATGCTGGGCGCGCTCGTGAACCGGCCCGCTGCGGAGCGCATCGCCGCGAGCGTGGCTGCTGCCGTGTGTGCGGCAGAGCGCGGCGCGGCCATTATTCGTGTTCACGATGTCGCGCAGACCGTGGACGCGCTGAAAATCTGGGCCGCTGTGCGCGAAGCCGCGCGCAGCCAGGCCACCCCGGCGTAAAACCGGGAAAAGAGAACGGTAGAAGGAGAGGGATCGAAGGATGGGACGTCGTTATTTCGGAACGGATGGGGTTCGCGGCAAGGTCGGCTCGGCGCCGATCACGCCGGATTTCGTGCTGCGCCTCGGCTACGCGGCGGGCAAAGTGCTTGCGGGCGCTGCCGCGACTTCGGGCTCGCGCCCGTCTGTGCTCATCGGCAAGGACACGCGCATCTCGGGTTACATGCTCGAGGCGTCGCTGGAAGCCGGACTTTCGGCGGCCGGCATCGACGTGATGCTGGCGGGCCCGATGACCACGCCTGGCATCGCTTACCTTACGCGCGCGCTGCGGCTCTCAGCAGGCGTCGTGATCAGTGCGTCGCACAACCCGTTCTACGACAACGGCATCAAGTTCTTTTCAGCCGATGGCAACAAGCTGCCCGACGACGTCGAGCGGCAGATCGAGGAGCAGCTCGACCTGCCGCTCGACTGCGCGCCGTCCGAGCAACTAGGCCGCGCACGGCGCCTGGACGATGCGGGCGGCCGTTACATCGAGTTCTGCAAGAGCACGTTTCCGCAAGCGTACAACCTGCGCGGGCTGAAGCTCGTGGTCGATTGCGCGAACGGCGCGGCCTACGATATCGCGCCGCACGTGTTCCATGAACTCGGTGCGGACGTGATTCCGATCGGCGTTTCGCCGAACGGCTTCAACATCAACGACGGTGTCGGCGCGACGGCGCCCGACGCGCTGGTGCGCGCCGTGCGCGCGAATCAGGCTGATCTCGGCATTGCGCTGGACGGCGACGCCGACCGACTGCAGGTGGTCGACGCACAAGGCCGCCTTTTCAACGGCGACGAGCTGCTTTACGTCCTCGTGAAGGACCGCATGGCGACCGACGGGAAGGTGGAGGGCGCGGTCGGCACGCTGATGACCAACCTCGCCGTCGAGCAGGCCATCGAGCGTCTTGGCGTGAAGTTCGTGCGCGCTGCAGTCGGCGACCGCTACGTGCTCGAACAGTTGCGCGAGCACGGCTGGCTGCTCGGTGCCGAGGGCTCCGGTCATATTCTCTCGCTCGACCGGCATACGACCGGCGACGGCATCGTTTCGGCGCTGCTGGTGCTCGCGGCGATGAAGCGCAGCGGGCGCACGCTTGCCGAACTGCTCGACGGCGTGACGCTGTTCCCGCAGAAGCTGATCAACGTTCGAATCGCGCAGGGCGCCGACTGGGAAGGTAACGGCGCCATCCAGCAGTCAATTGCAGACGCCGAGACCCAGTTGAACGGCAAGGGCCGCGTGCTGATCCGCGCATCGGGCACGGAGCCGGTGCTGCGCGTGATGGTCGAGGCGCGCGAGCAGCACGACGCCGTCCACTACGCGGAAGCGATTGCCGCGACCGTCAAGCGCGCGATTGCCTGAGTCCGCCGCTGGCGGGGCCACGTGCGCGTGGCGGTGCGACCATCGCGCATCGGGCCACGCTGGCGGTCTTTGACAGCCGGTTACGGCGTATTCAAGGCGGTCCTCGAATTCGGCATCGATTTCGTATGTCGAATTCGTCAATTTCTTTTCCGCACGCTTTCTACAGGGACAGAACGCGCTCCAGCCGGAGCGCGGCTCGCGTTGCCCGAATCCCCTTCCTCTGCCTGTCAGGGCGGTTCAGAGGCCCGCTGTGCGAGCCGCAGCGACAATGAAACCGGCACATCATTCATTCGCTTCGCATCTTTCAGCTGGTAATGACATTGTCACGGTTGGTTCATGTACGGTCATGGTACTGTCACAATGAGACCCTAAGCTTCGCGGTGTCGTTTATCTGCTCACCACTGGAGGCCACATGAAATTGATGCAAACCGTGCTCGCTGGCGTCGCCGGCGCGCTCTTCGCGATCGCAGCGCAGGCAGCCGACATTACCGGCGCTGGCAGCACCTTCGCTGCACCGATCTACACGAAATGGGCGGACGCCTATCAGAAGTCGGGCGGCGGCAAGGTGAACTATCAAGGTATCGGTTCGTCGGGCGGCATCAAGCAGATCAACGCCAAGACCGTTGACTTCGCAGGTTCGGATGCCCCGCTGAAGGACGACGAACTGGCCAAGGACGGCCTGTTCCAGTTCCCGACGGTGGTTGGCGGCGTCGTGCCGGCGATCAACGTGCCGGGCATCAAGGCTGGCGAAATCGTGCTGTCGGGCCAGGTGATCGGCGACATCTACCTCGGCAAGATCAAGAAGTGGAACGATCCGGCCATCGCCGCCCTGAACCCGAAGGTCAAGCTGCCGGATCTCGACATCGCCGTGGTCCGCCGCGCTGACGGTTCGGGCACGAGCTTCATCTGGACGAACTACCTCTCGAAGGTCAACCCCGAGTGGAAGAGCAAGGTTGGCGAAGGCACGACCGTGAACTGGCCGACCGGCACGGGCGGCAAGGGTAACGACGGCGTTGCTGCATTCGTGCAGCGTCTGCCGGGTGCAATCGGCTACGTCGAGTGGGCGTACGCCAAGCAAAACCACATGGTCTACACTGCCATGAAGAACGAATCGGGCGCGGTTGTCCAGCCGACCACCGACACGTTCAAGGCCGCTGCAGCCGGCGCAGACTGGAAGAAGTCGTTCTACCAGATCCTGACGAACGAGCCGGGCAAGAGCGCATGGCCGGTCGTCGGCGCGACCTTCGTGCTGCTGCACACCGCGCAGGACAAGCCGGAGCAGGGCAAGGAAACGCTCAAGTTCTTCGACTGGGCGTTCAAGAACGGCGGCTCGGCTGCTGACAGCCTCGACTACATTTCGCTGCCGCCGTCGGTCGTGAGCGAAATCAAGACGCAGTGGAAAGAGAAGGTGAAGGACGCTAGCGGCAAGTCGATCGCCGAATAAGGCCGATTGAAGCCAAGCTGAACGGGGTCGTCGCGCGATGAGCGCGCGCCCCGTTTGTCCGTTTGAGGGCCGTAGTCCGTTGTCGAGTCGTAAGCCTCGCCGGTAGACGGGCCGTCGTCCTCAGACTGCATGACCGCCGCGCACCGTTGTGGTGAACGGCATCTGGAAACTGGCCACAATGTCCGACATCCGCCTCGTGTCGAATCCGCCCGGCAGCGCTGCGCAGCAAAAAGCGCCCAGCCCGGCAGGCGACGTTATTTTCGGCAGTCTCACGCGGCTCGCCGCTATCGTCACTTTGCTGCTGCTCGGCGGCATCATCTTGTCGCTGATCATCGATTCGCTGCCAGCGATCAAGAAGTTCGGCTTCGCTTTCCTCTGGACTGCCGACTGGGATCCACCCAGTGAGCAGTTCGGCGCGCTCGTGCCCATCTACGGCACGATCGCCACTTCGCTTATCGCGCTCATCATCGCCGTGCCCGTGAGCTTCGGCATTGCGCTCTTTCTTACCGAGCTTTCGCCGTCGTGGCTGCGCCGTCCGCTCGGTATCGCCATCGAACTGCTGGCCGCCATCCCGTCGATCGTGTACGGCATGTGGGGCCTGCTCGTGTTCGCGCCGATCTTCGCGCAGTGGTTCGAAAAGCCGCTCGGCGACCTGCTCGGCGGCATGCCGTTCGTCGGCGCCCTGTTTCAGGGCGCGCCCATCGGCATCGGCATTCTGTGCGCGGGCGTAATTCTCGCGATCATGGTCATCCCGTACATCGCAGCCGTCATGCGCGACGTGTTCGAAGTCACGCCCGTGCTGCTCAAGGAGTCGGCCTACGGCATCGGCTGCACGACGTGGGAAGTCATGTGGAAGATCGTGCTGCCGTTCACCAAGACCGGCGTGATCGGCGGCATCATGCTCGGCCTTGGCCGCGCGCTCGGCGAGACGATGGCCGTCACGTTCGTGATCGGCAATACGAATCTGCTCGATAACGTGTCGCTCTTCTCGCCCGGCAACAGCATTACTTCGGCGCTCGCCAACGAATTCGCGGAAGCCAACCCGGGCCTGCACACCGCAGCGCTGATGGAACTCGGCCTGATCCTGTTCGTGATCACGTTCATCGTGCTCTCGATCTCGAAGCTGCTTCTGCTGCGCCTCGAAAAGTCGGAGGGTGCGCGATGAGCGAACCGCTGATGAAAATTCCAGGCGCCATTTACGGCCCTGCACTGGAGAAGATGCGCGGCAAGCTGCAGCGCCGCCGCCGCACGATCAACGTGATCGCGCTTGCGTTGTCGCTCGCAGCGATGGCCTTTGGCCTCATCTGGCTCGTGTGGATTCTCTATACGACGCTCTCGCTCGGCGTGGGCGGTCTTTCCGTGCAGCTCTTCACGCAGTCGACGCCGCCGCCGAACACCGATGGCGGCGGTCTCGCGAACGCGATCGTCGGCAGCCTGCTGCTCGTTGCTGCCGCAACGTTCGTCGGCACGCCGATCGGCATTCTCGCCGGCATCTATCTGGCCGAGTACGGCCAGCGCAGCTGGCTTGCGAGCTTGACGCGCTTCATCAACGACATCCTGCTGTCGGCGCCCTCGATTGTCGTGGGTCTGTTCGTCTATGCGCTCGTCGTCGCGAAGATGGGGCATTTCAGTGGCTGGGCCGGTGCGATTGCACTCGCGCTCCTGCAGATTCCGATCGTGATCCGCACGACCGAGAACATGCTGAAGCTCGTGCCGAACGCCCTGCGCGAAGCGGCCGTTGCGCTCGGCACGCCGAAGTGGAAGATGATTCTTGCGATCACGCTGAAGGCGTCGATCGCCGGCATCGTGACGGGCGTGCTGCTCGCGATTGCGCGCATCGCCGGCGAAACGGCGCCGCTGCTCTTTACGGCGCTGTCGAACCAGTTCTTCTCGGCGGACATGAATCAGCCGATCGCGAACCTGCCGGTCACGATCTTCAAGTTTGCGATGAGTCCGTTTGCGCAGTGGCAGTCGCTTGCGTGGGCAGGCGTGTTCCTGATTACGCTGGGTGTGCTGGGGCTGAACATCCTCGCGCGTACGATATTTTCGAAAAGGTAAGGGCGGAGTGATCCGATGAACATGGCAGAAAGTCACATCAATACCGCCGGTCAGGCGATGACGCCGGCCGCCGGTTTTCAACCTGTGGATCCCGCCCAGGATGCAACGAATCAGGCACCCGGCACGCCGAAAATCGACGTGAAGAACCTGAACTTCTTCTACGGCAAGTATCACGCGCTGAAGAACATCAACCTGCAGATTCCCGAAGGCAGGGTGACGGCGTTCATCGGCCCGTCGGGTTGCGGCAAGTCGACGTTGCTGCGTACGTTCAACAAGATGTACGCGCTCTATCCGGAGCAGCGCGCCGAAGGCGAAATCATCATGGACGGCGAGAACCTGCTGACCACGACGCGCGATATTTCGCTCCTGCGCGCGCGTGTCGGCATGGTGTTCCAGAAGCCGACCCCGTTCCCGATGTCGATTTACGACAACATCGCGTTCGGTGTGAAAATGTTCGAATCGCTGTCGCGTCCGGAAATGGACGACCGCGTCGAGTGGGCGCTCACGAAGGCGGCGCTCTGGAACGAAGTGAAGGACAAGCTCGGCCAGAGCGGCTACGGCCTTTCGGGCGGCCAGCAGCAGCGTCTGTGTATCGCGCGCGGCATCGCCATCCGCCCGGAAGTGCTGCTGCTCGACGAACCGTGCTCGGCGCTCGACCCGATCTCGACGGGCCGCATCGAAGAGCTGATCGCGGAACTCAAGAGCGATTACACCGTGGTGATCGTCACGCACAACATGCAGCAGGCCGCACGCTGCTCGGACTACACCGCGTACATGTATCTTGGCGAGCTGATCGAGTTCGGCGACACCGAGAAGATCTTCATCAAGCCGGTCCGCAAGGAAACGGAAGACTACATCACCGGTCGCTTCGGCTAATCGAAGCAGGGAGACTGAAATGTCCGATAAGCATCTGTCCAGCCAGTTCGACGCCGATCTGAATCTCGTGTCGTCGAAGGTCCTCGAAATGGGCGGCCTCGTCGAATCGCAGATCATCACTGCGATGCAGGCGTTGAACGAATTCGACAGCGACGCTGCCGAGCGCGTGATCGTTGCAGAAGAGCGTGTCAATACGATGGAAGTCGACATCGACGAGGAGTGCAGCAACATCATCGCGCGCCGCCAGCCGGCCGCGCGCGACCTGCGCCTCCTGCTCGCGATCTCGAAGACCATCACGAACCTCGAACGCGCCGGCGACGAAGCCGAAAAAATCGCCAAGCGCACGAAGCGCCTGATGGAAGACGGCGCGTCGCGCAGCGTGAATATCGCCGAGATCAAGATCTCGGGCGAGATGGCCGTCTCGATCCTGCGCCGCGCGCTCGACGCGTTTGCGCGCCTCGACACCGTGGCCGCCGCGCAGATCGTGCGCGACGACAAGGCGATCGACGAGGAATTCCGCGCGTTCGTGCGCAAGCTCGTCACGTACATGATGGAAGACCCGCGCACGATTTCGGTCGGGCTCGACTATCTGTTCATCGCGAAGGCAATCGAGCGGATCGGCGACCACGCGAAGAACATCGCCGAATTCATCATCTATATCGTCAAGGGCACCGACGTGCGCCACAAGTCGCGCGACGCCCTCGAACGTGAAGCATTGAGCTAATTAAACTGGATACAAGGTCAAGAGGTGCCGATGCCTAGCAGCATTCTCGTCATCGAAGATGAGCCCGCTATTTCCGAGCTGATTTCCGTGAACCTGCAGCACGCGGGCCATTGCCCGATCCGCGCGTACAACGCGGAGCAGGCGCAGAACCTGATCAGCGACGTGCTGCCCGATCTCATCCTGCTCGACTGGATGTTGCCGGGCAAGTCCGGCGTTGCGTTTGCGCGCGACCTGCGCACCAACGAGCGCACGAAGCATATCCCGATCATCATGCTGACCGCGCGCGGCGACGAGCAGGACAAGGTGCTTGGCCTCGAAATCGGGGCGGACGACTACGTGACGAAGCCGTTTTCGCCGAAGGAACTGATGGCGCGCATCAAGGCGGTGCTGCGCCGCCGCGCGCCGCAGCTGACCGAGGACGTCGTTGCGATCAACGGACTGAAACTCGATCCGGCCACGCACCGCGTCGCGGCGCACGCGGAAGGCAGCGAGGTCAAGCTCGACCTCGGGCCGACCGAGTTCCGCCTGCTGCATTTCTTCATGACCCATCCGGAGCGTGTGCACAGCCGCACGCAGTTGCTCGACCAGGTGTGGGGCGATCACGTGTTTGTGGAGGAGCGCACGGTCGACGTGCACATCAAGCGTCTGCGTGCCGCGCTGAAGCCGGCGGGGTGCGATGCCATGATCGAAACGGTGCGCGGAAGCGGCTACCGTCTCGCGAAGAGCGCCTGACGCACGTTCTACTCCAGCCGCGTCCCATGCCGGCGCGGTCTTGTGTCGATCCCGTATCGACACGGCGCGTCCGGTTCGCACTGTCTATCAATGACCAGCAGGAACATGAACATCATCTGGGCGCGCTCCCTTGTTTCGGTTGTGCTGCTTGCGCTCGTGTGCGCGGCGATCGGTGAGGTGTTTGGCGCGAAGTATGGCCTCGCACTCGCCGTCTTCCTGCTGCTCGTGCAAATGTTTTTCAGCACGTTTCACAAGCAACGTTTGTGGCGCCTGCTCGATGCACCGGTCTACGGCGAAGTGCCGAGCGCCCCGGGTGTATGGGGCGAAATCTACTACCGTCTGCACAAGCTCGCCAAGCGCTGGCACGCCCAGGTGCGTCAGGTCGAGCAGCAGCATTCGCGCTTCATCCAGGCGATCCAGGCGTCGCCGAACGGCGTCGCGATGCTCGACGATCACGACCAGATCGAATGGTGCAATGCGATCTCCGAGCAGCACTTCGGGCTCGATGCGAAGCGCGATTTGCGCCAGCACATCACGCACCTCGTGCGCCAGCCCGACTTCGTGCGATACCTGAACTCGAACCGCTACGAAGCGATGCTGATCATGCGCGGCATGGGCGACAAGCGGCAGAACGTTCTTTCCGTGCAGGTGTTTCCGTACGGCGACAATCGCAAGCTCGTGCTTTCGCAGGACATCACCGAACTCGAACGCACCGACGCCATGCGCCGCGATTTCGTTGCGAACGTCTCGCACGAACTCAAGACGCCGCTTACGGTGCTGTCCGGTTTTCTCGAGACGATGCGCGAGCTGCCGTTGTCCGAATGCGAGCGCGCACGCTACCTCGAACTGATGGAGCAGCAGGCCGCACGCATGCGTCACATCGTGACGGACTTGCTCGTGCTCGCGCAACTGGAGGGCGAGGCGCGTCTGCCGGGCGATCAGATGATCGACATGCGCGCGGTGCTGTGCCACGTGCGCGAAGACGCGGAGAATCTCTCCGGGGGCCATCACCTCATTACGGCGGACTTCGACGACAGCCTGAGCGTGATCGGTTCGGAATCTGAAGTGCTGAGCGCGTTCGGCAATCTCACGAGCAATGCGGTGCGCTACACGCCCAATGGCGGGAAGGTGCATCTGACGTGGCGCGCCGAGGGGAATTGCGCGTTGTTCTCGGTGACGGATAGCGGGTTCGGCATTCCGGCGGTCGATATTCCGCGGCTCACCGAGCGCTTTTATCGTGTGGACCGCAGCCGTTCGCGCGATACGGGCGGCACGGGCCTCGGCCTTGCGATCGTCAAGCATGTGCTGCAGCGCCACGATGCGGCGCTCGAAGTGAAGAGCGAGGAAGGGCGGGGCAGCACGTTCACGGTGCGCTTTCCGGCCGCGCGCACGACGCGCCGGCAGCCTGCGCCTGCGTGACCGGCAATGATTCACTAGTTCGCTAAAGCAATAAAAAGGCCGCGCATTCGGTGATCTGCACCCTGCGCGGCCTTTTTTACATGCGTCGGGCGCCGCATCGAGCGGCGCTGTGCCATCACGTCATTACGTACAGAACTTCGACAGCAGGCTCAACTGCCCGTTGCGCACCGACTTGCCCGCGCGGCGGCGGCGATAGTGGCCGTCGCTCTGCATGAGCCACGCCGACTGATTGTCGCCGAGGAAGGTCGACAGTCCTTCGCCGATCACACGGCGCTTGAGACGACGGTCGTCGATTGGGAAGGCCACTTCGACGCGGCGGAACAGGTTGCGATCCATCCAGTCGGCGCTAGACAGATAGACCTTTTCCTCGCCGTCGGCATAGAAGTAATAGATGCGGTGATGCTCGAGGAAGCGGCCGACGATCGAGCGTACCGTGATGTTCTCGGAGAGCCCCGGCACGCCCGGCTGAAGCGAGCAGACGCCGCGCACGATCAGATCGATCTTCACGCCCGCCTGCGACGCTTCGTAAAGCTCGTTGATCACCGTCGGTTCGAGCACGGCGTTCATCTTCGCGACGATGCGTGCCTTCTTGCCGGCGCGTGCCGCTGCGGCTTCGGCACGAATGGCCTCGATCAGCTTCGGATGCAGCGTAAACGGCGATTGCCATAGCGCGTGCAACTGCAGTTTGCCGCCGATACCCGTCAGTTGCTGGAACACATGGTGCACGTCCTCGCAGATATCAGGCTTCGACGTCATGAAGCCGAAGTCGGAGTAAAGACGCGCGGTGCGCGGGTGATAGTTGCCGGTGCCGAGGTGAACATAGCGGCGCAGCACCATGCGGCCGTTCGCCGGCACGCGGCGCACGATCAGCATCATCTTGGCGTGGCATTTGTGGCCCACTACGCCGTACACGACGTGCGCGCCCACCGCTTCGAGCTGCGCGGCCCAGTTGATGTTGGTCTCTTCGTCGAAGCGCGCGAGCAGCTCCACCACCACCGTGACTTCCTTGCCATTGCGCGCGGCCTGCATGAGCGCGTCCATGAGCGGGGAATCGGTGCCTGTGCGGTAGATCGTCTGCTTGATGGCGACGACGTTCGGATCGTTCGCGGCCTGAATCAGCAACTCGAGCACGGGCTGGAAACTCTCGTACGGATGATGCAGCAGGATGTCGCCCTGATCGATCACGTCGAACATGTTGCCGTTCGCCGAGACGCGTTTCGGAATGGCCGGCACGTGCGGCACGAATTTCAGCTCGGGGCGGTCCACCATCTCGGGCAGTTGCATGAGGCGCACGAGATTCACGGGGCCGTCGACGAAATAGCAGTCCCTTTCGGTCAGGCCGCTTTCGTCGAGCAGACGCTTCACGAGGTGAGTGGGCGTCTCGGCGGATACTTCGAGCCGCACCGCGTTGCCGAGGTGGCGCGCGGGCAGTTCGCCCTGCAGCGCGACGCGCAGATTCGTGATTTCGTCTTCGTCGACGAAGAGTTCGCTATTGCGCGTGATGCGGAACTGGTTGCAGCTGCGCACGACAAGGTTGGGAAACAACTCGCCGATAAAGCGCTGCAACAGGGACCCGAGCAGCACGAAGCCGTGCTGGAAGCCCGACAGTTCCTGCGGCATGCGCACGAGGCGCGGCAGCGCGCGCGGCGCCTGGACGATACCCATTACGGCCTGGCGGCCGAAGGCGTCCTTGCCCTCGAGTTCGACGACGAAATTCAGGCTCTTGTTGAGCACGCGCGGAAACGGATGCGCGGGATCGAGCCCGATCGGCGTAAGGACCGGCAGCAGTTCATCGAGGAAGTACGCGCGCGCCCAGGCGGTCTGGGCTTCGTTCCAGGCGTCGGTGCCGTGGAAATAGATGTCTTCCTGCTCAAGCGCGGGCAGCACGGTCTCGTGCAGCATCTGGTACTGGCGGTGCACGAGACGCTGCGCGCGCTCGACCACGAGTTCGTAGACGTGCTGTAGCGACATGCCGTCGGGAGAGAGCCCGCCAGGGTTATCGCGCATCTGTTCCTGAAGCCCGGCCATGCGGATTTCGAAGAACTCGTCGAGGTTGCTACTGGTAATACAAATGAAGCGTAAGCGCTCAAGCAAAGGGACGGCGGGGTCAGCCGCCTGTGCGAGCACGCGCTCGTTGAATCCCAGAATGCCCAGCTCGCGATTGAGTAAAGGGTAGCGGATGGACATCGGCAGTGGAAACTGTATGTCAGGATTAGATTCGAACGGACGCTCGGAAATTCGCACAATAATATGACGTTATTACGACGTTTGAGGTGTCACAAATTCTACGCTGCAACTTCACGAAAAAGACAAGTCGCTTCGCAATGATGCCCGATGGTTCCGGCTCATGCGAGTGAGGAGCGACATCGTGAAAGCGGGTACGCTTAAAATGGCATATTTGAACAGCGCGGCCCCGATCAGGGTAGCCGCACTTGCACGCATGGAGCCAGCCCCCTCGATGCTCAACAATCCCCATCTGCTCGCCGCCGTCGATCTCGGTTCGAACAGCTTTCGTCTGATCGTCGGCCGCGTCGAAGAAACCGAAGCGGGCAGCCAGATCTATCCCGTCGATGCGCTGCGTGAGACAGTCCGTCTCGCGGCCGGCCTGTCGAAGGAAAAAATGCTCGACCGCGCCTCGCAGGTGCGAGGCTGGGACGCGCTCAGGCGTTTCGGCGAACGCCTGCGCGATTTCCATCCCGATCACGTGCGCGCCGTGGCCACCAATACGCTGCGCGTCGCGAAGAATGCCGGCGAATTTCTCGGCGAGGCCGAAGCGGCGCTCGGTTTTCCGATCGAAGTGATCGCGGGCCGCGAAGAAGCGCGCCTCATCTACGCGGGCGCTGCGCATTCGGTGCCGGCGAGCGCGGGCAAGCGGCTCGTCGTCGATATCGGCGGCGGCTCGACGGAATTCATCATCGGCTCGCACTACACGCCGATCCGCATGGAAAGCCTCTATATCGGCTGCGTGAGCCACAGCCGCCAGTTCTTCCCCGCGGGCAACGTCGACGAATACACGATGCGCCAGGCCGAGCTTGCGGCGACGCGCGAAATCCAGATCATTTCCTCCGATTACCGCGAAACCGGCTGGGAGCAGGCGATCGGCTCCTCGGGCACGGCGCGCGCGCTCGCGGAACTCGTCGAGGCCAATGGCTTCAACGATCCGGGCATTACGCACGGCATTTCGCGCGGCGGCCTCGAGCGGCTCAAGCGCGCGCTCATCAAGGCGGAGAACGTGAACCGCCTGAAGCTCATTGCGCTGAAGCCCGACCGCATTCCGGTGCTCGCGGGCGGCCTCTCGATCATGATCGCGGTGTTCGACGAGCTGGGCATCGACTACGCGGACACCACCGACGCCGCGCTGCGTCTCGGCGTCCTCTATGACCTGCTCGGGCGCTCGCAGCACGAGGATATGCGTACGCTCACCGTCGAGGGCTTCATGCGCCGTTATGGCGTCGACCGCATGCAGGCGGGGCGGATCGGCGAACTGGCTGTGTCGTTCTACGACCAGCTTGGCGAAACCGACGAAGAACGGCGCGAAGAAAGCCGCATGTTCCTCGGCTGGGCGGCGTCGCTGCACGAGATCGGACTTTCGATCTCACATAGCGCGTATCACAAGCATTCGGCCTATATCGCCAGCAACGCCGACATGCCGGGCTTCTCGCGTACCGACCAGGCGCGGCTTGCGGCGCTCGTGCTCGGGCACGTGGGCAAGCTCGGCAAGCTCTCGCAGACGCGCGACGTCGAGTGGACGCTTCTGTTCTGCCTGCGACTTGCGACGCTGCTTAGCCGCCGCCGCGCCGACGTGGGGCTGCCCGTGATTTCGGTCACGCAGGAGCGCAACGGCTTCGAGGTGCGCCTGCCCAACGCGTGGGTCCAGAACAATCCGCTGACCGATTACAACCTCGTTCAGGAATCGGCCGAGTGGGGCAAGCTCGGCATCCCGTATCGCGTGGTGTATACGGACGATTGAGGGACGATTGAGCGTCATCGCGACGCACGATAAAGAACGCCCGGCGTGTGCCGGGCGTTTTTGTTGCATGCCTTACCGCGTGTTTTGGCGTGATTTAGCGGCTGGCGGCGTCGCCGAGGAAGTGGCGGGCGTAGCGCTCGTTGATATCGGAGAGACGGAACAGCGTGAGGAAATCGGCGGTGTTGAAATCGGGATCCCAGGCCGGTGCGCCGCAGATCTTCGCGCCGAGACGCAGATAACCCTTGACGAGCGGCGGCGGCACAGCGGACGCGCCGGTGCGCAGTTCGTCGACGGGCAGCGGCGTGTGCGGGAACGCGCGATATTCGGGCGCGGTGAGCGCATTCGCGCCGAGCGATGCATAGAGATTCGCAGCGTAGTGGCCGCCGTCGGCCATGGAAACGCTCGCGCAGCCGAGCATCGTTTCGTAGCCGTTATGCTTCATGTACGCACCGAGCCCGCCCCACAGCGACATGATCACCGAGCCGCTGCGAAAATCGGGGTGCACGCACGAGCGGCCCACTTCGACCATTTTCGGGCGCAGATGCGCGAGGCGCGAAACATCGAATTCGCTCTCGGCGTAGAGGCGGCCGATGCGCACGGCTTCGTGCGGCGGCAGCACGCGATAGGTGCCGACAACCTTCAGGGTGTCGAGATCGCGCACGAGCAGATGGTCGCAGTAGCCGTCGAACACGTCGACGTCGAGGCCGGTCGGGCCCGTGAGGTGTGCGCCCATTTCTTCGGCGAACACACGGTAGCGCAGGCGCTGGGCTTCGCGCAGTTCTTCGTCGCTGCGCGCCCACGCCACCTGCAGGCGGTGCTGCGCAGTAACCGTTTCTTCGGCGCGCGGCAGACGCCGGTTCGACTCGAACAGTGTCGAGGCGAGCGGCAGAACGGGCGTCGGCAGATCTCGCATAGTGCGTCCTCGTCGTTGGAAGTGATGTAACTTTTCCGGCCAATGTAGTAATACCTGGTTACGGCTACATGGCAATGCGGTGACGATTCGGTGACGCACTGTAAGGCGGGCCTTGGGGAGAGGCGGGGGATGCCGGGCGGCGTTGCCTGAATTCACGCGTGCGCACGCCCGTCAGAAGCGGGATCAGGCCAGATCGGGCGTGATGGCGGCGTGCAGGACTGCGTGTTCGTTGCCGTTGCGCTCGCGCGAGGCAATCCACACGAGCGCACCTTTCTTGAGCGCCCAGCTGTGCGGATCCTGACCGCCGGAAAGAAGCTGCGCAGCGACTTCGCCGAGCGTAGGCTGGTGACCGACGACCACGACGGTCGGCGCGAGGCCTGCCGGCCAGCCGACGGCCTTGAGGACGTCGTCGACGCTCGCGTTGGGAGCGAGTTCGCGCACCACACGGTACTGATCCGTGAGTGCTTCGACGGTCTGGATCGTGCGGGCGGCGGGGCTGGCGAGAATGAGCGCGTCATCGGGCAGGCGTGCGCGCAGCCATTTCGCGACGCTTTGCGACTGCTTGCGGCCACGCGCGGTGAGCTGGCGGGCCAGGTCGCTTGCAGCCACGTCTTCAGCTTCGGCGTGGCGCCAGAGGATGAGATGCATCGGCGGCTCCCTGTTGTGTGTGGTGGTGCGCAGCGGCAGACCCGCAGGTCTTCGCATGTTGCATGCCTCGTATGTCTGCAGCAAGGCGAGGTGGCCCGATTTGACGGCTTTGGGTTCCAGCCGATACAATCTTCGATTCGTTGGCGCGAAGCGGTTAGAGCGGGTTGAAGTAAAGCGCGCGGTCTTGCTGCGCATCTGATTGCGGATCGCTTTTATCGCGTGCCGTTATGGTCCGATATGGCAATCCCGGGATGCACTGCCATCCCGAAAGCGCCTTCGTTTTTGCACCCTCGTCGGGGTGTAGCGTAGTCCGGTAACGCGTCCGCTTTGGGAGCGGAAGACCACAGGTTCGAATCCTGTCACCCCGACCATCCCCTCGTTTGTCTGTCTGCGCGGTTTTCACCGGCGCTCGCACCCGCACCATTGCGTCCGTACCGGTTGCTCCGTTTCTGCCGGCGCGCCTTTTGGGCTTGTTCCTTTCTGTGATCCGCCATATTGCGGGCATTGCGCAACTACATAAGCGAATATGTAAATATGGGGTGCAATTAGAAAGCTGATCCACAGCGCCTTCGCAAATCGGAATGCGTCGAGTTGGCGAAGCAAATCACTTGTGATCTTGATAACCCGGTCGATGGCGCAAGCGTGCGCGGCGCGCGTTATTCCCGTTTCAAATGTTTATTCGGCACGTGATGGAATAAGTTTGCGCGCGCAACAGACGTACGCGGATTCGTACCAGCCGGGCAGCAGCAATCCTGCCGGTCACGACAGAAAAGGGGCGGCGCCCTTTACGGGCGAACGGGAACGACGCCTGCGAGCGCAGTCTGTCTCAGGTGTTATCCGAACAGATCGGGCTGTTTTGGCTCGTTGCTGCTGTCGGAGGCCGACGCCTGTGGTGCAGGGTCGATACGGAAGAAATCTGGATTGACGCCTGCATTGCGCGCGGCACTCAACCAGTGCGGCATCGCGCCTTTTCCGTTCCATTCGTTTCCACGCGCGTCGCGGTAAAGCGGCGGGTGGTCCCGGTCGTACTGGAGCGATTCAGCGAGGGCCTGGGGTGTAATGCCAAACTCGGCCATGCGGCGGCGAATCCACATGATCAATCGTTCGCGGGCCTCGCCGTCGGCGATTTTTCCCTTCATGGATAACGCGGACATTCGTGATGGTGTGCTGATTATAGCGTGATACGGCCAGCTGTCTGGCGTCGGAGCCCGCGCAGATCGCGCGCTTTTCCGAGCCATGGATTGTGACCGCTAAGCGCGAGTATAGCGACGTTCATGCCTGTGTGGGGCACCGTTTTATGGCTGTTGCAAATTCGAGTGGCTGTCCGGGTTTTTTTCGATTGATTCCGATCTCGCAGCGCCCGGCGGCTCACGATGCGAGCGAGCGTGCGAGGCTCGCGGCGCAATGCCGTCCTGATATGTGCGGCGTGCTTCACGACGTGGTTCGTGATGTAAACAGCAACCTGGTTATCATTCGCTGCCATTTAAAATCGCCAAGCTAATGTGTGAATAAACTACGCTATCTCTGCGAATGGGCAAACGTTTTACGGCGTGCTGGATGCCTCACGCCAAAGTGCAGGGCATGCCGGAGTTTAAATTGATGAAAATCAGCCGCCAGGTGGGTAAAATGTTTACTCGCGGGTTTGCTCTTGCTTTGGCTTTCATATATTAGGAATTAAATAGATTATGGTGTGAGCGCGAATGCCGGGCGCCGATATTCGCTTTGCTAACTCCATAATCGTTTTGTGGATGCTGCCCGGTCGCGGGTTCTCTGCCTTCTTGCGTGGAACGAAGGTATCCATTGGCGGTAGCCGCTGCTGGTATTGCCGGTGCGCCCGCGACAACTGGCGACGTTCCGCCATGGCATATTTTTCGCAGAATTACGGATAAATCGCGCGCCGATTGGAAAAGCCGTATGCATCTGCCGGTCAGGTTGCCGTGACAAGCATGTCGGAAAGATCAAGACGGTTGCGCCGGAACGCGTGATGGCAGATTCGGGAAGCTGAAAAATAAAAATGCGATCTGATTAGGATAATCGGCGCCTGAAGATATTTTTCTTCCATCAAATCAGCTCCGGTTACGGAGTCTCCGATGAAACAGCTTTTTTCGACGGTTAAATCCAGGATCATGCTTGTCATCGCGGTGAGCACGGTGGGTACGCTGGTCCAAAAGGACGGGAGAGGCTACTACCTGGGCGGCGTAGCGAACAGCGAAGCGCGCGCACACCCACGACCACCCGCCACATTTCTGCTTTCCTAAATTGTTAAAAATACTGTATAAATATACAGGTAACGGCGCGACGAAATCTGCGTCCGTGGTGATTTCGTCATGCCCCGTTTCCGCCTGGGCAGGGCGATCTATCCCATTTCAATCGAGCCCTGGCGGCCGAGCCCTTTTGACAGAGCGCACTCATGGCAGCAGCACTCCAGCTTGCGGCGGTCCATCTGCCGCCCCGGTTGCAAAGCCGGATCTGGCAGGGCGACCAGCTCGCGCACGCGAGCGAGCGCACGGTGCCGAGCGGGCACGCGGCGCTCGACGCGCTCCTGCCCGGCGCGGGCTGGCCTGCGGGTAGCCTGACCGAGCTGCTGGTCGAACAGGGCGGCATCGGGGAGATGCGGCTCGTCGCGCCCGCGCTGCGCTCGCTGACGGCCACGGCCGGCCGCTACGTGCTGCTCGTCGCGCCGCCCTGGCAGCCGTATGCGTGCGCGCTCAAGGCGTGGGGACTCGCGCTCGATCGCGTGATCTGGGTGCGTGCGGGCGAGGATGACGCACCCTGGGTTGCCGAGCAGGCGCTGCGTCAGGACGGCATCGGCGCGGTGCTGCTCTGGCAGGCGCGCGTGCGCGCCGATGCGGTGCGGCGTCTGCAGGTCGCCGCGCAGGATTCGCGTGCGCTCGCGTTTCTGATCCGCCCGGTCGCCGCGCGCAGCCAGTCGTCGTCCGCGCCGTTACGCATGACCTGCACGCCGGTGCCGCCTCCCGCCGACGCCGGTATCAACCGGCGCCAGTGGATGCAGCTCAGCGCCGTGTCCGTCGATATCTTCAAACGCCGCGGGCCGCCGCCCGCCCAGCCACTCATCGTCATGCTGCCGCTGCTGGACGCCGTGCTGCCCCTCGCCGGGCGGGCGTCCGCCGTGCCGCGGCCCGGGATCAATCATGTTGTGGATCGCCGTCACCTTGCCGCTCTTGCCGCTGGAGGCCGTGAGGCCGCCGCTGCCACCGCTGTTGCCGGATCAGCCGTTTCCGCATCCTTCTGAGGCGCAGCCGCAGGGCACATGCACCGCGCAGGAGGCTCGTTGCTACGCGCTGGCCGACCACGCACGCGTCCTGATTCCCGATCTCGATGCGTTCGCGCTCGGCGTGCGCACAGACAACACACGCGCGCATGCACTCGCGCTCGCGCCGGGACTCGTGCTGCTCGAACCCGATCCGGCCCGCGAGACCCGCGCGTTCGAGGCGCTTGCGCTTGCGCTGCTCGCCTATACGCCGAAAGTGTCGTTCGCGCAGTCGCATACGCTGTTGCTGGAGGTCGGCTCCGGGCTGCGTCTTTTCGGCGGCGTGCGCGCGCTGCTCGCGAAGGTGGCGGTGACGGTGGCCGACTGCGGGCACACCGCGCGCATCGCCTGCGCGCCCACCGCCTGGGGCGCATGGACGCTCGCCCAGGCGCGCGCCGCCCGCGCTTCGGGGACGTCGCGCCGCTGGCGCGTGCTCAAGGAGACGACGCTTGCGCGCGTGCTCGACACGCTGCCGGTCACGCTCGCCCCATTCGCCGCGCAGCACGATCACGCGCTCACGCAGATCGGCTGCGCGAGTCTCGGCGACCTGCGGCGTCTGCCGCGCGAGGGCATTGCGCGGCGCTTCGGCGACGGCGTGCTGACCTGGCTCGCGCAGGCGCGCGGCGAGGCACCCGATCCGCGCATCGCGTTCAGCGCGCCGCCGTCGTTTCGCGCCGAACTCGAATTGCAGGCGCGGGTGGAAAGCGCGGAGGCACTGCTCTTCGCCGCGCGCCGGCTCGTGATGCAGCTGGCGGGCTGGCTCGTCGCGCAGCATGCGGCGCTGAGCGCATTCGAGTTGCGGCTCGAACACGAACTGGCTTCGCGGCACGCGCCGCGCACGTCGAGTTTGACGCTCGCGTGGGCATCGCCTTCGCGCGACGCCGGGCATCTGTTGTGGCTTCTGCGCGAAAAACTCAATCAGACCGAACTCGCCGCGCCGGTGATCGGGCTGGCGCTCATCGCATCGGGGGTGAGCGAATACGCCGCGCCCAATGACACGCTGTTTCCGATGCCCGAGACATCGGACGCGCCGCTCGCGCAACTGTTCGAGCGCATCGGCGCGCGGCTTGGCGAGCAGAACGTGCTGCAGCTTTTCGTCGAGGACGATCACCGGCCCGAGCGGGCGATGACGGCGCGCGCGTATCGTGCACATGGCACACCCGCGCGCCGGGCATCTTCGCGCCAGCCGCGCGGCCGGTCGCAGCCGCAGGGAGGGCAGGAGGTGCAGGAAGTGCAAGCGGCGGCATCGGTGCAGTCCGTGCTCGATCTCCCCGACATGCCGTTGCCGACGCAGCCACGTCCGGCGTGGCTGCTCGAAAAGCCGCTGAAGCTGGCCGTGCGCGGCGACCGTCCGGTCTACCGGCGGCCGCTGAAGACGCTCACGCGCACCGAGCGCATCGAAACCGGCTGGTGGGACGGCGAGGGCGTCGGACGCGACTACTACGTTGCCGCCGACGACCAGGGCCGCATGTTCTGGCTCTATCGCGAGCGCATCGGCGGGCAGTGGTATCTGCAGGGGCTCTTCGGCTGAGCGGCGATCATGTCGATGTCCGGTTCGGGCGAGGCGCCGCGTGCGCCGCTGCCAACTGATCCCCCGGCTTATCCCTCTTCGCAGCCGGGCAGGGCGCCAGCTACGCATCTGCCCGCGCATCTGCCTGCGCATCTGCCTGCGCATCTGCCTGAGTATGCGGAACTGCACTGCCTGACCAACTTCACGTTCCTGCGCGGCGCGTCGCACCCGGACGAACTGGTCGGCCAGGCGATCCGCCATGGTTACCGCGCGCTCGCCATCACCGACGAATGCTCGCTCGCGGGCGTCGTGCGCGCCTTCAGCGCACTGAACGAGCATGACGAACCGCTCAGAAAGGCACACGACGAAGCCGCGCGCGAAGCGCACCGGCGCGGCGGCAACGCGCCGGAGCCGTTCGCGCCGTCGCTGCAGCTTTTGATCGGCAGCGAGCTGAACCTCGTCGAGCAAGACGGCGGCGCGCCGTTCTGCACGCTGGTTGCGCTCGCGATGAACCGCGAGGGCTACGGCAACCTGTGCGAGCTGATTACGCTCGCGCGCTCGCGGGCGGACAAGGGGCACTACCGCGTGCACCCGGACGATTTCACCCATCCCGATGCGGATGTCGCGCACCTGCTGCATCTGCGCGACTGCGTGCTGCTGCTCGTGTCGCAGCGCGCGGCGACGCTTGCGCAGACGCTACGCGCCGCGCACTGGCTCTCGGGCTTCGCGGCGGAGCGTGCGTGGCTCGTGCTCGAACTCTGGCAGACCGGCGGCGACGACACGCAGATCGAGGCGCTGCGTTTCGTTTCTCAGGAGACGGGCCTGCCGCTCGTGGCGGCGGGCGGCGTGCTGATGCATGCACGCTCGCGCAAGCCGCTGCAGGACACCTTGAGCGCGATTTGCATCGGCCAGCCGCTTGCGGTGTGCGGCCGCGCGCTCGAACCGAATGCGGAGCGGCATCTGCGCTCGCGCGTGCGGCTCGGCGCGCTGTATCCGCGCGACGCACTCGATGCGACACTCGACGTCGCCCGCCGCTGCACGTTCTCGCTCGCCGAGCTGGCCTACGAGTATCCCGAGGAACTGGTGCCGTCAGGCGAGACGCCGGCTTCGTGGCTGCGCAAGCTGGTCATGCGCGGCGCCGCCGAGCGCTGGCCCGACGGCATGACGGACAAGCGCCGCTGGCAGATCGAGAAGGAACTCGATCTCATTGCCGCACTGAAGTACGAGAAGTACTTCCTGACGGTTCACGACATCGTCCGCTACGCGCGCGGCGAGGGCATCCTGTGCCAGGGGCGCGGGTCCGCGGCGAATTCGGTGGTCTGCTATTGCCTCATGATCACGGAGATCGACCCCGTGCGCATGAACATGCTCGTCGAGCGCTTCATCTCTCGCGCGCGCAACGAGCCGCCCGATATCGACGTCGATTTCGAGCATCAGCGCCGCGAGGAGGTGATCCAGTACATCTACCGCAAGTACGGCAAGCGCCGCGCCGCGCTCGCCGCAACCCTCATCACCTACCGCTCGCGCAGTGCGCTGCGCGACGTGGGCAAGGCGCTCGGGCTCGATACGGCGCTCGTCGAAAAGCTTTCGGGTGCGCACCAGTGGTGGGACGGCGCCGATTCGATCGCGCAGCATCTGGCGGAGGCGGGTTTCTCGGCGGATTCGCACGTTACGCAGCAGCTCATTCGCCTTACGCGCGAGTTGCGCGGTTTTCCGCGCCATCTGTCGCAGCACGTGGGCGGCTTCGTGATCGCGAAGGACAAGCTTTCGCGCCTCGTGCCGATCGAGAATGCCGCGATGAAAGACCGCTACGTGATCGAGTGGGACAAGGACGATATCGACGCGCTGCGGCTTCTGAAGGTCGACGTGCTCGCGCTCGGCATGCTCTCGGCGATCCGGCGTTCGCTGGAGCTGGTCGCGTTGCGGCGCGGGCTGCCCGCGTTTCGCGTGCAGGATATTCCCGCCGAAGATCCCGCGGTCTACGAGATGTGCTGCCACGCGGATACGGCCGGCGTGTTCCAGATCGAATCGCGCGCGCAGCAGAGCATGCTGCCGCGGCTTCGTCCGCGCACGTATTACGACCTCGTGATTCAGGTGGCGATCGTGCGGCCCGGGCCGATCCAGGGCGGCATGGTGCATCCGTACCTGAAGCGGCGCCAGGGGCTGGAGGCGGTGGAATATGCGAAGGACGAACTGCGCGAGGCGCTGGCGCGCACGTTGGGCGTGCCGATCTTCCAGGAGCAGGTGATGCATCTTGCGATGGTCGCCGCCGGCTACACCGGCGAGGAAGCCGACAAGCTGCGCCGCGCGATGGCCGCCTGGCGGCGCGACGGCGATCTGCGCCCGTATCAGGCCGATCTCACGCAGCGGATGTTGAGGAAGGGCTACACGGAGGAGTTCGCCGGGCGCATCTGCAAGCAGATCGAGGGCTTCGGCGATTACGGCTTTCCGGAGAGCCATGCGGCGAGCTTCGCGTTGCTCGTCTACACGAGCGCGTGGATCAAGCGCTATGAACCGGCCGCGTTTCTTGCAGGATTGCTGAACAGTTTTCCGCTGGGATTCTATTCGCCGTCGCAACTCGTGCAGGATGCAAAGCGCCATGGCGTGACGGTGTTGCCGCCCGATATCGCGTCGAGCGACTGGGATTGCGTGCTGGAGCGGTGCGACAGACCGGGCGTGCGGATCGATGCCGATGTCGATACTGATACGGCTCGCGCGCGCCGCGCCGAGGCGGCGGACGACCGGGAACGGCTGCGCGCCGTGTGGCCGCGCGGCAGGCCGCGGTTCGCGAGCAGCCTTGTGCGCCGCCTTGCACGCAGGCTGCGCGCGCGGATCGCGCTGCCGCCGCGTCTTTACGGCCGTGGCGGCCCGGCGGTGCGGCTCGGCTTCCGTCTCATCAAGGGATTTTCGGAGGATGCCGCGCAGCGCGTGATGGCGGCGCGCGCGCGTGCGCCGTTCGCCGATGTCGACGATCTCGCACGGCGCGCGGCGCTCACGCGGCGCGAACTGGAGGCGCTCGCGGCGGCGAACGCCCTCGCGAGCCTCGCGGGGCACCGGCGCGAAGCGTGGTGGGCCGTGACCGCGCAGCATGCGGTGCCTGAACTCCTGCGCGATGCGCGCGTCGCCGAGGCGCCGCTCGCGTTGCCGCGCGCGTCCGAGGGCGCGGAGATCGTCGCCGATTACGCGAGCTTGCGGCTCACGCTGAACCGGCATCCTCTTGAGCTATTGCGGCCCGGCCTCGCGAAGCAGCGCTTTCGCACGGCGGCGCAACTGGCGCAGTGCCGTCACGGTGCGCTTGCGCGCGTGTGCGGCATCGTCACGGTGCGGCAGCGGCCAGGGACCGCGAACGGGACGATTTTCGTTTCGCTGGAAGACGAGACCGGCTCGGTCAACGTGATCGTGCACGCGGCGCTCGTCGAGACGCAGCGCAAAGAGCTGCTCGGGGCATCGCTGATGGCGGTGGCGGGCGTCGTGCAGCGCGAGGGCGAAGTGGTGCACCTTGTCGCGCAACGGCTCGAAGATCACAGCCGCCTGCTCGGGCGGCTCGCGACCGAGAGCCGTAATTTTCACTGATCGAGGTGCGTTGTGTCGCGCGCTTAGTTCCCGCGCCGCTCGAAGCCGCCAAGCACCGCGCCGATCGCAACGTCGAACGGGGTGCGTCTGCCGATTCCGAGCGCTTCGAGACGGGTCGAAGCGAGGTGGCAGTCGCGCGGACGCGGCGTCGCATCGGCAGGCGCAGTCTGTGCGGCCAGCCGCGCCTCGACGCCGAGTGCCCGCGCGAGCCGTTCGGCGATTTCATACTTGGTCATCGGCTCGTCGCCGGACCACTGCGCGATGCCGCGGACCGCGTTGCCGTCCGCACATCGGGCGAGCAACGCGCGGATTACCACAGCGACATCGGGCGTAAATGTCGGGTAGCGCGTCGCCCATGCGTCCATGGCGACCGCCGGCGCGCCCGCCTGCGCCGACGCTACTACGGCGGGCACGAGGCTCGTCACCGCAGACTCGCTCCACTCGACGACCGGCCCGTAAAGCAGCGGCAGCCGCAGCACGAGCGCGTTGTCCGTCGCATCGAGCAGCGCGCGCTCGCCATCGAGCTTGCTACGGCCGTACGCGTTGAGCGGATTCGGTGGATCGCCGTCGCGGTAGGGCGGCGTTGTGCCGTCGAACACGTAATCGGTCGAAATCGACAGCACCCATGCGCCGCGTTGACGCGCCGCCTGCGCCATGCTGCGCACGGCGTCGACGTTCAGCGCGCGTGCAGCGGCGGGATCGTGTTCGCAGACATCGGGGCGGCGCTCGGCGGCGGCGATGACGATGGCGTCGGGCGCCTCGCGCGCGACGAACGCCTCGACGGTTTGCCGGTCGCGCACGTCGAGCGCGATCTGCGTCGGACTCGCATGACGGAACGCGGTCTGGACGACCTGCCAGCCGGTCTCGACCGCGAGTTCGCGGGTCACTGCGCGCCCGAGCAGCCCCGAGGCGCCGATGACGGCAACTTTGAACATCGTGGACGCGTCAGGCGTGCGACGTGACCGCTTTGACCGTATAACCGGCTTCGTCGATCGCGGCCTTCAGCACGTCGGCGCTCTGGCTCGATTCGACGCTCACGCGGCCCGTGGCCAGATCGATCTCGACCTTGGCGGCGGCATCGTGTTCCTGGATCGCGCGGGTGACGGCGCCCACGCAGTGCTGGCAAGTCATGCCTTCGACATTGAACTGGATCATCGCTTCTTCCTTTTGCTGGGGGGGAGGACTCAACTACTGAACGGTACTGAACCGATATGGGGCCGCCGGCAGATTATGCCAGCCGGCAGCGGCTTGAACGCTGGACCTTCCAACAATAGGAAGGTGTACGATCGATGCATCGAACGTATGCAGGAGTGCAGCATGAACATCGGCGAAGCGGCGCGCGAATCGGGCGTCACGGCGAAAATGATCCGCTACTACGAAAGTGTTGGCCTGCTTGCGCCCAAGGGCCGCACGGCGTCCGGCTACCGCGTCTACGGCATGGAGGAAGTGCATGTGCTGCGCTTCGTGCGCCAGGCGCGGCGTTTGGGCTTCCTGGTCGACGACATTCGCCTCCTGCTTGCGCTGTGGCACGACCGCTCGCGCGCGAGTGCTGAGGTCAAGGCAATCGCGCTCGCGCATGTGGCCGACCTGAACCACCGCATCGCCGAACTGACCCAGATGCGCGACACGCTTGCTCATCTGGCGGCCCACTGCAACGGCGACGATCGGCCGGATTGCCCAATTCTTGAACAGCTCGCCGAATCGCGGCCCGCGACGCCAGCGCAGGTTTGACCGCCCACCAGGTTCGGGTGCAACCCGCGTCGGCAAATTGTCGCAACCTTGTGCGGCCGGTGCGTCAATTTGGTGCATTTTTATGCACCTTGGCTTTGCTGTTGATCGACGTCTGTGAAAAATATACATAAAATCAATATGTTGCAGGTTGCCCTAATTTCGGGTGCATCGACAAGGGTTGCACTGCATTCGGGCGACGGGCTAGCAAAATTCCAAAACATGACTATAATGCGGGTATTCCCTAGCTAGGGTAATCCCTGATGAACGATGCACCGGGGATCCACACATCCTTGGAGAACAACATCATGTTTGCCTACATTCTTGAAGCCCTAAGTAACTGGTTTGAAGTTGCAGAACGTCGTCGCCGCGAAGAGTGGCTCGCCTCGTCGTCGGATATCGTGCAACTCGAGCAGCGTATCCGCTCGCTGGAAACGGAAGGCTACTCGCAGTAAGCCACACGCCAGGTAGTACCGCCTCAGGCCCCGCATTGCGGGGCTTTGTCATTTCTGGCGCACCCCGTTCCCGCAATGGCCGCGCTGGTCGGCAAACGCAGTCTGAACCTTGACACTGCGGTAAGGTAAAGTCTTTTTTGAGTTTGGCCGACATAGCTGGTGAAACCGCATATTTCGGGGGAGTCCATGGAGACAGACCGTATCGACCGCAAGCCTTTGACCGTCTGGCTGCCCGCCGCCGCGATGGCAGGCGTGCTGGCGCTGGCGCATGCCGCCGCTTACGCGGACGGCCCGCCATTGATACTCGACACGCAGCGGGGAATCATCGACGGTCAGAAGGGGATGGTGCTGCAGAACGCGCCGCTTTCGCACGAACCGATGGTGGCGGCGCATCAACCGGCTGCGCCGGCCGGACTCGCGCCGGACTCGTCGACGCCCTATATCGTTGCGCCGTACATCGCGGTGCCGGGTGACGGAACGCTGCCCAGACCGCCGCGCCCGAGACCTCCGCGCCCCAAACCGCTGCCGACGCCACAGGCTGCGCCAGCGCAATAAACCGCGCGGTTTCAGTCACCGCGAGCGCCGGTTTCAGCGCGGGGATCAGTCGCCGCGCGATTCGATCTTGAACTGCGCGGCCTGATCCTGCCCGAGCGTCTTCACGAGCCAGGGCAGCGTCTCTTTCATTGCCGCCGCCAGCGTATAGGGCGGGTTCAGGACGAACATGCCGCTGCCGTACAGGCCATAGCCGTCTGCTGGCGGCTCGCTCACGGTGAGCGTGACGTGCAGCCAGTTTTTCTCCTGCAGGCGCTTGAGTTGCTCGGGAAAGCGCTGCGACTCGGGGCGCGTGACCTGCGGATACCAGATCGCATAGGTGCCGGTCGCGAAGCGCTTGAGACTTTCCTCGGCGCACGTGAGCGTGCGCGCATAGTCGCGCTTGTCTTCGAACGACGGGTCGATCAGCACGAGCGCGCGGCGCGGCGGCGGCGGCAGCAGCGCCTTGATCCCCTCGAAGCCATCGCCGTCGTAAAGCATCACGCGACGGCCCGCATCGCGGAAACGGTGGCGCAACACTTCGATTTCCGTGCTGTGCAGCTCGAAGAGCCGCATGCGGTCCTGCTCGCGCATCAGCCGCCAGGCCAGATACGGCGAGCCCGGATAGAAGCGCAGTTCGCCATCGGGATTGAGCGCCGCGACTTCCTCCACATATTCGGCGAGCGCGGCTGGCAGATCGGTACGTCCCCAGAGTTTCGCGATACCCGTTTCGAACTCGGTGGTTTTCGTGGCGTAGCCTTCGCGCAGCGCGTACGCGCCTGCGCCTGCGTGGGTGTCGATGTACCAGTACGCCTTGTCCTTTTTGTCGAGGTAGCGCAGCAGTTGCACGACAACGGCGTGTTTCAGCACGTCGGCATGGTTGCCTGCATGGAACGCGTGGCGGTAGCTCAGCATGATGGGTGGGCGGAAGGTCGGACTAAAAGAGGGGAGCGCAACGCTTCACGTAGCGCGCGCCGCCTGCCAGGGCAGCGCGTGACGGAATTGTTTCTGCAAGGCCGCGTATTGTACGCGACCCAGGGTGCGGGACCCAGGGTACGCGACGTACGCAGGTACACGGCCCGACCGCATGCGCCGCTCCCGATGCGCGCGCAGCGCGTTTCACTCGTAAGCGTCGCCGACGATCGCCTCGATCTGCTGCTTGATTTCCGGCGTGATTTTCGCGGCGACGTCGCGCGCCAGCATGTTCTCCTTGATCTGCGCGACATGCGACGCGCCGGTAATCACCGTACTCACGTGCGGATTCTTCAGAATCCACGCGATGGCGAGCTGGCCGACCGTGCAGCCCAACTGCGCGGCGAGCCCGGCGAGCTTCGCGACGATGGCGTTCTTGTCCGCGTTGGTGAGCGCCGGGCGCAGCCAGTCGTAGCCATCGAGCTGCGCGCGGCTGTCTGCGGGCACGCCGTCGCGGTATTTGCCCGTGAGCAGGCCCGAGGCAAGCGGGCTCCAGGTGGTGAGCCCGAGACCGATGTCTTCGTAGAGGCGCCGGTATTCGTCCTCCACGCGGCGACGGTGGAACAGGTTGTACTGCGGCTGTTCCATGACCGGCTTGTGCAGATGATGCCGCTCGGCAATGTCCCACGCCGCGCGGATCTCGTCGGCGCTCCATTCCGACGTGCCCCAGTACAGCGCCTTGCCGCGCGCGATCATGTCGCTCATCGCCCAGACCGTTTCCTCGACGGGCGTGTTCGGATCGGGCCGATGGCAGAACACCAGATCGACGTAGTCGAGCTGAAGCCGCTTGAGCGAGCCGTCGATGGCATTGTGCAGGTACTTGCGGTTGAGCGTGTTGTACTGGTTCGGCCCTTCGCTCAAGCCCCAGAAGAACTTCGTCGACACGACATAGCTCACGCGCGGCCATGCGAGTTCCTTGAGCGCTTCACCCATGATTTCCTCGGACTTGCCGTGTGCGTACGCCTCGGCATTGTCGAAGAAGTTGACGCCCGCATCGCGTGCAGCGGCGAGCGATTCGCGCGCGAGGCTGCGATCGACCTGGTTGCCGTACGTGACCCACGAGCCGATGGACAGTTCGCTCACTTGCAGGCCAGAACGGCCCAGTCGCCGGTAATTCATGAACGTCTCCTGTAAAAGAAGCACGATATTAACGCCCGCCTAAGGCACACGCGCAGCACCGTGGCGCGCTGCGCGGCGGCGTGCAGGATGCGGATACCTTCATGCACAATAGCGCGGTTGGCTGCGGCGCATAACGCCGCCGGAAGGCATAGGCCATCTGGCCAGTTTGACAGCGTTAGCGTGTCGAGGTCTGATCTCGTCTACTACCTGGAGGTGCTCGATGTCGTCTCTTTCACTGAATACCAAGCTCGATGGCAAGGTTGCTGTCGTTACCGGTGCGGCCAGCGGTATCGGCAAGCAGATCGCGCTCACGCTCGCACAAGCGGGCGCCGCAGTCGCCATTGCCGACCTCAACCAGAGCGGCGCGGACGCCGTGGCCGAAGAGATCAAGGCGGCAGGCGGCAAGGCGATCGGCGTTGCCATGGATGTCACGAGCGAGGACGCAGTGAATCAGGGCATCGACCGCGTCGCGGCCGAGTTCGGTTCGGTGGACATTCTCATTTCGAACGCGGGCATCCAGATCGTGAATCCGATCGAAAACTACGCGTATGCCGACTGGAAGAAGATGCAGGCCATCCACGTGGACGGCGCGTTCCTCACCACGAAGGCGGCGCTCAAGCACATGTACAAGGATGATCGCGGCGGCGTTGTGATCTACATGGGCTCGGTGCACTCGCACGAGGCGTCGCCGCTCAAGTCGGCCTATGTTGCCGCCAAGCACGCGCTGCTCGGCCTGGCCCGCGTGCTCGCCAAGGAAGGCGCGAAGCACAACGTGCGCTCGCACGTGGTGTGCCCGGGCTTCGTGCGCACGCCGCTCGTCGACAAACAGATTCCCGAACAGGCGAAAGAACTCGGTATTTCGGAAGAGGAAGTCGTCAAGCGCGTGATGCTGGGCGGCACGGTGGATGGCGTGTTCACGACCGTCGAGGACGTCGCGCAGACCGTGCTGTTCCTCAGCGCATTCCCGAGCGCCGCGTTCACCGGCCAGTCGTTCGTCGTCAGCCACGGCTGGTTCATGCAATAACAGGGAGGGCGCGGCCATGGCGCAACGTAAAAAGCAGGCTCCGCAGAGCGCCGTCGCGGACGAGGCCGGCGTGCACACCGGCGCCGCGCCGCGGCCGCGTTCGCACTATTGCGGCGGCGAGTCTGCGCAGTGGGAAACCGTCGCGCTCACGCTGCAGGGCGGCGGTGCGCTCGGCGCGTATCAGGCTGGCGTCTATGAGGGCCTCGCCGAGGCCGGCATCGCGCCGAACTGGATCGCCGGTATTTCGATCGGCGCGCTCAATACGGCGATCATCGCGGGCAATCCGCCGGAGCTTCGCGTCGCGCGGCTGCGCGAGTTCTGGGAGACGATCTGCCGGCCCGCTTATAGCGTGCAACTGCCTTCATTCGTGGAACATGCGCTCTTCAATTCGGGCGACGCGATCCGCAAGACGTTTACGGCCATGCAGGCGGCGAGCGCGCTCGTCGAAGGACAGAAGGGCTTCTTCGTACCGCGTTTCCCGCCGCCCATGCCGCACGCGTCGGGCCATCCGGAGCGGGCGAGTTATTACGACACGCGCCCGCTCAAGGACACGCTCGAGCGGTTGTGCGACTTCGATCGCATCAATTCGAAAGAGACGCGTGTCTCGGTGGGCGCGGTCAACGTGCGCAATGGCAACTTCGTCTACTTCGACAACACCACGATGAAGCTGCGTCCCGAGCATTTCATCGCGTCGGGTGCGCTGCCGCCCGGCTTCCCGGCCGTGGAGATCGACGGCGAGTACTACTGGGACGGCGGCCTCGTCTCGAACACGCCGCTCTACGAGGTGATCCAGACCACGCCGCGCCGCGATACGCTCGCCTTCCAGGTCGATTTATGGAGCGCGCGCGGCCCGGTGCCCGATAGCATCACCGATGTCCAGGGGCGCATGAAGGACATCCAGTATTCGAGCCGCACGCGTCTCGTGACCGACATGCTCCAGCGCTCGCAGCGCTTTCGCCATGTGCTGCGCGAAGTGCTCGACCGTGTGGCGGCCGAGCATCAGCAGGATCCATGGGTCGAGCTGGCGGAGGAACTGTCGTGCTCGAAGAAGTACAACGTGGTCCATCTGATCTACCGGCAGAAGGAGTACGAGGGTCACTTCAAGGACTATCAGTTCGGCACTTCGACCATGCGCGAACATTGGCATAGCGGCTTGCAGGACATTCGTGCGTCGCTTGCGCAGCCGGGGTGGCTCGACAAGCCCGATAACGACGCCGGGTTCGTTACGCACGACATTCATCGCGATGGTCGCGCGCATCCGCAGCCGGGAGAGGGCGAGGGCGCCGTCTAGGGACGTTCGGACCGGCCCTGTCGCCGCCCGTTGTAGCGCCGCTTCTCGAAGCCGGGCTTCAAATGCAAACGGCGCCCGTCATGCAGACGGGCGCCGTTTTTATGCAGCCTCGAATGCGCGCGCCGCCCATCGAGGCGGCACGCGTTCAGACGCGCTTACTTGAGCACTTGCGCGACAGCGCTGGCAACGACGTCGAGATTGCGGTTGTTCAGCGCGGCCACGCAGATGCGGCCCGTGCTCACGGCGTAGATGCCGAACTCTTCGCGCAGACGGTCGACTTGCGCTGCCGTCAGGCCCGAGTACGAGAACATGCCGCGTTGCACGTTGATGAAGTTGAAGTCGCGATCCACGCCGGCGGCCATCAGGCGCTCGACGAGGCCGGTGCGCATCGCGCGGATGCGGTTGCGCATTTCGCCCAGTTCGTTTTCCCACATCGTGCGCAGTTCCGGCGAGCCGAGCACTGCGGCGACCACCGAGCCGCCGTGCGTCGGCGGGTTCGAGTAGTTTGTGCGGATCACGCGCTTGAGCTGCGAGAGCACGCGGGTCGATTCTTCCTTGCTGTTCGTGATGATCGACAGCGCGCCGACGCGCTCGCCGTACAGCGAGAACGACTTCGAGAACGACGACGAAACGAACACGTTCAGTTCCGAAGCGGCGAACAGGCGCACGGCTGCGCCGTCTGCCTCGATGCCGTCACCGAAGCCCTGATAGGCGATGTCGAGGAACGGTACGAGTTCGCGCGCCTTCACGACTTCGACGATCTGCTTCCACTGGTCGACGGTGAGGTCCACGCCGGTCGGGTTGTGGCAGCATGCGTGCAGCACGATGATCGTGCCCGCCGCGTAGCTGTTCAGCGCGGCCAGCATGCCTTCGAAGTTCACGCCGTTGGTCTGCGCGTCGTAGTACGGGTACGCGACGACTTCGAAGCCTGCGCTTTCGAAAATGGCGCGGTGGTTTTCCCAGCTCGGGTCGCTGATCGCGACCTTCGCGTTCGGGTTCACGCGCTTGAGGAGGTCGGCGCCGATCTTCAGCGCGCCCGTGCCGCCCAGCGCCTGCGCCGTCACGACGCGGCCCGCTGCGATCAGCGGCGAATCGTTGCCGAGCAGCAGCTTTTGCACGGCGGTGTTGTAAGCCGCCAGACCCTCGATCGGCAGATAGCCGCGCGGCAGTCCTGCTTCGACACGGGCCTTTTCCGCTTCGCGCACCGCGCGCAGCAGCGGAATCTTGCCTTCCTCGTTGGTGTACACGCCCACGCCGAGGTTCACCTTGGTGGTGCGCGCATCGGCGTTATAGGCTTCGTTCAGACCGAGGATCGGGTCGCGAGGGGCAAGTTCGACAGCGGAAAAGAGGGACATGATGGTTCGGCAATAGTCAGGGATGGACACATGGGTGGCCGCTTGCGCTTGGCTCTTTCGCCGCCGCGCGTGAGAGCGCACGGACGGCGCAGCCGGCTGGCCACGCAAGGCGCTATTGTAGCGAATCTGTGGCCTGTTTTCGCCCGCGACCTTTGCTTTGCGTGGCTTTTGGATACGCTTCGGCCATGTTTTGGGGCGCGTTTCGTCAGCACGCTCGTGCGCAATTCCGTGCTTCCACCGTCCCCGCGCCCGATTCCACCCCCGGCCCGGACGTCGGCAAAACGCTAGAATGGTCCTTTGCCCCAGGCAGAGGATGTCGCCCCCCATGTCCGACCAGACCGTTGCCGACGCGCCCGTGTTCGACGAATCGAAGTTCGTCCAGTACGACGGTTCGCCGTTCCAGCTCTATCAGCCGTACGCGCCGGCGGGCGACCAGCCCACGGCCATCGAGACGCTCGTCGAAGGCGTCGGCGACGGCCTCGCGTTCCAGACGCTGCTCGGCGTGACGGGCTCGGGCAAGACCTTCACGATGGCGAACACGATCGCGCGCCTCGGCCGTCCGGCCATCGTATTCGCGCCGAACAAGACGCTCGCCGCGCAGCTCTACTCGGAGTTCCGTGAGTTCTTTCCGCGCAACGCGGTCGAGTATTTCGTCTCGTACTACGACTACTACCAGCCGGAAGCGTATGTTCCGCAGCGCGACCTCTTCATCGAAAAAGATTCGTCGATCAACGAGCACATCGAGCAGATGCGCCTGTCCGCGACGAAGAGCCTGATGGAGCGGCGCGATGTCGTGATCGTGGCGACCGTGTCGGCGATCTACGGTATCGGCAATCCGTCCGAGTATCACCAGATGATTCTCACGCTGCGCCATGGCGACAAGCTTGGCCAGCGCGAGATCATCGCGCGGCTGATCGCGATGCAATACACGCGCAACGAGCAGGATTTCCAGCGCGGCACGTTCCGCGTGCGCGGCGACACCATCGACATCTTCCCGGCCGAACACGCCGAAATGGCCGTGCGCGTCGAGTTGTTCGACGACGAGCTCGAAACGCTGCAACTCTTCGATCCGCTCACGGGCCGCGTGCGCCAGAAAATACCGCGCTTCACCGTGTATCCGTCGTCGCACTACGTGACGCCGCGCGAGACCGTGCTGCGCGCCGTCGAGACCATCAAGACCGAACTGCGCGACCGGCTCGAATTCTTCCATACCGAAGGCAAGCTCGTGGAGGCCCAGCGGCTCGAACAGCGCACGCGCTTCGACCTCGAAATGCTTCAGGAACTCGGCTTCTGCAAGGGCATCGAGAACTACTCGCGGCACTTCTCGGGCGCGGCGCCGGGCGAGCCGCCGCCGACGCTCGTCGATTACCTGCCGGGCGACGCAATGATGTTCCTCGATGAATCGCACGTCCTGATCGGCCAGTTGAACGGCATGTACAACGGCGACCGCGCGCGCAAGGAAAACCTCGTCGATTACGGCTTCCGGCTGCCTTCGGCGCTCGATAACCGGCCGCTCAAGTTCGGCGAATTCGAGCGCAAGATGCGCCAGGTGGTTTTCGTGTCGGCGACGCCTGCCGATTACGAGAAGAAGGTCACGGGGCAGGTGGCCGAACAGGTCGTGCGGCCCACGGGCCTGGTCGATCCGATGATCGAAGTGCGGCCTGCGTCGACCCAGGTCGACGACGTGCTCGGCGAGATCAACGAGCGTGTTGCCGTGGGCGAGCGCGTGCTCGTCACGACGCTCACGAAGCGCATGGCCGAGCAGCTCACCGAATTCCTCTCCGACCACGGCGTGAAGGTGCGCTACCTGCATAGCGATATCGACACGGTCGAGCGCGTGGAGATCATCCGCGATCTGCGGCTTGGCACGTTCGACGTACTCGTCGGGATCAACCTGCTGCGCGAAGGTCTCGATATTCCCGAGGTGTCGCTCGTGGCGATCCTCGACGCCGACAAGGAAGGCTTCCTGCGTGCGGAGCGCTCGCTGATCCAGACGATCGGCCGCGCGGCGCGCAACGTGAACGGCAAGGCGATTCTCTACGGCGACCGCATTACCGACTCTATGCGCCGCGCGATCGACGAAACGGAACGGCGCCGCGCAAAGCAGATGGCGTTCAATGCGGAGCACGGCATCGTGCCGCGCGGTGTGGTCAAGCGCATCAAGGACATCATCGACGGCGTCTACAACGTCGACGAGGCGCGCGCCGAACTGCGCGAGGAGCAGGAGCGCGCGAAGTTCGAGGACATGTCGGAGAAGCAGATCGCGAAGGAAATCAAGAAGCTCGAAAAGCAGATGATGGACTACGCGAAGAACCTCGAATTCGAAAAGGCCGCGCAGACGCGCGACCAGCTCGCACTTTTGCGTCGGCGCGTGTTCGGTGCGAACGTCGGCGATCATCCTGCCTGAGCGTGCCTCGCCATGCCTGAGCGGCGCCGCGCACGTGCGCGGCGCATCCTCGCTCGACCGCGGGTCGGCTCTCCTGTCAGCCCGCATCTCAGTCCGCCGGTCAGTCCACCGGTCAGTCCACCGGTCAGTCCACCGGTCAGCCCGCCGGTCAGCCCGCCGGTCGGCATCGCGCCCCTGAACCGGGACGCCGGTCACCACCCTTCAATCTTGTAAGTTTCCGCCCGGGTCTTGCTGCGCAAGACCCTTATGTCATCAGGCCTTCCGCGATTTTTCCTTTGGTGTAGTCGATTGTAGGTGCTACACTGACATTCTTGTTGAGAATGGTTCGCATTAACATTCATATCAATGTTGCGTCAGTCACTTTGTACTTTCACTCAGAAGAAAACCAGGAGTTTCGATGCGGATCCACTCATTCTTGCGCGCCACCGCGCTGATCGCCGCTGCAGCGGCTGCCTGCGGCGCCAATGCGGCCGAATATCCGATCGGCAAGCAGCAGATTCTGGGCGGCATGGAAATCGGCGCGGTGTATCTGCAGCCGATCACGATGGAACCGGAAGGCATGATGCGCAAGGCTGCGGATTCCGATATCCACCTCGAAACCGATATCCACGCCGTCAAGAACAACCCGACCGGTTTTGCCGAGGGCGACTGGATGCCGTACCTGCAGGTCCACTACGTACTGACGAAGTCCGGTTCGAACTACGTGCAAAAGGGCGACCTGATGCCGATGGTGGCGAACGACGGTCCGCATTACGGCGACAACGTCAAGCTCGCGGGCCCGGGCAAATATCACCTGAAGATGACCGTCGAGGCGCCGATGCAGATGGGCAACATGGCGTTCGGCCGTCACGTCGACAAGGAAACCGGCGTGGGCCCGTGGTTCAAGCCCGTCACGCTCGAATACGACTTCCCGTTCGCGGGGATCGGCAAGAAGGGCGGTTACTAAGCCAGGCCGTCGGCGTGAGCCAACAGGACGGGCGGCGTGGCTTGCTGTCGCGGCGGCGCGGCCCGAAAACGCAGAACAGAACAGAGCAGGGAAGAACAATGACTGGAATCAGAAAGTTGGCGGCGCTCGCGCTCGGCGCGGCGCTTCTCGCGCCGCTCGCCGGCGTCGTGCATGCCGCGGATCTGCCGACGTTCCGACTGGAAATGACCGACGGCAAGCTGAATCCCGCGCGCATCGAAGTGCCCGCGGGCCAGCGCATCAAGATCGAAGTGCACAACACCGGTAAGAGCGCGGCCGAGTTCGAGAGCGTCCAGTTGCGCAAGGAAACCGTGCTGGCGCCGGGCGCGGACTCGTTTGTCGTGATCGCGCCGCTCGATCCGGGCGAGTACAAATTCTTCGACGATTTTCATCATCAGGCCCAAGGTCTGATCATCGCGAAGTAATCGTGGCGAAACAGGCATAGCGATGTGACGCCGCCCGCGTGTGCACTGGCGGCAGGAGGACTTGAATGGGTCAGGTGATGTTCATCGTGTGGCGGGAGAGCGTCGAGGCGCTGCTCGTCGTCGGCATTCTTCACGCGTGGCTGAAAAACGGCGATACCGACGCGCGGCGCGGCCTGCCGTATCTATGGGGCGGCGTGGGGCTCGGGATACTCGCGGCGATTGGGCTCGGCGCGGCGCTGGTCGGGTTCACCGAGGTGCTCTCGGGCGATGGGCAGGATTACTTCCAGACGGCGATGGTGCTCGTTGCCTGCGTGCTGATCGTGCAGATGGTGCTGTGGATGAAGCGGCACGGGCGCACGCTCAAGCGCGAAATGGAGCAGTCGCTCGAAGCGAGCGCGCGCGATGCGAACTGGTGGGGCGTGACGGTGCTCGTCGCGCTGGCGATTGCACGCGAGGGCAGCGAGACGGTGATCTTCCTGTACGGGCTCGGCTTTGGCCAGTCGGGTCATGTCGATGCGGGCCAGTACCTTGCGGTGGCGATCGGCTTCGGCCTCGCCCTGCTCACGTTCTACGTGCTGCAACTGGGCGGCAAGGTGTTCTCGTGGCGCCACTTCTTCCGCATCACCGAGATCATGCTGCTGTTCCTCGGCGCGGGCCTGTTCCAGACCGGCGTCGACAAGCTGATCGACAAGGAGATCCTGCCTGCGATCCTCGATCGGCTCTGGAACACGTCGATGATCCTCGACGATTCGAGCACCTTCGGCTCGCTCGTCGCGACGCTCACGGGTTATCGCGCACATCCCGCGCTCATGAACCTGATTGCCTACGCTGCGTACTGGGCCGTGGTGTGGCTCCTCGTGCGTCGCGCAAATGGCCGCGCGGCCGCTATCGGTGCGAGGAAAGCAGCATGAGTTGTGTTCCCTCGCAGCCGGCCGCCCGGCACGGCAAGCTCGCACAGGTCGGGCTCTGGATGCGGCGGCACGGTGCGGTGATCCGCACCGTGCAGTGGGTCGTCGTCGGCGTTTACGCCTTCCTCATTCTCGTGCCGGCGCTCATGCCGTTGCCCGGCAGCACCGCGCATCTCTGGAACAATCTCACGCTCGCCGCGCAGTTCGTCTTCTGGGGCATCTGGTGGCCGTTCGTGCTGCTTTCGATGGTGTTGCTCGGCCGCGTCTGGTGCGGCGTGCTGTGCCCGGAGGGCGCGCTCTCCGAGTTTGCGAGCAAGCATGGCCGCGGCGGCGCCATTGCGCACTGGATGCGCTGGGGCGGCTGGCCGTTCGTCGCGTTCGGGCTCACGACCATCTACGGCCAGCTCGTGAGCGTCTACCAGTATCCGAAAGCGGTGCTGCTCGTGCTGGGCGGCTCGACGCTCGGCGCGATGGTGATCGGCTATCTGTACGGCCGCGAAAAGCGCGTCTGGTGCCGCTACCTGTGTCCGGTCAACGGCGTGTTCTCGCTGCTCGCGCGTCTCGCGCCGTTCCATTACAAGGTCGATGAAGATGCGTGGCGCCGCTCGTACAAGGCCGGCGAGCAGGGCGGGCATCGCGTGATTCCGGTCAACTGCGCGCCGCTTCTGCCGCTGCGCAACATGAAGGGCGCCGCCGCGTGCCACATGTGCGGCCGCTGCGCGGGTCACCGCGACGCCATCGAACTGACGTGGCGCTCGCCCACGCACGAGGTGGTCGAACTCGGCGACCGCCACGCGAAAGGCTGGGACACGGTGCTGATTCTGTACGGTCTCCTTGGCATCGCCATCGGCGCGTTCCACTGGACCGGTTCGCCGTGGTTCGTCGCCGCCAAGCAGTCGATTGCCGGCTGGCTCATCGACCGCGACATCACCTGGCCGCTCGCCACGAATGCGCCGTGGTTCCTGCTCACGCACTATCCGGAGCAGAACGACGTGTTCTCGTGGCTCGACGGCGCGATGATCGTCGGCTATATCCTCGCGACGGCGCTCGTGTACGGCACTGCGCTGCTCGCCATTCTGGCGGGCGTGAGCAGGGTGTTCGGGCGCTTCGAGATGCGCCGTCTGCATCACTTCGCGCAGGCCCTGATTCCGCTCGCGGGCGCGGGCGTGTTCCTCGGCCTGTCGGCCACGACGCTCGCGCTGCTGCGTGCGGAGCACCTCGCGCTCGACTGGGCATCGGGTGTGCGAATCGCCATTCTCGGCATTGCCAATCTGTGGAGCGCCTGGCTTGCGTGGCGCGTCGGCGGCCGATACAGTCAGCGGCTCGGGCAGCGCGGTCTGGCGTTGATCGGCTTCGTGGCTGCGCTTGCCGTCGTCGACAGTGCGTGGTGGCTTATGTTCTGGGGCTGGGCGCACTGATCGGCAGTTCAACCGATCGGAGCAAACCATGCGAACCAGGGCGGTATTGACTGACGAAGACATCGTGAAGATGGCCGACGCGGCCATCGCGCACGCGCACACGAATCAATGGGCCGTGACGATTGCAGTCGTCGATGAGGGCGCGCATTTGCTGTGGCTGCGCCGGCTCGACGGCGCGGCGCCCGCCACGGCTGAAATGGCGATATCGAAAGCCCGCACGGCGGCGCTTGGCCGCCGCGAGAGCAAGCTCTACGAGGACGTCATCCGCCAGGGCCGCACGGCGTTCCTCAGCGCGCCGCTCACCGCCATGCTGGAGGGCGGCGTGCCGATTGTCGTCGATGGCGACGTGATTGGCGCAATCGGCGTTTCGGGCGTGAAATCGGATCAGGATGCGGCCGTGGCGCGCGCGGGTATCGCGGCGCTCGGCATCGCTTAAGACGGTGGACAGCCGGCGGTAGGCAGCCGGTGCGCGCGTTCGCGGCGGGACGCGCGTGCACCGGCCTTGTCTTTGTCCTTGCTACGGTGAGAAAAAATGGCGTGGCTGGCTGAGACGGCCCGCATAAAGCATGTTTGCACGAAGGGGTCAGGATTCGCGTGCAAGCCGTCTTGACTGGCTATTGCCCAACGCCTCGCGATGGGAGGCGATCCCCACAATACACGGTACGTCCTACTTGGTGAGAATCAGCTTGCCGAGCCGCGTGGCTCGCAGTTGATACGCCTCGCCGTTATGCACGATGCTCACATGGCTGCGCCCTTGCAGCAGCGCCGTGCTGTCGAGCGGTTGCGCCGATGCGGCGGGTTGCGATTGAGCGGCGCTCTGCGCCGTGCTGCGTAGGCTGCTGCCTGGGCCACCGCTTAGGCCGCTGCTTGGGCCGCCTGCGCCACTTGAGTTGCTGCCTGCGCCGCTCGTGCGGCGCAAGGTGAGCGTGGCTGAGTGATTGAAGCCGGTCATGAACGTGACGCCTTCCTCGATTCGATGGATCAATCATAAATGATAATCATTATCATTTGCAAGTGAAGGGTCAATATTGAATTCGTGTGGTGATAGTGGCCGATGGCGCAAGCAGGCGAAGCTGGCGTCGCGAGCGCGCGCCGAACTTCACCCGCCGCGTGGTTTACGCGCGATGCCGCTCAGTGCTGTAGCGCATCCGGTTCGCCCGGCCCAAGCACGAACTGGCGGATCAGCCGGACGGTATCGATGTCCGATTCCCGGTACGCGGACTTCACGATTTCCGAGGTCTGCCGGTCGTCTTCGGTGTCGGCGGTGGGCAGCGTCGTGCGGTACTCGAAGCGCAGGAAGAGCTGGTCTTCGTCGGGTGCTTCGATCGTCATCGTGAGCGAACCGCCGACGTACGCCGCAGTCGCGAGAATGTCGTAGCGCACGCTCTGGCCGGGCGTGAGCGTCACGCGGTCGCGCACGGTCGCGTGGCCGTAGTGCAGCTCGCGCTCCAGCGTGTTTTCCGTGCGCGAGAGGATCGTGCAGCTGTCGAGGCCGAGCACGAATAACTGCGGCTGCTCGGCGCGCAGGACGAGGCCCTCCCACAGCTGATCGCGTGTCATCGGCGGGACCAGCGGGTTCAGCGGGTCGTTGATCTGGATGAGGTGTTCGAAATTCAAGTCGGCGGCTTCCTGTGACGATTCCCGTGCGCGCCGCCTAGACGGCCACCAGACCCGAGCGGATCGTCACCGACTGCGTGAGGATCTTGTGGACCGGGCAGGCGTTGGCGATCTGCAGGAGGCGTTCGCGCTGTTCGCCTGTGAGCGCGCCTTCGAGCCTGATCTGGCGGTCGATGGTCGCGCCGAGGGCGCTGTTCACCATCGTGAGGTTGACGTGCACGCCTTCGAGCGGCCATTCCTTGCGCTTCGCGTACATCTTGAGCGTGATCGACGTGCAGGCGCCGAGGCTGGAGAGCAGCAGCGAGAACGGCGAGGGGCCGCGGTCGCCGCCGCCGAGCGAGGCGGGTTCGTCGGCGATCCACGTATGGGTGCCGTCGTTGAATTGAACCTGATAGTCGGTCGAGCCGATGTGGGCGTTGACAGCGGGTTCGGCCATGCACTCCTCACGGGTGGTACGGGCAACGGATAGGGGAAAGGACGTGCGGCGCGCGTCCCTCAAACCGCTATTGTGACGGAAAGCGAAAGTAACGGCGGAAAGTTCTCGCTGGCCGCGCGCGGCACGCTATGCGTCAGTGCGCGATGCGGCCCATGCGCCCGGACTGGTAGTCGAGCACGGCCTCGCGGATTTCCTGTTCCGTGTTCATCACGAACGGGCCGTAGCGCACGACCGGTTCGTGAAGCGGCACGCCGCCGATCAGCAGCACCTCCAGCGGTTCGGCCGCATCGTCCGGCGCGGCGAGCACGACCGAATCGCCGTTATTCGCGAACGCGACCATCTGCTGGGCCTCGATGTGCTCGCCGTCGCGCCCGTAGCATCCCGTACCCGAGAGGCCATAGGCGAACACGCGCCACTCGGTCGGCACCGGCTGCTCGACGCGGCCGCCCGGCGCGATCGTGAAATGCTGATAGAGGATGGGCGTGCGCGTTTCGATTGCGGCCTTGACGCCCAGCGCTTCGCCCGCGATCACCTTCACCGAGACTTTGCCGTCGGCCGAACGGCCGACCGGAATGCTTGCGGTGGGCAGTTCCTGGTAGCGCGGCGCGATCATCTTGTCGCGCGCAGGCAGGTTCACCCACAATTGCAGGCCATGGATGCGGCCGCCGGTTCGCGCAAATTCGGGGTCGGGCATCTCGCTGTGGATCACACCGGCGCCGGCGGTCATCCACTGCACGTCGCCGGGGCCGAGCGAGCCCGAATGTCCCTCGGAATCCTTATGAGCGAAGCGCCCTTCGAGCATGTACGTGACCGTCTCGAAGCCGCGGTGCGGATGATCGGGCGCGCCCTTCGCGGCACCGGGCGCGTAGTCGACCGGGCCCATTTCGTCGAGCAGCAGAAACGGATCGAAGTCCATCAGCGCTCGCGTCGGGAACGGCCGATGAACGATGAAACCCGCGCCCTCGGTCGTGCGAACGGCGGGAAAGATGCGTTCGATGGTGCGGGTCGTCGTCATGGGGATCATCTCCGAATAGTGAGCGTTGCTCGATACGTGAAACAAACGGGTATTATAGGTAGCCGTTTTAGGCCTTTTGACCGCCGTTACGCAATTGATTGTCCCATCGCTGGAACGATGAAATGAAGATCGACTCACATGACCTGAACGACCTGATGTATTTCTCGCAGGTCGTCGAGCACGGCGGTTTTTCGGCGGCTGAACGCGCGCTTGGCATTTCGAAGTCGCGTCTGTCGCGGCGCGTGAGCGAACTCGAATCGCTGCTCGGCGTGCGCCTGCTGCAGCGTTCCACGCGCAAGCTCGCGCTTACCGAAGCGGGCGAGCTTTTCTATCAGCATTGCCGCGCCATGCTCTCCGAGGCTCAGGCGGCCGTCAACGTCGTGCAGTCGTTACGCTCGTCGCCGCGCGGCACCGTGCGCGTAAGCGTGCCGGTCACGCTTTCGCAGACCATTTTTTCGCAGATCATCCCCGATTTCATGCATCGCTTCCCGGAAGTGCGGGTCGTGATGCGCGTGACGAACCGCGTGATCGACCTGTTCGAGGACTCGGTGGATGTCGCCCTGCGCGTGCGCTCCGAGCCGCCGCAGAATGCCAACATCGTGGTGCGTCCGCTCTGGCGCACGGAGCAGATGCTCGTGGGCGCGCCCAGTCTGCTTGCACAGAATGCGCCGCCGCTCACGCCCGACGATCTCGCACGTTTCGAAACGCTCGATACGCCTACGGGCGATGGCCGCCACGTATTCCAGCTCATCGCGCCGGACGGCACGCGCCACGCGCACGAGCACGAGCCGCGCCTCATCTCGGCCGATCTCACCACGATCCGCGAAGCCGCGCTCGCAGGCCTCGGCATCGCGGCGCTGCCCGAGATGATGTACGGCGCCGCGCTGCGCTCGGGCAAGCTCTCGCCGGTCATGCCGGGCTGGACGCTGCCGACGCCTCAGCTTTACGCGGTGTTTCTCTCGCGGCAGGGGATGGTGCCCGCGGTGCGCGCGTTCGTCGATTACCTCGTCGAAGTGCTCGACGTCGATGAAAGCCTGCAGCAGGAGTGTCCGCTGCGCAGCGACATTGCGCCGCTGGTGCAACGTCATCGAGAGACACGCACCTGAGCGCACTGGCGAATGATGCGCATAAACGCAGCGTATCCGCATGCATTGAATAGAGCGCGTCATGTCTTTTTGCATTTAAGCGTCGCCGGCAATCGTTACTTTCAATGGGCGAAGTCTTGAATGCGCGAGGCGAGAGGAATATATTGAATTCCGTCTCGCCAAGACCGGTCTTGAGCGGGAATTGATGGCCGCTATCATAGCGAGCCTTCAGGGCTGAAAGCGCTGTCCGTGTTGCCCACGGCATGTCGCATGTATTGACGCGAACTGGCCGACGGTGAGCGTCGAGACCGCCCGAATGCGCTGCGTGCGCACGAAAAAAGGCCTTCATCTGACGATGGAGGCCTTTTACTTTGTATGGTGCGTGAACGGTTTGAATGCGCTAGTTACTCGTCGTTGGCGTTCTCGTCTTAATGACGATCAGGATAACGAACATTGAATCGGCTTGCGTCGATCGCGTTTGCCAGTTGACTACGTTGGTCGCCGGAAGATGGGTGCGTCGCCGTGGTGTGTCACGGACCCGGCGCGGGCGGCGACGTGCGAAGTACCGTCACTCGCGAAAGATCAACACCGAGATGCAGAGCGTAGTGACGAATCCAATCAGCAATTCCATTGAGACCTCCCTGGAGCAGGATGAGCGGTCGCTGGCTGGTCGTGAAACTGGCTGGCTGTTGATACGGATAGTACGGACAGTACGGAAGCGGCGCTGTGCGCGCCGCGATGTTCAGGCGGCCTGGGGCTCGTAGACAGGAACGAGGGTAGTTGCGGGCGCGGCGGACGCAAGCCGCTTTTGAGCGCCGCCGCAGCAACCGCTGCCGCAGGCGCCGCTTTGCGCCATCACTTCACGAACGGTTTCTTCGCACTTGCCGCAGCAGGTCGCAACGCCGAGTTCGAACTGCAGGTCGTCGAATGAATCCATGCCTTCGGCGATGGAGGCGCGGATCTTTCGGTCGGAGACGGACTTGCACACGCAGACAATCATGATAGAGCACGATAGAGGGCCGTAATGCGAATTATTATCATTCTGTTTGATGCGCCTAGCAAGTTCTTTAACGGAATTTTTGTAACAAAACCGGGTACTTAGCAGGGTTTTGCCATTTCGCCGAGCCGTTGCGGGACAGACAAAACGGGGGCGGAAAAGACCGCGTGTGCGCGATGCGCGGCGCGCGGCAGCCAGGTGCCGCAGCGACAGATGGCGAAGTCAGGCCGCGCTGGCTTCCAGCTCGAGCGTGCGCCGCGATGGAATCCGCACGGATTCCACCTGCGCGTCGATGCCGAGCAGCGCCGCTGCCAGCATGTGCAGGTGCGTGCCGTCGTTCGTCGAGCAAAAACGCGCGGGCGCAGGCGCATCGCCGGTCGCGGGTGCACGCAGTCCGTCCCGGGTCAGCACGCGTTCGAGCTGTCTTGCGATGGCGACGCTCGTGTCGATGAGCGTCATCTGCTCGCCGACGATCGAACGGATCGCCGTATCGAGAAACGGATAGTGCGTGCAGCCGAGCACGAGCGTATCGGCGCCTGCGTCGAGCATCGGCTGGAGATAGCCGCGCAGTAGTGCGATGAGTGCCGGAGAGTCCACGTCGCAGCGCTCCACCGCTTCGACAAGCCCGTGGCCGGGCTGGCAGATCACGCGCAGGTCGGCGCAATGGCGTTCGAGGAGCGCCTGAAAGCGCGCGCTGCGCAGCGTGACCTGGGTCGCGAGCACGCCCGCCACGCGCGTTTTCGAGCGCAGTGCGGCCGGTTTGATGCCGGGCTCCACGCCGACCAGCGGAATGTCCAGCCGTTCGCGCACGAATTCGATGGATTGAGCGGTGGCCGTGTTGCAGGCCACCACGAGCGCTTTCGCGCCCTGCGCCATCAGCCATTGGCCGATGGCGAGCGTGCGGTCGGCGATAAAGTCGTCGTCGCGCTGCCCGTAGGGCGCGTAGCGCGAATCGGCGACATACACGAGCCGTTCGTCAGGCAGGAGCTTTTGCACGGCGCGCAGCACGGACAGGCCGCCGAGGCCAGAATCGAAGATGCCGACGGGCAGGGCGCTGGAGCGGGGCGAAACGTTCAAGAGGTTCGGCGCAGGATAGTAAGTAGTGACGCATCCGCGAAATGTGCGGATGCGTCGTGACAGCAAGACGGCGATCAGGATTCTACCGAACCCATGCCCGACTGCTGGTAGTTCTGGATGCCGACCTTGTCGATGAGATCGAGCTGGGTTTCGAGCCAGTCGATGTGCTCTTCGGTGTCGTCGAGGATCGTCACGAAGATCTCGCGCGAGACGAAGTCGCGCACGGACTCGCAATAGACGATCGCTTCCTTGCAGGTGGCCTGGGAAATCTGTTCGAGTTTCAGATCGCATTCGAGGATTTCGCGGGTTTCCTCGCCGATCAGAAGCTTGTGCAGATCCTGCAGGTTCGGCAGGCCGTCGAGCACGAACACGCGCTCGATGATCATGTCGGCGTGCTTCATTTCGCCGATCGATTCGTCGTATTCGTGCTTGCCGAGCTTGTCGAGCCCCCAGTGTTTGTACATGCGGGCGTGCAGGAAGTACTGATTGATGGCGGTCAGCTCGTTCTTGAGCTGCGCATTCAGGTATTCGATGACCTTCTTGTCGCCTTGCATGATGTTTTCCTTCCTTGGTGGCCGGACTCTGGTCATGAACAATAAACGCTGCACGGGCAAATGCCAAGACGAAATCCGGAGCGCATTCCCGCCGCGCGGCGCATGAGCATCAGGTGAGAATCAGTCTCGAAGCGGCTCGCGTTACCGCAGAAAAAAAACCGGGGCACGGTTCACGACCGGCCCCGGCTTTTCTCATCGGTGCGGCGCAAGCCGATCCGAATCATGCGAATCACGCGATTCATGCGCTTACCGCGCGCATCAAACCTCTGCGACCGGAATTTTGCCGATCTTCGCCTGCCATTCCTTCGGGCCGGTCTGGTGGACCGAGGTGCCCGACGAATCGACGGCAACCGTCACCGGCATGTCCTGAACGTCGAACTCATAGATGGCTTCCATGCCGAGATCCCCGAACGCGAGCACCTTCGCACCGCGGATCGCCTTCGACACGAGGTAGGCCGCGCCGCCCACGGCCATCAGGTACGCGGCCTTGTGGTTCTTGATCGCCTCGATGGCGACCGGACCGCGCTCGGCCTTGCCGACCATCGAGATGAGGCCCGTCTGCGCGAGCATCATCTCGGTGAACTTGTCCATGCGCGTGGCGGTCGTGGGACCGGCCGGGCCGACCACTTCGTCGCGCACCGGATCGACCGGGCCGACGTAGTAGATCACGCGGTTCGTGAAGTCGACGGGCAGCTTCTCGCCCTTCGCGAGCATGTCGGCGATGCGCTTGTGCGCGGCGTCGCGGCCCGTGAGCATCTTGCCCGAGAGCAGCAGCGTCTGGCCCGGCTTCCACGAAGCGACTTCTTCCGGCGTGAGCGTGTTGAGGTCGATGCGCTTGCTGGTTTCGGTGTTCGGCGTCCAGTTGACCTTCGGCCAGGCGTCGAGCGAGGGCGCTTCGAGCTTCGCCGGGCCCGAGCCGTCGAGCACGAAGTGTGCGTGGCGCGTCGCCGCGCAGTTCGGGATCATCGCGACGGGCTTCGACGCCGCGTGCGTGGGCGCAGCCATGATCTTGACGTCGAGCACGGTGGCGAGGCCGCCCAGACCCTGTGCGCCGATGCCGAGTGCATTCACCTTCTCGTGCAGTTCAACGCGCAGTTCTTCGATCCAGTCCTTCGGGCCGCGCGCGATGATGTCCTGAATGTCGACCGGCTCCATCAGCGATTCCTTCGCCATCAGCATCGCCTTTTCAGCGGTGCCGCCGATGCCGATGCCGAGCATGCCCGGCGGGCACCAGCCCGCGCCCATCATCGGCACGGTCTTGAGTACCCAGTCGACGATCGAATCCGACGGGTTCAGCATCACGAACTTCGACTTGTTCTCCGAGCCGCCGCCCTTGGCTGCGACCTGCACGTCGACCTTGTCGCCCGGCACGATCTCGTAGTGGATCACGGCCGGGGTGTTGTCGGTCGTGTTCTTGCGGGCGCCTTCGGGCGGGTTCACGATCGACGCGCGCAGCACGTTGTCCGGGTGCGTATAACCGCGGCGCACGCCTTCGTTGATCATGTCCGTGAGGCTCATCGTGGCGCCGTCCCAGCGCACGTCCATGCCGACCTTCACGAAAATCGTGACGATGCCGGTGTCCTGGCAAATCGGGCGGTGGCCTTCGGCGCACATGCGGCTGTTCGTGAGGATCTGCGCGATGGCGTCCTTCGCGGCGGGGCTCTGTTCGAGCTCGTACGCGCGGCCGAGCGCTTCGATGTAGTCCTGCGGATGGTAGTAGCTGATGTACTGCAGCGAATCCGCGATGCTCTGGATCAGGTCTTCCTGTTTAATGACGGTCATGGCTGGCTTCAGTGAGTGCGGGGGAGTAATCGTGTTATCGCGTGTTATGGGTGCTGCTTCATTCGGCAGCGACGGTCTCCGGCGCCGGATGCCGCGCGGCCAGTGCCTCGAAATGATGGGGATGCGTGTGCGTGGTGAGGCGGTCGATCCACGCCATGATCAGCGCGGATGCGAGGAACGAGATATGAATGATCACCTGCCACAACACGGTGTGCGCGGAAACCGCATCCGGATTGATGAAGGTCTTCAGCAGATGAATCGATGAAATGCTGATGAGCGCCATGGCGAGCTTCACTTTGAGCACGCCGGCATTCACGTGATCGAGCCATTCGGGCTCGTCGGGGTGCCCTTCGAGGCCCATGCGCGAGACGAACGTCTCATAGCCGCCGACGATCACCATGATGAGCAGATTCGAGATCATCACGACGTCGATCAGGCCGAGCACGGCGAGCATGATGCTCGTTTCGTCGAGCGATGTCGCATGGCTGACGAGGTGCCAGACTTCCTTCAGGAACAGCACGCCGTAGACAATCTGCGCGACGATGAGGCCGAGATAGAGCGGCACCTGGAGCCAGCGGCTCATGAAGATGACGCGCGGCAGGAGGTGCGGGCGGCGCGGAGCTTGACCCGCGTGAGGCGGTCGTGGATGTGCAGCGGACATGGGCAGTGACGATGGCGAATTACGGGCGGGGCCGCCGCGCCGCGCACGCATCACACAGCAACGCAACAGGGCGCCGCCGGCGGGTGCGCGCCGCATGGACCGGGCGCGCTATTGTACAGCGTCGGCGGCCTGGGCCGTCTCGGGACGGGCGGCGCGGCATGCCGCGCCGTGCCGCGCCTCAGGACGAGACGGGCGGCACGCGCTTCGTCTTGAGGCTCGCGAGTGCGATGCCGCCGATCACACAGGCGAGCGCGATTCCGTGGGCGGGCGTGGGCCGCTCGCCGAGAAACGCGATCCCGTAGATCGCCGCCGCCACGGGAAGCACGGCGGTGAACACCCCCGCGACGCTGCCCGCCACATGACGGATTCCCTTCATCCAGAGCCAGAACGAGAACACGCTCGCGGAGAGCGCATACCAGAGCGAGAGCCCCCAGATGCCGGGCGGCACGCTCGAATAATCGAACGACAGTGCGTCGGGCAGACCCACGGGCAGCATCAGCAGAAGGCCGAAAAGATGTGTGTACGCGCAGATATCGATGGCTTCGAGCGTTTGTGTGAGACGCCGCGAGAGAATCACATAGAGCGATTCGCAGCACACGGCGCCGAGCACCATCAGGTTGCCGGCAAGCGATTGCGGTGCGCTGTCGCTGCCGACGGGGTTGTCGGGATGTGCGAAGTTGACGACGGCGATGCCCGCGATGGCGAGCGCGATCGACACGAATGCACGTGAATCGGGCCGCTCGCGCAGGAAGAGCCAGGAGAACAGTGCGACGATTGCGGGGATGGTGCTCGTGATGACCCCCGCGGCAACCGCGCTCGTGCGATGCACGCCGCCGAGCATAAGCAGCGTAAACCCGAATGTACCGAAGAGTGCCTGAAGGAAGAGATTGATCCATTCGCCGCGCTTGACGCGCCGCATCTTCGCTGCGCGCAGGAGCGGCCAGAGCACCGCGAGGGCGACGACGAAACGCAGCAGCGCAAAGAGCGGAACGGGGACGAACGAAACGATCGATTTGCCGATGCCGACGTTGCTGCCGACGAGGAGCATCGCGGCGACGAGGAAAAGAGAGTAGCGATTCAAGCTGGAATCCGGGCGCACAGGTCGGTTAGCATTCTAAGTGCCGGCCTGTCGGTGCGTCACGTGCAGGATTTTTCCTCGAAGAGGTGGGCGCGTAAGTGGAGGGTAAGTTGCCGCGCTTAACCTTGTTCGCTCGCACGGCGGGCCGCGTGCCGTGTCCAGCCATGCTGCGCTGCCGCAGCGGTCCGCGCAAAACGGTCTGCAGAAGGGGCACATGTCAAGGCGACGACACGCGTGCCAGCAACAATAGAGCCGCTCGCAAGGCGAGGCGGCGTTCGGAGACGGCCCGCGCACGAAAGTTGCTGCGCGTGCCCATAAGTTTGACGTTTCATTTCACGGAGGAGTCCTCGATGACAACGATTGAATCGGTTCTTCAAGAGCACCGCGTTTTTGCGCCATCGGCACAAATGGTGGCGAATGCGACGGTGTCGGGCATGGATGCCTACAACGCACTGTGCGCGGAAGCCGAGCGCGATTACGAGGGCTTCTGGGCGCGTCTCGCACGCGAAACCCTGAGCTGGCACAAGCCGTTCTCGAAGGTGCTCGACGAATCGAACGCGCCGTTCTACACGTGGTTCGAGGATGGCGAGCTCAACGCTTCGTACAACAGCCTCGACCGTCACGTCGAA